>CAWEUA010000019.1:0-122569 GCA_963812055.1 uncultured Actinomycetota bacterium
ACTGAGTTGCCGCTCGACCAAGACCGATGGCCGCTTCACCTGGAACGCGCACACCTCGACGCACTGCGCGGACGCATCGATGCTGCCCACGCGCGCCTCGGCCCGCTCCGCTCTGACACCACCTCAGTCCTCTACAACGCTGGCGGAATGCTGATCGCCCGGATCACGGTCGTCAACTACGTGGCTGCTATCGACCTCTGGAGCCGCGCACCCGATCGTGCCTTCGTCTTGCTCCAGACGTTCCTCGACGAGATCGTCGGGACCGAGAGCGGTGCACTGAGCGGCCCAACCCTCGTCCTGGCGGCCCGAGCCGCCGCCGACCTCGCTGCACGCGACACGGGGGCAGACCTCACACGTGGTCGCTACCGCTCGGCATTGCGGCGGCTTCGCGAGCGTGCCCCCGAGAGCGTGTTCACGTCGACCCACCGAGCAGACGGAGCGGCGACCCATGAGACCTGGCGGGCCGAGAACGCCCGACTATCAGGCGCCACATCGATCCCGCTGTGGAAGCAGGCGGCTGGCGCATGGGACAAGATCGACCGGCCGCACGATGCGGCCTATTGCCGTTGGCGTGGAGCGCAGGACGCCCTGACCATGGGCGAGCCGGAACCGCGCAACGCATGCTGCGCCGTGCTGCCCTACAAGCACGAGAGCACATCCCCCTCGCCACGGCTATCAGCGAGACCGCGGCACGGGCATCGCAGACCCAGCAACGCCGCTGACCGACTGGAAGGGAAGCCGATCCAATCTCGGGCCTTCAGCGGTCGGTCGGCACGACGCGCGATGGACAGCTCCCATCGATGCCGGCGATCGTGGAGTCACGGCGCCGAGCCGAGCCGGAGCAACACATGGCGACAGCGCTCCTTGGGACGCACGTGTGGGACCGGACCGGCGCACGAGGCCGGGTGCAGCCACGCGACCCGCACGGTCAGTCGCCGGTCATGGCGTCGAACCACACACCAGGTGTCGTCCAACGATCTGGCAGCGCCCATCGCGCCGGCATCCGGCCTTTGATGCTGAGCGACTTCGCCCGCTCGGCAGACCACCTGCCGCTCGCTCACCGATCAGTGCAGGGACCTATCGGCTGCCTACATCCCTTGCCGGAGCAAGAGATAGTCCGCCACGCACGCATTGTGCTCGTTGGATACCTTGCGCTGCTGCAGCAGGTACTCGGCAACCCGCGCATTGTGCTGGCTGGCGGCGGGCGACGCCCACGCGTTGACCGACGCTGGCAACGTCCCGCCACGCGGCGCCGCCATCGCTGCTGATGCAGTCACTGCGACGGCGAGGAAGGCGGCGGCGCCAATGATGGCTCCCGCCCCACGCGCACGCAAAGGGGTGCGACGGCAATCGGCAATAGTGTCCTGACTTGGGTCCATGGCCCTGCTCCGCTCTGTGAGGATGGAGCATCAGACTCGGCGCCACACATGCCCAGTTGACGACACCTGACAGAACTGGACAGGTGACCTCCTGCCTCTCCGAGATGGATGCACGACTGCGCGCCAAGTGCGCTGAACGGAGAGTCACGCGCTGTGCATTGCTTGCGCCGACCCATGATCGAGCCGCCTTCGAGTCGTTCCTGAATGAGTGCATGCGGCTCAGGCGCCTGGTTGTGACACGTACCTCGCCGCTCGCACCTAGCCGCTATGCGAGCGTCCTACCGCCGGGTGCCGGCGCGGATCCAAAGCACTCACATGCCCCGTGGCCCTGAGCACCTGGATCGTTTCCCTTCGCGGCACCCGGCTCTCACCACCTCGCGACTCAGGAGCGCGCTGTCATGGCTACGGGAACAGGGCAGCCCCTTGATCGCCGCAAGTGATCAAACTGGCCGTGCCCGCGCAAACAGGAAGCCAGGTTTGGCAAGGTGGATCTGGGTTGAAGGCGGGCTACTCGAGGTGGAGTTGAGCGTCGCGTGCGGCCACGATGGCTCGAGCTGGATCTGCGACGCCGAGCTTCACGAAGACGCGGCTCACATAGTTCTGGACCGTCTTCATGCTCAGATGTAGGTCGTGCGCGATCTCGGTGTTGCTCTTTCCTTGCGCCATGCGCTGGAGCACAGCCCGCTCTCTCTCGGTGAGGTCGGAGAAGGGGAGTGTCTGCGTTGGCCTGCTGAGTAGTCCGGCGAGTTGAGGGGCCACCTCGCGACCGATGAAGGTGTCGCCCCGCACCACGGACGTGACGGCTCGGACGAAGTCGTCACCCTCAGCATCCTTCAGGACGTAGCCCCGTGCCCCGAGTAGGAGGGATTCGCGAACCGCGGAGTCGTCCGCACGCATCGTCACGACCAGGATGGCCGCTCCTGGGGCGGCCTCGAGCAGGCCAGGGATCGCCTCCAGCCCACCGCCTCCGGGCATCTGCAGGTCGAGCAGGATCAGGTCTGGTGTCGTCGAGCGAGATGCGTCGATCGCATCGGGACCGTTCTGAGCCTCACCGACCACCTCGATGTCGTCCATGGTCCCGAGCAGCGCGCGCACGCCCTTGCGGAACAGGGCGTGGTCATCGACCAGCAGCACTCGCGTCATGAGGACCATCCGATAGTGGCGAGAACTCGCGTGCCGGAACCGGCTGACTCGACCCTCAGGGTTCCACCGAGCTCTCTCGGCACGCTGCCTCATCGAGGAGAGCCCGACGCCGGGAATCGCGGTGGGGGCAAGGCCGATCCCGTCATCGGTGATCGTCAACCGAACACCGCGAGCTCGGCTGGCTCCACAGCAACCTCGATGAACCGGAAGCGCCGGGCGTGCTTGACCGCGTTCATCACCGCCTCGCTCGCGATGCGAAGCACTGCCACCTCCACCGCGGCGGGGGAGCTCACCGTCTCTGACGTACACCCGCACCGTCGGCTCGGTGATCGCCACGAACTGTTGCTCGAGCGCGCCCCGAAGACCCTCTTCGTCGAGCAGCGGGGGCCGAAGGCCGTAGACGAGGCGCCGCAGATCCGCGGAAGCATGCCTGAGGCTATCGATCAGCTCGGTGACCACCTCACGACGAACATCGCCGCCGGGCAGCCCGCGCTGCAGTGCCTTCAGCTGGAGCTGGACCGAGGCCAGCGACGGTGCTAGGCCGTCGTGGAGATCGTGCCGGATGCGCACACGTTCCTCCTCTCGGGCAGCCACGATTTCGGTACGGGACTCGGCGATTCGGCGTACAGCCCGCTCCGCGGCCATCCTCAGCGCGAGCTGGTCGGCCAGCTCGTTGCAGCAGGTCGGTGTCGGATGGGGGAGAGCCCACTGCCCGGCCGGCGTTCCGCCACGCGGATGGCGCCGTACGTCTCTCCCCGGTAGCAGACGGGCACCTCGGTGATCGCGCTCCCGGGGACCGGGCTGCCCGGATGCAGCCGGTGGCGTCCAGCTCTACCTCGACCCAGGGCAGGTGGAGGGCCTTCGCAATCACGGAGGCAGTGTCGGCGGTCGGTGCCGACGGCGTCGTGGACAGGGCGTTGACCGCTAGGTACGGCTCGTGAAAGGAGTCCGCGAGGTCGTGCACCCGATCCCGGAGCCAACGCCACAGGGGGACGGCGACTACTGCGGCGCAGCTGGGCCACGGCGTTCTGCCAGGTCGCGGAGAGCGGCTCGGATTCCGCTGCCAAGGACAACGCCGACGACGACGTAGATCATCACTAGTGCGGCGAGCAGCAGCAGGGCGGCGAGCGAGAGAGCGCCACCAGGTGGCGCTCGCTGCGCGTTGCTGGGTGGGGACTCACACTGCGGCCGCCACCCGGTCACGGCGCAGGATCAGGTAGATCACCAGTGCTGCCGAGACGACACTGAGGATGGCGAGCGAGCGCAGGACCAGGCTGCCGGACGTGACCCCGGCAGAAACCTCCCGAGCCCGTCCAGGGCCCGCACGCCGATCGTCAGGAACGAACCCCAGCGCTGACCACGCCAGATCCCGAGGCTGCCGACAAGGCCGAGAACTGCCAGGACCACGCCCACGATGAGTACGGCGAATGGTGGCTGATCGCCCTGGGCCGCCGCGCCGTCTGCGCCGAGCGGCAGGGGAGCGATCGAGACGGCCAGACCGACCATGCTGATAATCGCGTTAATGACAGCGGCAGCGGCCTTCGAAGTAGAGATCGAACGGGACATCGTGGAGCTCCTCGACCAAAGAGGCTCGATCGGCCTCGGTGGGACTCGAGTGTGGTGAACGCAGTTTCCCACCAGCCACGGTGCTGACCCCCTGATCGACCGGGAACTTGAACAGGCCCTGCGGGACTGGGTGCCTCCACATCCGTAGTATCCGATCCAACTCACACGCCACGATGAGTCATACCGCCGCGTTGGGGACGCCCTGGCATAGACATCTGGCCCTGTCGTTCGGTCGCTCTGTGTGAACAGTCAGTGCTGGGCCCCTGTCCCGGTCACATCTGGTCGGCGGTTAGCGACAGTGCCTGGAGGAAGGCTTCCGTGGCTGGGGCGTGGGGCGGGCCGCCGTAGGTGGCCACGGAGATCCGGCGTGTGAAGGTGGGGACCTCGGAGGCGTGGATGCCGGCAGCGCGGTAGGTCTGGAGCGCGAGCCCGGGAATGGTGGTCACGCCGAGGCCGGCCGCGACCAAGGACTGCTCGACCATGTGGTCGTCACTGGTGTAGGCGATCCTCGGGGTGAAGCCGGCGGCCTGACAGGCATCCAGCATCTCCTTGCGACACCGTTCGCAGCCGGCGATCCACGTGGAGTCCCGGTGATCGGCCAGGGTCTGGTCTGGCTCCAAGCTGATCAGACACATCGGATCGTCGAAGAGGTGCTGGAAGGTCAGATCGTCGGGGACGGCGTCGTCGTACCTGAAGACCACGGCGACGTCGATGCTGCCGTCGCGGAGCTGCTCGAGCGCGAGGTCGGGGTGCAGGTCGGTGAGGATGATCTCGATGCCCGGCGACGACGCGTGGAGCCGTGCCGCGGCCTGTGCGACCACGGTGCACAGCACGGACTGGAATCCCGCCACCCGGACCCGTCCGGTGCGCAATCCCGCCCGCGCGGCCAGCTCGTCCTCGGTGGACTCGAGGCGAGCCAGGATCTCGGTCGCCCGACGAGCCAGCAGCTCGCCGTCCGGCGTGAGCCTGATCCCGCGGCCCACCCGCTCGACCAGCTTGAGCCCGACCTCCTCCTCGAGGCGTGCCAGGTGGTGGCTGACCGAGGGCTGGGCGTAGTGCAGCTCCTGAGCGGCTCGGGTGACCGAAGCATGACGGGCCACCGAGGCGAAGACCTGCAGCCGAGTGACGTTGAGCATCCATAGACCGTATCGATGAATGGCTGCATGAATCGACATTGGACGCATGCTTCCGGATCTCTCAGACTCGACTCATGAGCGAGATCGACCTTCCCCCACAGAAGGCCAGCGGCAAGGTGTGCCTGCACTTCGCGATGTCGGTGGACGGGTACGTCGCCGGTCCGGGACATTCCATGGACTTCCTGGCCGGGGCGACGACCCGCCCCGGTCTCGTCCAGGAGTACGTCGACACCACAGGCGCCGTGCTCGCGGGCCGCGACGGGTTCGACAGCGCCATCGGCGACTCCCGGCCGTACGGCGGAGCCTGGCAGGGCCCGATCTTCGTCCTGACCCACCACCCGGAGGATGCCCGCCCCGCGCGCGACGTCACGTTCCTCTCCTGCCCGGTCGAGGAGGCGGTCCGCATCGGGCTGGAGGCGGCCCGGGGAAAGAACCTCGAGGTGTTCTCGCCGACGATCGGCAAGCAGCTGCTCGACCTCGGCCTGGTCGACGAGATCGACGTACATCTCGCGCCGGTCCTCCTCGGTGACGGCATCCGCCTCTACGACTCACCCGGAGGAGCCCCCCTTCGGCTGGAACGCGTGGGCACCGACCCCACCCGCTGCGCCAGCCTCCGCTACCACCCGTCCCGCCCATGACCGACCCACTCACCCTGGAGGACCGACACATGTCACACGTTCAGCGCTTCGACCACATCGGCGTCACCGTGGCCGACCTCGAGGCCGCGACGGCGTTCTTCGTCGCGCTGGGACTCGAGATCGAGGGCACCGGATTCGTGGAGGGGGAGTTCGTGGAGGCCGTCTGCGGCATCGCGGGCGCGAAGTGCGAGATCACGATGCTGCGGCCGCCCGGCGGAGGGTCCGGGCTGGAGGTCGCCAGCTTCGTCACGCCCGACCACGTGCCCGGATCGCCCACGGCCATGGCCAACGAGCTCGGCCTGCGCAACGTGTCCTTCGAGGTCGGCGACCTCGACGCCGCTCTCGAAACGGTGGCTGCGCCAGGGGTACGGACTCGTCGCGGGCGTCGGTGAGTACCAGAACACCGTGCGGATGGCCTACGTGCGCGGGCCCGAGGGGATCATCGTGTCGCTGTTCCAGTACAACAGCTGACACGCGAACGTTCGACCACAGACGGCTCAGCCGGAGAGCCTGGCCCGGGCCGTTTCCTTGGCCTCGGTCACGGTGATCGGCCGGCCTGCCCTCTGGAGCCCCATGACCGGCATGTTCTGGTAGATCGCCTCGTAGCTGCCGGCGTTCACCTTGAAGGTCTCATGCCAGATGCCAGCAGCACCCCGGTCTTCTGCCGCAAGCCGGTTCCACGCCCGCCAGACGGGCGCGTGCCTGGAGCCCGGGTTGCGTGAGTAGGCCTCGAGCGCCTCGAACGACCGCCAGTACTGGACCAGGACGCCTTTTCCAGGGTCGCCATGGCGGGTGTAGCCCAACAGACCTTGCGAAGGGTCGCCTTCGAGTTCGTCGAGCATGTCGGCCATGGCCATGAGCAGCCCGCTCGCCTCGGTGGCCACGGCCGGGTCATGCACCACGGCGCCGATCAGGAACACCACGAAGTCCCCGTCGAGGTCGGCGGTCCACCGGCCTGATTGGACTTCCATGACTCCGAGACTCCCAAACCGGAACGTCGCCGTCCATCCTCCGCGAGGACCACGCGTCAACCCTGGGACCTACCGGGAGTCGAACCTCACAAGCGTCACTCCGCCGGGATGCGGCGCGATCCCCAGTGTTTCACTCAGCCGCGAGAAGGCGAGCGAAGCTACCGACATCATGGCACTGTCTCCCGGCCTGCGAACGGGGAGTTCGTGCACGCGACTCGAGATCGACTGCTCAGGCAGACTGGCCGGATGAGCGAGCATGGCGCAGCCCACCAGCCCCACTCCGCTGAGGATTGGGATGAGCGCTATTCGGGCGAGCGGATCTGGAGCGGTCATCCGAATGGGGCGCTCCTGGCAGAGGTCGCGGAGCTCAGCCCGGGTCGCGCCCTTGACGTGGGGTGTGGCGAGGGAGCGGATTCGGTGTGGCTGGCGCGCCAGGGCTGGCAAGTGACTGCGCTGGACATCTCAGCCAAGGCGGTGGAACGCACCGAGGCGTTGGCCACGGATGCCGGTGTGCACGTCGAGGGCGTCGCCGCGGGCCTCCTCGATGCTCCGCTGGCAGAGGCCGGGTACGACCTGGTCAGCGCCATGTATCCCGCGCTGCTGCGCACGCCGACCGCCCAGGCCGAGCAGCGGCTGCTCAGCCTGGTGGCGCCCGGCGGCACGCTGTTAGTGGTCCACCATGCCGACATCGACCGCGAGCATGCCCTGGAACAGGGATACGACCCCGACGACTACGTCAGCCCCGACGATGTGCTTGCCCTGGCGGTCGAGCGCGGGGGCTGGGACGTCGTGGCGGACGAGCATCGTGAACGCGGGAACGTGCTGGGCGCTGGCGCGCACCATCACCACGATCTGGTGGTCCGACTCGCGCGAGTGGCTCTCCTTTCGTGACGTTCGGCCCGGAGTCGCGTCCTTCGGCCGCGAGTGCCTTGAGGACGGCGAGATTGTCAGTGGTGCGGAATGGTTGCGCTGGCCACCCAGTCGTCAGCGAGGTCGATCAGGAGGCGAGTGCGTTGGCCTTGAGCTGGTCGAACTCCGCCTGAGTGATCGCCCCGCTGTCGAGGAGCCCCTTGGCGTCGGCGATCTGGCTGGCGGCGCCGCCCGAGGGTGCGGCGACAGACTTGATGTAGGCCGCTTGCGCCGCTTGGACCTCCCTGGCCTGCTCGAGTTGGCGTTCCTGCATGCCGTGCCCACGAGCGATGACATAGGCCAGGATGCCGAGCCACGGGATGATGATCACGAAGATCACCCACGCCGTCTTGGCGCCTCCGCCCAGGTCCTTGCTTCGGAAGATGTCTCCCAGGATCCAGAACAGGCACATGAACCAGGCGAAGAACAGGAAGAACTCGAACAAGGCCAGCAGGAACGAACCGTTGTTGTCGAACATAGGAACCTCTCATGGGCCGATCCGGTGGATGCCACCGGCTTACGGACGCAGCCTTGTGCGATCGCCGGCAGATGGCATCCCCCGACACGGATGAGAAATGACGGGAAGAGTACACGCGCGGGCTCGCGAATTCGCTGCGTGCCTAGCCGCCGGTCATCCCCGAGCGGCGTCATTCCGCCGCGAGGCGGCAGCGTCCCATCCGGCCGCGCAAGTCGGTCGGGTCGTGCACGCAGCATCCATGCCGGGCGGGGAATGCGGGGCCGGTGCCCACCGTTGGCGATGTCATGGCGCAGCGTTGGGTGGCAGCGCGGCCGGGAGGCCCGGAGGTCTTCCAGTTCCTGTCGTATGACGTGCCACCGCCGGGGCCAGGTGAGGTCACCGTCCAAGTACGAGCGGCGGGTGTCAACCCGGCGGATGCCTCGCACGTTGCCCAGGGCAAGCGAGAGCCATTCCCTCGAGGCGTCGGGTACGAGGTCGCCGGCGTGCTCACGGCGATCGGCCCCGGGACCGAGATCGCAACAGGCGGAGGCGCTGTCGGGGACGAAGTGCTTGCCTTCCGGGTAGCCGGCGGCTGGGCCAGTGACCTGAACGTCCCTGCGCGCGACGTGTTCGCCAAACCTGGGGCTCTCACCTTCGAGCAGGCCGCCAACCTGCTGCTGGCCGCCACGACCGCTTCCGAGATGCTGCACGTGAGCGCAGTCCAGCCCGGCGAGACGGTCCTGGTGCACGGTGCCTCGGGTGCCGTCGGCGTCAGCCTCCTGCAACAGGCCGCCCTGCTCGGTGCGCGCGTCGTCGGCACCTGCAGCCCGGCCCGCTTCGCCGAGGTGCGGCGGTTCGCGGGCGTCCCGGTGGTGTACGGCGATGGGCTGGTGTCGAGGATCGGTGAAGCCGCTCCCGAAGGCATAGCCGCGGCGCTCGACTGCGTGGGCACCGACGAGGCCGTCGACGTGTCCCTGTGCGTAGTACCCAATCGTGCCCGGGTCGTCACGATCGCCGCGAAGCAGCGTGGAGCGCAGGCAGGGATCGGCGTACTCGGCGGCGACCTGCCCGGCAGCGCGGCGTACCGCGACGCAGTGCGCGCAGACCTCGTGCGGCTGGCCGGCCAGGAACGCCTCGAGGTGCCGATGGCCCGCACCTACCCGCTCGAGCAAGCAATGGAAGCGGTAGAGCTCCTCCGCGGCCAGCACCCCGGAGGCAAGGTGGCACTACTTCCCACGCACTCCACCATGCAGGGTCACACCACACGGCGTTGACGTGTCGGGGGTTTGCGCAAGCGGGCGCTCACGAGGAGCCCCCATCATCGGTGGGCGTCTCCACCGCGCTGCACGTGCTACCTGAACGAGCAGGGGCCGGAGGTTGATCGGAGGCCGTGCGTGGGTAGTGGGCCCGTGGACCACACCCAACCGCGCGGTACGTCGTACCGGTGTCGCCGGTTCACCAACTGGGGTGAGTCCTCTGCCATGCCTGGTTTCTCGAACGGGCTCCGCGTTCTGGTCGTGCTCCCGGGCATGTGGATTTCACCGACCAGAACAGGACTCTCCATGAAGAGCAACAGACATCTCGCGCGCAGACGAACGATGGTGGGCGCGGGTGCCGTGGCCGCGTCGTTGACGGCGGCCCTGGCCTTCGCACCGTCGGCCTCGGCCGCGACCAGCGCCCACTTCAACCAGGGCCACGGAGTACTGACCGTCTTCGGCGACCCGAACGGCGGCACGACCGTCGTGAGCCGCGACCGCGCCGGGGTCATCGAGGTCAACGGCGGGGCGGTGAGGATCGATGGTGCTCGGGCCACGGTGTCGAACGTCAGCACGATCGTGGTGGTCGGGGGCCACGCGAGCGACCGGCTCGCGATCGACGAGGAGCACGGCTCCCTGCCGCGGGCACTTCTGTTCGGCGGCTCGGGGGACGACGAGCTCTTCGGCGGCTCCGGGAATGACCGGCTGTTCGGCGGACCCGGGAGCGACACACTGCTCGGCGGCGGCGGGGACGACATCCTGAACGGCGGGAGCGGCAACGACGCACTGACCGGCGGCACCGGCACCGACGAGTCGCTCGGTGGCTCCGGTGACGATCAGCTGATCTGGAACCCAGGCGACGGGAGCGACCTCAACGAGGGCGGCGATGGAACCGACGCGGTCGTGGTGAACGGCGGCGGTGTCGGCGAGACCTTCACCGCCACGGCCGACGGCTCCCGCGTGCGCTTCGACCGGGTCGCCCCACTGCCCTTCAGCCTGGACATCGGGACCAGCGAGCGGCTCTTGGTGAACGCCAACGGCGGCGACGACTCGTTCGCTGCCTCGGGCGATCTGGCCTCGCTGATCGCCCTCGACGTCAACGGTGGGGACGGCAACGACCGGATCAGCGGCGGCAACGGCAGCGACACCCTGACCGGTGGAGCAGGCGACGACGTCGTCGACGGCAACCAGGGAGCCGACTTCGCCTCTCTCGGCGACGGCAACGACACGTTCGTCTGGGACAACGGCGACGGCAGCGACACCGTCGACGGAGACGCCGACCAGGACACGCTGGTCTTCAACGGCGCGACGCTCGCCGAGAACTTCACCCTGTCCGCCAACGACTCCCGCGCGCGCCTGGTGCGCGACCTCGGGAACATCACCATGGACCTCGGCGGCATCGAGGAGGTCGACACCAACACCCTGGCCGGAGCCGACACCTTCACGGTGAACGACCTGAGCGGCACCGACGTCACCGGAGTCGGTGTCAACCTCGGGGTCGACGGCACCTCAGACCACGTCGTGGTCAACGCGACCGAAGCCGCCGACACGGTGAGGCTCGCTGACAGCAAGCAGGACGGCGTCGCCATCTCCGGCCTGCAGGCACTCGTGAACGTCTTCGGCACCGACGGTCCGGCCGACGCGCTCACCTTCAACGCGCTCGGCGGCAACGACACCGTCGACGCGACCGGACTGGCCGCAGGCTTGTTCTCGCTCACCGTCAACGGCGGCGCGGGCACCGACATCCTCACCGGCGGCGCGGGCACCGTGCTGAACCAGTAGCCAGCCACTTCACCCGACCCGGACCGTCGCCTACGTGCGACGGTCCGGTCGCGTGCGGTGCTGGGTCTTCGAGGCCCGCAACGGCCGCTTCGACGCCAGCACACGACGCAGTGGTCACCCAGCGCCCGTACGCTCGAGGCCGAACACGACTTCGACAGCGGCCCTGTCCCATTCCGCCGGGGTCGGCGCGATCCCACCCGCGTCACTCCGCCGCGCGGGACCCATAAGCGAGACTCGGGATGTCTCGCCATGCACTGCACACGCCTCAGCATCACGCTGAAGCGATGCGACGCGCCCTCACATCAGCCAGCAGCATCGCCGCGTTCCGCTTCGCGGACCTGCCCGATGCGTGGGGGCGTGACGGCCCGGTGACGATGCAAGACAATGGGACGCGGGAGGGCCCCATGGTCGGACGAACAGGCGTTCAGATCGTTGGTCGTGAGGCCGAGAGCCGCCTGTTGCACGACGCTCTGATGCTCGCCGGCCAGGGACAGCCGCAGGTCGTGTTGGTTGCCGGGGACGCGGGGATCGGCAAGACGACGCTGGTCGCCGAGGTGGAGCAGCGGGCCACGGAGCTCGGTTATGCGATCGTGCGGGGGCAGTGCCTGGACATCCAGGCCGGGATCCCCCTGGCACCGGCGGTGGCCGCCGTGCGGGTCCTGCTGGCGAGCGTCGACGATGCCGAAGACCGGCCGCATGCCCGCAGGATGCAACAGCTGCTGGACCCGGCGACGCCGCAGGTCGAGGACGTCCGCCTTCTAGACGATCTTCGGCTTGCTTTGCTCGAAGCCGCAGCGGCCGGCCCGATTCTCCTCGTGTTCGAGGACCTTCATTGGGCCGACTCCTCCACCCGCGATCTCATCACGACGTTGGCGAGCACGGCCAGCGGTCGCTTGTTGCTGGTGCTGACCTTCCGCAGCGATGAGCTCCACCGCAGGCACCCGTTGCGGGCAGCCCTTGCCGAGCTGAGACGCTCGGGAAGCGTCCGAGCGGTCGATCTGGGACCACTCAGCCGCCAGGACGTCGCACGGCTCATGGCCGGCCGCAGTGGTTCTGTGCCTCGCACCACCGGTGCTCTCGTCGATGCTCCAGCGCTCGGAGGGAAACCCCCTCTACGTCGAGGAGCTTCTCGCGGCCGAGCAGTTCTCGGGCACCTCGCGCATGCCCGAGCATCTGGCCGATCTCCTTCTCGCCCGTGTCGACCGGCTCGGGGACGACACTCGGCGGCTCCTACGGGTCGCCTCGACCGACGGCACCAGCCTGGACACCGAGGTGCTGATCCAGGTCACCGGCTCCAGGCGCGAGGACGTCGAGGCAAGCCTGCGGGAGGCGGTCGAGGCGTATGTGCTGCGCCCACGAGCCGACCACCTCGAGTTCCGGCACGCTTTGATCCGGGAGGCCGTGTACGACGATCTCCTCCCCGACGAGCGGACGCGCACGCACGCGTCGGTGGCCCAGGTCCTGTCGGTGCGGGTCGAGGCGGCCAAGGCTCCCTCCTTGCTCGACCTGAGCCGCGCTGCCTTTCACTGGCGCGAGGCGCACGACATACCGCACGCCCTGGCCGCGTCGATACGGGCGGGCAACGCCGCGACACGACTAGGTGCAGCCGAGGGCGTCCGTCACCTCGAGTACGCGCTTTCAGTCTGGGACCAGGTCCCCGACGCCCAGGCACTCACCGGCCACGCTCGAGCAGAGCTTCTGCTGATGCTCGCCCAGGGCCTCTCGAGGGGCAGGACGACATCCCCGGGTGGCATGCCCGCGTGCACGAGGCTGTCCGGCTCATCGGGCCCGATACCGATCCCCTGTTGGCAAGCAGGATCTACGGAGCGCTCGGCCGCTGCTGGCTGTTCCCCGATGACTCGGTCGGTCGGGCCGAAGCTGTCCAACTCTCGCTCGAGCTCGCCGGCACCCAGCCTTCGGAGGAGCTCGCCCGCGCGTTGGACGCCAAGGCGCATTTCCTGAACCAGTACGACCACTTCGTGGAATCGCTCGAGTGGGCTGGTCGGGCGATCGAGGTCTCCCGCACCGTGGACTGCCCCGAGGTCCTGATCACCTCCTTGTCCGTGAGCGCTCTGAACCATTTCATGCTGGGCGACCTGAAGGAGGCGATCCGTCTGCAGACCGAGGCCTGCCTCGTGGGCCGGGAGGCCGGGCTCCACGGTGAGGCGCTGTGGGACGGCATGGTTCTCGCCGACCAGCTGGCGCTCAGTGGCGACGTCGAGCAGGGAGTGGCCACGGCAGAGGAGCTCCTGAGAGAAGCGCGGTCGCTCGGCCTCTCGGAGCGGGGGGCTCAAGGCGGTGTGGTCCTGCTCCAGGCCCGGATCCGACAGGGGCGGTTCGACGAGTCGGAAGCCTTGTTGGACGAGCTGGTGGCGATGGGCATCGATTCCCAGTACGCCAAGTGGTTCCGAGCTCCGCTGTTGCTTGCACGAGGACGACGGCGAGGGAGCCAAGCCCTACGTCCTGAGCGACATGGAGTTCGAGGCCGAGCTCCAGGGGACGCCGAACGACGCCGACATCGAGACGCGTACGTGGCTGTTCTGCATGCTCGGCGACTGGCAGCAGGCAATCCAGATCGCGGAGTCCTTCCTCGAACGAGCTCGAGGATTCCGACTCACCGCTGCGCCACGCGTCTGCGGCGTACAGCGGCTATCGCACGATGTGCCTCGCGAAGAGCGCCGGCGTGGAGAGTCCGGGATCGCTCGAGTCAGTGGCGCGCCGCTCGGTAGTCCGCGCCCGCGAAGGGCTCAACGAGAGCTGGCGCGCGTCGTTCTACGGGGTACGCCTCCTCCTGGCCGAGGCGTACGAGTCTCGCCTCGGGGGCAGACCGGCGATCGACGGCCTGCGCAGCGCGGTCGACCTCAGCGAGCCGTTCGGCGCCTTCTTCGCGCTCGAACCCCGGCTCATGCTCGCCGAAGACCTCCTGGCGCAAGGAGAACGCGACGAGGGCCGGGAACTCCTGGCCAAGGTCTGGCTCGATGCCCACGAGATGCACGCGGAGGACTACGAAGTGCAGGCCCGTCGCTCGGCTTCCCGAAGTCGGGTTCCACTGCCGGCAGAAGCCATGGACAGGGGACCGCTGAACCGGCTGACCGCGCGCGAACGGGAAGTGCTCGACCTGCTCGCCGACGGTGCCACCAACCGGGCCATCGCCCAGACGCTCTTCATCTCCGAGAAGACTGCCAGCGTCCACGTCAGCCGCGTGCTCGCCAAGCTCGGGGTACCGAACCGAGGAGCTGCGGCCGCCGTAGCACGCCGCTACGAGTAGCGCGAAAAGGCGGGTGGGCAACATGCATGTGTGTTCGCGCCCGGCTACTCGCGGACTGCGCCGGGTGCCTCCTTCCGCCGCCGAGGCGCCTCGTGGGGCATCACGACCGGGGACTGCGAGGCAAGCGGGCCTGCGGCCACGCCGGTTGTCGATGGTCGGCCGGCGTCAGTGTGGCGGCTTCGGCCACAGGACGTCGGCGCGGCTGTAGTGGCCCGCCGCGTCGAACCAGCGCTTGGCGTGGAGCGTCTGCCGGAGGTCGCAGTCGGCGACGACGATGCCCTCGGCGTCGTACATCGGCCCCGCGATGACCTCGCCGGACGCGGGGGCGACGATGGCCGCCCCACCCCGGCCGAAGACCTCGGTGTCCGGGAGCGGCCAGGGGAAGTCGTCGCCGAATGCAGCGCGCTGGATGAACTGGGGCACTGACACGACGAAGGCGCCGGACTCGATGGCGATGTGCCTGATCGTGGCCTGCCATCCGTCGGAGTCGTCCGCTGTCGGAGCGAGCCAGATCTGCGGGCCGCCCTGGTACACGGCCCACCGGGCCAGCGGCATCCGGTTCTCCCAACAGATCAGCCCACCGATCCGACCCAGATGTGTCTCGGTGACCTGGAGGTCGTCGCCCGCGCCTTGGCCGTGGAACAGCCGTTCGTGATGGGTCGGCATGAGCTTGCGGTGCTTGCTGAGCAAGCCGTCCGGACCGACCAGCAACAGCGTGTTGTAGATGCTGCCGGGGCGTTCGAGCTCGCGCTCGTTGACGCCCACAGCGCAGACGACGTCGTGCTCCCGGCAGGCGGCCGCGATCCGGTCGACGACGGGACCGGGGACCTCGACGGAGCTGGCCCACAGCCGCTCCCACAGCGCGTCGCCGTCGCCGCCCGACAGGTGAGCCCAGGCGTACGACGGGTAGAGCGAGAGGAACGTCTCGGGGAACACGACCAACTGGGCGCCTTGCCCGGCCGCATCCGCGAGGAGGCCGAGCGCCTTGTCGAGGCTGGCTTGCAGGTCGAGCACCACCGGCATCGCCTGGACTGCGGCGACCCGGACCGTCGGCATCGTGGACTCGGACTCCATGTCGGCAGATTACGGCGTCCTCACTCTGCCGCCGAGACTCTCAGCACCCAGGGCCCGGGGCGTGGAACATCCCTCCGCCGGAGCGCTCGTCACGCCGCCGCGACAGCATCGGGTCCGACAGCCTGGGTTGGGTCCGCGATGAGGTCCACGAGGCGGGATGAGTGCCGGGCGTAGCATCGGCACAGCCAGGCAGGGACGCAGAGCCGACCCCTGGGGCCACTCCTGATGGCCACTTCTGGAGGCAGGCGGACATGACGTCCTACGACCAATTGCTCGACATCCTCGAGCTGGAGTTGGCGAACGTCGCCGAGACCTTCAGCTCGCTGACCAGATCGCAGTGGACCCGTCGAACGCTGCTCGAGCCGCCACCCGGGTCCTCGCCGTGGACGCTCGTAGAGCTCGCCGGGCACCTGGACATCTCCATCGGGATCACCTCGATGCTGCTCGAGGATCCCCGGGTTGGCTCGCCGGAACGCAACGCCGTCGACTTCTTCGTCTTTCCCGTCGATGCCGCAGCGGACTTCTACGAGTACGCCTACACGATGGTGGAGGGCAAGGACCAGGCGGACCTGCCGTCAGTGCTGCGTCAAACGTTCACCAGCGCGGTCCACGGCGCGCGCTCCACGCCGGCCGACACCCTCGGTGAGTTCCCAGGATTCGAGCCCTATCCGCTGATTCGCCTCGACGACTGGATTTCCGGCCGTGTGGTCGAGGCAGTCGTGCACGGAGTGGATCTGACCGATGCGTTGGGCCGACCCGTGATGGCGACGCCCGAAGGGATCGCTCACACAGCCCACCTGTTCGACGATCTGATGCTCCGGTTCAGTGACTCCGGGCGGCCAGATGACCTCCACGACGACCTTCCATGGGTCCGCGCGGCAGCCGGTCGCGACCACCACCCCGATCCTCGGTTACCGATCATCCATTGAGGTCCCGCTGGACCGAGCCCATTCGCAATGAGGTGCCCATTCCGTCGCTCATGAACCAGCGATGATGCCCGGGTCGGTCAGTGGCCCTGCTGGTAGATCCGCTTGACCTTCTTCGCGGTCAGGGCGTCGTTGTAGAGCCGGATCCGGGAGACGGCACCCTTGGACGTCTCGTCGTTGGAGTTGTCGACGAAGAAGCGGAGGAGGTGGTTCTGGATGACCGCCTGCGCGTCGACGTCGGCGTGCTTGATGTCCGGCTCGCCGTTGGCGTAGACGCGGATCTTGCCGTCGGTGTTGCGGGTGAACGCGACCTCGACGTACTTCTCCGGTGTGACCGTGCCGACCGTGCCCTGGAAGTCCGTCACGTCGTACAGGTCCAGGTAGTTGTTGTAGAGGTAGAGGCCGTTGTCGTTGTCGTCGGCGGGGAGGGTCGGATTGAGGATGCGCGCGTACTCATCCGTCCCGGCCGTGGCCAGACGGAACTGCATGACCACCGAGTAGTGGCTGGAGGGGATCAGACCCTTGGTGTGCACCTTCAGGCCGCTGCCGCTGGGGAACTTCAGCACCTTGGTCCGGCCTTCGCCGGGCACGCGATCGCGGCGGAAGACGTTGCCGATGCCGACGTTGCGCAGGCGCGGGGCGCCGCTCACCGACGACTTCAGGTTGCCGTCGAACATGGTAGTCGGCCTTCAGCTTCGGTCCGCTGGCGGCCCGGTGCGACGTCGTCGACGCGGCGTCGGCCTGGGCGGCGAGAGGGAGGGCGGCCGCGGCCAGAAGACACAGGGTCGTCGCGGTGGGGGCCAGCAGTCGCGTGACGGTACGTCGCATCATCAAGTGGGTCCGATCTCGGGGAGGGTGGCGTCAGCATCGCAGCGACCCAGCCTCCGAGGTGGGACTTTCCTCAGGTGGGCGTCCCGACGCCGGCGCCGACACTCGGATCGTCGATCACGCCGGCGTACGGCTGGGACGCGAAGAGGTTCAGGCCGAGCTTCTCCGACAGGTACTTCGTGACCAGCTGGCCGCGGACGCTGTTGCCGGCGTCGTCCAGGCGTGGCGAGTACGTCGCCAGCCCACCCTTGCCGGGCGAGACGGTCACGATGCCTCCACTGACGCCGCTCTTGCCCGGGATCCCGATCTCGTACAGCCAGTCCCCGGACAGCTCGTACAGGCCCGCCGTCGCCATCACCGCCAGCACGCGACGGCACACCTCGGGGCCGACGACGCGGACACCCGTCACCGGGTTCACCCCGCCGTCGGCGAGGGTGGCCGCCATCACCGCCAGGTCATGGACCGTGACGCTCACCGAGCACTGCCGGGTGTAGATGTCCGTGGCCTCGTCCGGGTCGAAGTACAGCCGTCGGTAGCTGCTCAGGAGGTGGGCGATGCCTTGGTTGCGCAGGTTCGAGGTCGACTCCGATGCGTAGACCTCGCCGTCCACGCTGAGCTCTCGGCCGGCGAACCGGGACAGCCCGTCGAGGACCCGCTCCCACTTCTGCTCGGCCGTGTCTCCGGGCACCAGGCTGGTCGTCGCGATCGCGCCCGCGTTGACCAGTGGGTTCATGGTGCGGGCCTCGTTGAGCTCGACAGCCATGAGGGAGTTGAAGGGGAAGCCGGTGCTGTTGACGCCCAGCTGGTCCCGCGCCGCCTCGTAACCGATGGCCTCGCAGACGAGCGCGAAGACGAACGGCTTGGAGACACTCTGGATCGAGAACTCGACCTCGGCGTCGCCCACCTCGAACGACGCCCCGCGCACCCCCACGACACAGATCCCGAAGCGATCGGGCGGAGCCTCGGCCAGGACCGGGATGTAGTCCGCGACCGAGCCGGTCTGCTCGGTGCGGTAGCGCTCGTACGCCGCCTTCAGGCACTCCTCCACCTGGTCTCGATCAGGCAGGTCACCCGTCGAGACCACCGGAGGTGGCGCGCTCGCATCCTCGGACGGGAGATGCTCGTGCATCGAGAGCTTCGTCATCCCCGCCGCCTCCGCTCGGCCCGGATGGGCCTCGCAGTGACGATAGCCCCCGACGGCGCCCTGGCTACGGGAACCTCCGCCGACACCGCTACCGGTCCGCGTGGTCTCGTGACGGTCGCAGAGCGACCTCCTCGACCAGCGGGGAGAGCTCGCCGTACTCCGGTGGTTGAGGAAGGCGCGCTAGCGCCTGTCTCGAAACCACACCTGCCGGTCACCTGGGTCTCGAGACGGTCGCAGGGCGACCTCCTCGACCAGCGGAGGAGGCGTCGCAGAGCGACCTCCTCGACCAGCGGTGGAGGCGTCGCAGGCGACCTCCTCGACCAGCGGAGGAGGCGTCGCAGGGCGACCTCCTCGACCAGCGGTGAGCGGCGGTCTCCTCGACCAACATGCTGAGCGGACGGGGATCGTCCGGAATCCTGGTTAGCCTGCCGGGATGTCGATCTCGTGGGCGCAGGCCCTCTCGTGGCGGATGAAGCGGCAGCTCCTCGAGCCCGTCGGGGACGAGCCGGTCGAGGCGGTGGTGCAGCGGCTCGGGGCGGTGCCGTCGATGGACGAGGGGCTGGCCGAGCTGGCGGTGCGGGTACGCCGTACGACGTCGCAGCCGGGCGAGCTGGCGCAGGCACTGGTCGAGGGGCGGGTGATCAAGGCGTTCGCGTTCCGGGGTGCGATGCACTACCTGTCGCCCGAGGACGGCGGCGCCTATCTGTCCATCCGTTGTGCCGGGAGGCAGTGGGAGCTCCCGAGCTGGGTGGAGTTCTACGAGCTCGGCCCGGACGACTGGCCGGCGTTCCGGGCGACGGTGCGGGAAGCGCTGAGCGACGGGCCGCTGACGATCGACGAGCTCGGTGCCGCCGTCACCGCGCACGCGCGCTACCGGAACCTCCGACCCGTCTTCGGCGAGGGTGCCGGCACGTTGGTCAAGCCGCTGACCTGGCAGGGCGACATGGGTTTCGGACCACCGCGCGGGCGGAAGCACACGTTCCAGCGGCTCGACACCAACCCGCGGTGGAAGGGCGTCTGGGACCTGGACGAAGCCGGTCCCTACGCCCTCGCGCACTACTTCCGGAACTACGGCCCGGCGACGGCCGACCACATCCAGCACTACTACGGCGGCAACCTGAGCGCGGGCCGCAAGCGGCTGAACGACTGGCTCGCCCGCATGAAGGACCAACTGGCCGAGGTCGACGTCGACGGCGAGGCGCACTACGTCCTGAGCGAGGACCTCGACGACCTGAGGGCGACCAAGCCGACGAAGGCGGTGCGCTTCCTGCCCGGCCACGACGCCTGGGTGATGGGCCCCGGCACCAAGGACGTCCACGTCACGCCTGCGTCGAGGCGCGACCCGGTCACGCGGAAGGCCAACCTCGTCGTCGCCGGCGGAGTCGTCTGTGGCACCTGGGCGGCGAAGGGCGACGACCTGCGGGTGACGTGGTTCGCGGACGCCGGTCGCGTCCCGCGCGCAGCCATCGCGGAGGAGGCCGAGCGCATCGGCACGCTCCTCGAAAGGCCACGTGAGCTGACGATCGAGACCGCCTAGCCGCTCAGGCGACCGTGTTCACGTCGCCTACCAGGTCGACCAGCGCCAGAGCGAAGACCAGGACGAGCGCCGCTCGCGCCATCTGGGCCAGCACGGGCTGCGCGAGCACGGCGGCTCCGCGGTCGGAACGGCGTACGGCCTCGAAGGCGACCAGGCCGAGCACGAGGAGCCCGAGTGACGGGCGCGATCGGGGACCACAGCAGCAGCGGCACGATCGCGAGCCAGAGCGGCGCGCGGGCAAAGGGACCGTCGTCGGCGAGCCAGCGCTCCGCCAGCACGGTGAGCAACGCGGCGTACAGACCGGGGATCAGGACGAACATCGCGATCGCGAGCAGCGCGGGATCCAGGGTGAAGTCGATGCCGTCGGTGGTCACGATCTGGCTGCCCACCACCACGGCCGGCCCGACCGAGATCGACAGGATCTGGAACCACCGCGGCCCGACCATCAGGCCGCGCAGCACGAAGTAGACCGCGCCGCCGACGACGCCGATCAGGGTGGCGATGATCAGCAGGTTGAACGTCGCGTCCGTGAACTGACCCATCGTGAAGCCGTCGTCGCTCTCCCGGCCGGTGACATCCGGGTTGAGCTGGGCGAGCAGCATCATCGCGAGCCGGCCACCGACTCCGCCGACCAGCAGACCCAGCAGTCCACCCGCGGCCGTCACCGCCGAGAGGCGGCGTACCGCCCGTGCGCCCGAGGCCGCCCAGGTCGGCTGCGATCCGGTCTCGGACGCGGTCATCGGGCACCTCCTCGTCCGAGTATGGCGGCCTTTGCGGGTCAGCGGCGTCCGCCGAACTCCCCAGGAAGTCCCTGGGCTTCGACGCTCAACCCGACGCGGGCAGCCCGGGAGTCAGCCGGCGTTCGTGGCCACCCACCAGGCCGCGACCTGGGCGCGCGAGCGTACGCCGAGGCGGAGGCGGATGCGTTCGAGGTGGCCCTCGGCCGAGCGCTCCTCGATCCCGAGCTGTTCGCCGATCTCCCGGTTGGTCAGCCCCTCGGCCACCAGGGCGGCGACCTCGCGCTGCCGGGCGGTCAGGGTCGGCGGCTTCGGCCCGCGGACCTCGGGAAGCCCGAGGAACGTCCGGATCGTGTGCACCAGCGCCGCCGCGTCTCCGGCGTACGGGAGGTGGGAGCGGCCGGGCAGGACCTCGAGCCGTGCGTCCGGGATCTCCGCGGCGATCAGCCGAGCCTGCGCGAGCGGCGCCGCCCGGTCCTGCTCGCGGTGCACGACGAGGGTCGGCGCACGCACCTCGCGTCAGCGCGGAGGTCACGTCCACCTGGTAGCAGAGCGCCAGCAGCGCGGCCGCCGTCGCGGGCGAGGACGCCGCGCGCTGGTAGGTGCTGAGGGCGGCTCGCGTCCCGGCCGAGGCGTCCGGCGCGAAGATGTCGGTGAGCACGTCGGCCCCCAGACCCCAGCTCCCGGCCACCAGCCCGACGACGTGGTCGCGCACCTCCGGCGTCCCGATGTCCGCGCCGCGCGCCCACCCGCCGTACAGCACCAACCGGTCGACGGTCTCCGGGTGCCGGGCGGCCCACTCGATCATCAGCGGTACGCCGAGCGAGCTCGCCACGACGTCCGTGCGATCGACCCCGGCCGCGGCCAGGACGGCCTCGACCACGTCGAGCTCGCGGGCCAGCGAGGGCTCACCGACCTCGCGGTCGGAGAGACCGCAGCCCGGCCGGTCGTAGCGGAGCAGCGTGCGCCCCTGCGCCAGGCCCTCCAGGAACTGCCGCTCGGCCGGCAGCGCCCAGCTGAGCTCCAGGTGGCTGAGCCAGCCGCCGACGAACAGCAGTGGCGGCCCGTGCCCCGCCGTCGCGAACGCGACCTCCAGCCCGTCAGGCGTGCGGGTCGAGCCCAGCCGCTGCTCCACCCGCGCACTCCACCGCATCGGCGGGCGCGCGGCAAGTGGGGTAGTTCCCCGCCTGACATGGCCCGTCCGTCGACCCGAGGCTGGAGGCATGACCACCACCGAGCAGCCGCGCGCCCGCCCGCGCACCTCGGCGGGCGCGGTCGTGGCGTTCGGCTACGGCCTCGTCTGCTACGCGTCCTTCGTCGTGCTCTTCCTGTACGCCGCCGCCTTCGTCGCCGACGTCGTCGTCCCGCGGACCGTCGACCGTGGCGGGCCCGCGAGCGGTGTGATGCCCGCGCTGGTGATCGACGTCGCCCTGCTCGGTGTCTTCGCGGTGCAGCACAGCGTGATGGCGCGCCCCGGGTTCAAGCGCCGATGGACCACGGTGGTCTCCCGGCACGTCGAGCGGTCGACGTACGTGCTCGCCGCGAACGCGGCCCTTGCCCTGCTCTTCTGGCAGTGGCGACCGATCCCGGGCGTGGTCTGGGACGTGTCGTCGCCGCTCGCGCGCCCGCTCATGGGAGCCCTCGTCGTGGCGGGGTTCGCCTGGGTGCTCGCGATGTCGTTCGCCATCGACCACGTCGACCTGTTCGGCCTCCGTCAGGTCGCCCAGCACCTGCGCGGCCTGCCGGACCGGTCACCCGTGTTCGCCCACCCGTGGCCGTACCGCCTGGTCCGCCACCCGATGATGCTCGGGTTCTTCCCCGCGTTCCTCGCCGCGCCGACGATGACGTGGGGCCACCTCCTCTTCGGCGTGCTCGGCTGCGGTTACGTGCTGGTCGGCGTCCGGCTTGGAGGAGCGCGACCTGTCGGCGGAGCTGCCCGAGTACGCCGCGTACGCCGCGGTCACCCCGCGGCTCCTCCCGCGTCCCACCCGACGCTGACCCTCCTCGGGCGGCAGACTGATCCCTGCCGGCGCCATCAGGGGAGAACACGTGAGCGAGCAGCGCGTCCTCGTGGTCGGGCTCGGGACGATCGCGCAGACCCATCTGCAGGTCCTCGGTCAGCGGCCGGACGCGGTGATCGTGGCCGGCGTCGACCCGACGGCTGACCTCGACGAGACGCCGACGTACCGCACCCTCGACGACGCCTTGGCCGCCGGCCTCGAGCCCACGCTCGCGGTGGTCGCGACGCCCACCGAGACGCACGTGCCGATCGTGCGCACCCTGGTCGAGCGCACCACCGCGCTGGTCCTCTCGGAGAAGCCGCTCGCGACGACGCGGGCCGACATCGCCGCGCTCGCCGACGTCGCCGACCGGGTCCGGGTCGCGCACCACTTCGCCTTCTCACCCGAGGTGGAGTGGGCCCGGCGGTTCACCCGCGACCTGGGATGGAGCCGCCCGAGCCGCGTGCTCAGCGTCTTCAACGACGCCTACGCCGATCTTCCGGAGTCCCGGCTCGCCAGCGTCGTCTCGAGCTGGGTCGACTCGGCCCCGAACCAGCTCAGCCTGCTGGCGCCGTTCGTCGGCTCCTGCGAGGTGGTGGCGCACGCCGACGAGCGCGACCGCGCGGTCACCGTGCTCGACCACAACGGCGGCCGCACGCTGCTCACCTCGAACTGGCTGGCCGCCGACACCTCCAAGCAGACGACCCTCGAGTACGCCGGCGACCGGCAGGTGCGCCTGGACCACACGTCACTGACGGCCACGGTCGTCGAGGGCGGCGTCGTCACCCACCAGGTCGGGTACGCCGGCTCGGCCGGCCGCAAGGAGGCGCACTACCGCGGGCTGTACGACGTACTCCTGTCCGATCCCGCGGACCCGCGCCTCGGCGTACCGCTTGCCGCAGACATCGCCCGGGTGCTCGAGTCCGCCGCATCGGCGCCTCCGGCCGACGTGCGCTGGTCGACGCTGGCGTGACCGTCAGTCCTGCGGGCCGTAGGTGTCGTGGTAGCTCCACCACTCGTACGGCGCCGTCTGCGGGTAGCCCTCCGGCGAGTCCTCCCACGACTCCTGTCGACCCAGCGCCGTGATGTCGAGGTAGCTCCAGGTGCTGCCCATCGCCTCGTCGCCGCGGGCGTCGAGGAAGTAGGTACGGAACACCCGGTCGCCGTCGCGGATGAACGCGTTGGTGCCGTGCCACTCGTCCACGCCGAAGTCGGCGTCGAAGTCGTCGGTCAGCGTGTACCACGGGATCGACTCCCACCCCATGCGCGCCTTCAGGTCCGCGATGTCGGCCTGGGGCGCTCGCGACACGAACGCGAGGGAGGTGTCGCGGGCGTTCAGGTGGGCCGGGTCGGCCACCTGGTCGGCGACCAACGAGCAGCCGACGCAGGCCCGCTCCGGGTAGGACCGACCCTCGGCGATGGTCGTGATGTCCGGACCGTAGAAGGCGCGGTAGGCGATCAGCTGGCGGCGACCCGCGAACAGGTCGACCAGGCTCAGCGGGCCATCCGGCCCCTCGAAGCGGTACTCCTTCTCGACGGCCGTCCACGGCATCCGCCGCCGCTCGGCCGCCAGGGCGTCGCGC
Organism: uncultured Actinomycetota bacterium; assembly: GCA_963812055.1. Classification (GTDB taxonomy): domain Bacteria; phylum Actinomycetota; class Actinomycetes; order Propionibacteriales; family Nocardioidaceae; genus Nocardioides. Next base: position 24,335 of record CAWEUA010000019.1, read on the forward strand.
GCCCGGGTGAGCTCCTTCTCCTTGACCAGGAGCTGCTGGCGGGCCTCTTCCCATTCCGTCGCGGAGACGACCCGAGGCGTCTTCATCGTGGGCTACTCACTCAGCGGCTTGCCGCTCTCGGTACGCCGCCGAGCCCCGCGAGCCGGCGCCGCATGGCCAGCTCGTCGCGCATCCGGTACGGCACCGGATGGCCGGCGGACTCCAGCGCCGCTGCGGCCGCCTCCAAGGCGTTGAGCAGCCGCGCCTGTGCCAGCGTTGACTCCGTGGGCTGACGGGCCGGACCCCGCTCCCGGGCCACCAGCTTCCGAGCGTCGCGCACTTCGCTCAGCAGCTGTTCGATCGACACCGACGGAGGGGACTCCGTGGACTCCATCTGACACCCGCTTTCGCGGCTCGCTTCGTGTGCGGGATCCAGGACGCCGGAACGGCGCGCGCGACCGGGCACATCGCAGTAATGAGCTCACCTTACCGCCGCTCGAACTCTTCGAACCCGGCGATTTCGGAGTGACCGCAGTGGATCAGGGAACGAAGCCGCATGATCACCTGCGTCGTCACCTCCGCCGCGTCAGGCCTCGAGGCCACGCGCCAGCTCACCGAGATGGCTGAACGGGATCGGATGCACCAGGCCGTCGGCGTGCCGGTGGACGAGCTCCCAACCGCCGTCGGTCTTCCGGAACACGAGGGTGACGCGGAGCGACCAGTCCTGCTCCGGCGTACCTCCGACGACGCCGCGCTGGCGTTCGACCGCGACGAGCACGGCGAGGTCGCCGGAGACGTAGGTCTGGTCGACCTCGAGGGTGGCCTCGCCGGCCGTGAAGAAGGTGCGGATGCTCTCGAGGTACTCCTCGCTGAAGTCGAATCCGCGGACGGTCGGGCCGCCGGTCGGAGACATCAGCGTGTAGTCGTCGGCGTGGTCGAACAACGACAGGTAGTGGTCGATGTCGCCCTTGATGAAGGCCTTGGCCGCCTCGTCCATGCGCTGGACGAGGTCGGCCAGGTCGGCGTCGGTGATCGGGTGTGCGTCGGGCATGCGAAATGGTGGCATGCCCGACGACGCTCAGCCGGCCGCCGGTGACGGAGTGGACTGCGCCGGGACGCCGACCGTCTCCTCCGACGGCATCAGGATCCACAGGATCGGGTAGATCAGGAGCTGGCTGCCCGGGATGACCAGGAGCAGCAGCACGAACAGGAGTCGAGCGGTCCACGGCTCGAGACCGAGGCGTCGGCCGAGGCCGGCGAGCACGCCGCCCAGCACGCGCCGGTCGCGCGACCGGACCAGGCCGTGGCGGGCGAAGCTCTGGCGGATGTCGTTCATGGTGGTAGCACTTCTTTCTCTGGATGATCAGGGCTTCTCCCTGATGTCTCCACAGTGCTCCGCCGACGTCGCCCGCACCATCGGGTGCGGCCCTGAGCCACCCCCGGTCGCCGGGCTCGCCGGTCTCAGGGGTCGGCAGGGAGATCGTCACGCACTGGGCCGGCGTCTCCTGGCATGTCCGGATCGACGCCGGGTACGAGTGCGCCATGCGTACTCGGACCATCGGCAACGACACCGTAGGTCGCGTCGAGGTCGGCGCCATCGGCCTCGGCCTGATGACCTTCGACCAGACCGGCGCCCAGCCGCGCGACCAGCTCGTCGACACCGTCAGGGCGGCGTTGGACGCGGGTGTGACCTTGTTCGACACGGCCGACGCTTACGGGCCGGGCGGAGACCTGGGAGCTCGGGCCCAGGGTGAGAACGAGCTGTTGATCGCCTCCCTGCTCGACGAGCTCGGGGTGAGGGATCGCGTCATGGTCGCCACCAAGGGCGGACACGTGCGCACGGACGGCGGCGACTGGGAGACCGACAGCTCCCGAGCGCATCTCGAGGCCGCCGTCGACGCCAGCCTCGAACGGCTCGGAGTCGAGCAGATCGCCTTGTGGCAGCACCACCGGCCCGACCCGGACGTGCCGTACGACGACGTGATCGAGACCCTTCAGGGCATTGCGGCCTCGGGGAAGGTGCGCATGATCGGCCTGTCGAACGCCGACGAGGATCAGATCCGGGCCGCCCACAAGGTGCTCGGAGACTCCTTGGCGAGTGTCCAGAACCAGTTCTCCCCGGCGTACCGCAGCAGCCGTCGCGAGATCGACGTCTGCGAGGAGCTGGGTCTCGCCTTCCTTCCGTGGAGCCCTCTCGGTGGCCTGAACGACGCCAAGCAGCTCGCCGAGCACCACCCGGCATTCGCCGAGCTCGCTGAGGCTCGGGGTGTGAGCCCGCAGCAGGTGGCGCTCGCATGGGAGCTGGCCCAGTCGCCGGTCGTGATCCCGATCCCAGGTGCCAAGCACGCAGAGTCGATCAGAGACTCCGCGGCGGCCGTCGACCTGGAGCTCACGGCAGAGGAGATCGCACGTCTCGACGCCGGATGACCGCCGCGACGTCAGATCAGGTTGAACGCGAGGGTCAGTGCGACGGGCATGACGATCCACGCCACCGCGAGGAGGACCACGGCGTACACGACGAAGTCGCGGCTCTTGTCGCGTGGTGGGTCGCCGGCGGCGCCGATGGTCTCGTAGAGCGCGCGGAGGGGCGCGTCGAGCGCGATCCGGGTACGCCGGCGAGCGATCGCCGCGGCCGTGATCACGCACCAGAACGCCGCGACCGCGAGCGCCACCGTGACCCCCGCGACGACCAGCAGGACGAGCCGACTGCCGGTGATCTCCCGGAGTGCCGAGGACGCGGCCGAGACCGCGGCGCCGCCGACCAGGAACGCCGGCAGGCCGCCGGAGCGACCCGACAGGTCCTCGGTCACGCGGTCGAGCTGGCGCCGAGCGAGCGTGAGTCGGCGGTACTCGGGAGTGCCCGGCACGCTGTTCGCCTCGCGCAGGGCGTAGAGGCGGCGGAGGTGCTCGATCACCGAGCGCTGGTAGTTGCGGACCACGATCTTGATCAGCACCTGGACGACGATCGCCGCCACCGGTCGCAGCGGTCCGGCCCGCAACGACGACGGCCGCCGCCCCGCGTTGCGGTCGAAGACCTCGATGGCCCGCATCACGGTGCGGTGAGCCTCGGGGAAGCGGTCGGGGATCCGCAACGGCGGTCGCTGACCGAGCTCGGTCAGCATCTGCGACTCGACGCGCCCGGACGCACCGAACTGCTCGAGCATGACGTCGGCGCGCTCGGGGTCGTCCTCGCGAAGCAGGCGCAGCGTGTCGAGGCGGTTCGTCAGCTCGTCGAGGGCGAGACTTTCCGGGTGCTCGGAGGGCCGGTCGTCCACCACGGTTCGCAACGTAGCGCAGCAACACGTTCGCGGACCCGCACGCGGTGGCATGTGTCCCGGGGGTACGGGTCCCTCGTGAGAGACGAGCGCCCGTGCCGAGCCGGGTAGATCGGGTCGACGACTTCCAGCGCCGACATCGGGTGCTGGGAGTGCCGGTCGCGATCGTCTACAAGTTCTTCGACGACCAGGGTGGCTACCTCGCCGCCGTGCTGACCCACTACTCGTTCCTCGCCATCCTCCCGCTGCTCCTGATCGCGTCGTCCCTGCTCGGCTTCGTGCTCCAGGGCGATCCCACGCTCCAGGAGGAGATCTTGACCTCCGCGCTCGCGCAGTTCCCGATCGTGGGCGACGAGCTCGGGAGGCCAGGTGGCATCCAGGGCAGCACCTCGGCCGTGGTGGTCGGCATCCTGGCGGCGACGTACGGCGCGATCGGCCTCGGGCAGGCCGCGCAGAACGCCGTCAACGTCGCCTGGGCGATCCCGCGCAACAGTCGGCTCAACCCGATCCACAGCAGGGTCCGCAGCCTGGCGGGAGTCGTGCTGGCCGGTCTGGCGCTGGCCCTCGTCGTCCTGATCAGCAGCGTCTCGAGCCACGCCGAAGCGTTCAACGCCGACCTCGGGGGAGGCGTGCACTGGCTGGTCGTGACGGCCACCGTGGCCGTGAGCGCATGCGTGCTGGCCCTGATGATGCGGCTCTCGACACCCCAGAAGGAGGCATTCCGGGAGGTGCTGCCGGGAGCCGTGCTCATCGCCGTCCTCTGGCAGCTGCTGCAGATGCTCGGCGGCGTCTACGTCTCGAGCGTGATCAAGGACGCCAGCGCGATGAACGCGATCTTCGCGGTCGTGCTGGGCCTCGTCGCCCTGCTCTACATCGCCAGCGTGATGGCGATCCTGGGCCTGGAGACGAACGCCGTCCTCGCGAAGCGGCTGTACCCGCGGGCGCTCCTGACGCCGTTCACCGACTCGGTCCGGCTGACCGACGCGGACCGGCGGGTCTACCGCGAGTACGCCCAGGCGCAGCGGCACAAGGGGTTCGAGCAGGTGCACGTCACGTTCGACGAGGAGACGGGGACCAGCGAGAAAGCATGAGGGTGCGGGTGGTCTCGTGACAGGCGCCAGGGCGCCTTCCTCGACCACCGGATGCGCCGGGCGCCTTCCTCGACCACCGGAGCGGCCGGGCGCCTTCCTCGACCACCGGTAGCGCCGGGCTCAGTCGAACGGGTACGGCGGGCGACGTCGGCGAGGAGTGCGCCACCAGTGGACGCCGCACGAGCAGCGGTGCTCGCTACCGAGATGGCCCGAGTGGTGCGCGCACGCGTGCCCGTGATGCGCGCACGCACAGTCCCCTGGCAGCGACTCGCACACCGGCCCGTCCCTTCGGTCCCGCCACCTCGAGGTGGCTCACCAGGGGAGTACGGCGGCGCCGCCGCCCGGGTTCACCGGCCGCGCACGCGTCCCAGGATGAAGAGGGCGAGCGCGATGATGACCAGGATGATGAGGATCGTCCACAGCATGGTGTGACTCCGTCCGGTTGAGGCGGGGCGTACTCGGGTCGGAGCCGGCGACGGGCGCAGCCGAGAGTTCGGCGCCGATCGAGCTCCAGCCCCCGTCGTTCCCCTTTCGGACGGCTTGAAACGTCGATCCGGCGCCTCGACGGAGCAGTTTTCCGGCGTCCGAAGCGGTCAAAGGTTCGCCGAACGCCCATCGGGGGGCGATACTTGAGGTGATGACACCCCAACCCCGGGTACGCCGACACCTGGCGAGCAGCCCGTTCAAGCCTGATCCCGAGCCCACGATCGAGCAGTACGAGATCGACGACATGGTCTCCCACGACTCCTACGGGATGGGTCGGGTCATCTCGGTGGAGCCCGCCGCGGTCACCGTCGACTTCCGTTCCCAGACGGTGCGGATCGCGAGCCCGTTCCACAAGATGTCACGGCTGTAGCACCACCCACGTGATGCAACCAAAGGGTTGCATGATGATGGAGGATGTGCAACTCTGAAGTTGCACATATCCATCGACATCCGACTCACGTGGGAGAACAGCCATGACCATCGACCAGCGCATCGACCAGCACAGCTACCGCACCACCTTCGTCGTCGACGCGACGCCCGACGACACCTTCGCCGCCGTCAACGACGTGCGCGGCTGGTGGTCCGAAGATCTCGAGGGCAGCACCGACCGCGTGGGCGCGGAGTACGACTTCCGCGGCAACCACGAGGGCGCCAACGTCCACCGCGCCCGGATCCGGGTGACCGACCTGGTGCCCGGACAGCGCGTCGCGTGGCAGGTGCTCGACAACGAGTTCACCTTCACCGACGACCAGAGCGAGTGGACCGGCACCACGATCGTGTTCGACCTGTCGGCGGTCGCCGGCGGGACGGAGATCCGCTTCAGCCACCTCGGCCTGCTCCCGGCCCACGAGTGCTACGACGTGTGCTCGAACGCCTGGTCGGGCTTCCTCCACGAAAGCCTGCGCCACCTGGTCGAGACCGGCCGCGGTGAGCCGATGCAGCGGCTGGACGTCGCCGAGGCGTCGTAGGCCGAGGCCTTGCGGCGACGTACGCCGGTCAGTCCTCGGTGCGCACCAGGGCGTCGACGACGCGACCCACGTGGGTGGCGAACGCCCGGCCCTGCGGCAGCAGCTCGGGGGTCGCGTGCGCGAGCTGCGCGTGGCCGAGGAAGGCGGAGTAGGCGAGGAGACCGCGGTCGCGAGCGCGCGCCGGTGAGAGGCCGAGCTCGGTGAACAGCGTGGTCAGGTAGGCCAGCCGTCGCTCGGTGACCCGGCGCAGGGTGGCGGCCACGAGGGGATGGCCCGCGTTCGCCTGGAGGGCCAGCTCGACCGACCTCGTGCCCGGCTCCGCGCCGGCCCCGGCCGTCGTGAAGGCGAGGCGGAGCAGGTCCCGCAGGCGGGTGGTCGCGTCCTCGGCTCGCTCGACGGCAGCGATCACGAGGTCCGTGTCGCGCGTCTCCCAGCGGTCGAGGGCGGCCGCGATGAGCGCGTTCCGGTCGGCGAAGTGCCAGTAGAAGCTGCCCTTGGTCGTGCCGAGCTCCTTGGCGAGCGGCTCGACCGCGACCGCGGCCAGCCCGCCCCGGGCGAGCGCGTCGAGCGCCGCCTGGGTCCAGTCGTCGGCGCTCAATGATTCCGACTTCCTTCTCGCCATGCCCATACGCTACCGTACGGTGAATGCCTCCATACGGAGGCGTATGGAGGGTTGCCATGGACGTTCAGACACAGACTTCCGCCGGGAGCTTGCGACCGCTGTACCGGTCGCGACTCGTCCGGCCGGTCCGGTTCGGCCGCGTCGCGGCGACCGCCGTACCCGAGTCACGGCTGCTCGCTCGCGCCCTGCCGATCGTGGACAGTGCGGACGCCTTCGCCGTGACGTTCCCGGGACCACCGCCGGGCGACCCGCAGCAGTGGGCGGACGCCATCTTCCGTGCGCCTCCGGTGTGGGTGCGCGCGCTGTTCGGCATCCGCCAGGGGCTCGTCCGGGTGGTCGGGATCGAGTCCGGCGACCGGCACGTCTTCGAGACCGTCGCCTGGCAGCCCGACGAGGTGCTGGTCGGCACCGATCAGCAGCACCTCGGCTTCCGGGCCTCGGTGCTGCTCGAGCGCCGGCGGGTCGTGCTCACCACCGTCGTCCAGCTGCACAACCGCCGGGGCCGGGCGTACTGGGCCCTGGTCCGACGGATCCATCCGGCCGTCGTCCGCACGATGCTGGCCCGCGCCACCCGCACGATGGGGGCGCCGAGGTAGCCGTTGATGGTCACCTCATGGCGCGCGGGTGCCCGACGACTGCTTCTCCCGGGCGACGGCGAGCGCAGCCGTCAGGTCGATCGCAGCCGATGCCCAAGCTCAGCGGGACCAGCGGGAGCTCGGGCCGTTGTCGTGGTCCGGGGTCGACTGGATCGACTCGACGGTTTCCCTCAGCCCGCCGAGGGACGGTGCCGCGGTGACGGTTGACAGTGAGTGGGACCTGGACATCTCTCTAACCTTCGTCAATGCTTGTGTTGGTTAGTAGCGAACACGGTGCATGGCTAACCTGGCAAGTGCTATAGGAGGGTTAGACAAGCGGGGATCAGAGGTCAGAGGTCGAGCACGAGGTCAGCAGTCGGGCGCGCGGAGCAGATCAGCAGCTCGCCGTCGCCGGGCTCCTCGAGCGGCGGGGCCTCGTACGACGCCTCACCCGACAGCACGGCGGTCACGCAGGTGTGGCAGACGCCGGTGCGGCACGACCACTGCGTGGGTACGTCGCACGCCTCGGCCAGCTCGAGCACCGACCCGTAGCTCTCCGACCACGCGGCGGTGAGCCCCGAGCGGGCGAAGGTCACCGCGGGACCGGTCCCGGGTGGACCCGGCGGCCGGTGCGGCGGCGGCGCATCCGCGCCGACCACACCGGGATTGACCGCGGACTTGGAGGTGAACCGCTCGGTGCGGATGCGACCGGGATCGATGCCGGAAGCCGTCAAGGCGGCCGCGACGTCGTCCATGAACGCCTCCGGGCCGCAGACATAGGCACTCGCTGCGGTCGGCAGACCCAGACCGGCGATCACCTCCGCGGTCAGCCGCCCGGCCTGGATGCCGGAGTCGGGCGCGAGCGGCACGGCTGGCGCCGTGTAGAAGACGATCGAGTGGGCCGACGGGAGTCGCCGGAGGAGCCCCGAGACCTCCGTGGAGAAGGCATGGCTGTCCGCGTCGTGCGTGGTGTGGATCCACCACACCTCGCGCGTCCCGGACTCGTTCGCGAGCTGGTGCAGCATCGACAGCACCGGCGTCAGGCCGATACCGGCAGAGACGAGCAGCACCGGGTCCGCGTCGTCGTCGAGGACGAAGTCACCGCGCGGCGCCGCGACCTCGACCCGCCGGCCCGGTGTCAGGTGGGCGTGCAGGTACCGGCTGACGAGCCCGTGCGACTCCCGCTTCACGCTGATCCGGTAGCTGCCACCGGTCGGGTCGGCCGAGAGCGAGTACGTGCGCACCGGGACCGGGTCGCCCGCCCCGGGCACCTTCAGGGTGAGGAACTGTCCCGGCCGGTACGCCGGGAGCGGGCCGTCCCCGGCGAAGCGGAACGACGTCACGGTGTCGCTCTCGTGGACGACGTCGGTGACGGTCAGCGTCCGGAAGCCCGGCCATGCCGGTGGGGGAGCGACCGCGACGCCCGCCGGCTGGCCGGCGTCGTTCTCCAGCATGCTCCGGAAGGACCCCTGCCAGCCGGGACTGAGGGCGGGGATGTCCAGCGCCGCGAGCAGCCGGTCGGGGTCGTGACCGGGCAGGTAGAGGAGGGCGTCGCACTCGGCGACCGTCACGCCATGCGGTCCGCGCGCCGTACGCACGATCTCGTCGCCGGCCCGCACGGTGCCCTCGGTCAGCACGCGCAGGTAGAAGCCGGGCCGGTGGTGAGCCACGAGCAGGGACGGCAGCTGCGGCTCGCCCATCCGCATCCCCACCCGGAAGCAGGTCACCCGCGGCTGGGTCACCTCGAACTCCGCCTCACCGATCCGGTAGCGGTCGCCGATGCAGACCTCGTCGTCCGGAAGCCCCTCGATCGTGAAGTTCTCGCCGAAGGCCCCGCGCTCGAGGTCGTCGCGGCCGAAGAACTCCTGCCAGTGCCGGTACGACTCGATCTGGTAGGCGAGGACGGCGCGCATCTCCCCGCCGTGCCCGGCGAGATCGCCCTGTCCGTCGCCGTCCAGGTTGAGCCGTCGGACCATCGTCGGACCCTCGACCGGGCGCTTCCAGACCCCTGTGTGCACCGTGCGGTTGCGCCACGAGACGTCCTGCGGCATCCCGACGTTGACCGAGAGCAAGGTCGCCATGTCCGGCGGCCCTACCGCGTCTCGCGCTGGCGCTGGTAGTGCCGCCGCGCCTTCATCCGGTTGCCGCACACGGCCATCGAGCACCACCGCGCGTTGTTGGCCTTGCTGCGATCGATCAGGAAGAGGGTGCACTCGTCGTTCGCGCACGGCCGGAGCCGCCCGGGTGTCTGGCTGTGCAAGCCGTCCCAGGCGAGCACCGCGCGCGTGGCGAGACGCTCGTCGGGAGACGCTTCCAGGCTCCACGCCAGTCCATCGTCGGTGGCGGCAGGCCGGTAGCGCAGGCCTTCGACGTACGGCGCCAGCACCGTCGGCGACTCGTCGCCGCGCACCACCGCCTGGAGCGCCGATCGGACGTCTCGGACCCGGTGAAGCTCCTGGGTGCTTCCTCGCCCGCCATGTGTCTCGGCCCAGGCGCGCGCGGCTGTGCGATCGCCGAGCGTGTCGCTGCGAACGCCGTCCGCTGTCGGCGTGGTGTTGAGCAGGTCGAGCAGCAGCTCCTGGTCGGCTCGCTCGTCCTCGGACGCGAACACCAACATGTAACCTCCAAAGTTCTCTTGACAGGTTATACCACATCGACCACAGGTCCTAACTATCAAAAGTCAAACGAGGTTAGGTCATGCTCGCACTGAGCTAGCGGTATCTACACTCCACCCCCTCCGTCGACCGTGGTCTCGACCCGACGAGATCCTCCGCGCGGTGACCGGCCGACCACGTCGTGGCTTGACTTCAAGTTCGCTTGAGCTGCCAGTCTGCGATGACCCACCGAAGAAGGACGGTCGCCGCCATGACTGAGTTCGCCCTCCATCTCGTCGTCGAGGACGTCCCGGCTGCGATGGACTTCTACGAGCGCGCGCTGGGCGCGGAGGTGACCCGCGTGCTGCATCTGCCGGACGGATCCATCGCGACCGCCGAGCTGGCTGTGCAGGGGTTGCCGCTGGCGCTGGCCGCTCCGATGCCGGGGACGTTCCTGGCGACGCCGCGCGCGACGGCGACCTCCGTGGCCGCCTACCGGTTCATCGTCCCGGACGCCGACGCCGCGATGGACCGAGCCGTCGCGGCGGGCGGGACGGTGCACTCACCGGTGCAGGACGCGTTCTGGGGCGTGCGGACGGGGGAGGTGCTGGACCCGTCGGGGCACCGGTGGGCCTTCGACCAGCCCCTGCGGGAGGTTCCGGTGGAGGAGATCGAGGCGCAGCTCGCTGCCATGTTCGGCACCGCCTGATCGATCCGCCTGCGTAGCGTGACTGCATGCTGCGCGGATATCACCACGTGACGCTGAGGGTCTCCGATCTCGACCGGTCGCGCGCCTTCTACTCCGCTCTCCCGGGCTTCGTCCTCGACCAGGACTTCCCGGACCTGGAGAAGCTCCGCTACCGGATCGGTGCCAGCCGGGCGCGGCTGGTGCTGTGTGCACCGCTGCCTGGAACGGCACCCGGCGACGAGTTCAGTGAGCGACGTATCGGCCTCGATCACATCGCCGTCGGGGTGGGCGGAGGACGCCGATCGCTGGAGGAGCTCGAGAGCGTGCTGCGTGCCATCGGGGCCCCGACAGACGGAGTCACGCTCGATCGCGCCGGGGTGCTGAGCATGATCACCTTCCGCGACCCGGACAACGTCCAGTGGGAGTTCTTCGAGGAGGAGTAGCCGCATCCCGGGGATGCGTACGTGCAGACCTGAGGCTGACGTCTTCACGCACCACGCGAAGACGCCAGCCCTCGCCGGCCTCGGCAGAACGTGTGGTCAGTCTCCGGGGGCGTCGGGGCCGGTGGAGATCTGACGCAGGGTCGAGATCACGGTGACCTCGGGCCAGTGCTTCGCGTGCAGCTCTGCGAACTCCTGTTGGTCGGCGATGGCCTCCTCGAGGGTGGCGTACTCCATGATCGCCCACCCGCCGACGACCTCCTTGGCCTCGGCGTACGGGCCGTCGACCCGGGTGATGTTGCCCTGGCGGACCACGAAGTTCACGGCGTCCTCGGTGCCGTACAGACCGCCACCGTCGAGGAAGATCCCCTTGGCGGCGCGTTCGCCGACGTGAACGTCCATCGCGTCGAACAGTGCCTGCGGCGGCGTACCGACGCCTTCTTCCATCCTGACGAAACCCATGAATCGCGGCATCGCGATCACTCCTTCTCGTTGCTCGGGTGCTGCTTCGTGCCCGTACGTCGAACGGCGGCGACGCCTTTCGACATCGATCTGAGAATTCCCTCTCGACAGGCATCCTCCCCGACGGTGCCGGGCGTACTGCGGCGGCCACAGACATGCCTTCGTGGGGCCCGGGCCAGTCCGGCACGACCCGAATCGGCGCTGCTACTGGGGCCTGGGCAACCCATCATCGATGAGCTTCTCCCAGCAGGTGAGGAAGTCCTGGTCGAGATGGTCGTTCTCGTCAAGTGCGCGAGAGACGACGGCTCCGGTGCGGACCATCATCAGCTGCTCGGCTGTCGCCCGCGGGTCGCGGTGCTCGAGGCGGTGCAGCAGTCCCTCGAGGCGCCGGGTGACCCAATCCCGGATCTCCCGGGCGTGCGCCCGCGCGGGGTGTGAGCGGCTGAACTCCGCGGACGCGTTGATGAAGGGACATCCTCGTTGCACGGCCGCGAAGTCGTCGCGGGTCAGGGAAGCGGCGAGCTCGGTGAGAGCCTGGCGGGGATCGTCCGGGTGGGCCTCGATGATGGCGTCCACGTGGTGGTGGTCGTTCGCCGCCCGACCCTCCAGGTAGGCCGAGACCAGGTCGTCCTTGGAGGGGAAGTGACGGTAGAGGGTGACCCGCGTGACGTCGGACTCCGCGACGATCCGCTGGATCCCGACCGCGTGGATCCCTTCGTCGTAGAACAGCCGGTCGACGGTGGCCAGGATCCGCTCCCGGGCCTTCGACGGACGGCGCGTCGCCGCGATGACCGTGGCGGGTGCTGGCTGGGACATCGCGCTCGCTCCGGGTGCTTCGGCTCTCTTGTCAGGTCACTCCTGATGGGCCTACGGTAACCCGTAAGTGGGTAGATCGATCGGTATACCTAGACACCAGGCACGTGGGAGGGAACCCGATGGCCGCCAGCACCCCCGTTCTGTTCATCCACGGTCTCTGGCTGCATGCGCGGTCGTGGGACTCGTGGCTGGACCACTTCACCCACGCCGGGTACGCCGCCTCCGCTCCCGGCTGGCCCGGTGACTCCGAGACCGTCGCGGAGAGCCGGGAACGACCGGACGAGATCGCCGACCACGGGATCGACGACGTGGTCGCTCACTACGCCGGCCTGATCGAGGCGCTGCCGGCCAAGCCCCTGCTGATCGGGCACTCCTTCGGCGGGATGATCGCCCAGCGGCTCCTCGGGGAAGACCGGGCGGTCGGCGCGATCGCCATCGACGCTGCCCAGATCAAGGGAGTGCTGCCGTTGCCGCTCTCGGCGCTGAAGGCCACCCTGCCGGTCTTCAAGAACCCGGCCAACAAGCACCGAGCGATCTCGCTGACCGCCGAGCAGTTCCGCTTCGCCTTCGGCAACGCCATCCCGGAGGCGGAGTCGGACGAGCTCTTCGAGAAGTGGGCGATCCCGGCTCCGGGCAAGCCGTTGTTCGAGGCCGCGGCCGCGAACTTCAACCCACACTCACCCGCGAAGGTCGCCACCGACAACCAGGGTCGTGGACCACTGCTTCTGATCATGGGCGGCAAGGACCACACGGTGCCGGAGGCGGTCACCCGGTCCACCCTCAAGCAGTATCGCCACAGCGAGGCGACCACCGACATCCTCGAGTTCCCCGATCGCGCCCACTCCCTGACGATCGACCACGGCTGGCGCGAGGTGGCCGACGCTTGCCTGACGTGGCTCGACGGTCAGGGCCTGTGACGGATGGACCTCCACCTCAGGGGTAGGTCTGCGGTCGTCACGGGAGCCAGCAAGGGGATCGGCCTGGCCATCACCCGAGCCCTGGCCGACGAAGGCGTCTCGGTCGTCGCCGGAGCACTGAGGGGGAGCGACGAGCTCGACGAGCTCTCCGCGAGCGCGGATGTCCGCTCCGTCCGGGTCGACCTCACCACCAGCGACGGACCCGGTGAACTGGTCGCTGCGGCGGCGACCGAGCTGGGCGGTATCGACGTGCTGGTCAACAACGTCGGCGCCGTTCGTCCGCGTCTGGAGGGCTTCGTCGCCCTGACCGATGAGGACTGGGAGTGGGCGCTGACGATCAACTTCCTCGCCGCCGTCCGCACCATGCGCGCCGCAATCCCCCACATGACCGGTCGGCCGGGGGCCAGCATCGTGACCATCGCCTCGGTCAACGCCTTCTTGCCCGACCCCGGTGTCATCGACTACAGCGCCGCCAAGGGCGCACTCGCGAACCTGTGCAAGTCGCTGTCCAAGGAGCTCGGCCCGGATATCCGGGTGAACACGATCAGTCCCGGACCGGTGCGCACCGATCTCTGGCTCGGGAACGGCGGAGTCGCCGCGGCAGTCGGCGGAGCCACGGGCACCGACCCCGGGGTCGTCGTACGCCGGCAGGAGGCCGAGGCAGCCACCGGGCGCTTCACCTACCCGAACGAGATCGCGGACCTCGTTCTCTTCCTGGCCAGTGATCGGTCGGCGAACACCACCGGCAGCGACTTCGTGATCGACGGGGGCCTGATCACCACCTTGTAGCCGCCGGCTCGGACAGCGTGGAGTCCTGCCGCACGCGCGCCCTCGTCAGGCAGATGCTTCAACAGCTTCTTCGGTAGCGCGCGAGTCGGTGAGGGTGAGGGCGCCGCCGATGGCGATGATCCCGACGACCACGGCCAGGACGGCGTAGGTGATCTGCTCGCCGTGGAAGAACGACTCCACGAGCGAGGAGCTCCAGGTGCCGGCGGGGAGCTGGGTGGTGACCAGGGCGGCGATCATGGTGCCGACGACGGCGGTGCCGACGCTCGTGCCGATCTCCTGGGCGGTGTCGTTGAGCGCGGTGCCGATCGAGGTGCGGTTGCTCGGCATCGCGTCGACGAGGGCGACGGCGCAGATCGTCATCACGGTGCGCAGGCCGACAGTCATCACGACCATCGAGGCGGCGATCGCGACGTACCCGTGCTCCACGCCCCACGCGATGCCGCCGAGGCCGGCGGCGAGGAGGATCGCGCCGACGACGCACGCGATGCGGTGGCCGTACCGCTTCAGGAGACCCTCGGAGATCGGGGTCGCGGCCAGCATGGTGACGATCATCGGGAGGTTCGCCAGGCCGGCCTTCATCGGCGACCAGCCGTAGGCGTACTGGAAGTGCAGGATCAGGCCGAACATCACGCTGGCCATCGCGATCGACGTACCGGCCTGCGCGATCGTCGCGCCGCGGACGGTGCCGTTGGAGAACAGGCCGAGGTCGAGCATGGGTGAGGCGGTGCGCCGCTCCTGCCAGACGAACGCGACGCCCGCGAGCACCGCACCCACGATCGAGGCGAGCGTGGCAGCGGAGAGCCAGCCGTGCTGGACGCCGGAGGTCGCCGAGTAGCAGGCCAGGCCGATCGTGAGCACGCTCAGGGCCGCGCCGGTGAGGTCGAGGGCGTCGTCGGTCAGGTCCTCGCGCCGGTCGGCAGCGACGCCGAGTCGAACGCCGATGCAGGCGATCAGGGCGATCGGGGCGTTGATGACGAGCAGCCACTCCCACCGGACGTGGGCCAGCGCGGAGCCCCCGAGCACCGGTCCGAGGATGAAGCCGGACATGCCGACGACCATCATCACGGTGATGGCCCGCATCCGCAGGGCCTTGTCGTCGAAGAGCCGGAAGACCAGCGAGTTGGTGATCGGCGCCATCGCCGCGGCGGCGATGCCGAGCGCGGCGCGCAGGGCGATCAGCTCGCCGGTGGTGCTGACGAAGACGACGCACAGGCTCATCAGCCCGAACGCCGCGAGGCCGATCAGCAGCACGCGCCGGCGTCCGAACCGGTCGGCGATCGAGCCGGCGGTCAGCAGCAGCCCACCGAACGTCAGGGCGTAGGCGCCGGTGACCCACTGCAGCGACGTCGTCGTGCTGCCGAGGTCGCGGCCGATCGTGGGCAGGGCGATCGACAGCAGCGTGTTGTCGACCATCTCCACGAAGAAGGCGAGACACAGGGCGGCGAGGGGGATCCAGGCGGCGCGCAGTGACGTGTACGTCCGTGACTTCGCCGCCGGCGGGGCGGGAGTGGTGGTGATGGTCATGGCGACTCCTCGTGAATGTGGGACGCACCTCGAGCGCGTCACCGATGACGCTAGGTACGAGCGGTTTCACCGCGGCATCACGCCGGTTTCACGACGATCGAACGCTGACCTGGCAGTTGTGTCTCGCGGGGACCGCTGACCTGGCAGTTGTGTCACGCGGAGGAGCGCTGACCCGGCAGTTGCGTCACCCGTAGGGGCGCTGACCCGGCAGTCTGCGCTCACTGACGTCGTCGCGACGGCCCGCGGATGAAGCCGACGCCAGGTCGACGCCGTACGAGGTGACGCGAACGCCAGGTCGACGGCGTACGACGTGACGCGAACGCCAGGTCGACGCCGTACTGGGCGACGCGAACGCCAGGTCAGCGTCCGGCCGGCTGACCTGTTCGGTCACTGGGTCGGGCGACGGCACTCGGCGTACGCCGCCCCGGGCTCGGCCCGGCCGACTGGTTCCTCGGCCCGTCCCAGGTCTTCGTGCTCCCCGGCGTGAGCGGCGCCAACCGGCGCAAGGACTACGACGGGCGCCCGGACCGGCTCTCCTGGTGGCACGACCTCGCGGCTGTGGCGCAACGGTGATGCGAGGCTGACTCAGCCTGTCTCTGCACGGCGACCGGTACTGTCGCTGGGTCGCCGCGCTGGACCGCCGGCGCAGCGCAGGAGGTCGCGGGTGCAGGTGGACGGGGCGGGGTGGGTTCCCCGGACCGACGATCCCGATGCTGTCTACGACGCCGTGACCACCTGGGTCGAGCAGCAGGGGCTGAGCCTGTACCCGCACCAGGACGAGGCGATCATCGAGCTCCTCGGCGGCAGCAACGTCGTGCTGGCCACGCCGACCGGGTCCGGGAAGTCGCTGGTGGCCGTGGCGGCACACGCGGCGGCGCTGGCGGCCGACCGGGTGAGCTTCTACACGGCTCCGATCAAGGCACTGGTCAGCGAGAAGTTCTTCGCCTACTGCGAGATCTTCGGGCCGGCGAACGTCGGGATGCTGACCGGCGACGCATCCGTGAACCCCGAGGCACCGATCATCTGCTGCACCGCGGAGGTGCTCGCGAACATCGCGCTGCGCGAGGGCCCCGACGCCGACGTCGGTCTCGTCGTGATGGACGAGTTCCACTTCTACTCCGAGCCCGACCGCGGCTGGGCCTGGCAGGTTCCGCTGCTCGAGCTGACCCGGGCGCAGTTCGTGCTGATGTCGGCGACGCTCGGCGACATCGGCGCGATGGCAGTCGACCTGACCCGGCGCAACGGCCGGGCGACGGCCGTCGTCGACGACGCCGAACGGCCGGTGCCGTTGGTCTTCTCGTGGGCGATGACCCATCTCGCCGACACCGTCGCGGAGCTGATCGAGGGCCAACAGGCTCCGGCGTACGTCGTGCACTTCACCCAGGCGGCAGCGGTCGAGCACGCCACGTCGCTGCTCGCCGCCAAACCCGGTGTCCCGCTGACCCGGGAGGCCCGCGACGAGATCAACCAGCGACTGGTGGGCTTCCGGTTCGGTGCGGGCTTCGGCAAGACGCTGCACAAGCTGGTACGCCGCGGCATCGGGGTGCACCACGCCGGGATGCTGCCGCGCTACCGCCGTCTCGTGGAGCAGCTGGCCCAGTCGGGGCTGCTGATCGTCATCTGCGGGACCGACACGCTCGGGGTGGGCATCAACGTGCCGATCCGGACGGTGCTGTTCACCGGGCTCGCGAAGTTCGACGGCACCCGGCAACGGATCCTGCGCTCGCGCGAGTTCATGCAGATCGCGGGCCGCGCCGGACGTGCCGGCTTCGACACGGTCGGGTACGTCGTCGTCCAGGCTCCCGAGCACGTCATCGACAACGCGATCGCGCTGAAGAAGATCGGCGACGATCCCAAGAAGCAGCGCGGTTACCGCCGCAAGAAGGCACCGGACGGCGAGGTCGTCTGGTCGGAGGAGACCTTCGACAAGCTGGTCTCGGGCACCCCCGAGCAGCTCGTCTCGCGGATGAAGGTCGACAACGCGATGCTGATCAACGTCGTCGCCCGCGACGCCGACGCCTTCCCGATCCTGCGGCGGCTGCTCACCGACAACCACGAGAACCCGCGCAACCAGCGGCGGCTGGCGCGACGCGCACTCCGGTTGGCGCGCAGCCTGGTGCACTCGGGCGTGCTCACCCGGCTCGACCAGCGCGACGAGCTCGGCCGTCGCTACGTGCTGACCGTCGACCTGCCGGCCGACTTCGCCCTCAACCAGCCGTTGTCACACTTCGCGCTGGCGGCGTTCGACGTCCTCGACCCGGAGTCGGCGGAGTACACGCTGGACCTGCTGTCGGTCGTGGAGGCCGTGCTCGAGGCACCGCGGCAGATCCTGGCGCAGCAGCAGTACGTCGCCCGAGGCATCGCGGTCGCGGAGATGAAGGCCGACGGGATCGAGTACGAGGAGCGGATGATCCTCCTCGACGAGATCACCTGGCCGATGCCGCTGCGCGACCTGCTGGAGGCGACGTACGCGATCTACCGCGAGACCCACCCGTGGCTGCCCGAGGACGCGCTGTCGCCGAAGTCCGTCGTGCGGGAGATGTACGAGCAGGGGATGAGCTTCACCGACTTCGTGACCCGCTACCAGCTGGCCCGCTCCGAGGGTCTGGTGCTGCGCTACCTGACGGACGCGTACCGGACCCTGCGACAGACCGTCCCGGACCAGCACCGCACTCCGGAGCTCGAGGAGCTCTCGGAGTGGCTCGGCGAGACCGTGCGCCAGACCGACTCCTCGCTGCTCGACGAGTGGGAGGCGCTCACCGACCCCGAGGCGGTCCACCGGCACGCCGTCGAGTCGCACGAGCTGCCGCACAACCCGCGACCGATCTCCCAGCAGGAGCGGGCGTTCGGCGTGATGATCCGCAACGCGATGTTCCGCCGCGTGCAGCTCGTGGCCCGCGACGACCTCGACGGACTGATGGCGCTGGAACGCGCAGCCGCCGACCGATCGGACCCGCCGGCCGAGGTGGTGATGACGCGTTCCGTCTGGGACGCCGGCATCGAGGGCTACTTCGCCGAGCACGAGGAGGTGCTGCTCGACGGGGACGCCCGCGGGCCCGACCTGCTGCGGATCGTCAAGGCCGGGCGGTCCTGGCCGGTCACCCAGACGCTTCACGACCCGGCCGGTCACCACGACTGGGTCATCGAGGCGCTGGTCGACGTCGATGCGTCGGACGAGGCGGGCGAGCTGGTGCTGGTCACGCAGGCGTTCCGCAGGCTCGACGCGTGATCGCGTCCCCGCGGGTCTCGTGACGGTCGCAGAGCGACCTCCTCGACCAGCGGAGCAGCTTCGCTCGGTCGCTCCCTCGGCCAGCGGAGAGCCGGCGGAGCAGCGTCGGTGACGCCTGGTCGGCGTTAGGGTCGGGAGGTGGACGCAGGGACGGAGCGCCCTCGGGGGAGCGTGGAGGACGGCTTGTGGCCGTTGGTCGAGAGCCTTCTCGGTTCGCACGACGTGGCGGGTCTGGCCGTGGCCGTCGTGCGTGAGGGGGAGGTCGTCTCTCGTGGCTTCGGCGTCCGCGACCTCGGCACCGTTGAGCCCGTCACTCCCGAGACGATGTTCCACCTGGCGTCGGTGTCGAAGCCATTCGTCGCGACCGCGGTCGTCTCGCTGGCGATCGACCTCGATGCTCCGATCGTCGAGTGGGTGCCGGAGTTCACGCTGGCCGACGGCCGGCACGGGGAGGTCACGGCCCGCCGCCTGTTGAGCCACACGAGCGGTCTCCCGGACGTCGCGGAGTACGGCTGGCACGAACCTCAGCTCGGCGACGAGGCCCTCAGCGACTTCGCGCGCAGCCTGTCGCACCTGCGGCTGAAGTCGGAGCCCGGCTCGGCGTTCTCCTACTCCAACGCCGGCTACGAGCTCCTCGGGCTGGTGCTGTCCAGGGCCACCGGTACGACGTTCGAGGACGCGATGCGACAGCGGCTCCTCACCCCGCTGGGCATGCGCGCCAGCACCTTCCTCCGCAGCGAGGTGCCGGTGGACCTGGCTGCCTCACCGCACGTGGGGATGCCGCTGACGGTGCCCGAGGGCGCCTATCCGTACACCCGCCGCCATGCCCCGAGCTCGAGCCTGCACTCCAACCTCGACGAGATGTGTCGGTGGATGGTGGCCCATCTCGAGCCGGTCGGGGACGGGGACTCCGACGGGTCGTGGGCACGGCTGGAGACGGGTGTGATCAACCAGATGTGGCAGCCGGTGGTGGACGTGGGTGATCCTCCGTGGGAGGAGGCGTGGGCGCTCGGCTGGGCCCTGGGCAGCTATCGCGGGCTCCGAACCATCGGTCACAGCGGTGCCGATCCCGGGTTCGGGTCGCGGCTCGTGCTGGTGCCCGAGCGGCGTACGGGCGTCGTCGTCCTGGCCAACTCCAACACCGTGCCGACCTATGCGATCGCTGCGGCTGCGCTCGATCTCGCGCTCGCCGATCCCGGCGACCAGGCGGGCGACGGAGTGACGACCCTGCGGACGCTGCGTCCCCCGGGGGTCCGCCGCGTCGCCGAGGCGTTGGCCTCTCAAGGTCCGGAGGCCGCAGCCGTGGTCTTCCACCGGCTGGCCTCGGCCGAGCCGGCGGAGCTCGACCTGGACGACGACGAGTTGGAGAAGGCCGTCTGGGGAGCGATCGAGCTGAACCGGACGGCCATGGTCTGGCCCCTGCTGCGACTGTGGATCGCGGTGCGACCGGACTCCTCCGCGGCATGCATGATGAACGGCTGGGCCCATCAGGCGGACGGGGATCTTGACCTGGCGAGGGGTCTCCTGCAACGAGCCCTCGACCTCGACCCGGAGAACGAGGACGCCGCGTTGATCATGAGCGGCCTCCCGCCGGCCTGACCTTCGAGGGCCAACGGGCCCCGCTGAGTCACTCGTCGTCGAGCCGCGGATAGCCTCGTCCGATGCCCGAGCTGCAGCTCCTGCGAGCCGATCACGCCGCGGCGATCCTGGACTTCGAGTCGGCGAACCGTGCGTACTTCGCGACCTTCATCTCCGACCGCGGCGACGAGTTCTTCGAGCACTTCGCCGACGTCCACCGTGCGCGGTTGGCCGAGCAGGAAGCCGGCACCGGGGCGTACTACGTGCTCCTGGCCGAGGACGGGTCGGTGCTGGGGCGGTTCAACCTGATCGTGGGCGAGGCGGGTGTCGCGGACCTCGGCTACCGCGTCGCCCAGCACGTCGCCGGCCGTGGCGTTGCCACCGCGACCGTGCGCGACCTGTGCGCGCTCGCCGCATCGCGACACGGCGTCAGCACCCTCCGGGCCGCCACCTCCCACGCCAACGTGGCGTCCCAGCGAGTCCTGCTGAAGGCGGGCTTCGTTCCCGTGGGGCCGGCCGATCCCGCCGACATCGGCGGGAAGCAGGGCACCCGGTACGAGCGGGAGGTCGGCGCCCCGAGCGAGCGACCTACCGCTCCAGGATCTCCTTGAGGACACCGAGGTTGTCTCGCATCCCGCGTTTGAAGAAACCCTCTGCCAGCGGTCCGAGGAGGGCCGCCGGCCCGGACAGCCCGGCTCCGCTGATGGTGCCCTCGAGGGTGAGCTGGGTCGTGTCACCTTCCGGCTCGACGAGGTAGCGGTAGACGAACGGCGTAGGACCACTCAACGAGGTGAACGTGACGGCCCGGCCACTCTCGTAGGCGGTGACCTCCACCTCGTTGCGCGCGGGTCCACCGGGCAGCTGACGGTGGACGGCGTACCGCGTCCCGAGGCCGCTGGTGCCATCGATGCGATCGACCCGTTGCACCGCGGAGTACCACTTCGGCATGGTCGTGAAGTCCGCGACGAAGTCGAACACCTTGGTCGGTGAGGCGGCGATGGGAAGGCTCAGCCGGAAGGTCATCTCACTCTCCTGAACATCTCCGGGTCACATCCCGGCCGAGCCGTCGATGGCCTCGCGGATCAGGTCGGCGTGCCCGTTGTGCCGCGCGTACTCCTCCACGAGGTGCTGCCACATCCAGCGCACCGAGATGACCTTCTCGCGGAAGACGAAGGTGTCGTCCAGATCCGCACTGTCGAGCACGGCATCGACGGCCCGGCACTCGGTCCCGAAGATCTCGAAGTCCTCCTCGGCACGAGCCGCGTCGGCCTCGGCGAAGTCGGCGTCCCGGGCATCGGGTCGGTAGTACAGGTCGGGCACCTGCTCACCCCGGTAGGTCTGCCGGACCCACCCGCGCTCGGTGTCGCTCAGGTGCCGGACCAGCCCGAGCAGCGAGAGGCTCGACGGTGGTACGGCGCGCGTCGCCACCTGCGCCGCGTCGAGACCGGCGCACTTGCGCAGCAGGGTGGCCCGATGCCAGTCGAGCCAGTCGCGGAGCATTTCTCGCTCGGGCTCGTTGCGTCGCTCCGGATAGTCCTCCGAGCGATGCACGTCAGGTGCGATCCAGGTCATGACGGCAACCTAGGCGTGGGTTCGGTCCCGTCGCCACGGGGTATCGGACCGGCCGCGACGAGTCACTGGTCGGACTGGAGTCGGCGCAGGATCCGGGCGAGGTGGGCACGGTCGGTGGCGGTGAGGCGCTCGAAGAGCTTCTCCGACTCCAGCCCCCGGGCGCGACGTACCTCGTCCATCAGCTCGACGGCCCGGGGGGTGAGGGAGACCAGGGTGGCGCGCCGGTCGCTGGGGTCGGGGGAGCGCTGCGCCAGGCCCTTCGACTCCAACGCGTCGATGACCTCGGTGGCCGAGCGCGGTGCGATGTGGAGGTGGTGCGCGAGCTCCGAGGAGCGGACGCCGGCTCCCTCACGCGCGGTGAGGACCCGCAGCGCGCGCATCTGGGCCGGCGTGACGTCCCAGGCGGACAGTGAGGCCATCGACGCGGTGCGCAGCCGGCGGGCGACGGCGCCGAACTGCTCGCCCAGGTCGGCCGAGCCGTCTCGCGGTGTCCGCCGGATCATGAGGACAGGCTAACGCGCGTTGGTCTTGTAGCCTCATGATGAGGTGACCTCACTAGTTCGCGGGACCTCGACGCTCAGCTCAGGTGGCCCGCCACGTGCCTTCACACAGGGCAGGCACAGGCAGCGCTGACACGCTTGTTGCGTGCACCCCACGACCGGGCACTCAGACCACCCATGGCAGCGGGCCCTCACCAGTACCTTCGCCGAGGCGATCGGGGGCGAGTCCCGCGTCAACCCCGTGCTCCCGCGCACCGGCGGCCCGGCCGGCAACGCGCTGCTGACCGCGTGGACCGGGCTCGCTCTGCTCATGCTCTCTTTGGCCGAGCTGCTGACGCTGTTCGACGTGCGCGGACTGATCTCGTGGCACGTCGCGCTCGGCGCCCTGCTGGTGCCCCCGGCCCTGATGAAGACGACGAGCACCGGGTGGCGCATCGTGCGCTTCTACACTGGCAGTCGACCGTACGTCGCCGCCGGACCGCCGCCCTTGCTGCTGAGGCTGCTCGGGCCCTTGGTCATCTTCTCGACGCTCGGGCTGTTGGGCACCGGCGTGCTGCTGATCCTGCTCGGGGAGGACCGCGCCCGACGTACCTCGGTCAGCATGCTCGGATTCCGTGCCGATTGGCTCACGGCGCACCAGGCGTTCTTCGCCGCCTGGTGCGTTGCCGCCGGACTGCACCTGCTCGGCCGGATCGTCCCCACCCTGCGCTCGACCGTGCTTCCTCGCTCGGATGCCGAGCCTCGGCTGGTGCCGGGCCGCTGGACCCGGGTGCTGTGGTTCGCCGCAATGATCGCGTCGGCCGGCGCGCTCGCGGTCGTGCTCGTGCACGCCGACGGAAGCTGGGCGTCCTTTCACCGGTTCGGGCCCGGCGACGACTGACGGGCGCCCGCGCGTCTCTCGGTTGCGGCGCCGCCCCACGCTTCACCACCGGGCTGGGAGGATGAATGCCGCCGCCGGCCGGCCGGCCGAGCCACTGGGTGACGCGCACGACCTGCGTCCTGCCGGCGAGCCAGGTGGTGCGCAGGCTGGTGAGCCGCCACTGCTTTCAGCCGAGGCCGTCGTCGAGCGAGGTCCAATACCTGCCGTCGCTCGTTGAGTTCCGACGAGTGCTGCCACAACTCGTCGGCACGTCGTACCCGCCCGACCACTCCGGCGGCGTCGCTCGTCGAGCGCGTCCGACAACGCACTGCACTCGAAAACCGGAAGGGACCACGTGCGGCCCCACCGTGGATCCGGCGTCGGCTCTCTGGATGCGGGAACAGACCAGGGCGCATTGGTGTTGTAGCCTCATGATGAGGTAACCTCAGCATATACACCAGATCGAGCGCTTGCTCCCTTGGTTTCGAGACGGTCGCAGAGCGACCTCCTCAACCAGCGGGGACGACGAGCCCAAACGCCCTCAACCGGAGGGCGTGCGCCAACCACCTCAACCGGCGGGGGCGCGCGGCGAGCGCGCGATCGACCCAGACTTTCAAGGAGGTCCACATGGACTCCACTCCCATGAACACCGGCCGCGGGGGCCGGTTCCGCACCCCCGACAAGCCCTCCGCCGAGGAGAAGCGCCAGGCGAGCGAGGTCTCGCTGCGGCGGATCGCGCGACTGTTCGCGCCGTACCGCTGGTCCGTCATCGTCGTCGTCGCCATCATCGCGGCCTCGTCGATCGTCGGTCTGGCGTCGCCGTTCCTGCTCCGCGGGATCATCGACCACGCGTTGCCGGACCAGAACGTGCAGCTGCTGGTGCTCCTGGCCGCCGCGATGGTCGCGGTCGCCGCCGTCACGTCCGCCCTCGGTGTCGTCCAGACCTTCGTCAGCACCAAGGTCGGGCAGCACGTCATGCACGGGCTGCGCACCGACGTGTTCGCCCACCTACAGCGCCAGTCGGTCGGCTTCTTCACCCGCACCCGCACCGGCGAGGTGCAGTCACGCATCACCAACGACATCGGCGGCATGCAGTCCGTCGTGACCTCGACCGCGACCTCGATCGCCTCGAACCTCACCACCACCGTCGCCACGGCCATCGCGATGGTCGCCCTGTCGTGGCGACTCGCGCTGATCTCGCTCGTCGTGCTCCCGCCGGCGATCTGGCTCAGCCGCCGGGTCGCCCGGATGCGGCGCGAGATCACCGCGCTCCAGCAGCGTGAGCTCGCCGACCTCAACGTCACCATCGACGAAGGGCTCTCCATCAACGGCGTCCTGCTCAGCAAGACCCTGGGCACCGGCCCGTCACTGGTACGCCGGTTCACCGAGTCCAGCGCCCGGCTGATCGACCTGGAGCTCCGCTCGCAGCTCGCCGGTCGCTGGCGGATGGCGTCGATGAGCGTCATCTTCGCGGCCATCCCGGCCGTCATCTACCTCAGCGCCGGTCTGCCGATGACCGCCGGCACGATGACCATCGGCACGCTGATCGCGTTCACCACGCTGCAGAGCCAGTTGTTCCGGCCGCTGATGGGCCTGCTCAACACCGGTGTCTCGGTGGTCAGCTCGCTGGCGCTGTTCCAGCGGGTCTTCGAGTACCTCGACCTCACCATCGAGGTCGACGAGCCGGCCGACCCCGTGGACCTCGACGTGTCGGCGGTCCGCGGCCACGTGCGCTTCGAGGGGGTCGGGTTCACCTATCCCGGCGCCGACGTACCGGCTCTCGACGACGTCGACCTCGACGTGCCCGCCGGTACGACGATGGCGCTGGTCGGCGAGACCGGCTCCGGCAAGACGACCCTCGCCTCGCTGGTCGCGCGTCTCTTCGACCCGGCCGAGGGGCGGGTCACCATCGACGGCATCGACGTACGCCGGCTCCGGCTCGCCGACCTCGCCGAGGTCGTCGGCGTGGTCAGCCAGGAGACCTACCTGCTGCACGCGACCGTGCGCGAGAACCTCCGCTACGCGCGCCCCGACGCCACCGACGCCGAGATCGAGGATGCCGCGCGGGCCGCCCGCATCCACGACCTGCTGGTCTCGCTGCCCGAGGGCTACGACACCGTGGTCGGATCGCGTGGACACCGGTTCTCCGGCGGTGAGAAGCAGCGGCTCGCGATCGCCCGCACCCTGCTGCGCAACCCGCGGATCCTGGTGCTCGACGAGGCGACCAGCGCCCTCGACACCGAGACCGAGCGCGCCGTCCAGCAGGCCTTCGACACCCTGGCCGAGGGCCGCACCACGCATCACCATCGCCCACCGGCTCTCGACCGTCCGCGACGCCGATCAGATCGTCGTCCTCGACCACGGCCGGGTGCACGAGCAGGGCACGCACGACTCGCTCCTCGCCGACGAGGGCCGGTACGCCGCGCTCGCGGCCTGAGTGAGATCGGGCAGGGTTCCGGCACACTGATCGCTCTCGTCGTGAGTGCGCAGGAGGGAATTGCCGTGGCAGGGGTCACCGATCTCGAGCAGCTGCTCGCGACGCTCGAACCGCAGATCAGGGACGGCGAGTACGTCTACGTCGCCGACCCTGAGTCGTCGACGGTGCTCGGAGCCGAGGCCGTCATCCGCGAGGCCGAAGGCAGTGCGACGGTGCTGCGGCGCGAGGTGGCCGACCAGGCAGGCCTGGCGTACGACGTCGTGCTCTCCTGGATCACGCTGACCGTCCACTCCTCGCTGGAAGCGGTCGGCCTGACGGCGGCGTTCTCGACGGCGTTGGGCGATGCCGGGATCAGCTGCAACGTGCTGGCCGGCCTCTATCACGACCACGTCCTCGTCCCGGTCGGCCGGCGCGACGACGCCGTCGCGGTGCTGCGGGAGCTGTCGGATCGTCATCGCTGAGGGCCTCCTCGTGGGCGACACTCAGTCGAGGAAGGCGGTCATCCGGATCGACACCAGCAGTCCCGGTACGTCGACCCCGAGCTTCGCCACGTAGCGCGTGGGTGGCTCGGAGGCGAACCACCGCGCGTACTCCTCGTTCATGCCCTCGAAGTCCTCCGGCCGCGTGAGCAGGATGCCGATCTCGACGACGTCGTCCAGGTCCGCGCCGCCTGCGCGGAGGATCGCCTCGCAGTTGGCGAGCGCCTGGCGTGTCTGGTCCTGGATCGTGTCTCCGGCGAACGTGCCGGTGGACGCGTCGATGCCCGTCGTCCCCGAGACGAACACCTGCGACCCGGCCCTGACGCCCTGGCTGTACAGCGGCGAGCGCGGTGCGTCGTCGGTGGTGATGATCTGGCGCGGCATGAGATCTCCCTGGGTGGCTGCTCGAGAAGCAGCGTCGCACCCCGAAGCCGAGCCGGGGCGGTCAGAGCGTGGCGAGCGCGGCCTGCTCGACTCGACAGACGGCGCTGTGCTCGGCGGCCAGACTCTGCGCGGACCCGAGCAGACCCACGACGTCGGCCCGGGTCCGTCCCCGGGCGTCGTTCCAGCGGGTCAGGTCGAGGAGCCGCATCGTGCGCACCTGCGGCGAGGGGCACAGCACCGCCGGGAGCGCTTCGTCGTCGCGGAGCGCGTGCCAGGTGAGGTCCAGGCTGCGCTGGGTCAGCTGGCTTCCCACGGTCGCCGGACCGCCGGCGGCGTGGACGACCGCGCCGGCGAGGCAGGCACCCGTCACCGGATACGTGTCCACCAGGCGCAGGTGGTACGCCGTCACCACGACCTCGCCGGTCGGCGTACCGACGCTGAACCATCCGCCCTGGACCCAGCCATGGGCGACCACCTCGGCCGCCTGCGCCAGCAGGTCGCGGATGGACTGCAGCTCGGCCAGCCGCGCGGACAGGGCGTCGCACCGGGCCAGCCGCCGGCGTTCGACCCGGTGGCCGTGCCGAGTCAATTGCGTCGGCTGCGTCATCACCATGCTCATGCGGACCCCCCGTCATCGCGACGCCGGACGACTCCACTGTCCGTCGTCGCGGCGCGCGGGGCAACTGCTACATCGCCGCCGGCCCTGGCATCCGAGTGCCTACCCTGGGTCCAGCGATCGACCCAGGAGGACCTCACGCCGTGCGATTCACCGAGCACGAGATGACGGCGGCGCTCACCGGAGCGGCCAAGACCGTCCTCGCGGCGCAACGCAAGGACGTACGCCGCGGCAAGGCCGACATCGACACGGTGTGGGATGGGCTCGGCGGCTACCAGCGGTTCCAGCTCCTCGACCAGCTCGGCTCCCAGCTGCTTCCGGTGCTCGTGGCCCTGCCGGACGTCGAGGTCGCAGTCGGCACCCGCGCGACGTACACCGACCGCGAGGTGAGCGAGACCGTGGAGAGCGTCCTCGGAGACGGCGGCGGCAAGCTGCGGAGAGCGGTCGTGGTCAAGGCGCGTACGGCGCTCGTCCAGTCCGCGCTCGCCCACCTCCCGCCGCGGCAGGACCCCGACGCGCTGATCGTTCCCGACCACCTGTAGCGGGGTCAGCGCCAGACGGGCGCGATCTCCTTGCGATAGCGCCGGCCGAATACGCCGCCGATGATCGCCAGTACCGGTCCCGGGACGCTCTCGCGCAACGCGCTCAGCTCGGCGGGCGCGGCGCCGTCCTGCACCCAGGCGAAGAAGACGCCCGCCTGCGGCATCCCGACGCGGCGGCCGAACTTCCGCCCCATCTCCTTCACCGCGGGGTCGTCGTCGTGCTGGGTCAGCGCCGCCTCGGTCTCCGCCTCCTCGTGGTCGAGGTGCGTCACCGTGGTCGTCTGGAGCTTCTCCATCGCGGCCGCTGCCGCGTCGGCGTCGGCACGGCTCGCCGTCCGGCTCAGCGTCGCCATCGCCGACCCGGCGGACGCGAGGTCGGCCGCCATCGCCTCGTGCTCGGCGTCGAACGAGTCGATCGTGGGCCCGGCCACGCCGATGGCCTTCAACGCCGGCCAGGCGATCTCGTGCTCGCCCTCGTGGTGCTCGGTGAGCTGCGCGTCGAAGTTCGCCCACGCTCGGCCGAGCTCAGCGGCGCGCGGCCGGTCACCGTCGGCGAAAGCGTCCAGCGCCGTGCGGAACCGACCCAGGTCACGGCGGACGGCAGCGTGGATCACCTTGTTCATGCTCATGCTCGGAGTCGAAGCCATGCACCCACGCTAACCCCGCCGGACCGTGCTCTACTGTCCGGACGATCTGTCGCCGCGGCGCGAGGGGAGTCGACGTGCCGAGCCCTCTGGTCCGGACCAAGCTCTACGTCCCTCAGGCACGAGGTGGCCTGGTGCCGCGCCCACGACTGGCCGAGCGGCTGGACGTCAGCTCGCAGCCTCGGCTGACGCTGATCTCCGGGCCCGCGGGATTCGGGAAGACGACGCTGCTCGCCACCTGGGTCGACGCCGCGACGGCCGCGGGTCGCCGGGTGGCGTGGGTGTCGCTGGAGGAGACGGAGCGAGAGCCCGCGTCCTTCTGGACCTACGTGGCGACCGCCCTGGACGACGCGGTCCCCGGCGTGGGTGCGGGGGTCCTGCCGGTCCTCCAGTCGCCGCAGCCGCCGATGGAGTCGGTCCTCGCCACGCTCCTCAACGAGCTGGGAGCCGTGGCCGTGGGCGTCGACCTGGTGCTCGACGACTACCACCTGGCCGACGGCGACGCGATCGCGGCGGACGTCGGGTTCCTACTGGCGCACCTTCCCCCGCAGGTGCACCTGGTGATCAGCACCCGCGCCGACCCGGCCCTGCCGCTGGCCCGACTGCGGGCGCGCGGCGAGCTCGTCGAGGTACGCGCGGCCGACCTCCGGTTCACCCTCGACGAGGTGGCGGCGTACCTGAACGACGTCGTCGGACTGGATCTCGCGGCCGCGGACGTCGCGGCTCTCGAGGGACGCACCGAGGGCTGGATCGCCGCCTTGCAGCTCGCGGCCCTCTCGCTGCAAGGACGCGAGGACGCCGCAGGGTTCATCGCCGGCTTCGCGGGCGACGATCGGTACGTCGTCGACTACCTCGTCGAGGAGGTGCTCGTCCGCCAGTCCGAGACCGTCCGCGCCTTCCTGCTCGACACCTCGATCCTCGAACGGTTGAGCGGGCCGCTCTGCGATGCGGTCACCGGCGTCGGCGACGCCAAGGCCGTGCTCGAGTCGCTCGAGCGGGCGAACCTGTTCGTCGTACCCCTCGACGACAGTCGCCACTGGTACCGCTACCACCACCTGTTCGCCGATGTCCTGCGCGCGCATCTCCACGAGGAGCGGCCCGAGGACGTCGCCGGACTGCATGCCCGGGCGGCGGACTGGTACGCCGCATCAGGCGAGCCGGTGCCCGCCGTCCGGCACGCGATCGCGTCGGGCGACGTCGAGCACACGGCCGATCTCATCGAGCGCTCGATCATCGGCGTCCTCCGCGACCGGCAGGAGAGCACGGCCCGGAGCTGGATCGGCGAGGTCCCGGACGACGTCGTACGGCGGCGTCCGGTCCTCGCCGTCGGCTTCATCGGGGCGCTGATGTCGAGCGGCGACTTCGCGAACGTCGAACGACGACTTGACGACGTGGAAGCGGTGCTCGCGGACCCGCCGGCCGACGTGGTGGTGCTCGACGAGGCCGAGCACGCCCGGCTGCCCGGGGCGATCCAGACCTACCGAGCGGCGCTGGCCCTGATCGGCGGCGACCCCGACGCCACGGTCGAGCACGCCGACCGGGCGATCGCGACCGCAGCGCCCGGCGACGACCTCACCATCTCCGCCGCGTCGGCGCTCTCGGGCCTGGCATGGTGGGGACGCGGCGACCTGGAGGCGGCGCACCGCGGCTACTCGGTCGCCGTCCAGGGACTGGAGCGCGCCGGCAACTTCTCCGACGTCCTCGGTTGCTCGGTCACTCTCGGCGACCTCCGCCAGACCCAGGGGCGACTGGGCGATGCCCGGCGTACCTACGAGGACGCGCTGCGTCTGGCCGCGGCCCACGAGGTCGATGGACCTCTGCGCGGCACGGCCGACATGGTCGTCGGCCTGTGCCAGGTCGCCCTCGAGCGTGACGACCTCGCCGCGGCGACGTCGTACCTGACGAGGCTCGATTCCCTGGGCGAGCACCTGGGGCTGCCGCAGAACCCGTACAGGTCGCGCGTCGCCCGCGCCGGCCTGCTCCAGGCCGTGGGGGACCTGGCCGGGGCGGTCGCGCTCCTCGACGAAGCCGAGCGGGTGTACGTCGGCGACTTCTCACCGAACGTGCGGCCGGTGCCGGCGCAGCGGGCGCGCGTGCTCGTCGCGCAGGGCCGCCTCGACGAGGCCCTCGCATGGGCGCGCGAGCAGCACCTCGAGCCCGATGACGACCTGCACTACATCCACGAGTACGAGCACATCACCCTCGCGCGGATCCTGATGCGCCAGGAGAACGCCGGACGGGCGGCCCGTGGCCTGCTCGACCGGCTCGGGTACGCCGCGGAGGAGGGAGGGCGGTCGGGTTCCCTGATCGAGATCCTCACCCTGCAGGCGCTCGCCCACCACGCCGAGCACGGCCGGCACGACGTACCCGGAGCCGTCGAGCCGCTGGACCGGGCCCTTCGGCTGGCGGAGCCGGAGGGATACATGCGCGTGTTCCTCGGTGAAGGGGCTGCGATGGCCGCGCTGCTCGAGGCCGTCGCGCGGAGGAACCCGTCGTGGGCGTACCCGCGACGGCTGATCGACGCCTTCGACGGGCGGAGCGAGCCGGCCGCCCCTGTGGACCAGGGTCTCGTCGACCCCCTGAGCGCCCGGGAGCTCGACGTGCTCCGTCTGCTGGCCACCGACCTCGGCGGACCCGCGATCGCTCGCGAGCTCGCCGTCTCGCTCAACACGGTGCGGACGCACACGAAGAACGTCTACGCCAAGCTCGGCGTCAACAGTCGCCGTGCCGCGGTCACGCGCGCCGGCGAGCTCGGTCTGCTCTCGCGCACACCTCACTGAAGGGGCCGGAAGGTTCACCACCTCACTCACCACATGATGTGATCCGCGCTCACCACCTCGGCTCCTAGCTTGCGGACATGAACACCGCAGCCACCACCGACCCGGACGGGTCCGGCTGGTACGAGATCCGCCTCACCGGGCGTCTCGACCCCCGTTGGTCAGCACGGTTCGACGGCATGACGCTGACCACCGGCGACGGTTCCACCCTGCTCGCGGGGCGAGTCGTCGACCAGGCCGCACTGCACGGCCTGCTGCACCAGCTGCGCGACATGGGTCTGCCCCTGGTCTCGGTCACCCGGGTCGACGGCCATGCCGCGACGCGTCCCGAAGGAAACCCCGACACATCGACGCCAGGAGCCTGACATGACGATCACCGCACCAGTGCCCACCACCCCGACCCGCGCCGTACCGGCCGATCCGACGCGGAACCACGCCCGCGCGGCCGGCATCTTCTACCTGCTCACCTTCGTGTCCTCGATCCCCGCGCTGATCCTGATCGGGCCGGTCCTGAACGACACCGGCTACGTCACCAGCGCCGGACACGACACGCGTGTGCTGTGGGGATGTCTCCTCGACGGCGTGAACGCCCTCACCGCGGTGGGCTCCGCGGTCGCGGTCTACTCGGTGATGAAGAGGCGCAACGGCTCGCTGGCGCTCGGCTTCGTCGCCTCCCGCGTGATCGAGGCGGCCGTCGTCATGATCGGCGTCGTCAGCCTGCTCGCGGTCGTGACGATGCGCCAGGACTTCGCCGGCTCCGGTGCCGACCCGGCCTCGCTGACGGTCACCGCCAACGCGCTGGTGGACGTCCGGAACTGGACCTTCCTGTTCGGCCCCGGCCTGATGCCGGTCTTCAACGCCGTGCTGTTCGGCACACTGCTCTACCGCTCGCGCCTGGTGCCTCGCATCATCCCGACCGTGGGCCTGATCGGCGCGCCCCTGCTGTTCGGCGCGTTCATCGCCACTCTCTTCGGCGCCATCGACCAGGTCTCGGCCACCGCGTTCTTCCTGACCCTCCCGGTGGCAGCGTGGGAGCTCAGCATCGGCCTGTGGATGACCTTCAAGGGCTTCCGGCCCACCGCCGTCGCCGCCCTGGACGGGCACGACGCCTGAGCACCAGCAGACTCACCCGGAGGCGGCCCCGCACCAGCGGGGCCGTCTCCGGCTTCACGTTGACGCGGGTTCTCTCAACATGAACGTGACCGGCGGGCACTCCTCGGTCCGGGTCGCGCCGGTCACCCGGAACCCGTGGCGCTCGTAGAACGGGATGGTGCGAGGGTTCGGCGTCTCCAGGTACGCCGGCAACGACGTCTCGTCGACAGCTCGCAAGGACTCGGTCATCAGGATGCCTCCGACGCCCCGGCCCTGGAACGCGGCGTCGACGCCGAGCCACGGCAGGTACCAGTGGGGGAACCGTGGATGCGCGGCGTCCATCTGCTCCAGACCGGCGATGGTGTCGGGGTGACGCGACGGATGCGTGGTGGTCATCAGCACCCGGACCACCTCCTCGCCGTCCGGGGAGGTGTCGGGTGGGAACCACAGGGCGACGCCGGCGAAGTCGTCGACCTGCCACGCGGTGTCGTGGGCGAATGCTCCGCCCCCGAACGCCTCCACGAACGCCGGGAAGTGCTCGTCGTAGGCGTCGTCCGACGGGTACAACCAGCGCTCCACGGGGTCAGCACGGAAAGCGGAGACCAGGGTCGTGAACGACCTCGCCCGCTCCTCCTTGGTCGCGTCGGGACATGCGAGTCGTCACCACGCCGTCAATCTAGGGCCCCGTCCCCGCTCGCGCTGCTGACACAGTGGGGTCGTGGAGGTGCGACCGAGCGACGCGGAGGACCGACCTTCACTGGAGGCGTTCCTGCGCGGGCAGAACGCGCTGCAGGTCGCGCGCCGGGGAGAGCTCGTCGACTCCCTGGATCACCCGGCCTTCCTCGCCGAGGAAGGCGACCAGCTGATCGGGGTGGCGACGTACGTCGTGGGTGACGGCGAGTGGGAGCTGCTGACTCTGCACTCCGAACGTCGGTACGCCGGCGTCGGGTCGGCGCTGGTGGCGGCCGTCCGAGAGGCCGCGAGGCGGGCCGGTTGTCGGACGCTGTGGGTGGTGACCACCAACGACAACGTGGATGCGCTTCGGTTCTACCAACGCCGCGGCTTCCGGCTCGCGCGGCTGCACGCAGGGTGCGGTCGACGAGAGCCGGCGGACGCTGAAGCCCGAGATCCCGACCACGGGCGACCACGGCATCCCGCTGCGCGACGAGCTCGAGCTGGAGATGCGAGTGACCGACGCGACCTCCTGACGGTCGCTCTCCGTTGGTCGAGGAAGGCGCGCGAGCGCCTGTCTCGAGACCACCCCGCGAGGATCGGGAGACCGGTGGTCTCGTGACGGTCGCAGAGCGACCTCCTCGACCCAGCGGACAGAGTCGCAGAGCGACGTCCTCAACCGTCGGCGACGTCGCAGAGCGAACTCCTCGACCGGCGGACACCCGCCCCCACCCGCGCCGTACCGGCCGCCTTCGCGCCTCAGCGCAGCGAGAACGGGGGGTAGCGATCGGTGACGAGCAGGAACGCGTACGCCTCGACCCGCAGCCACCAGCGGCCGACGCCGAGCACGTAGTCGAACAGCCCCCGCGGGTAGCGCCCGGTGAAGAGGATCGCGAACCACGCGATGACGACAGCGAAGAAGGCGCCGACCGACAGCACGAGCAGGACGAGGTAGTGCGGGATGGCGAGCAGCCACTTGACCAGCGGCAGCCAGCGATTCAGATCGTTCTCGACGTCGGGGTAGTCGATCTCGAGGTGGACCGTCTGCTCCTCGACGGTCGAGGGATACTCGTCGGTGAACAGCACGACGTACGCGCCGATCCGGGCGCCGAAGCGAGCGAGCTCGCGGCTGAAGTCGAACCACCAGCGGGGGTAGCGCTGCCGGAACAGGATCATCAGCGCGGTGGCCACGATCAGACCGGCGGCGATCCCACCGCCGGTGGTGGTGGTCGCGTGACCGGTCTCGTGGACCGTGCGCGACTGGCCCCCGGTCAGGACGCCGTAGATGATCGCGATGGGGATGACGAGCACCAGTCGGAACAGCGTCGTCAACCGGTTGTGCTGCTCCGGGTAGTCGACATCGAGGCGAGCGGGATAGGCGGTCGGTGATGGCGGCGTGCTCGGGTCGGACATGAGGTCCACATTGTCCTGCATGCCCCGGGATGCGGAGAGGCGTAGGTCCTCCATGGCCCGGGCCGCCCCGGCTAGGTTCGATCGCATGGCGACCAGGTCCTCCATTGGTTTCGCGGCCACGGTCGGCGGCATCGCCGGGGCATCCCTGGCGGCGCACCGCGGAGCCAGGTCGGCGGCCGGTGCCGCGCTGCTGGGTGCTGCTGGCCTGGGTATGTCGGAGGCCGTCGCGCGGGCGCGGCAGAAGGAGGGGGAGATCCCGGCCCTGTGGCAGCGCATCGCGGTGAGCACCGCGATGGCGGCGCCCCTCGGGTGGGTCGCCGGCCAGGTGACGAACGCGGGTCCGCGCACGGTCGGCACCGCCACCGGCGCCGTGGTCGGCGCGATGGGCGTGCGACCGCAGAAGGTGGCGATGGGTCCGCTGGTGGGAGCCGCCATCGGCCAGGCGCTCTCCCGCCGTACGGCGCCGGCAGCCGTGGTCGCGAGCAGCACCGTCCTGGCCTACCGCAGCATGTCCGCACTGGTCTTCCGCGACCCACAGGTCAGCCTGTTGGCCGACGGGGTCAGGGCCGCCGACCTACCGTTCGTCGTACCCCGGCCGGCACGGTCGAGGTACGTCGGCACCGGGTACGTCCGCGAGCTGGCCGAGGAGCTCGGAGCCGAGTACACGGGTGATGTGCCGGATACCGGGATCGTGGCGTCGCTCGATGCGCTGGCCGGACCGGCGTTCGACCCCGGGCAGGTCGACCCGCTGGTCCGGGAGTTCTATGAACACACGACGCGCTTCGCTCTGGACATCGTTCCGCAGTGGCGGCTCTGGGTGCGGCCCGGCTACCTGCTCTACCGCAACGCGGTCGCACGCCCGTTGGGCCAGGCCAGCATCCCGATGAACCAGCGTGAGGCCCAGCGCGGGATCCGGAGCCGGATCGACACGATCACGGGGGTCGACGGCACGGTGTCGGTGCGCGGGTGGATCCGGTCGTTCGCCGACGACGACGAGCCGATCATGGTCGGCATCTACACGACGTACACCCATGAGGACCGCGGGTACGTCAGCGTCGGCTTCCCGGTGCCGGAGGGCAGCTTCACCGCCACCCTGCTCCCGCAGTCACGTCCGGATCGCGGCCTGACGCTGACCAGTCGCGTCGACGACGGCCAGGCCGGGCACTACCTCACGTACGTCGACACCGACGCGGACGAGCTCACCGCCCTCGCAGTGCACGGCTTCGAGGAGCAGCTCGACGTGTTTATGGAGGGCGGCGTACTCCATGCCGAGCACGCGTTCTGGCTCTTCGGCTTCCCGTTCCTGACCCTGCACTACCGGATCGCCCGCAAGGCCGTCGCAGATGCAACCTGAGCAGACCCGGGACGCGGTCCTGGGCGCGCTCAACCGCCTGCTGCGACGACTCCGCGAGGGCCCACGAGGCACGCCAGGGCGGCGACGAGCCAGGTCACGGCCATGAGGGAGGTCGTCGCTGGCGCCTCCTCAACCACCGGGAGGACGTCGCTAGCGCGCCTCCTCGATCATCGGAGTGGCCTCGTGGTGGGGGCGTGACTGCCACGCGGCCCAGTCGCCGGAGACGTCGCCGGCGGCACGGAGGAGCTTCGGCAGGTGCTGGTCGAGGAGCGTCTCGGTGGAGGTCTCGGCGGCGTGGACGGTGACGTTCATGGCGGCGCGCACGGTGCCGGTGCCGTCGCGGACAGGAACGGCGATGGAGCGGACGCCGGGGGCGAGCTCCTCGTCGGCCAGCGCCCAGCCGCGGGCGCGGACCCGGGTCAGCTCCTCGAGGAACGTCGCCCGGCTCTCGACCGGCTCGACGGGCGGCCGGGAGGGGAGGCCCGATCGCGACGGGATCGCGAGCACCTCGTCGAGCTCCGCGGACGTCAGTGCGGCGAGGAGGACCTTGCCCTGGGACGTCTGCCGGGCCGGGAAGAGCGTGCCGATGTCGACGCGCAGGGCGATGATCTTCGGGACCGAGACGCGGGCGACGTAGATGATGTCGCCGCCGTCGAGCTGCGCCATCGAGGACGACTCGCCGGTCTGGCGCACCAACGCCTCGAGATGCGGGCGGGCGACGTCCCAGAGTCCGAGGGACGCGACGTACGCCGTGCCGAGGGTGATGCACTTCGGCGTCAGCGAGAAGGCCCCGTCGACCGAGCTGACGTAGCCCAGCTCCTCCAGCGTCAGCAGGAGGCGACGTGCGGTGGGCCGAGCCAGGCCGGTGGACGACGCCACGTCCGCGAGCGACATCTCACGGTGATGCTGGTCGAACGCCCGGAGCACGTCGAGGCCGCGCGCGAGCGACTCGACGAAGTCCGGTCCCGAGCCTCGCCCTGCCATGGACGCAGATCCCCTCAGCCGTCGGAATCCGAGTCCGGGTCTCCGAACATCGTGCCGCGCGCTCCGTGGGTGCTGTCGGACTGGTAGTCGGTGTACTGGTACGGGTTGTCGAGGACCTTGCTGCCCTCGGGCATCTCGGGGTGCATGCCGGCGTTCCAGGTCTCCTCGCCCATCGCCGACCTCAGGTGGTCGATGGTGGCGTCGATGTTCCGGCGTACGCCGGCGGCGTCGAAGCCGACCAGCTTCCCGGCGTCCTTCACGACGCGACCGTCGACGATCACCGTGTGCACGTCGCCGCGCTGCGCCTGGAAGGCGACGTGGCCGTACGGGTTGACGATCGGGAAGGAGACCGGGGAGTCGTCGTTCTTGATCAGGACGACATCGGCCTTGGCTCCGGGGGTGAGCCGGCCGAGGTCGTCCCGACCAAGTGCGCGGGCGCCGCCGCGCGTCGCCCAGTCGACGACGTGCTCGGCGCGGAGCGACAGCGCGGTGACGGTGTCGCCCTTGACGTGGGCCTCGAGGTGCTCGCGCGAGCGGTCGGCGCCGAGCGTCGTCCGCATCGCCGAGAACAGGTCGCCGCTCCACCAGACGCTGGTGTCCATCGACAGCGACACCGGGATGTCGAACTGCCGCACCTGCCAGGTCGGCGGGTAGCCCTGGCCGGCGCTCTGCTCGGACTCCGTCGAGACCGAGACCGACCCGCCGGACGCCGCGATCCGCTGGTAGGAGTCGGTGCTCAGCGTCGCGGCGTGCACGTAGATGTTCTCCGGGTTGGCGAAGCCGTTCTCGTGGATCAGCCGGATGCCGTCGTCGTTCGTCGCGCCCCACACGCCGGCGTGCGTGGTCACCGCGAGGCCGAGGTCGCGCGCCACCTCGAACGCCGCCTTCTCCGGGAACGACGGGTCGCCGGTGACGTCGAAGGCGAGCTGGAAGCCGAGCATGTCGCCGGCACCGGTACGTCGCCGCTCGAAGAAGTCGCGGACGGCCGGGTCGGCGGTCCACTCCCACGGGCCGGCCTGGATGTTGCCGTAGGCGAGCACGAAGCGGCCGGGTGTCGCCTGCAGCGCGTCGACCGCGGCGTCGGCGTGGTCGACGGTCTGCAGGCCGTGCGACCAGTCGACGGTGGTGGTGACGCCGGACTCGAGCGACTCCCAGGCCGACAGGAGGTTGCCGGCGTGGATGTCCTCGGGGCGGAACGTCTTGCCGTGCTCGAGGTAGTACCAGACGAAGTACTGGGTGAGGGTCCAGTCCGCGCCGTACGCCCGCATCGCGGTCTGCCACATGTGTCGGTGGGTGTCGATCATGCCCGGCATCACGATGCCGCCGGACGCGTCGATCTCGCGGGTGCCGTCGGGGACGTCGAGGTCCGGACCCACCGCCTCGACCCGGTCGCCGACGACCAGGACGTCGCCGGCCGCGTGGATCGTGTGGCTGTCGTCCATGGTCAGCACGGTGCCGCCGCGCAGGACGATCGAGTCGGTCATGGGGTCCTCCTTGGTGGCGCTCTGCGTGGTGCCTTGGTTTCGAGACGGGCCTAGCGGCCCTCCTCAACCAGCCGCCGCGGCGGGCTCGCGTACGTATGTCCGTCTAGCGGTCACACTCGACCCGGACGGATCGGCTGTCAAGGGGTTGACGGTCCTCTTGAGCGTCGATTGACTGGCACGGACACTCGTCCGAATCCAGGTAAAGGACTCGCTCCGTGACCGACCGCCCGACCGGACCGCTCTCCGGGCTGCTGGTCGCCGACTTCTCGCGGGTTCTCGCCGGGCCCTACTCCACGATGCTGCTGGCCGACCTCGGCGCGGACGTGATCAAGGTCGAGGCGCCGGTCGGTGACGACACCCGTGCGTGGATGCCGCCGGTGCGCGACGGGATCTCGACGTACTACCTCGCGGTCAACCGCAACAAGCGGTCGGTGGTCCTCGACCTCAAGGACGACGTCGACGTCGTCCTCGCCCGCGAGCTCGCCGGGCGCGCCGACGTGATGATCGAGAACTTCAAGCCGGGCGGCCTCGACCGTTTCGGCCTCGGCTACGACGACGTCGCGACCGGCAACCCCGGAGTCGTCTACGCCTCGATCAGCGGGTTCGGTACGACGGAGCGCGGCCGGGTGCTGCCGGGCTACGACCTCATCGTCCAGGCCATGTCCGGCCTGATGAGCCTCACCGGTGCGCCCGACACCGAGCCGTTCCGCTCCGGGATCTCCGTCTTCGACGTGATGGCCGGCATGCACGCGACCATCGGCATCCTCGCCGGCCTCAACGCGCGGCAGGAGACCGGCCGCGGGCAGCACGTCGAGGTCAACCTGCTCTCCTCGGCACTCTCCGGGATGGTCAACCAGACCAGTGCGTACGTCGCCGGCGGCGTCGTCCCGCACCGGATGGGCAACAGCCACCCGAGCCTCTACCCCTACGAGCCGATCCCGTGCTCCGACGGCGAGCTGATCATCACCTCGGGGAACGACGTGCAGTTCCGCAAGCTGTGCGAGGTGATCGGGGCGCCCGGGCTCGCCGAGGACCCGAGATTCTCCCGGATGGCGGACCGCAACGCGCACCGCGACGAGCTCCGGCCATTGCTCGTCGAGCGGCTGAAGCGGCGTACCGCGATCGAGTGGTTCACCGACATCATCGCCGCCGGCGTGCCGTGCGGGCCGATCAACGACGTCTCCCAGGGGGTCGAGTTCGCTACCGACATCGGGCTCGAGCCGGTCGTCGAGGTGGGGGAGGGCGATGCGATGGTCCCGTCGGTGCGGCACCCGATCACGTTCTCCGAGACCCCCGTCGACTATCGCTACCCGCCGCCGTCGCTGGACCAGCACGGCGCGGAGATCCGGGCATGGCTGGGCGGCGATCTCGATGACTGAGGACGTCCGGTTCCCCACCTCGCTGGGCACCTCGACCGCGGACGAGATCCGGTTGCTCGGCCAGAGCCTCACCGAGGACCTGATGGGACAGGTCGGTTTCGGCGAGCTGGCCTTCTGGCTGGTGACCCTGCGCCGCCCGACGCCGGCCGAGGCGCGGGTCTTCGAGGCGGTGCTCGTGGCGCTCGCCGACCACGGCTTCACGCCGACCGCCATCGCGGCGCGCCTCACGTACCTCTCGGCGCCCGACTCGCTGCAGGGAGCGCTCGCCGCCGGACTGCTCGGTGGGGGATCGCGGTTCCTCGGGGTGACCGAGGACTGCGGCCAGTTCCTGCACGGCGTCCTCGAAGGACAAGCTGACCTGCCGACCGACGACGCGGGCTGGGACGCGCTCGCTCTCGACGCCGTACGCCGGGAGCGCGAGGCCGGGCGGTACGTCCCGGGCCTCGGCCACCCGGTGCACAAGGTGCTCGATCCCCGCACCCCGAAGCTGATCGCGATCGCCGACGAGGAGGGTCTGCACGGACCGCACCTGCGACTGTTCGAGGCGATCGGCCGGACCCACGAAGAGATCCTGGGGCGGCGCCTTCCGCTCAACGGCGCGGGAGTCTGTGGTGCCGCCCTCGCCGACCTCGGGCTCCCGATCGACCTCCTGCGCGGCTTCGCGCTGCTGGCCCGCGCGGCCGGCCTGCTCGGCCAGATCGCCGAGGAGACGCGACGCCCGATCGGGATGGACGCGTATCTCACCGTCGACCGCAACGCCTACTACGTCGCCCCCACCACCGAGCCCAGCCCCGACACCAGCCCCGACAGCACAGAGGAGAAGGAGTAGCCATGGCGACCGTCGCCGCCGTCATCGCCTCGACCCACCATCCCTTCTACTACCGCGCCAGCACGAGCACCGGCGACGAGCGACCGCCGTTCGCCGACGAGTGGCAGGCCAAGATCGAGACGTTCCGCGAGACGCTGACCCGCGCCGAGCCCGACGTCCTGGTGATGGTCGGAAGCGACCACTTCCACCAGCTGTGGCTGGACAACATGCCGCAGTTCCTGGTCGGCAAGGCGCCGCACTACGACGCCAACTGGTACAACGAGGAGCGCGAGTTCGGCCTCCCGCGCTTCCGGCTCGACGGCGACGAGGAGCTGTCGCAGCACATCCTCCGCGGCGGCCTCGACCGCGACTTCGACCTGGCCTTCAGCAACGAGCTGCGGATCGACCACAGCATCACCTGCCCGATCATCACGCTGCGCCCGGACGCCGACCTGCCGATCGTGCCGGTCTACACCAACATCTTCGCGCCGCCGTTGCCCCAGCCGAAGCGCTTCGTCCAGCTCGGTCGGGCGATCCGCGAGATGGTCGAGTCCTGGGAGAGCGACAAGCGGGTGGCGATCATCGGCACCGGTCATCTGTCCCTGGAGCTGGGCGGGCCGCGCCAGTTCGGCGAGCACGGGCCGGACCCGGAGTTCGACCGCAGGGCGGTCGAGTGGATCGCCAACGGCGACATCGAGGGCTGCTGCGGCGAGGTGACGCTCGACAGCCTCCACCTGCCGGGGAACGCCACCCACGGCTTCATGGACTTCATGCTGATGATGGGTGTCGCGGGCGAGGGAGTGAAGGCCGACCACGTCGACTCGCTCGACCTGTTCCACACGATGGAGGCGTACTTCACCTGGTATCCGGAAGGGGCACTGTCATGAGCAAGTACCTGCTGAACAAGTTCCTCTTCACCGTCGACCGCGATCCGGAGCTCGTCGAGCGCTACCGCGAGGATCCCGCCGGCACCGTCGCCTGGTGGGAGGCCGAGATGGCCAACTCGATCCTCAACTGCCACTCCGACGAGAGGTCGACCTGGCTGGCGCTCACCGACGAGGAGCGCGACGTCCTCGTCCAGCAGGACCACGTCCGGCTGTTCGCGCTCGGCGCCCACCCGTTCCTCACGCTGACGCTGTTCATCGCGATGTTCGAGCGCGACCACCGTCCGCTCGAGTACCAGATGGCCTTCGGCCGGCGGCTGCAGGAGTTCGACCTGCCCTACCCCGACATCGCGACATGAAGGCCGCCGTGCTCCACACGCCCGGGCAGCCGCCGTCGTACGGCGAGCACCCGGCACCGACCGCCGCCGCGGGCTCGACCGTGGTGCGGGTGACGGCTGCTCCCGTCGTACCGCTCGACCTGCTGTGCGCATCCGGGACGTCGTACTTCGGCGTTCCCGCCACGCCCTACGTCCCGGGCGGCCAAGGCGTCGGTGTCGTCGAGTCGTCGGACTCGTTCGCGACCGGGTCGCGGGTGTGGTTCTTCGCCACCGCGGGGATGAAGCCGGGCGACGGGTCGCTGGCCGAGCGGTGCGCCGTGCCCGACACCGACGTGGTGCCGATCGAGGCGGGGGTGCCCGACGAGATGGCGGCCGCCTTCGGGCTGTCGGGGATCGCGGCCTGGATGACGCTCTCGTGGCGCGCGCGGCTGCAGCCCGGTGAGCGGGTGCTCGTCCTGGGCGGCGGCGGTGCCGTCGGCCAGGCCGGTATCGGGGTCGCCCGGGTGCTGGGCGCCTCCACCGTGGTGGCGATGGCGCGGCCGTCGTCGCTGGCTCGTGCCAGGGCCGCGGGCGCCGACGTCGTCGCCCCGCTCGAGGGAGACCTCGACGCCCTGACGGCCGCGTTGGCCGAGCACGGGCCGTTCGACGTCGTGCTCGATCCGGTCCACGGCGAGGCGGCCACCGCTGCCTCGCGCAGCCTGGCCGAGCACGGCCGCCTGGTGAACCTCGGTGGCGCAGGCGGTGACCTGGCGACGTACTCCTCGTCGGTCCTGCGCAGCCGGACGGCCTCCGTGCTGGGCTACACGAACAACGCCCTCAGCGCCGACCAGCGGCGCGAGGCGATCACGGCGGTTCTCGGACATGCCGAGGCCGGCCGGATCCGCATCCAGTACGACGCCCGCCCGCTCGCCGAGATCGAGCAGGTGTGGACGCGGGTCGCCGCCGGCGGAGCCGAAGGCCGACAGGTGCTGGTGCCCTGAGCGGTCGGGCGCGGCGGTCAGACGCGAGCACGCCCCGAGAACGTCGGGAGGGAGCGTCTGGCAAAACACCGCATTCGGGGGATTTGCGGCGCCTCGGGATCCAGGGTTCCCTCCCGACGGAGGAGTCTGTACCCATCCGGAGGGGTGATCACACCCGAAAGGACGAATTTTTTCGGGAACCCGAAATCCGGTCCGAAAACGGGCTCGTTCGGACGGCGGTCAGGATGCCCGGTGGGCGAGCCGGTGCGCATGCCGGGCGCGGTCGCGGCGCAGGCGGCGGTCACGCCGCCGTCGTTGCTCGACCGGCGTTGTGCTTGCGGCGCTGGGCTCAGCCGTGGCGTCAGGGAGGAGCGCCTGCACGTACTTGCGCCACAGGTGTGGACGGGGAGCCGATCGGAGGTCCATGGAGCTCCTTCCCGGACCGGGCCGCGCTCATCAGGGAGCGGACGAGACTCCGTGGCCCGTACCCGGGCTCCAACAGTCGCAAACCAGAGGTCCCGCGTTAGGGATGCGTCAGCGGCCCGGGCTTTTCCGTCGTTCCGGCGCGACGATGAGACCAGGTGACGAGAGAGTCGTCAGGTCGCGTCGGGAGCAGGGATGGACGAGAGCGTCAGCACCAACAGTGGAAGCCGACGACGGTCGCCCGGATCGCAGCGGTCGTCCTGCCCTTCCTCGTGAGCGGCGTCCTCGCGACGTCCCGGGACGAGGTCACGGCGGCCACCGGCGTCCTGGTCCTGGTGCTCATCGTCGTGGGCGCAGCAGCAACCGGCGATCG
The DNA here is from genome assembly GCA_963812055.1 of uncultured Actinomycetota bacterium. GTDB lineage: Bacteria > Actinomycetota > Actinomycetes > Propionibacteriales > Nocardioidaceae > Nocardioides. Next base: position 67,341 of record CAWEUA010000019.1, read on the forward strand.
CCCCGCCGGCCTCCTGGCCGCGGTGTCGGCCGGCGCGTGGTTCGACTTCTTCCTCGTGCCGCCCTACCACACGTTCACCATCGACAACCGGGACGACATCGAGACCGCGGTGCTCCTGGTCCTGATCAGCGTGGCGGTGACGGAGGTCGCCCTGTGGGGCAGGCGTCAGCAGGCCCGTGCCTCGCGGCGGTCCGGGTACCTGGAGGGCGTGCTGAGTGCCGCGCGATCGGTCGCCGACGGCACCGTGCCGGCCGAGGCCGTCACCGCCCACGTGGCCGGCCAGATCGCGGACGTGCTGGACGCCGACTCCGCGACGTTCGTCGCGGGCCCGGTCCACGACGGCCGGGTCGCCGTCCTCGACCACGACGGCGTCGTCAGCCGGGCCGGGCGTCCGGTCGACGTGCAGCGGGTCGGGCTGCCGACCGACGAGTACACCGCCGTCCCGGTCCGGAAGGGGATCGCAGGACATCGGCCACTTCCTCCTTGCGTCCGCCTCGCACGTCGCCTACCCGACACCGGAGCAGCTCCGCGTCGCCGTCCTGCTCGCCGACCAGGTCGCCGCGGTCGAAGCCTCGCGGTGACCCGACCTACCCGTGGTGCAGGTTGCGCAGGATGCCGACCACCGGGTTGCACTGCCGACCGCGTAGGCCGTGGCCGTCCGGTGCCGGCGCCAACACGTTGCCCGGGCGGGCCGCCACGGGATCCGAGCGGTCCTGTGCGGCCAGCGAGAAGAGGGGGCCGACGAGCAGGTCGAACAGATCGGGCGGCGCTGCCGCGATCGCGGTCGCCAGCCCGATCCCGCTCGACGCCCCGGCGACGAGCACGGCCCGCGGGTGCGCGGGCGGCTGACTCACGGCTTGAGCACCACCTTCACGCAGCCGTCCTCCTTCTTCTGGAACATCTGGTACGCCGCGGCGGCCTCCTCGAGGGGAAGGCGATGCGTCGCGAGGTTCTCCACGCCGAACACGTCGTCCGACTGCTGGAGCAGCTCGGAGATCTCGTCGGTCCACCGCCGGACGTGGCACTGGCCGAACCGCATCGTGATGCCCCGGTCGAATATCTCCATCAACGGCATCGGGTCGATCTCCCCGCCGTACACCCCGGAGACCGAGACCGTCCCGCCACGGCGGACGGACTTGACTGCTCCCTGCAGCGCCGCGAGTCGATCGATGGCGAGCTTGTCGGTCACCGGCCTGGCCACCGCATCCGGCAGCAGCCCGACGGCACCGATGGCCGCCTTGGCCACCGGAGAGCCGTGCGCCTCCATCCCCACGGCGTCGACCGTGCTGTCCGCCCCACGCCCGTCGGTCAGGTCGAGGACCGCCTGGGCGACGTCGTCGACCGCGTCGAGATCGACGATCTCCGCACCTCGCGCCGCGGCGAGCGCCAACCGCTCGGGGACGCGATCGATCCCGATCACTCGTCGCCCCCGGTGCAAAGCGATCCGGGCGGTCAGCTGACCCACGGGTCCGAGGCCGAACACCGCGACCGTGCCGCCCTCCGGGACGTCGGCGTACTCGAAGGCCTGCCACGCCGTCGGCAGGATGTCCGACAGATAGAGCCAGCGCTCGTCAGGCGCGTCGCTCCGGCACCTTCACTGGCCCGAAGTCGGCGTGGGGCACTCGGAGGTACTCCGCCTGTCCGCCCGGCACGGAGCCGTAGAGCGACGTGTAGCCGAACAGTCGTGCGCCCTTCCCGGTCTCGCGGGTCTGCGTGGTCTCGCACTGGGCGAAGAGTCCGCGAGAGCACATCCAGCAGGCTCCGCACGAGATGTTGAACGGTATGACCACGCGGTCGCCGACCGCGAGGTCGCCCGCCTCGGGGCCGACCTCCTCCACCACACCCATGGTCTCGTGACCCAGCACGTCACCCTTCGACAGGAAGGGGCCGAGGACCTCGTACAGGTGAAGGTCGGACCCGCAGATCGCCGTGGAGGTCACCCTGATGATCGCGTCGTTCGGAGCCTCGATCCTCGGATCGGGAACGGTCTCCACCGAGACCTTGCGCTTGCCCTGCCAGGTCAGTGCCCTCATCGTGTCTCTCCCTCGTCGCACGTCGTTCATGACCGGTCGCCCGTTTGCCGATGGGCGAGTCGGGCACGTACCCGCACGCATCCAGCGCTAACGACCTGAAGGGGTGGGGGCATGGCCGAAGAGACCGCGGGTGGCCGCAGGGACAAGCTCGTCGAGCTGATGGACGACATGCACGTCGCGATGATGACAACGCTCGGACCGGACGGCGTACGCAGCGTGCCGATGGCCCGCCAGCAGGTGGAGCCGGATGCCGAGATGTGGTTCATCACGGCGCGCGACACCGACCACGTGAGAGCGATCGAGGCCGAGCCGCGTGTGGCGTTGACGTTCTCGTCACGCGACGCCTGGGTCGCCGCCACCGGGACTGCCACGGTCGAGGACGACGAGGCCAAGCTGCGCGAGCTCTGGAACACCTTCGCCGAGGCCTGGCTTCCCGGTGGGCCGGAGGACCCGAACGCCGCGTTGATCCGGGTGGACGTCGACCGTGCGGAGTACTGGGACACGCCAGGCGGCCGGGTCGCCTCGCTGGTCAGCTTCGCGAAGACCAAGCTCACCGGCGACACCTACGACGCCGATCACGGCGTCGTGGAGCCCTAGGTCTCGTCACTCCGGCGGGGGCCCGAAGGGCTCGGCCGCCAGTGCCTTCGCCACGCTGACGAGTTCTCGACCCTCGCCGCCGGGCCTTCTCGGAATAGGCGTGGCTCGGTGGTCTTCGCATACCCGATGTACCGCACCCCTCACGTGCTGAGGACCGATGCATGACGGGCCGCGGCAACGGGTACCCGCGAGCATGCGCATCGGCTACTTCCTGTCCACCGAGGAGTACGGACCCCGCGAGCTCATCGAGCAGGCCGAAGCGGCCGAGCGAGCCGGCTTCGAGGGCCTGTGGATCAGCGACCACTACCACCCCTGGAACGACGAGCAGGGCAACAGTCCGTTCGTCTGGAGCATGATCGGCGCGATCAGCCAAGCCTGCTCCCTGCCGATCACCACCGCCGTCACCTGTCCGACGGTCCGCATCCATCCTGCGGTCATCGCGCAGGCGGCCGCCACGTCCGGTGTGCTCACCGGCGGCCGGTTCATCCTCGGTGTGGGCTCGGGCGAGGCGCTGAACGAGCACATCCTCGGAGATCCGTGGCCCACGGTGAACCGTCGCCTCGAGATGCTCGAGGAGTCCGTCGAGCTGATCAGGAAGCTGTGGACGGGCGAGGTGGTCAGCTGGGAGGGAAAGCACTATCGCGTCGACCACGCGCGCATCTACAACGTCCCGGAGACCGCGCCAGAGATCTACGTCTCGGGCTTCGGGCCGAAGGCGATCGAGCTGGCGGCACGGATCGGAGACGGCTTCATCAACACCGCCCCCGATGCCGACGCCGTGAAGACCTTCAAGGACGCGTCGGGCGGCAAGCCCGCGCATGCGGGGGCGAAGGTGGCGTTCGCGCCCACGCCGGACGAGGGCTGGGAGCACGCCCACCGGCTGTGGCCGAACGCCGGGCTCCCGGGTGAGATGGCTCAGGTGCTGCCGACTCCGGAACACTTCGAGCAGGCCAGCTCGCTGGTGACCATGGACTCGACCCGCGACTCCGTCGTCGCGGGCGTCGACCCCGGCGCGCACCTGGAGCAGGTCACGGCGTACCAGGAGGCGGGGTACGACGCCCTGTACGTCGCCAACATGGGACCTCACTACCTCGACATGATCGATTTCTACGGCAAGGAGATCCTGCCCGAGGTCCGCCGGGCCTGACGCCGGCGCCGGAGGCCGGCGGACCCAGTGGGCGTCAGCTCTTCTTCGCCGCGGCCTTGCCGCCCTTGCGCCCGGCCTTCTTCTTCTGCGCGCTCGTGCCGCCTTGGGAGCTGTCGCCCCCGGACCCGCTCTGCTTGCCGCCGCGGCTCGATGCTCCCGGACTGTTGGCGATCTTGGCAGCGCGCTCCTTGGACATCCCCTTGTCCTTGAGAGCCTCGTACTGCTTCTCGTTCTTCACGTTCGCTGACTTGCTCGGCATGGCTCCTCCTTCAGTCGCTCACTGCTCGATTCCGTACCCGGGTCCTCATGCGTCATGTCGGGAGCCCGTGCGCGCGCTGTCGCCCGCGAGCGGGAGCGCGAGCTGCGACCAGGAGTCCGTCCCGTGCATGACTCGGCTCCGCGGCGGATACGGAGAACACACCCGACCGAGAGGGGAAACGATGCCGAGCGCACCGCAGCCTGCCCTGGCGACCTTGAGTCACGATCGCTTCTGGGAGCCCGGATGGGTCTACGAGCGCAAGCTGGTGAGCGCCGCGGTGGCGTCCGCGATCGCGCTGCTCGACCTCCGCGCGGTGCCGTGACGCCGGTTGTCCGCCTGGGTGGCCGGTCGAAGGCCCGCTCAGGCGGACGACCCGAGAGTTTTTGCCGTTCTGTTGCCATCTTCGGCCACCCCCCGGGGTGACCTGGCGCGGGCGGTCCCCTAGCCTGGGCAGCGCTGCTTGCCGCGCACCGGAGAGCGTGGCCCCGGCCATCTAGGTGTGAGGGATAGACCGTTGCCTCGGGTACTACGTATGCCTGACGTTGCGGCCGACTCGGACGAGGGCGTGCTCGCCGCGTGGCTCGTGGAGGAGTCGGCCCGCTTCGACGCTGCCCAGACGATCGCCTACGTCGAGACGCAGGACGAGCTGTTCAGTGTCGAGGCCGGGCGGCCCGGGGTGCTGGTGAAGACCCTGGTCGAGCCGGGCACCCCGGTCGAGCCCGGCACTCCGATCGGGATCCTGAGCGAACCCTGGGAGCAGATCCAGGATCTCGAGGCCGTGCTCGCGGACCTCGGACTGGTACGCCGCAACCGCGTCGCCGCCTCGTCTCTGCTCGAGGCGACGGTGTCGGGCCATCGCGCCGAGCCGGTCCCGGAGCCGGTGTCGTCACCCGAGCCCGTCATCGCGGCCGAGCCGCTCAGCATCGTCGCGGAGGTGACCCACCTCGAGGACGGCGAGACGAACTTCGAGACTCTTGCCGACCGAGCCCGTGAGTCCGAACCCGGCAAGCGCGCCGACCGGTCGGCCGGCGAGGAGGTCGCGGACCGGACCGCCGAACGGGATGACGACCAACAGCTCCAGCACCACTACCTCCGCGCCCGGGTGCGGGTCGACCGGCTGGTGGCCCTGTCGGCGCGGCTCGAGCGCGACCGGCCGGAGTCGAGCGTGGTCGACCTGGTCGCGCGAGCCGTCGTCGCCGCGCACCGGCAGGTGCCGCAGCTCGGCGTGGCCCGGCTGACCGACGACTCGACCGCCTCGGCCGGCATCCCGGTGACCTACCCCGGCCGCTTCGGCGTGGAGGAGGCCGCAGCTGTGGTTCCGACCGGTCAGGTGGCAGCCCTGGCCGTCGGCGACGTCCGTGACGAGCCGGTGATCGACGCCGGCGCGGTGGTCCCTGGCAAGGTGATGGTGCTGACGCTGTCGGTGCGCCCCGGCCGCGTCGACGACTCCGTCGCCTCCCGCTGGCTCGCGGTGCTGGTCGCGCTGCTCGAGCGTCCGGAGTGGATGGTCGACTAGGGCCATGGACCACGAGACCGCCCAGCGCTGGCTCGACCGGTACGTCGCGGCGTGGAAGTCGTACGACGCCGACGAGATCGCCGGCCTGTTCAGCGACGGCGTCCGCTACCGCTACTACCCGTACGCCGTGTGGATCGTCGGCCGCGACGCGGTGGTGGCGAGCTGGTTGGCCGAGGACACCGACGCCCAGGGCTCGACCCGCGACGACGAAGGCACGTACGACGCCCACTACGCGCCGATCGCCGTCGACGGCGACGTGGTCGTGGCGACCGGGACGACGACGTACACGCGAGACTCCGGGCGGCCCGGTGACGCAGACCTTCGACAACTGCTTCGTGATGCGCTTCGACGAGCAGGACCGCTGCCGCGAGTTCACCGAGTACTACACGAAGCGCCGCTGAGCTGAGCCCCGCCTCCCCGCGGGAGCTTCGCTCCGACTGAGCTCTCGGGAACCTTCCGGGTCGCTCGCGGTTCGTTCTATCAGCCACAGGCAGATGCGTTCCGCGATCCTGGGCGTGCGGGAGGAGGTGTCCCATGACGACGGCGGTCGACCTCAACGAGCTGTACGACGCGTCGTACCGCCGCCTCGTCGTCCAGATCTACGCCATCTGCGGCGACCTGGCCGAGGCCGAGGACGCCGTCCAGGACGCCTTCGTGACCGCCCTGCGCAAGAGGTCGCAACTGGCTCGACTCAACAACCCCGAGGCATGGGTGCGCACCGTTGCGCTCAACAGCGTGCGTCATCGCTGGCGGCACGCCTCGGTGGTACGTCGCTACCAGGCCAAGGTGCCCGGCCCGCAGGGACCGGTGGACGTCGGTCCCGAGCACGTCGCCATCGTGACCGCCCTCGAGGAGGTCGACGCCGATCAGCGCGAAGTGGTCGTGCTCCACTACCTGGCCGACCTCCGGGTCGCCGACATCGCCGCCCAGCTCGGGGTGCCGGAGGGCACCGTGAAGTCACGGCTGTCCCGGGCACGAGGCCGACTCGCGGGCCTGCTGGACGACACCGAGGACGACCGAGAGGAAGTGCGCCATGTCTGAGCTGGACGTGCTCCGTCGCCTCGGCGACCAGATCGTTCCTCCGCCGTTCGAGGCGTTGCGCGAGACCGCGCGTCGCCGAGCGCGGCGTACCAGGGTGGCGAGCATCGCGGTCGCCGCGAGCGTCGTCGCTGCGTCGGCGACCACCGTGTACCTCGCGCGGGACGCGGATCGCCAGTCGGAGCCGGCCCCGGTGACGCCTCCGACCTCGCGACCCTTGACGTACGCCGACGGCAACACGATCCACTACGGCGACGACACGATCGAGGCCGACAGGCCCGTCGTGGAGCTGGACCTCACGGACTATGGCGTCGGGTTCCGGACCGACGACGGTCAGATCTGGTTCAGCGACGGATCCACGCCCGAGAAGCTCGGGGAGCTAGGCGCGACCGGTCCTGGTTACGGCGACAACAACTGGCCGCTGACCAGCCACCCGAACTGGATGCTCTCGTCCAATGCCGGATCTCGACTGGTGTGGTTCGAGTTCCCGTCACCCGGCGATCCCGAGGTCGTCGTCTACGACACCGGCGCCGGGCGCGAGGTCGCGCGGGACACCGTGGCGCTGCAGCCGGGCCACACGGCCGTGCCTGCGGAGCTCACCGAGCGCTTCGTCTACTGGTTCAAGGACCCGACGTCCGAGGAGATGCCCGAGGACCAGGTCCAGGTCCGCTACGACCCCGCAGACGGGTGAACAGTCACGGATCACCGAGCAGGACCTGCTCAGCGATCTGGACGCTGACGCCGCGGTGCGCTCGATCCGGCTGAAGGGCGACGGCAGGGCGGACGGCACCCAGCGCGTTCCACTACTCCGACGGCGTGGGCCAGCAGATGGGCCTGGACCTGCAGCAGGGCGTCGCGGGCGTCAACGGTGTCGCACCGGTAGGTGCCGGCGACATGGTCGCCGAGGACGTCGACGGGCGGCCCTTCGCGTTCGAGCCGCCGCCCGACTACACCGACAAGGGCGGCGTCGCCTGGCTCGTCCAGTGGCTCGACGACCAGACGGTCGTGGTGGTCAGTCCCCTTCGACAGAGCACCGATCTGATCGCCTGCCACCTCGAGACCAAGACGTGTGAGGTCGCGGCGTCCGCGCCGAGCCGGGATCGTCGTCCCGGATCTCGGGAAGAGCCGGTTCTTCGGCTGACTCCTCGTCGCGTCAGGGCTGGGAACCGCAGGCGCGGCTCGGGGGTCGTCAGGTGGAAGAACCTTCGCCACCGTGCCACGCAGGAGAAGACCATGACCCGCATCTCGAGCAGGAGCCTGGTAGGGCTGGGTCTCGGATTGCTGGTCGTCGCCTGCACCGCCGCGCCGCCGCGCGCGACCACGTCGCCTTCGGTCGAGTCCGGGGGGCCGGCCGCCCACGAGGGTCGTGACCACGACCAGCGTGGGCACCACGAGGTGACCCTCGCGTTCGCCGGCGACGTCCACTTCCAGATCCAGGTGGCCGCCCTCCTGGACGACCCCCGCGGGCTCGGTCCGATCAGCCGAGCCCTCTCCGACGCCGACGTCACCATGGTCAACCTGGAGAGTGCGATCACCGAGCGCGGCAGCTGGGATCCGAAGTCCCTCGAGAGACCGGAGGACCGCTACTGGTTCCGCGCTCCGCCCAGGGCGCTCGACGTCCTGGCCGACGCCGGCGTCGACGTGGTGACGGTGGCCAACAACCACGGCGCGGATCTCGGCACCGTCGGGTTGCAGGACACGCTGCTGGCCGCTCGGAACGCACCGCTCGCGGTCATCGGCGTGGGCCAGGACCGCGCGCACGCCTTCGCGCCGTACCGGGTCCGCGTGCACGGGACCGACCTGGCCTTCCTGGCCGCCGACGCGTCGCCGCTCGAGAGCACGAGTAGTACCTGGACGGCCGGGCCTCATACGCCGGGCTTGGCGGCCGCCCGCGAACCTCGGCCCCGAGCACTCCTCCACGCCGTACGACGGGCCGGGCGCGACGCCGACGTGGTGGTGGTCTACCTGCACTGGGGCCGGGACATGCAGGCGTGCCCCACGTCGAGTCAGCGCATCACCGCGCGTGCCCTGGCCGACGCCGGGGCCGATGTCATCGTCGGCAGCCACGCCCACGTACCGCTCGGCTCCGGCTGGCAGCAGGACACCTACATCAACTACGGCCTCGGGAACTTCGTCTGGTACACCAACAGCTCGCCTGACAGCGGGGTGCTGCGGTTGCGGCTGGTGGACGGCCGGGTCACCTCCGACCGATGGACGCCCGCCCGGATCGGGCCGCTGGGCGGCTCGCCCCGGCCGCTCTCGGGAGATGCGCGGCGACGTGCGATCGCCGACTGGGAGGTCCGGCGCGGCTGCGCGGGGCTCGACTCCCGGCCGCCCACCGATCAGGCGAGGTTCGCGGCGTCGGTCGAGCCGATCACCCCGTTCCTGCGGCAGCGGATGCGCAGCAGCCATCACCCGGGCTGTCCGGTGCCGTGGCGAGGGTTGCGCTACCTCCGGCCGAGCTACGTCGGCTTCGACGGGCGGACCCACACCGGCGAACTGGTCGTGGCGGCGGCGCACGCACGCGACGTCGTCGGCGTCTTCCGACAGCTGTACGACGCCCGCTGGCCCATCCGGCGGATGCGGCTGGTCGATGCCTACGGGGGAGACGACGACCGCTCGATGGCGGCCGACAACACGTCGGGCTTCAACTGCCGCAGGGTGAAGGGGAGCAACGCGTGGTCCGACCACGCCTTCGGCGTTGCGATCGACCTCAACCCCGTCCAGAACCCCTACGTGACCGGCTCATCGGTCGCCCCGCGGGGCTCGGGTCGCTTCGCAGTGGTGGACCGCGCTCCCGGAGCACTCGTCCCGCACGGAACGATCAGGGCCGACGACGTGGTGGTCCGCGCCTTCGCCGCGATCGGCTGGGAGTGGGGCGGATCCTGGTCGGAGCCCGACTTCCAGCACTTCTCGGCTGACCACGATCATCGATGAAGATGCACGCCCCATGGACGATGTCACTCCACGGCGTGAGGCGCCATGCCGGCCCCGGCGATCGCGAGCGCGTTGAGGACGGATGCGGCGGTCTTGGTGACGAAGTTCTTCATGCGAGAAGCGTGCCGGTTGAAAGCCCCACCGTCTGTCGCCTCCCTGACACACGGCACTCGGTGGTCGAGCCGGGCGAGCGACCTCGGTGGTCGAGCCGGGCGAGCGCACCTCGGTGGTCGAGCCGGGCGAGCGAACCTCGGTGGTCGAGCCGGGCGAGCGAACCTCGGTGGTCGAGCCGGGCGAGCCGCTAGGCGAGCCCGTGTCGAGACCCAGGGCGCGCAACCGGCAAACAGCCCCACCGTCACGGGTGCAGATGCGCTCCCTTGAGCACCTTGTCGACGGCGTTCTTCGGCCCGTACACGGCCATGCCGACCAGGTCGAGGTCGGCGCTGCCGACCGCTCGTACGGCGGCCCGGTTCGCCTCGTCGTGGCCGGTGACGAACATGTCACCCGTGTAGACCGCGATCGTGAACCGACGGCCGAGCGCGCGTTGGTGCGAGGCCGTCAGGTTCTCCTTGGATCCTTCGAACACCAGCACCGGCTGCCGGAACAGCGCGTGGTACGCCGTCCCGTCCGCGTCGGCGTACGGCTCGCCGATCACGTCGGGATCCGACGCCGCGATCCCGCTGGCGAGGAACGCCGTGACGTTGAGCCGCTGCCAGGACTCGAGGTCGTCGCGGATCAGGATCGCGATCTTGGTGTCGAAGCGCTTGGCGGGGATGTCGGTCGTGTCGTTCATGCGCACCATCGTGGGACGCCGGCGGGCCGTGGGTCTTGTACGTTCTTGACATGGCAGCCGACGCGGCCCGCCGGCCGCGGCTTCGCGCGTGGCGCCCCGAGATCCCGGGAGTGGCCGAGGTGCTGCACGCGCACTTCCCGGATCACGCCTACCCTCTGCACACCCATGACACCTGGGCGCTGCTGATCGTGGACACCGGCGTCGTCCGCTACGACCTCGACCGCCACGAGCACGGCGCCCTGCAGAGCCTCGTCACCCTGCTGCCGCCCCACGTCCCGCACGACGGCCGCTCGGTCGACGCGCTCGGCTTCCGCAAGCGCGTCGTCTACCTCGACGAGCCGATGCTCGACGCCTCGCGCATCGGCAGCGCCGTCGACCACCCCGGCTGGACCGACCCAGCCCTACGCCGCCAGGTCGACCTCCTCCACGCCGCGCTGTCCCACCCGGGCGACGCCCTCGAGGCCGAGAGCCGGCTCGCACTCGTCCGCGAGCGCCTCACCGCCCACCTCATCGCCGCCGACCCTCCCGCCGTACGCCGCGACCCCGTCCTCGCCCATCGCCTCCGAGCGATGATCGACGACCGCGTCACCACCGGCGTCACCCTCGCCGACGCCGCGGCCGAGCTCGGCGCCTCGGAGACCCACCTCGTCCGCACCTTCACCCGCGAGCACGGCATCGCCCCGCATCAGTACCTCACCGGCCGTCGCCTCGACCTCGCCCGCCACCTCCTGCTCGAAGGGCGCTCGGCCGCCGACGCCGCCGCCGAGGTCGGCTTCTACGACCAGGCCCACCTGACTCGCCACTTCACCAAGCTGCTCGGCGTACCCCCCGGGCGCTTCGCATCCGCGAGCTGATGAGCCCTTCGATGCGGTGTGCCGGGCGGCCCACCGTCGGGAGCCCCATGACCTGTCGGAAACCACCTCGGCCGTCCGCGGCGAACCGGCAATCTCGTTGCCGGCGACATCGCCCCGCTACCCTGTCCGGGTGACGGCACCGGACCTGAAGTCCGACCTCATCGGTCATCTAGACCAGCTCAACGACGCGGTCCTGCACAAGCTCGAGGACCTCTCGGAGTACGAACTGCGCCGACCGATGACGCCTACCGCGACCAACCTGCTCGGGGTGACGTTCCACTTGGCCAGCCTGCAGGCGGAGTACTTCGGGGAGACGTTCAGCCGTCCCTTCCCGCGGGAAGACGAGTTCTACTTCCGGACCGACGAGGACGCCGACCCGCAGGATGACCTGTGGGTTCGGCCGGAGGCGACATCGGCTTGGGTGATCGGGCTGTACCGCGCGACCTGGGAGCACGCGAAGCAGACATTCGCGACGCTCGACCTGGACTCGCCGGGTCAGATCCCGACGAGGCCGTACGCGGAGGTCACTCTCGGCGAGATGCTGGTGCACATGGTCGACGAGACCGCCCGCCACGCGGGACACATGGACATCGTGCGGGAGTCGATCGACGGTGCCGCCGGCAGGTACGCCGACGACGGGAACATCATCGACGGCTACGACTGGGCGGCCTACCGGGCACGCGTGGAAGCCGGGGCCCGAGAGGCCCAGGAGCGCGTCGAGTCCTGAACTCCGTCCGCGGCAGAGTCCTCGACGCCTCGCATCGAGTGGGAGTGACCGCATGGGTGGGACACTCGACACGATGACCCTCGCCACGGATGGCCCGGAGCCGCAAGCGCGACCCCGAGTGCCCACGCCGTGGGGTGAAGGCGCCGGCCGGGCGGACACCACCCTCGCGCTGCTGCTCGGCGTGTACGCCGCGTACTCGCTCGCGTTGTGGCCTCTGGTCCCGGCTCTGATCGGGTCACACCCGTTGCTGCTGGAGATCATCAGCGGGTCGACCCTGGCCGAGGTGACGGTGGGGGCCCAGAGTCGGCTGGGCGAACTGCCGTTGTGGGTCGCGGTGGTGGCCGGTGTGCCCGGCTCGATGATGTTCGACTGGGTCTTCTGGTGGGCGGGTCGGCGGTGGGGTGACCGCGCACTGCACCTGATCCTGGGCCGCGACCCGTCGCCGCGTGGCGTGGCGAGACGCGAGGCGCGTGCCGCCCGGCTCGAGCGGATGGCAGAGCGGTTCGGTCCGGCGGCCGTCGCGCTGGCCTACTACCTCCCGCTGCCGTCGCTGCTGATCTACGTGGCCGCTGGTCTGTCGGGGATGCGCCTGCGCACCTTCCTGGCTCTGGACGTCCTCGGCACCCTGCTGTGGGTCGGCCCGATCGTCGGCCTGGGATATGCGGTCGGCAAGCCCGCCGTCGACGTGGTCCACCGGATCGACCACTACTCCACGCTCCTGACCATCGTGGTGATCCTCGTGGTGGTCGGCGTCCAGGCTCGACGACGTCGTCACGCAGTCACATGATGCGGTGGGAGCTCTCTCTGAGACCCCGCTCGACGCCGCGTCCTCCTCCTGCCGGGGGCAGCGACTGACCGACCGAGAATCAGTCGGTGACCCTGGCCTCGAAGACGATGACGGGTTGGGTGCCGTCGAACGGCGAGCCACCCCAATCGCCCGACACGCGGCTCACGAGGAAGTGTGCTTCGTCCAATCCGTTGCGGATCTCTTCCTCGGTACGGAAGGTCAGCGTCTCCTCGTGGATCACGTGCTCACCGGTGGTCTCGAACACGTTGTGCGCGGTGAGGACGACCCGCCCGGCCCCGAGTGTCCTGACCAGCGACCACTCACGCAGCGGGCCGTGAGTCGTCTGACGCAGCGAGGGAACCCCCTGCTCCCAGTGTTCCCACGCGCGTGCGGCGGGATTCCGGCTCTCGAACGCGAGGAGAGCGCCGGGCGCCATGGCGGCGTGCAGGTCAAGCAGGGTGCGCTGCCAGTCTGGCGCCGGGATGTGTTGTGCGACGTTGCCGGTCATGACTGCATAGTCGAACCCCGTGGTGGGGATGGCGCGGCTGTCGCCGTGGACCCAGGTCACGCTCGAGCCGTTCGAACGCGTGCGCGCGAGATCGAGCATGGCGGCAGACGGGTCGACGCCCACGACCGATCGGCCGGGCCGCGCGAAAGTGACGGTGAGAATGCCCGTTCCGCATCCGAGATCGAGCACTGACCTTGCGTCGACGCGCTCCGCCAGCGCCCGGTAGTAGTCGTGGTCCTGCCCGTCAGGGTTGTCATCGTCGTAGAGATCGACGAGTCGACGGTCGTAGTCAGGCACCCCGGAAGGCTACGGCTCTCGGCTGTCGCGGTTGGCGTCCGGCATGGAGATGCATCGCGCCGTCAGCCGCCGACAGGTGCGTCACTTCGCGGCGCATGTCTCGACCCTGGAGGCACACGCCGGGGAGCCGCTAGGGCGGGGTCTGTGGCTCACCGGCCTGGCGCAGCATGCCGGCGAGGGTCTGCAGCAGGGTCCAGGCCATGGTCGGGCTCCGCTGCACGAGAGGCTGGAAGTCCCAGAGCGTGATGCCCTGGCAGACGAGCTCCGCGTCGGCGGTCACGGTGGCTGTCCGGGCGCGGCCGTCGATCAGCGCGATCTCGCCGAAGTGCTCCCCGGGGCCCAGCGTGCGCCGGAAGGCACCACCGACGGTGACCGTCGCCGTGCCGGACTCGATCAGGTAGAACGCCGCCGCGTCCGCGCCCTCCTTGGTGACGGTCTCTCCCGCGGCGAAGGTCCGCTGGGTGAAGAGTCGCGCGACGGCGTCGCGATCTGCCTCGCAGAGGCCCGACAGCAGGGGCACGCGTTCGAGGGACTCGACCAGCACGTCCGGCGTCGTCAGTGCCGCCGGCGCCGTGGCTCCCGCCGACGTCGTCAGCGCGCGGCACTGCAAGAGGTAGAGCTGCCCATCGGCGAACGCCCACTCCATGTCGCGCTCCGGCCCGTAGACGCGCTCGCAGTCGGCTGCCAGGTCGGACAGGGCCTGGAGCTGCTCGTCGCTCAGGCACAACGACTCCACGAGCTCGGGGGCGACGTCCTCGTCCACGGTGCCGCCGTCCGGTGCGGAGCGGATCGCGAATCTCTTGAGTCCCGCACGGCGGTCCAGTACCTCACCGCTGCGGGCCACCCGGAAGGAGTCGGGAATGACCCGTCCGGAGACCACCGCCTCGCCCAGACCCCAGCTCGCCTCGATCATCCGCTCGTCCGCGCCGTTGATCGGGTTGCGGGTGAACATCACTCCGGCCGTGTCCGGCTGGAGGAGCGACTGCACGACCACGCCGACGCTCGGTCGGGCGAAGACACCCAGTCGTTTGCGATAGGTGATGGCCGAGTCGGAGTTGGCCGACCACCACACCTCCCGCACCGCCGCCTCCACGTCCCCGGCCGACGGGACGTTCAGCACGGTGATGTGCTGGCCCGCGAAGCTGGCCCCGGCGCTGTCCTCGCCGACGGCAGACGACCGCACGGCCAGAGGCGTGGGGAGCGCCTGCACGGCCTCGAGGAGGGCGGTCGTCGCAACTTCCTCGCCGGACGCGATCGAGTCGACCTCGGGTCCCGGCAGCGCGACACCGGGCGGCACCGGCAGCCCCGCGCGCAGCGCGTCTCCCAGGCCGACGGCCTTCGCGCCGTACAGCTCTTCGGTGTCCGCTTCGACCAGCGGAACGATGCCGCTCACTCGAGGACCGTCACGGTGCCTTCGTCACCGTCCACCCGCACGCGGGTTCCGTCGGCGATCCGGACGGTGGCGTCGCGGGTGCCGACCACGCCGGGGATGCCGTACTCCCGCGAGATGATCGCCGCGTGGGACAGGGCTCCGCCGCTGTCGGTGATGATCGCGCTCAGCAACGGCAGGAGGATGTTGAAGGCCTCCGTCGTGGCCTCGGTGAGCAGGACGTCGCCCTGCTGGATGCGGTCGAAGTCGCTCGGCCCGGCGACGCGACGGACGATCCCCTCCCGCGTCCCGGCGCTGGCACCGAGCCCACGGATCACCGCCTCCTCGTGCGCTTCCTCCGACACCCCGAACATCTCGCCCATGGCGGTACCCAGCGCCGCCATCAGCCGGGCCATCGGCGGCGGGAGCGACGACGGGTCGGGCATCGGCGGCGGGTCGTCACCGAGGTGCGCCGGGGCGTCCTTCGCGGTGTAGGTCTTGTGGTGGGCGTACCGCTCGGCCAGCTCGTCGCCCGTCGGCGCCGACGCGCCCTCGACCAGCGCGCACATCTCGTCGATGTCTGCGAACACGATGTGCTCGACATCGTGCAGACGCCCATCCGCTGCGACCCGACGGCCGGCAGCGAGCGCGGCACGGCGCATCAGTCCGGAGGCCCAGATGTCGGAGTAGACACCGCGTTCGTCACGCACGCTGTACCCGACGCGCGCGTCCGCCAGCAGCTCGTCGTACTCGTCGCGGTGCTCCTCCGGCACCTGGCTGCGGACCTCGGCGACCTCGTCGTCGACGTTCGAGACCGCGCCGGTCTCGTCGATCGCCGTGCGGATGGACCGCAGCAGGACGTCGGGCATCTCGAGCGCGTAGTGGTTCGAGATGTCGAAGCCGTCCAGCAGCCGGTATCCCGCGAACTCGAGGTAGTCGTTCAGCGCCCGGCCGGTCGCGGTGTCCTCTCTGCGCAACCGTTCGAGCAGGGCTCCGGGGTCCTCGTCCGAGTCGAGGGCCTGGCGTGCGGCGGGGTCGTCGCGGTACGCCGCGACCAGAGCCGCGTGCTGAGGCGAGGCCCCACCGGAGATCAGCGATGCGCCACGCATCAGCCCGAGCAGCTTGACCGTCGGCAGCCCCGTCCACTGCGCTGCGTGGACCAGGAAGTCACTCGGGGGGATGACCGCGGTGCCGGTGAAGGCCATGTGCTGCCGGATCATCGTGGCGTGGTGCTCGCGGCACCGGCGCAGGTAGTCGACCAGCTCCTCGTCGCTCAGCGCGTCGGGATCCACTGCTTGGATCTCGTGATGGGCCTGCACGGAGGCCGGCTTGCGCACCTCGTGCCACTCCTTCGCCTGCTCGCGCCACAGCCTTCCCTCGAACACGTCCGCGGCGCGCTGGACCCGGTCGGGGAACGACTCGGGCGGCACCGGCACCATCTGCCCGTAGGAGAACCCATGGGGGTAGGCGGTCACCCGGGTCTGGAACGGGACGCCGTAGAACGTCATCATCTCGCCGTAGCCGAGGCTGAAGGCCGCCGGGTGCATCTCGGCCCAGTAGGCCGTCACGGGGCGCGGAAAGTGCACCGGATCGAGGTCCCAGGGGCCGGGCCCGGGAGGCTCGAAGGTGAGTCCCTGCTTGGTCGAAGTGTCCATCGGGTGGCCCCTTCTCGACGCGAGAGAACCTCAGTCTGGGGTCGCCGGAGTTCCGGCACAAGAGCCGAGGTTTGCCACCTAAGGTCGTCCTATGAGTACGACGGGTGAGCCGGTGGCCTTCGAGGTCTACGAACCCGGGGTGTACCTGCACGGCACGAAGGCGGACCTCGCCGTCGGCGACCTGCTGGTGCCCGGCCGCGAGTCGAACTTCGAAGCCGGCCGGGTGATGAACCACGTCTACTTCACCGCGACCCTCGACGCCGCGGTCTGGGGTGCGGAGCTCGCTGTGGGTGAGGGCCGAGGGCGGGTCTACGTCGTCGAGCCCACCGGCGACTTCGAGGACGATCCCAACGTCACCGACAAGAGGTTCCCCGGCAACCCGACGCAGTCCTTCCGCAGCCGCGAGACGCTTCGGGTCGTCGGCGAGGTGGTCGACTGGGTCGGCCATTCACCGGAGAAGCTGCAGGCCATGCGGGACGGGCTCGCAAGCCTGAAGGAGCAGGACAAGGCGCAGATCGAGGACTGATCGCCGCCCGAGGCCCGATCTCAACGGTCCGGCGGGTGTGGCCGGGCGGGCGTTCCGTCCGCGACCGCTGCGCGTCCCGCAAACCATGCCGCCGGCCACGCCCATGCCGCGGCCGATTCCCGCCAGCATCGTCGCGCGCACTGCGGTGAACTGTCTGACGACTCACCCATGACGAACGAAAGGCAGGACATGAGGGTCGCCCTTGTCACCGGAGCCAGCCGCGGGATCGGCCGGGCCACTGCACACCGCTTGGCACGCGACTGCGGACACGTCGTCCTGACGGCGCGCGACGTCGCCGCTGTCGAGGACGCAGCGGACCGTCTCAGGAGCGAAGGATTCTCTGCCTCGGCGGTGCGTCTCGACGTCACCGACGACGCCAGCGTGCGCGCCGCAGCCGACTACGTCGAGACCCACTTCGATCATCTGGACGTGCTGGTCAACAACGCCGGTGTCCTGCCCGAGGCCACCAACCCCGCACCTGCCGAGGCCGTCGACACGACGATGTTCCGCACGACGTTCGAGACCAACCTGGTCGGGGCGGTCGCCGTCCTCGAGGCGTTCCTGCCGCTCCTTCGCAGGAGCGCAGCCGGGCGGATCGTGAACGTCACCACGACGATGGGGTCGCTGACGGACCAGACCGACCCCGAGTCGCCGTACTACCCCGTGGTCGTCCCGGCCTACCAGGCCTCCAAGGCTGCGCTGAACAACGTGACCATCGCGCTGGCGAAGGCGCTCATCGACACGCCCATCAAGGTCACCTCCGTCTGTCCGGGCTACGTGCAGACGGACCTCACGCCGGTCAACCGCGAGCAGGCACCCCTGACCGCGGCCGAGGCGGCCGAGGTCCTGCATCGGGCCGCCACGCTGCCCGTCGACGCACCCTCCGGCACGTTCGTCGACGCCAACGGCACCGTCCCCTGGTGACGTCCCGACGCGGGCTCTCGTGAGTCGTCAGTCGAGCAGAAGGTCGCGGCAGGTGTCCGCCACACACTCCCTGGTCCAGGCCCACACCGCGGGGCCGGCTACGGGTGTGCGCGGCGTCCCCGATCGCGTCGGTCAGCAGAGGATGCGGGCGCGCTCGGGGTCGAAGAACGGCTTGAGCGAGACCCGGGTCGGGACGCGGGTGCCGGCGATGTCGATCTCGAAGGCGCCGGCGGCGAGGGCGGCGGCGGTGACGGCCTCGTCGCGTTTGACCTCGGCGATGCCGCAGGAGGCGCCCAGTGAGTGCCCGAAGCCGCCGGCGCGGACGATGCCGACCGGCTCGCCGTCCCAGTAGATCGGCTCGTCGCCGATGAGGTCGAGGTCGGGCGACTCCAGCAGGACGTTGACGAGTCGCCGGGTGGGCGGGCCGGACTCGCGCTGCTTCAGGAGCGCGTCGCGGCCGACGAAGCCACCGGGCTTGTCCCAGGCGACAGCGAACCCGAGGCCCGCCTCGAGCGGGGTGTCCGTGGAGTCGATGTCGTGGCCCATGTCGCGGAAGGCCTTCTCCAGCCGCATCGTCCCCAGCGCGCCGACGCCGGTCGGCCGGAAGCCCAGGTCGGCGCCGGCCTCGCGCAGCTGGTCGTAGAGGGTGGCGCCGAACTCGGTGGGCACGAGGAGGTCCCAGCCGAGCTCGCCGACGTAGGTCACGCGCAGCGCCCACAGCGGGGTGTACCCGAGCTCGACCTTCTGCGCCGTCAGGTACGGGAAGGCGTCGTTCGACCAGTCGTCCGGGCTCAGACGCTGCAGCAGCTCGCGCGACTTCGGCCCCTGCACCGACAGCAGCGAGTTCCCGCTGGTCACGTCGGTCACGGTGAGGAACTCGCCGTCGCCCGTCTGCCGCCGGATCCAGGCCGGGATGCGGCGGTGGATGTTGTCGCCGCTGATCACGACGTACTGATCCTCCGCCAGGCGGGTGACCGTGACGTCGGCGATGATGCCGCCGCGGTCGTCGAGCCATTGGGTGTAGACGACCCGGCCGATCGCGGTGTCGACGTCGTTGGCGCACACGCGGTTGAGCACGGCCATCGCGTGCGGACCCTGCACGAGGTGGTGCGACATCAGCGACATGTCGAAGATCGCGAAGTTCTCGCGGGCCTGGAGGTGCTCCTCGCGCGTGCGCTCGAAGCCCTCACCCCGCGCGTACCCCCACTCGACGGTCGGCGTGACGCCCGGGCCGGCGAAGTAGTCGGGGAACTCCCAGCCGCTCGTGGTCACGAAGTGCGCGCCGTCGGCGACGTGCTGGGCGTGGTACGGCGACCGGCGTACGTCGCGCCCGTGCTGGTACTCGGCGTTCGGCCAGGAGAGGTTGTTCAGCAGGAAGCCGAGCCGCTCCACGGTGCGCTCCTCACGGAAGCGCCGCGTCGCCTGGAACTCGTGCGCCCGGTCGACGCCGACGGCGGTGAGGTCGATCGGCGGGTGCTCCTCGATCAGCCACTGCGCCATCACGTGGCCGAGGCCGCCACCGGAGAGGATGCCGACGGAGTTCAGCCCGCAGGCCAGGTACAGGTTGTCGACCTCGGGGGACTCGCCGAGCATCGGCGAGATGTCGTCGGTGAAGCTCTCCGGCCCGCAGAACAGCGTGCGGATGCCGGCGTCCTCGAGCGCCGGGAAGCGTCGCATCGCGACCTCGAGGAACGGCGCCATCCGGTCCCAGTCGGGCGGGAGCACGGCGAACGCGCTCTCGCGCGGCGTGCCGTCCAGCGCCCAGGCCTTGCCGACCGGCTCGAACATCCCGACGAGGAGGCCGCTGCCCTCCTCGCGGTAGTAGCCGTAGGACTCGGGCTCCTCGATCACCGGCACCGACTCCGGCGTGACGCCGTCGATCGGCTCGGTGAGCAGGTAGTAGTGCTCCGCCGCCTGCAACGGCACCGTGACGCCGGCCTTGGCCGCGAGCTCGCGACCCCACAGCCCGGCAGCGAGCACGACCTTCTCGCACTCGATGTCGCCGCGCTCGGTGCGGACGCCGACGACCCGGCCGTGGTCGATCACGAAGTCGGTGACCTCGGTGTCCTCGAAGATGCGTACGCCGCGCTGCCGCGCACCCTTGGCCATCGACATGGTCACGTCGACCGGGTTGGCCCGGCCCTCGTCCGGCGTCCAGAACCCGTGGATGATGTCGTCGGTCCGCATCAGCGGCACCATCTCGGCCACCTCGCTCGGCGACAGCACGTCCTTGGTCATCCCGACCGAGCGCATGTACGCCACCTCGCGGCGGTACGCCTCGTCCCGGCGCTCGGTGGTCGCGAGCTGGAGGTAGCCGCACTTCCGGAAGCCGGTCGATAGGCCGGTCTCCTCCTCGAGCCGCGCGTACAGCTCGGCGGAGTAGCGCGCCATCCACAGCGCGTCCTCCGTCGTGCCACCGGAGACGACCTCGCCCGCGGCGTGCCACGTCGTCCCCGACGTCAGCTGCTTGCGCTCGAGGAGGACGACGTCGGGCGCGCCGAGCATGGCGAGGTGGTACGCGATCGACGTCCCGATGACGCCGCCACCCACGACGACGTACTGCGCCCGGCTCGGGCAGGTCACCGGACTGGCGGGAGGAGGCGTCGCCGGCCCGAGCCGCTGCCGGGTTGATGGCGGTGAAGTCGAGCGACATGGGGGCACCCTGCCATTGTCTGAACGGTCATTCAACCCGTACGCCGCTGCGCCGGCACGGAATTGATCCCCGGCTGTCGATCTCAGCGGCCTCCGTTCGACCTAGGGGTGAGAACACGAACGGAAGGCTCCGCTGCGCCGGCACGGAATTGATCCCCGGCTGTCGATCTGTGCGGCCTCCGTTCGACCTAGGGGTGAGGCCACCCGAACGGAAGGCAAGGGGACCCGCCATGTGGGACACCGTCCAGACCAACGAGCTCCACCGATCACCGGCGACTTCACCGGCGAGGGCCAGGTCTGGCTCGCCGTCAGCGAGACCGGTGACCCCCTGGGCGCCTGGCGGATCTGGTCGATCGACACCACGAACAACGGCGCCAACGGCTCGCCGAACCACAACTGCCCGCAGAACGCGTGCTTCGGCGACTACCCGCAGATCGGCATGGACGCCAACGGCTTCTACATCACCACCAACGAGTTCGAGTTCTTCGGCGACGGCTTCAACGGCGCCCAGGTGTACGCGCTGTCCAAGGCCGACCTGGTCGCCGGCGCCGCGAGCCCGACGATGCAGGTTCTGGAGAACGTCCCCACCACGACGTACAACGACTCGCGTACACGATGCAGCCCGTCAACGCGCTGCCCGCCGACTGGTCAACGGCGCGCAGCGGGACGATGTACTTCGGGATGTCGGGCTCGCCGTTCACCGACGGGCTGTCGAACACGATCTGCCCTGTACTCGCTGTCGAACACGTCGTCGCTGAACACGGACTCTCCGCAGCTCTCACTGGCGGAGACCGGTGTCTCGACGCAGAAGTACGCCACTCCCGGCTTCGCGCAGCAGGAGAACGGCCCCATGCCGCTGCTCGACTGCGTCAACGTGACGGCATGCATCGGCACGCACTACCCGAATCTGAAGGCGCCGCTGGTCCTGGACGCCGGCAACTCGGGCAAGGTGTACGGCGCGTGGCTGCACGCCGGCGACGTCTACCTGACGACCGGTACGCCGCTCACGGGGTCGGGCGCCGCGTGGTACAGCACGAACAACGGGTCCTGGAAGGCGATCAAGCAGCGCACCGGTGTCGCGTGGTTCGTCCTGCACCCGAGCAGCACGGGTGCCGTGGCCACGTCGTTGAAGGGGAACGGGTACGTCGCCGTCCAGGGCGCGAACCTGACCTATCCGTCGATCGTGGTCGGCCCGACCGGCGCCGGCGCCATCGGTGCGACGTTGACCGGCCCGAGCTACTACCCGAGCGCGGCTGTGGCCAGGTTCAAGTGCGGGCACGGCGCACACAGCTACCTCCCGTGCAGTGACACCTGCGCCTGCCCCCGCTCGCTCGCACCGGGCACGACGTCCACGGTCCAGCTGGCCGCCTGAGACTCGGCGCGGTCGCAACTCTCGGGCCGCATCCACGGAGATGTCGATTCACGTCGTCCTCGCCCGTCAGGCAGAGTGAAGACGCCGAATCGGGAGGTCACCATGTCAGACGAGTCGCGCCGCTACCTGCTCCTGCTCCCCGCCCCGGAGGAGGAGTGGGCGAAGCTGCCGGAGTCCGAGCACGAGATCGGGATGCAGAACCACCTGCGCTTCCACCAGGCGCTCGCCGCCCGCGGGCACGAGCTGGTGATGGGAAGTCCACTGGAGCCGTCCGCGCAGGCGATCTCGATGCGCAACACCAGCCGCGGGTCGGCCCTGGTCACCGACGGCCCCTTCACCGAGTCCGCCGAGCAGATGGTCGGGTTCTACCTGGTCGACTCCGCTGACGAGGCCGACCTCCTCGAGGTCGTGCGGGAGTTCGCCGAAGGCGGCGACCACGTGGAGGTGCGTCGCCTGCTCTCCGACTGACCGATCAGGCGGGGAAGAGAGCCGCGGCGAGGGATCGATGGATCCGGTCGACGCTCTCGACAGACTGGGACTGGCTCACCCACCATGTCGCGGACGAGGTCGACCTCCCGGAGGGCGCCTTCGGCGAGCGCGGTGCAGGCATCGGACTGTTAGTACGAACGTTCGTACTACGCCTCGGCCCTCGCCGCGAGGACGGCACCGCAGACCCGGCGCGGATATCCGGTGTTCAGCGGATTCGCGAACCCCTAGGTTCTGGGCATGGAGGTCGAGCTGCGAGAGGTCACCGACGAGGTACGGGAGGAGCTCCTCCGCTCGGTCGTGATCGACGAGGACCAGCAGCGGTTCGTGAGCACGGTCGAGGGGTCGCTCGCCGAGGCGGCCGAGGCACCCGAGGCGAACCCGTGGTACCGCGGGGTCTACGACGACGGCGAGCCGGTCGGGTTCGTGATGATCGCGTGGGACGTCAGCACGGACGACGGGCTGATCGGTCCGTGGTTCCTCTGGAAGCTGGCCATCGACCGCGATCACCAGCGCCGCGGCTACGGCCAGGCAGTGGTCGCCGCGATCATCGAGACCGTGCGCACCGAAGGCGGCACCGAGCTCTTCACCAGCTACGTCGACGCACCGGGTGGCCCGGGAGACTTCTACGCGCGACTCGGGTTCGTCCCGGCGGGCGACCACGAGGGCGAGGTACTCGTCGTCAAGCGGTGGTGACTCAGCGTCCCTCGAGGACGGCGAGGTCGCGCTCGGCGTAGCGGCGGTGGTGCCACTCCTCGTTGATCGGGATCCCGAGCGCCTCGGCGACCGGGTAGCCGTCGGCGGGCGGCCAGCCCTCGCCCTCGACCGGCGCGGTCAGCCGACCGAGGTCGTCGTCGGTGAGGTCGGCGAAGACCCGGCGTACGGTCGCCTGCCGCTCGGACCGCACCGCGAGCACCTCGTCGAGCGTCGGCCGGACGGACGTGTCGTGCCGCCACTGCAGGTCGCGCACCGTGTCGAAGGGCAGGTCGAGGGGCGACCACGGGTCGGGGTCGCCGAGGTAGACCCGGTTGACCCATGCGTCGGTGGCGTAGCAGAGGTGGCGGAGGGTCTCGATGAACGACCACTCGTCGTCGATCCGCTCGTGCAGGAGCAGCGGGTCGAGCGCACGCGCCCGCTCGACCGTGCCTGCCCAGCGGCGCTCGACGACGTCCCACGCCTCGCGATATCCCGCAGCGGTGTCCGGCTTCATCTTCGAGTAGTCGGGATCCTGCCGCTCCATCTCGGCCTCGATCAGCGGTCCGACGTCGACGCCGTTGATGCGGACGTTCTCCAGCTCACCGTCGATCTCGACGTCCAGCAGCTCCGCGCCGCGGATGCGCAGTCGATGGAGATCTGCACGCCGGATCCAGACGTCGTTCAGGTCGACGAAGCGGAACTGCGAGCCGGAGAGGTCGACCCGATGGAAGCGGCTGTTGCGCAGGCTCGCCTGCTCGTACGTCGCGCCCGACAGGTCCTGCTGTTCCTCACTCATGGGGGCGAGGCTAGGCCAGAACGCGGACGACCCTCGTCCGGAAGGGCTGCGGAGCCCATCGTTGTGCCGGCATCGAGCACTCCGTGACCGGGCCGTAGATTCTGCCCATGGGCCTCGTTCACTACACCGCCACGCTCGCACCGACCAAGCGGGAGCTCGTCAGGGCCTGGCTGCCCTCGCAGGCGTGGGCTCCGAGCAGCAAGGTGAAGAAGGTCGCCGAGTACCGGTTCGACGACCCCGACGGCGAGGTCGGCGTCGAGACGATCCTGTGGCGGACCCCCGACGACACCGTCCTGCAGGTGCCGTTGACCTATCGCTCGGCACCGCTCGAGGGTGCTGAGTCGCATCTCGTGGGCACCACCGACCACAGCGTGCTCGGCAAGCGCTGGGTGTACGACGGCTGCGCCGACCCGGTCTGGGCAGCGACGATCACGGCCGCGATCCTCACCGGTGGCTCCCAGGCGCAGATGGTGATCGAGCGCGACGGCGAGGTGGTCGACGTACCGCCGCGGATGGAGGTACGCGGCTCCGGCTCGCCCGGCGCCGTCGTTCCGGCGATCACGTCCGTGGACTCGGTCCAGGACGACGGCGCGGTCACCACGGTCTCCGCCGGTCGGTGACCCTGGTGCTGCCGCGGGTGGTCGGTACGCCGGTGTCCGGCGACGCCACGCTCACCGGGGCCATCGGCGACACGCCGCTGGGAGCCCTGGCGGCGCTGTCGGTGGGGTCTGATTGAACGGCTTCATCATGTGAAGGTGGTGAGCCTCCACTTCACACGGTGAGCTCACCGTGAGAAGTGCCGCTTCACCTGCATCACATGATGAAACCGTCGACTCACCGGTTCAGACCCGGAGTCCATCAGGGCCGGCGCTCGAGCCGCAGCCCGAAGTCGTGCTCCCACGTCGTGCCACCGTCGTGGGACTGCTGCCACGCACCCTCCACGGAACGCTCGTCGTCCTGGATGATCCCGATGAACCGCTGCGCGAAGTCGAGAGGTGAGAAGTCGGACTCGAGCCGCAGCAGCATCAGCTCCGGGCCGGCGAGCGTCATCCGGTAGAGCCGGGAGACGCCGCGGGTGTCGAAGTAGTGCTGCCGGAACTCGTCGGCGTCCTCGACGTACTCGATCACGGCCAGGCTGTCGGGGAACGGCGCCGGGAGGGTCGAGCGCTGGAGCAGGTAACGGTCGTCGAGCGACCACTCGTAGGTCATGGTGCCCGTCGGGTCGCCGTGCCCCGAGATGAGCTGCGTCCACTCGCCGACGAGGACGTCGAGCAGCCCGAGAGCGGTCGGGCGCTGGTCGTCGGTCATGAGCCCAGGGTCGCGGAGACGACCTCGCGGGCGGCCTCCTGGACCTCGGCGAGGTGGTCGGGGCCCCGGAACGACTCGGCGTAGATCTTGTAGACGTCCTCGGTCCCGCTCGGCCGGGCGGCGAACCAGGCGTTGTCGGTGACGACCTTGATGCCGCCGATCGCCGCGCCGTTCCCCGGGGCTTCGGTCAGCTTCGCGGTGATCTTCTCGCCGGCCAGCTCGGTCGCGGTCACGTCGTCGGGGGAGAGGGCGGCGAGCTTGGCCTTCTGCTCGCGGTTCGCGGGCGCGTCGACCCGCGCGTACGCCGGGTCGCCGTGCGACTCGACGAGCTGTTGGTAGAGCTCGCTCGGCGTCGTCCCGCTGCGCGCGAGTATCTCGGCGGCGAGCAGATCGAGGATGAGCCCGTCCTTGTCGGTCGTCCACACGGAGCCGTCGCGGCGGAGGAACGACGCGCCCGCCGACTCCTCGCCGCCGAAGCCGAACGAGCCGTCGATCAGCCCGGGCACGAACCACTTGAAGCCGACCGGCACCTCGACCATCTCCTTGTCGAGCGAGTCGGCGACCTTGTCGATCATCGACGACGACACCAGCGTCTTGCCGATCCGCGCGGTCGCCGGCCAGTCCGGCCGGTTCCCGCTGAAGAGATAGGCGATCGCGACCGACAGGTAGTGGTTGGGGTTCATCAGGCCGGCGTCCGGCGTCACGATCCCGTGCCGGTCGGCGTCGGCGTCGTTCCCGGTGGCGATCTGGTACTCGTCCTTCCGGTGGATCAGCGACGCCATCGCGTCGGGCGACGAGCAGTCCATCCGGATCTTGCCGTCCCAGTCGAGGGTCATGAAGCGCCAGGTCGGGTCGACCAGCGGGTTCACCACCGTCAGGTCGAGGCCGTGCCGGTCGGCGATCTCGCCCCAGTACGCCACGCTGGCGCCGCCCAGCGGGTCGGCGCCGATCCGGACGCCCGCCCCGCGGATCGCGTCGAGGTCGACGACCGACGGCAGGTCGTCGACGTACGTCCCGAGGAAGTCGTACGCCGTGCACGCCGAGCGCGCGCGGGGGAAGGCGATCCGGTGGACGCCCTCGAGGTTGGCCCGGATCAGCTCGTTGGCGCGGCCCGCGATCACCTTGGTCGCGTCGGTGTCGGCGGGGCCGCCGTGGGGCGGGTTGTACTTGAAGCCCCCGTCGTACGGCGGGTTGTGGCTCGGCGTGACCACGATCCCGTCGGCGAGCCCGCTGCCCGACGTACGCCCGCCGTTGGCGCGGATGATCGCATGCGAGACGCCGGGCGTCGGCGTGTAGCCGTCGCGGTCGTCGACCATCACCGTCACGTCGTTGGCGACCAGCACCTCGATGGCCGTCGCCCACGCCGGCTCGGAGAGCGCGTGGGTGTCGCGCCCGAGGAACAACGGCCCGTCGTACCCCTGCTCCCGGCGGTAGTCGCAGATCGCCTGGGTCGTCGCCGCGATGTGCACCTCGTTGAACGCGGTGTCCAGGCTGCTGCCGCGGTGTCCGCTGGTGCCGAACGCGACCTGCTGGTCGACGTCGTCGGGGTCGGGCTCGAGCGTGTAGTACGCCGTCACCAGGTGCGCGACGTCCACCAGGTCCGAGGGCTGGGCGGGGGTTCCTGCGCGCGGATCGGCCATGCCGCCATCCTGCCCCCTCCGGCCGGGTGGTTTCGAGACAGGCGCCAGGGCGCCTTCCTCAACCACCGATCGCGTCGGTGGTTGAGGAGGTCGCTCTGCGACCGTCTCGAAACCACCTCTGGCCGCCCACCGACCGACACGGGAGACTCCCGGGCATGGCCCTCTCCGACTTCCCGCGCTACCCGCTGACCTTCGGCCCGAGCCCGGTCCACCAGCTCGAGCGCCTGACGGCGCACCTCGGCGGGGCCACCATCTGGGCGAAGCGTGAGGACTGCAACTCCGGTCTGGCCTTCGGTGGCAACAAGACTCGCAAGCTCGAGTACCTCGTCCCCGACGCCATCGCCACGGGCGCGGACACGCTGGTCAGCATCGGCGGCTACCAGTCCAACCACACGCGACAGGTGGCCGCGGTCGCTGCCCGGATCGGGATGAAGTGCGTGCTGGTGCAGGAGAAGTGGGTCGACTGGCCCGACGCCGTCAACGACCGCGTCGGCAACATCCTGCTGAGCCGGATCATGGGGGCCGAGGTACGCCTCGACGATGCGGGCTTCGACATCGGCTTCCGCGACTCGTGGCGCCACGCGATCGAGGACGTCGAAGCGGCCGGCGGTACGCCGTACCCCATCCCGGCCGGCGCGTCGGACCATCGGCTCGGCGGCCTGGGCTTCGCCGGCTGGGCGGACGAGGTCGCACAGCAGGAGCGGGAGCTCGGCGTCTTCTTCGACACGATCGTCGTCTGCACCGTCACCGGTTCGACGCACGCCGGGATGATCGCCGGGTTCGCCGGCCAGGAGCGGCCGCGTCGGGTGATCGGGATCGACGCGTCGGCGACGCTGGACAAGACCCGCGACCAGGTCGCGCGGATCGCGCGCAGCACCGCCGAGCTGATCGGACTCGACCGCGACCTGCGCGACGACGAGATCACCGTGCTCGAGGGCTGGGCCGGCGACCTCTACGGCATCCCCGTCCAGTCGACGCTGGACGCGATCCGGCTCACCGGCCAGCTCGAGGGGATGATCATCGACCCGGTCTACGAAGGGAAGTCGATGGCAGGCCTGATCGACCTGGTGCGACAAGGCGACATCGGTCCCGACTCCCACGTGCTCTACGCCCACCTCGGCGGGCAGCCCGCCCTCAACGCCTACTCCGCCCTCTTCACCCAGACGGCGCGCGTCGACGTCTGAGGTGGGGGGTTCCCAACTAACTGGCATAGAGACGCCTCCCCGGCAGGCGGCTCTGCGTCGTCTGTATGCCAGTTAGTTGTCAGCCCGCACCGTCAGCAGGTCGCCGGGCTGGCAGTCGAGGACGTGGCAGATGGCGGTGAGGGTGGAGAACCGGACGGCCCGGGCGCGACCGTTCTTCAGCACCGACAGGTTCACGACGGTGACGCCGGCCCGCTCGGCGAGCTCGGTCAGGGTCATCCCGCGGTCGGCGAGGAGCTTGTCGAGATGGATCTCGACGGCGTGGAGCTCTCGTCGTCGGCCGGAGCGGACGTCGTACGCCGCTTCATACCGTGGCGTCGATCTCGCGCTGCATGCGGCACCGACTGCGCCATGACCCGGCCGAAGGTGAGGAGGCCGAAACCGCGAAGGACGATCGGCGCACGAGAAGTCGTAGGAAGTAAGCCGGAGGCCGGACCGCGATCGTGCTAGTCATGAGCGACTTCAGAAGCTGCCATCTGCGGTCCAGGTGCGCAGCAGGCTGCAGGGCGACGGTCGCCGAGCGAGCACGTAGAGGCCCAGCCGGCTGACGCGACGCGCCACGTGCGGGCGACGAACAGCGCCGCTGGCGCGTCGCGTTCGGCTCACCAGCGAACACGAACACGAGGAACCCGGTGGTGTCGGCGAAGGGTGACATGCGCTACGGCGAACGACCAGAGGTGCTGGATCCTCGATGGCGTCGTGTCGCAGAGTTCGGCGCTGGTGGCACAGGCGTCGATCCTCGGGTGGAGCAGGTCAGGTCCCTCACCGCCGTCGGCTCTGATCAGCGATCATGCTTGCGATCCGTTGCCCGAGGTACTGGTTGATCGCTGTGAAGGGCGACGCGTGAGCGCAGACGGCGGTCGCGCCTCAGCCGGGAAGAGTTCTCCCCAACACGGCTGCGCTGCCGGTCGCCGACGCGAGCACGAGGACACAAGAAGTCCTGCCGCGATGACGCGAGTGATGAACTCGATCGGTGCGCAGTGCGTTCTCGATCTCGGGCTTTGTCTCATATCGACAAACGATAACAACGATTGTCGATATGTCCAGGGCTTCGGTAGGTTCTCGCGGGTGCCAGTCCTGGTGACCGAGGTGGACGGCGACGACGTCGTCGTCCGGTACGCCGACCCGGAGCACGCGGCGTCGAGCGTGCGCGTCTGGGCCCACCTCCGGCTGGGCGACACCTCGATGACGCAGGTCGACGGCGGCTGGGAGGTACGGCTGACCGACCTGCCGGTCGACCGTCTCGAGTACCTGATCGACGTCGACGGCGACCTGCGGCCCGACCCGTCCAACGAGCGCCTGACCGCGGGCCCGTTCGGCGACCACTCGTGGATCCCGCTGCCCGCCTACCGCGAGCCGGCCTGGCTGGGCGTCGACCCCTGCGACGGCGAGCGGGCTTCGCTGACGTTGTCGCGGACCGGCGCCGGCCGCCTCGACGGCGAGATCTGGTCGCCTGCGGGCATCCCGACCGACGAGCCGTTGCCGATGCTCCTCAGCCACGACGGCCCGGAGATGGACGCCTACGGCGGGCTCACGGCGTACGCCGGGGCGATGATCGCCGCGGGAACGCTCCCGCCGTTCCGCATCGCCCTGGTGAGCCCGGGTCCGCGGCGCAACAAGCGGTACGCCGCCAACCCGGCGTACTCACGAGCGCTCAGCTCGCGTCTGGTCCCCGCGCTGACCGAGCAGGTGGCGACGATCGGTCGGCCGGTGCTCATCGGGCAGAGCCTCGGCGCGCTGGCCGCGCTGCACGCGGCATGGACCGCGCCGGCGACGTTCGGCGGGCTCCTCCTGCAGAGCGGCTCGTTCTTCACCACCGCGCTCGACCCGCAGGAGTCGGGCTTCGAGTACTGGCACGAGGTCACCGGGTTCGTCGCCAGCGTGCGGGCGGCCACTCAAGCCGCGCCCGACGCACCGCCGATGACGCTGACGTGCGGCACCGCGGAGGAGAACTACCCGAACAACCTCGCCATCCGCGACCAGCTCGCGGCCGTCGGCGTCGCGACCTCGTGGGGCGAGGTGCGCGACGGCCACACGTGGACGTGCTGGCGCGACACCCTCGACCCGCACCTCACCGACCTGCTGCTGCGGGTCTGGACGTGATCGACCTCGCGCAGCTGCGGGTCGAGCTGGCAGCGGCGGGAGACCCGGCGAAGGCGCTCCAGCAGCAGAGGTACATGAAGTCCGCCATGCCCTACTACGGGCTGGCCGCGCCCGAGCTCCGCGCGCTCCTGCGCCCGCACCTCCGGTCGTTCGCGCCCGACGACCGGGTCGAGTGGGAGCGCGTCGTCCGGACCTGCTGGGACGGCGCCACCCACCGCGAGGAGTGGTACGCCGCGATCGCGCTCGCCCGCCACCGCTCCGCGCGCGCCTGGCAGGACGCCGGCACCCTCGACCTCTACCGGCACCTCGTCGTGACGGGCGCCTGGTGGGACGTCGTCGACGAGATCGCGCAGCACCTGGTCGGGGCCTGCCTGCTGGCAGATCGGGAACATGTCACCGACGTGATGCGGGCCTGGGCCGTCGACGACGACCTGTGGCTGCGGCGTACCTCGGTGATCTGCCAGATCTCGCACGGCACCGACGTCGACCGCGACCTGCTCACGTTCGCGATCGAGCGCAACCTCGACGACCCGTCGTTCTGGCTGCGCAAGGCGATCGGCTGGGCGCTGCGGCAGCACGCACGCGTGGACCCCGCGTGGGTGCGGGCGTACGTCGACTCCCTCGGCGAGCGCCTCTCGGGTCTCTCGCGGCGTGAGGCGACCAAGCACCTGTGAGGACGTTCTAGCCTCCTGCTCATGGACGCCATCCAGCAGGAGGACCGCACGCGTGACTTCGACCGGTTCCTCACCTTCATCGACGCCATCGTCGCGATCGCGGTCACCCTGCTGGTGCTGCCGCTGGTCGATCTCGTCGGCGAGCTCGAGAAGGGCATCTCGGTACAGCAGCTGCTCGAGGACAACAAGGCACCCATCGGCGCTTTCTTCCTCAGCTTCCTGGTGATCTCGCAGGTATGGCTCGGTCAGCACCGCCTGCTCCGGAACGTGATCGGCACGAACGAGCTGTTGACCCGGCTCCTGCTGCTCTGGTCCTTGACGATCGTGGTGCTGCCCTTCCCCACGGCGCTCGTGGCCGGACCCCACGACGCCGGAAATGAGGCGATCACGAAGGTGCTCTACGTCGGCACCATGGCAGTCGGCGCCTTGCTCCTGGGCCTGATCTCCGTGGTGATCTCCCGGAACCGCGAGCTCCGCGACTCGCCGGAGTCCCCGGACCCGATCCACGCCTTCGGCACCTGCGCGGCGTTCGTGCTGGCGCTCGTCGTGATGCTGGTCGTGCCGGCCACCGGCTACTGGCCTCTCTTGCTGCTGATGGTCTCCGATCGACTGATCTCGCTGGTCACCGCTCGCTCGAACGCCGCCCGGCGCACCCACTAACGTCGCCCGTGTGGAGCACCTCATCGCGTGGGCGGGATTTCTCCGGAGCCTGGCTGCTCGTCGCGGGTCCGGTCTACCAAGCTGCGCTCGAGCTCCAGGAGGAAGAGGTCGATCGAGACGCGTTCGCCGACGTCAAGGACAGCGTGCCCAGACCCGAGCCGCTGTCCGGCTGGTGGTGGCTGCTGCCGCCGGTCGCCTTCCTGAAGCAGCAGAGCATGTCGAACGCCTATCGCGACGAGGTCGTGAAGGCCATGCCCGGCGCCGTGATCCAGCAGTTCGTGCACTTCCAGGACAAGGCGATGGGGTGGTTGCTCGTGGCTGCCGGGGCGTTCTTCATCGCGGTCAAGGAGACCTGGGAGCTCCGCCAGGTCCAGGAGTGGGAGTCCACCCCCTTCTGGATGCTGCTGGTGCTGATGCTGTTGCTCACGCTCGGCTTCACGGTGTACCGGATGCGTCGATCCGCGGACCTCGCGAAGCGGGTCGACTGATGGACCGTCAGCACGTCGAGATCGACGCACCCGGCCTCGGCCGGGCCGGCACGGTCATCCGGTACGGCCACTGGGGGCGACCGGTGATCGTCTTCCCGAGCGAGGGTGGCCGCGCCTGGGACTACGAGAACAACGGCATGGTCGGTGCCGTCGCCCATCTCATCGACGGCGGACGCGTGAAGCTGTACTGCGTCGACTCCTTCGACGACGCCTCGTGGTCCGACCGCGGACTGCCGATCGAGGAGCGGGCCCGACGGCACCAGGCCTACCAGGGGTGGATCACCGACCAGGTCGCGCCGTACGTCGGCTCCGACAGCGAGGGCGCGGCGGACGCGATCGTCACGGGGTGCTCCATGGGCGCCTACCACGCGCTCCAGGTGGCGCTGCAGCGCGCGGACCTGTTCCCGGTCGCGATCTGCCAGTCCGGCAACTACGCCCCGGCGACCTGGCACGGCTGGGGCGAGCGCGGCGACGCGGCGTACTTCACGAACCCCACGGACTACGTGCCGAACCTCCACGGCGACCATCTCGACTGGCTGCGGTCCCGGCTGCACGTCGTCCTGACCGTCGGGGAGGGCGCCTGGGAGACGGACCCCACCGGCTCGCTGCCGAGTGCACGGCAGATGGCGGGACTGCTGCGGGAGAAGGGCATCTCGCACGAGCTGGACGTGTGGGGACATGACGTCTCGCACGACTGGCCGTGGTGGAGGAAGCAGATCGCGCACCACCTGCCGCGCTTCTGTTAGCGGCTGGTAGACACGAGGGCATGGGAGTCCCCGGCAACTTCGCCGAACGCGCCCCCGCCGGCCTGGCCGACACCGAGCTGTTCGCCGTCGACGCCTACCGGACCACCTTCGATGCTCGGGTCGTCGAGGTCGATCGTGAGGGTGGGCGCATCCGGCTCGACCGGACCGCTTTCTACCCGACGGGTGGCGGCCAGCCGCACGACACCGGGACCCTGACCGGTCCCGAGGGCGCCGTGGCGGTCACCGGCGTACGCCGGGAGTCCGGGCTGATCTGGCACGCCGTCGCGGCCGACCCCGGCGCCCTGCCCGAGGTCGGCACCGAGGTCGGGGGAGAGGTCGACTGGTCGCGACGCTTCCAGCTGATGCGCACCCACACGGCGTTGCACATCCTGTGCGGCGTCATCTGGGCGGACCACGGCATCCCGGTGACGGGCGGCAACATGGAGCCACTCAAGGGCCGGCTCGACTTCCCCTTCCCGGCGATGTCCGCCGACCTCGGCGCCCAGGTCGAGCAGCGGATCAACGACGAGATCGAGCGGGCGCACGAGATCGTCGTCGACTTCCTGCCGCGCGACGTCGCGGACGCCGATCCCGCACTGATCCGCACCGCCGCCCACCTGATCCCGGCCGCCATCGACCCCCTCCGGATCATCGACATCGTCGGGCTCGACCGTCAGGCCGACGGCGGCACCCACGTGCTGTCGACCGCCGAGGTGGGTCGGGTGAAGGTCACCGGGACGGAGAGCAAGGGCAAGGACAACAAGCGGATCCGGCTCGAGATATCTGACGGAGCGGAGCTCCGTTAGATATCGAGAGGAACGGAGACTCATTCCTTCGCCGAAGGCTGCCGGCACCCACTACTCCAGTGGTTCTTCTCGGCGTCCGCCCGAGCTGCGCTCCGCCCACCGCCGACGGTTCGACGCTCGACGACCTGACTCCTCTGGAGTCGCGTGCCTTCCGCGGCGGGGTGACCCTCCTCCGTTACTCGGTCGGCTGAGACCGGGCCCGCCGACTGGCTCATCCGTCACCACTGCGTCAATGAGCACGGGTGTGCTCATTGAGCCAGTGCTCTCGGGTGGTTTCGAGACGGTCGCAGAGCGAGTCCCGGTGGTTTCGAGACGGTCGCAGAGCGGGGTTCCGGTGGTTGAGGAAGGCGCCCTGGCGCCTGTCTCGAAACCACCACCCGGTGCACGGGAGCCCCGCTCCTGGCTACGTTGAGGCCCATGGCCGCGCAGAAGGACCACCTGATCGGTTTGCTGCTGGGGGCGGAGGGGGACTGGCCGCAGGCGTTCGAGCAGATCCTGCGGTTCGTCGGCCCGGTGGCCGTCGACGGCACGGAGCACCGGATCGCCAGCGAGCGACTGACGATCGAGCCGTTCGACCTCACCGACCCGGTCCGCACCGGCCTGGTGATCGACCGCCTCGCGCACTGGTACTTCCACCCCCGCGAGTGGCTGAAGAAGGCCGCGCTGGTCAACGGCACCTACCTTCTCAACAGCCCGTTCACCTTCCAGTCGATGGAGAAGCACTCGGCGTACTGCGCGATGATCCGGCTCGGCCTCAAGGTGCCGCCCACGATCCTCGTGCCCTACAAGAACCCCCTCGACAACCACCGCTGGACCTACACCAGCACGACGTACAACAAGCCGTTCGACCTCGACCTCATCGCCGCCGAGATCGGCTACCCGCTCTACATGAAGCCGTTCGACGGCGGCGGCTGGCGGGGCGTCAGCCGGGTCGACGACCAGGCCGACCTGCACACGGCGTACGACGAGTCCGGCGAGATGCTGATGCACCTCCAGGCGACCGTCGACTACGAGCACTTCGCCCGGGCCTTGTCGATCGGCCCCGAGACGATGGTGATGGACTTCCGGCCCGAGCAGCCGATGCACCAGCGGTACGCCGTGAACCACGGCTTCCTCAACGAGTCCGCAGGCAAACAGGCGGTCGCGATCAGCCGCATCGTCAACGCGTTCTTCCACTGGGAGTTCAACTCCGCAGAGATGCTGGTGGCCGGCGACGAGGTCTACCCCATCGACTACGCCAACGCCTGCCCGGACGTCGCGATGACCAGCCTCCACTACTACTTCCCCTGGGCGATCAGCGCGCTGGTGAAGTGGTCGACGTACTGCCTGGTCACCGGGCGCCGGCCCAACGTCGACCTGGAGATGACCCAGTACTTCGAGATCGCCGACTCCGACCGCACCTACGACGAGAAGCTCGACGGCTACCTCGCCCTCGCCGACGAGCACTTCGAGACCGAGCGCTACCACGACTGGTGCAGCGAGCACCTGGGTCACCTCGACGAGGCCGTGGCCGAGTGGGTCTCGGGTGACGACTTCGACCGGCTCCTCGTCGAGACCGTGGACGCGACGTACCCCACGAACGAGCGGGAGCAGTTCCTCGCGCACTTCCGCGGCCTGATCGGCATGTGGGTGCGAGACCAATCGGTGGCCGAGGAGGCGCGCTAGCTCCGCCGGTGGTTGAGGAGGCGCGCGCTAGCCTCCATCGGTGGTTGAGGAGGCGCGCTAGCGCCGTCTCGAAACCACCCCCGTGTCGCACCTCACCCCGGTCGCGATTCGTCGGCCGGCCGCCGGTCTCCGTAGACTGACGCAGTCAGCGGCTCGCCGAGGCGGGTCGCTTCTTTGATGCCCGGTGTGGTGCGTGACGGTCAGTCACGCGGAGGCCAGTGATCGGGCGCCAGAGCCTGTCACTGCCATCGGATGCGCCTGCGCGTCCACGCCGAAGGATCATCATGTCCGTCTTCTCCGAGCTCCCTGCCGAGCTCGTCACCGCCCTCGCCGATCAGGGGATCGTCGAGCCGACACCCGTCCAGGCGGCCGTCGTCCCCGACGCGCTCGCCGGGCACGACGTGCTGGGCCGGGCCCGCACCGGCTCCGGCAAGACCCTGGCCTTCGGGCTCCCGATCCTGTCGCGTCTGACCGGCACCCGCTCGCGCCCGTGCCACCCGCGCGCCCTGATCGTGGTGCCGACCCGCGAGCTCGCCAACCAGGTCGCCCGTGCGTTGCAGCCCGTGGCCGCGTCCGTCGGCCTGAAGCTGACCACGGTCTACGGCGGCACGCCGTACGAGAAGCAGACCCGGCAGCTCCGCCAGCGCGCGGACCTCGTGGTCGCGACGCCCGGTCGGCTCGAGGACCTCTTCGAGAACGGCTACGTCTTCTTCGACGACATCGAGGTCACCGTCCTCGACGAGGCCGACCACCTCTGCGACCTCGGCTTCTACCCGGCCGTCGACAAGCTGGTCGGGCTGACGCCGGCCGGCAGCCAGCGGATGCTGCTGAGCGCCACCCTCGACGGTGACGTCGACCTGCTGGTGCGCACCCACCTGCGCGACCCGCACATCCACGAGCTCGACCCGAACTCCGGCTCGGTCACCACGATGACCCACCACACGCTCACCGTCGGCGGCTTCCGCGACAAGGTCGAGGCCCTGTCCGGCCTGGTGCGCGCCAACGGCCGCACCATCGTCTTCACCCGAACCCGCGAGAGCGCCACCCAGGTCGCCGAGGCGCTGACCGACGCCGGCCTGACCGCGGTCGACCTGCAGGGCAGCCTGTCGCAGCGTGTGCGCGAGCGGAACCTCGAGCGCTTCTCGACCGGCCAGGCGCAGGTCGTCGTCGCCACCGACGTCGCGGCCCGCGGCATCCACGTGGACGACGTCGGGCTGGTCGTGCACTTCGACGCCGCCGGGGACGCCAAGTCCTACCTGCACCGCAGCGGTCGTACGGCGCGCGCCGGCAACGACGGCTGCGTCGTGACCCTGACGACCTCACGCGCGGTCCACCAGGTCGTCCGGCTCCAGCAGAACGCCGGCGTCGAGGTGCTCCACCACGATCTCCGCACCGCCCCGAAGCCGATGACCGCCGAGGCCCTCGCCGAGGCCGGCCACCCGGGTCCGGTCCGCACGCACGACGCCCGGCGTCCCCAGGGGCGCCCGGCCGGCAAGCAGTTCCGGGGCCGCAGTGGTCCGCGGACGTCGTACGCCGGACGTCAGCGCCCCGCCAAGCGGGTCGGCTAGTCAGCTCTCGATCAACCGGGCGGCGTGACCGCGCTCGGCGTCGGTGACGGTGCCGGGCGTCGAGGAGCGCAGCACCCACCGGTTGGTGGTCCCGTCGGGCGCAACGAACTCGCCGCAGCCGAGCGCGGCGTCGATCGTCCGGCGTACCACCGGCTCGTCGTCGGTGGCGAACAGCACCCGCACCCGCCGCCGCTTCCCGCGGCCGCTGACCGACGTGTGGTGCGGAGCCACCGGGCACGGTGGCTCGTGGTCCAGCGCACCGCACAACGCGACGGTCACCGCACCGCCGGGCGCACGCTCGTCCGCGCCCTCCGACATCTCGAGCACCGCGTCGTGCGCGAAGGCCTCACGCATGCGGCCCAGTATCGAGCCCGAGCCCGACGCGGTGGAGGTGTCCGCGGGTAAAGAAATGAGTCAGTTCAGAGCGACGTCGTCACCCACGTGGATCGTCCCGCCGACCAGCACACGACAGACCGAGCCGGCCCGTCGACGCAGCGCCTCCTGTGCCCCTCGGCCGATGGTGTCGTCGAGGAGCTTGCAGGGCGCCGCGACGCGCACGACCTCGAGCACGACCGGGCCGACGGTGATCCGTGCCCCTGGCTCGCGCGGCACGAGACCGGCGTCGACGGTCAGGTTGCGTCGCGTCAGCTCCGCCGGCACCTCGGCGCCGTACGCCGCCGTGGCCTCGGCCAGCGACTCGGCGCTCTGCACGGTGACGTGACGGTGCTTCGTGCCGTGGTAGCGGTCGCCCACGATCCCCTTGCCCGCCTCGACCTCGGCCGTCTCGAACGCCCGCATCGGCAGTCTCGATGCCTTCGCGAGATGGATCGACTGCAGCCGCGGCACGCCCTCGAGCGTACGGGCGCCGCGGACCGAGAAGGTCGCGCGGTCAGGTGACCGCAGGCGGGGTGCCCGAACCGAACGCCGTCGGCGGTGCGGAGCCGGGCGGCACGGCCAGTCGTGGGAGGTCACGGGCGTCGACACCTGGCACGGGCAGACCGAGGGCGTGCCGGTAGAGCATCAGGTTGAGCAGCTCGCCGGCTGCGCCGGTCACACAGACGGCGAGCGCGAGGACCAGCACGCCGAGAACCGCGAGGAGAAGGCCGGCGATGCTCCACTCGGGCGTCTCGTCGCGATAGTGGAAGAAGGCGATGAGCCCGGCGGCGGTGACGATGGCGCCGATGATCATCGCCGCCATCCACGGCAGGTACAGCCGGGCCTTGGTGCGGACGGTGAGCATCAGCTGGTTCTTCATCAGCGACGCCGACTCGGTGATCGCCTGCTTCGGCATGTGGCCCTCGACGATGATGATCGGCAGGACCAGGAGTGTGGCCACGGCCCAGGTGAGGTCGGCCAGGAGCCGGGCGATGGTGCCGAACACGCCGAACCGGTTGAGCTGCTCGGCGACCAGGCCGACGACCGTGGTCACCACCGCCCAGGCGCACAGCTGACGGCGTCGACTCCACGCGACGCCCAGTGCAGCCCGCGCGGTGATCGGGTGTCCGTCCAGCCGCGCGACCCCGGCAGCGACGACCGCGCCGCTGAAGAGGATCGTGACGAACGCGGAGGCCCAGCCCGCGACGGCGTACAGCAGGAGAGTCACCGGGTTGAAGGAGTCCGTGAGCAGGTCGACGCCTCCCAGCAGCCAGGCGGGTACGGCGATCCCGGCGAAGACCAGCGCGGACACGACCGCCCCGGTGGCGACCGTGCCGAGCATGCTGGTGTCCTCGAGCACCATCGCGTAGACCCGTCTGACGAGCTGGGTGCTCACCGTCGAGCTGGTCGGTGGTGGCTGCCAGGGCCGGCCCGGGTCGTACGTCACGTCCACTCCTCACGTCGGTCGCGACATTCTGCGTCATCGGGACGGGCGGTGTGGCCGGATCGGGACGGTTCGACGCGGCTCAGCCGCGGGCGAGCTGGAAGGCGATGGTGAGCATGGTCAGCCCGATCAGGACGTCGAGCACCTGCCAGGCCCGCGGACGCGACAGCAGCGGTGCT
Organism: uncultured Actinomycetota bacterium; assembly: GCA_963812055.1. Lineage (GTDB taxonomy): Bacteria > Actinomycetota > Actinomycetes > Propionibacteriales > Nocardioidaceae > Nocardioides. Next base: position 106,168 of record CAWEUA010000019.1, read on the forward strand.
GCCAGGCGGGCGCCGTACCCCAGAGCGGTGAACCACAGGATGCTGGCGACACCTGCTCCGACCGCGAACCACCACTTGCCGCTCGGTCCGTGATGGGACGCGATCGAGCCGAGCAGGAGCACGGTGTCGAGGTAGACGTGCGGGTTGAGCCAGGTCAGCGCGACGGCCTGGACGACCGCGCCCCTCAGCCGTGGCTCGCTCTCGGTCGAGGCCGTCAGCGAGCCGGCGTGCCGGGCGCGCCACAGCGACCTCACGCCGTACGCCGTGAGGAACGCGACGCCCAGCCAGCGCACGACGTCCAGCGCGGTCGGTGCGTGCTCCACGATCGCGCCGATGCCCGCGACCCCGGCCGCGATCAGCACCAGGTCGCTCACCGAGCAGATCGCCACCACCGGCCCGACGTGCTGCCGCAACAGTCCCTGTCGGAGCACGAACGCGTTCTGCGCCCCGATCGCCACGATCAGCGAGAGGCCGGTGAACAGTCCGGCGACCAGGGCGTCGAGCACCCGCTCACCGTAGGGGCATGAACCAGTTGTTCGGCTTGCGCGCGAGCGCGCTACGCCGTGCCTCGCTCAGGCGCGAGGGCGGCTGCGCCGCCCGCCCAGCAAGGCGAGGGCGAAGCCGAGGATCGCGACGAGCACGCAGATCCAGCCGACCGTGTCAGCCGCGACATGGTCGGTCACGCTCGCCGGCAGGTCCACCGCGTGGGTGAGCAGGACGAGGCCGACGATGAGCAGGACCACCGAGATGCCGATACCCATGGGTTCTCCTTCCATCCGGCCGTCCGTACCCCTCTTGCACGACCACCACACGTGAACGGCCGTCACCAGCAGAACGGTCGCGATCGCACAGACTCGAGGATCCGACGTACCAGGTACGTCGGATCTTCGAGTCAGGCCGCGATTCGCGCGGGCTCGGCGTAGGCGACCCGGGAGTGGTCATCGATGAACGGTGTGCACGAACGCGGTGCCGATCATCGGGTTGCGGTGCGCGGTTGCGGGGCTTGCCCGGTGCGGCGCGCCCTGGTTCTTGTGTGCCCGGCCTGGCGGCCGAGGAAGCGCCAGCCGCCGTGGTCGGGGATGTTGCCGAGCTTCTTGACGTCGACATGGATCAGCGACGCCCGGATAGCGGTGCTCGTAGCGACGGATCGGCTCCCCGGTGGCCCGGTCGACATGGGTGAGCCGGTTGATCCGGCACCGGAGCAGCACCGCGTGCACCGTGGAGGCCGCGCAGCCCGACCCGGTCGGCGATCTCGACCGGACCCAGGCGCTGCTTCCAGCGCAGGTGCACGATCTTGCGCACCACCGGCTGCGGCGTCAGGGTCGGCAAGCGGTGCGGCCGGGAGGACGCGATCGACCATCCCGGCCGCACCCGAGCTCGCGGTAGCGATCCCCCCACCGCTTCGCGGTCGGCCACGACACGTCGATACCGCTCAGCGGCCCGAGCGATCGGCCAGCCGTCCTCGACGATCAGACGCGCCAGCCGCAGACGGGATCGCGAGGGTCAGAGCAGCGTTAGCGTGGGACACGAAGACCTCCTGGTCGTGGAGCGGTACCTCAGACAGCTCCACTCCACGCCCGGAGGTCTTCGCCTACCAAGCTCATTCAGATCGTGTCGTAACACGAGCTCAACCAACGTGTCCGGTCAGTACACTAGAACGCCGACTCGTCGAGGTCCATCAGCGCGAGGTCGGTGTGCTCGGCGATCACCCGCTCGGCCGAGAGCCGCGGCAGCGTCGTCCGGGCGAAGAACTGCGCGGCCGCGACCTTGCCCTCGTAGAACGACTGGTCCTTGGCCGACACCTCGCCCGCGAGCTTGTCGAGCGCGACCTGCGCGCCCCGCAGCATCAGCCAGCCGCAGACCACGTCGCCGAGCGCCATCAGCAGGCGGCTGGTGTTGAGGCCGACCTTGTAGATGTTGCGGACGTCGCCGCCCTCGGCCGACGCGTCGGCGCTCATCAGGTCCTCGATCATGTGCCCGACGATCGCCTGGGCGTCCTCGAGCGCGGTCGCGAGGAGCGCACGCTCGACCTTGAGCCGGCCGTTGCCGCCCTCGCTCTGCACGAAGGACTGGATCTCGTTCGCCAGGTGGCCGAGGGCGCGGCCCTGGTCCTTGACGATCTTGCGGAAGAAGAGGTCCTGACCCTGGATCGCCGTCGTGCCCTCGTAGAGGGTGTCGATCTTGGCGTCGCGGACGTACTGCTCGATCGGGTAGTCCTGCAGGAAGCCCGACCCGCCGAACGTCTGCAGCGACTCGGTGCCGAGCAGCACCCACGAACGCTCCGAGCCGTAGCCCTTCACGATCGGCAGCAGCAGGTCGTTGACCGCCATCGCCAGCTCGTCCTTCTCGCCGTTGTGCTCGGCGATCGCGACGGTGTCCTGCCACGACGCGGTGTAGAGCACCAGCGCGCGCATCGCCTCGGCGAACGACTTCTGCGTCATCAGCGAGCGGCGTACGTCGGGGTGATGGGTGATCGTGACCCGGGGCGCGCTCTTGTCGGCCGCCTGGGTCAGGTCGGCCCCCTGGACCCGCTCCTTGGCGAACTCCAGCGCGTTGAGATAGCCGGTCGAGAGGGTGGCGATCGCCTTGGTGCCGACCATCATCCGGGCGTTCTCGATCACCTGGAACATCTGGGCGATGCCCTGGTGCACCTCGCCGAGCAGCCAGCCGCGTGCGGGCTCGCCGCCGCCGACGCCGGGGTCGCCGAAAGTCAGCTCGCAGGTGTTGGACACCTTGATGCCCATCTTGTGCTCGACGCCGGTGACGTAGACGCCGTTGCGCTCACCGGTCAGCTCACCGGTCTCCACGTCGAAGTGGAACTTGGGGACGATGAAGAGGCTGAGCCCCTTGGTGCCGGGGCCGCCGGCGCCCTCGACGCCGTGCGGCCGCGCCAGCACCATGTGGATGACGTTGTCGCTGAGGTCGCTCTCGCCCGAGGTGATGAAGCGCTTGACGCCCTCGATGTTCCAGGAGCCGTCGTCGTTCGGCGTGGCCTTCGCCCGGCCGGCGCCGACGTCGGAGCCGGCGTCGGGCTCGGTCAGCACCATCGTGGTGACCCAGCCCCGGTCGACGATGAGGCGGGCGATCTTCTTGTCGCGCTCGTTGCCGTTGCGGTTGAGGACGCCGGCGAACATCGGGCCAGCGCCGTACATCCAGATCGCGGGGTTGGCGCCCAGGATCATCTCGCCGACGGCCCACTCCATGGTCGACGTGGCCGGCGTACCGCCGAGGTCGGGGTGGACGGCCAGCCGCCAGTACTCGGCATCCATCCAGGTGCGGTAGCTCTTCTTGAAGGACTCGGGCACGGGCGCGGTGTGGGTCTCCGGGTCGAACACCGGAGGCGTCCGGTCGGCCTCCTCGAACGACGCCGCCAGGTCCTCGCGGGCGATCCGGTCGACCTCCGCGAGGATCTCGCGCGCGGTCTCGCCGTCCACCTCGGCGAAGGGACCGCTGCCCAGGACGTCGTCCTGGCCCAGCACCTCGAAGAGGTTGAACTGGATGTCGCGAAGGTTGCTCTTGTAGTGGCCCATGTCGTGTCGTCAGTCCCTACCTGTTCGCGTCCTGGACCGGTTTCCCGTGATCCGGAGCCGTGTCCTGAGTATGGCTACTCATCAGTAACTTATTCTGCCTCGCCGTGTTCGGCGAGGCAACCGGTTCACCACACATCGCTTCTCGTCACCCGCTGACCGGGCGTCGGTTGTGAGCGAGCACACGTCGATGACCGGTTTCGTGTGGTCTCTCTGGAAGACTGCGCGCATGCGAGTCTCAGCCAAGGCCGACTACGCCTTGCGCGCGCTCATCGAGATGGCCGCGCGGGTGGATGGTCCCCAGGCGCGGCCGGTGAGCGCCGAGGAGCTGGGGCGCCTGCAGGAGATCCCGCACAACTTCCTCCAGGCGATCCTCGCCGACCTGCGCAAGGCCGGGGTCGTGCACGCCCAGCGCGGACAGTCCGGCGGCTGGCGCCTGGCGAAGGACGCCGAGAGTGTCTCGGTGGCCGATGTCATCCGCGCCGTCGACGGCCCCCTGGTCTCGGTCTACGGCCTGCGGCCCGAGGCCGTGTCGTACAACGAGCGCGCCGACGCGCTGCAGCGGGTGTGGATCGCCGCCCGCCACTCGCTCCGCGACGTCTTCGAGCAGGTCAGCGTCGCCGACCTGGCGACCGGCAAGCTCCCCAGTGCCATCACCCGGCTCACCGAGGACGAGGACGCCTGGCAGCCCCACTGAGTCGCGGGGGCAGCGTCGACGGGTCTCGAGACGGTCGCGGAGCGACCTCCTCGACCACCGATGGCTGCTAGGCGGCGGCGTCCTCCGCGGCGGTGACCCACTCGACGAACGGGCGGAGCGTGCGCCAGTCGTCGCGGACCGCCTCGAGCAGCTCCGGTGTGTGGATGATCGGCTCGAAGCCGTAGTCGTGCCCGATGGTCAGCGACTTGTGCCGGAGCAGGTGGATGCGCGGATGGGCGACGTCGTAGCCACGGGGTGCTGTCTTGAGGACGTGCCCACCGATCCGCCAGCCGTTGCCCTCGAGCTTCTTCAGCATGGCGGCGAGGTCCTTGCCCAGGTCGTTGTCGTCGATCGCCTCGCGGATGGCGGCGATACGGGGGCCGGTGGCGTCGTAGAAGCCGGCGCCGGTGCGGACGCCGCGGGCGGAGACCTCGACGTACCAGCCGGTGGCGGGACCGACCTCGACGAAGGCGCCCTGCGCGGTCTTGTACGGCGTCTTGTCCTTCGCGAAGCGGATGTCGCGGTACGGGCGGAACACCTTCGCCACGCCGAACTCGTCCTCGAGGGCGGCGAGCATCGCGACCATGGGGCGCTTCACGGAGTACTCGTAGGTTCCCTTGTGCTTCTCCCAGAACGTCCGCGAGTTGTCGACCTCGAGGTCGTCGTAGAAGTCGAGGGCCTGGCTGGGGAATCCGGTGAAGTCGGCAGGCATGCGCCGAGCCTACGATCACCGGGCGCGGCGTGGGGGTTAGCCGAGGCTTGTCGTGACCTGCTCGTCACCGGCTTGTGAGTACGCCGTGACCGTCAGGTGGGTTCCGCCGCAGCGCGCGGGGGAGAGGAAGGCGTGGCCCGCGCCCTTCGACTCGTAGGCGACGGACAGGGTGTGGTCGCCCGGTGACCAGCGCATCAGGCGCGCGGGGTCACTGCGCGAGCCGGGGTCGCGGGTGAAGAACGCGGAGCCGGCGCAGGTGACGAGCGAACCGGTCGTGCCGGGTCCCAGGTCGAACCATCCGTCGTCGGTGTGGGCGTAGAAGTGGGCGGCATCGATGCGGTGCTCGTTGGTGACCAGCGACCAGACGGTGGTGCCGTCGAGCATCGCCGAGTCCCAGCCCTTGCAGTCGGGTACGCCGGGGAACGGGACGAGGTCGGAGCCGGTGACCTGGACGGCGGTGCGGCAGGACGGGCGGTGGTCGTCGAAGGTGAGCATCGACGTGCCGTCGTCGGTGATCGTCGCGCCGCGGAACCCGTGTCGAGGCTCGGCGCACCAGCCGGTCGTGCCGCTGCCGTCCGCGAGGTCGACGGTCGCCAGGCAGTAGCGGCGGTGGCCCCCGGAGGTCGCGTGCACGAGGGTCTTCGGGCCCAGTGCCCAGGTGCCGCCGACCACGGTCGGCGGGTCGGAGCCCTCGTCGAGCGTGGTCTTCCTCCCCGAGGCGAGGTCGACCAGCACGGCCCGGTCGGCATGGGTGGCCTGGCGGTCCTCGGAGACCACGAGTGCGTGGGTGTCGTCGAGGAACGCGTCGGTGATCGAGGAGCCGGCACCGGCCGGGATGGTCAGCAAGGTCGCCCCGCGGAGCCGGGCCTCGGCGGCGCCGGCTGGCACCGTCAGGGTCCAGCCGTCGCCGACGGTCACGAGGTCCTTGGTGGAGCCGGGTACGGACTTCCAGTCGAGGAGATCCTGGACCGGAGCGGCCGCCACCGGCTGGGCGGAGCTGCCGAGCGTGCTCTGGCTGGGACTCGGCTCGAGGGTGACCGGGCTCGAGTTCACCTGGTGCGGCGGGCTGACCGAGCCCCCGGACACGTCGTCGGCCGGAGACGACGACGTACCGGAGCCGCAGGAGGTGAGGACCAGAGCGGCCGCAGCCGCGGTGACCACTCGGCGTACGGACCTCACACGCCGAGATTGTGCTGGAAGTGGGCCTGGTTGGCCCGGTACGACTTGTACGCGTCGCGCCACTGCACCCGGTCGATGAACGGCTCGTCGGGGTGGAAGCGCTGCTGGTTCCACGGCTCGAAGTAGCCGAGCAGCGGCGTCTTGTGGTCGCGCTTCTGGTACCCGCGACCGACCTGGAAGTGCCCGGAGCCGTCGTGGTCGAGGTAGGGGTAGAAGCGCTTCTCCAGCACGGGGTGCAGGACCACGGGTGCGCGGTAGTCGACGATGTGGCGCGCCATCAGCAGGCGCCACTGCTTGAAGGACCAGTCGCTGATGTCGAGGGTGATGTAGGGACCGGCGTAGGACTCCTTGTCGTAGCCGGTGTCCTGGTTCACCACGCGCACCATGCTCGTGATCGAGGAGCCGGACGTCGTCGTCCCGAGGCGGTGGGCCCAGTGGTCCTGCGAGCGCCGGGCTCCCGACCAGCCCCACACGATCATCTGCATCGACGTCGGGCCGCACCAGTACGTGCGGTGCTGGGCGGCGACGTCATGCCGGTTGAGGACGGTGCCTTTGCTCGGGTAGCTCTTCCAGCGCTTGACCCGATGACGGCCGCTGGCCTCGCCGGAGGAGCCGGTCTTGGAGCCGGTCGCGAGAGCCGCAGTCCGGACCTCCGGGTGCTGCGCGCGGAAGTGTGCCGGCAACGGCACGCCCTGGATCTGGTGTCGGAGCAGCCAGACCTTGGCGACCGAGCGTGCGGCTTGGATCAGCTCGGCACGGTCGGCCGCGGCCCGCTGCGCGGGGGTCATCGCGGCGCGTTGGCGGAGGGCGTCGGACGCCGAGAGGTCGCCGGTCGTGGTGACGGCCGATCGGCGCGCGGTCTGGTGCTGCAGAGACGACACCATGCGGTCCCGCACCTGGGCCTGGGTGTCGTCGGTCCACCCGCTGCCGAGGCAGTAGCGCTGGCCCTCGAACGTCGCGCAGCGGACCACCGAGTCCACGAGTGTCCTGGTCGACGTGGCGCGCGAGAGCGACGGGGCCGTCCGGGCGTCGGCGACGACGCGGTCGATGGTGGCGCGGAACTCCGGCGTGACCTCGCCGTACCCGGCGGTCAGCGGGGCGGTCCGGGGTGACGTCGTGGCGGGGTCGCTGGTGGTGCGGATCGAGCCGTCGTCACCGCTCCCGCGCGGGACGAACGGGAGCAGGGCCAGCATCAGGACGAGAACGCCGAGAGCGATCCAGTGGAGGCGGGACATGGGGAAGACCTCACAACTTCAGGAGTCACATCACCACCACTGTCCACAATGGTCACAGGGGAGTCAAGGTCGAGGTGGTCGGCGTCGCCTACGGATGACCCGCAACGTCATACGAGGTGGTCGTTAGATCGACCAGAACGTATGACGTCCTGAGTTGGGCGATGCCTCCGCACGACGTCCAAGGGTCCGATCGTGAGATTCGCTCTTCGTCGTCTCCGGAGCGAGCTCCGGAGACGACCTCGGCGACTGTTCCTCGCCACACGACTGTGGCTTCGTTCTTCTCGTGATCGTCGGAACTTCGTTCCGACGATCACTCGGAGCGGATGACGAGGCTCGAACTCGCGACATCGACCTTGGGAAGGTCGCGCTCTACCAACTGAGCTACATCCGCATGCCGATGGACCGGCGTTGCAGGATCGTACCTGAGGGTCAGCGGGTAGTCAGATCGGCTCCAGGGTGGGCCGTTTGGGGCTCACGCCGTCGCCGGAGGACCTCCCGGTGAGGCGTCGTTTGATCCACGGAGCGGCGTGCTTGACGACCCAGTCGAAGTCGGCGCGCTTGCCGTTGCGGAAGGGAGTCTCGCCCAGGGCGCCGGTCGGGTCGGAGAGGTCGAGGTCGTGCGGTACGCCGAGGGTGTCGAGCACCTCGATGGCCACGGCCCGGTGACCGAGCGGACCGAGGTGCAGTCGGTCCTCCGACCACATCAGCTCGGGGTGCTCGGGGCGCATCCGCCAGGAGTCGAGGACCACGGCACCGTGCCGCTCGGCGATCTCGCGGACCCGCTCGTTGTAGACGGCGAAGCGGCCACGCAGCCGGGCGAACGGGCCACCGCCGCCCGGGTCGAACGCCGTGAACACACCGACGGTGGCCCCGGTGGCGATGAGCGTCCCGACTGCTTCGTCGTAGAGCTCGCCGAGCGCATCGACGTCGCACCGCGGCCGGATCAGGTCGTTGCCGCCGGCGTAGATCGTGATCAGGTCGGGCTCGAGCGCGATCGCGGGCTCGAGCTGGTCGGCCAGGATCGGTCGCATGGTGCGACCGCGGATCGCGAGGTTGGCGTAGCCGAAGTCGTCGGCGCGGGTGGCGAGCACCTCCGCGACCCGGTCGGCCCAGCCGCGGACGCCGTTGGGTCGCGACGCGTCGACGTCCCCGACGCCTTCGGTGAACGAGTCGCCGAGGGCGACGTACCGATGGAAGGCCGGGGCGCTCACGCCCGCATGCTGTCAGAGGGGTGGTTTCGAGACGGTCGTCGGGTCTCGACACGGCCTCGCCTAGCGGCTCGGCCGGCTCGACCACCGAGGGTCGAGCCGCTCGGCCTGCTCGACCACCGAGGTGCCGGCCCCGGTAGCGTGCGGCCCGTGCTGCTGAGCGACCGCGACATCCTGGCCGAGATCGATGCGGGCCGGATCGTGATGGAGCCCTGGCAGCCGGAGATGCTGCAGCCGTCGTCGATCGACGTGCGGCTCGACCGATTCTTCCGCGTCTTCGAGAACCACAAGTACCCGCACATCGACCCGGCCGCCGACCAGTCGGACCTGACCCGGCTGGTCGAGCCCGAGGGTGACGACCCGTTCATCCTGCACCCGGGCGAGTTCGTGCTGGGGTCGACGTACGAGGTGTGCACCCTGCCCGACGACATCGCCGCGCGGGTGGAGGGCAAGTCGTCGCTCGGCCGGCTCGGGCTGCTCACGCACGCGACCGCCGGCTTCGTCGACCCGGGCTTCTCCGGGCACGTCACGCTCGAGCTGGCCAACGTCGCCACGTTGCCGATCAAGCTCTACCCGGGCATGAAGATCGGCCAGTTCTGCTTCTTCCGGCTCTCGTCGCCGTCGGAGCACCCCTACGGCTCGGAGAAGTACGGCTCGCGCTACCAGGGCCAGCGCGGACCCACGCCGTCCCGCTCGTTCCAGAACTTCCACCGGACCTCGATCTGATGGGGTCCCTCGACGGGCTGACCGTCGCGGTGCTCGGCGGCACGGGGCCGCAGGGGCGGGGGTTGGTACGCCGCTGGGCCGCGGCCGGGATCCCGACCGTCATCGGCAGCCGCGATCCGGATCGCGCCGCCGAGACGGCGGCCGAGCTGGCGGAGGCGAGTGGTGGTGAGGTCCGCGGGCTCGGCAACGCGGACGCCGCCGCGGCGGGCGACGTCGTGGTCGTCTCCGTCCCGTACGACGGCCACGCCGAGCTGCTCCGCACGCTGGCCGGGGCGCTCGCCGGGAAGGTCGTGGTGGACTGCGTGAACCCGATCGGCTTCGACAAGCAGGGCGGGTACCCCCTGCAGGTCCCCGACGGGTCGGCGGCGCAGGAGGCTGCGGCCCTGCTGCCCGAGTCGATCGTGGTGGCGGCGTTCCACCACATCAGCGCGGTCGTCCTGAACGACCCGGAGATCGCCTCGGTCGACACCGACGTCCTCGTGCTCGGCGAGGGCGAGCACCGTGAGGCGACGGACCTGGTGCGAGCTCTTGCCGATGCGATCCCGGGTGTCCGCGGGGGGCGAGCTCCTCGGACAGCGCCGGATAGGCGTTGCCGCTCCTGCGGCCGAGGCCGAGCAGCGGCTGCTCGCCGTACTCCGCCTGCCCGGCAGCCGGCGAGCATGCCCGCGGCAGCGTGGGACGCGCCGGAGCCAGGCTCCGCGCGGTCGAGCACGACCACGCCGAGACCGCGCTGGGCCAGGCGCCAGCCGAGCGCCAGGCCGATCACGCCGCCGCCGACGATCGCGACGTCGACCGTGTTCGAGTTGGTTTCCGTCGCTCCCTCCGCTGGTGCTAGCCAGATCAGGTTCTTGGGTCGGCGCGCTGCGCCCTCTCAGCCCGTGCGGGCTCCCCGGCTCTGCACACATCGTACCGTGCCAGCCGATGGCGCAGCTCCCGAAGGCCGACTGGTGGGCGATGCGCCGGGCCCAGAACAGCAAGCCCGCCACCTATCGCTGCCGCTGTGCGGCCACCAGCTGCACGCGATGAGCGAGCACGTCCTGATCGCCCCCGAGGGCGACGCCGAGCGCCGCCGCCACGCCCACCGCGAGTGCGTCCTGGCGGCCCGCGCTGCCGGCCGGCTCCCGACCCGCGACGAGTGGCTCGACGCCACCGGACAGCGGCGTCCGGGCCTGCTGGCGCGGCTGCGAAGACGGATGGTGTGAGTTCTGGCACGAATGGGCAGAAACGCGTCGTGGATACGTCCGAACGGGAGCCTGGAGGCTTCCTGAAGGACGCGCTGCCGTGTCGTGCCGCGCGTCCAGTCGCCCAGTTCGACGAGCGCGTGGTCGCGGAGCTCGTGGTCGTCACGACCGACCGCAGCGAGGTCGCGCGACCTCGCCCGCGTCCAGTTCCTCGAGGGCGCCGGCCGGGCCACGACCTCCTGGTTCGTCGCGACGCCGGACACCGTCAGCGACCTCAGCCTCATCCTGAAGGTGAAGGTTCTGACGCCCGTCACCTGCAGCTTCGCCGTGAAGCTGCCGGTCGGCACACCGCTCACGTGGAGGGTCTACCGTTCGGCGCTGCGCCGCGCCACCGACCTGGTGCTGCAGAGTCGAGCCCGAGACCGGCTGGGGGCTGATCTCCCTCCCGGCGCCGAACGGCTCTTCCCTCGTCGTCAACAGGTGGAGCGCCAGCTCCTGGTGAACTGATCTCGGGCGCCGCCTGCGCCGGGCGACGAGGCGTCGCCCGGCTCAGACGGCGTCTGCAGTGACTAGGCGGGGCGTGGCGACCGGCTGGGCCGCGCCCGCGCGGGTGCCGACGGCCTGGCCCGTCTCGGGGTCGAAGAAGTGGAACGAGCTGTTGTCGATCGCGAGCGGCAGGGCTGGCGCGGCCGCACCTGCTGGCCGCGTCGACCCGGGCCGTGAAGGAGCGTGCGCGGGGAGTCGTCGTCGTGTAGCGGAGTGCCGCGTTCGGATCGTCGTCCTCGGTGTCGGCCGCGGCCTCACGTCGTCGGTCGCGACCGGCGGCGCGTCGATCGGGAAGAGGACGTGGATCTCGGCGCCGAGGTCCTCGGGACCTCGGTGGTCACGTCGATCGTCGGGAGGCCCGGGTTGCGGCCCAGCGCCGCGTCCTCGAAGTCCGTCGGGCGGATGCCCAGGATCACGCTGCGGCCCTGGTAGGCGCCGAGCTCGGCGTCGGCCGGCAGCGGCAGGCGGATGCCGGCGAAGCTGACCGCGCCCCCTTCGACGCTCGCCTCGACGAGGTTCATCGACGGCGAGCCGATGAACGCGGCGACGAACAGGTTCGCCGGGTAGTTGAAGAGGGTCTGCGGCGTGTCGACCTGCTGCAGGACCCCGTCACGCATCACGGCCACGCGGTCGCCGAGGGTCATCGCCTCGATCTGGTCGTGGGTCACGTAGACGGTGGTGGTGCGCAGGCGGTCGTGCAGGCGGGCGAGCTCGGCGCGCATCTGCACGCGCAGCTTGGCGTCGAGGTTCGAGAGCGGCTCGTCCATCAGGAACGCCTGCGGCTCGCGCACCATCGCCCGGCCCATCGCGACGCGCTGGCGCTGGCCGCCCGAAAGCGCGGCCGGCTTGCGCTTCAGCAGCGGCTCGAGGCCGAGGATGCGAGCGGCCTCGTCGACGCGGCGGCGGATCTCGCCCTTCGGCGTCTTTCGCAGCTTCAGCCCGAAGTCGAGGTTCTGCTCGACCGTCATGTGCGGGTAGAGCGCGTAGTTCTGGAAGACCATCGCGATGTCGCGGCTCTTCGGCGGCAGGTCGGTGACGACGCGGTCGCCGATCGAGATCTCGCCGTCGGTGACCTCCTCGAGGCCCGCGATCATCCGCAGGAGCGTCGACTTACCGCAGCCCGACGGGCCGACGAGAACCATGAACTCGCCGTCGACGATCTCGAGCGAGACCTCGTTGACGGCGATCACGTGCCGCTGAACGCTTCGTCACCGAGTCGAGAACGTCTGTGCCATCCGGGCTCCCCCTGAAATCCGTCGATTCGTCTGGCTGGGCGCTACCCGGCAGTACACCCGCCTGGACCATCGAGGATACCCGACGGAGCCCCTGCACACACAGGGGTGTCTCGTCAGGACCGTCGCGTTCTGAGAGACGCCGGCAGATGTAGACGTCGGTGACGTAAGGGAGCTCGATCGGGTCACGGCCTGCGAGGGCCGGATGCGAGGCCACGAGCGATCGCACCTGGTCGAGCACGCCGGCCCGCTGCATCGTCGGGCAGCGAGGCCACGAACGAGATCGAGGCGACCCGGTCGACCACGCCCTCGGGGGTGAGCTGCTGGACGTAGCCGAAGCGGTGGCGCTCGAGCGGGGTGAACAGCGTCGTGTCGTCGAACGGCTCGCGCCAGCGGCCCTGGGCGTAGCCCGGCGTACCCGAGCGCAGCGGCTCGAACAGGGCGCTGAGCTCCGACACCCAGTCCTCGGACTCGTCGCGCCGGTTCCAGAACAGGCCGACCCGGCCATCGGGCCGCAGGACGCGGTGCATCTCGCGCAGCGCGACCGGCGCGTCGAACCAGTGGAACGCCTGGGCCGCGACGATCGCATCCACGCTGCCGTCGGGCAGCCGACGGCCTCAGCGGTGCCGCCGACGCGCTCGGCCTGCGGCACGTGCTCGCGGAGACGGGCCAGCATCTCCTCGACCGGCTCGACCACCAGGATCTCGGGCCCGAGCGGCGCCAGCAGGCGGGTCAGCTTGCCGGTGCCGGCGCCGAGCTCGAGCAGCCGCACGCCGGGCCCGAGCCGAAGCTCGTCGCGAGGCAGGCCGACGACCTCGTCGGCGAACCCGGCGGCCGCGCTCGTAAGCCTCGCTGGCCCTGGCGAACCCTGTCGCCGCGTTCTCGTGGATCGCCACGGCCTCACCTCCGGATTAGAGAGGCCTCCGGTGATGCGCGGCCTGCCCCCCCCCCCCCCCCTCCCCCTCTCCCGCCCCGGACCATACGGCGGGCCCGGCATGAGCCGGGCCCGCATCGCCCCCTGGATGAGGCAGCCTCGATCGAGGCGGATCAGTACGTCGGCGGGTCTTAGTCGTCACGGATGACCCGCTCGCGATACGGGCCGCCGCCGGATGACCCTGTATCCGCCCCACGACTCCCAGAAGAAGAACGAGAGGACGGAGATCACCGCGCCTGCGACCAGCAGGATGAGGCCGACCGTGTGCCAGTCGACCACGCCGTTCGGAAAGCTCACAGCCCACGCCAAGATGGCGCCAACGGCCATCGAGGAAGATGCCGAAGCCGATACCCAAGAGATGCTCCTTCGTCGCCAGGGAATCCGTTCCCATACTGGGCGTACCCGGCGTGACAGCGGGTCAAACGCGGCGTGTGAACCAGTTTGGAAACGGGTCGGCCGGGGACTGGAAGATGTTTCCGGGAAGCCACCAGGTTCGGAGGGGGACATGAACTACGGGTCCTGCCCGTCGCGTGCGTGACGGCGCTCGCGGCGGCGGCCGCGCTCGCCGCGAGCGCGACGGGATCGTTCAGCCACACGGCGGCGCCGCCACAGAGCGCGCGCGCCACCGCTGCGGCCGACGATCCCATCGAGCAGCGGATCGACCAGATCATGGCCGGCCTGACGCTGCAGCAGAAGCTCGGCCAGCTACAGCAGGTGACCTGGACCGCCGACCCGGCGGGCCAGCAGGAGATCGAGGACCAGGTGCGGCCGGCTTGGTCGGCGCGGTCTTCAACATCAACGGCGCCGCCGAGACCAACGCGGTGCAGCAGATCGCGGTGGAGGCGTCGCGACCCGGATCCCGCTGCTCATCGGCGCGACACGATCCACGGGTACCGCACGGTCTTCCCGATCCCGCTGGGCGAGGCCGCGACCTGGGACCCGAGCGCGGCCGAGACGCGCCCGCGTCGGCGCCGCGAGACGGCCGCCGAGGGCATCAAGCTGGACGTTCGCGCCGATGGTCGACGTCAGCCGCGACCCGCGCTGGGGCCGCGTCGCCGAGGGCTCCGGCGAGGACCCGTTCCTCGGCGCGGCGATGGCCGCCGCGCGGGTCCGCGGCTTCCAGGGCGACGACTACTCCGCGCCGGACCGGTCGCGGCGACGTGAAGCACTCGTCGGCTACGGCGCGGCCGAGGGCGGCCGCGACTACAACACCGTCGACCTGTCCGAGCAGCGCCTGCGCAACCTGTACCTGCCGCCGTTCCAGGCCGCGGTGCAGGCCGGCGTGGCGACGGTGATGTCGGCGTTCAACGACGCTGAACGGCGTCCCGGCGCACCGGCAACTACCACACTGATCAGCGAGATCCTGAAGGGCGAGTGGCAGTTCGACGGGCTCGTGGTCAGCGACTAGGACCGCGGTGCAGGAGCTGATCGCGCACGGCGTCGCCGCCGACGGCAAGGACGCGGCCCGGCTGGCGCTGCAGGCCGGCGTGGACATGGAGATGGTCTCGACCAACTTCGTGACCTACGGCCGAGCAGCTCGTCTCCGCCGGGCCGTCTCCCAGGACCGGATCGACGACGCGGTGCGCCGCGTGCTGCGGATGAAGCTGCGCGCCGGCCTGTTCGAGAACCCGTTCGTCGACCCGCGCCCAGGAGGCCGCCGCACACCTGACCGCCGGCGACCGGGCCGCGGCGCGCTCGGTGGCCGGCCGCTCGATGGTGCTGCTGAAGAACGACGCACAGACGCTGCCGCTGCGCGCCGACGTCGGATCGATCGCGCTGATCGGGCCGCTGGCGGACAACCAGGCCGAGCTGCTCGGGCCGTGGGCCGGCAGGGGCAGCCGGAGGACGTCGTGTCGGTGCGGGCCGGGATCGCGGCCGCGGCGCCGGGCGCGACGATCAACTACGCGCCGGGCTGCACGATCGAGAACCCGCCGTACCCGGCCCGCCGGTCGTATGCAAGAGCCGCGCCGGGATCGCCGACGCGGTCGCCGCGCGCAGAGGTCGGACGTGATCGTGGCCGTGGTCGGCGAGGCCGCCGGCCAGAGCGGCGAGGCCGCGGCCCGCTCCGACATCACGCTGCCAGGCCTGCAGGTGAACCTGATCAAGCGCTGGCCGCGACCGGAAAGCCGCTGGTGCTGGTGCTGATGAACGGCCGGCCGCTGGCCCTGACCCAGTGGCCAGCCGGGCCGACGCGATGGTCGAGGCGGGGTTCCCGGGCGCGAGGGCGGCAACGCCGTCGCCGACGTCCTGTTCGGCACGGTGAACCCCGGCGGGCACCTGCCGGTGACCTTCCCGTACAGCGTCGGCCAGATGCCGATCTACTACGGGCGCGAGCGCACCGGGCGGGCCGCCGCGCCCGAAGAACAAGGACTCGCGAAGTACGTCGACGCGCGTTCGAACCGCTCTATCCGTTCGGCTCGGGCTGAGCTACACGACGTTCGCGTCCCGGCCTGACGCCGTCGGGCGACACGATGAGCGCCGGCTCGGGCGAGCGTCACGGTCACGGTGAAGGTGACGAACATCGGTGGCCGCGCGGGCGACGAGGTCGTGCAGCTGTACGTCCGCGATCCGGTGGCGCTCGTCGTGGCAGCCGGTGCGCCGGCTGCAGGGCTTCCAGCGGATCACGCTCGCGCCGGGGCGTCGCAGCGGTCCGTTCACGCTCGACGCCGAAGGACCTCGGGTACCACGACGACGCGGGCCAGTGGGCGTCGAGCCCAGGTGCGATCGACGTGTTCGCCGGCGGCAGCTCGACCGCCGACCTGCACGCCTCGTTCGACGTAGAATCTCGGGGAGCTGAACTCGCAGAAGCGCGGCATTGCCGATGGCCTCGACGTGCCGGTGGTTGGTTCCGCAACAGCCACCGAGCACGGAGAGGCCCGGCAGCCGCGCGCGCAGCGCGGCGTAGTCGGCCGCGAGCTCGTCGGGATCGCCGCCGTCGAGCTCGTCGGCGGCGTCGAGCTCGGCGTGGCTCCTGCGCGACGCGTTCGGCCCGCAGGCCCCGCACAGCCGACGAGCCACGGCCCATCGTCGGAGAGCACGTGGGCCGAGACGCGACGGGTGGGCGCAGTTGATGCCGTAGTAGGCGGGGCCGGCGCCGGTCTCGGCGTCGACCTGCTCGATCGCGTCGCGCAGCCCCTGGCCGCTCGGCAGGCGCCCGTCGGTCTCGAGCGTGAAGAACACGGCGACCGGCACGTCGGCCCGGCCCGCGGCGCGGACGATGCCGAC
>CAWEUA010000020.1:0-145863 GCA_963812055.1 uncultured Actinomycetota bacterium
CGCGGCCGGGTCGGGATGGCGGTCGTCTGTTCGGACCGTGACTGCGAGAAGAAGGTGGCAGTCGCTGACGACGCGGACGAGGTAGTTAAGAAGATCACGGCTCGACCCGTCGACCCACTGCAGGTCCTCGATGACCAGCCAGACCGGGCGGTCGGCGGCTAGGGCCTCCATGGTGCTGACGAAGGCGGGCAACAGCCGAGCCGGGGTTGTCTCGGGCGGGCGTCTGCCCTCCTCGTATGGCTGGGGCTGAGCGCCGAGTGCCGGGTGCAGGGCTTCTAGGTCCACACCGTACTGGCCAGCGGCTGCGCGGACCGCGTCCACGCCCGCTTCTCGGACCAGGTGGCGCAACATCTCGGCGCCGACTCCGTAAGGGAGTTCCCCACCCGCGAGCTCGACACCGTGCCCGAAGGCAATCAGGTCGCCTTCCTGGCTGTAGTTCTCCACAGTGGCGCTGACCAGGCTGCTCTTGCCGATGCCGGCCTCTCCTTCGATGACAACGCACGCCGGGGATCCTCCGCGCGCACGGGCCACCGCGTCGCCAAAGGCGGCGAGTTCGGTGTCCCGTCCGACGAGGCGCGTGCCGGTAGTCACAAGACCAGGGTGCTCCACGCAGCGGGCCCTGTCAGCCCGCACCAGACGGAGCGCACCACCCGGCGGGGGTGCACCGGCTCGCGGCGGTATGACGCACTCCTGGCGCGGGACCCTAAAGAGCCGATGTCCGGCTGCGCGTGCATGGACTGTGGGCGCGTCGATTCAGGTGCGGTTGGCATGAGTCCGGCGCTTAGCTGACTCGCCCGAGGTCAGCGAATCCCTGTGTCGCAGGGAATGTCGACCTTCGAGTAGGCGCCGGAGGGGACTCGTGTGTTCATCAGCTCGCACGACATGCCGGCGTGGGCTGTGACGACGTACATTCCCGGTGGCACCGCGACGCGGTAGTTGCCGTCGGCATCGGTCGTGGTGCTCGCAACCACCTCCCCGTTGGCATCCGAGTTCCCGGGGAGCTGCTTGGCAACGGTGACCCTCGAGCCCGCCGCCGGCTTGTCCTCGCATGGGTCACCCTCGGTTTCGACGGGGCACTGAGGCCCCAGGTGGACTCGACCAGCGATCCCCGACTGGTCCCGAGTCGTCCCAGGGCCCTGGTCGCCGCAACCGGCGAGAAACGACACGGCCAGGGCGATGATGAGTACTCCACCCACGCGCATGTGGCTGAGACGTCCAGGCATGCATCGGGGTTCCGCGAAACCCCGATGCGTGACGGCGACACCCCACGACACGCGGTCAAGAAGTGCGGGCGAGCAGACGCGGCGATATGACGCGACTTTCGGAACGTGCGGATGTCGGCTGCCGGACCCGTGCGTGTTTGGTCTGGGGTGGGTGGTCTTGGCGCGGCTGTTCGGCGAGTCCTCCGCGACCATCCTGCCGACCTCGGGTGGGGGAGGTGTTCAGCTGCTTTCGGTGAGCAGATAGGGAAGGGCTCGGCCCAGCCCCAGTCGCCACGCGGAGAGTTCGTGGCCGCCAGGGTGCTCCACGTGGATGAGGTCGAGGCTCGCCTCGTCCGCCGCCTTCCAGAACTCTCGGTTCAAGAGAGGAGCAGAAGAAGTTTGGGCTCATCGGCGGCCCCGGCTGTCATCCACAGACGAAGTCCGGACACCGTATAGACCTCGGCCGCGATCTGGCTCCCGGATGGATGCACCTCGTCACCGGGCCACCACAGCATGATGCCGGCGGAGGCGGTGGCAACCCGGCTGAAGAGGCCGGGCCACCGCGACGCGACGCGCAGCGCCGCGTTGCCGCCCAGACTGTGACCCATGACGACGCGTCGTGCCGGGTCGACGGTGACCGCTCCGGACAGCTTCGAGGAATCGCCGGAGCGTTTGGACCAAGTTGGTCCAGCCGCGCCGGGTCCGTCAATGAGGCCACTCGGGTCGGACCTCGCACCGTCGAACCCTCAATCGACTCGACGTAGATCGTGGTCAGCGGGCCGATGATCCGGTCCTCCTGCAGCGAGCGCATCATCTCGGGGATGCCTGCGTCGATCATCGGTCGGCCGTCGAAGAGAAGGGCGAGTGACGGGCTCGCGGAATTGCCGTCGGCGGGCTGCTGCACCGAGAGCACAGTTCCGTCCTCAAGAGCGTGACGTTGCATCCCGCGCTCCTTCGGCCAGGGGTTCGACGCCTGGCCTACGTTCTACAGCCCCGAGCACAGTCCCGCTTGATCACCGTCGCCGTCCCCCACCCAAAGGACGCGCGGCCTGGACCGCAACGAGTGAGGTCACCGCCGTCGCGGCGAAATGTGGCGCCTGGCGGAGAGCGCGGTCGCGGCTCCGAGTGCGGTGGTTGGCACTGACGCCCGTGGCTCCAATTGCCTCGAATGTGGCGCTCGGTCGAGCAGTACCCGTGGAACGGCCGTAGGCTCCTCCGGAGTGCTCGACCCAGGCTCAGACGATGGGCTCGACCCACTGGGAACGCCACTCGGGAGGCTCGGACCTCTGCGCGTAGTACGCGTGTCCCGCACGATGAGGCCCTGTTCGTCAGCTCCCAGATCAGAGCAATATTCCAGATGTCACCGTCGTAGTCATTGACGCCTTCAATCACCCACAGGCGACCTGACCCGAGGACTCTTCGCAAGGTCAGTCTCGGTGGGACTGGGAACGCCTCCTGCATAGAGCGCATCGCGTCACGCCCTCGGACGCGCTCCTGTGATGGGGCATCTCCATCACATAGTCGGGGTGCGACGAGGTACTCCTCCTCCGCGGACAATCCGGCATCCTCCGTCAACCCGAGCAATTGCTCGACGCCTTTGCGCATGGCGGCGGCGTCGTTGCCTGTGATGGCTTCTTGGAACAGCCCACGCACGTCGGTGGCAGTCATGGTGCCTCCCTGTGACAGCCCAGCAGCGCCGATCTCAATCACACCCCAGGCTTGCAGTCGAGTCCATGGACCGTTGCGAGAAAGCGCAAGTCGGTCACATGGTGAGTCTGCGCCAGAGACGAAGCCCCGCACTGAACGCATCACCGACCTCCAGCGACGGCGCTCCTCGTCGCCTGGCGGGCCGGACAGTGCTGATCGCGGCCGTGTGACGCGCCTGGTCCCCACCGCGATGTTCGCTCCGCCGAACCCGGGCCGCCCGTTACATCCACCACAAGTAGCGATGAACGAACAAGTCCTTCGTGGGACTGTCTTCCTCGAAGGCAGCGGCAACAGCCCAGGGCGAATCGTTCGAGGTCATCACCGATCGTGCGCCTGGCCCTGGCGAACGTGATCTAGGACTTGATCCCCGCGGGCATCGCCCAACCCCACCCGTACCAAAACAACCAGTACGAATGCGACCACGGTCGGCTCGAGGCCAGGCCGATGCGAGGGCTGAAGTCTCGACGAGCGGGCGCAGACCCAGAAAACCCAACGACCTGGCGACGTGTCCCTTTCGACCGCGCGGCGGTGTACGGCGACGGCCACGTGGTGCGAGTTCCGCTCGACCGGGCCGCCCGCTCGCGGTGAGGGTGCGCACGGGTCGGCTCGGCTGCTGGGACCGGTCACGACCGGACGAGGGCGCCCGCGTCTCGTACATGCGCGGCAATGGCGGGCGCGAGGTACTCGGCGTCGCGGCGCACTCCACGGAGGGTGTTCGACGCGTAGGAACGTTGAAACTCGATGCCCAGGTACGCCAAACCGGGATGGGTGGTGGAGATACCACCCGTGTGCAGAGGAAGGCTGTCGTTGAGTGCTCCGAGCTCACGCAGGTAGTGGAGGTCGGGGCGGTAGCCGGTGGCGAACACGATGGTGTCCACCACTTCGCGCGTGCCGTCGGACCAGACGACGTGCTCGCCGTCCAGCGCGGCGAACATCGGACGTCGGTCGGGCCGTCCCGATTCGAGAGCGGCTCGGTAACGGCCGGTGTCGGTGACGAGGGTGTCCGGGATAGCCGAGCGAGCCATTCGGGAGGAAGGTCGTCGAAGCCGGTCCTCTCCAGCCAGTAGTGGAGATCTCTTCCGTCGATCCTTTGGGGAAGGAAGGCGAGCGGACGACGTGTCGCGAGCGTGACCGTGGCCACCTGGGCCAGCTCGTAGCCGACCTGCACCGCTGAGTCGCCTGCGCCGACGACCACGACGCGCTGGTCGACGTACGGCTCCGGACGGCGATAGGCGGCCACGTGCAGGAGGCGCCCGGTAAAGGTGTGCCGACCGTGCGGGGTGGGCAGGTGCGGGTTGCCGAACGAGCCGGTTGCGGCGACCACAGCTGCCGTATGGATCGCGTCGCCGGCATTGGTCGTGACCAGGAACCCGCGGTCGCCCGTTGATGCGACCGAGGTGACGCGACACCCGGTGCGGATGTCCGCGTCGAGCTTCGTCGCGTACTCCCGCAGGTAGTCGACCACCTCGTCGCGAGGTGGATACCGCTCCGGATCGCCATCGAACGGGAGGCCAGGCATACCGCTATAGGCGGCAGGAGAGAACAGTCTGAGACTGTTGTAGTAGTGGGGCCATGAACCCACGGGCTCGGCGCCGGCCTCCAGCACAATCGGGGCGAGCCCTACTGCGCGGAGTGCACTCGCCGCCGCGAGCCCGGACTGGCCCCCGCCGACCACGACGACGTCCTTCATCACGACGCTGATGATTTCGCGACCGCGGGACCGGCGAGGACCTGCGCCAGGTTGGCGAGGGCTGCCGGCGCGATGCGGTAGTAGATCCAGGTGCCGCGGCGCTCCGCGGTGATCATGCCCGACTCACGCAACACCTTCAGGTGGTGCGAGATCGTCGGCGGACTCACCTCGAACGCGCCGGTTAGGTCACACACGCAGGCCTCACCGCCGTCGTGGCACGCGATCAGCGCGAGAAGACGGAGACGGACCGGGTCGGAAAGCGCCTTGAACTTGGACGCAACCTCTACGGCCTCCACTCTCCCGAACGGCTCGCGGCCGATCATCGCGCGTGACGCGGCCGCCGGGCTCTGGTTAGACATGAATCTAATTTGACATATGTCGAATCAGTTGGCAAGGCGCCGGCCCCTCCCTGACGCTCCCGCCGACTCGGGGAGGCGATCGACGGGGCCAGCGGCGCGGGCCTCTACAACACTGATCGAGCGGTGGACCACAGCGTCATAGTGGGCGGTGTGCAGCACCTTGGCGACGGCCTTCCCCGCGCATCCGTGATCCGGGCTCGATCGCACCAGGATTCGAACACCTTCCACTTACCCTCCAAGAACAACCGGAAGAGCCAGGCATCGGTCGGGCACATTCGGCACCGTCAGCGAGGAGTTCTCCTCATCAACACGGAGGATTCGGCTGCATCCCGCAACGTTCGGTGGCGGTCGGCAAGGCGCCGATCCAACCCAGAGGTCGCAGGTTCAAATCCTGCCCCCGCTACTAGTGAAATCGCAGGTCAGAGCCGGGTTTGTGGGTCACCACGGGCCCGGCTTCTGCGTTGAGTGTCAGCAGGACGTCTGGCATCGCCGCGAGTTGCATGGTGGAGAGGCTTCGCCCACGCTCTCCCCGGCTCACGGGATCTGTTGACGTTCCCTCGCCACACCGCGTCGCGGGACGGCCTACTCCGTGTCGTGAATCTCGACTCCACCGGAGACGTCGCCGCCTGCCGTTGTCGCTGGAGACTCCGCGTCGGGCTCGGTGATGCCTTGGCGGTGCCCGAGGTGGCGGAGGATGTCACGCAGGGCGACGTGCATGGCGTCGGCCCCGACCACGCGCTCCTCGGGGAAGGGCAGGTCGACGGGTACGACGGCGCACGCTCGGTCTTGCCAGCCGCCGAGGCCGCCATGGCAGCCGACCAGGCCCTCGAAGGCGGCGACCTCGTCGGTGCCGGGGTCGAGCAGGCTGTTGACGTAGATGTCGGGAGCCTCTGGTCTGTGGGCGACGCGTTTCACGAACTCGGGTGCGTAGGGTCCGAACGGCAGCAGGGGATCGATGCCGTCGACGTGACCGTCGTCGAGCCGGTGCCAACCATGGTTGCCCAGCGCGACAGGGCCGTCGTCGTCCATCACGACGACGAAGCCGACACCTGGGTGGGCGGCCAGGCCGGTGACGAGCGCCGGGAAGCGGGCGGACAGGTCTCGACGCGTGAGCTGCTGCTTCTCGCCGCGCACATAGATCAGACCGAGGTTCCCGGATCCGAACACGTGGAAGGTCTCGTCTCCCGGGGACGGTTTGGCCTTGGTCTTGCCGGCGGGGCGCGGGGTGCCGCCGCCACGACGACATCGGGCTGGTTGCGGTCGTCCTTGTCCATCCTGTTGGCGGCCGACTGCATGGTGCGGCCGCCGACACTGTCGGAGGATGCGAGCTCACCGACGAGTGCCCGGGTGCGGCCCCAGCCCTCGACGGAGTCGTCGGACGACGCGACGTCGCTCTGAGCCAGGCGAGCGACCAGTGCGGCCAGGTCCTCGCCGTACCGGTCGAGGAAGATCGCGCCCTGGGCCTGGCCGTGGTCGGAGAGGATCACGAACCGGTACTTCCGTGGGGAGGCGCTCGCCACCTGCTCAAGCTGGTGCAGAACACCGTCGACCGCTTCGAGGGCCTCCAGGCTCTCGGGGCGCAGGATGCCCGCATGGTGGGCGATCTCGTCGTAGTCGACGTAGTCGACGTAGATCGAGCGCATCCCCTTGAGCATGTGTTGGGAGACCAGGATCGTGTTGAGGTCGCGCAGCGCGCCATTGGTGACGCAGCGCAGCAGGGCGGTCTCCCAGTTGCGTTCGCATCGGGGCTGGACGTCGCGTCGGATGGCGCGCCTGGTCTGGAACCGGTCGCGGGTGAGCTCAGAGATCGATCGCGAGAGTGCCCGTGTCAGCCCGGACGGGGACATGACGAACTGGCCGACCGCCTGCCGGGTGGCCTCCCCGCCTCGCGCGCGCCGGCTCATCGTCAGCACCGCGGTCGGGGCGTCACCGGTGAACAGGTTGCTGATGCTCACCCCGTTGTCCACGAGCAGGCCTTTGCCGGTCGACATGCTGGCCTCGATCACCGCGGCGTCGGCGGGCTTGTTGGCCACCAGGACCCGGTCGTGCTCCCGGTCGTACCAGCGGAAGGCCGGGATGCCGTCGATCACGCCGTGCAGGATGCCCATCTGGCTCGCGGGTGTCGTGGCCGGCAGCTTGGGGGTCCACTCGTGCAGGCGGTGCGTGCCCGACCGCACCCACCGGGTCAGCGTCGGTACCGTGCCGGCCGTGATCGCCATCTGCAGCACCGGGAACGGAACGCCGTCGAGCTGGACGAAGACCACGCCCTCGACGTCCGGGTCGTCGAGCTTGGTCGGCCGTCGACGGGCTGAGGAGACCAGGCGGCTGACCAGGACCTGCGACGTGCCCGCGCTGCCGAACCACCCCAGCACGGTGCTGACCACGCCCACGACCAAGGCCACCACGAACGCCGTCCAGAAGTCGTCGACGGTGACATTGGGCAAGATGGCAGCGGTGAGCAGCACGACCGCCGCCTGACCCACGAAAGCCAGCAGCGCGACACCGAGCCAGCCCAGCCGCACGGCAGCCCCCACCAGCAGAGGCTGCAGCATCACTCCGACCAGAGCCATCACGGCGGCGAACACGATCGGCCCGCCGGGCTCGTCAACGTGGAAACCGGGAAGGATCCAGTCACACAGCCAGATCGCAGGCACCATCAGCAGCACGGAGACTGCGTACGAGAAGACGTGCGTGTACCAGGGCCGCCTCATCGACTCGCGAGCGAGCGCCCCCGCGACCTGCGCGGTCGATGAAGTGGCCGAACCCGTCTGCGGCTCCTGGCGGAGGGGCGCGCGTTGCTCGTTGGACGTCACGGCACCACCATGGCAGTACGGCGCCGAGTCGGGGCACATCACTCAACGAGGGGTGAAATCGTCCAGACCGAAGATCGGCGCTGCTCACGAGGCCCTCAAGCCGATGAGGCCGTCGACCAGCATGAACGCTCCGACCACCGTTGCAGCGACGGCGAACACGACTGGTCCGGAGGCGATCGCTCGGTCTCGCAGCTGAGCAAGGTACACCGTGGCCTCGCCAGGACGCCGTGCGTACAACAGATACATCAGCGCGACGCTGGCGGTGGAAGCGACCATGAAGCACGCGAAGGCGAGCACGATGACGACGCCCTGGGCCTGGTGGTGCACCAAGAAGACGGCCGCGGCGGTCGTGATCGCCCACGGCTGCTTGAGGACGCCGAGCAGCGCAGCGGTGCGCGGACCCAGATCATTCAGGCGACCGGCCAACCACGGTGACTCCCAGCCGCCGGAGCTGCTGCCGGAGACCTCGCCGCGACGCCGCCACTGACGTACGCCCACAGCCACCAGAGCACCTCCCAACAGAACCTCGAGGATCAGCACCCCGGTCCGGCCGCCGCCCTGTTGAGTGCCCCGCGACGAGCCGATCAGATAGCTGGCGGTGAAGACGACGGTCAGGGACACCGCCCAGCCCATCAGGAACGCGACCGCGTTGACGCCGGCCCTTGCCGTGCCGAGCACCAGGATGAACACCACGATCGTGACCGGCGACAGGCTTGCCATCAGACCCAGCAGCAAGATCGAGAAGATCAACCCCATGGCGTCGTTCCAGGCCTTGTCTGTTCGGGCAGCTGCCTGCCCCGTGGACACAAAGGGTACGGCTGGCTGGCCGGTGCGTTCCCCACCGAGACGTCTCAACGACGGACCTGCATCACCCCGCAAATGAGGCGGCTGAGCGTGCGCACCGCCTATGGTGGGCCCATGCCACGGCACCCCGCCGACCAGGCTCGCACCGAGATCGAACCTGGCGGTACGGCCTCGACGATGCCGCGCTCGGTGATCGTGCTGCTCGGCATCCTCGGTGTCGTCGCCCTGGGGATCGGCACCAAGGCCGCCGCCGAGATCATCGCCCCGACGATGCTCGCCCTCGTGCTCACCATCGCGGTGCTGCCGATCGATCGGTGGGCGCGCGGGCACGGCTGGCCGGGCTGGCTGGCGACGCTGACCGCCTTGGCTGCGTCGTACCTGATCCTGCTGGTGCTGGTCGTCGGCAGCGTCGTGTGCCTGATCAAGTTCGCCGACCTGCTGCCGTCGTACGCCGATCAGGCCAAGGACCTCACCAAGAACGCGGAGGACGGCCTCTCCCAGCTCGGCCTGAGCACCGGCGCGACCAGTGACGCACTCTCCAAGCTGGACCCGACGAAGCTTGCAGAAGTGTTGGCCGACCTGATCTCGGGGATCCTCGGAGCGCTTGGCTTCCTGTTCTTCCTGGTGACCTTGATGTTCTTCTTCGTCGTCGCGGCACCAGGCTTCGTACCGCGCGTCGCCGTCCTCCGGCGCACCAAACCCCAGCTGGCCGCCGCCATGGGGAACTGGGTGACGCGTTGCCAGACCTACCTGGTGATGACAGCGCTCTTCGGCGCCATCGTCGGCGTGCTCGATGCCGGTGCACTGTGGTGGTTGGGAGTGCCGCTCCCGCTGGTCTGGGGGTTCTTCTCGTTCATCACGAACTTCATCCCCAACATCGGCTTCGTCATCGGCATCATCCCGCCCGCTTTCCTGGCGTTGCTCGACGACGGTTGGAAGGGGATGCTGCTCGTGGTCTTGGCCTACAGCGTTCTCAACGTCACGATCCAGACGTTCATCCAGCCGCGCATCGTCGGAAACTCGGTCGGGCTCAGCGGCGAGATCACCTTCATGTCGCTCGTGGTGTGGACGTTCCTCCTCGGTGCGCTCGGTGCGCTGCTGGCCGTGCCGATGACGCTGCTCGTTCGAGCGATCTTCATCGACGCAGACTCTCGAGCCTCCTGGGTGGCCCCGCTGATCGATGCGAAGGTCGAGGACCAACCACCGCCCGGGTTGGACGCTCCGGCTTCCTAGGCTGGAACGGCCGGCAGGCGGGTCGCCGGCGATGGACGGAGAAACGATGTCCGATCTCAACAGGATGGCCGAGTCACGAGGCGGAACCGACGGGGTCACCGACCAGAGGTCGTGACAGCAAGCCCGGGGGGTGTAGGGCATGTGCGCGGGCTGGCGGTGAGCTGCCACGCGGCGTTGCCCAGGCCCGATGGCGGGTCGGAGGAGACTAGATGACCTCGACGTCCGCGTGAGGCTCAGATCTTGCTCCCTCGATCTGCGCCATGATCTTGCGGAGAGCGTCGACTTCCCTACGAAGCGCTTTCCTTCCCTTGGGCGTGATGGCGACCCAGGTACGCGGTCGCCCTCGGGTGGATTCGCGAGTGAGCTTCACGAACCCTGCCTCTCCCAGCACTTCGAGGTGGCGTCCCAGATTGCCGTCGGTGAGGGCGAGCTCCCGCTTGAGATGAGTGAAGTCGGCTCGGGTCAGGCCGCTGAGTGCGGCAAGGATTCCGAGTCGGACCCGTTGGTGGACGTCGTCGTCGAGGTCGTGGATGGGGTGCTCGGTCACAGGCGGTCCTCGTGCTCGTCGGTACGCAAGGAAGCGTGCCAGAGGAGGATCCCGAACGCGGTGAGCTGCAGTGCGACGGCGATGTCTCCGCTGGCCACCATGGACACCAGGGACGTGGATACCACCATCCCGATCGTGGCGTGCGCGAGGCTGCGGGAGCGCAGCCACCCGGCGGTGAGAGCCGTCCCGGCAATCATCACCAGGGGTGGCCCGAAGTCGCTGATCCAGGACTGGCCAAGCGCGACGCCGAGACGCGACATGCTCGCGCCGACGAGGAGGGAAGCCGCCAGGATGGCCACCCATGGCCGGACCGGTAGCAGGAGTCCGTGCCTGTCGGCGTAGCGCCGGTACCACCAACCGGAGGCCGTGAGGACGGCGAGGTAGGCGGGAGCGAAGTAGGCGAGCATGTGGAACTGGCCGATGATCATGACGACCGCCGCACCCAGGAGGTCGACGGCGGCGAGCAGGCGCAACGGCAGCGTGATCGCGCGCTGAATGCCCCGAACCCGTTCGCGTGTGGCCACGGCTTCGCGATAGGCGAGCTCGGCGACCAGCGGATCCTTCACTTGCCAAACTCTGTAGCGCAGAGTTATGTTTGTCAAACACTCTGTAGCGCAGAGTCAATCGAGGGAGTTCGACATGTTGCTTCTGCTCCCGCTCCTCGGCGGAGTACTCGCCGGCTGGCTCGCCTCCAAGCGAACCGCCATCGCCCTCCAGGTGGCCTTTGCCGTCGTCGCGGCGACCGTCGTCACGCTGTCGGCGCCATCGCACGGAGCCGACTACGGCATCGTCGTCTGGGTGGTGCCGATCACGGTCGTCGTCGCGCTCGTGAGCCTCAAACTGGGGTTCATCCTCCGGCGACGTCGCCTCGCTGCATGACACGTTTCGGCCGAATCGCCGTGCTGTGCGCGGGCATCGAGATCGCCTCGTGGATGCTGGCCACCTCGTTGCGCCCCGGAGCATGGCGCTACAACATCAGCGACCTCTACGCCTCGGGCGCTCCACGTCCCTGGCTCGTCATGGTAGGTGAGGGGGCCTTCTCCATCGGGCTCGCGGCGCTGGCGTTCGGCCTGCGCCGGGCCCTGCCTCCCAGTGACCACCGACTGGTCGGCACCGGACTGTTGCTGCTCGCGAGCACGGGGGCCATGGCCGGTGCCCTCGCCCGCAACCGTTGCGAGGAGTCGGTCCCACGGTGCGCAGGGCAGGCCTTCGCGACCACGAGCGACTGGGTGCACGGAATCGGGGGGCTCGTGGAGATTCTCGGCATCGTCGGCGCCGCATTGGTTCTCTCCGCGACGATGTCGCGGCGCTGGAGCTCTTACTCGGTGGTGACCGGGTGCGCGGCCTGCCTGGCGCTGTTGGCCTGGGGAGCCATTCGCTATCCATGGGTCGGCACGGCGGAGCGGTTCCTCGCGGTCGCTCTCGTTGGCTGGGTGGCCGCCATCGGCTCCCAGCTGGCAAGCCAACGACGAGCGTCAGGAATGATTCGCCACGACCGCGGACATCCCCGTGGAGTCGAGTTGACGGGTGCCGAACCTGTGGACCATTGACCGAGGTGGTGGGTGTGCGCTCAGCGGCGTACGACGCTCGAGTCGGCCCGGATGATCCCTGCCCTGTCAGTGACAACGCGCGGGAGTATCGAGGCAGAGCTGGGCGAGAACGTCTCTCTCCGGGCTCTAACACGTGGAGGACGCATGGCACGAGACCGTCCGGCGAAGGGAGGAACGACGGTGGGCGGAGAGTCGTCACCCGTTGCCGGAGTCGATGTACGGCAGGAGGACCACCGGTCGACTCTTGGTACGCGTTGACCGGGGCCCGAGGTGCTTGGCCGCCTCGGTGGCCGCGCTGTCGAGGGACTCGAACGTGCCGATCCAGGCGTCGTCGACCAGCAGGTTGTATCCGACTCGGTCCGGCTCGGAGGGATGCCAGCCCTCGACCACGCGCGCCCTGGTGGATCGATCCATCCAGCGACGAGGGTGTCGGTTGACGTCCCCCTTGATCACGGCCGCCATCATTCCGTGGCGGCCTCCGCCGCGCTGGGCATTCGGCAAACCGGTGGAGACGGGAGTGGATCGGACGTCCCCGTCGTAGCACTGGCCGTAGCACTGCCGTAGCACTGCGTCGAGCGGAACGCGCCGGGCTGGGGCAGGATCGTCGCGTGTCGAGCCAGCCCCCGGGGGAGGCCCCTGCCGAACCTCGTCCTCCCCGGCGTTCGGTCCGCCGGTGGCTCCACGCCCGGCCGGAGGATCTCATCGACGTCTTCGTCTACGTGGTGGTCCTGAACCTCGCCATCGAGTACCTGCCGTCGGTGATCAGCGAGAGCTTCAGCCTGTCGCTGCTGACGGCGTTGCTCCTCAAGATCGCTCTGGAGGTCGTGCTCCTCCTCAAGGGCCACATCGTCGAGGGGCTGCGCGCCGCCAACACCCGTCGGGCGAAGGCCGCCATCGGCGTCGTGCTGTGGGTGGTGGCAGCGGGGAGCAAGTTCGTGGTGCTCACGCTGGTCGATCTCGTCTTCGGTGACGCGGTCAGTCTCGGTGGTTTCGTGTCCGTGACTCTCCTGATCGCAGTTCTCCTGATCTCCAGAGCCCAGGTCAGACGGCTGCTCACCAGCCCTCCGCCGACTCCCTGACGCGCGAGCGACCCCGACATCCACGAGTCAGGGCGTGGTGTCGGCGTCCAGCCCGTTGAGCGTCCGCACCACGCCGAACAGGTCGCCACGGTCGTAGAAGTCGACGGCGACGAAGTTGGGCAGGAGGCCGCGTTCCTTCTGACACTCCTCCGCGCGGGGCAGCAGCACACCGCGGGCGTTGACACGCGCCGCATTCGAGACCTCGCGGCGCTTGTCGGAGATCCAGTGGTTGAGCAGGAAGAGCGGCGCATCGTCGGGCCCACGGTTGGGGCGACAGCTGAACTGCGACGGGCTTCGGAAGAGGAATGGCGTGTCCTGCACGCGGTCGAAGCCCTGGAGCAGCCAGGGGTACGTCGATCCGCCGCCGTGTCCCTCCATCAGGACCACGAGCCTCTGCCCGGAGTCGATCATCTGCCCCAGGGTCGGCCATTGCTGGTCGTCGCCCGCGGGCGTGTAGACGTAGGGCAGGAGCCCGGCCCGCCGGAAGACCGTGGCCGTGTCGGCCGGGCTCACGGTGTCCTGCACGAAGATGGTGACGACGTCCCGGGGATGCGCGGCCAGCCAGGCCCGGACCTTCGTCATCGTCGGCAGCCACGAGGTGGATCCGAGGGCACAGAGGGCGTGGCACAGGTAGGGCTCGACCGGCCCTCGTGGGACCAGCCGGAACGCGTGCTGGAGCCGCAACGCGCTGTCCACGGCGGCGTCGCCGAACGACTCGCGCGCCTCGGTCAGGGCCTCGGCCTGCTGGTCGAGGGTGTTGACCACGACTCCACGGCGCTGGGTCCGCTGGGCGTACCAGCTGTCGACCAGCAGCACCCGGATCCCGTGGTCGAGCTGCGCCACGATGCCGTCGGGCTGCTCGGCGAAGAACCAACCCGGCTCGCTCGCCGCGGCCATCGAGTTGTGAGTGGCCGGGAACGCGACGTCGTCGTACGGCCGGTCGCACAGCGCGACGTACCCGTTACAGGTGTCGTCGTCGGTGCCCGCCGCGTCGGCCAGCTCATGGCTCGCGGGAAAGGCGCCGACCCCGAGACCGGCCACCAGGAGGGCGATGGTGAGACCGGCCACCGGCCATACCCAGCCGCGCGGCGAGCGCGGCTCCCGCCCGCGCCGGCCGAACCGGTCGCGCACGGCCTCCGCGACGATCGGGCCCAGCAGCGCGAGCGCGATGACGACAGCCACGACGCCGGACGCCCACAGGACCGTGCGCAGGACCTCCAGGGGCTGCAGCACCAGGGCAACACCCGCGGCCAGCAGGAGCCCGGCGCGCGCCGCGCGTGGGCCGAGACGCGGACCCGGGTCCAGCAGCCGGGTCCGTGCCTCGAGGGCGAGGGCGCCCAGGTCGAGGTCACCCGACAGCAGCCGCAGCCCGAGATGCCCGCTCACGACGAGCAGGAGGCCGATCGCCCCGGCCACGGCGGTGGTGTCCCAGAAGACACCGTCGAGCTCGTGCCAGGACGCCCGGACCAGGGCGCCGGACAACGTCGAGTCGTCCTGTCGGCCCACGACGAAGCCGGTGACCACGAGCAGCCCGCCCAGCGTGAGCGCGGCGGCCAGGACGCCGCGGCCGGTCCAGGTCAGGGCGTTGGCCACCCGTCCTCGTACGCCGCCGTCAGGGGAGCCGAGGCTCGCGCCCAAGGCGACCAGGATCAGCAGGCCGAGCAGTGGCGCGACCCACGACAGCCAGCCGACGACGTGCACCCACCCGACGGCCGTGCTCGTGGTGTCGCGGCCGCCGAACTCCGAGAGCCGGACGTCCAGCTGGGCGGGCAGGGCGGCGCGTTGCTCGGGCGCAGCGGACGACGCGACGCCGAGCACCACCGCACCGACGTCGGCCAGGCGGAGTACGACGCTCGGACGACCTGCGCCGGTGAGGTTCCGGTAGAAGGGAGCCACGACGGCGGCCCTGATCGCGGGCCTCAGGGCCGGGCTGGCGACGAGGGTGGCGGCCGTGGCCTCGAGCAGGGGGCGGATCGCCGTGAGGTCCGGCTGGTTCTCCAGGAGCCGGTCGGTGACCAGGATCCCGACCTGCCGCGACACGGCGGGGTCGCTCCGGATGTTGTCCGCGTGCGCGGAGAACCGGCCTGCGTCGAGCACCTCTCGATGCACCACACCCGAGACGATCCCGACGACGAGAAGTGCCGTGGCGACGACGGCCAGCAGCCGTCGTACCGCCTTCACCGGCCCAGTGTCCCATAGCGGCTTCCGCCACGGCCGAGCTCGGAGCGTTGGCTCGCACTCAGGGATGCTCCACGGGTCGTGTGCCGCACGCCTGGTCGACCGACGTCGAGCCTCCGCCCATTGCCGGACTCACCTGTTGCGGACGATGCGTGGCAGTGTCGCTCCCCTCGACGCTGTGGACGCCGCCGACACCTCAGGAGATTCGATGGGCATCGTGACGATCCTCGGGACCAGCGCAGTGGTCCTGCTCATCGACCTCACCATCAGGCTCGTGGCTCTCGTCATCGTCCCACGCGACAGGCTGCCGACGGCGGCGATGGCCTGGCTGCTGACCATCTTCTTCATCCCGGTGATCGGGGTCTTCCTCTTCCTGTTGATCGGCAATCCGAAGCTCCCCGAGAAGCGGCGCCGGAAGCAGCAGCAGATGGACGTCGTGATCGCTCGCGAGTCTGCAGGCCTGCCGCCGGGGTCACCTCGGGAGGAATGGCCGACGTGGCTGGAACCGGTCGTCACGCTCACCGAGAACCTGACCGCGATGCCCATGGTCGGCGGCAACGCCGCAGGGCTGCTGCCCGACTACGAGGGTGGCCTGGCGGCGATGGCCGACGATGTCGCGGCAGCCCGTGCGTACGTCCACGTGGAGTTCTACATCTTCTCCCTGGACGACACGACCCGGGGCTTCATCGACGCCCTCGGCGCAGCCGTCGAGCGAGGCGTCACCGTGCGGGTCCTGCTGGACCACTGGGCCTCGTCGCACTGCGCCGGCTACAAACAGACACTGGAACGCCTGACCGAGCTGGGAGTCGAGTGGCAGCTGATGCTGCCGGTCCAGCCCCTGAAGGGGAAGTACCAGCGGCTCGACCTGCGCAACCACCGCAAGCTCCTGGTCATCGACGGGCAGGTGGCCTACATCGGCTCGCAGAACATGATCGACCGGAGCTACAACAAGAAGAAGAACATCAAGCGCGGGCTGAAGTGGCAGGAGCTGATGTGCCGGCTCGAGGGTCCGATCGCCGGGTCCGTTGACCTGGTCTTCGCCACCGACTGGTTCATCGAGTCGGGCGAGGACATCGCGGCCGCGGCCGCCGACCTCCAGCCCGGCTCGGTCGCCCCGCCCTCCGGCACCCTGGACTGCCAGGTGGTGCCCAGCGGACCGGGCTTCGAGGTCGAGAACAACCTCCAGATCTTCCTCAGCCTGCTGTACGGCGCGCAGGACCGGATCATCATCACCAGCCCCTACTTCGTCCCCGACGACTCGATGCTCCGGGGACTCCTGGCGGCGACAGCTCGCGGGGTCCACGTCGAGCTCTTCGTCTCCGCGATCGGTGACCAGGCGCTGGTCTACCACGCTCAGCGGTCCTACTACGGCGCCCTGCTCCGGGCCGGCGTACGGATCTACCGCTACCCGGCGCCGTTCATCCTGCACGCGAAGCACTTCAGCGTCGACGACGAAGTGGCCCTGATCGGCTCGAGCAACATGGACATGAGGTCGTTCGGGTTGAACAGCGAGATCTCCCTGTTGGTCCGGTCGAAGTCCTTCGTGACGGCCATGCGTGCCGTCGAGCGCGACTATCGCGAGCTCAGCAGCGAGCTGACCTCGGCCGAGTGGGAGCAGGAGCCTCTGCGCAGGACGACGGTCGACGGACTCGCCCGGCTCACCTCCGCGCTGCAGTAGACCCGCCGGGCCGAGGGACTCGCCGGTCGAGCAGGTACGGGACCAGGAGCGAGAACACCGCGGCGACGCCCACGCCGAGGGCGGTCTCGAGGGTCCGCTCCCAGAAGCGCGAACCGGCGTCGTCGGGGCTGTCGACGAGCAACATCACGAACACCAGGAACGTCGTGAACGCGGGCATGACGTACCAGCGGCTGCCGGCGGTGGCCGTCACGCAGACCACCGCGACGGTGATGGCAACCGAGTAGGCCCAAGCGGGTGCGCCGCCGGTGACGAGCACGATCGCCACCGCGGCTCCGACCACGACGTCGACGACCCGGGCGATCGACCGGTCCTCCTGCAGACGCGGTGCCGGCCGCATCACCAGGAGGGCCGCCCCAGTCGCCCAGCCCACGTGCTCGAGGTCGAGCCCGAAGCCGACCGCGGCACACACCGCGCCGGCCGCCCCGGCCAGGTAGCCGAACCGGATCATCATCGCGCGGGGCGGCGGCACGAAGACACTCGTGAGCCGGATCGCGTGGCCGGCCGGCCAGAGCAGGGAGATCACCAGGCCGTACGCCGAGCCGAGCACGATCACGAGGGCGAGACCGGCCGCCGTGCTCACGTCGGTGAAGCTGAACCCGATGCCCACCAAAGGCAGGCACAGGCTGAGCGCGATCGCCCCCAGGGCGTGACCGGCAGCGGCTCGGGCTGCCAGCACGGCGATCACGAAGATGCCCACGACGGCCGCCGGTGGCCAGACGGCGAGCAGGCCCCCGGCCAGGAGCGACGCCCCGGACATCACTCCGAGGAAGGCCGGCTTCAGCCGGCCCCGACGGGTGGGCGGCAGGGGGACGGTCGCCGCGGGCACGAGCCCGATCGCCAGGAGCGCGGCGTGCCGGGGGTGGTCGATCGCGACGGCAGCCGCCGGGGCGGCGAGCAGGAGACCACGCAGCGCGGCCGGCCAGGCCCAGCGGATCGCGGGTTGCGCGAGCGCCGGCGCCGTCGTCACCTTCGGAGGCTAGGCGCGGAGTCGCGCTCGACAATCACCCGTTCCAGGGGACAGCGCGGGGCGCCGGTTCACGAGATCGTCGAGCCACTCGAGGGGAGAGGGCGACGAGACCCAGAGGCGGCGGAGTGAGGGTGGCGGCCACGATGGCCGCCTCCCTGGTGCTGTTCTTCGTGGTGCCGGTGCGGAACCACGGCTCACCGGGCCGTCTCGCCCTCGAGGTGGTGGTGAGTCTCGCGGCCGTCCTCGTGATCGGCTGGCTGGTCCTCGGCGAGCTGATCGGTGAGTGGCGCGGGGACACTCGCGGTCTCACCGGTCGCCATCTCGGTCTGATGTTCGAGTTCGTGCTGCTGATCTTCGCGCTGACCTACTACACGCTGAGCGTGTACTCCCACCGGGAGATGGCAGGGATCCACACCCGCCTGGATGCGCTCTACTTCACCACCACGACGATGGCCACGGTCGGCTTCGGTGACATCCATCCCGTGGGCCAGTTGGCCCGAGGGATCACCACCATCCACGTCGGCTTCGACGTCCTGTTCGCGGCCGCCCTGGTGCGGCTGATCAATGTCCGAGTCAGCCGCGCGGTTCAAACCAGGCCCGGCGGCGTTCCACCGTCAGGAGACGAGACTCCGCCCCCTCCGATCGGGCTCATCTAGCTCGTGGGTCAGGTGCTCGGGCTCAGCCGAGCAGGCGCGCCTTGGCCGCGGCGAACTCGGCGTCGTCCAGAAGCCCCTGCGCCTTCAGGTCGGCGAGCCTGCCGAGCTGGTCGACGAGCTCCTCGGACCCGGGCGCAGCCGCGGCCACGGGCGCCGCAGGCGCTGGTGCGGCGGCAGCCGGTGCCGCAGGAGGAGGAGGAGCAGAGGCCTCGGCCCTGGCCTGCTGACGGCGGGAGACGCCGCCGGAGACGGCGGTCGCCGTCCCGGCGATGGCGGCGGTGCGCGCCATCGTTCCCACCAGACCCGGACGACCCATTCGGCGACGTGGCATGGCTGTACCTCTCGTTCTCAGGACGCGGTCTCGAGCGCGGACATCACTTCGGCCACGACTTCGGGCGGGACCCGGAAGTTCTCAGCGAGAACACCGCCGGCCTCGACGATCGCGTCGCGCAGGGGTCGCACCCAGGTGTGCTCGAACACGAGGACCGCTGCGGAGCTGTTGGGGTCGAGGGCAGCGCCGAGCTCCTCGATGTCCTCGTCGGAGATCATCTCGTCGAAGCGGTCGAACAGGGCGGCGAGCTCGGCGACGCCTTCGTCCGTGCCGACCTCGTCGACCTCGATGAAGGTCACGTCGCCGTTCTCGTCCTTCCGCAGGAACAGGCCGTCGACGATGCTGATGGCGCCGGCGTCCAACAGTCGTTGGAGCTCGGGCAGGATCTTGCCGCTGAACCGATTTCCCGGGAATGCGACGACCACTACCTCGACAGGGGCCAGTGTCATGCCGTGTCCTCCTGGTTTCGAGCGCGGCATCGTCGGCCGTCGCGTCTCGAGCGAGTCTGGGTGGTGTCCGGCTCCACACGTCACCCGTTGGGGGTGAGATTCCTGCCGTGGCGAGCAGGCTCACCCACGAGCGGCGTGGCTCAGGCCGCGTGTTCGTGCCTCTTGGGGTCTGGGATCAGGGCCTGGAGGATGGCCGCGATCACCGCGATGAGGAGTGCCCCGAAGAAGGCGGGCCAGAAGCCGTCGATGCTCAGGTCGTCGCTGATCCACGCGGTGATCCCCAGCAGGGCCGTGTTCAGGATCAGGGAGAAGAGCCCCAGGGTCAGGATCAGGAGCGGCAGGCTGATCAGGGTCAGCAGCGGGCCGACGATCAGGTTCACCACGGCGAAGATGAGGGCGATCCAGAGGTAGGTCAGGAAGCCCCCCTTGACCGTGATTCCGGGGATCAACCAGGCCGTCAGGAAGATGGCGACGGTGAGGACGACGAGCCTGATCAGGAGGCGACGGAGCACGCGACGACGCTAGGCGGGTGGTGGGCGGAGCCTCTCACCCGTTTCGGCTGAGGTTGTCCTCCCGCGTCGGCGGCAGCCGCGGGACCCAGTCGTAGGTCACACGGGTGCCGAGCACGAGGTCCTGGACCGAGCGGTTCTGCCGGTCGACGATGCTCCAGGCCAGGCCGATCGGCAGGACGACGTACGCCGCAGCCCGGACGGCCGAGACCCACCACCTGACACGACCGCCCGCGCGACCGACGACCCGGAGGCCCAGGAGCTGGTCTCCGACCGTACGACCGGACGTCGCCCAGGAGCTCGCGAGATAGAGAATCGCGACCAGCCACGAGACGCCGATGAGCGCCGCCCAGCTCGGGCTCGGTGCGGTGAAGTGCGCCGGACGGGCGATGAAACGAACGGCCGTCGAGCCCGCCCACACGACGACGAGGACCAGGACGACCACCAGAGCGTCCACGACTCCGGCCAGCACCCGGGTCACGATGCCGGCGTTCCGGCCCTGGAACTCCGGGCTCGTCATCGTTCCCCCGGTGCGCGACGGTGCAGCATCCGGTCCACGAGCCGGGCCACCGCGCGATCCGCGTCGATCCCCTGCAGTCGGACGGTGTCGACCGTCTCGGTCGCCATCGAGGCGGACGACTGACGCACGATCGCCGGCAGGTCGATGCCCTCGATCACGGCCTCGGCCAGGGCGGCGAGGTCGACCTGGTCCACCACGACCGCCGCCAGGTCGATGCGCTCGAGCGCGGCGGTCAGCGCAGCCTCGAGGTCCGTCCTGGCGATCACCTCCTGGAGCAGCTGGTCGATGTCCACGAGGTCCAGCAGCCGCGCGACGACGGCGTCCACCGGAACCAGGGGACGGACCATGCCGTCCGCAGTGCGGGTGACGGTCGTCGCGACGCCGGCGAGGGACCGGACCGAGTCCGGTCGTTCGACGATCCACGCCTCGGTCATGTGCTGCACCCGCGCCCGGGGTGAGAACCGGGCCGGCAGCAGGGGTGGTTCGAGCACGAGAGCGACCAACGGACGCGTGCGTCGTACGCCGGCACTCACCGCGGCTGTGGACGTCGTCGACGCCCACCAGCCGATTCCCAGCACGGTGTCGGCAGCCCGGGTCGCCGCTCTCGCGATCCGTCGGGTCTCGTCCGGGGAGGTGGGCACCGACTCGGCGAGGCTCCGCGCGAGGACCTCGGCCGCGATCGCCACCGCGCCGAAGAGTGCTCGACGCCCCTGCTCGACCGCCGCCATGACGTCATCCGGGGTCGGCACGACCGGCGCTTCGGGAATGAGCGCCGGAGTCTTGTCGTCGTTCGATGTCGGCACGTGTCCTGAGGGCCTCTCTGCCGGGTGCCACAGGTTCTCGCGCTCAGCGTCCCGGAGGGATCACCCGTTGTGGACGAGTCGCGAGGCTCACCCGCAACAGGTGATCCGACCAGCCGAGCCCGACAACCAGAGTGCGATCAGGCCATCCGACGCGCGACGGCAGGAGAGATTTCACATGCCGGAGACTCCCAACATCCTGATCATCTGGGGCGACGACATCGGCATCAGCAACCTGAGCTGCTACAGCAACGGCTTGATGGGGTACCGCACCCCGAACATCGACCGGATCGCCGACGAAGGTGTGATCTTCACCGACTACTACGGCGAGCAGAGCTGTACGGCGGGACGCGCGGCGTTCATCACCGGCCAGAACCCCTATCGCACCGGGCTGACGAAGGTCGGGATGCCGGGAGCCGACCTCGGCCTGCGTGCGGAGGATCCGACGATCGCCACCGCGCTGAAGTCCCTCGGCTACGCCACGGGGCAGTTCGGCAAGAACCACTTCGGGGACCGTGACGACTTCCTCCCGACCGCCCACGGCTTCGACGAGTTCTTCGGCAACCTCTACCACCTCAACGCCGAGGAGGAGCCGGAGCTGGAGGACTACCCGACCGAGGAGGAGTTCCCGAACTTCCGGAAGCGCTTCGGTCCGCGGGGGGTCATCCACTCGTGGGCGAACGAGGACGGCACGCAGCGGATCGAGGACACCGGACCGCTCACCAAGGAGCGGATGAAGACGATCGACGACGAGGTCGTCCCCGAGGCGCTGCGCTTCATGAGCGACGCGAGCGGCAGCGACACGCCGTTCTTCGTGTGGCTCAACACCACCCACATGCACTTCCGCACCCACGTCAAGGACGGCAGCCGCGGGAAGGCCGGCCGCTGGCAGTCGGCGTACCACGACACGATGGTCGACCACGACGAGCTGGTCGGGTCGGTCCTCGACTTCCTCGACGAGAACGGCCTGGCCGACAACACGATCGTCATGTACTCCACCGACAACGGGCCGCACATGAACAGCTGGCCGGATGCCGGCATGACGCCGTTCCGCAACGAGAAGAACTCGAACTGGGAAGGCGCGTACCGCGTCCCGGCGATGGTCAGGTGGCCCGGCCACATCCCGGCCGGCGAGGTGCGCAACGGCATCGTCAGTCACAACGACTGGTTCGTGACCCTGCTCGCTGCCGCCGGTGACACCGACGTGGCCGACCGGCTCAAGACCGGCACCGACCTCGCGGGGACGTCGTTCAAGGTCCACCTGGACGGGCACAACCAGCTCGACTACGTCACCGGGGCGACCGACGAGAGCCCACGCAAGCACTTCTTCTACGTCACCGACGACGGGGACCTCGCCGGCATGCGGTTCGACCACTGGAAGTTCATCTTCCTCGAGCAGCGCACGACGGGGACGCTGGCGATCTGGCTCGATCCGTACGTCGAGCTGCGCGCGCCGAAGATCTACAACCTCCGCACCGACCCGTTCGAGAAGGCGGAGGGTACGTCGAACACCTACTACGACTGGATGCTCGACCACATCTGGCTGCTCATCCCGGCCCAGACCTACGTCGCACAGATGCTCGAGAGCCTGATCGAGTTCCCGCCGCGACAGACGCCGGCCACCTTCAGCGTCGATCAGGTCATGGCCAAGCTCAAGGCCGGCATCGCGAGCGGCTGACATGCGGGTCGACCTGCCCGGTGACACCTTCACCATGGGCTCCGACGACCACTACCCGGAGGAGGCGCCGACCCACCCGGTCCGGGTCGGGCCGTTCTCGATCGACGCGGCCGCCGTGACCAACGCCGAGTTCGCGGCGTTCGTCGAGGCGACCGGCTACGTGACCGTGGCGGAGCGCGACCTGGACCCGGCCGACTACCCCGACGCCCCGGCGGAGAACCTGCGGGCGGGATCGATGGTGTTCACCCCGACCCGGGGGCCGGTGGACCTGCGACACCTCAGCCAGTGGTGGCGCTGGAAGCCCGGAGCGTGCTGGCGCCACCCGCAGGGACCGGCCAGCTCGGTCGACGGGCGGCTCGACCATCCCGTGGTCCACGTCGCCCACGAGGATGCGCTCGCCTACGCCACGTGGATGGAGGCGAGCCTCCCCTCGGAGGCGGAGTGGGAGTACGCCGCGCGGGGCGGCCTGGACGGGGCGACGTACACCTGGGGGGACGAGCCGCGTCCCGGCGGCACGATCATGGCCAACACCTGGGACGGGCCGGACTTCCCCTGGCGGAGCACCGGGGAGAGCGGCTTCCAGCGCACGGCACCGGTCGGCAGCTTCCCACCCAACGCCTTCGGCCTCTACGACATGGCCGGCAACGTCTGGGAGTGGACCGACGACTGGTGGACGACCGCGCACCCGGACGCCGCCGGCTCTCCCTGCTGCGCACCCGAGGATCCGCGCGGCGGTGACCTCGAGCAGAGCTACGACCCCGCGCAACCCCAGTTCCGCATCGGTCGCAAGGTGATCAAGGGCGGATCCCACCTGTGCGCGGACAGCTACTGCCTGCGCTACCGGCCGGCGGCGCGCCGGCC
The DNA here is from genome assembly GCA_963812055.1 of uncultured Actinomycetota bacterium. GTDB lineage: Bacteria > Actinomycetota > Actinomycetes > Propionibacteriales > Nocardioidaceae > Nocardioides. Next base: position 23,633 of record CAWEUA010000020.1, read on the forward strand.
GCAGATGATCGACACCGGGATGAGCCATCTCGGCTTCCGGTGCGTACGACGAGAGGTGTCCGATGGCTGACTCACCCGACCTGCTTCCCTCCTGGCGTCCGGGATCGACCCGCGACGCCCTCGTGGCGTTCCTCGACGCGGCCGCGACGGTGCCCGTGGAACGGCGCGTGGCCTGCCTCGACAACGACGGCACCCTGTGGTGCGAACGCCCGACGTACGTGCAGTTCGACTTCTTCGTGGACGTCCTGAAGAGCGCGGTGGCCGCCGATCCCGGGCTGAAGGAGAAGGCCGAGTTCGCGGCACTCCTGTCGGGCGACAAGAAGGCGATCGCGGACGTCGGGCTCCCGCGGATCGCGGTCGCGCTGACGGGGCTGTGCGAGGGGCAGACGCCGGAGGCGTTCACCGGTCTGGTCCATGACTTCATGGACCGGGCCGTGCACCAGACGCTCGGTCGCCCGCTGAGGGCCTGCGCCTACCAGCCGATGCTCGAGCTCCTCGACGCGCTTCGCAGCCTCGACTTCACGATCGCGGTCGTCACCGGAGGGGGCACCGAGTTCGTGCGCGGGATCAGCCAGGACCTGTACGGCGTACCGCCCGAGCGCGTGGTCGGGACCCTGATCGAGTACGACGTGAACGACCCCTCGGGGGAGCCCTCGCTGGCCAGGTCGACGCGCCTGGTCGGCGGCGCGAACGAGGGAGCGGTCAAGGTGAGCAACATCCAGACCCAGCTCGGACGCCGGCCGATCCTGGCGGTCGGGAACTCCGGCGGCGACCGCGAGATGCTCGCGTGGGCTGCCGCGGGCGAGGCTCCGACCCTGGCTCTCCTCGTCGACCACGACGACGCCGACCGCGAGTTCAGCTACGTCAGCACCGCGGAGACGTTCCAGGAGGCCGAGGCGATCACGGACGTCGCCGCCCGGCTGGGGTGGACCGTGGTGAGCATGGCGAACGACTGGGACACCGTGTTCGCCTGACCCATGGGTGGGCTCGGGCCTCTGGAGTTCGGTCGCGGATTCCACTGCCGCGACCGGAGTGAGGCCCGAGCCCGAGCGCGCAGGCTAGAAGGCCCGCACCGGCCGATGGTCGGGTAGAAGGTCCCCCTTTCAGGGGACCGTCGCCTGTGGTCGGGCGACGGCGATGAGACGTTCTCGGCCGGCCCTCGTCCACCGCGCGCCGCTTGTCACCCCTTCGCCCGGTTCGGGTGATACCTCGGCCCGTGATCGAGCGTTTCGATGGGCTGTCGTGACCCGCACCAACCGAGTCTGAGGAGAAGTCGTGGCGAAGAAGTTCACGGGCGTGATCAACCTCGACGTGCGGGACTCGGTCCCGGACTGGACCCCGTTCCGCGAGCCGCCGGCCCCCGAGGGCGCGCCGAACGTACTGCTCGTGCTGTACGACGACACCGGCCTCGCCGCGTGGTCGCCGTACGGCGGGCGGATCAACATGCCGACCATGCAGAAGCTGGCGGACAACGGCCTCACCTACACCCAGTGGCACACGACGGCCCTGTGCTCACCGACGCGGTCGTGCCTCCTCACCGGTCGCAACCACCACCAGAACGGCTTCGCCCAGATCGCCGAGGGTGCCCAGGGCTTCCCCGGCCACACCGGTCACATCCCGATGGAGAACGCGACCATCGGTGAGGTGCTCCGTGAGAACGGTTACAACACCTACTGGGTCGGCAAGAACCACAACATCCCGCTCGACGAGTGGGCGGTCGGGAGCCACGAGGCGGAACTGGCCGCTGGCGCGCGGTTTCGACCGGTACTACGGCTTCATCGGCGGCGAGACCAACAACTGGTTCCCCACGCTCGCGGAGGACAACCACTACGTCGACCAGCCGTCCGCTGCCGGAGGACGGCTACCACCTGTCGAAGGACCTCGCCGACAAGGCCATCTCCTACATCGCCGACAGCAAGACGTCCGCGCCGAAGAAGCCGTGGTACCTGTGGTTCTGCCCGGGCGCCAACCACGCGCCGCACCATGCGCCGGAGGAGTACATCGCGAAGTACGCCGGCCAGTTCGACGACGGGTACGAGGCCTACCGCGAGTGGGTCCTGCCACGCATGATCGAGCGCGGGCATCCTGCCCGAGGGCACGGGGCTGACCGACATCAACCCGCTACCGGGGGACGCCGCCCAGCCGATGGACCACGTCAAGCCGTGGGACACGCTCAGCACCGAGGAGAAGCGGCTGTTCGCCCGGATGGCCGAGGTCTACGCCGGCTTCTCCGAGTACACCGACGCGCAGGTCGGCCGGATCATCGACTACCTCGAGGCGACCGGTCAGCTCGAGAACACGATCGTCATGTACTGCGCCGACAACGGCGCCTCCGGTGAGGGCAGTCCGGTCGGGCACCGTCAACGAGAACAAGTTCTTCAACGCCTACCCCGAGGACATCGACCAGAACATGTCGATGCTCGACCAGCTGGGGTCGCCCGAGACCTACAACCACTACCCGACCGGCTGGGCCACGGCGTTCTCGACGCCGTTCAAGATGTTCAAGCGGTACACCTACCAGGGCGGTGTCGCCGACCCGCTGGTGATCTCCTGGCCGAAGGGCATCAAGGCGCGTGGCGAGGTCCGCACGCAGTACCACCACGCCGTCGACATCGTGCCGACCATCCTCGAGTGCGCCGGGCTGGAGATGCCCGACCAGGTGCAGGGCTACGACCAGACCGAGCTGCCGGGCGTCTCGATGAGGTACACCTTCGACGCGGACGGCCCGACCCAGAAGGTCATCCAGTACTACGAGATGATGGGGACCCGCGCCCTCTGGCACCAGGGGTGGCACGTCGTCGCCCAACGCGCCCCGCAGCAGGGCGGCGAACGCCGCGGATCTCCTCAACGACACCTGGGAGCTCTACCACTCCGACGAGGACCGCGCCGAGGTGCACGATCTCGCCGGGGAGCACCCGGACAAGGTCAAGGAGCTGGTCAGCCTCTGGTACGTCGAGGCCGGCAAGTACGACGTACTGCCGATGGACAACCGGTCGATCGAGGACCTGCTCCGGGAGATGCCGGTCGCGGAGATCCCCGAGGGCGGCATCTACCGCTACTACCCGAACACCTCGCCGGTACCGGAGTTCGCGGCCGCTGAGATCCGGGGCCGGTCCTTCAAGATCCTGGCCCAGGTCGACCTCACCGAAGCCGACGCCGAGGGGGTGATCATCGCCAACGGAGCGAGGTTCGGTGGCCACACGCTCTTCATCAAGGACCGCAAGCTCTGGTACGTCAGCAACTTCCTCGGGCATCCCGCCCGAGCAGCAGCTGACGTCTGCCGGACGAGCTGACCCCCGGGGCGCACGTGCTCGGCATGGAGTTCTCGAAGGAGTCGCACGGCGACCACGGGGAGGCCCTGGGCACCGCCACGCTCTACGTCGACGACCTCGCGGTGGCGAAGAGCGACTGGAAGACCCAGCCCGGTCACTTCGCGCTGTGCGGCGAGGGCCTCACCGTCGGCCGGGACGGGTCCGACCCGGTGTCGAAGGAGTACGGCTCGCCGTTCGCCCTGACCGGGGCCACGATCCGGGTCGTCGAGATCAATGTCGGCGACGACGCTCTACCTCGACCTCGAGCGCGACTTCCACGCCGCCCTGTCGCGGGACTGAGAGGGATTCTCGGCCGGCTCGTGTCGCGTGCGAGCCGGCCGAGGTGGTCCTACTCGGGATCCTGTGAAGGAGTGCGGGCGGAGGCATCGCCCTGTTCGGGCGTGGGTCCAGGCGTGCCGCGCGTCACGGTGATGAGCGCGTCGTCGACGGTAGGGCTGATGACGCCGGCTGCCTCGACTCCGGCGAACCACTGCGAACGACGCAGGGCGTCGAGCGTGTCGCCGGGGAGCTCGGCGAGCTGGAGCCGGACACCGCTGCGGTCCAGCTGGTCGCGCATCGCCCGGAGAGCGTCGACCATCGGGATGGTCACCATGTCGACGGCGGAGCAGTCCAGGACGACCGCTGCGGGTGAGGCGGCCTCCGCAGCCGCGACGACGGCGTCGATCGTCACCTGCGCGTTGCCGGTGTAGAGCGATCCGTCCAGGTGGAGGACCAGGACGTCTTCCGGGACGTGAGGTTCCGGGGTCGCGGCCGCCGGGTCCGTCGTCCAGCCCCCGCCGGCCCGCCGGAAGCTCGGTCGCACCCGGGGACGATTCACCTGGCGTACGACGAGCACCAGCGTGAGCGCGACGCCGACGGCGACACCCAACAGCATCCCGCCGGTCAGACTCAGGACCGCGACCGCCGTCGCGACCCACAGCTCGGCACGGTCGATCCTGGCGAACCGGTACAGGTCCGACGGGTCGAGCAGACCGATCACCGCCATCAGCACCATGGCGGCCAGCACCGAGCGGGGCAGGTCGTCCAGCAGCGGAGCGAGGAAGAGCGCGACGAGCACGGCGAGCACCGCCGTGGTCAGGGACGCCACCTGCGTGCGTGCCCCCGAGCGGATGTTCACCGCACTCTGCGAGAAGCCGCCGGCGGGCGGGAGCGACTGGGTGAAGCCGCCCGCCACCGAGGCGACTCCGACGGCGAGCAGCTCCTGGTCGGTGTCGATCTGCGGCTCGTCCGGGCGACGGTTCTGGCGGGCGACGAGCACGGTCTCGAGGAACGCCATCACGGCGATGGCCAGAGCTCCTGGGAGCAACGAGAAGACGTCCGAGACGACCGGGAGGGAGATCTCGGGGAGACCGGTCGGCACGTGCGCGATGAGCTCGAGGCCATGGTCCTCCACCGATGTCGTCGCCACCAGGAGGATGCCGGCCGCGACGACGATGAGCTGTCCGGGAAGACGCGGCGCGAACCGCCGCTGGAGCACCAGGACCGCGAGCGTGGCGAGCGAGACGACGACTGTCGTCGTGCTCGCGTCCGACAGCCGGGACAAGGAGTCCTTGAGGCGGGCGAAGAACCCGGTGGCGTCCGGGTCGGAGCCGACCCCGAGCAGGGCGGGGAGCTGGCTCGCGGCAACGGTCAGCCCGACACCCAGCCGGATCCCGGTCAGCGTGGCGGGGGAGATGTTCTCGACAAGGCCGCCCAGCCGGAAGAGCCGCATCGCGAGCAGGCAGAGTCCGACGAGCACGGTCAACGTGAACGCGGCGTCCAGCTGGGCACCGGCGGACCGGGCCGAGAGACCGGCCAGCGTGGACGCGACCAGCACCGCGATGGTCGAGGTGGTCGAGACGCTCAACGTGCGCGCTCCGCCGAGCAGCGCGTAGGCGATCATCGGCACCATGCAGGTGTAGAGCCCCACCTCCACCGGCAGCCCGGCGATCGTGGCGTACGCCATCGCCTGCGGCACGACGACCGTGCCGGCGGCGAGACCCGCGAGCACGTCGATGCGCAACCAGGGTCGCTGGTACCCCCTCATCGTCGGTACCCAGCCACCGGTCACACCCTCACCCAAGAGCCCCCGGACGCTCCGCTACCTCACCCGCTCTGGGTGAGGATCTGGATCTCGGATCCAGGCGATGCTGCGCTCGCGACGGGCGCCCGCCTGTCGTCGAGGGAGGACATCCATGGGCCAGGTGATCGGGGACGTCCTGCCGAGTGCGCTCGGCGTCGCGATCTCGCCGGTGCCGATCATCGCGGTGATCCTGATGCTCCTGGCGCCCCACGCCCGCGCGGCCTCGGTGGCCTACCTGATCGGGTGGGTCGTGGGTGTCACCACCGTCGTCGTGATCGTGACCCTGGTCGTCGACCCGGTCGACAGCTCCGAGCCGGACGACCCGTCGACGTTCTCCACGGTCCTCAAGCTCGTGCTGGGGGCGCTGTTCCTGCTGCTGGCGCTGCGCAGCTGGCGCTCGCGACCCCGAGCCGGCCAGGAGCCGGAGATGCCCTCCTGGATGGCGGCGGTCGCCGATGTCAACGCGACCAAGGCCCTCGGGTTGGGTCTGCTGCTGTCCGCGGTGAACCCGAAGAACCTGGCCATGTGCATCGCGGCCGGCGCGGCGATCGGGGGAGGGGCGGAGGGCACGTCCGAGGCGGTCGTGGCGATCGTCGTGTTCGTCGTCATCGCCTCGGCCAGCATCGCGGTACCGGTCCTCGGCTACCTCGTGGCGCAGGAGCGGATGCGCCAGCCGCTCGATGAGCTCCGGGAGTGGCTGACCGTCCACAACAGCGCTGTGATGACGGTGCTGCTGCTGGTGCTGGGAGTCACCAGCATCGGCAAGGGCATCGCCGGACTCTGAGCCGACCCGCCGGTGAACCGGTCACCCGATGCGGGGGAGGCATCGGTCCGGCGACCCGGGTCGACTGTCCCGGGTGAGTGATCCTGCCGTCACGCATGAGGGCCGTCGGGCCGCGTTCGTGCTGGTGCACGGCGGTCGTCTGGGGCACGGGGTCCGGGACACCACGTCCCACGCGGGCTTCCGATGCGTCCGGCACCCCTGAGGAGCAACAGATGAGCGTCGTCGCCGCCGCGCGGCGCTGGTCATCCAGGGCCATGGCCCTCATCGCCTGGGCTCGCGCCCTGGCCTACCGGATCCTCGACACGGTGCCGCCCGTCCGGCGTACCGTCGACGAGCTGCTCAGGGTGGAGTTCGTCGACCGCGCGGTCGTGATCGCCGCGCAGGCCCTCTTCGCCCTGGTCCCTCTGGTGGTCGTGCTCGCGGCGTACCTGCCGGACGCACTGCACCAGGGACTCGACCGGTTCGAGGCGGTCACGGGGCTGTCGTCCAGCCGGGTGGCGGCCGTTCCGGTCGACACACACCTGGCCGACAAGATCGGGCTGGTCGGCCTGCTCATCACGGTCGTCTCGGCGTCGAGCTTCGCTCGGGCGGTCATGCGCATGTACGCACACGTCTGGCAGATCCATCCGGAGAAGGGGATCCGCGGCAGGGGTCGGGCCCTGGCCTGGCTCGGCTGCTGGCTGGTGCTGTTGCAGGTCGTCTCAACCGTGGTGCAGGGACTGTCGCGGGCCCTGTCCGGCGTCCCCGACCTCCCCGCGGCCGTGGTCGCGTTGCTGGTCCAGGTCGTGTTCAGCATCGGGATGTGGGCCTGGAGCATTCATTTCCTCCTGAACGGGCGCATCCCCTTGCGCCGGTCGTGGGTGGCGGCCGTCCTGACGGGTGTCGCCGGGACGCTCGTGGCCGCCGGCTCGCGCGTCGTGATGCCGCACTACACGGCGTCGTCGGCGCAGCAGTTCGGCTCGTTCGGTCTGGTGCTCGCGGTCGCGGCCTGGCTGGTGATCTTCGCCGAGGTCATCGTCGTGTCGGCCGTCATCGGGCGGGTACTGAACGAGGACGCCTGGACCCGACGCTGGCTCTCGATCGTGCTCGGGCCGCTACCGCTGGTCGGCGAGCTCGGGTTCCTGCGCGGGGGCGCGGGACAGGATCTCGACGACCAGCAGCACGACCGCCGCGACGACGAGAAGCACGAGCGTCCCGGCTCCGGTGGGGTGGTCGGCGAGGACGTGGACGAGGACGACGACACCAGCGACTAGCCTGCATCGGCAGCGAGACCTCGGCGGGAGTGGTGAGGCAGGGTCAGACCAGGCCGAGGCTGCGGCCGACCGAGAGGGCCTCACTGCGCCGCGACACCGCCAGCTTCCCGTACAGGCTCGAGATGTGGGTCTTCACCGTGTTCTCCGAGACGAAGAGCGTCGCCGCGATGTCGGCGTACGTCGACCCTCGCGCCAGCTCGCTGAGCACCTCGCGCTCGCGCGGGCTCAGGATCGGCCGCACCATGACGCTGACGGCGGAGCTGCGCTCACGCGGCGTCGGTGTGGTCGACCTGAAGGTGCTCACCATGTCCGGGAGCTCGTCGAGCATGGCCTTCAGCTCGCGGGACCAGCCGGTCTCGCCTCCGTCGTCGAGCTTCGCCATCAGGACCCGCATCGGCGTGCCCTGGTGGGTCCACCCGACGAAAGGAGCGGCGTTGCGTCGGACCTCGGTCTCGGTGACGGCCATCCGTAGCCGGCCGACCGCTCGGTCCGTCTCGCCGAGGGCGTCGAGCATCTGTGCCTCGCAGGCCAGCGCCATGGCTCTCGTGGGTGGCTGCGAGTAGACCGCGTCCGCCGCTGCCTGCTCGAACGACGTGGCGGCCCGCCGGCGGTCACCGTCGAGGTCGGCTCGCAGGCCGTCGACGAGGGCCGCCTCGCCGCGTGCGTGGATCCCCGACAGCTGCTCCTCCAAGGACTTCAGGGACTCGCGGTCGGAGGCCAGGGCCGCGACGAACGCGCGCTCGACCAGCATCGCCGCGCGCAGGTGGTCCGGGAGGTTCACCTCGACCAGCTCGGCGTACTCGGCCGGGGTGGCCAGCACGCGCTCGGCGCGTGCCGCGGAGCCGCCGATCAGCTCCATCCGGGAGTCGCGGATCCGCGACCAGAACTGCATGGTGAGATCGGCGTCGTGCACCCGGGTGTCCAGCACGGGCGTCGCGGTGTCCTCGAGCTGGTGAGGGACGTCGACGATCCGGCCGAGAGTCATGGCGAGGCCGGCCCGAGACGGTGCGTACTCCCGCGGCTGCTGCCGCTCGGACTCCATGATCGCGAGGGCTTCGGAGGCGAGCCCGACGCACGCGTGCTCGCGTCCTGCCATGTACTCGGTGAGCGCGAGATGGGTCAGGGCCGTGAGTGCGAACGAGTCCATGCCACGACTGCGACTCTGACCGACCGCGAGCGTGAGATGGGTCTCGGCCTCGGCGAGTTCGCCCAGCCAGTTCTGGGCGGCCCCGAGCTCGTTGAGCAGCACCGGCATCGCGGAGTCCAGCCGGTCGCTCACGCGGGTCTCCTCCTCCCGCTCCGCCAGCACGATCCGCTTGGCGTGACCGATCGCGGCATAGATCGGCTCGAGGCCGAGCAGCGCACGCCACAGTCGGACACAGGCCAGTCGTGTGGGGTCCGAGCCCGCGCGCTGGTCGGCCGCCTCGGCGTCAGCGGCCTCCGCCTCCATGATCCGGTCGGCCCAGTGCCGCGCTGCCACGGTGTCGTTGGCCAACCAGCGGTCCAGGGCGAGCGCGAACCACAGGTCGGGGCGGTCGTCGACGATCTCCGGATGGGCCCGGGCGAACTCCGGGATCTCGTGGTGACCGGGCCAGGCCAGGGTGAGGCGAACCCCGTGCCGGGAGAGGATGTCCGCCGCCTCGGTCAGCGCGCCGACCGCGAGCAGTCGCCGGAGCGCTTCTCGGATGTTGCCGTGGGCCACATCGAGCGCGACGGCGCGCAGCACGGTGCCCCTCGCGCGTGAGACGTCCACCCCGCCGGCGGCCAGGCGACGCCGGATCACCTCGGCCAGCAGGGGGTGGATCCGGTACTGCACGTCGCTCTCGCCGGCATCGAACTCGTCGCGCCGCGTGAACTCGTGGACCGGCACCCGGGTCACGAGCAGCCCGGTGGTCTCGAGCTCGGCGAGCACGTCTCCGGCACCCGCGTCCTGCGAGAGGTGGGCGGCCGTCGACACGGTCACGAGACCCTCGCCCGCGACACAGAGCAACAGGTGCCGCTGGCGCTCCTGCAAGGTGGAGAAGACCTCACTGGCCAGCCGATCGACCACGGGGGCGTTCTGGCTCGCCAGGATCCGGGCAGCTGCGCGTGGATCTGCGGACGCCGCTACGGTGCGCGCGGCCAGCACCACGGCCGCGCACCAGCCCTGCGTCCGCTCGGTGATCAGACGGATCACGTCACGGTCGGAGGTGCGTGCGTGCTCGATGACGAGCGCCGCCGACTCGGCGTCGGTCATCCGTAGGTTCTCACCGCGCAGGACGGTGAGGTTGCCGAGCAGCTCCGGGACGAGCTTCGTCAGTGGCAGGTCCCAGCGGCTGACCAGGAGTATCCGCATGCTCGCCGGGTCTCCGCTGAGGCGCTCGTCGAGGGAGCGCAAGGTCGCCGAGGGCAGCACGTGCGCGTCGTCCACGATCACCAGCGTGGGCGGCGTCTCGCCGTCCGTCGACGTGGCGGTCCGCTCGATGAGGCGGCTCAGGTCTCGGGGGGAGAAGCTGTCGCTGCCCTGGATCCACACCGGGTCGTGCGCATCGGAGGACGACCTCACCCGAACCCAGCCGCTGACGCCGAGAGTCTTGCCCGCGCCGCCGGGTGCGACCAACAGCGTCACCGGCCCGAGGGTCGCCCGATCCAGCTGCTCCCAGAGGCGTGGCCTGGGGATGTAGACACGCGGCAGACGTGGCGCACCGTGGTCCTCGACGTCGAGGCCGGGCGCGGCGTCAGCCGCCGGATCAGCGGCCGTGACCGGCTGATCCGAGCTGGCGGTGCGCTGAGCCATGGCGCCCTCCCCGTGGCGTCTCCCTGGCATTCGTCCCGTGGTCTCGGGACCTCATGCCCGCAAAGCGGGGTCACAGTTGCAGCCGAACTCCCTCCGGCTCCACCGGAGAACCTAGCCTAATCCGGCGCCGGCCGATCGCAGTGAGAACGCCTGGTGAACTCTCCGCACCCCGCTGTGGTCAGGCTTCCTCGGTCATCTGCGTGGCGATCGCCCAGATCACGAAGATGTTGAACGCGATGATCGCCACGGACCAGAACGGGTAGTAGGGCAGGAACGCGAAGTTGGCGATGCAGCCCAGGGAGGCGATCAGGATGCCGGTCAGACGAGCCCAGAGCTGGCCCACCAGGAGGCCGAATCCGGCGGCGAGGGCGATGAGCCCGAGCACGAGGTGGATCCAGCCCCACGTCGTGACGTCGAACTGGTAGGAGTAGTTGAGGCCCCTGATGTACAGCTTGTCGTTGGCGATCGCGGCGATGCCCTCGAGGATCTGGAAGATCGCGACGGTCATCAACATGACCCCTGCGAAGCCCGTGATGCCGGAGACAACGACGCCTCGGGTGGAGTTCTCGTACGTCGAGCGGTCGGAGTTGCTCATGATCGGCTCCTTCTGACGGTCGCGCTGAGGTCGGACACGAGTCGGGTTCGCCAGGAAACCTAGGGATGCTCCGGTCACGCCCGGGTCACCCGGATCGGGCGATTCCCGGCTCCTGGTTCTCGGCCGACTTGACGAGAGCGGCCAGCTCCTCCGGAGCGTCCGCGCGCAGGCGGGCCACCCGGAGCCGTACGTCTCCACGAGCGAGCCCGCGCTCGACGAACTCCCGCACCTTGTCGAGGTCGGCTTCCTGGGAGAGCACCACGAGGGCGGAGGTGCCGGGAGTGATGTCGGCCTTGACCTCCTCGAGGAACTCACGGTCCAGCCCCGAGCGACGCAGCCGGTGCGCCAGGCCGGCCACCCCGCCGCCGGCGACGGCGCCCACGACCGGGGCGAGGAACAGCGTCCCGACCAGTACTCCCAACGCGGAGCCCTTCGCCACAGCCGCGGGGCCCTGGCGTAGGAGGTGACCGATATGGGGCTTTTCGGCACCCGGGACCCAGGTGACCGTGACCGCGTCGACGACCACGAGTCCGCCTTGCTGCTGCAGGTCCTTCAGCCGGATCTCACCGGCAGCCGCACCCATCGCCGAGTCGTAATGCCACACGGTGAGGGTGGTCGAGGTGTCCTTGCGCTCTGCCATGAGACCTCCGCGCCGATGGTAGATCAGTCCTGGGCGAAGACCTCACGCAACGCCGTCTCCTGCTCCTCGGAGAGGTTGGTGAAGATCAACTCCGTCGGCTGGCGCCCGGAGAACGCATCGCGCACCTTGTCCATGACGGCGTCCGAGCTCATCACGAACAAGGCGCTCGTCCCCGGCGTCACCTGGTCGCGGACCTTGTTGATGAACCCGTCGTCGATGCCGACGTCGGTCAGCGAGCCGCTGAGGGCACCGGTGGCGGCACCGAGGGCAGCACCCAGGAGCGGCACGAAGAAGATCAGCCCGAACAGCATCCCCCAGAAGGCGCCGCCCAGCGCGCCGGCTCCGGTGGTGGATGCGAGCTGGTGCGTCTTGGGCTTCTTCCTGCCCGCCGGCCACGAGACGGTTGCGGCGTCGTGGAGGGTGACGATGTTCTGGCGAGCGAGACCCTCGAGGGTCGTGACGGCCTGATCGGCGCCCTCGGCGGTGTCGAACTTCCACACGGTGAGCGTGGCCTGAGCCATGGGTCTCCTCCTTGCGGGTCCGGGAATGTGCCTGCCCTCAGGTTGCGTCCGGGCCTGCCGTTGGTGGGTCACCCGTTCCCGGTGATAGCCCCGGATCACTGCTGCCGCCCAGGGAGACGCTGGCGAGAGCCTCGTCGAGGGTGGCGAACATGGGTGGCTCCCCGCTCTCCTCGGCAGTGGACAAGACGTCGCGTACCTGGCCGATGTTGTCCGAGAGGACGAGCTCTCCACCCAGTCGCTGTACGTCGGCCCGGAGCTGCGTGAGCATCCCGGCCGCGGTGACGTCGATCGACGGGCTGCTCGAGCCGTCGAGCACGACCAGCTTCAGACCGCCCGGTCCGTCGGCGGCCTCTGCGGCGAGCTCGCGGACGCGCGTCCGGACGCTGTCGGCATTGGCGAACATCAACGGCGCCTCGACCCGGACGACCACGACACCGGCGGGCGGGGTGAGACCGCTGCGCGCGACGTCGACCCACGGAGAACCCCGTCGGTCGTCGACGGGGGCCAGGGCTGCGACGTGTGGTCGGGACGTGCGGGCGATCAGCAGGATCAGGGAGGCCCCGATGCCGATGACGAGACCGGGGAGGGTGTCGAAGAGCAGAACGCCCAGGAGAGCCGCGGCCGCCGCGACGAAGTCGGCGCGGGCGGTCAGCTGATAGGTATGGACGACCCGACCGGCGCGGACGCGCCACAGGCGACGCAGGGACGAGATGTCGACGAGCTCGACGACCGCCGCGATCACCACAGCGGCCAGGGTCGCCTCTGGCAGCTTCTCGAAGAGCCCGGTCAGGAACAGAAGCGTCACCAACGTGAGCGCGGCCGCAGTGAGACCCGAGATCTGCGAGCGCGCCCCCGCGCTGCCGTTGACGGCGGTCTTGGACAACGAGCCGTTCACCACCATGCCCGACGCCAGGCCAGCACCGAGGTTGGAGACGCCGAGCCCGAGCAGCTCGTGGTCGGCGTCGACGTCGTAGCCGTTCTTGGCGGCGTAGATCTTGGCGGCTCCGAGTCCCTCGGCGAAGCCGACCAGCATCACGCCGACCGATCCGCCGAGCAGGGCCGGGAAGTCGGACCACGCGAAGTCCGGCAGTCCCACGCTCGGCAGCCCGGGATCGATGTGTCCGACGATCTCGAGACCGTGCTCCTGCAGGGAGAACAGCTGGGTGACGAGGATCCCGGCCAGTGCCACGAGCAGCGACCCGGGGAGCAGCGGCACGAAGCGTCGCAGGACCACGAGTGCGGCGAGGCTGAGCAGCCCCGCCGCCGTGGTCAGACCGTCGAGCTGGTTGAGGTGGGTGACGATGTGCCAGGTCTTCTCGACGAAGTTGCCGGAGCCCTTGCTGATGCCCAGCAGGTCGGGGACCTGCCCGATCAGGATGGTCAGGGCAAGACCGATGATGAACCCCTTGAGCACGGGCTCGGAGATGAACGACGCCAGGAAGCCGAGCCGCAGCAGCCCGGCCCCGATCGCGACGAGGCCGGTCGCCAGTGCCAGCGCCGTCGTCAGCCCGACCACGTCGTCGGGGTTCGACGACACCGTGGCCACGACGCCGATCGACAGCGCGGCCGTCGCCGACATCGGCGAGACGACCAGCTGGCGTGAGGTTCCGAGCAGGGCGTAGAGCGCGAGTGCGGGCACGGCGGCGTACAGGCCGACGACGGGCGGGACGCCGGCGATCGTGGCGTACGCGAGGGACTCGGGCACCAGGACCGCCCAGACCGTGAGTCCGGCCACCGCGTCGCGCGGTAGATCGGCTCGCCGGAACCCGGCGAACGAAGGTGCGACTCCCCACCTCAACGGACGTCTCCCGGACTTGTCGGCTCCTGGGCGCTCCGGAACCTAGGGACGACGCCGGTCCCGTTGGCTCACCCGGAAGGGGTGACGACTCTCGGGGGGACGCGAGGTCCTCGTCTGCGTCCTGTCGGAGATGCTGTCGGCCCTGGTGCCGGAGCGGCTCGGACTGGTCGTCACTCGTAGATCACGTGAGGGGCGCAGCGACGACCGTCAGCCCTCCTGCTTCTGCCGAGTACGGCGGGTCTGGACCTGACGTCCGACCAGTGTGAGGGCCACCCAGGCCACGGCGAACACGGTGCTGCCCGCCACGGAATGCGGACGCCACAGCCCGTCGGTCTCCGACCAGAGCCGCCCCAAGCCGCCCAGCACCAGGGCACTTCCGGCCAGGGCCGTGCCCCACACGAGGAAGGGACGGCGCCAGCGCGAGGCGAGGAAACCGCACAGCATGGCAACGGCGGCCACGAAGACGATGCCCACGAGCCAGTTGCCATGACCGGCGGCGGCGTCGGACTCGAGGACGACGAAGAGCCGGGCCCCGATCACCGCGCCGACGCACCCACCGGCGATGAAGAAGAGGAACCTGGTCATCAGGAGCGCCGCGATGCCGAGGATCACCGCGGCCGAGGCGCCGACCACCAGCGCGGTCCCGCTCGATGCCCCGAAGGCCTCGGCGAGCACCCACCCGGCGCCGAAGCCGGACAGCAGCACGACCAGGCGCACCGACCAGGCTCCGAAGAAGCAGAGGATCGCCCCGGCGAGGAGCGGAAGGAGAGGTGTCACAGCGCACCCGGCGGAGTCATGGGAGGTGGTGGCGGCGGCCAGGCCAGGGCGAACTCTGTCCCATGTGCCTGGCAGGCTCGCTGGATCCGCCGCGCGACGCGGGAGCCCACCTCGGCCTTGTCGCCCGGTGCGTGCCAGTAGCGCAACGTGAAGGTCGCTCGGCCGGTGTCCAGGCCCACCAGCAGGAGGTCGGGCGCGGGATGGGGGAGGACGCCGTCCGTGGCCCCGGCTCCGTCCAGCAGCCGCTCCTCCGAATCCTTGACGACGTCGCCCGCTGTCACGGGGAGGCGCACCTGGAGCTCGGAGCGGACCCGGCCCAGGGTCGAGGCGTTGATCAGCGGATCCTTCATCACCCGTTGGTTGGGCAGGTGGACCGTCGTACCGTCGAAGGTCTCGAGCACGACGCTGCGCGAAGTGAGGTCGACGACCCGGCCGGTGTAGCCACACGACGTCACGAGGTCGCCCATCTTGACCGAGTGCCGAGCTTGGAGCACGAGTCCGGCGCCGAAGTTGTCCGCAACTCCGCGGGCCATCAGGACGACGGCCGCGATGACCAGCAGGACGACGGCAATGAGGGGCTCGACCGGTGCGCCCAGGATGGCCAGGACGACGGTGGCGCCGACCATGAGCACGACGTAGCGCACGACGCGGGAGGCCTGCAGGATCTGGTCCTCCTCGACCGAGGGGAGCCGGTGCCCGAGGCGCGTCACCGCGCGAGCGGCGTAGCGGGCGGCGATGAGGGTGCCCAGCACCGCGACGGCACTCCACAGGACGGACGCGGCCGACACGTCTCTGAGCCCGGGAAGGATCGTCCACGTCACGCAAGCAGGTTCGCCGAGGAGGTCGCGTCCGGGCCTCGCCCGATTCCGGTGAGGCTGACACGACGCGTACTGCCTACTGTCGTCGCCATCGCACGAACGGCAGGAGTGAGGCGGGATGTGAGGGCGATGGCGAGGATGCTGATCCGGGTGGAGGCGGAGCTGTCGGATGAACTGTCCGGAGCCTTCCCTCACCTCACAGCGCGCAGCCACCCCGCCTCGACCACCATCACCGGCGACGTCGCGGATCAGCAGGAGCTCCAAGGCGTGCTCAACCTGCTGAGCTCCCTCGGCATCGACGTCATCGAAGTACTGACGATCCCCGAGGACTGAGCCCGGCTCCCGAGTCGCGATCGGTCATCAGTCGGTAGCGCCCGTGACCTCGGCCTCGTGTCGACCCGGTTCGGAGCCGGGCGGGTCGTCGGGCCGGTTCGCCACCAACGGGCGCAGCCAGTTGCTGTCCGGATCCGCGTCCAGGAAGACGGCACGGACCAGCAAGGACATCGGAACCGAGCAGAGCCCGAGAGCGACCGAGGCGAGGCCCAGGACCCGACGCCGAAGCCGAGACGGTGGAGACGAGCAGGTAGCGGCGAGTGACCCGTGCGAACGCCGCGAGTCAGACCACGCCAGGCCGCAGAGATGCCAGGGCATCGTGCTCCCGTCGAGCGTCATGAAGAGCGCCAGCGCGAAGATGAACACCACGCTGGAGAGCACGCCGGTGATTTCCCGAGGGCCACCGTCACCACGCCGTTGAGCCAGGATCAGGGGTGCCGACGACTCCCGGAGGCACTGCGGAGGCCGGCCACGACGATGACGCCGCCGGCGAGGCCGAGCAGGATCACCACCGCGCCGGCAGTCCTCGGTCCACGGACGGCATCGGCGCGACAGGTGTCATCAAGCCACTCCTCAGTCCGGGTCGTGGGCCATGGCCCGGCTCCGGGCCGAAGGGCCGCGTCACCCGACACGGGTGACTCCGTGGCAGTTCGAACACCGATCAGGGGCGTCGGCGGCCACGACCCACCGGATTCGGGTGAGGCGAGTCCAGGTCCGGGCCTACAGGGTTCTGCTCGAGGCGTTGATCGCCGACATCGCCGTCGCCCTGGCGTGGGGAGCAGTCCACGTGGCGTCCTCCTGGCCCAGGGCCGAATCCCGTAGGAGTGGGCATGAGCATGGCGCGAGAGAGGCCCCAGGGTCTGGTCCCGATCGGGGGGAGCGAGTCGCTGGGCTTGGTCCTGGCCGCCGGCGTGATCCTCGCGGTGACCGGCGTCTTCCAGGTGCTGGTCGGCATCGCCGGCCTCAGTGGGGACGACGAGGTCCTGAAGACCACGAAGTACGCGTTCCAGATGACCCTCACCACCTGGGGCTGGATCCATCTGGTGATCGGGATCGTCTCCATCGGGATCGGCGTCGGTCTGCTGATGGGAAAGTCGTGGGCCTATGTGTTCGGGCTGGTCATCGCGGTCCTGAGTATGGTGAGCAACTTCGCCTTCCTCCCGCACGCGCCGATCTGGTCGCTGGTGGTGATCGCGTTCGACGTCTTCGTGATACGAGCCCTGAGCCTTCGAGCTGAACAACCCCGAGTGACGCAAGCCCGCCGATACCGAGCGCTCCCATCCAGCGGGCCGAGGTCCTCAGCCATGACCGACTGAGACCGCCCTGGCCGCCGGCGCGTCGGCGGACCGGTGCGCGTCCTCACGTGGGTCATGCGTGATGGTGATCGCGCTGTGGCGACGCTGTCGACCGAACCAGGTGGCCGGCCCGGCCACCACCAACAGCAGTCCGACGAGGGTCCACGCGGCCAGGACGAGCACCGAGCCGCTGGCACCGTCGTTCCCGTAGTAGGCGATGGCCCGGATGGCGTTGTCCAACGCACCGGGAGGCATGACCTCCCCCAGTGCGGACCAGCCCTTCGGGAGCATCTCGGGAGCGGACGTCGCGCCGGACAGCGGGTTTCCGAGCAGCATGATCGAAGCCGCCGCTGCGGTCATCCCCGCCGTGCCGAAGACGTTGGCGGCGCCGTTGATGAAGGCGACGATCGCGGCGACGCCGAGGGCATAGCCGCCGGCCAGCGCCCACCAGCTGCCGTCGAGGGCCCCGAGCCACGAGTTCAGGACGGTGGCCAGGGCGAGTCCGGCGAGACTTCCGATCGTCAGGGCACTCAGGAGTCGATGGGCACGAGATCGGCCCCGCAACGACAAGATGACGCCGGCGGCGATGGCGCCCAGCACGATCGGCAGCGCCGAGGCCGTGAAGACGGCCGAGTGAGGGTCGTCGGCAGGCGGGGGCACCTCATCGGTCGGTGTCTTCATGACCGCGTTCCGGTTCGCCTGCTGGCTCATGCTGGTCGCTGCCGAGGTGAGCAGCTGGGCGACGGCGGACCGTCCGGCGGACGCGAGCACCAGCGTGGGACCCGTGGGCGACTCCTCGTACAGCCCGTCGACGTCGTTGTCGCGGAGCATCGCCCGACCCGCGCGCGTCGCTGGGCGCCACGGTGACGTCGAAGGCGCCGTCCTGCGCGGCCAGTGCGGTCGACGTCCTGGCCACGAACTGCGGGGATCCCGTGATCGCGACGGGGACATCTCTCGGCCCGATGTGGCTGGCGGGCCAGGCGAACGCCGTCGCGAGGGCGGTCACCAGGGCAGCGCAGGGCGACCGGCAGTCGCAGGGCCATCAGCACAGTTCTGACGAGCGAGCTCATGATCGACTCCAAACAGAGCGGTTGTTCGGTTTTCTTTGTCCCACTCTGATCGGGAAAGGTGGACATTGTCAAGAACGGACATTCGGTTTTAATGGAGGGCCACGCCCAGGTGCTGGCGATACGCCGGTACGCCGGCCGGGTCAGCGGGTGGGGACGCCGGCTCCGATCAGGTCGGTCACCCCGTGGAGGAACGCCTCCGGGGTGAGGTCGGGATCCAGCAGACGCTGCAGGACGTACCCGGGGAGCATCCCGACGAGAACCCGGGCCATGCGTGCAGCATCGCCGGCGGGGTTGATCGTGCCGTCCGCCTGGCATCGCCCGACCAGAACGGTGAGCGCGTCCTGCAGGTCGCGGAACCGAGCCGAGGCCATCTCGGCGACCTGGGGATCCCTGGCCGCCTCGGCCCAGACCTGGACCGCGATCTGGGGCGAGCTGTCGCCGTACGCGCTGAACGCGGAGGCGATGACCTCCTCGACCAGCTGAGCGGGGGTGACCGGCTCCGCGTCGGCGACCAGCTGCTCGAGCCGTTGTGCTGCGGGTCCGAGAGCCGAGTCGGCGATGGCGCGGATCAGGTCGGTCTTGGACCTGAAGTATCCGTACACCGCGCCCGCGGACAGGCCGGCTTCTGCGATGACGTCCGCCATGGTGGTGCGGTGGAACCCCTGGGTGGCGACACAGCGTCGCGCCGCCGTGAGGATCTGCTCGCGCCGGGCGTCCTTGTGGGCCTGCGAGACCTTGGGCATGGAGGGCAATCTAAAACGAACGTCCGTTCGTGACAAGGTTTCCCCGCTCATCCATCGCCCGACGAATATCGGGTTGCACGGTCGGAGCGACCCGCCGAGACTCGGGCCGCGTGACGGACGACGTACCTGACCTCGGGCCGGTGCCGACGCGCTTCCCGGTGACCGAAGACCTGGCGCGCGGCCTGGTCGCCGCCCAGTTCCCGCAGTGGGCGGACCTCCCCATCCGCCCAGTGACGGAGGAGGGCTGGGACAACCGGACCTTCCACCTGGGCCCGGAGATGTCGATCCGGTTGCCGGCTGCTGAGTCCTATGCGCTGGCGGTCGAGAAGGAGCATCGGTGGCTGCCGCTCCTCGCGCCGCGGCTTCCGCTTCCGATCCCCGTTCCGGTGGCGCTGGGCAGGCCCGGCCTCGGCTATCCCCACCCGTGGTCGGTCTACCGATGGCTCGACGGCGACGCCGCGAGCAGGGACGACATCGCCGACCCGACGGAGTTCGCCACGTCCCTCGCCGGGTTCCTCGCAGCTCTCCAGCTCGTCGACCCGGACGACGGCCCCGGGCCGGGTCTGCACAACTGGTACCGCGGCGGGACCTTGAGGACGTACGACGCGTTGACCCGGGATGCGCTCGTGACCCTGGCGGGTCACACGCGCACCGATCTCGCCCAGGAGATCTGGGAGCGCGCCCTGGGGTCACGTGGGGACGGGAAACCGGTGTGGTTCCACGGCGACGTGGCGTGCGGCAACCTGCTCGTGGTCGACGGCGTGCTCACTGCGGTCATCGACTTCGGGACCTGTGGTGTCGGCGACCCGGCCTGTGACCTGGCCATCGCGTGGACACTCTTCACGGGAGAGAGCCGTCGCGCCTTCCGGGACGGCCTTCCCCTCGACGAGGACACCTGGGCCCGGGGGCGCGGCTGGGCACTCTGGAAGGCGCTCAGCACCTGTGCCGGTGCCCTGGAGAGCGGGGGAGCCGATCTCGCCGAGGCGACGTTCGTCCTCGAGCAGATCTACGAGGACTTCGAGCAACAGGCTCGAGCGTGATGCTTCCGGGTCGGTGCCGATCTCGGGCACGCGGCTTGCTGACAGCACCTGCCGCCGGTCGGTAGGTTGACGCGCCCGATCCTCGTTCCGGGAGTGTCCATGCCTCAGCCACTGCGCGTTCTGGTGAGCGCGGGTGCCTCCGGGATCGGAGCCGCGATCGTGGCGCGCTTCCGGGCCGACGGCGCCCGCGTGAGCATCTGCGACCGCGACGAGGCGGCGGTTCGCACCGCCGCCGAGGGCGACCCGGAGCTGCACGCGGTCGTCGGCGATGTCGCCGACCCCGCCGACACCGAGCGGTGGGTCGCGGAGGTGGTCGACCTGTGGGGAGGTGTCGACGTCCTGGTCAACAACGCGGGCATCGCCGGCCCCACGGCTCTGGTCGAGGACGTCGACCCCGGCGCCTGGCGCGACTGCCTGGCGGTGACCCTCGACAGCCACTTCCTGCTGGCCAGACTCGTCGTACCGCACATGAAGCAGCAGCAGTCGGGGGCGATCGTGGCCATCTCGTCCACGGCCGGGCTCTACGGCTACGGCCTGCGCTCGCCCTACGCCGCCGCCAAGTGGGCGGTGATCGGCTTCACCAAGTCCCTCGCCGTGGAGCTCGGGCCCTTCGGTGTCCGCGCGAACGTCGTGGCTCCGGGCGCCGTGGAGGGTCCGCGCATGGGGCGGGTCATCGAGGCCGAGGCCGTCCAGCGTGGCGTCCCGCCCGACGTCGTACGCCGTGAGTACGTCGAGAGCCAGTCGATCCCCCGCTTCGTGAAGCCGTCGGAGATCGCCGACATGTGCGCGTTCCTGGCCTCGGCGGACGCCGCGATGGTCAACGGGCAGGTGATCGCGGTGGACGGCCACACCGAGACGTTCCACATCGCGCCCCGCTGACGGTAGGGTTGACCGAACAATCAGTCAGGAGTCCTTCGATGGATCCCAGCGACGTGGCCACGGACATCGCTTCGCCGACCAGCACGCCGGAGACGCGAGCCACCCAGAAGCCGCCGACCGCGACCCGCAGCCTGCCCGGAATCGCCTACACCGATCCCGAGCTGTACGAGCAGGAGCTCACCGAGGTCTTCGAGCGCGCGTGGATCCTGGTCGGCCACATCTCCGAGCTGGCGGAGCCCGGGGACTACGTCACCGCGAACGTCGGCCGCGAGCCGGTTCTCGTCGTGCGCGGCCACGACGGCGAGCTGCGCGCCATGTCGAACGTCTGTCGGCACCGGGCCTCGACCATCCTCGAGGGCACCGGTCGGACCCGCTCGGTCATGCGCTGCCCCTACCACGCGTGGACCTATGAGCTCGACGGTCAGCTGGCGGCGGCGCCGTCCGGCCAGGGGTTCGCCTGCCTCGACCGCGACCAGGTGGCGCTGCCGCGGTTCCGCGTCGGCGAGGTGGGTGGCCTGGTGTTCTGCTGCATCGATCCCGACCAGATGTCGCTGGAGGAGATGCTCGGCCCGATCGCGCCGTACCTCGAGTGGCTCAACGTCTCAGGACTGCAGGTGCACCACGGTCCCGAGGGCGCCCGGTGGACCGAGGACTTCGAGGAGAACTGGAAGATCCTCGCTGACAACTACTTCGAGGACTACCACGTCCCGGTGGCCCATCCGATCCTGGTGCGGCTCGTGGACGTCAAGGAGACGGTGGGCGACAACAACGACTGGTGCGAGTGGTCCCGGGTGCCGTACCGCACGCGGCCGTCGCGCGATCCGCGCGAGCGGGAGTACCAGAGCCTGCGGCGCCGGATGCCGGGGATGCCCGAGGAGTTCGAGAATGCCATGGGTCACGTCTGCATCTGGCCGACGACGTTCTTCGAGATCTACCCGCACCACATCGACATGTGGCAGTTGGAGCCTGCCGGGCTGCAGCGGACGCGGGCGACGACCATGACGCTCGTGCACCCCGACGAGGATGAGCAGGACCAGCGGGCGCGCCAGCTGATGCGTGAGATGAACGTCGACATCATGGGCCAGGACGTCGACATCACCACCCGGGTTCAGCGCGGCATCCAGGCACCGTCGTACCACTCGGGCATCCTCAACGACGAGCAGGAGTTCTCGGTGATCCGGTTCCAGCAGCGGCTCCGTGAGCTGCTGCCGCGAATCGCCGAGCTCGAGGCGACGGCCACGGGGGAGCGCAGCGTTGCCTCACCCTGACGCCTGGCTCTTCCTGCCGCCCGAGGTCGAGGCGCTGGTGCCGGCCCTGCTGGCACGTCTGGCAGCCTCCGGGGGCGGCTCGCCGGACGAGGTCGAGCGCGAGCTGCGCCACCGCATCGAGACCCTGATCCTCGAGGGCGACGCCGAGCGCTGGCGGTCGTTCCTGCGCGAGGCGGCCGAGATGGTGGCCGAGTACGCCGGCGACGATGCGGATGCGCGTCGCGTGCTGGCGTCGATCCTCGACGACCAGTTCCTGCTGGCGCGTGCCGTGGTCGACCTCGAGCGCGCCGACCTCGACGCGCGCGAGGGCCTGGCCCGCGCCGGCGCCACACCTCCGCGCAGCAGTCGCGTCTAGCTCCGGCAACGACCGGCCATCGCCCGGTCGCTGGTTCCAGGGACAGCGGATCTGGGCGATACTCCGGCTGTGCGGGCTGTGCTCTGTCGGGAGCTGATCGGGCGGGACGAGGTGCTCGAGAGCGCGCACACGGCGTTGTCCGACGCCGGACGGGGCTCGGGCGGGGTCCTGTTCGTGAGCGGGGAAGCCGGCGTCGGGAAGTCCCGCCTGGTGGCCGACCTCGTGACGACGGCTCGTGAGGCCGGCCTGCAGGTGCTCTTCGGTCGCGCGGTCCGGGCCGAGACGCCGGTACCGTTCCGGCCGTTCTCCGAGGCCCTGCTCTCGCACTTCCGCAGCCGGGGCCTGCCGGACGACCCGGACCTCGTGCCGTTCCGGCCTGCACTCGGCCGGCTGCTGCCCGAGTGGCGACCGCCGGCCGAGTCGACGCACGAGCCGCTGGTCGTCCTGGCCGAGGGCGTCGTCCGCCTCCTCACGACGGCAGCCGGCGACGGTGCGACACTCCTGGTGATCGAGGACATCCACTGGGCCGACCAGGAGACCCTGGCGGTTCTGGAGTACTTCGCCGACGTGCTGCGCACCCAGCCGATCCTCTGCGTCGCCACCCTGCGGACGCAGGAGTCGAGCCACGGGCAACGACTCGTGCAGGGACTGGCCGCGTCACGCACCGCCACCGAGCTCCGGCTCGACGCGCTGCTCCCTGACGACATCCGCCGGATGACGGCCGCCTGCCTGGAGGCCCGCGAGGTCTCCGACGAGGTCGTCGACTTCGTCCGGACCTGGTCGGACGGTCTGCCGTTCATGGTGGAGGAGGTCCTTGCCGGCGCGGTGGGCTCGGGCGCCATGACGTGGGACGGCGAGCGTTGGTCGTTCGACCCGACGTCCGGGCCGGAGCCGCCGGCGAGCTTCCTCGACAACGTGCAGCGCAGGCTCCAAGGCCTCGGTGCCGACGCCGCCCGGGTCCTCCGGTACGCCGCGGTGCTCGGCCGTCGCTTCGACTGGTCGCTGCTCCCGGCCGCCGTCGAGCTCACCGACATGGAGGTGATGGCGGGTCTGCGCGCCGGCGTCGACGCCCAGCTGCTGGTCGCCGAGCCGGATGGTGAGTTCCGTTTCCGGCACGCTCTGACCGTCGACGCCGTGCTCGGCGACCTGCTGCCCGCCGAGCTCGCCCTGGTCTCGCGCTCCCTCCTCGACGTCGTCGAGGCCACCCACCCGGGCCTGCCAGGCAGCTGGTGCGAGGTGGCCGCGGGACTGGCCGAGCGCTCCCTCCGGCCCGACCGTGCCGCTCCCCTGCTGCTCGAGCTCGGACGACGTTCTCTCGCCGCCGGCGCGCTCGGCTCGGCCGAGCAGATCCTCGACCGTGCCCGCGCGCTGACCTCCGACACCTCCTCCCGCGCCGACATCGACGAGGTCGCGCTGGAGGTGCTGGCGCTGGCAGGCAAGGCCGACGAAGCGATCCTGGTCGGCTCGCGCGTCGCCACCGAGCTGTGGGGGCTGGACGCGGACCCGCGGCGGCGTACCCATGCCCATCTCGGCGTCGCCCGGGCGGCGGTGACCGCCTGTGTCTGGGACACGGCGGAGCTGCATCTGGCCCGGGCCCGGGAGCTCGCCGGGGTCGCCGCCGACGACGACCTCGTCGCGCGCGTCGACACGGTCGCCGCCCATGCCGCGCTCGGCCAGGGCGAGCCCGAGGCTGCCCGGCTCCTGGCGGAGGAGGCCCTCACCCGGGCCGAGACGCTGGGCGAGCACGAGCTGGCCTGCGAGGCGCTCGAGGTGATCGGCCGGTGCTGGCGGCTCAGCGATGCGGCCGCGTGCGAGCAGGCCTTCGACCGCGCCCGGGTGATTGCCGAGACCCACGGGCTGCCGCTCTGGCGGGCGCGGGCGATGAGCGAGCTGGCCTGGCTCGACACTCTCACCGGCGGTGACGACACCCGGCTGCTCCAGGCGCACGAGCTCGCCATGGCTTGCGGCGCGTGGGCCATCGCCGCCCACCTCGACCTGGCCCACGGTCAGTGGCACCTGCTGCGGTTCCACACGGCCGACGGCCTGTTCCATCTGCACCGGTGCATCGACCGAGCCGAGCGGCTCGGCATGCCGCTGCTCAGGGCGATCGCCTACTGCTCGGAGGTGCTGCTCCAGGCCACCCTCGGCGACTCCGAGGCAGTCGAGACATCGGCGCGCGAGGCCACCGCCGAGGTCGACGACGAGCCCGGCATGAACGGGATGGCCTGGGCCGGCCGGGGCATGCTCGCCCTGGTCGAGGAGGACCTGGCCCTGGCCCGCGCGCACTTCGACCGCGCCGGCGAGGAGTTCGCCCGGCTCCCCACCACGCCGCAGGACCCCACGCGCGGTCTCAGCGTTCTGCTGTCGGTGCTCCAGTCGACCGACCCCGACGAGGCGGCTGCGCTCGTCGCCCGGGCCGACACCCGAGACGCCGCGATGACCCAGCTCTCGAGGGGATACCTGCGGTTCGCCCGCGCCGTCATGCTCGGCCGGGCTGGGCGCCACGTCGAGGCCGAGGTGGAGTTCGCCGAGGGTGAGGAGCAGCTGCGCTCCCTGGCCGACGGCTGGCTGCACCACGGCTTCCGGCTCGCCGCCCCCGCCGCGATCGACGACGGTTGGGGTGAGCCCGACCGGTGGCTGCTGGAGACCCTCGACGGGTTCGAGAACCGCCACCTCGCGCGCGGGGCGGACGCCGTACGCGCGCTGATGCGGAACGCCGGACTCGCCGTGCCACGGCGCGGCAAGGCGGCCCCCGGGCTGCCCGAGCGGTGGGTGGCCGCGGGGGTGACGGCGCGTGAGGCCGAGGTGCTGGCGCTGCTGGGCGAGGGACTCACCAACCAGGAGATCGCCGACCGGGTGTTCCTCTCGTCGCGCACCGTCGAGCGCCACCTGGCCAACGTGGGCGTCAAGCTCGGCACCCGGACGCGGTCGGAGCTGGTCGCCTCGGCGGCGCGGGAGGGCGCCACCGGACCGGCGGCGGACTGACCGGCCTCGGCCGCCACGAGAGTGCCCATCGCTGCCTGACGCTCCTCGGTCGGGCTCCCTCCGCACATGGGGGAGGACCGACAGTTTCGGCCGGCCCGTACGCCGACAGACGTGTCGGTCGTCCCTCACGCGCGGGGGACCCCGGTCGCGGGAAGGTTCGGGTCACACGCAGATCGACGGCCCCACCTCGACCCGAGGAGCACAGCATGGTCACACGCAGCGACGAGCTGGTCCGCCGCCCGGACTCAGCCACGCAGGCCCTGGCGCGGCCGCTCGCCTGCAGCGTGGGGGAGCCCACCCACGACGACGGGGACCGCCAGATTCCCGCTCGTACGCCGTGGTCGGCCCTCACCACGGCGCGCAACGCCCGACGACTCGCGGCGGCCTTCCCGCACCTCTCAGGCCCGGACCTGCGCGAGGTGGCACGTGGGCTGGAGCGGGAGCGGTTCGGGCGTGGTGACCTGATCGTCCGGGAGGGTGACGCGGCGAACCGCTTCTACCTGATCGAGTCCGGGGTGGCCGAGGCGACGCAGTCCTCGTCCGGCGGTGAGACGCACGTGACGACGATGGACGCCGGGGACTACTTCGGCGAGGTGGGGATGATCGAGACCGGGACGCGGACGGCGTCGGTGCGGGCCGTCAGCGAGGTCCGGGCGCTCTCCTTCGGCTGCACGCGGCTCCAGGCGCTGATCCGCGCCTCGCAGCCGACCGCGCGCGACCTCACCGAGGTGGTCACGGCGCGCAACGTGCCGGCGGAGCCCCGTGCCGACCGCGCCCCCCTCCCGTCGTGGACCGGGCGCCTGCAGCGGGTGCTGAAGGCCCCGTGGGCGATGCACTACAACCGGCTGATCGTGCTGGTGCTCGGCGTGAACGCGCTCCTGGCGGCGTACGGCGTCACCCACTGGGGACAGCACGGATCTGCCCTTCGCACGGTCGCGCTGGTCGCCCAGATCAACCTCGCGCTGGCCATCATCTTCCGCCAGCCCTACGTGTTGAACGCCCTCGGCTGGCTGGCCACGCGCCCGCCGGTGACCTGGCCGCTCCGGGTGCGCTGGGCGCTCGGCAAGTTCTACCACTTCGGCGGACTGCACGTCGGTACGTCGCTCGCCGGGACGCTCTGGTACCTGACGTACGTCGCCCTGCTGGTCCACGCCGTGGCCACGGGCTCCGCTTCGCGTCGCTTCGCTCGTCATCCCGACCTTCGTCGCGACCCTGATCGTCGTGATGGTGGTGCAGGCCCGCCCGAGCAACCGCCACAAGCGGCACAACACGTTCGAGGCCACGCACCGGTTCTGCGGGTGGACGGTGGTCGTGCTGATGTGGCTGAGCACCGTGCTCATCTCGTCGACCGCTGCCGGCTCGGCCGTCACTGCCCTGTTCGGCGCGGCGTCGTTCTGGATCCTGCTGGCCACCACGTGCTGCTCAGCGTGGCCGTGGATGATGCTGCGCAAGGTCCCGGTACGGGTCGAGCGGCCGTCGTCCCACCTGGCCATCCTGCACGTGGACCAGGACTTCAAGCCCCCCGTCGGCACCACCCGCGCGATCAGCCGCAGCCCGCTGTACGGCTGGCACCCGTTCGCGAACGTCCCGGTTCCGACCGGGTCCGACGCCCGCGGCTACCGGATGACCATCTCGCGCGCCGGCGACTGGACCGGCGAGCTGATCGACAACCCGCCGGAGCACGTGTGGGTCCGGGGCATCCCGACCGTCGGCGTCATCAACATCAAGAAGCTGTTCTCCAAGGTCGTCATCGTCGCCACCGGCAGCGGCATCGGCCCCGCGCTCGGGCACCTGTTGGCCGCGCAGACTCCGTCCCAGCTGGTCTGGTCGACCCGCGACCCGGTCAACACCTACGGCCAGGAGCTGGTCGACGAGATCCTGACCGCGCAGCCCGAGGCGATCATCTGGAACACCGACGAGCTCGGCCGGCCCGACCTGCTCCGCCTGGCCTACCGCGCGTACGTCGACTCCGGCGCGGAGGCCGTCATCTGCATCTCGAACAAGAAGCTCACCTGGAGCGTCGTCCACGGACTCGAGCGCCGCGGCATCCCGGCTTTCGGCCCGGTCTGGGACTCCTGACCACACCCACCACCACGACAAGGGGGGCACCATGCCCGCACGACTGCACCACGCCGCACTGACCGTGACCGACCTGGAGAAGAGCGCCGCCTGGTACGCCGACCTCTTCGGCTACGCCGAGCTCATCCGCGAGGACCACGCCGGCGACTCCGGCGGCTCGGCGATCGTGATCGGCCCGGAGGACTGGTCGATGTTCCTCGTGCTGAACCAGCACCCGACCAACGCCGGCGAGTCGTTCGACCCGACCCGCACCGGCCTCGACCACGTCGGCTTCATCGTGCCCGAGCGAGCGGAGCTCGACGAGTGGGTGACCCGGTTCGAGGAGAAGGGCGTGACCTACAGCCCGATCACCGAGCACGGGTGGGGCTGGTCGCTCAACTTCCGCGACCCCGACGGCCTCCAGCTGCAGCTGATCGTGTTCGCTCCGGCCTGAGGACGCGGGCAACGTGGACACCATGTGGGAGCCGGGTGTGCGCATGCCGGCGGCGTTCATCGGTCACGGGGTGCCGCAGAACGCGCTGCTGGACAACAGGTACACGCGCGCCTGGCGTGACTTCGGGCAGGCGGTGCCACGACCACGCGCCATCCTGGTGATCTCGGCGCACTGGTACACCAACGCGACCGCGGTCACCGGCATGCCGCGTCCGCGCACGATCCACGACTTCTACGGCTTCGGCCAGGAGCTCTACGACGTCAGCTACCCGGCGCCCGGTCTGCCGGAGCTGGCCGACGAGGTCGCCGACCTCGCGAGCCCGACCTGGGTGGGCTGCGACATCGACTCCTGGGGCATCGACCACGGGACCTGGTCGGTCCTGGTGCATGCGTTCCCCGACGCCTCGATCCCCGTCGTGCAGCTCTCGCTCAACGCCTTCCAGGGGTTCGACTACCACCTGGAGCTCGGGCGCCGGCTGGGCGAGCTGCGCGACTCCGGCGTCCTGATCCTCGGCAGCGGCAACGTCGTGCACAACCTGGGCGCCATCGATCGCACGCGGGACGGCGGTGCCTTCGCGTGGGCGCACCGCTTCGACGATGCCGCGCGGGCGATCCTGCAGAGCACGGATCCGACCGAGGTGGCGACGCTCGACGCCCACCCCGACTTCGGTGACGCGGTACCCACGCCCGACCACTACCTCCCGCTGCTGTACGCCGCGGCGATCGCCGGCGAGGAGCCGATGTCGCAGCTGGTCGACGGGCTTGAGGGTGGCTCGGTGTCGATGGCCGCCTACACCGTGGGCATGCCGCCGCCGGGATGACCTTCAGGGCCGGTGGCCCGTAGCACGTAGCCCGTGGCGTCTTTACCTTCCCCACGAGTGGGGATGAAGCGTTTCCTCACCCGACGCAGAATGCCCTGAAACAGGTCGGGTGGCGCGGATTCGCCGTCGGGGGAGGGACATTCCGTGAAGCGTTGGTGGCGTCTGGTCGTCATACCCGTCGCGTGGGGACTGCTGTGGTGGGGGATGCCGGCCGCGAACGCGGCGTACGCCACCACGCCGAACCCCGGGTGGTATCCCACCAACGGGGTCGTCTACGCGATGACGGTGTCGAACAACACCGTCTACCTCGGCGGCGGCTTCACGGCGCTGCGCAACTCCACGACGGGCCAGACGGTCGCACGCAACCGACTGGCCGCCTTCAACGCCACCACGGGCGAGCTCCTCGGCTGGAATCCCGGCGCCGACGGCACGGTACGGGCCCTGGACGTGGGCCCCGACGGCACGATCTACGCCGGGGGCGACTTCAACCGCGTAGCCGGCGCGGCGGACAGCAGTCTGGCCGCGATCACGCCCGGCGGTAGCGCCGTGGGCAGCTGGAGCGGCAACGCGAACAACACGGTCCGCGCCATCATCGCGACGAGTCGGGGCGTGTACGTCGCCGGGAACTTCGCTCGCGTCGACAACGCCGCCCAGAACGGGCTCGCCCTGCTGAGCTCGAGCACCGGCGCACGGCTCACCGGCTTCAATGCGCGGGTGACGGACGGCAAGGTGCGGTCGATGACGCTCGACGGCAACACCTTGTACATCGGTGGATCGTTCCGGAGTCTGGCCGGCCAGGCGCGGGACTTCGCCGGCGCCGTGGATGCCGCGACGGGCGCCGCGACCCCGTGGGCACCGGCGGCCATCTGCAGCGGGTGCCAGCTGCTGGGCATGGACAACGACGCCGGTCATGTCTTCGCCGCGATCGGCGGCCCGGGCGGCGGACGTGCCGTGAGCTGGGAGAAGTCCAACGCGAGCCGCGACTGGGTGCGGCACGGCGACGGCGACTGCCAGACGATCGCCGTGGCTGACGGCCTGGTGTACGTCGGCGGGCACTTCGGCCCGACGTTCAACGGCACCAACCGGCACCAGCTGGCCGTCCTCAACGCCGGCAACGGGGCGGTCCAGTCCTACGCCTTGCCGTTCACCGGCACCGACCATCCGGGCCTCTGGGCGCTCAGCGCGGAGCCGGGCCAGCTCCGGGTCGGTGGTGGGTTCGCGCTGGGCGGCACCCAGATCCGCCGGTACGCGGTCTTCCACACCATCGGCTGACGACGCTCGGTCACGCGCGCGGCAACGGCGTACGCCTGCGCGCCACGGTCACTGCACCGGTCGCGCAGAACGCCTTGGCCTCGTTGGGACGGTCGGTCATGATCCCGTCGAAGTTGCGCCTGATGGCGTTCTCCCACCCGGTGGTGGTGTTGTTGTGCGTCTCGAGGACCTCCAGGCCCGCCTGGTGGTAGCCGGCCACCTGCGCCGCGGTGATGAACTGCCAGCCCATCATCACGGCGTCCGAGTGCTTCGCCACCCAGTGCGACGGGGCGTAGTAGGTCTGCGGAGACTTCGGCTCTGTCCCGAACTGCGGGAAGTTGTGCTCGACGTAGTCCCAGTAACCGGTGAACCGGATGTTGCTGACCAGCCCCGCGGCGCTGAGCGCATGGGCGATGCCTGGCACGGCGTCCAGCTGCTTGGGCTCGATGTAGATCCTCCGGGTGGGGTACTTCGACCACGCCGCCACCGCCTCCTGGAAGGTCGGCAGGGCTGAGCCACCCTTGTTGTAGCGCAGGGCCCTGACCTGCGCGGTCGTCATCTTGTCGATCTTCCCGGTGCCGTTGGTGGCCCTGCTGACGTCACGGTCGTGGAAGACCCAGAGCTGCCCCTGTGCGTCGTGCCACACGTCGGTCTCGATCGCGTAGCCGTGGGCATTGGCCTGGTCGAACGCCGGGATGGTGTTCTGGTCGATCGAGCCGTAGTGGTAGCCGCGATGGGCCTGGATCTCCAGCTGCGAGCAGGACGTGTTCGCGTCGGCAGCCCCTCCCGTCGGTAGGACGACGAGCGTGGCTGCGGCGAATGCTGTCGCCAGAATCGCGGTGCGCATCGAATTCCCCCTAGCCGCGTGGCCGGGACGTGCCAGGTGCCACCCCGAACCTGCGGTTCCGCACGACTCTAACCCGACTTGCGCCCATGCGGTCCGGTCCGTTCCGGCCACGTGGGCATGGTGAGGTCGGGTGACCCACGGCGGTGCGACGCTCCCGCCGGAGCCACTCTTCAGTCCGCGGTCACGTCACCGTTTCGCAGAACGCCTTGGCCTCGTTCGGACGGTCGGTCAGGATCCCGTCGAAGTTGCGCCTGATCGCGTTCTCCCACCCGGTGGTGGTGTTGTTGTGCGTCTCGAGGACCTCCAGGCCCGCCTGGTGGTAGGCGGCCACCTGCGCCGCGGTGATGAACTGCCAGCCCATCATCACGGCGTCCGCGTGCCTCGCCACCCAGTGCGACGGATCGAAGTAGATCTTCGGCGACTTCGGCTCGGTGCCGAACTTGGGGAAGTGCCTCTCGACGTAGTCCCAGTACCCGGTGAACCTGATGTTGCTCAGGCCGGCATCCTTGAGCTCCTGGACGATGCCCGGGATCGTGTCTTTCTGCTTGGGCTCGATGTAGATCCTCCGCTTGGGGTACTGCGACCACGCCTTCACCGCCTTGTGGATCTTGGGCAGCCGGTGGCCACCCTTGTTGTACCGCAGCGCCTCCACCTGGGCGGTGGTCATCTTGTCGATCTTGCCGGTGCCGTTGGTGGACCTGGCCACGTCGCGGTCGTGGAAGATCCAGAGCTGGCCCTGCTTGTCGTGCCACACGTCGGTCTCGATCGCGTAGCCGTGGGCGTCGGCCTCGTTGAACGACTTGATCGTGTTCTGGTCGATGGAGCCGTAGTGATAGCCGCGGTGGGCCTGGATCTCCAGGTGCGAGCAGGACGTGTTCGCATCCGCCGACCCTCCCGTGGGAACGGCGACGAGTGTGGCTGCGGCGAACGCGGTCGCCAGCATTGCGGTGCGCATCGAATCCCCTTAGCCGCCTGGCCGGGGCGTGCCGGGTGCCGCCCCCGACGCGGCGGTTCCTCTCCTGCACTCTAAGGCCAGTTCGAACAGCCGTGCCGGGCCGAGTTCGGGGATTTTCGGCTCCGGCGCGCTCGCATCGTGGGTGGCCATTCAGGTGACCGTTCGAGCCGGGTCGGACGTGACGTTCGTGGCCGGTTAGGTTGGACCTCGATGAACGAGCCAGCCGACTACTGCGAGCTGTGTGACCTGCCGAAGTCGCAGTGCGTGCACGGCCAGCCGCCCCCGATGCCGAAGAAGGCGGCCACGCCGCCGCCGAAGCCCCGGAAGCGACCGGCCACGGTGACCCGCTCGTCCGCGACCCCGGCGAAGGTCGTGACCCGGCGGTGGACGCCGCCCGAGGTGTTCAAGCCGCTGATCATCACCGTGCTCGAGCGGGCCGGTGGCGAGCTGGAGGCCGACGAGCTGTTCCTGGAGCTCGAGGTCCTGGCCGAGGACCGCCTGCGGCCGGCGGACACGGAGACGACCCCCGAGGGTGAGCTGCGCTGGCGGTACGCCGCTCGGCGTGCGCGCGTGGCCCTCATCGAGGAAGGCCTGATGACGAAGGCGAGGCCCGGGGTCTGGCAGCTCGCCTGACCGGGCCTGCCCTGTACTGAGACACCGCGCCGACGTCCTCCTCCACATCGGGGATTCCGGACCACGGACGCGGGCCCTAGCCTGCTGGGTGGTCGCCCCGTCGACACCCCCGTGAGCCGGCGGGGCGCACCCATTACCTCCGGACCACCGCCCTGGAACCACGAGGTGGTCCACGTTCCGGACGAGCGTCGGCGGCGCAGCGGGCGAGGATCGCGAAACCCGGATCGTGACCCCGGGTTGTCCACTCGGCACTGTTGTCCAACGCCGGAACATCGGGCGTTGCCTCCACGCGTCGCGAGCAAGATGTCGACCAGCGTTCATCTGCGTGCGCTAGAACGGTGCGATGGCCACGACACACCGCGAGGTCGAGCGGAAGTACCACGTCGACGACAACGTGGCGCTGCCGACGCTGGAGGACCTTCCCGACGTCTCACGCGTGGACGGACCCCGAACCGACGACCTCGAAGCCCGCTACTTCGACACCGATGACCTCGCTCTTGGCCGACGGGGCATCACCCTGCGCCGACGTACGGGCGGCCTCGATGCCGGATGGCACCTCAAGCTCCCGGTCGAGGGCGCGCGCCAGGAGATCCGCGCGCCGTTGGGTCGCTCGGTCCGCACGCCACCCGTGGCTCTGCGACGCGTCGTCCAGGAGGTGGTGCGCCAGCGCGCGCTCCTCGAGATCGCGACGATCACGACCCAGCGCACCACCGCCACGGTGGTGGACGCCGACGAGGCGGTCCTGGCGGAGGTCAGCGACGACGTGGTCACGGCCGTCCGCAGCGGTCCGGACGGGGAGGAGACGCATGTCTGGCGCGAGTGGGAGATCGAGATCCACGCGGGCCGGCCACGCCTGACCAAGGCCCTGGACAAGCGCGTGCGCAAGGCCGGCGCCGAAGTGGCGTCGGGCCGGTCCAAGCTCGGTGAGCTGATGCAGCTGGCCGTGGGTACGTCGTCCGCCGGAGGCCGTAGCGACCTCGACGAGAAAGCGACGGAGCACGAGCTGCTCACGCATCACGTCACCGCTCTGGTCGGCGACCTGCACCGGCTCGACCCGATGGCGCGCGCCGACCTCCCGGACGCCGTTCACCAGCTGCGCCTTGTCATACGGCGCCTGCGCTCCGTGCTCCGGTCCTTCGACCTCTGCCTCGATGCAGGGGTCACCGACCCGGTGCGCGACGAGCTGCAGTGGATCGGCGAGGTTCTCGGCCGTCCGCGAGACCTGGATGTCCTGCGCTCGCAGGTGAGCTCGGCCCTGCTCGGGCTGCACCCCGACCAGGTCCGTGACCGACCGGGCACCTGGTTCGACCGTCGACTGCGGGCCGAGCGTCGCACGGCGCACCAGGAGGTGCTCGCAGCCATGACCTCCGAGCGCTACTTCACGCTCCTCGACACCCTCGACGGCTGGCAGGCGGGACTCCCGTTCAGCGACCGGCGCGATCGACGGGCCCGCAAGGCGTTCCCGAAGCTCATCCAGCAGGAGTGGCGACGCGTCGAGAAGGCAGTTCGTCGCGCCCACGTCGCCGACGACGCCGAACGTCCGGACCTGCTGCACCAGGTACGCAAGAAGTCCAAGCGCGTGCGGTACGCCGCCGAGGCTCTGGACCCGGTCATGAGTGCCGATACCCGCGCCGCTGCGAAGAGAGCGAAGAAGGTCCAAGAGGCCCTGGGCGAGCATCATGACGTGCTGATGGCGATGCAGCACGTCCTGCGCCTCGCGGCGGCGGCGCGCGACGAGGGACGGGACACGTTCACCTGGGGCGTGATCGCCGCGCGGCTGGAGGCCGAGTTGTCCGAGCACGAGCGCGAGTTCCGGCGTAGCTGGAAGAAGGTGCGGTAGCGGGCGTCGCCTGCCGTTCATCCTGCTCGGCCGTCGGCACCAGGTCGCGCTCGGCCGGCGCGCGGTGTCCGGGCCGGACCAACGCTCCCGTGGCCCTTCTCTGCGCCTCGACCTGGGGTTGACGCCCGCTGCGCATCGCGTCGAGGGTGGACGTGGCCTTGGAGGGCAGACGCGTGCGCACCCCAGACGCTCGGACCACCAGCTCGAGGACCAGGAGATCCCTGTCGTGGGCGCTCGCCATCGGCGGTGCGACCCTCGTCGTCGGGCTGACCGCGCTGACGGCACCGACGGGGAGCGCGGCGTCCCGCCCCGGCGGGTTGGACCTGACGGCCGACGTCGACTCGGTGGTGATCGGGGCCGTCGGCGACATGGCATGCGACCCGTCCGACAGCAAGTACCTCGGCGGAGCCGGCAACGCCAACAAGTGCGCGATGAACCGGGTCTCGAGCCTGATGCTGGCCGACAGCGGACTCACCGCGATCCTGGGCCTGGGCGACTACCAGTACGACTGCGGCGATCCCGCGGACTACGCGGTCTCCTACAACCCGACGTGGGGGCGGCTCGACTCGCTGATCAGCCCCGTGGCGGGCAACCACGAGTACAAGACCGGACGAGACCAGACCGGCAGCGCCTGCCCGAGCGACAACTCCTCGGCGGGCAGCTACTTCGCGCACTTCGGCGCCGCCGCGCACCCCACCACGGGCGGCCACTTCTCCTTCGACCTCGGCAGCTGGCACCTGGTCGCGCTCAACGGCAACTGCGGCAAGACCGGGGTGGGTGGATGCGGCGCGAAGAGCCCGCAGACCACGTGGCTGGCCGCCGACCTGGCCGCCACCACGCAGCCCTGCATCGGGGCGTTCTGGCACCAGCCGCTGTTCACCGCGTCGAACCTCAAGGGAACGGCCTATCGGGCGTGGTGGAACGTGCTGTACGCCGCCCACACCGACGTCGTCCTCAACGGGCACGTCCACGACTACCAGCGCTATGCCGCACTGGAGCCGGAAGGTGGCGAGGATCCGGCCAACGGGATCACCGAGTACATCGTCGGGACGGGCGGTGAGGGGCTGAACGTGCTGAACACGTCGGTGTTCCCGCAGCCGCTGGTCTACCTCAAGCGCTTCGGCTACCTGCGCCTGCGTCTGGATCCCGCGGGATGGGGCGCGGAGTTCGTCGACTCCACCGGTGCCGTGGCCGACACGTCGTCGGGCACCTGCCACACCTGACCCGATCAACGTGGGCGGTACCGCAGCGCGAGGCGGCTAGGGCTGGGCGTCGGGTTCGGAGCGGGAGGCGTGCGCGGCCAGGCGACCGGTGGCATCCACCAACAGCGGATCGAGGGAGTCGTCGTGCGCCGCGGCGAGAGCCTCGAGCTCGCGACGCATGCGCGGGTCCCAGAAGGTCTCGATGTGGCGAGCGATGCTCTCGGCCGCCTCGGCGGCCGGCAGGTGCGCGAACTGGCGGGCGATGTCGTTGCCCATCCGCGCCTCCGGGGGAACCTTCCCCGAGGTCACGCGTGGGTCTCCGCGGGGAGGCGCTCGGTGGCCACCGCGGACTCGCCGCGGGCGTTGGCGACGCCGACCTGGACCGCGGTCACCTTGTACTCGGGGCAGTTGGTCGCCCAGTCGGAGTTCTCGGTCGTGACCACGTTCGCTCCGGTCACGGGGTGGTGGAACGTCGTGTAGACCACGCCGGCCGGCATCCGATCCGAGACCTCGGCGCGCAGGGTCGTGGAGCCGACGCGACTGGTCAGGTCGACCAGGTCGCCCGTCGAGATGCCGCGCATCTCGGCGTCCGCGGGGTGGATCTCGAGGACGTCCTCGGGGTGCCAGGTGTTGTTGGCGGTACGCCGCGTCTGGGCGCCCACGTTGTACTGGCTGAGGATCCGACCCGTGGTGAGGATCAGCGGGAACTTCCGCGTCGACCGCTCGGTGGTCGGCACGAACACGGTCTCGATCAGCTTGCCCTTGCCCCGCACGAACTCGCCGATGTGCATGATCGGCGTACCAGTCGAGGTGGTGTCGTAGACCGGCCACTGCATCGAGCCGACCTCGTCGAGCCGGGCGAACGAGACCCCGGCGAAGGTGGGCGTGGTGGCCGCGACCTCGTCCATGATCTCCGAGGCGTTGGCGTAGGACATGTCGTACCCCATCGCCCGGCCGATGGCGCAGGTGATCTCCCACTCGTCCATGCCGACCTTGGAGGGGAAGACCGGTCGCACCCGGTTGATCCGGCGCTCCGCGTTGGTGAAGGTGCCGTCCTTCTCCAGGAACGACGTGCCGGGCAGGAAGACGTGGGCGAACCGGGCGGTCTCGTTGAGGAAGAGGTCCTGCACGACGACGAGGTCCATCGCCCGCAGCGCTGCCTCGACGTGCTGGGTGTTCGGGTCGGACTGGGCGATGTCCTCGCCCTGGATGTACACCCCGCGGAACGTTCCGGCGAGCGCCGAGTCGAACATGTTCGGGATGCGCAGGCCGGGCTCGGGGTCGAGGGTGAGCCCCCAGAGCTGCTCGTAGATGCCGCGGACGTCGTCCTGCGAGACGTGCCGGTATCCCGGGAACTCGTGGGGGAACGACCCCATGTCGCAGGAGCCCTGCACGTTGTTCTGCCCGCGGAGCGGGTTCACGCCGACACCCTCGCGGCCGATGTTGCCGGTGACCATGGCCAGGTTGGCCATCCCCATCACCATCGTCGAGCCCTGGGAGTGCTCGGTGACGCCGAGCCCGTAGTAGATCGCGCCGTTGCGCGCGCCGGCGAAGAGGCGGGCCGCGGCACGGACCTGCTCGGGGTCCACCCCGGTCGCCTCGGCCATGGCCTCGGGGGAGTTGCCCGGGTCGGCGATGAAGGCGAGGTACTCGTCGGCGTCCTCGAGGCGCTCGCGCACGAACTCCTCGTCGTGGAGGCCTTCGGTGACGATGACGTGCGTCATCGCGTTGACGAAGGCGACGTTGGAGCCGGGCAGCACGGGGAGGTGGTACGCCGCCTCCACGTGGGGACTGCGGACCAGGGCGATCCGGCGCGGGTCGGCCACGATCAGCTCGGCACCCTCGCGCAGCCGCCGCTTCATCCGCGAGGCGAACACCGGGTGGGCGTCGGTGGGGTTGGCCCCGATCAGCAGGATGACGTCGGCCTGGTCGACCGAGCGGAAGTCCTGGGTGCCGGCGGACGTCCCGAGGGTCTGCTTGAGGCCGTAGCCGGTGGGGGAGTGGCAGACCCGAGCGCAGGTGTCGATGTTGTTGTTGCCGAACGCCGCCCGGACCATCTTCTGGACGACGTACACCTCTTCGTTGGTGCACCGGCTCGAGGAGATGCCACCGATCGCGCCGACGCCGTACTCGGCCTGAAGGGCCTCGAAGCCCGTCGCGACCTTGGCGATCGCCTCGTCCCACGAGACCTTGCGCCACTCGTCGTCGATCGTGTCGCGCACCATGGGCGACATCTGCCGGTCCTTGTGGGAGGTGTAGCCGTAGGCGAAGCGGCCCTTCACGCAGCTGTGGCCCTCGTTCGCCCCGCCCGCCTTGGACGGGATCATCCGCACGACCTCGGCGTCGGAGCCCTCACCCTTGACCTCCGCGCGGAAGGAGCAGCCGACGCCGCAGTAGGCACAGGTGGTCTCGACCGAGCGCGTCGGCATGCCGAGCTCGACGATCGAGTGCTCCTGGAGGGCGGACGTCGGGCAGGCCTGCACGCAGGCGCCGCACGAGACGCACTCGGAGGAGAGGAAGTCGGTGCCGCCCGCGCTGATCTTCGAGTCGAAGCCCCGGCCCTCGACGGTCAGGGCGAAGGTGCCCTGGATGTCGGCGCACGCGCGCACGCAGCGGGAGCAGACGATGCACGAGGAGGAGTCGAAGGAGAAGTAGGGGTTGCTCTCGTCGACGGGGTGCGAGTGGGCGACCTCCGTGCGCGACTCGGGCCTGCCGTAGCGGACCTCGGCCGAGCCGACGGTCGCGGCCAGGGCCTGGATCTCGCAGTTGCCGCGGGCGCAGCCGTCGCAGTCCTCGGGGTGGTCGGAGAGGTAGAGCTCCATCACGTTGCGGCGCAGCTCGCGCACCGTCTCGGTCTGGGTGTTGACGACCATGCCGTCGGCGCACGGCGTCGTGCACGACGCGGGCACGCCCTTGCCACCCTCGACCTCGACCAGGCACATGCGGCAGGAGCCGAACGCCTTGAGCGAGTCGGTGGCGCAGAGCTTGGGGATGCTCACGCCGGCCTCGGTCGCGGCCCGCAGCACCGACGTACCGGCCGGCACGTCGACCTGGCGACCGTCGACGGTGACGGTCACCGACTGCGCCACGGCCTGAGCATCACGGATCGCCGGGGTGCCGAAGTCGACGTCGGGGTCCCAGATGCTCTGCTGGTCGACGGAGCTCATACAGATGTTTCCTCACGCTCGAAGTCCTCGGGGAAGTGCCTGATCGCGCTCTGCACCGGCATCGGTGTCAGCCCGCCCATCGCGCACAGCGACCCCTGGGTCATGGTCTCGCACAGATCGTCGAGCAGCACGAGATTGGCCGAGACGTCGTGTCCGGCGATGATCCGGTCGATCGTCTCGACGCCGCGCGTCGACCCCACGCGGCAGGGCGTGCACTTGCCGCAGGACTCGATCGAGCAGAACTCCATCGCGAAGCGCGCCATCCGCGCCATGTCGACGGTGTCGTCGAACACCACGATGCCGCCGTGACCGAGCATCGCGCCCGACTCGGCGAGCGCCTCGTAGTCCATGGCGACGTCGAAGCCGGACGCGGGCACGTAGGCGCCGAGCGGGCCGCCGACCTGCGCCGCGCGGACCGGACGCCCGGACAGCGTCCCGCCGCCGTAGCCGTCCACCAGCTCGGTCAGGCTCACGCCGAACGGCACCTCGACGATGCCGCCCTGCTTGATGTTGCCGGCGAGCTGGAAGACCTGGGTCCCCCGGGAGCGGCCGGTGCCGAGCTCGGCGTACGCCGCGCCCCCGTCGGCCAGGATCATCGGCACCGCACAGAGCGTGAGCACGTTGTTGACCGCGGTCGGACGCCCCCAGAGACCCTTGAGCGCGGGGATCGGCGGCTTCGCGCGCACCTCGCCCCGTCGGCCCTCGAGGCTCTCGAGCATCGAGGACTCCTCGCCGCAGATGTAGGCACCGGCCCCCACGCGCAGGTGCAGGTCGAAGGCGAGGCCGGAGCCGAGGATGTCCTGGCCGAGATAGCCGTGGGTGTACGCCGCGTCGATCGCGCGCCCCAGGGCGGCGACGGCGTGGGGGTACTCGGAGCGCACGTACACGTAGCCCTCGGTCGCCCCCACGGCGTGCGCGGCGATCGTCATGCCCTCCACGAGGGTGAACGGGTCGCCCTCCGCGATCATCCGGTCGGCGAACGTCCCGGAGTCGCCTTCGTCGAAGTTGCAGGCCACGAACTTCAGGTCGGAGTCCGCCCCGAGGACGGTCTTCCACTTGATGCCGGCCGGGAAGCCCGCGCCCCCGCGACCCCGGAGCCCCGAGTCGGTGACCTCCTGGACGACCTCGGCGGGGGATAGGGACAGCGCGCGGCGCAGCCCGGCCCAGCCGCCGTGGGCCTCGTAGTCGGAGATGGACGACGGGTCGACCACGCCGACGCGGGCGAAGCTCACGCGCCGCTGGGACGTCAGCCAGGGGTGCTGGTCGACGATCCCGATGTCGGGCGCGTCGCCGGCGAGGACGGCGGCCACGTCGTCGGGCGTGACGTTCGGGAAGCCGATCCGGCCGGCGTCGGTGTCGAGCTCGACCAGCGGCTCGAGCCAGAGCATCCCGCGCGAACCCGTGCGGACGACCTGTGCTCCGGCCGCCTCGAAGGCGGCCGCCACCTCGTCGGCACCGACCGAGACCGCAGCGGCGTCGGCAGGGACGACCACGCGGGAAGCGTGAGCGGTCAACGCCATGCCTCCGTCAACGCGTCCAGCCGCTCGGCCGACAGCCGGCCGTGGAGCCGACCGTCCACGGTGCCGGACGGCCCGAGCGCGCAGTTGCCCAGGCAGAAGATCTCGGCCACCTCGACGTCGGCGCCGAGGGCGCCCACACGTGCCCGGGTGTCGTCGTACAACGTCTGCGCACCGACCGACTGACAGGCCTCGCCACGGCACAGTGCGACCCGGTGCGTGGCGGAAGGCTCGGTGCGGAAGTCGTGGTAGAAGCTGACGACTCCGTGGACCTCGGCCACCGAGAGGTTCAGCACGTCGGCGATCGTCTCGACGTCCTCCCGGGCGACGTGCCCGAGCTCGCCGACCACGTCGTGGAGCACGGGCATCAACGGTCCTCGCTCCGCGAGGTGTTGGGACGCGATGGCACGCACCATGGCGTCCCGGTCGGTCGTGGGCGCGGTCGTCATTCAGCAGCTCCATATGTGGCGGTCCTCACCATCCTAATCGCCGGGGTGTAGCGGCGTAGCCGCAGGTCACTGGGCGATTCGCGCGCTGCGCATGGGCCGTCGAGACCCGAGGGTCATCGCCCCGGGTGGCTCGCGTCGACGACCGTCGCGAGCCGCCCGGTGGCGAGGTCGTAGACGTGACCCGAGACGCTGACCTTGTCCGAGATCTCGGGTGCCTCGAGGAGGCGGCGTACGTCGTGTCGGACCGTCTCGTAGGGGTCCTCGACGACCGAGGCGGCCAGGTCGTCCTCACGGAGTCCGGTGGCCTCGGCCGCCTGCCGGCGGAACGTCGCGTCCCCGAGGAAGCCGGTGCCGCACTGCGTGTGGTGGATGACGGCGACCTCGAAGAGGTCCTCGCCACCGGCCTCACCGACGAGCTGCTCGGCCAGGAAGGCGAGGAAGGCGAGGTCCTGGATCACGCCCGACGTGACCCGGCCGCCGGCGTTCCGGATCACCGGGGCCTCGCCGGTCTCCAGGCCGAGGACGAGCTCCGGCGGCAGGCGATGGTCCAGGCAGCTGAGGAGGACGGCGCCCGACGACGGGGGAGCGAGGGCGACGGGCGTGTAGTCGGCGGCGAGCCGGGCGTTGCGTTCGATGAGCGATGCGATGCGAGTCATGGGTGGACCTCCGAGTGAATGTTGGCAGCGTCCACATTAGCGGGTCGGTCAACCGATCTGCGAGCCGTTCAACGGGCCCAACCGCACCGTCTCGTCGGCCGGCAGGATGCCCAGCCGGGCTCGGACGCGGTCTCGCGCCTCGCGGCTCGGGTGGCGGATCAGCCAGACCGCCACACGCTCGTCCCGCACGGGCAGCCCGGCGAAGTCGTTCGGCTCGGGATGGGTGACCGCGACGAGGAGGACCTCGGCCCCTTCGTCGCCCGCGGCCCCGAGGACGCGGTCCACCAGCGCTTCGACCGGGACGCCGGCCGCGTGCAGGCGCGCGAGCGGGAGGACGTCGATCACCAGGCGGCCGCTCGTGGCACCTCCGCCGGTGGGGTCGCAGGAACCGGGTACCCGGCACCGAGGTGAGGGGCTTGAGCAGGAGCACGTCGTCGCTGTCGATCATCGTGGCGTTCGCCGCCGCCGCGTGCTCGCGCCAGACCCGGCCGGTCAGGTAGAAGTCCGAGAGCGCCCGATGGCGCGCCGCCATGTCGGGGAAGCCGCGCAGCCACACCAGCCGGTCGGGGTCGTCGAGGTCGGCGAACAGACCGGGCACGTGCATGCCGGTGGCGGCGAGCTCGTCGAGGAAGTGATGCTCGAACAGGCCGGCCAGCGTGTCCCGGGTGCCGGGATGCAACGTGTACTGCCGCAGCTCCAGGACGCGGCAGCACGGATGCGGGTCCAGCGACGGGTCAGGCACGCCGAAGATGAAGTCGAAGTCGTCCTGCACGGGCGCCAGTGTGAGGGCGACCACCGACAGCGCCGGCGTCTCCTCTTCTTACCGATCCCTGACCGACGCCGGTCGCCCCTGGTGACGTCGCCCGGGCTCTGGGAGGTTCGGGGCATGCGGGTCCTTCTCACCGGCGCGGCCGGCTTCATCGGCTCGGCGGTCGCCGAGTCACTGGTCGACGCCGGCGACGACGTGGTCGGGGTCGACCTGATGCTCCCGCAGGCGCACGGCGAGGCGGCGGCGCCCGCGGGCATCCATCGGCTCGACGTCCGCGACGCCGCGTCGTGGGGCGACCTGCTCGCCGGCGTCGACGTGGTGGTGCACCAGGCCGCGCTCGTCGGGCTGGGCGCCCGGGTGGCGGACCTCCCGGCGTACGCCTCGCACAACGACGTCGGCACGGCCGCGCTGCTCGCCGCGATGCACGAGGCGGGGGTCGCGCGGCTGGTGCTCGCGTCCTCGATGGTGGTGTACGGCGAGGGGCGCTACACCTGCGCCACGCACGGGCCGCAGAGCCCGGGCATCCGCAGCGCCGCGGACCTGGACGCCGGACGGTTCGAGAATCCGTGCCCGGTGTGCGGCTCAGCTCTGACCTGGACCCTGGTCGGCGAGGACGCGGCCGTCGACCCGCGGAGTGCGTACGCCGCGAGCAAGCTCGCGCAGGAGCACTACGCCGCGGCCTGGGCGCGCCAGGCGGGTGGGCACGTGGTGGCCCTGAGGTACCACAACGTCTACGGCCGCGGCATGCCCCGGGACACTCCCTACTCCGGCGTCGCGGCGATGTTCCGGTCGTCGGTCGAGCGGGGCGAGGCGCCACAGGTCTTCGAGGACGGCGGCCAGATGCGTGACTTCGTGCACGTCGACGACGTCGCGCGGGCCAACCTGCTGGCCGCCCGGGCGGTGGGCGAGACGGAGCCCGGCTTCGCGGCGTACAACGTCTGCTCGGGTACGCCGGTCTCGATCCTCGACGTGGCCCGCGCCGTGGCCGGCGACGGACCGGAGCCCGAGGTGACCGGGCGCTACCGCCTCGGCGACGTGCGGCACATCGTGGCGTCGCCCGAGCGCGCGGAGCGGGACCTGGGCTTCCGCGCGAAGATCACCCCCGCGGAGGGGCTGGCGGCGTTCCGGCACGAGCCGTTGCGGTCCTGAGCCGCGGGCTGCCTCACCAGTTCGTCAGGACGAGGTGCTGCAGCAGCAGGGCGACCACGACCTGCAACCCGAGCATCGGCCGCCGCCAGCGCTCGGGCAGGCACGCCGTGGCCAGCAGCAGCCACGGGACGAACGGCAGCCAGATCCGCTCGACCTCGGCCTTGCTCATCCGCGACGCGTCGGCGGCGATCACGGCCAGGGCGGCCGCGCCGACCAGGAGCCGCACGGTGCGGGGTGACCCACGCCCGGCACTCAGCAGCGAGCCGAGGCCGGCGCCCAGCGCCGGGCCGGCGCTGAGGAGGAGGGCGGCCAGGTCGCCCCACAGCCAGTACGACGCCGGCCGGTAGGAGGCGATGCCCGCCCAGTACCGGTCCTGGAGCACCGGGTACGCCGCCCACAGCCGGAACCCGAGCGCCGCGAACACCAGCACCGGGACCAGTGAGCCCACGGCCACCGCCGGGAGGGGCCGCCATGACCGCCCGGCGACCAGGACCGCGATGACCAATGGCGCCAGCAACGGCAGGCCGTAGGACAGCAACAGGCAGGACCCGAGCAGCAGCCCGCCGACGAGACCCCAGCACCAAGCGAGGGGACGTCGGGTGGAGCGCGTCGCGGCCGCCACCGCGGCCAGCCCCCACGCCGCGACCGCGGCGAAGACTCCGTCGGCCGACACCGCGACCCAGATGGCCGCAGGGGCCAGCACCAGGAACGGAGCCGCACGCCGGGCGACGTCCTCGGCACCCAGCAGTCGCAGGGTCACCAGGACGGCCACCGGGGTCGTGCAGCCGAGCACGGTCAGGGTCAGGGCGCAGGCGAAGGCGCCGCCCAGGCCGACCGCGACCAGCCCGACGTACACCAGGAGCGCGCCGGGCGGGTGGCCGGCGACGTGCGTGGGCCAGCTCCCTGTAACGCCGACGGGGATCCGGTCCACGAACCCACGCAGGAGGCCGGGGACGTCGTGGACCTGGCGGGCGGTGAGGAGGTACTCGTTGTGGTTCTCGATCTCGTGCGTCAGTCCCGCGCGACCGTCGACGTACGCGAGCCCCAGGGTCCACGCGAGCGTGGCGACGTACGTCGTGGGCAGGAGCGCGGGCCACGAGAGACGACGCGCGACGGCGGGCGCCCACACGATGCCGAGCACCCCCACGGCAACGGCGACCGCCGTACCTGGTCCGACGCGGGGGTCGACCCAGCCGGCCAGCGGCGCGAAGGGACGCACC
This sequence comes from uncultured Actinomycetota bacterium, assembly GCA_963812055.1. Taxonomy (GTDB): domain Bacteria; phylum Actinomycetota; class Actinomycetes; order Propionibacteriales; family Nocardioidaceae; genus Nocardioides. The sequence continues at coordinate 67,944 of CAWEUA010000020.1, forward strand.
GGGTGCAGGCTGGCGCGCACCCGCCAGTGCCACAGCGGCGGAACGACGACGGCGGCGACGATGAGAAGCATCGCCACAGCCAGACCGCCCCGAGCGGCACGGTCGGTCCGGTCGGCTGGCACGCGGACAGGCTAGGTGGCATCGCGCCCGGGAGATCGTCCGCGCGACCGACGTCAGGCTTCCGTAATCCCGAACCGTCCTGGAGCCGGCCCCGAATCCCTAGCGTGAATGACATGGAGATCCCGGCCTGCGACCTCGTGCTGCCGTGCCGCGACGAAGCGGCGGCGCTGCCCGCGTTGCTGGCCGAGGTACCGCCCGGGTTCGCGGTGATCGTGGTCGACAACGGCTCGCGCGACCGGACCGCCGCGACCGCCGCGCGCCTGGGAGCGCGCGTCGTGACCGAGCTCCGTCCCGGGTACGGCGCCGCCGTCCACGCGGGTCTCGAGGCCGCCACCGCGGACCTCGTCGCGGTGATGGACGGCGACGGCTCCTTCGACCCCGCCGAGCTCCTCGCGATGCTCGACGCCGTCGGGAACGGGGACGTCGACCTGGCCCTGGGCCGGCGACGCCCGATCGCACGCGGCGTCTGGCCGTGGCACGCCCGCCTCGGGAATGCCGTGGTGGTCGCCTGGCTGCGGCGTACGACGGGCTTCCCGGCACACGACCTGGCGCCGATGCGGGTCTGCCGACGAGCGGACCTGCTCGCACTCGACGTGCGCGACCGGCGCTTCGGCTACCCGCTCGAGCTGCTCCGCAAGGCCACCCGGGCGGGATGGCGGATCGGCGAGTACGACGTGACCTACCGTCCGCGCGCCGCCGGGACGCGGTCGAAGGTGAGTGGCTCGGTCCGCGGGACCGTGCGCACCGCCCGCGACTTCTGGAAGGTGCGGGCGGCATGAGGGCGCTGGTGACCGCGAAGGCGCCGGTGGCCGGGCGGGTGAAGACCCGGCTCGGCACGGTGATCGGGATGGAAGCGGCGGCCCGCGTGGCCGCCGCCGCGTTGTTGGACACCCTGGTGGCCTGCCGCGCGGCGTTCGACGAGTGCCACCTCGCGCTCGACGGCACCCTCACGGGCGCCTGCGAGGAGGTCGCTCTGCGTGCGCAGCTGGACGGCTGGGTCATCCATCCGCAACGGGGGGCGTCGTTCGGCGAGCGACTGGCGCACGCGCATGCCGACGCAGCGGGCCCGGGGCCGACCGTCCAGGTCGGGATGGACACGCCGCAGGTCACCGCCGCGGACCTCCGCGAGGTGGCCGCGGCCGCGGGGGAGGGGGACGCCGTGCTGGGCCCGGCGCCGGACGGGGGCTGGTGGGCACTGGCTCTCAGGGACCCGGCCGCGGCGGCGGGCCTGGCCGGCGTGCCGATGTCGCGGAGCGACACCTTCGCCCGCACCCGCGAGGCGCTGGAGGCGGCCGGCCAACGGGTGGTGGTCGGCCGGGAGCTGACCGACGTCGACACGATTCGGGAAGCAGAAGAGGTGGCCGGCTCGCTCGACGACGGACACTTCCTCCGCGCCTGGCGCGAGGTGACCGCATGAGCACGATGTCGGTGGCCAGCGTCTTCACGCTGGCGCTCCAGGGCCAGCCCGTCACGGTGTGGGACGGCGACCGCGTGCCGCGCCCGCTGCCGATGCACCGGTGGCTCGGTGTCGCCGGCGCGTCCGACCGAGCCCTGCTCTCCTTGTGCGCGGGCCCGACGGTGGACGTCGGCTGCGGACCCGGGCGGATGGCCGAGGACCTGGCGCGCTCCGGCCACACCGTGCTCGGGATCGACGTCCTGCCCGAGGCCGTCCGGCAGACGCTGAGCCGCGGCGTACCGGCCCTGCAGCGCAGCGTGTTCGACCCGTTGCCCGGCGAGGGTCGGTGGGGCACCGTCCTCCTGGCCGACGGCAACATCGGGATCGGCGGCGACCCGGTCGCACTGCTGGAGCGCGTGCGCGAGCTGCTCGCGCCCGACGGCCGCGTGGTTCTCGACCTGGCTCCCTGGGGCTCCGGGATCTCGACCCGGCACGTACGTCTCGGGTCCCCGAGCGGGCAGAGCGGGGAGTTCCCGTGGACCCTCGTCGGGGCCGACGCGATCCAGGCCGTGGCGTCCGCGGCCGGGCTGGGCACGGTCGTCCACCACCGGCGGGACGACCACTGGATGGCCGTGGTCGGGGCGCGACCGTGAAGGCCCCGACGCTGCCGCGCGTCCCCGACGAGGCCGACTTCACCTCGCGCCTGCGGAGCCCCGCGGTCACCGCGCGGGTCGGTCTCTGGCTCGGCATCTGCTTCGGGCTCGCCTTCGTCACCGGCATCATCAGCCACTGGGCCCAGACGCCCTCGCCGTGGCTGCCGTTCCCGACCAGCCCCAGCTGGGGTTACCGCGTGACGCAGGGCGTGCACGTGATCGCCGGTACGGCGGCCGTCCCGCTCCTGCTGGTGAAGCTCTGGACGGTCTTCCCCAAGCTCCTCGCCCGCCCGCCGAAGGACGTCGGTGAGCTGACCCTGCACGGGCTGGAGCGGGTCTCGATCGCGGTGCTGGTGTCGGCCGCGATCTTCCAGCTCGTCACCGGGCTGGCGAACGCCGCCCAGTGGTACCCGTGGCACTTCAACTTCCGGCCCACGCACTACGCCCTGGCCTGGGTCGCCATCGGCTCGCTGGCGGTCCACGTGGCCGTCAAGCTGCCGATCATCCGGACGGCGCTGGCCGGTGACGTGGAGAGCACCGAGCAGGACCGGCCCACCATGGAGTCGCGAGCCGACGTCCTGTCGCGCCGCGGACTCCTCCGGACCACCTGGGCCGCTGCCGGTGTGGCCGTCCTCGCGACCGCGGGAGCCACGGTCCCGCTGCTGCGGAAGGTCTCCGTGCTCGGGGTCAGGTCGGGTGACGGGCCGGAGGGTGTGCCGATCAACCACACGGCGGCGTACCGCGGCGTCGTCGCCTCCGCCACCAGCGCGGCGTACCTGCTGACGGTGGTGCACGGTGACCGCCAGGAGCAGCTCAGCCTGGCCGACCTGCGCGCCCTGCCACAGACCACGGCTTCGCTCCCGATCGCCTGCGTCGAGGGCTGGAGCGCCGGGGCCACCTGGACCGGCGTCCCGGTGCGCGACCTGCTCGACCGCGTCGGCGCGCCGGCCGGGAGCGAGGTGCGGGTCGAGTCGCTGCAGGAGCATGGCGGCGAGCGGATCAGCACGCTGGCCCCCAACTTCTCCGACCATCCCCACACGCTCCTGGCGCTGGAGCTGGAGGGGCAGCCGTTGTCCCTCGACCACGGCTTCCCGTGCCGGCTGATCGCGCCCGATCGCCCGGGCGTGCTCCAGACGAAGTGGGTCGCCCGGCTGGAGGTGGTCGCGTGATGCGCGCGTTGCGGGCCGTGCTGCTCGCCGCCGGCCTGGTGGCCGCGGCGTACGGCGTCTGGCGGCTGCTCGATCTCGGCCGGGAGAACACCCGGGCGACCATCACCTGGCTGGTGGGCGGGGTCGTGCTCCACGACGGCGTCTTCGCGCCGCTGGTCCTCGTCGTGGCGCTGGTGGCCGTGCAGCTGGTGCCCCGCCGACACCTCGCCCCCGTGGTGGTGATCCTCGTCGTCCTGGTCCCGGTGACGCTCGCCGGCATCCCGGAGCTCGGGCGCCTCGGCGCACGGGCCGACCGGCCGACGCTGCTCGACCGCGACTACTGGCTCGGCTGGTGGGTGATGGTCACACTGGTGGTCGCGACGGTGGCGGTGGGCACGGCGATCGCGGGGCGCCGCCGGATGCTCGACGCGAGAGGGGGTGACCGTGGCCAGGGTGATGGTGGTCGATGACGACCTGACGGTCCGTGAGGTCGTGGTGACCTACCTGCGAGCGGGCGGGTACGACGTGGGGGAGTCCGCCGACGGCGAGTCGGCGTTGGAGGACCTGAAGGCCGAGCGCGCCGACCTGGTCGTGCTCGACCTGATGCTGCCCGGCATCGACGGGCTCGAGGTCTGCCGGCGGCTCCGGGCCAAGGGCGACGACGTACCCGTCATCATGCTGACCGCGCTCGGCTCCGAGACCGACCGGGTGGTGGGGCTCGAGCACGGTGCCGACGACTACGTGACCAAGCCCTTCAGCCCGCGCGAGCTGGTGCTGCGGGTCGAGTCGGTGCTGCGGCGCGCCGGTGAGCGCAGCTCGGTCAGCGGCACGGTCACCGACGGCGACCTGGTGGTCGACGCGACCGAGCACACCGCGACCCTGGCCGGACGCCGGCTCGCCCTGACGGTTCGCGAGTTCGACCTGCTGCGCTTCCTCGTCGGTCATCCCGGTCAGGCGTTCTCGCGCGACGAGCTGCTCAAGCAGGTCTGGGGCTGGTCGTTCGGCGACCACTCGACCGTCACCGTCCACGTCCGGCGGCTGCGCGAGAAGATCGAGGCCGATCCCACCCATCCGGTGCGTCTCGCGACCGTGTGGGGAGTCGGCTACCGATGGGAGGCCGCGACATGACCCACGACCAGGTCGTCATCATCCTCACCACAGCAGCCTGGTCCGGCGGCGTCGGTCTCGTCGGCGGCGTGCTCGTCTGGTCGGGCCGGCGCGCATCCGTGCGCTGGCTCACGGTCGGGGTCGCGACCACGGCGGTGCTGGCGGTCGTCGCCGGCACCGTGGCGACGTCGCGGGCGATGTTCCTCTCGACCCACGACCTGGGCGTGATCAGCCTGGTCGCGCTGGTGGCCGGAGTCGTCGCGATCCTCTTCGCCCTGGCCGTCGGGTCCGCACTCGCCCGGTGGTCCCGGGAGCTGCGGGACGAGGCGCGACGGTTCGGCGAGAGCGGGTCCTTCGTCTCCGGGGCGTCCGGCCCCGCCGAGTTCACCGAGCTGTCCGAGGAGCTACGCCGCACCAGCGAGCGCCTGGCCGAGTCGCGGGCGCGCGAGCTCGCCCTGGAGCAGTCACGCCGCGAGCTGGTCTCCTGGGTCTCCCACGACCTGCGGACCCCGCTGGCGGGCCTGCGGGCGATGACCGAGGCGCTCGAGGACGGGCTGGCCGACGATCCCTCGCGCTACCACGTCCAGATGCGCACCGAGGTCGACCGGATGGTCCGGATGGTCGACGACCTCTTCGAGCTCTCCCGGATCCATGCCGGCGTGCTCCGGCTCAGTCCGCAGCCGGTCGCGCTGGGTGACGTCGTGAGCGAGGCGATCGCCGGTGCGGACTCGGTGGCGCGCGCCCGCGGCGTACGTCTCGGCGGGCAGGTCGAGGAGGACGTGCTCGTCACCGCCGACCCCGCCGGCCTCTCGCGGGTCGTGTCCAACCTGCTGATGAACGCGATCCGGCACACCCCGGCCGACGGCGTCGTGGAGATCAGCGCCCGGTCGGTGCCCGACGGCGTCGAGCTCGCCGTCCTCGACGGCTGCGGTGGGATGAAGGACGAGGAGATCACGCGGGTCTTCGACGTGGGCTGGCAGGGCAGCAGTGCCCGTACGCCGGAGCAGCTCGAGGTCACGGGTGGCGCCGGGGCGGGGCTGGGGCTGGCCATCGTCAAGGGGATCGTCGAGGCGCACCTCGGTGAGGTCGCGGTGGCGAACCACGACCCGGGCTGCCGGTTCCTGGTCACGCTGCCTGCGTGACCCCGGCGGCGCCGCTCACTGCGGGTTGCCGGAGGCGTCGCAGGGCAGCTCGGCGGGCAGGTCCGCCTTGTGCATCAGCACGGCCAGCGACGCCGACATCCGGCTCGGTGTGATCTCGGCTCCCCGGTCGTTGAACGGTCGGTCGAGCACCCAGATCAGGGTCAGGCCCGCAAAGAGCGTCGCGGTCATCGCGGCCATCGCGATCGACTGGCCGAACGCCGTGGCTCCCGGGTCGGCGAACAGGCACTGGAAGATGACCACGACCAGGATCATCAGGATCAGCACGACCCAGACGAACGGCGGGACGAACGGCTGGCCCTCGGCCAGCCGCGTACGTCGCGCCTCCTGGCGGTCGTCGCTGAGCTGCAACCAGTGCTCGAGTGCTGCCCCCTGCCCGTTCCCGCGCACCTGCGCCTGCTGGATGGTCGTCACCAACTGGTCGACCCAGCCCTGGGTCACCGCGCTCTCCTGTCCGTGCTGCATGGCCGGCCACTCGTCGTGGACGACCGAGCGGCCGTAGCAGATGGCCTCGCCGCGGAGCCGGTCCTGCTGGTCGGGGAAGAACCCCGCGGTGGAGTACATCTGCTGGACTGCCACCGCCTCCTGGCCGGACGCGTCGCGTCCGTTCGCGTAGCTCTCGAACACCGTGAAGATCACGAACGCGAGCACCACGGCGAGCCCCGCGCCGGCGGCGCTGAAGATGCCGTCGGCGGACTCCATCCCGCTCAAGAGGCCACCGGGTGGCGCGAACCGCCGGGCCAGGAGCATGGCCGCCACTGCGAGCAGCGTCGGGAGCACGATCAACAGGACCGACCAGACCACGACGCCTCAACCCTCTCCCGAGTCAGCCCGACCCGCCGGCTGCATCATCGCTCACCGGAGCCGCGCAGCGCGGGACCGAAACGGCTACGCGCCGCTCTCGCCCGACGTACGCCGCCACTCGGCGAAGGCGTCGAGCAGACGCTCGCGACCGGGGGAGGACAGCGACTCCTCCGGCAGCTCTCCGAGCAGGTCGATGGTCGCGCGGTACTGCTCCAGATAGCGATCGCACCCAGGGCACAGCTCCATGTGCTCGTCGAACGCCCGGCGCTCCTCCTCGGGCAGGGTCCCCTCCAGGTACGCCGTCACGAGCTCGACGAAGTCCTCGCACGTCATCAGGACACCTTGCTCCGAGTCGGGGTGGTCGCGAAGTAGCGCTCGAGGTGGGTGCGCACGACGGCACGTCCGCGGTGCAGCAGCACCCGCTGGTTGCCACTCGAGATGTCGAGCAGGTCGCACACCTCGTCGGCGGAGTGCCCGTCGAGGTCGCGCAGCGCGACCACAACTCGCTGGCGGGGCGGAAGGTCGGCCAGGGCAGTGGTGACGACCTCGCGCACCTCGCGGGTCAACGCGACCTGCTCCGGCCACTCCTCGGGGAACCGGCGCCAGCCGCCGGGGTGCGGGTCCCCCAGGCCCTGGAACCGCTCGGGGTCCACCGTCGGGCCGGTGTCGTCGGCCGCCAGGCTGGCGAACGGCACCGTCCGGCGTTCCTTGACCCCGTGACGCTTGGCCTGGTTGACCAGGATCCGGTAGACCCACGTCCGCAGGGACGCCTCACCCCGGAACCCGTCGAGTCCCTGCAGCACGGCCAGCCAGGTCTCCTGCACGACCTCCTCGGCCACGCCCGCGGTCGGCACGTGCTCGCGCGCGAGGCGGAGCATCCAGCCCGACCAGCCGTCGACGAGCGCGGCGAACGTCCCCTCGTCGCCGGCGCGCAGGGCGCTGACGAGCGCGTGGTCGTCCGGCCGCTCGCGAGCCTCGCCCACCCCCGCCATGGGCAGAAGGTAGCGAGGCATGCGCGGACTCCGCCACGCCCGCGCTGCGGCGCAGGAGGCGGGAGACGTGGCAACGGGGGCCACCGCGGTGGTGGTCAGCGGTACTCCGGGTTCTCGTAGTCGAACCGGCAGCCGGCGTCCCACTCCGAGCGCTGGTTGCCGTACGCCGGCACGCCGCCCGCGTCGTCCAGCATCTTCGCGAGGTGCATGAGGTTCCACGTCATGAACGCCGTGTTGCGGTTGGTGAAGTCGTTGTCGGGGCCACCGCTGTCCGGGTCGAGGTACGACGGTCCCGGGCCGGCCTCGCCGATCCACCCGGCGTCCGCCTGCGGCGGGATCGTGTAGCCGATGTGCTGCAGCGTGTAGAGCACGTTGTGCGCGCAGTGCTTGATGCCGTCCTCGTTGCCGGTGATCAGGCAGCCGCCGACGCGGCCGTAGTAGAGGTACTGACCCGCGTCGTTGAGCAGGTGCGACCCGCCGTACAGCCGCTCGTGCACCTGCTTCATCACCGAGGAGTTGTCGCCGAGCCAGATCGGGCCGGCCAGCACCAGGATCTGCGCCGCCTTGACCAGGTCGAAGATCTCCGGCCAGCCGTCGGTCTCCCACCCGTGCTCGCGCATGTCCGGCCAGACGCCCGTGGCGATGTCGTGGTCGATGGCGCGGACGACGTCGACGTGCACGCCGTGCTTCTCCATGATCTCCCGGCTGGCGTCGACCAGTCCTTGGGTGTTGCTCGGCTCGGGTGATCTCTTCAGCGTGCAGTTGATGAAGAGGGCGCGGAGGCCGGTGAAGTCGTACGCCGTGTCGGTCATCGGATCGTCCTGTCTGTGGTCGTCGGTCGGGCGTGGATCGTGCGTCGGTCGTTGCGATTCGTCACACCAGCTCGCCGTCCTGCTCGACGTGGAGGAGGGCGGGCCCCGGCGTCGCGAACAGCTCCGAGACCGCGGCGTCCAGGTCGGCGACGGTGCGGGCGGTGAGCCCGGTGGCGCCGCACAGGCGGGCGAAGTCGGCCCAGTCCGGGTTGACCAACGAGGTCTGCCAGACCGGGAAGTCGCCGGCCAGCTGCTCCTTGCTGATCTTCCCGAGCCCGTGGTTGTCCAGCAGCACGTGCTTGATCGGCATGCCGTACTTCACGGCGGTGGTCAGCTCCATGGCGTACTGGCCGAAGCCTCCGTCGCCGGTGACGACCAGGATCGGCCGGGTCGGATCGGCCGCCCAGGCGCCCATGGCGGCGGGATAGCCGAACCCGATCGAGCCGAGATAACCCGACATCAGCACCGGTTGGCCCCGCGGACTCGAGATAGCGGCCGAGCGAGTAGGCGTGGTTGCCGACGTCCACGGCGACGACCGCGTCGTCGGGCAGGTGGCGGCCCAACGTCTCGAAGACGGCGGCCGCGTTGACCCCGCGTCCGCGGTCCTCGGTGGTACGCCGGGTCTTCTCGTCCCGCCAGATCGCCCAACGGGCCGCGACGTCCGCGCGCTGCCCGTCGGCCCTTGGACGCCGTGCGCTCGTGCAGGAGTCGGGCGGTGACGTCGGCGTCGCCGAGGAGGGGGACGGCGACCGGGTGGAAGCGGCCGAGCGCGTCGGGGGCGTCGTCGACCTGGATGATCGGCTTGTACTCCGCGACGCCGGTGTGGTTCGAGAACGAGACGCCGACCGCGATGACCAGGTCGGACTCGTTCATCAGCCAGCTCGCCACCGGCGTACCGCTACGGCCGAGGACGCCCGCGCCGAGGGGGTGGGTGTCAGGGACCAGGCCCTTCGCCTTGAACGTCGTCAGCACCGGCGCGCCCAGGTGCTCGGCCAGCGCCACCACGGCCTCCCGGGCCTCGCGCGCTCCGTGGCCGACGACCATCACGGGACGGCTGTGCATCCGTCGACGAGCGCGACCGCCTCGTCGAGGCCGGCCGGGGCCGGCGGCTGCGTGCGGGTCGCGACGCGACCGACCGGGGTGTGGGGCGGCTCCTCGCTCGGGAGCACCTGCACCTCGTCGGGCAGGACCAGGTGGGCGACCCCACGTCGGTCGAGCGCCCGCTTCACCGCGACGCCGGTCAGCTCGGCGTGGTCGCTTCCGGCGTGCAAGGTGGTCGTGCTGACGGCGACGTCGTTGAACACCCGGGACAGGGCGAGGTCCTGGAACGCCCCTCGGCCCAGCACGTTCGACGGGACCTGCCCGGACACCGCGATCACCGGCGAGCCGTCGAGCTTGGCGTCGTACAGGCCGGTGAGGAGGTTCGTGGACCCTGGGCCGGCGATCGCCACACAGGCGGCCGGCCGGCCGGTGAGCTTGCCGTAGGCGCTGGCCGCGAACGCCGCCGCTCCTTCGTGGCGGATCCCGATGTAGGTGATCTCCCCGCGCTCCTCGGCCCGGCGCAGCGCCTCCGCGAAGCCGAGATTGGAGTGCCCGACCATGCCGAAGTAGCTCGTCACGCCCCACGAGACCAGGGTCTCCACGACCGTGTCTGCGACCGTGCGGGTCGGCAGGGCGCGATCCGGGAGCGCGACGTAGGAGCCGTCGGCTCGCTCCTCGACGTCGTACGCCGGAACCCCGTCGGCGAACCCCTCCGGCGGGAGCCGGTGATCGGGCCGGTAGTCGTACCCGTGCCACGGGCACCTCAGCCAGCCCTTCTCGATCGATCCCTCGCCGAGCGGACCGCCCTGATGGGGGCAGCGGTTCTCGAGGGCGCCGAGGTGCCCGCCACACCGGCTCACCGCGACGCTGCGCCCGTCGACGACCACGCTCCGGATCCGCCCCTCGGCGGGCAGGTCGGCCTCGTCGATCCGGTGCCACGTCGGGTCCGGTGTCTCGGTCACGCCTGTGGTTGCCTCGCCGGTCATGTAACGCCTCCGTCAGGTGCGGGCACGAATGGAGCACAGTGCCGTCCGGGCACGGGTGCGTTACACAGGGACTTCGGGAGGGCGACATGGCCGCGACGTACGCGACGACGAGACACAGCCTGCACGGGCTCGCGGAGCTGGTCCTGGCCGGCCCGCGTTACACGGCGGGTGGGTCGATGCGACTCCGCGCGGACTCCGACGGGATCCGTACCTGGGACGACCCGCCGGTCCGCTTGTCCCAGGGCGAGCTGGTGGTGGGTGCTCACCGGATCGCGGTGTCCGGGCTCACCTTCGGCGACGCCGCCGCCGCCGTCGGTCTCACCGCGCAGCCGCTCGACCACGCGTACCACGACGGACCGCACGTGACGCCGGACGAGCTCGTCGCGCTCGACCCGGACGAGGTCGCCGTCCTGGAGGACGCACTCGCCCGCGGGGACGCGGCGCTGCGCGCGTTCTCGCCGACGACCGAGCCGATCCTGTGGCCCGAGCACTTCGACGTCGCCATCACCCTGGACGACGTCAACTACGGCGTCAGTCCCGGCGACGGCTACCACGACCTCCCGTACGCGTACGTCGGCCCACACCAGGTCCCGACGGGATCCTTCTGGAACGCCCCCTTCGGCGCCTCCCGCCCCATCACCGACCTGCCCGACGTGGCAGCCGTCGCCGCGTTCTTCGACGAGGGCGCCCGCGAGGCGTCTCGCTGACGCATCCACCGACCGCCGGCGACCACCCGACACCTGAGCACCCCGCCCCACATCCGACCCCAAGGCGGGGCTATCGGCATGGCCGACGCCGCGGGGACGCACTCACCTGCCGATGAGCGTGCATTCACTACGAGCGGCGAACACGCACTTCGAGGATCGGGCAGGAACCCCGTCGTGGATCGATGCCTACGCAGTAGGTGGTCCCGTGGGCGATGAGGGACGTCGTACCTGGGTGGATCGCGTGGTACTGGACGATGGATCCCTTCCTTGCCGTGAGCTTCAGGACGTCGCTACCAGAAGCGGGAACCGGGTAGTCGAGCGATCCGTCCATTTCGTGAGCGACTCTCACGTAGAACACCGTTCCAAGTGCCATCCCAAGGGGTTCGGAGAGGCCCTTCGGGAGCTTTCCGTCGCACGTACCAAGGCTCATCGTCCTGCTGCCCACTTGAACTTGATAGGCACTCAGGCAGCTCCACAGGCCGCCACGAGACGGCAGGACGGGTGGGGCCCAGACGGGGTGTGATGCGAGGGTCACAGCCAACGACGGACTACCCGCGAGCTGTCCGCCGCTCGCGGCGCCCGAACGATCCGACGTCCCGCAGCCTGCCAGGAGAATCAGAACAAGGGACCCGACCCAGACGTTTCGTCCCATGCCTGGATTGTGGCGCAGTACGAGTCACCGAATAGCGACCGTGACCGGATTGAAACGCACGCTCATGCCGCTGTCCGGGAGTCCTCTCATGCCGATGGGCTGGCGCACATTGAGGTGATCCCGGAGGGCACGGTGATCGAGCTCCGCGAGCCCATCGCGACCGGAACTAGTCTTCGGTGACCAGGCGGACAGGCGTTTGTGGGGCGGTGTTGACCTGAAGTTGAAAGACATCCGGTCGGTTGTAGTGGCCAACCGGGTCCATGATCCTGTGCATGGCCGCCACTTGAGTGAGGTCGAGGTCCGCGATCAGTGTCTCTTCTCGTTCTCGAATCGGGCCGGCCAGAATTCGGCCGCCCGGGGCCACAATGACGCTGTTACCCGGTTCCACCCATGGACCCTCCTCGGCCAGGAACGCCTCTGGATAGAGCTGGTCCCGGTTCGGGAAGTCCGACGGGAGCATGTCTACGTGCTGAACGGGGTTGACGCCCACCACGTACATGCTGTTCTCGCCGGCGAGATGCTGCATCGTGCGTATCCAGGCATCCCCCTGAGCCAGCGTCGGCGCCAGCCACACGTCCACTCCTTGGGCGTACATGTGGAACCGTGCCAGCGGCATGAAGTTCTCCATACAAGTCAGGCCGCCCAGCCGCCCGAACGGTGTTGACACGGCGTTGAGCGTCGACCCGTCCCCTGGCGCCCAGACGGTGCGTTCCGAACCCGTCGGCACCAACTTGCGATGCCGCTCGACCAACTCACCATCAGGGGAGAAGTAGAGAACGGTGTTGTAGATCGAACCACCCGTGCGGTTCCGTTCCTGTACGCCGACCACTAGCCAGACCCCGTTGGACAGTGCGATTTCTCCAAGGGCGTCAGTAGCGGGGCTCCCCACGACGACCGCTTGGTCGTAGAGCAGGGGGAACCAATCGTCGTCACCGTCCCAGATCGGTCGAGTGTCGATCCAGATGGGGGTGCCGGGAATGAAGGCCTCTGGGAACACCACTAGCTGGGCGCCCTGGCTTGCCGCCTCGTGGGTCAGTACGCCCACTCGTTGGATATTGGCCTGTCGGTCCATGAGCACGTAGCTGGCCTGTACCGCGGCCACGCGTAGAACTTCCATCACGCCGCACCCTTCGTCGCACGTGGGGGCATGGTTGCCTGCTGGCCAGGGAGTGGCAATAGCGCGGGCGTGTCAGCCACAACGAAGCGTTCCGTGAGGCGTGCACGCCGGATCCGCAACGCACTCACATGCGGCCGTCCGGGCTCGTCAGACGGGCACGAGGAGGCTGTGACACGGCAATTGCGCGGCACCTCGCCGGTGCCTACTTCCATCAGGACTACGAAATGGCCGGAAGATGCGTAGCGGTCAGTCGTCGACGGTGGTCGGAGCGGGGTGCACGTCGGCGAGGCGGACCAGCATCTCCGTGGCGGCGCGTAGGTCGCGTTCGGAGCGGGTCCGGTCATGGTCGCTGAGGTAGTGCAGGACGATCCCGATGACGCTGCCGACGAGGACTCGGGCGAGGGTGTCCAAGGGCACGGCGCAGGTCTCGCCGGCCTTACCGGCGGCCTCGTGGCTCCACTCGGCCACGATCCGGGTGTAGCCCTCGATCTGCCAGCGTGCGAGGTTCTCCAGACCGGGTGTGCGGAGGGCGTAGACGAACAACTCGTGCCGCATGACCGCCAGGGCGGGATCCTTGATGACCAGCTGCTTCCAGTAGTTCTGCACCACGTCTCGGATGGCCGCCTCCAGGCCGGCGCCGGTCTCCGTCGCCTCGAACACCGCCGAGACCTCGTCGCGGATGTCTTCGAGCACCGCGGTGATCAGCAGTTCCTTGGTGGGGAAGACGTAGTGCAGCGTCCCCAGCGGCACAGCCGCCTCGGCGGCGACGGCCCGCAGGGTTGTGCCGGCGACACCGTCACGGCAGAGGACGGCCCGGGCTGCCACGACCAGCTGGGCCCGCCGCTCGGGTGCCTTCACGTATGCCACCCGATCACTTTCTCATACGGAGGGCCGACTCAGTATTGCGGCCAGAGCCGGGCACTTTGTGCGCTCACCCCTCTATGGCTATCCTCCTGTTGTTGTCGGGCGACCGACCGAGTTTGCCACTGTCTCGCGAACACACCGACACGAGGGATCCGATGAAGACGGTCATCTCCCCGGGGTGCTTGACGTTCCCAGCTGCGGAACGGCACCAGGGTTGGCTCGACTCGCATCGCGGGGCCACAGCCCCGCCGGCACCTGGGGCAAGAGGTTCGACGCCGCGTGTGGGGGAGTCACCACATCGGCGGTTCCCGCTCGAGGTGCCGGGCAGAGGAGATGTCATGCAGGCGCTGACCGAACGCGAGCGCGAGATACTCACGATGATGGCGTGCGGGATGCGGAATGACGAGATCGCGGGACGACTCTTCCTCAGCGTGGCCACGGTGAAAACGCACGTCGCGCGGGTGCTGCGCAAGCTCGGTGTGCGCGACCGTACCCAGGCCGTGGTGGCGGCCTTCGACCTCGGCATCGTCCGTCCGCGCGGTTCGCAACCTGCCGCGCGCGGAGTTGAGCTGATCATCGACTGGGGTTGAGTCACCACGGTCGTCACCGCTTCAGCTGACCGACAGTCGGTCAACCGACCGACTCTTAGTCGTCGGCTTCACACGGGACCGTCCGCTCATGCCGCTGTCCGCGCGGTGGCACGCACGCGTGATCAACCGGGCGAGTAGCTCTCAGGTGACGGGGTGCCCAGGCTCGAACATCTGCCGCACCTGGCGCCATGGATCTTCGCGTCAGTCCGCGGGTGCACCAGTCCGGGTCGTCCCTCTGTGGTTGAGCGCGGCGCGCCGCGCAGAACAACCCGAAGATATTGCGACATATATCTGGACTCGACCGATGTTTATCGATAACATTCCGACGTGATATCGGAACCGGGAATCCGAGCAATTACTAAGAGTATATCAGAATTCGCTATCGATCGCAATTCCGCCGGTCACGCTCGCACGACGCGACCGGCGGAGGCCCAGGGCCTGCTCGCATCCGAGTGAGGTCCTCTTTCGACGTGGGATCCGCCGCAGGGTGGCGGACCCCACGGTGGCTGCGCCCGCAGTCACCGCTGCACAGAAATGGCAACAACCAAGGAGAATCGCCTTTTGAACCACGTGCACGACAACCTCGCCCACTGCCTGATCGCTGCCCGGATCGCAGACGCCGAGCAGCGACGAACGGGGCACAGCGTCACCCGTGCCCGTCGTCTGAGTCGTCGCGCTGAGAGGGCCTCGGTCCGAGCCCAGCGCCTGAGTCGGCAGGCAGCGTTGGCACAACGCCAGGTCCGCGTCGTCGGAGCTGGCACCTCGTAACACCCGTCCGAACAGTCGAACACCTCGAGCGGGGCGGCTCTCACCACCGGTGCGGGCCGCCCCGCGGCGCGTCCGGAGGCGCGTCAGGAGTGGCGCAGGGGGAGACGGATCTCGAAGGCGTGTGGCTCGCCGCCGACCGGAGAGTCGTACGTCGCGTCGCCGCCGTGCGCGCGGGCGATCTCGCGCACCAGGTGGAGACCGAGCCCGGTCGCGCCCGCGGGACCGGCGATGGCGAAGCGCTCGAACAGGTGCGGCACCAGCTCGTCGGCGACCCCGGCCCCGCCGTCGGAGACCCGGATGCAGGCCTGGTCACCGTCGGAGACCCCGGTCAGGCGGATCGGTGGCGCGCCGTGCCGGACGGCGTTGTCGACCAAGTTGTCCAAGGCCTGACCGAGCCGGATCGCGTCGGCGTGCATGCGTGCCTCGAGCGGGACGTCCACCACGATCACGCCCTCGAACCCTGCGGCCAACCCACGCCTCCGGGCACTGCTGAGGGCGCCGGTGAGCGAGATGTCCCCCGGGTGGAGATCGAGCGCGTCGCCGTACACCCGGGAGGCGGTGCCGAGATCCGCGGCCAGGCGGCGGAGCCGGTCGGCGCTGCTCCGGATGCCGTCGAGGAGGTCGTTCCGATCGACTTCGGACATGCCGTCCCAGTCCGCGTGGAGCGCGCCCGCGGAGCCGTCGATGACGGCCGTCGGCGTGCGCAGCTCGTGGGCGGTGACGGCCAGCAGGTTGATGCGCTGCTCGAGGAACCGGCGGCGCTCGTCCTCGTGCTGTCGTTGGTCGGTCAGGTCGCGGGTGACCTTGGCGAACCCGAGGTGCCGGCCGTCGTCGTCGTAGACGGGGCTGATCACCACGGTCGCCCAGAAGCGGCTGCCGTCCTTGCGGACACGCCACCCCTCCTCGGAGTGGCTGCCCTCGCGCAAGGCGGAGTCGAGGTTGCGCTGGGGTTGGCGGGTCGCCAGGTCCTCCTCCGGGTAGAACACCTCGAAGGACTGGCCGATGATCTCGTGGGCGGCGTACCCCTTGATCCGCTCGGCTCCGGCGTTCCAGCTCACCACGCGTCCCTCGGCGTCGAGCATGAAGATGGCGTACTCGCCGACGGCCGACACCAGCCGGCGGAAGTTCTCCTCGCTCCGTCGGAGCTCGCTCTCCATCGACCGCTGGGCGGTCACGTCGTGCACCTGGACGAACACGTACAGCACCTGCCGCTTGAGGTCGCGGATCGGCGCGAGCGTGGCCCGGACGACACGGGTCGACTCCTCGCCCGCGGGAGCCGGCAGGTGATGCTCGAAGGAGGTCAGGTCCACCCCGAACGCCGAGATGTCCTCGAGCCGGCGGTCCAGGTCCTCGCCGACTCCCACGGTCAGCCGGCCGTAGTCGACCCCCACCAGGTCCGCAGGGGAACAGCTCATCAGCCCGGCCAGCGCGCGGTTGGCCCGGACGATCGTGCCACTGGAGGTCAGCGTGGCCATCCCGATCTCGGCGCGGTCGAAGAGGTCGCGGAACTGCTGGACGTGCTCGGTCAGGACCGCTTGCTCCTGCATCAGCGCGATCTGCTCCTGAGGGAACGGCGGGACTTCGGCGATCCGGAGATCGTCGACGACGCGTAGCTGAGGCTGGGCGACCACGGGAGAGGGGGCGAGAACGCCCTCGAGCACCTGCATGAGACGCGCGGGCAGGTCCTCGAGCCGGATGGACTTCTCGACGACGTCGACGGCACCCAGCTCGCGCGCGCGGTCCGCGAGCCCCGGCTCATCGAAGCCGGTGAACATCACCACCCGGGTCGTCGGCGACAGCGCCAGGATCGCGGGCAGCGCCTCGATCCCGTCGACCTTCGGCATGGAGGTGTCGAGGAGGAGCATGGCCGGCTCGTGCCGGAAGGCGAGGAGGATCGCCTCGTCGCCGTCCTGCCCCTCGGCGACGACGTTGAACCCGGACGCCTCGAGTCGCCGACGGACGAGCGCGCGCACCTCCTTCGAGTCGTCGACCAGGACGACCGAAGGGCGCAGGTCGTCGCCGGCGTCGCTCACAGCCCCATCGTTACCCGTTCCGGCCCACCTATGTCACGCGAGCGACGACGAAACCGCATTCCGGTCAGACCGCTCCGCGGCTGCGGCGGACGCGGCGCCCGGGTCGCGCTCCCGTCGGCTCACCGTCGCGAAGCGCCACGACCCCGTTCACCACCACGTCGCGAACGCCCACCGACAGCTGGTGGGGGTCGGCGAAGGTTGCGCGGTCGATGACCGTGTCGGGGTCGAGGACGACGACGTCGGCGGCGTATCCGGGCTCGAGCAGACCGCGGTCGGTCAGGCCGAAGGTGTCCGCCGGCAATGACGTCATCCGGCGTACGGCGTCGGGCAGGGACAGCACACCGAGCTCGCGGGTGTAGTGCCCGAGCACGCGAGCGAACGAGCCGTACGCGCGTGGATGGGTGGGGGAGTCGAGGCTGTGTCCCACCGGGGCGATCGAGGCCGCGTCCGAGCAGACGCCGACCCACGGCACCGACAGCTGTCGGCGCAGGTTGTCCTCGCTCATCGAGTGGAACGCCGTGAAGACCGACGTCCGTTCCGACGCGAGGATGTCGAGCGCGGTGTCGAGGGGGTCCTGGTCGCGGTCGGCCGCGATCTCGGCCAGGGTGTGGCCCTGCCAGCGCGCGTTGTCGGGGTGCTTGAGCCGGAGCAGGAGGACGTCCGCGGCATCGGGGGTGTCGCCGTACCGGCCGATGGTGACCATCTCGGCGCGGATCCGCCCGCGCGTCTCGGGGTCGTCGAGCCGGTCGAACAGCGCGTCGGGTCCGCCCTCGTGCCAGTGCGGCGGGACGTTCGAGGAGAGACCGGTGCCGCTCCAGGTGTACGGATAGACGTCTGCCCCGATCGGTACGCCGTCGTCGCGCGCGGCCTGGAGCCGGGCGAGGGCGTGCTCCATCAGCGGCCACTCCGGCTGACCGGCCGCCTTCAGGTGCCACATCTCGCCGTGCACGCCCGACCGGCGCACGATCTCGAGCAGCTCGTCGATCGCCGACAGCAGCCCGGACCCCTCGTTGCGCACGTGGGAGGCGTAGGTGCCGCCGTACCGGCCGGCGACCTCGCACAGCGCCACGAGCTCCTCGGTGTCGGCGTAGCTCCCGGGCGCGTAGATCAACGACGACCCGATGCCGAGCGCGCCGTCGGCCATCTCCTCGGCCACGATCTGGCGCATCGCGTCGAGCTCGTCGGGGGTGGCCGGCCGGTCGTCGTACCCGACGCCGTGGATCCGCATCGTCTCCGCCCCGATCAGCGACGCGACGTTCTGGGTGCAGCCGGCGCGCTCGACGGTGTCGAGGTACTCCGACAGCCGGGTCCAGGTGACCTCGACGTCGTGCTGCTGCGCCTCCTCCTCGAGGGAGGAACGCGCGGCCGGGGCGATCGGCCCCATCGACTCGCCCTCGCCGAAGATCTGGGTCGTGACGCCCTGGACCAGCTCGCCGAGCGACGTGCCGTCCTCGAGCACCGAGTAGTAGGAGTGCGACAGGGGATTGATGAAACCCGGGCAGACGACGAGCCCGCCGGCGTCGATGACGGTCGCGGCCGGCTCGTCGGGCGGTAGGTCACCGACGGCGACCACCCGGTCACCGGAGACGGCGACGTCGGTCAGTCGAGCCTCCGTGCCACGTCCGTCGAGCACGCGTCCGCCGCGGACGATCAGGTCGTACATGCGGTCCTCTCGTCGAGCTCCTGCCGTGCCCGGTAGGAGCGAGCCTGGTCCAGGAAGGTGGTGAAGAGCCGGAGGTGGGCGGGATCCGCCGGGTGCAGGTCCTCCGGGTGGTACTGGACGGCGACCAGCCAGTAGTCGTCGGTCGCCCACTCGACGGCCTCGACGCAGCCGTCCTCGGCCCAGCCGGAGGCGACCAGCCGGTCGCCGAGGCGTCCGATCGCCTGGTGGTGGGCGGTGTTCACCCGCAGGTCCGTGCCCCCGCTGATCGCCGCCATCCGCGAGCCCTCGAGCAGGCGCAGCTCGTGCGCGAGCACGGTGCGGTCGGCCGCCCCGCGATGGTCGACCGGTCCGGGAGGCAGGTCCTGGACCAGGGACCCGTCGAGGGCGACGTTGACCAGCTGCAGGCCGCGGCAGACGCCCAGGACCGGGATGCCGCGGTCGAGGCAACCCGCCAGCACGGCGTACTCGAAGGTGTCGCGCGCCTCGTCGATGTTCGTGGACGGGTGGACCGGCTCGCCCCACCGGGAGGGATGCGGGTCGGGGCCACCGGGGAGGACCAGCCCGTCGAGCGGCTCGAAGAAGGCGTCGTCGAGCGGCTGCCCGTCCAGCGCCGAGACCAGCCGCAGCGCCGCGCCCGCGGCGGCGAGGGTCTCGAGGATCGCTCCTCGTACGCCGAGCTGGCCGGGGTTGCGGGGCAGGTCGTACCCGAGCGTGACCGCGACGGTCGGTCTCATGCCGGCCACCTCAGGATGCATGGGGGCGCGGCGGCCGGAGCTCGCTCATCACCCGGAGACCGGGCTCGGCGTGCCGGACGCTGCCGACGGTGTTGACGAGGGCGGCTGCGGTGGCGAGGTCGCCGTGGAGGCCACCCGGCACGCTGAGGTGGAGGTCCGGGTCACCGGTGAGCCAGATGTCGTCCTGGGACGGGCCCGATGCCGACGGCCATCTGCAGGTGCAGCCGCACGCGTTCGACGCCGTCGGCGACCACCACGGCCACCTGGTCGATGCCGGCGATCTGCCCCGGCTCGATCGTGCCGAACGCCGACGGGGTCGGCCGTCCGCCACACCGGCTCGATCGTCTCGGAGGTGACCAGGTCGGCGTCGATCCAGCCCAGCGCCGCGGCGACGGCCTGGGCGGACTCGGTGAGACCGACGTGCCCATCGACCCCGAGGCCACCCGGCGGTCGAACTCCTCCCGGGTGATGCCGGCGCCGACCTTGGCCTGGAGCGGCTCCCGGCGCAGCCCGGCGTCCTGGACCCGGTGGACGCGCACGGAGTCGACCCGCTTCGCCGCGCCGGAGAGGACGACGGGCAGGTAGTCCATCGCGAACCCCGGGTTGACGCCGGTGCCGACGACGGCGACGCCTGCCGCGCGGGCGGCGGCGTCGAGCCGGGCCGCCTGCCTCGGGGGCCTGGACCCACGGGTAGGAGAGCTCCTCGCATGACGACACGACGTGGGCGCCCGCCTCCACCGCGGCCAGGAGCTCGGGGAGGCAGCGGGCGAGCGACGAGGACGTCGTGTGGGTGACCACGAGGCCGTCGCGTCCGACGCCACGCTTCCGAGGTCACGGCGACGACGGTGACGTCGCCGCCGTCCTCGTCCAGCACGGAGCCGATCGGCTGTCCCACGAGCGCCGGGTCGATGTCGCACACGCCGACGAGTCGGAGGTCCTCGCGGTGGAGCACCAGCCGGACGACCTCGCGTCCGATGGCTCCCAGGCCGACGTGGGCGACCTCCACGAGGGGCTGCGTCATCACGATCCTTTCTTCGAGATGCTGGTGGTCGATCGTGCGTGGCGCCTCCTACGCGCGCCGCGATACGGCCGGACCCACTGGTCGGCGAGCAGGCCGAACCGGTCGAGCCGCGCGTCGCCGGCGGCACCCAACCGGTGTGCGACGTCGGTCGCGAGGGTCTCCACGAGCGCCACCGTGGGCGTCAGGCTCTCGAACGGCGAGGGCCCGTCGACCTGGGCCGGCAGGACGGCGTCCGCCAGGTCGGCGATGGGCGACAGCCAGGGGTCGGTGAGCAGGACCAGCCGTGCGCCGCGCTCGCGCGCGAGCCGCGCGAACTCGAACGTGTCGAGCTCGTAGCGCCGGATAGTCGAAGAGCACGACGGTGTCGCCGCGGGACGAGGTCAGCCAGAGCCGCGGTGCGCTCGGCGGCGAGGGACGGTACGTGGTGGACGCCGGAGCGGAACGGCCGGACCAGCGAGGTCAGCAGCGCCGCGAGCAGGTGGCTCGTCCAGCCGCCGCTCATGACCACGCGGTGCCGCTCGTCGGCGAGGAGGCTGACGGCGCGCTCGAAGTCCGGGGGGCTGAGCTGTGCCAGCGTGCCGGTGACGGCGTCGGCCAGCGCGGCGCCGGCGCGGCTCAGCGTGGAGTGGTCGGAGTCGGCGACGTGGCTGCGGTACACCTCGACCGGCGACAGCACGCGCTCGGACAGGTCGTCGCGCAGTGCCTGCTGGAACGCCGCGTAGTTGTCGAAGCCGAGACGGGACACGAACCGGCTCACGGTCGGACCGCTCACGCTCGGCGCGGGCGGCCAGCTGGCTGACCGACTCCAGGCCGATCGTCGGGCGGGCCGGACAGCAGCGCCCGCGCCACCTTGCGCTCGGACCTGCTGAGATCGCCCAGGCTGCGGCGGACCCGCTCGGCCACGCCGAGAGACGGCGCAGACGAGGTCGGCCCCGGCGACATGGCGGGAAGCGTAACTGATTCATTTCATTCAGGGGAGAGCGTTGACCGCAAGTTCTGAATGGTGCTGTACTGCCGCGCGTGGCGACTCGACACGACTCCGACACCGGTGTACGCCGGGACGGTCGCGTCCGACTCCGTGGCGCCGGACGCGGTCCTCCGCGACCGGCTGACGCGGGCCGCCGAGAGTCTACGGCACCCCGTTGTACGTCGTCGACGTCGCGGCCGTCAACCGGGCCGCCGGGGCGGTCGAAGCGGCCTTCCCCGCGCCCTGGGTGCGGCAGTACTCGCTCAAGGCCAACGACCTGCCGGCCGTCACCGAGCTCCTCGCGGACCGCGGCTGGGGCGCCAACGTCGTGTCCGTCGGTGAGTGGGCGAGCGCCCGCGCCGCCGGCGTCGCCGCCGACCGGACGACGTTCGAGGGCATCGGCAAGACCGACGCCGACCTGCTCGCGATCGTCGACGCCGCGACGGCGGGCGACCCGCTGCGCTGGGTCGCGGTGGAGTCCGCCGACGAGCTGCGACCGACTCGCTGAGCTCCACCGGCATGCGCTGCGACGAGCGCCGGCGCGCTGACGTCGACCTGCCGGTGCTGCTCCGCCTCAACCCCGACGTGCAGCCCGGAGACCGCGGCCGTGCTGGCGGTGGGCCTCGCCGCGAGCAAGTTCGGCCTCAGCGCCGCCGACCTCGAGACCCTCGCCGCCGCGTCGGCGTGGCAGGGCGGGCTGCGGCTGCGCGGCATCCACGTGCACATGGGCTCGCACCTCCGCGACGTCGCGGCCTGGGCAGTGGCGGGTCGACGGGGCGTCGGCCCTGCTCGACCGGGTGCGCGAGGTGTACGCCGGCCCGGGCACGCCCGACGTGGTCGACTTCGGCGGCGGCTTCCCGGCGTACGGCGCCGATCCCGCTCCCGCAGGACTTCGCCGCCGCCCTGGCCGAGAGCTCGACCGCGGCCGGGCTCCGCCTGCCTCCGGTGACCGCGCGATCGAGCCGGGTCGCGTCGTCGTCGGGGCGGCCGGTTGGCTGGTCGCCGGCGTCCTGCACACCCGCTGGCGTGGCGACCAGCGCCAGGTGGTCCTCGACGTCGGGATGACCGAGCTGATCCGGCCCGCGCTCTACGGCGAGCCGTCACCCGGTCATCGGCGCTGCGCGATGGCGACGCCGACGACGCGACGGGACCAGGTCGCCGTCGCAGGGCGCCGTCTGCGAGTCGACCGACACGTTCGGCGTCCACCGGCTGCCGCCGCTGCGCCGCGGCGACCTCGTGGTCGCTCGCACGAGGCCGGCGCGTACGGCGCGTCGTTCTCGTCCCGCTACAACGGCCGGCCCGCAGCCCCCGAGGTGCTGCTCTGGCCGGACGGCACGCTCCAGCCCTCGGGAACGCACGCCACCGCCCGCTCCGCGGCAGATGGCGGACCTCATCCGAGCACCGTCGACGGTGCACGCGCCCGGCTCAGAAAGGAGTCACCCATGACGCTCACGGCAGGGCCCACAGGAGAGGTCCGGCCGGAGCCCGACGTCGAAGGAGGGTGGCCGCACTCGCGGTCGCCGCCTTGGCAGCGGCCACCCTGATGGCCGGTCAGCTCGCCGGCAGCAGCGCCCAGGCTGCCGGAGTCGGACGAGACGACGCTGACCGTGCCGGCCGACACGCAGATGACGCACGTTCAACCCGTTCCTCAGCTACTACGACGGCGAGCTCAACGTCATCGGGGCGATCTACCCGGCGCTCACCATGCTCGACGACAAGGGCGAGCCGGTGCCCGTACCTCGCCGACTCGTGGACGACGTCGGCGGACAAGCTGACCTGGACCTTCAAGATCCACCCGGGCCTGAAGTGGTCGCGACGGCGAGCCGCTGACCGCCAAGGACGCCGCGTGGACGTTCAACCTGATCATGCACAACCACGTCGCCGCGACGTCGAACGGGTCGCTGGTGGAGAACTTCAAGTCGGTGACCGCGCCGGACGACACGACGCTGGTGATCACGACCAAGAAGCCGCAGGCCAACATGCTCTACCTGAGCATCCCGGTCTCCGGCATCCCGATCGTGCCCGAGCACATCTGGAAGGAGCCACGTCGCGGACCTCAAGAACTACCGCAACATGGACTTCCCGGTCGTCGGTTACGGGCCGTTCGTCCTGACCGGCTTCAAGACCAACCAGTACGCCACGATGACGGCCAACAAGGACTTCTTCCTCGGCGCGCCGCAGCTACGACAAGGTCGATCACGCAACTACTTCTCCAACAGCGACGCCGCCGTCGGCCGCGCTGACGAGCGGCGAGCTCGACCAGATCGGCGGCCTCACCCCGGCGCAGTTCAACGCGATGTCGAGCAAGCAGCGACATCGATGACCTACCAGACGCAGTCCAACGGCTGGACCGCGGTCGAGATCAACTCCGGGGCGCAAGACCCGGAGCGGGCAAGCCGATCGGCACGGGCAACCCGATCCTCAAGGACATGACCAGGTCCGACAGGCGATCGCGCTCGGCATCAACCGGCCGCGAGCTGGTCACGAAGGTGCTCGACGGCAACGGGATCGTCGGGGCCGGCTACCTGCCGCCCGGCTACCCGCAGTTCTTCTGGAAGCCGTCGCGACTCGGAGGCACTGGACTACGACCCGGCGCGGGCCAAGCAGATGCTCGACGAGGCCGGCTACAAGAAGGGCGCGAACGGCGTCCGGGTCGACGCCGAGACGGGCAAGCCGCTGGAGTTCCGGCTCGGCATCCACTCCGACGACGCGACCGACGCCGCGATCGCGCCGTACCTCAAGGAGTGGATGAAGGCCATCGGGATCAGGCTCGACGTCGAACGCGATGAGCTTCGACCAGCTGAACAACAACCTGGCCAAGGGCGACTGGGACATGCTGATGGACGGCTGGAGCACGGGCCCCGACCCGACGTACCTGCTGTCCATCCAGACCTGCGGCACGCTGCCCGCTGGACGACGGGACGAGCGGCAACACCGACGCGTTCTTCTGCAACCCGAAGTACGACAAGCTGTTCAAGCAAGCAGCTGACGCAGTTCGACGCCGCAGGAGCGGGCGGCGACGATCGCACAGATGCAGGAGATCCTCTACGCCGCCAACGCCGACCTGATCCTGTTCTACAAGAACGGGCTCGTCGCGCTGCGCACCGACCAGGTGATCGACTACCTGCAGGTGCGCCGAAGCAGTCCGACGGGTTCTACCCGCTGCAGCACGGCTTCACCAGCTGGTGGAAGGCGCAGCCGGCCGCCGGTGCCGCGGCGGCCAGCGAGAAGGCGAGCGAGCAGAGCTCCAACGCCTTCAAGTGGATCGGTCATCGGCGTCGCTGGTCGTCGTCGTGATCGGCGCCGGCGTGTTCCTGATGCGGCGGCGCACGGCGCGCCGAGCGCGAGTGAGCCGCCGGTGACCGTCCGCGTCCGAGCTGGAAGTCAGCGGCCGTCTCGGGCCCCGAGGAGGGGCCCGAGCGGTCGGACTTCTGGTCCTACCTGGCTCGCAAGGTCGGGGCCGCGTTCGTCAGCTTCTTCATGCTGCTGGTCATCGGGTTCATCATCTTCAGCCTGATGCCGGCCGACCCGGTGTCGGCGCTGACCCGTGGCCGGCCGACGTCGCGATGCGCAGATGGACCACCTGCGGCACGACTTGGGCCTCGACCAGCCGCTGTGGGAGCGGTTCCTGACCTTCGTCGGTCACACGCTGACGGGCGACCTGGGCTACTCGTACGAGTACCACCAGCCGGTCGTCGTCGCTGATCGCCGACCGGCTCTGGCCGACGATGCTGCTGATGGGCACCGTCGACGCTCATCTCGATCGTGGCTGGGCATGTGGCTCGGCATCCGGGCCGGCTGGCGGCGCGGGAGCGTGCTCGACCGGAGCGCCAGCGGGGTCTCGCTGGCGCTGTGGTCGGTGCCGACGTTCTGGCTGGGGCTGATCCTGCTGGTGCGTCTTCGGCAGCGGCCGGTCGGCAGGCATCCCGGCGATCTTCCCGCGCGGGCGGCATGCAGACGCACGGGACCGCCGGCGGGCTGGCGCCGTCGCACATCCTCGACGTCGCCTGGCATCTCGTGCTGCCGTGCCTGACGTTGGTGGCGGTGATCTTCGCGCAGTACGTGACGATCATGCGCTCGTCGATCATCGACGAGCGCGGCAACCCCTACCTGCTGACGGCGCGGGCCAAGGGCCTGCGCGACGAGGACGTACGCCGCCGCCACGCCGTGCCCAACGCCCTGCTGCCGTCGGTGACGGTGATCTTCCTGCAGATCGGCGGCGATGATCGGCGGCGCGATCACCGTCGAGGACGGTCTACTCCTGGCCGGGGCTCGGCTACCTCACCTTCACCGCGCTCCGCATCCCCGACCTGCAGCTGCTCGAGGGCACCTTCATCGTCTTCAGCGCCGCGGTGATCCTGTGCAACCTGATCGCCGACCTGCTCTACCGCGCGCTCGACCCGAGGGTGAGGCGACAGTGAGCACGACGCAGCGCACCGCCGAAGCGCACGCCCCGACGACCGGGCGCCGGTCGAGGAGAAGGCGCCTTCGCGCTGGGTGCCGGTGCGGCCGGTTCGTCGGTGTCTGTCCTGCGGATGCCCAGCGGGCTGTTCGGCGTCCTCGTCCTGGTCGGGTTCATCGTGATGGCGCTGACCGGCGCCGCTCTACATCAGCCAAGCCGACCTGAGCGTCACGCAGGCGACCGGCCCGCTGCTCGCGCCGCCGCAGGCCGGCTACCCGCTCGGCACCGACCCAGCCGGCCGGTCGGTGCTGGACCTGGTGATCTGGGGGTCGCGGACGTCACTGGCGATCGGCATGATGGCCACGGCTCTCACGATGGTGCTGGGCGCCGGCGATCGGCCTCATCGCCGGCCACTACGAGGGCCGCACTCGGCCGGCTGCTGATGCACGTCACCGACTGGTTCATCGCGCTGCCGAGCCTGCCGCTGGCGATCGCGCTGGCCGCCGTGCTCGGCCAGGGCGCGGCCTCGATCACCATCGCCATCGCGCGTCACGTCGTGGACGGGTACCGCGCGGCTCGTGCGCGCCCAGACCCTCGCCGTCGAGGCCCGGCCGTTCATCGAGCGGGCCCGGGCGCTCGGGGCGACCGACACCCAGCTCATCACGCGGCAGGTGCTGCCCAACGTGATGCCGCTGATCCTGGTCTCGAGCACGCTGACCGTCGCCAGCGCGATCCTGTCGGAGGCGACCCTGACCTTCCTGGGTCTCGGCGACCCGACCTCCGTCTCGTGGGGGTCCATGCTCAACACAGGCCTTCATGCAGGGCGCGGTCACCGCCGGCGCGTGGTGGTACCTGGTCCCGCCGGGCATCGCCATCCTGATCATCGTGCTGGGCTTCACGCTGGTCGGTCGCGCGGTCGAGCACGTCCTCAACGCCCGGGTGCAGTCGCGATGAGCGCGTCCGCGGCCGCGGCCGAGCGGCGTACCGAGGAGGCGGAGTCCGGCACCGCTGCTCGAGGTGCGCGACCTCACCGTCACCTACCAGTCCGGCAAGGGCCCGGTGTACGCCGTCGCGGGCGTCGACCTGACCCTGGCAGGCCGGCGAGACGCTCGGCATGGCGGGGGAGTCGGGGTCGGGCAAGACGACCGTGGCCATGAGCCTGCTGCGGCTGCTGCCCGAGGAGGCCACGGTGACGGGCGAGATCCGCTTCCGGGGCGAGGACCTGCTGCAGGCCAACTGGGGCCGGATGCGCGCGGTCCGGTGGGCCGAGGCGTCGGTGGTGTTCCAGGGCGCGATGAGCGCCCTCAACCCGGTCCAGACGATCGGCGACCAGATCGTCGAGCCGATCCTGCTGCACGAGAAGGTGGGCGAGAAGGTCGCGCGGAGGCGGGCCCGCGACCTGCTCGACAGCGTCGGCGTGCCGTCGCGGCGGGTGACCAGCTACCCGCACGAGCTGTCCGGCGGCCAGCGCCAGCGCGTGATGATGGCGATGGCGCTCGGCCTGCGACCCGCGACCTGGTGATCGCCGACGAGCCGACGACGGCGCTCGACGTGATCGTGCAGGCGCAGATCCTCGACCTGCTCACCGAGCTGGTCCGCGAGCCGCGGGATCTCGCTGATCATGATCAGCCACGACCTGTCGGTGCTCGCGTCGACCTGCGACCGGATCGCGGTGATGTACGCCGGCCGGCTGGTCGAGACCGGGCCGTCGCGGCAGGTCATCGCCGAGCCGCTCCACCCCTACACACGGGCGCTCGCCGGTGCCTTCCCGACCCTCGGTGACCCGAGGTCGCGGCTGCGCCCCGAGCGGCCTGCCCGGCGACCCGCCGGACCTGCGGGAGGAGCTCGACGGGCTGCCCGTTCGCCCCGCGCTGCCCCGAGGTGGAGGACCGCGTGCCGGACGGGCCGGATCCCGCTGGTGGCGCTGGACGGCCGGGCGGCGGCGTGCGTGCACGTCCCCGGCTACGACCGGGCGGTGGGTCATGGCTGAGTCTTCGACGACGCCGGGTGCCGCCGGTCCTCGAGGCGCGCGACCTGTCCGTGTACCTTCCCGCCGCGTCGCGGGCACGGGGCGGCGCGGGCCGTCGACGGCGTCAACCTGGCCCTCGCCCGCGGCGAGGTGCTCGCCCTGATCGGCGAGTCGGGCTGCGGCAAGAGCACCCTGGCCCGGGCCCTGGTCGGGCTGGTCGAGCCGAACCGCGGCGAGATCCGGTACGACGGCGAGCCGCTGCGGCGTACCCGCTCGGGCGCTGCGCGACTTCCGCCGGCACGTCCAGCTCGTGCTGCAGGATCCGTACGGCGCCCTCAACCCGCGGCAGAACGTCTACGACGCCGTCGCCGAGGGACTGCGGCTCCACGGGCTGCGGGCGGGCCTGACCCGGCGGGTGGCCGAGGCGCTGGAGCAGGTGGGCATGCGTCCGCCGGAGCAGTTCTTCGACCGCTACCCGCACCAGCTCTCCGGCGGTCAGCAGCAGCGGGTGGTCATCGCCGGCGCCCTGGCGCTGGGCCCGGAGGTCCTCGTCGCCGACGAGCCGGTGTCGTCGCTCGACGCGTCGGTGCGCGGCGAGATCCTCAAGCTGATCCTGAGCCTGCGCGACGAGCTCGGCCTGGCCGCCCTGGTGGTGAGCCACGACCTCGGGCTGGCCTGGAACATCGCCGACCGCGTGGCGGTGATGTACCTCGGCCGGATCGTCGAGATCGGCACGGTCGAGGAGGTCCTGCTGCACCCGCAGCACCCCTACACGCGGGCGCTGCTCGACGCCGTGCCGTCCACGACGGAGCAAGGAGGCAGACGGCCGTCCTGCGCGGCGAGCCGCCCGACCCGACCGCGATCCCGCCCGGCTGCCGCTTCCATCCCCGCTGCCCGCTGCGGGCGACGCTGTCCGAGGACGCCGCGCGAGCTCTGCCTGACCGACGTGCCCGTGCTCGCGCCGGGGGTCGGCGAACGCCAGGTCGCCTGCCACCACGCCGACCTGCCGTCTCCCGAGCCGTCCCCGACCCGCCACGCCACCGAGGTGACCACGTGACCGAGCACCAGCCGGGCCGTACGACGTTGCGCCGGCCGCCGCGGCTGCGGCGCGGTGACCGGGTGGCGCTGCTGACGCCGTCCAGCCCCTCGAACCTCGAGCGCATCGACGAGGGCATCGACGTACTGCGCTTCTGCGGGCTCGAGCCGGTGGAGTACCCGACCGCGCGGGCTCGCGCCGCGACCCACTCGTTCCTGGCCGGCACCGACGCCGATCGCGCCGCCGACCTGCGCAGCGCCCTGCTCGACGACTCGATCGCCGGCGTGATGACGGTCGGCGGCGGCTACGGCTCGCAGCGGATGCTCGAGGTGCTCGACTGGTCCGGCCTCGACGCCGTGGCCCCGAAGGTCGGTCGTCGGGTACTCCGACGTGACCGGGCTGCTGGAGGCCCTCGCGAGCCGGCTCGGGTGGGCGTCGGTGATGGGGCCGATGGTCGCCGAGGGCGAGTTCCGCGGAGTCCTACTCCTTCTCCTCGCTGTGGGCGTGCCTCACCGCCCCGGAGCAGCTACGGACCGCTCGACTTCGCGGACGCCAGCACGCTGGTCGGTGGCACGGCCGAGGGCATCACCGCCGGCGGCAACCTCTCGCTGCTCAGCGGGCTCGGTCGGCACCGCGACCACCTGGACCCCGCCGGGCGGCATCGTGCTCGTCGAGGACGAGAACGAGGACGCGCCGCGGATCGACATCATGCTCACCCAGCTGCGGCGGTCCGGCTATTTCGCCGAAGCCGCGGCGGTGGTCGCCGGGACGTTCACCAACCTCGGCGAGTCCACGGCGGAGGAGATGCAGGCGGTGCTCGACGACCGGCTCGGCGACCTCGGCATCCCGGTGATCACCGGCGCCAACATCGGCCACGGTGGTCACGTGCAGACCTGGCCGATCGGCGTACCCGCCCGGCTCGACGCCGACGCCCGCACCGTGACGTTCCTCGAGCCGCCCCTCACCTGAGCCCGGCGCTAGGCCTGATGGTCGAGGAGGTCGCTCTGCGCTGCCTCCGCTGGTCGAGGAGGTCGCTCTGCGCTGCCTCCGCTGGTCGAGGAGGTCGCTCTGCGCACGCCACGGCTTCTCGCTGCCACGCCGCTGCGTCGAGGAGGTCGCTCTGCGCCCTCCGCTGGTCGAGGAGGTCGCTGTGCGACCGTCACGACCACCGCGGCTCGCTCGCTGCCCTGATCGCCACCGCGCTGCCGCCGCTGGTCGAGGAGGTCGCTCTGCGACCGTCACGAGACCACCGGCGCCATCTCTGCTGCCCTGATCGCCATCGTCGTCTCGATCTTCGAGTGATGCTGATGACGGTGGGCGTGGGGTCGCCCTACCCCTCACCCGCCGCACTTCGGCTTCACGGTGGCGTGGGCTACTCGCCGGGCGACTGCCGACGAGAAGAACGTCGAAAATAGTTCGCTGCGTCCTGTGGAGAACCGCCCTTTCCGGATCCGTGACTGTCGGTGGCACCTGATCTAATACCAGTATGGGCAACAGCGGCAGCACGATCGCACCGGAGGTACGGCCGGACACGGCCACCGGAGTGCTGGCCGCTGCCCGGACCGCCGCCGGACCGCCGATCTGCCGAGGCCGAGCTGTGCCGGCTCGCCGTCCAGTGGGCGGTGATGCATCCGGTGGACTCGATCCACGACCCCGCCACCTACGTGGTCCGTGGCTACGGCGAGACCGACCTCGCGTTGGCGGGACCCGGTGACGCCGACGGTCGCCGAGTACGCCGTGCCGGAGCTCGCTGCCGCGTTGGGGTTGTCGACCGAGGCCGGCAAACGGTTCCTCGGTGAGTGCCTCGAGCTGCGCTACCGCCTCCCCAGGCTCTGGCGGCGGGTGACCTGCGGTGACCTGGTGGCGTGGAAGGCACGCCTGGTCGCCCGCGAGACCACCCGACTCTCGGTCGAGGCGGCCGACTATGTGGACCGCCACGTCGCCCCGGTCGCCCACAAGGTCAAGCCCACCCAGCTCGACCGGCTGGTCAACGAGGCGATCGGCCGGTTCATGCCCGCCGAGGTCGAACGCCTCGCCGCCGCCTCCTGGGACAAGAGACATGTGACCGTCTACGACCAGCTGGTCTCCTTCACCGGCACCATGACCGTCGCCGCCGAGCTCGACATCGCCGACGCCCTCGACCTCGAAGCCGCCGTCCAAGCCGGCGCCCACCAACGCGCAGAACTCGGCTCCACCGAGTCGCTCGACGTACGGAGGCCCAAGCCCTCGGCGACCTCGCCCGCGGCCACCAACGCCCTCGACCTCCACCGGGAAGCCAGGCAACCAGCAGACACGCCACCGCCGCCGAAGGCGCCGCCGCGTCAGGTCGTCCTCTACCTCCACCTCTCCCACGCCGCCCTAGCGGGCGAAGACCCCATCGCACGACTGGAACGCGGTGACGCCCTGGTCTCCGTCGAGCAGGTCCGTACCTGGTGCGGCCGACCGGACACCCAGGTGATCGTCAAACCGGTCATCGACCTCAACACCTGCGTCTGGTCCGACACCGACACCGTGCCCAACCGCATCAAGGAGCACGTCACCCTCCGCGACCACACCTGCGTCTTCCCCTGGTGCACCCGACCCGCCCGCAGCTGCGACCAGGACCACACCCACCCCCGCAACCGCAACGGCGCCACCTGCACCTGCAACATCGCGCCCCTGTGTCGCACCCATCACCGACTCAAGACCCACACCCCGTGGACCTACACCACCCTGGACCCCGGCACCTACCTATGGACCAGCCCCCACGGCTACCACTACCTCCGCGACACCACCGGCACCCTCGACGTCACCGCCGACCGTCCGCGCCGAACCAAACCCGACACCTGAGCACCCCGCCCCACACCCGGCCACCCCAGGCCGGGCTACCGGCATGCACGGCCGTGAGAACCCGTCCTCATCTGCCATGAGCGGATAATCCCCGTGACGCACAGACGGCCACCAGCCCAAGGCTGATGGCCGCCCGGTTTATGACCGACATCTACTGCGCGGCGAGTTCCAGCCACGCGAAGTCGCCGGTGAAGCGGGTCTGACTCTTCATCGACGTGTTCGCGCTCACCCACTCCGCGAGCGCGGCGTCCGCCGCCTTCGCGTGCTCCTCGGACTCCCACTGACTCACCGACACCACACGATCGTCGTGGAACATGACTCCGTAGGAGATGTACCCCGGCGTGTTGGTGACGATAGGGATCACCCCGGCGCGTGCCTTAGCCTCGAGTGCGTCCTTGTCGTCGTCGTGCGTGTAGATAACTACTCGTCCGTACATGCCTGACTCCTCTTGTCCGGGCGGAGATCACGGTCGAGTGACTGTCTCCCTCTTCCCGGTTGCTCGGAACGTAGTTGTTGATCGTGGATCTTCGATAGAGGCCTCCGTCCGCTCATGCCGCTGTCCGGTCGCGTGCAGCCTGCTGGTGTTGCCTCTCCTTCGGTGGTGGGTTGGCCCGTATCGGTTCGGTAACTCCGATTGCTGGACCCGTGGCTCGGAACCATGCTTCGCACAGTCAGGAGGGAGCACGTGATGGGTCGTGGTCGCCTGTGCGCAAGCCTCTCGATAGTCGCGCTCGGCCTGACGGCCTGCGCCAGCGGAACCGCGGGCGGGGCCAACGACCCTCACAGGTCCATGACCCCCGACGCTGCCGTGGCGCGGGTTGTGGCATCCCTGGGAGACCCGATGGTGCAACGCGCTGACGTGGTCGCACATCCCAACCCGACGCACTGCAATTCTCCGTGTATCCGGGTGCGCCTGGACAGCGACGAGGTTCGTGGGGTCAGAGAGGTCTGGCTGGGCGAGTTGGTATTGGGGGCGGTCGGCGAATCGATTCGAACTGACCAGAAGAATCTCGCAGCGGGGGTGGCAGGCCAGATCGTGGAACGGACGCCGAACGGGCATGTCCACACGATCCAGCTCGATGGTGACGGCCGAGTCGGCCAGCACTTTGACTCGCCGTCGGACGAGGACCTGCGCCAGCGCGCGGCCACGATCGCAGACAGATACGGCCTCGGCGTGGGGTCGGTCGAAATCCTGCATCCTCTCGACAGCGCGCTGGCTGTGACGTTCACGGTGCCGCCCGGAGACGTTCCGTGGACGATCGACGAATTGAGCCAAGAGCTCGATGGATCACCGACGGATGTGGAGGGAGTGTTTGTCGAGCTGGACTCACCCACCGGGCGGCCCTTGGTTCGCTCCGCATACCGCGAGCGGCTCGACGGCGGCGGTGGTTGGTTCGCCTCCGGCCAAGCTGACCGCTTCGGCTTCGTCAACCACGGCTAGACCGAAACGCCCTCTCATGCCTGTCCAGTACGTCGCGGGGCAGCGGCCAACGTGCCGGGACAAGTCACGTCAAGCCATTGCTCGTGCGGGCCGGTAGCGCAGGGCGAACGCCCCCGACCGGAACTCATGGCGATCCACGAGCTCGAGCTGGATGCGTTCACTCAGACCGGAGAGCAGGGTCGGCCCGTGTCCGGCAAGGACCGGCTGCACCAGGAACACGTACTCGTCGATCAGTCCCAGATCTGCCAACGCCAGGGGGAGTGTCACTCCACCCACGAACAGGCCCTCGCCTGGCTCCTGCTTGAGCCGCCGAACCGCTTGCCCCACGTCGCCTCGCACCAGCTCGGCATTCCAGTCGACCCCGCTCAGCGTGCTCGACACGACGTACTTCTTCGTCCGGTCGATGGCCTCGGCGAACGGGATCTCCCACTCATCCATCCAGTCGGGCCACGTGCCCGTGGCCGGCTGCCGCCACGCCGACTCCATCATCTCGTAGGTCACCCGGCCGAATAGCAGGGCATCGGCTCGTTCCATCTCGGCGGTCCAGTAGCGCATCGACTCCTCGTCGGGGGGGAGCCCTGCCTCGTGATGGCAACAGCCGTCGAGTGTGACGTTGATCGAGTATCGAAGTGGTCTCATCTCGTTGCTCTCCCCTGATGCGCGCAGCGTGTTTCACCGGACCGTACTCAGACCGCTGTCGGCGCCACGTCCGCTGATGCCGCCGTCCGGCTCACGTGTCCGCCTCGATGTGGCGGGTAAGACGGTCACCGCCGCGATCACGAACGAGGCTGTCGACGAGTTGGGGCTGGCTGTCGGCCAAGAGGCATACGCCGTCGTGAAGGCGTCGGACGTCATGGTCGCCATCGACTGAGCGCGAGGCGCGATTCGCCCGCTCATGCCGCTGTCCGGATCACTCACCTGCCGAGGTGAGTGCCTTTCGACTAGGTCGCGAGCAGGTCGATGATCCCGGCCCCAAGGCCGACCAGCGCGCAGGCGCCGAGGGTCCGCAGGACCGACCACTTGGCGCGGAAGAGCAGGAGGGCTGCGAAGGCTGTCACCGCGAGTGAGAGTGGTTTGAGGCTGTCCAGGTGGGGCACCTGGAGGTCTACCGGACCCCATGTGACCGCGCTGACGTCGCGGAACAGGGTGTGGATGGCGAAGTAGATCGCGAGGTTCGCGATGACCCCGACAACGGCAGCCATGATCCCCATCAGCGCCGCCGACAGCGCGTGGTTGCCACGGAGTCGCTCCACGTAGGGAGCCCCGACGAAGACGAACACGAAACACGGGACGAAGGTGACCCAGGTGGTCAGGAGTGACGCGAGGACGGCGGCGACCCACGGGTTCAGGGATCCCGGATCGTTGTAGGCGCCGACGAAGGCGACGAACTGGACCACCATGATCAGCGGGCCGGGCGTCGTCTCGGCCAGGGCCAGTCCGGTGATCATCTCGCTGGGTGTGAGCCAGCCGTAGACCTGCACCGCCTGCTGGGCGACGTAGGCCAGCACCGCGTAGGCACCTCCGAAGGTGACCAGCGCGGCACCGGTGAAGAACACCGCCATGTCGGTGAAGATGCTGTCGCGGCCCGCGACAGCGACCACCAGCCCGACGGGGACCGCCCAGGCGACGAGGCCCACGCCGATGACCTTCAACGAATGTGCGCGGCTGGGGCGTTCACTGTGCAGCGCGTCGTCCGAGATCAGGGGTGCCGGACCATCCTGCGGAGCAGTCCGTGGTTTGGGTTCGCGCATCGTCTGGGGGGCCCAGCGACCAAGGGCCCAGCCGACCGCCGCCGCCACACCGACGACGAGCGGGAACGGAGTCTTGAAGATCGACAGGGCCAGGAACGCGGCCACGGCGAGCGCTACCAGCGCGGGATGCCCCAAGGCTCGACCAGCGACGCGGACCACGGCCTGGGCGACGATCACCAGCACGGCAGGGGCAACAGCGGCGAGTACGGCGGTGACGATCGTGGTGTCACCGGCGGCCACGTAGAGGGCGGACAACACCAGGAGGGCCACCACACCCGGCAGCACGAACAGGACTCCGGCGATCAGCCCACCGATCACCCCGTTCAGCATCCATCCGATGTAGATCGCCAACTGCTGAGCCTCGGGCCCCGGCAGCAGGGTGCAGAACGACAGGGCATGGAGAAAGCGCTTCTGGCCGATCCAACGCTTCTGGTCGACCAGGGCGTGCTGCATCACCGCGATCTGTCCAGCCGGGCCGCCGAATGTCTGCAAGGAGATCGCGAACCAGGCCCGCGTGGCCTCGCCGAGCGGGATCAGCCCGCCCGCGCCCTGCGCGGGCTGGTAAGGCTGGTCAGCAGGGGAGGTCACGGGGAACTTCCTTCCACACGGGTCTCGCGGGGTGCAACCGCGCAGTAGGAGCGTCAGCTCTGCAACGAGAGGTTGTTGCCGTCGGGATCGTGGAACCACGCAACTCTGGCTCCACTCGGCGCAGTCCAGATGCCGCGCTCATCCTGCTCCATGCCTGCGTAGCGATTGAAGGTGACGCCGGCCTCGACCAGCCGGTCGACCTCGCCCTCGAGGTCCGCGACGTACCAGCCGAGGACCGTGTACGGCGCGGCTCGGACCTCGTCGACCAGGGTGATCCGAAGTCGGCTCTCAGCGGTCTCGTGAACGAGTGCGTACGGGCGTGCGTCGGCGAGCTCGAGACCCAGCACCTCGCCGTAGAACCGCTGGGCCACCTCGAGGTCGCTCACACCCACGAAGGCCACCTGCTGGGCATCATCGAGCATCGCCGTCACTCCTTCTTCACCTCACCGGCCTGACCGGGTCCTAGCGGAGGCGCTCGGCGAGGGAGACGATGATCGCCTCCGGGCCGCGGACGTAGGCCATCTTCCAGGCACCTTCGTACTCGCCGATGGCTCCCACCAGTCCGTAGCCGTCGGCGGCGACGGCGTCGACGGCCGCCTGCAGGTCGGCCACCTCGAAGGCCACGTTGCGCAGGCCGAGCTCGTTGGCCATCGGTGCGGGGGAGCCCGGGACGTGGTCGGGGCGGACGAAGCTCGACAGCTCCAGCCGGGTGCCGTCGTCCGGCGGCCGCAGCATCACGATCTCGGTGCGCGAGTCGGGGATGCCGATGACGGTGTCCAGGAACTCGCCCTCGACGAACATCCTGCCCTCAACCTCGAGGCCCAGCATCTCGAAGAACGCGGTGACGGTGTCGAGGTCGGCGACCGTGATGCCGACGTGGTCGAAGCGTTTGATGTGGGTCCTTGGGTTCGCGGTCACCCCGCGATGGTAGGTGCGGCTCTGTGTCCCGGTCCGGGGCTCAACGCCGGACGAGGGCGATCACGACCTTCCCGTTCGCGTCCTGCAAGTAGGTACCGCCCTGGTCGCGGGCCACGGACACCACGTCGCCGAGCCGCCCGAAGAGCGGCGGAGGCGGCGGCGAGCAGCCGACCAAGGTGCTGGTGACGTCCCGTTTCAGGTGGAAGCGGTCGCCGCGCAGGGCGTAGCCGCCGCTGAGGTCGTTGCACCCGTCCCCCGCGCGGATGGTGCCGTTCCGGAAGGCCATGTACAGATGGTGGTGGCGGTACGTGGCGGGTGCCGGCCGGCCGTTGTGACGCACGAGGGCGACGACGACGTACGACCCGTCGAGGTCGATCGACGGCGGTGGCGAGGTGGTCTCCTGGGTGTCGGGTCGGACGTCCGCGCGATCCCTGTCGTCCCCGGGCTGGAGGAGCACCGGCACCGCGATCGCCACGGCCACACCGACGGCGGTGACCGCGACGCCGCCGAGGACGGCGTGCCGGCGTCGGCGACGGCGTACGCCGCGGAGCAGGGCGTCGACCGGGGGAGCGCCGACGTCCGTCCGGTCGGCAGCACGCTCGAGCAGGTCGGTCAGGTCGTGGTGGGTCATGGTGCTCCTCGCAGGTCTCCGAGAGTGGGGTCGGCCGCGAGCGTCGACAGTGCCCGGGCGAGCCGGCTCTTCACCGTGCCCGGGGCGACGCCGAGCACGGTCGCCATCTGCTCCTCGGTGAGGTGGGCGTAGTAGCGCAGCACGACCGCTGTGCGCTGGTCGCGGCCGAGCCGGTCCAGGGCCCGCATCACGGTGTCGGCGTCGTCGACGGCGGACGTCTGGTCCGCGACCGCGTCCTCGGGCAGGTCGGCGGTCGGGCGCTCCCCGGTCCACCGGCGTCGGCGGCTCGAGGTGAACGTGTTGATCAGCACCCGGTGGACGTAGGCGTCGCGGTCGTGCGCCGCACTCACCCGTCGCCACCGGAGCAGGCAGCGCTCCAGCGCCGACTGCACGACGTCCTCCGCCTCGGCGCGGGTGCAGCCGAGCAGGACCGCAGACCGGACCAGGCGCGGCCACTGCGCGGCGACGTACGCCGTGAAGTCGCTCTCGACGTCCATCCGCCGCCCACCTCCGGCCCCTCCAGTCGGTGTCCTCACGCACTAGACGCGACGAGACCAGGCCCAGGTTCCCTCGCGCGCGGGGCGGCCGTCGAGGACTCGCCGCGACCGGCCGCGCGGTAGGCCAGGATGACGATGCCGTTGAAGAGCCTGGTCTTCGGTGCGCAGACCCGATCGCGCCGTCGATGGCGCGGAGGACCCGTCGGACCAGGATCCTCGAGTGAGGTGGACCAGGCGCGCGCGCTGCTCGCCCGGATCGACGACGCCCTCCTGGCCGCCACGATCGCCATCGGCGCCGCTCGACGGCTGCCGCCCACCGGACAGGCGCCGTCGCGGCGCGCTATCCGCGCGACTCCGTGACGTGGCCCGCAAGCGCGTCGAAGAATGCGTGGCCCACGGCGCGACGGGCAGCCTTGCCCGGATGCCGTGGGGGCGCTTGGAACGGCACGAAATACACGAAGCAACGAGGTCGCATCACCTCGATCGTGGTGAGCGCCAGCGGGAAAGGGCTGACCTCGCTCAGCGGGGACTCCTCGTGGCCGCGCCAGACGGTGGCGAACTCCTCGCGCACGGCGAGGAACCCCACCGGCTGCACCAGCCAGAAGCCTTCGCCCAGGCCCTCGACCTCCGGGGTGGCGACGGTGAGCCAGGTCTCCACGCGTCGGGCCCCGGCGTGGTGGTCCTGGTCGAGGAGGGCGTTCAGGGCGCTGTTCAGGCGGGCGGGCAGCGCAGCCAGCATGATCGCGGCCGCCTCCCGGCTGGTCTCGCTGACCAGGTAGTCGGAGACCTCCAGCGGCGGTGCCTGCTCGATCAGGGCGGTGACGGGATCCGGGTTCTGCTCGGCCCGCGCGACGTACTCGTGGTAGTTGCGCCAGGCGGGGACGGGTTCGAGGACGAGGCCGTCGCAGACGTCGTGCAGTCGCAGCAGTCGGCGTGCGCGCCCGGCGAGCTCCGGCGTGTCCGACTCTGCGAGTGCGGTCAGGGGCCGGCGCGACGCACGCAGCCACGCCAGGAAGTCGATGTCGTCCCGGCACCGTTCCCCCGGGGCGTCGCGCACCGCCGAGGCGACGTAGTCCATGTCCGGCAGCACGGCCCTCAGGTCGGACAGCGGATCGGGTGCCCCGTCCTCGGGCAGCGGGGCGGTCGCCAGGTCGAAGGTGCCCTCGGCGCACCGGGTGAGAGCCGCATCGGCGGCCACAGCCGCGTGGTGGTGGATGATCCAGCGGTAGTGCTGGGCGCGCTGCACGAGCATGGTCTCGAAGGCCGAGATCGCGCGTGCCCCCAGGCCGATCCGCCAGCCGGTGGGGAGCTCGTGCAGCTCGAGGCTCTCCACCAGGCGGTGTGCGTCGATGCTGCCGAGCTCGGTGCCGGCACGGAGCCCGTCGCGCATCAGGTAGTCGAGACGGTCGACGTCGAACTGACCGTCGATGATCCCGTGCAGGCAGTGCGCCCAGTCGTCCCCCTCCCGGTCCGACAGGATCAGCCGGACGAGCAGCCGCGGCAGATGGCGGAAGCACTCGTCCGGCAGCGCGTCGAACATCTCCAGACCGGCCCACTCATGGAACTGTCCGTGGCCCGTGGCCGCGGCGTACTCGGCCTGCTCCTCGGCGGCGGCGTCGCCCATCACCTGCGCCATCCGGGCGCGGTAGAACTCCTCGAGGACGTGGGAGAACGGCGGGTGGCCGACGTCGTGCAGGAGGCCGACGGCGGCGACGGCGAGACCGACGACCCGCGCGAAGGCCTGCCACATCGGGGTGTCCTCGGCACCGTCACCGGACACCCAGCCGGCGGTGCACAGGTCCGGCTCAGGCATGGCTCGCAGCTCGTCGATGACCTCGCGGGCGAAGCGGGAACGCACGTCCTCGTCGCAGTTGCGCCAGGCGCTCTGCCAGGCCGCGGCCGCGAGGTGCATCGTGCCCAGGGCGTGCTCGTACCGGGACCCGGTCAGGGACGGGTAGCGGGTGTGGGCCCGCGCGTTCTGGGAGATGTTGCGCAAGCGTTGGACGGCCGGCGACGAGACCAGCGCTTCCAGCTCGCCGGGGACCTCGACGTAGTCGTGGACGGGGTCGCGCACCACTCGTCGGCGCGGCGGCGCCTCGTCCGCTCCGGCAGTCCCGGGCATGCCGCTCACCATGCCCGCACCCTACGGTGACGGTCGGCGTCCGGGCCGGAGGCGTCGGTCTAAGGTCATCCCGTGCTCCTCACCATCGAACGCGTGGTCCTGCTGAAGCAGGTGTCGCTGTTCGAGCGGACGCCCGACCGCGTGCTCGCCGGACTCGCGCGGACGCTCGTCGAGGAGGAGTTCGCCGCCGGTACGAACCTGATCGTCGAGGGGGCAGTCGAGGACTGGCTGTTCGTGCTGATCGACGGGTCCGTGAGGGTCATCAGGTCGGATCGGGTCGTCGATCTCGAGGCGGGTCAGGTGGTGGGTGAGCTCGCCGTCCTCGAGCCGGAGCCGCGCACGGCGACCGTGACCGCCCTGACCGACGTCCACGCCTTCCGGTTGAGCAAGGTGGACTTCGACGAGGCACTGCGCACCCGCCCGGAGATCGCCGCCGGTGTGATCGCCGAGCTGGTACGACGACTGCGCGAAGCGCGCCGCACGTCGACGTGAGAGCCCGCGTCCTCCTCCTGGCAACGCAGGCCGGCCTGCTCGGGCTCTCGGTCGTCTTCCTGGTCGTGCCGGCCAGCGCGGTGTTCCTCGACCGCTACGGCGCCGACGACCTGCCGTTCGTCTACCTCGCCGTCGCCGTGCTCGGAGTGGTCCTGTCGAGGGTCGTGGGCCACCTGCAGGCACGCCTGCCGCTGGCCTCCGTCGCCCAGTGGTGCATCGGGGCCTTCGTCCTGATCGTCGCCGCGAGCTGGGCGCTGCTGCAGCTCGGTGACCAGAGCTGGGTCTCGGCGGTGCTGGTGGGCCTGTTCCCCCTGTCGATCCCCGTGGGCTTCGTCCTGATCGGCACGCAGGCCGGGCGCCTGCTCAACGTCCGGAGCATGAAGCAGTACTTCGCCCGGATCGTGGCCGGGTTCTCCCTCGGCTTCGTCGTGGGCGGGCTCGGTGCGGCCGTCCTGACGGGACCGTTGGGTGGGCCGGTCAACCTGCTCCTGGTCGACATCGGCACGGGACTGGCCTACCTGGGATCGGCCTTCGTGGCCGGTCGGATGTATCCCGAGGAGCTCGGGCGGCGCCCGGAGCCGCGCCTGCCTCCCGCGCAGCCGACCCATGTCGAGCCCCCGGACAACCCTCGCAACGGGCTCTTCGTGGTGATGTTCGGCTATCAGCTGCTGGCCGCGGCCATCACCCAGCTCCTCGACTACATCGTGTGGGAGCGCGCCGCCTTCCACTTCCCCGACCCGAGCGACCTGGCCCGGTTCCAAGGCCTCTACGGCACGGCGCTCAACATCGTGGCTCTCGTCTTCGTCTTCCTCGTCGCCGGGCGACTGCTCGTGAGGTACGGCGAGCGTGGCGGCCTCGCCGCCAACCCGCTGGGTGTGGTCGTACTGCTGGTCGTCGGGACAGTCGTCGGAATCGTCGGGGGTGCCGACGGCACGGCCTTCTTCGTGGTCATGTGTGCCCAGCAGGTCGCCCACATCTCCCTGACCGACGGACTGACCCGGGCCGCGATCAACACGGCGTACCAGGCCCTCGAACCGCAGAGCCGGCTGCGGGCGCAGACCGTCGTCGAGGCCGCGGGCGTCCCGCTGGCGGTCGGGTTCGTGGCCGTGCTGCTCCTCGTGTTCCGGGTGGCTCACCTGGGCGTCCGGGCCGTGGTCGCCTTCACCCTGATCCTGACCGTCGCCTGGCTGGTGACGTCCGTCATCGCCTACCGGCACTACCGCTCCGGTGTCCTCGCGCTCGTGACCGCCCGCCCGTGGGAGCCGCGCGACCTGGTCGACTCCGACGACGAGGTGGTGATGTCCCTGCTCGCCGGCCCGGAGGTCCGCGACGTCCGGGTCGGCCTCGGTGCCGTGCGCCCGGGGCACCTGGCACCGGCCGCAGAGGTCTCGGTGCTCCTGGCGGCGCCGGATCCGTACGCGCGGCTCGCAGCCACGTGCGAGGTGATCGCCGGGGGAGGCGAGCGAGCGCGCGAGGCTGAACCCCTGTGGTCGGCCGCTCTGGCCGATCCCGATCCTCGGGTGCGGGAGGCAGCCCTGGTCGGCTGCGCGGCGGCGCCCGATCCGTTCTTCGTCCCCCACCTCCTCGAGCTCGTCACCGCGTCGACCCCGAGCGCGGCTCTTGCCGATGCGCTGGCCCGACATGCGCCGGAGCTCACCCACAGCGTGGTCGAACGCCTGGCGAACGAACGCTCCGAGGTCACTCGCGAGCGGCTGATCTGGGCGCTCGGGACGATGCGCGACTCGTTGCCAGAGGCTCCGGGCGGTCTCCCCGACCTCCGGGCCGAGGTCGACGAGCACACGTCGCGCGCGGCACGCGCTGTGTCGGCCGCCGCCACCATCAGCGGTGACCCGACGCTGGCGACGCTGCATCGTGCTCTCGTCGAGGACGTCGAGCACTCCGCCCAGACGTTGGCCGACCACCTCGCCATGCATCACGGTCACCGTCGGGTCGATCGGATCGTGGCGTCGCTCGGTCAGACGGACACCGACCAACGCGCGTTGGCGATCGAGTTGCTGGAGGTGCTGGTCGGTCGCGAGCTCGGTGAGCGGATCGCGGCGCTGCTGGCTCCCTGGGCGGGCTCCGGCGACGTGGCCACGCTCGTCGAGGGACACGACGCCCCCGATCACTCCGCAGCGGCCTGGGTCGGCGACCTGGCCGCGGACCCCGAGGCGCATTGGCGTGACCCCTGGCTGCGCGCCTGCGCGGTGCAGGCGGCACCCACCGTGCTGGCGCCGGCGGTGGCGATGGACCTCGTCCGCCCGTGGGTCGACGACGACGACGCGGTGGTCGCCGAGACCGCGCAGTGGGCGGTTGCGGTCCTCTCACGTCCCTAGCAGGCGCCGCCGGCACCCGGACGCCCACGACCGCGTTGACAAGGGATTCTGGGCTCCATCAGGTTCAATAGCCCTGCCCCATCTGTTGAGCGTCTCGGACGCGCCCCCGAGGAGCACGTATGTCGATGCCGCCGTACGGCATCAAGCCCGGCCGTCGCAAGGCCGGACCGCACCGCTGCGACTCCGTGCTGCACGCCCTCGGCTGGACCGTGCTGTCGGCTGTCGCGCCGGGGGTGGGGTTCCTGCACAGCCGCCGCCAACGGCTCGGGGTCCTCGTCCTCGCCCTCGCCGTCGTCGGCCTCATCTGGGCAGCCGTCGCCGCCCCGCACAACCTGCGTGCGGCGCTCGACCTCGCGTTCGACCCCTCGCGCCTGACCCGCGCCGCGATCGTGACCGCGGTCTGTCTCGTGCTGTGGGTGGCCGTCGTCGTCGGGACGTTCGTGCTGCTGCGGCCGACGCCCGCACCACGGCGCTGGCAGATGATGGGAGGCAGCGCGCTCGTCGGCGCCTTGTGTCTGGTCGTGGTCGCGCCGGTCGGCCTCTTCGTCCGCGACGCGTTCGCCCAGGCGCACGTCGTGAACAAGGTGTTCACCAACAACGAGACGGCCACGCGCCCCGCGATCAAGAAGGAGGACCCGTGGCACGGCCGCCATCGGGTCAACCTGCTGCTGCTCGGTGGAGACTCCGGTCCCTACCGGGAGGGCACCCGGACCGACACGATGATCCTGGCCTCGCTCGACACGCGCACCGGCCGCACGGTCACCTTCGGCCTGCCGCGCAACCTGATGAACGTGCCGTTCCCGCCGGGCAGCCCGCTGCACGCGGCGTACCCCAGTGGCTTCACCGGGCCGGGTGACCCGGGCAGCTGGATGCTGAACGCCGTCTACCGCGAGATCCCGATCCTGCACCCGCACATCCTGGGCACGTCGGCCAACGAGGGCGCCGACGCCATCAAGCAGGCGGTCCAGGGTGCGACCGGCCTCCCGGTCGACTACTACGTCCTGATCGACTTCACCGGCTTCCGGGAGATCGTCGACGCGATGGGAGGAGTCACGGTCAACGTCAACGTCCCGGTGGCGATCAACGGGCAGACGGACGCCGGGATCCCGCCGACGGGCTACATCCAGCCGGGTGCCGACCAACACCTCGACGGCTACCACGCCCTTTGGTACGCACGTGGCCGCTACGGCGCCGACGACTACCAGCGGATGTCACGCCAGCGCTGCGTGGTCAGCGCGATCATCGACCAGGCCAACCCGGTGAACATGCTCCGGCGCTACCAGGCGCTCGCGTCGGCGGGCAGCAAGGTGGTCC
This sequence comes from uncultured Actinomycetota bacterium, assembly GCA_963812055.1. Taxonomy (GTDB): domain Bacteria; phylum Actinomycetota; class Actinomycetes; order Propionibacteriales; family Nocardioidaceae; genus Nocardioides. The sequence goes on from CAWEUA010000020.1 coordinate 111,605, forward strand.
GGACCGACATCCCGAAGGAGCTGCTGCCGGCGTTCGTCCAGCTGGCCCTGAAGGCGAAGGACCACCGGGCGAAGTCGGTGCTGTTCCGGTCGTCCACCACGTTCAACCCCGGTGCGCCCGACTTCGACTACATGCACCAGGTCGTGCAGAAGGCGCTGCTGCCCCCGACCCATCACGCCCACCACGCCCCGTCCGCGACCGAGGACGACAAGGACGCGTGTGCGTACCACCCGGGCCAGGCCTACTGAGCGTCGACCTCGGCGTACGGCGTGTGCAGGCCGGCCTTGGGGCTCACCGTGACCGAGGCGTCGGGGAAGACCGTGACCACGGCGTACGCCGCGCGCTGCCGTGACGGGGTGTAGGTGAGGATCGCGAACCGCGCCGGGTGCTGGATGTTGCCGGGATCCGGCTCGGTGCTGACGTGTCCGCCGGCGCTGCCGTTGGTGAGCTCGTACGCGTGCCCTCCGTCGGAGGTGGCGACGCGGCGCGGACCGAGGAACTCGTACGAGCGCCCGTCGAGGACGGCGACGCGCTGACACCCCGAGGCCGCGATCTCCTGGCCGAGCAGGTGGTCGTGGAGGATCACGAAGTCCGGCCGGGTGGCACACGCCTCGTCCGTCGTGTCCGCGATGAAGCGGTCGACGTCGACGTCCGGGTCACGCAGGACGTCCCCCACGTCGAAGTCGCCGATGAGGGAGATGCGTGGGTCGGCCGCGGCGAGCAGGGTGAGGCCGCCGATCGTCCGGGTGCGGCCGTCGGCGACGTGCCAGCCACGCGAGCGCGCGGCCTGGACGATGGCCTCGGTGTCGTGGAGCCCCGGCGCGAAGTAGACCGGCCGGTCCTTGGAGTAGTAGTTGAGCGTGTCGATGATGTAGCTCTCGATCGGCTTGCCACCGAAGGTGAGATCGCCGGTGATCGCCAGGAAGTCCGCGTCGACCAGCTCCGCGGCCAGCCCGACCTGGCGCGCCATGCCGTTGACGTCCTCGAAGTCCTCGGCCAGGACGAACGACATGCGCTCGCCGTGCCGCCGTAGGTCGTCGCGGTCGGCCAGCGCCTCCTCGAGGTTGCGGGAGACCGTGTCGTAGAACGTGTCCTTGGGCCGGAGGATCGACAGGAACGGCAGTACCTCGCTCATCAGGCCGTTGACCTCGGTCCCCTCGAGGGTCGTCCCCGCGAAGACCGGGTTGCTCACCACCTGGTGGTGGTCGCGGTGCAGGTACGTCGCCAGGCCGGCGGCATTCAGGGCCAGCGCCCCCACCACCCCGGCGGTCACCAGGCTCACGCGGAGCCGGCGGTTGTGCGCCAGCACCAGGTCACGCTGCTCGGGGGTGTACGTCGCGAGCCGGCGCTGCCGCTCGCGCAGGAGCAGGGCGACGCCCCCGGAGACGACGGCTCCGGTGAGGAAGCCGATCAGGCTCCAGGTGATCACGTAGTCGCGGGCCGCCCGGCGGATGCGCTCGATCTCGGGCTGGGGGTCGTCCCACAGGGCGATGAGGTACTGCCGGGTCTGCTTGTCGCTCGGGATCAGCTGGTTCCAGTTCGCGCTGATGTCGACGCCGACGTCCGTGCCGAGCAGGCCGAGATGAGCGTGCTCCGGCCGGATCAGGGCGCCGCTCTGGAGGCGACTCGTGTCCTGCCCCAGCACCGGCTTCACCGCCACCGGCTGACCCGCGATCTCGACGTGTGCCGGCGGCGCAACACGCAGGGCGAGGATCGCCGACGCGAACGGGATGCTGACGAACAAGAGGATGACTGCCACCCGTCGGACAGGGCGGAGCCGGCGGAGCAGAGCCGCTGCCTGGTCTGGCCGCATGCGAACTGCGATCGACTCCTGACGTGATCCGGCCGGGGCGATCCCGGGACGTTCGATGCTACCGACGAGCCCGCACGTGCGGACGTCGATGGGCTCCGCTCATGAGCCGAACGCCTCGCTCGGGTGCGAGCCCGGTCAGAGCACCCGCTCGAACCACACCTGGTCGAGCATCGGGATGCCGTCGACCTCGATGCCCGGCGGATACCCCTGGTAGGCGCCGAAGGCGTCGGGCACGATGCGGGTCATCCGGAAGCCGCACCGCTGGTAGAACCGGAGGTTGCCGATGTCGGCGGTCGCGGTCGCCAGGATCACGCGGGCGACGCCGGCGGAGCGCGCCTCGTCCACGGCCCGGTCGAGCAGGGCGCGGCCGACTCCCCGACCGCGCTCGTGCTCCGCGACGGCCGTGTTCACGACCTCCCAGCGACTCTCGTCGCGCGCGACCGCCTGCAGGTGCCCGACGATCTCGCCGTCCGGCGCGCGGGCGACCCAGACCCGGCCCAGGTCGATGTAGGCGTCGAGCTGCTGGTCGGAGTCCTCGGCGAGCCGGAAGGACCACTCCACCTCGCGATGCGAGCCGGAGTACTCCTCGATGGTGATGTCCATGTTTCCCTCCCGACGTCGACGTTACCGATGCGGAGGGCAGGCGACTCAGCTCAATTTCTGAACGTTCTCTGACGTCCCGAACATCGTCGGGTGTCTCCGGGTGTCTGCGGTCAGCCGACGGTGACGCGCGGGTCGAGGAACCCGTAGATGATGTCGACCAACAGGTTGGCGACCACGACGAGCACGGCGCCGACGAGCACCACGGTGCTCAGGACGCCCAGGTCGATCGGCGTGTTCAGGGCCTGGAGCCCCCAGCGGCCGATCCCGTCGATGCCGAAGATCTGCTCGATGAAGATCGTGCCCGAGAGCAGGCTGGCGAAGTCGAGGCCGAAGATCGTGATCACCGGGACGATCGCGGCCCGCAGCGCGTGCCGGAACAGCAGGCGGCGCGGCCGCACGCCCTTGGCCTGCGCCGTCCGGATGTAGTCCTCGCCCAGGGTCTCCACCATCTGCCCGCGGGTGAAGCGGGCGTAGTCGGTGATGTTGGTGAAGCCGAGGACGAGCCAGGGCAACATCATCCAGGAGATCGTCTTCAGTGGGTCCTCGGTGATCGGGTAGTAGCCGACGTTGGGGAAGGCGTGCAAGCGCAGGGAGAAGTACACCCAGGCGAGCAGGATGATCACGTAGTCCGGGATCGCCGACCAGACCAGAGAGCCGCCGACCAGGAGTCGGTCCGCCGCCGACCCACGCCATCGTGCGGCGAACGCTCCCATCAGGACGCCGAAGGTCAGATAGATCGAGGCGCCACCGACCGCGACGGTGATCGTGGCCGGATACTTCTGCTTCAGGTCGTGCCAGACGGTGTTGTTGGTCATCGCCGAGACGCCGAGGCACGGCGCCGGACAGGGGTACTCCTTGCCGTCGAGGTAGACGTCACGCCCGGTGAAGATCCCCTTGGCCCAGATGGCGTAGTTCGCCGCGACGGACCGGTCGAAGCCCATCTGGTGCTTGATCGAGGCGAGCGTGGCCGGAGAGCAGCGGCCCTGGTGGATCGAGTCGCAGTAGTTCACGGCCGGGCTGTCGCCCAGCCCCTTGAAGAACAGCACGAACACGAACATCGAGGTCAAGATCACTACGAGGATCGAGCTCAGGATGCGGCGCACGATGAAGCCGGTCATCACCGCCCCCTCTACGTCGTGACACGTCGTCTCGCCGGCCCGGCTCTCGGGCCCGCGCCAGGCTATGGGCGGGCGCCAGGATGGCACGGCCCCACGAGGTCACAAGGTGGTCACGATCCTGGCATGGGTGGGAGCATCGCTACGGCTCCGCAACGGGCACCGACGGGGAACAGGGCCGGAACAGGGCCGGAACAGGGGGCTTGCGATGACCAGACTCGTGCAGGTGGCATTGCACGCCTCGGACCTGGACCGGGCCGCGGCGTTCTACGGCGACCTGCTCGGCGCCGAGCCGACGGGCCGGTTCGAGCCTCCGGGGTTGCTGTTCTTCGACCTGGGCGGCACCCGGCTGTTGCTGGAGGGCGCAGCGCCGAGCTCGATGCTCTACCTCGAGGTCGCCGACGTACGCCGCTGCGTCGAGGAGCTGCGTGGACGCACGGACATCGTCTCGGAGCCGCATGCACTCTTCACCCACGAGGACGACGCGCTCGGTCCCGCCGGGACCACGGAGTGGCAGGCCTTCGTCACCGACTCCGAGGGCAACCTGCTCGGTCTGGTGAGCTTCGAGCCCAGCGCCTGAGCGCGCAGGAATGCCGGCGGAAATGCGTCCGGAAATACGTGTGGGAAATGACCATGGAAAACGCCCTGAGGGCAGGCAGAAGGCGGGGCACGGAATTCCGTGCCCCGCCCTCCCGGGTGGGTTTATCCGATCAGCGGACTTCTCCGCGGGTCACTGCTTGACCCAGATGTCCTTCCAGGTCGGCATGCCCAGCGTGTTGTCGTCGTTGTCGCCCATGATGCGCGACCCGTGGGCCTGAGCAACACCGGTGTAGTAGGTCGTGAACAGGGGGAAGTCCTGCGTCGCGATCTTCTTGTCCAGCGCGTTCCAGGCGGCGGCCTGGTCGGCGAGAGGCAGCTTCTGGATGGCTGTCATCTGGTTGTCGGCAGCCTTGTTGCTGAAGGCTGCGTAGTTGGACCCGAACGAGTGGCTGTGCGTCGGGTCGGTGGAACCGAGGACCGGCGGCAGCCAGGTCGAGCCCGACGGCCAGTCGGAGCACCAACCAGCCGAGCGGACGTTGATGTCCTCGCTGGTGTTGTCACGTGCTGCGACGTAGTTGGCCGTCGTGGTCGGGACCGGGGTGGCCTTGAAGCCGGCCTCGGTCAGACCGCGGACGATCGCGTCCTTGCCCTTGACCGAGATCGGGTCGTCGGTCCGGAACAGGAACTTGATCTCGTAGCCCATGGCGTTGGCCTGCTTCAGCAGCGCCTTGGCCTTGGCCGGGTCGGAGTCGAAGCCCTGGCGACCGGTCACGTTGTAGGCCGTGCGCCCCGGGACGCCCGGAGGCATCAGGTTCGTGGACGGGATCGCGTTCACTCCGGGGATCAGACCCGCAGCCAGGATCGCGTTCTTGTAGGGGTAGGCCCACGACAGAGCCTCCCGCACCTTCTTGTCCTTGATCTTCCGGTTGTCCGGAGCCCAGTAGTAGGTGCAGGGCGAGCCGCCCAGGGTCAGCCGGCTCGGGTCCTTCTGCTGCATCTGCTGGAAGTCAGGCGCCAGCAGGTCGTCGTAGGTCAGGGTCGTCTGCCCGTCGCCACTGTCGGCCAGCAGGATCTGGTCGATCTTCTCCGACTGGGTCTGCAGCTGGAAGTCGTACCCGTCGGGATACTGCGTGCGAGCGGGATCGGTCTTGGGGTCCCAGTAGGGGTTCCGCTCCAGGACCAGTTCCTTGGACAGGTTGAACGTCCTTGATCATGTACGGACCGGTCGACCAGGGCTTCTTCTTGTAGGTCCGCGGGTCCGAGACCTTGCCGCTCAGCGGGACCGGGCCGTTGGCCGGGAAGGTGCCCCAGTACGGCATGTCCGGGAACGGCTTGTCCATCGAGATGGTGATGGTGTTGCCGTTGACCTTGATCGCCTTGAAGATCGTGCCGGGCTTCTCCTTGGACGTGTAGACGCCCTTGTAGTCGGCACCGCCCTTGTAGTACGCGTTCGCGTAGTACTGGCAGGCGCCGGTCGGGAAGGTGGCGGGGTCCATGCACCGCGACATGCCCCAGGCGACTTCCTTGGCGGTCACGGGCTGGCCGTTCTCGCCCCACTTGACGCCGTTGCGGATGGTGAACGACCACTTGGTGAAGCTGTCGTTGTGCGTACCGAGGTCGGTGGCCAGGTCGGGGACCAGGACCATCTGCTTGGACTTCGGGTCGTACCGGTACTGCGTCAGCGACCTCCCGATCAGACCGCTGAAGATCGACGAGGTGTCGGTGTAGTAGATCTCACTCGGGTCCATCGTCGTGGTCAGACCCGTGAGGGTCAGAACCGTGACGATGCCGCCCTTCTGGGCCCCGGAGATCGTGACCGGGCCCGTGGCATTCTTGTCCTGGAAGTTCCCCGTCGCCCCGGGATTGAAGTTCGCCGGGGTTTCCGAGCTCGGTGTGGAGCCACCGCTGCCACCGCACGCGGCCAGGGCCAGCAGCCCGACCGAGGACAGGGCGACCAACGGAGTTTTGAGTCTCATCTACGCGCCTTTCACTGACGGTTCGACCCGGCGATGACTCGCCGAGCGGTGCACCGGGGTCGACACGCGCGGTAGCGCAGGCCATGGCCCCGCAGCCAAGAGAACCAGTCGTTCATCGCCGTCCAATATCGGGTGAATAACGAATGGATATCGGCTGGGAAATGTCACAGAAAGGTCACGGATAAAGGTACGGTCACGGTCCGATCTCGGAATTATTACGACGGACCGCGCGAAGCGTCAGCGCTGCCGAGCGACCAGCCGCACCGTGAACCGGGTGTGGGGGTCCTTCGGCGTGCCCCCGCAGGAGAAGCTCCCGCCGGTGTGGCAGGTGAAGCGGGTCGAGGCGTTGGCGAGCGTGATCGTCACCCGGCGGACGGCCCGCGAGCCGAAGGGCACCGAGACCAGGCCGTGTCCCTCCCGCGAGAGCGGGACCAGGGTCTGCGTGGCCGGACTGCCCTTGTGCTCCACCCGGACGACAACGGCCGGAGCGGTCGCCCGGCGGGGGCCGTCCACGGTCAGCCACAGACGCCACCCGTCGCCCGTGAGGCCGGCGCCGGGGGTCGCCCGCAGGTTCACCGAGGAGAGGTGGCGCACGTCGTACGACGTCGAGGGCTTCCGGGGCGACCCCGCGGTCAGCGTGACGCTCGAGGTGATGCCGGCGACCGGGTACGCCGCGCCCTCGGCGTAGGTGCTCACGGGAGCCGTGTTGCCGTTGGCGTAGCTGCCGAAGACCGAGTCCATCCCGCCGTACCGGCGTAGCGCCGCCCGAACCGCCGCCGCGGAGTAGCGGTGCCCACCGAAGGAGGCCGCCTGCTTCCAGATGCGCCGGACGACACCGCGGCCGAACCGCTCGCTGAGGTACTCGAGGAAGACCCAGTTGCCGTACTGCTCGAAGCCGGTGCTGCTGTAGGTGTCCAGGGGAGTGCCCGGCTTCTGGAGCTGGCTCCAGGGGAGGTACTGACGGTTGTCGTCGCTCGAGTCGTCGAACTGCTCCTCCATCCAGGTGGAGCTCGTCTCCATCAGCCAGGGGTCCTCTTCGGCGTCGTAGCCGTACTGGATGGCGTGGAAGAACTCGTGGGCGGCGGTCACCCGGGCCACCTGCATCGGCGGTCCGTGGAACTGGCTGCGACGGAAGTCGTTGTCGATGACGAGGTACGACGAGTAGAGGTGCCGGTGGTGCGGGATGGGGCGCTCGGCGACGGTGAGGCCGTACAGCCCGCGGCGGTACAGCTCGGCCAGGTAGACGTCGAACTTCCCGGAGCCGCCGCCGCGTGCCCCGTCTGACCTCGGGCGGTGGTACCCGAGCTCGTCCACCTCGTACGTCCAGACGTGCTCGAGCATCCGCAGCTGCCGGTCGACCCAGGCTCGGTCGGGTGGGGCATCGCGGCTGGTCGGCACCCAGTGGATGCAGATGTGGCGGGAGCACGAGCGTTTGGCCTTGGTCGTGTACGCCTGCCCGTAGAGATCGGGGTTGTCGGTCGGCCGCGCCAGCACCGCGGCCGCGGCCCTCCGGCCGGCCGGAGGCAGCGCATGGAGGGTGAGGCGCAGTCGCAGCAGGGCCATGGACGCGTCCGCGCGCGTCGCCTGACCCGACAGGGTGCGCCGCGCCGTGCGGAGGGCTCCGCGCGCGACCTGCCGGGCCTGGGCCCGCGTGGCCGCGCGGGCCGAGGCGGGGTGGTCCGAGGACCCGGTCGCGGCCGTCGCGCTCGTCGTACCCGACACCGTGGCCAGCGACAGAGCCGTCACGAGCGCCACGAGGCCGGCCAGGGGTCGGCACCGGTGTGGAGTCCGCGGCGGCGCTGAGGGCGTCATCCGGTCGCGGAGATCTTCTCGATCAGGGCGGTCGTCGAGATCGCCGGTGTCCGTGGGAGGTAGACGACGTCGCAGATGTCACCGAACACGTCGAACTTGCCCCGCCAGTCGTCGCCCATCACGAGCACGTCGGCGTCGTACCGCTCGATGTACTCACGCTTCAGCTCCAGGCTCTCCTCGACGAAGACCTCGTCGACCATCCGCAGCGCGGCGACGATCTCGAGCCGCTCCGCCTGGGTGAAGACCGGCTCGCGACCCTTCTTCCGCAGGTTGAGCGCGTCCGCGGACACGCCGACCACCAGGCGGTCGCCCAGGGCCGCGGCGCGCTCGATCACGCGCAGGTGTCCGACGTGGAAGACGTCGAACGTGCCGAAGGTGATCACGGTGCGCGGCATGGCGACATTCTGGCAGGGGACGGCGCTCGACCCGCAGTCGCCCGAGGTGCGCGTGGCGCGGGCGCGGGAGCAACGGTCGTGACCGGCCGTGGGCGAGAATCGAGGCGATGACCTCGACCACGATGTCGGCGGGCTCGCTCGCGATGATCACCACCGATCCCGCCGCCGATGCGCGACGGCGGCGTGGGCTGCGCCGGATGCGCACCCTGGCGGTCTCCCTGCTGGTGCTGGCCGCGCTCGTCTACCTGGCGACCGTCGGGAGCGACGGGTGGCTCGGCTTCGTGAACGCCGCCGCCGAGGCGTCGATGGTGGGTGCGATCGCGGACTGGTTCGCGGTGACGGCGCTGTTCAAGCACCCCCTCGGGCTACCCGTGCCGCACACGGCGCTCATCCCGCGCCGCAAGGACGATCTCGGCCGGAGCCTGGAGGAGTTCGTCGGCGAGAACTTCCTCCAGGAGGGGATCATCCGCGAGCGGGTGGCGTCGGCGGGCGTCTCGGAACGGGTCGGCAGGTGGCTGGCCGAGCCGGCCCACGTACACCGGGTGGTCGACGAGGTGTCCGAGGTCGCGGCGATCGGGCTCGGCAAGATCCGGGACGAGCACGTCAGCGACCTGGTGCGTGAGGCCCTGATCCCGCGGTTCCGTGAGGAACCCATCTCGCCTCTCGTGGGCGGGCTGCTGTCCGAGACCGTGCGCGACGGCGTCCATCACGGCGTGGTCGACCTCGTGCTCGATGAGCTGCACGGCTGGCTCCTCGAGCACCCCGACACCATCGCGGAGGTCCTGGAGCAGCGGGCGCCCTGGTGGGCTCCACCTCGGCTCAACGACGCGGTCACCCGGCGGGTGACCACCGAGCTGGTGACGTGGATCGCCGAGGTCCGGGCCGACCCCGATCATCGGGCGCGCCGGGCGATCGACTCACTCCTCGTCCAGCTCGCGGCGGACCTGCAGCACGACCCGGACACCCAGGAGCGGATGGAACGGCTGAAGAACCGGCTCCTGGACCAGCCTCAGGTGGTCGAGTCCGGCATCGCGCTGTGGAACGCCCTGCGCCGCGTGCTGCAGGGCTCGCTGCTCGATCCCGAGGGTGCGGTCCGCCGGCGGATGGCGACGGAGCTCGCGGCGTTCGGCGCGCGCCTGCGCGAGGACGCCGCGCTCCGCGCGAGCATCGACGCCCGCGCGTCCGACCTGTCGGTCTTCGTCGTGGAGCGCTACGGCGCGGAGATCACCGGGGTGATCACACAGACCGTCCGACGCTGGGACGGGCGTGAGGCGGCACGCCGGATCGAGCTGCATGTCGGTCGCGACCTGCAGTTCATCCGGATCAACGGCACGATCGTGGGAGGACTGGTGGGACTCGTGATCCATGCAGTGACAGTGGTGGTGCAGTGATGAGTGATCGCGGAGAGCAGCACGTGCGCATCAGCGACGAGTCGATCAAGCTGGGGCAGTTCCTCAAGCTGTCCGACCTGGTCGACACGGGAGCCGACGCGAAGGGCCTGCTGGCACGGGGGCTCGTACGCGTCAACGGGGACGTCGAGACCCGCCGCGGGCGTCAGCTCGCGACAGGAGACGTCGTCGAGTGCGCCGGGCGGCGGGTCGTCGTGGGGTGAGGACGGTGCCCGGACCTCCGCGGCCCGAGCACCAGCACCGTGAGGGTCAGCAGCAGCCGCAGCTGCAGCCGGGCGTGCACTGACAGTCGGGACCGCACGGGCAGTCGTGGTCGCTGTCGGCCATACCGCTCACCTCCTTCCGGCAGGAGCACCAGGTGGTGTCGGGGTCGGGAGCAGGACAGTCTCCGGCGGCGATGCCGGTCAGCATCGCCCGCATCTGGTCGCGCAGGGCCTCGAGCCGGGTGATCTCGGCATCGACCTCGGCCAGGCGCTTGGTGAGGTGCTGCTCGGCCGGCTCGCACGGGCAGTCGCCGGTGTCGCGCACGGCGAGCAGGTCGCGGACGTCGGCCAGGGTGAGACCGAGCCGCTGAGCGCCGCGGATGAACGCGAGGCGGTCGCGCGCGTCGTCGTCGTACTGGCGGTAGCCCGACGGCGTGCGCCGCGGCTCCGGCAGCAGGCCGACCTTCTCGTAGTAGCGGAGGGTGTCGGCGCTGCTCCCGACCGCCGCGGCCAGCTGGGAGACGGTGTACGTCGTACTCACACCGCGACGGTAGACCTTGGAGTCGACTCCAAGGTCAAGCGTCAGTCGACGGAGACCAGGTCGCAGACGAAGATCAGCGTCTCGCCGGGCTGGATCGCACCGCCCGCGCCGCGGTCGCCATAGGCCAGGTGGGGAGGGATGACGAGCCTGCGTCGGCCGCCGACCTTCATCCCCTGGACCCCGGTGTCCCAGCCGGAGATCACCTGGCCGACCCCGAGCCGGAACTCCAGGGGGGCACCACGGTTGTACGACGCGTCGAACTCCTCTCCGCTGGAGTGCGCGACGCCGACATAGTGCACGCGCACGGTCGAGCCCGCGGTCGCCTCGGCGCCTTCTCCCTCGACCACATCGGTGATCTCGAGGTCGGCGGGCGGCGGGCCGTCGGGGAAGTCGATCTCGGGTTTCTCCATGTCTCGACCCTAGGACCCGCCCCTCGGGAAGCCCCTGTCACCCCCGGCGCCCGGGCGCCCGGAACTGTCGGTGGTCGCCCCTAGCGTGAGGTCATGGTGATCACCTCGCGGCAGGCCTCTCACAACCTCGCTGGGGCAGCCGGGATCGGCCGCGAGCATGCCGCACTGCTCGAGGCCTGCCCGGGCGGCGTGCTGGTCATCCGGCTCGCCGGCGGCGAGGAGCCGGCGTCCGGGGACTCCTGGGAGCAACGCGCCGAGGCGATCAGGGTCCAGCCGCACCTCGGGTTCGCCGACTGGCTCGAGGTGTGCGCCCACCTCGCCGTCCACGGGCGCCTCGCGATGGTCGTGACGGTCGGTGACCACCCGGTCCTGCTCGCCGACCTGGTCTCGTTCCACGGCCGTGGTGAGCTGGTCGAGCTCGGCCTCGAGCGGCCGGGGGAGTGGGCCGAGCTGCTCGCCGGGCGACGACTGGTCACCGGTCCTGGCCCACGCTGGCTGATGCTCGGCAGCCGGCCGACCCCGGGGCGCGCCGCGCATGGTCGCGAGCGCGGTGAGCCGGTCGGCGCCGGACGTTCGACCACGTGGTCCCGCTGGGCCTGACCCGCAGCCGGTCGAGACCCGGCTCAGGTCTGATGGACGTAGCTGTCCAGCTGGTCCCGCTCGAACCGCAGCTGGTCGAGGGACGACTTCACGACGTCGCCGATGCTGATGATCCCGGTCAGCCGGTCCTGCTCGACCACGGGGACGTGCCGGATGCGACGTTCCGTCATCAGGACGCGGAGGTCGTCGACCGACGTGTGCGGCTCGGTGGTGGCCACCTCGCGGGTCATGATCGCGCTCACCGGACCGTCCAGCACGCCCTCGTCCTCGTGGAGGCGGCGTACGACGTCACGTTCGCTGACGATCCCGTCCACCGACACTCCGTCCTCGCTCACGACGACGGCGCCGATGTTGTGCCGGGCCAGCAGCGCCAGCAGATCACGCACAGTGTTGTCCGGAGGGATGGTGACGACCTGTCCGCCGGGCTTGCTCGAGAGAACGTCGCTGATCCGCATGACCACTCCTAGGTCTTGGCGTCGGCTCGGTTCCCGCTGAGGCTAGTCCTCTCCGCGGGTGCGCCGCGAGAGCAGATCGCTGACGGAGCCGGGCTCCCGCGGGGGAGAGTCCGGATCGTGGTCGTCGTCCGGGAGCGATCCGAGGAACGAAAGGGCGGCCTCGTGGAGATGGCCGTTGGTGCCCAGGGCGTTGCCGCCGAACGGTCCGTCGGTGCCCTCCAGCGACGTGAACTTCCCGCCCGCCTCACGCACGATCACGTCGAGCGCCGCCATGTCGTGGACGTGGAGCTCGGGCTCCGTCGCGATGTCGACCGCTCCCTCCGCGAGGAGCATGTAGGACCAGAAGTCGCCGTACGCCCGGCTGCGCCAGCAGCGGCGCATCAGCGACAGGAAGTCCTCGAGCCGGTCGCGCTCCTCCCAGCCGTGGAGGGAGGAGTACGACAGCGAGGCGTCCTCGAGGCGGCGTACGTCGGAGACCGTGCAGCGTGACGCCTTCAGCAGGGACCGGCCGGTCCACGTGCCGTTGCCCGACGAGGCCCACCAGCGGCGCTGGAGCTGGGGCGCGGACACCACCGAGAGCACGACCTCGTCGTCGACGGCGAGCGCGATCAGGGTGGCCCAGACGGGCACCCCGCGGACGAAGTTCTTGGTGCCGTCGATCGGGTCGATCACCCAACGCCGCTGGCTGTGCCCGGTGCTGCCCTGCTCCTCACCGGTGATCGCGTCCCGCGACCGCACCCGCGACAGGGTCCGCCGGATCGACTCCTCGACCGCCTCGTCGGCGTCGGTGACCGGAGTCAGGTCCGGCTTGCTCATCACGTGCAGGTCGAGCGCCTTGAAGCGCGAGGTGGTGATCGAGTCCGCGTCGTCGGCGAGCACGTGGGCCAGACGGAGATCGTCGGTGTAGTCGGTCCCGGGTGGCATGGGCTCAGGCTAGGGCCATCGGGGCCCGGGACCTTGAACCCTGGCTTCGCCGGTGTCGTATACCTAGGACATGGAGACGCTCGCCACGCCCTGGGCCATGGAGTTCAACGGCCTGCCGCTGCATCCCCTGATCGTCCACGTCGTTGTGGTGTTCGCTCCGCTCGCGGGCATCGGCGGCATCCTGTACGCCGCGGTGCCGAAGTGGCGGTGGTGGCTGCGCTGGCCCCTGGTCGCCTGTGCTGTGATCGCGGCCGCCGCCGGGATCGTCGCGGTCCAGTCCGGTCAGGACCTGGAGAACACCCGTCAGCTCCAGACGCTCCCCGAGCTCGCCACGCACTCCGCGCGCGGCCGCTTCCTGCGCTGGGTCCTGCTCGCGTTCCTGATCCCGACGGCGCTCGCGACCTGGCAGCTCGGCGGTCCCAGCCCCGTCACCTCGGACGGCAGGACCCGTGAGGGCCGTACCGGCGTCGTGGCCTGGGCGATCCAGCTGCTGCTCGTCGCCGGGGCCGTGACCGTGCTGGTCTGCGTCTTCCTGACCGGCGACTCCGGCGCTCGGACCGTCTGGGGCAGCCCGGTGGTTGAGGAAGGCGCGCTGGCGCCTGTCTCGAAACCACTCGTCCGGCTCAGTACACCGGTCCCGAGCGCGCCTCGAGCAGCCGTCGGAACGACTCGACCCGCTCCGGGTCGGCCTCGCCCCGGGCCACGGCCTCGTCCAGCCCGCACTCGGGCTCGTCGGCGCCATGGGTGCATCCACGAGGGCACTCCTCGGTCATCTCGTCCAGGTCCGGGAACGCCTCGATCAGGTCCTCCGGGCGCACGTGGGCGAGCCCGAACGACCGGATCCCCGGTGTGTCGATGATCCGGGCCTCCCGGCCGGCGTACGGCGGCAGGGCCAGCATGACCGCGGAGGTGGAGGTGTGCCGCCCACGCCCGGTGACGGCGTTCACCACCCCGACGTCGCGGCCGGCGTCGGGGACGAGCGCGTTCACCAGGGTCGACTTCCCGACCCCGCTGTGGCCGATCAGCACGCTGGTGTGGCCGGCGAGCCGTTCGCGCACCTCGGTGACGTCCGCGCCGCGCTGCGTCACCACCCAGGGCACGCCGAGGGGGCGGTAGGTCACCAGCAGCGTCTCCGGATCGGCCAGGTCGGCCTTGGTCAGGCACAGCAGCGGCTTCATGCCCGCGTCGTACGCCGCCACCAGCGCACGGTCGATGAGCCGGGGGCGAGGCTCCGGGTCCGCGAGCGCGGTGACCACCACGAGCTGGTCGGCGTTCGCCACCACGACCCGCTCGACCGCGTCGTCGTCGTCCGCCGTACGCCGCAGCACGGTCGTCCGGTCGTGCAGCTCGACGATGCGTGCGAGCGCGCCGCTGTCACCCGAGACGTCACCGACCACGCGCACCCGGTCGCCGACGACGACGCCCTTGCGGCCGAGCGGACGCGCCTTGACCGCCCACACGACGACGCCGTCGACCTCGAGCGTGAACCTGCCCCGGTCCACCGTCGTCACGACGCCGTCGACGGCGTCCTCGTAGCTCGGGCGCTCCTTGGTGCGTGGCCGGGTGCGCCGCCGCGGGCGCTCGTAGTGCTCCTGGTCGTGCTCGTCGTACCGGCCGGTCACGACTGCCCGTCCAGCAGCCGCGACCAGACGAGGGGGAAGTCCGGATACGTCTTGCTCGTGGCGGCGACGTCGTCCACCGTCACCCCGGCCACCGCGGAGCCGAGGACGGCCGCTGCGTGGGCCATCCGGTGGTCGGCGTAGGTGCGGAAGAGGCCCCCATGGAGGGTCGCCGGCCGGAGCTCCAGGCCGTCCGGAAGCTCGGTGATGTCGGCGCCCAGCCCTCGTAGCTCGGTGGCGAGGGCGGCGAGGCGGTCGGTCTCGTGGCCCCGGATGTGCCCGATCCCGCGCAGGTACGACGGCCCGTCGGCCAGGGCGCACAGCGCGGCCACGACCGGGGTGAGCTCGCCGGCGTCGTGCAGGTCGACGTCCACGCCCTGGATGCCGGCGCCACCGGAGACGGTGAGCCCGTCGGCGCCGAGCACGACCAGACAGCCCATCCGCTGCAGGAGCTCGCGCATCCGGTCGCCGGCCTGGGTGGTCTCCTCCGGCCAGTCGCGGACGGTCACGGAGCCGCCGGTGGTCGCCGCGAGCCCCAGGAACGCGGCCGCGTTGGACAGGTCCGGCTCGATCGTGTGGTCAACGGCGCGGATCGGCCCGGGGGCCACCCGCCAGCGGTCGGGCTCGGAGTCGTCGACGTCCACGCCGTGCTGACGGAGCATCGCGACCGTCATCTCGATGTGCGGACGCGACGGCACGGCCTTGCCGTCGTGCAGGAGGTCGAGCCCCTCGTCGAAACGCGCCCCGGCGAGCAGGAGGGCCGACACGAACTGGCTCGACCCGGACGCGTCGAGGACGACGCGCCCGCCCCGCACGTGACCGGTGCCCTGGACGGAGAACGGGAGGGCGTCGCCCTCCACGGCGACCCCGAGCGCCCGCAGGGCGGTGAGCACCTCGCCGACGGGTCGCGTCCGCATGTGGGGGTCACCGTCGAACGCCACGGGTCCGTCGGCGAGTCCGGCCACCGGAGGCACGAACCGGGTGACGGTGCCGGCCAGCCCGCAGTCGATCCGGCCGCCGCCGGTCAGGCGCTCGGGAACGACGCTCCAGTCGTCTCCGTCGGTGTCGAGGCGAGTGCCCAGCGCGGTCAAGTGCGCGGGCCATCAGCAGGGTGTCGCGCGAGCGGAGGGCGCCGCGTACGACGGACGGACCCTCGGCGAGCGAGGCCAGCACGAGCGCGCGGTTGGTCAGCGACTTGCTGCCGGGCAGCGAGACGGTGGCGCGCACCGGTCCGCGGGCGTGCGGAGCCGCCCACGGTGCGGTCGTCGGCGGCGCGCTGGTCACCGCCGCAGGGTACCGAGCACGCGGCGTACCCGCGTCAGCTCAGGTGGGCCTTGGCGACCCGCGCCTCCGCCCGCGCCTGCTGCTGGAGGTGCCGTGCCTGGCGGCGTACGTCGCGGGCCGCCCGCCGGGCCCGCCAGGCGACGCCCGGCTTGCCCTCCGTGTCGACCCCGGCCAGCAGCAGACCACCCATCATCGAGACGTTCTTGAAGAAGTGGTTCCGCTGGGCCGACCGCGTGGCCTTGTCCTTCTCCTCCCAGAAGGGGTGGCCGGCGTACGTCGTGGGTACCAGCGTGGCCGCGAGGACCAGCGAGGAGAGGCGGGGCAACCGGCCGGTCGCCAGCGCCAGGCCGGCGAGCACCTGCACGCCGCCGTTGATCCGGACCAGCGTCGCCGGATCGGTCGGCACGGGCAGACCCGGCGCGATCCGCTCGGCAAGGGTTGGCACCTGATCGGTCACCTTCTCCGCCTTCGGCACCTTGCTCGCGGCATGGGTGAACGCGTCGATCCCTCCGACCACGAACATCGACGCGAGCATCGGCCGGGCGATCAGTCTGATGGCGGTCATGGGTACTTCTTACCCCGGATCCGCCCGACCTACCGCTCCCACGACCAGGGGAAGATCGTGACCTTCTCGGACGCGGTCTCACCGTCCGTCGACGTCGCACTGAACGTCACGTCCGCCGAGGCAGCTCCACCGAGGTTGACGTACCAGTCGAAGTCCTCGGGTCCGAACGTGGCGGAGCACGTCCGGGCGGGACGGAGCAGCGATCCGCACCGTGAGCCCACGGCGACCACATCGCCCGCGCCGGTGGAGCTGGCCGTCAGCGTGGCCGTGTCCGGGCTCACCAGGCCGTCCACGGTCACCGTCACGTGGTGGTAGCCGAAGAGAGCACCGATCGTCGGGTTGGGATCCACGACGGCATCGACGGAAAGGTCGCCGACGATCGTGACGGTTTGGTCGACGGTCGCTCCGAGGTAGTCGTCGGTGGCGGCCAGCGTGGCGGTGACGGTGCAGGCACCGACCTGGTGATAGCGCACCGCGGTGTGCGACTGGTTCAAGGTGCAGACCTGGCTGTCATGTCCGACGGAGTACGTGATCTGGCCGTTGGAGTCGCTGCTGACGGCGTTGAGCGCATCGCTGCCACCGACCTTGCCGCCCCCCGGCAAGGTGAAGGTGAACTGAGGCGTGCCCTTGGCGACCGTGACCGTCTGGGTGATCGTCGCGCCGTCGTAGTCGGCGGTGGATGCCAGGGTCGCGGTGACGGTGCAGGTGCCGGCGTGCTGGTACAGCACCCGGGTGCGGTCGGTGCTGAATGCGCAGACGCCGGCGCCGCCCTGACCCAGGGTGTACGTGATCTGGCCACTGGAGTCGCTGCTGGTGGCGCCGAGGGTTTCACCGCCGCCGATCTTGCCCGTGGCAGGGAGGGTGAAGGTGAAGTGCGGGGTGCCCTTGCCGACCGTGACGCTCTGGCTCGCGGTGGCGCCGTCGTAGTCGGCGCTGGCGGCCAGGGTCGCGGTGACGGTGCAGGCGCCGGCGTGCTGGTACAGCACCCGGGTGTGGTCGCCGTTGAGGTCGCAGCCGGTGCTGTTCTGACCGACCGCGTAGGTGATCTGCCCGGTGGAGTCGCTGCTGGTGGCGTTGAGCGCGTCACTGCCGTCGACACTGCCGGTCGCGGGCAGGGTGAAAGCCAGGTGCGGCACTCCCGGCCCGACGCCGAAGGAGTCGGTCGCGGTCTCGGCGAGGTAGTCGTCGCTCTCGGCCTGGTGGGCCGTGACGACACAGGTGCCGACGTGCTGGAACGCGACCCCGCCGTCGGACTGCACGGCGCACGCCGCGTTCGTCGTCGCGTCGTCGAGTGAGTACGCGACGTCACCGGGGGAGACGCTCGACGCGGAGACCGTGTCACTCGTCCCGACGCGCGGGGCGGGGTCGAGCTGGTCGAACGTGAGCGAGGGAGCACCCTTGCCGACGTCGAAGGTCTGGGTGACGGTGGCGTCCCGGTAGTCGGCATCGCCGCTCCGGGTGGCGCGCACGCTGCAGGTCTGGGCGTGCTGGAAGGTGACGGTCTGGTCGTCGACGGTGCAGACGTCGGGGGTCGTGGAGCTGAACTCGACGGCGTTGTCGGTGACGCCCCCAGAGGCGCTCACCGTGTACGGCGTTCCCGCGACCTGGGGGGAGTCGGGCTCGCTGGTGAAGGTGAGTCGCTGGTCACCCCTGCCGACGTCGAAGGTCCGGGTGACCGGCTCAGCCGACGTGAAGTCGCGGTTGCCGGGCTGGCTGGCGGTGATGGTGCAGGCCAGGGCGTGCACGTAGGTGACGGTCGCCGTCGACCACCGTGCAGGCGCCGTTCGCCGAGTCGACCGAGTACTGGACCCGGAGTCCGGAGCTGCTGGTGGCCCCGAGCGCATCCGTGCCGTCGACCGCAGGGCCGGAGGGTGCGGAGAACGAGACCTCCTGGTCCTCCTGTGGGATCTCGATGCTCTGGGTGTTGTCGGCCTTCCCCGCACCCAGCGCCCGCGCCTCGCTCTGCACGTCCGCGCTGATCACACAGGTGCCGGCATGCTCGAAGGTCACCGTGTCGCTCGCGCTGTCGAGGGAGCAGGCGTCGGAGGGCGTCCCGTCGACCGAGTACGTGATGCTCTTCCCCGAGGCGCTCGTGGCGCGGATGACGTACGTGTCGCCGAACCTCGGGTTCGACGGCGGGGTCGACGTGAAGGAGATGTCGTTGCCGCCCGGGTCCGTGGGGCCGGACGTCGGGTCCGTGGGACCGGTCGGGTCGCCGGAAGGGCCGACCGGGTTCACCGTCGGCGCGCTCGAGTCGTCGACGACGGGCGGTGTCGAGGGCGCGGTCTGGGTCGGTGTCAACGGGGCGAGTGAGTCGGTGGTCACGGATGAGTCGTTCCGGCCGTGCTGCTGCGAGTCGTTCCGGCCGTGGTGGCCGCCTGTCGACGGCTGGACGGTGGAGCTCGGGGCCTGGGTGAGTCCGGGGGGCGACCCCAGGTCGGCGGCTTCGTGGGCGCGGCCCAGGTGCGCGGCGCCGTAGATCGTCATGGCGGCTGTGGCGGCCACGAGCATGCCGCCGACGGCGGTCGCGGCGGCGTGCCCGGCGACCCAGGTCTTGGCCGCGGTGACGCTCGTCGACACGACGCTCGAAGCGGCGCCGGTCGAGGTCAGGTAGCTCGCGCCGGCGGCACCGAGCAGCAGCGGGGCGAGCAGGGCGGCCAGGCCCGAGTTCACCTCGGTCAGCTCCAGGTAGACCGCCGCGCACGCGCGACACTCGCCCAGGTGGTCGTCGACGCGGCCGGCGTCGCGCCGCGACAGGCCGCCCCGGACGTAGGCACCGAGGTGGTCGCGGGTCCACGCGCAGTCGACGTCGTCGGGATCGGTCGCGTGCTGGCTGAGGAACGCCTGGCGCAGGCCCTCACGGGCCCGGTAGGCGAGGGCCGAGACGGAGTTGGCGCTCATCCCGAGCAGTGGAGCGATGTCGGCGGGCTTCTGCTGCTCGACCTCGGTGTGCCAGAGCACCATCTGCCAGCGCTCCGGGAGCGAGGCGAAGGCGCGGGCCGCCGCGGCGTTGTCGAAGCCCTCGATGGCCGTGTCGTGGAACGGCAGGCCGGGGTCGAACGGCGTCATGTCGTCGACCGGGCGCAGCCGCGAACCGGCCCGGATCTTGTCGACGTGGAGGCGGCGTACGGCCGTCAGCAGGTAGGCACGGAAGGCCAGGTCAGGGCCGCCGCCGCGCTGGAGGACCGTCAGGACCTTGGTGAAGGCGTCGGACACGAGGTCGTCGGCGTCGGCCGGAGTGGTCAGCTGGCGCGCCAGTCGTCGAGCCGCGTCGACGTGCCGGGCGAAGAGCTCGCCGTAGGCGTCGGAGTCGCCGCCGCGGACCGCCGAAATCAGCTCGGCGTCGCCGGGGCCGTCGACGGACAGCGACACGCTCACAACTACTCCAACGGGGGGAACGGAGACCTGTGACGCAAGTATGAGCGGATAACCGAGATTTTTCTTGCTAATCGGCATCATGCTGGGGCCCACGATCCGTCTCATGGATCGGAGAGCGCTGGTCGGAGGTACGGAGGGAGGCGTCATGGGGTTCTGGGCTTTTCGGGACAAAGTTGCGCCCGGGTCTCCCTCCGCACACCAGCCTGCGTTCTTCGAGCAGGTTGAAGCGGACGTGCCAGAGCGCTTCGTGGCCGTGGGTGAGGCCCTGATCGCCGGCCGCAGTGCCACCGATGCCTGTGAAGTGGTGGGCAGGTTGTTGGGCAGCCAGGGGGTCTCACTGGAGGAGACCCTGGCGGATCTTCGGACGACGTACGAGCTCGTCGTGGGTACCGAGCCCGCGTACACCGACGCGTGTGCGGTGGCGCTGGGCTGGAGCGAGGCGACGCTCGCGTACCTGCACCAGCTCTCGTGCGCTGACCCGCTGACCGGGTTGGCCAGCATGGCTCATCTACGGGGTCGGCTCACGGAGCTGTACCGGGGGGACACCCGCGGGCCGGCCCCCCTGCGCGACCGTTATGCACTGGTGGTCGTGGAGGCGGCGTCTCCGCGGTACGCCGGGCTCGCCGACGAGGTCTTCGGCCTCGATCTGCGGATGTCCCGGATCGGGGAGTCCGCTCGTTCTGTCTTCGCCGGCGGCGAGACCATCTGCCGGATCGGCCCGCGGCGCATCGTCGTCCTGGCCCACCGCAACGAGGGCCTCGCGCGTCGTACGACGCTCCTGCGGAGCCTCCTCGAGGTCGGCGAGCGTGCCCTCGGTGGCGTCCGCATCTGGAGCGAGAGCCTCCCGCTGGTGGCCGACCAGGCCTCGAGCCTGCTCGACGAGCTCTCCCGCGACCAAGCCCTGTAACGCCTTCGCTCTCGGTGGTCGAGCGGATTCGGTGGTCGAGTGGTCGAGCCGGTCGAGCCGATCTTCGGTGGTCGAGCCGGTCGAGCCTCGGTGTCGAGCCGGCGACGTCTTCGGTGGTCGAGCCGGTCGAGCCGCTAGGCGAGACCGTGTCGACCCGGCGGTGACGTCGCGTGCGGTGCTCGGGTCTCGACTCCGCTCGCTGGCGCTCGCGGGCTCGACCACCGACAGGCGCTCGGGTCTCGACTCCGCTCGCTGGCGCTCGCGGGCTCGACCACCGAGAGGCACCGGGTCTCGACACGCGGTCACGACCTCGCGAGCTCGGTCGTGCGCTCGCTCGACCTCGCAGCTTGTAGGTGTGATCTCGTTCCTCGATCACGCCTACGCTGCTGACATGTGCGGTCGCTACGCCTCGAGCCGGAAGCCCGAGGACCTCGTCGAGGAGTTCGAGATCTCGGCCAACGGCGGCAACCGGGTCGAGGAGGCGCTCGCGCCCGACTACAACGTCGCTCCCACCAAGCCGGTGTACGCCGTGATGGAGCGCTCGCCGTCCTCGCGTGACGACCCGGATCCCGAGCCGCCCCAGCGCCAGCTCCGGGTGCTCGGCTGGGGGCTCATCCCGTCGTGGGCGAAGGACCCGACGATCGGCAACCGGATGATCAACGCCCGGATGGAGACCGTGGCCGAGAAGCCGGCGTACAAGCGGGCGTTCGCCTCGCGCCGCTGCCTGCTGCCGGCGGACGGCTACTTCGAGTGGTACCCCACGCAGGTCAAGGGCAAGTCGGGGCGGCCGCTCAAGCAGCCGTTCTACATCCACCCCCAGGACGGCGGTGTGCTGGCGATGGCGGGCCTCTACGAGATCTGGCGCGACCCCGACCGGGCGGAGGACGACCCCGACCGCTTCCGCTGGACCTGCACGGTGCTCACCACCGAGGCCGAGGACGCCGTCGGCCACATCCACGACCGGATGCCGCTGATGGTGGAGCGCGACCGGTGGTCATCGTGGCTCGACCCGGCGGTCTCGCAACGAGATGACCTCCTCTCGCTGCTGGTGCCGGCCTCACCCGGGCTCCTGGAGGCGTTCCCGGTGTCCACCGAGGTGAACAACGTGCGCAACAACGGTCCCGAGCTGGTCGAGCCGATCCCGGCCGAGGACGCGCTGCTGTGAGCCCGTGGTGGGCCCCGTCGTGGAGCCCGGGGTGACCCGCTCGCGTGCGGTGCCCACGCCGTACGGCGACGGGCGGCTCGACGTGCACGCCGCGCGCGAGGCGACGGTCACCCTGCTGCTCAGCCACGGTGCGGGCAACGGCGTGGAGTCCCGCGACCTGGTGGCCCTGGCCGCAGCGCTCCCACGCAACGGTGTCTCCGTCGCGTTGTTCGAGCAGCCGTGGCGGGTCGCCGGGAGACGGATCGCCTCGCCGCCGCCGACCCTCGACGTCGGACTCCGGGCCGCGCATGGCCTGCTGCGTCCGCGGGGACCGCTCGTCGTGGGCGGCAGGTCGGCCGGTGCGAGGTCCGCCGCCCGGTGCGCGACCGAGCTCGGCGCCGACGGGTGCCTGGCGCTGTCCTTCCCGCTCCACCCGCCCGGGCGACCGGAGAAGTCGCGGGTCGACGAGCTGACCGGAGCCGGCGTCCCGACCCTCGTCGTGCAGGGCGAGCGCGACTCGATGGGCCGACCGGAGGAGTTTCCCGAGGACACCGACCTCACCGTCGTCCCCGCCGCCGACCACGGGCTCCGGGTGCCGGCGGCCGGTCCGCTCTCCCAGGCGGAGGCGCTCGAGGTGGTGGTGGAGACGGTCCTGGAATGGCTGGTCCGCGAGGTCACCGGGAATCCCTGATCGGGCCGATGCGTTACGCCGTACGTGCTTGCTCTGATGGACCGTTCGACACCGCCGGTAACCTGGGACTCGATGACAGACCACCCCGATCTCTCCGCTCCCGCCTCGTCCTCGTCGGCCACGACCGCCGCCGAGGGTGCCGAGGTGGATGTGGCGCAGGAGACGGACGCCGAGCGCACCGCCCGCTTCGAGCGGGACGCGCTCCCCTTCCTCGACCAGCTGTACGGCGCCGCGATGCGGATGACCCGCAACCCGTCGGACGCCGAGGACCTCGTGCAGGAGACCTTCGCGAAGGCCTACGCGTCGTTCCACCAGTTCCGGCCCGGCACCAACCTCAAGGCGTGGCTCTACCGGATCCTCACCAACACGTTCATCAACAACTACCGCAAGAAGCAGCGGCAGCCGCAGCAGTCGATGTCCGAGGACGTCGAGGACTGGCAGCTGGCGCGAGCCGAGTCGCACACCTCGTCGGGCCTGAAGTCGGCCGAGAGCGAGGCGCTCGAGCACCTGCCCGACTCGCAGGTCAAGGACGCGCTGCAGCGGCTCCCCGAGGAGTTCCGGCTGGCGGTCTATCTCGCCGACGTCGAGGGCTTCGCCTACAAGGAGATCGCGGAGATCATGGGCACGCCCATCGGCACCGTGATGTCGCGGCTCCACCGCGGTCGGCGCCAGCTGCGCGACATGCTCTCGGACTACGTCCGTGCCCCAGACCTGCTGAAGGTCGGGCACGACGGCACCGAAGGGGGTTCGGAGACATGACCGGCGACGACACCTGCGCCGACTTCCTCGAGCGCATCGTGTGTCTGCTCGACAACGAGCTGAACGGCACGGAGGTGGCCGAGGTGAAGGCACACCTCGAGGAGTGCGCCCCGTGCCTGCAGAGCTATGACCTGCAGCGGACGGTCAAGGCGCTCGTGGCCCGCTCGTGCCACGAGCACGCGCCCGACAGCCTGCGCGAGCGGGTGCGGATCCAGATCCAGCAGATCCAGGTGACCTACACCGAAGGCTGAGCGAGGACGGTTCGCGCGGACGGAGTCCGCGCGACTCATCCCAGCGAGCTTGCCAGCACAGCCGAACAACAACACGGCCCCCGACCGGTCTCCGGTGCGGGGGCTGGATGCTGTCTGGATCGGCTAAGCGTTGGGGCGCTTGCCGTGGTTGGCGGCCTTCTTCTTGCGGCCGCGACGCTTGCGTCCGGTCTTGCCCATGGTGCCCTCCTGTGGTCGGCCCGCACGTTCCGGCACAGGCGATACCCCATTGTCTCAGCCGGGGGGTGCAGCACGAAATCCGTCCTCGACCTCCGCCCGTGTGGGTTGGGCCGCCGTGCCGCCGACCGCGCGGGTCGAGAGGCTCCCGCACCGGACAGCGCGGGCCAGGCACTCCTCACCGGTGAGGCCGTCGATCATCCCGCTGATGAACCCGGCGTCGAAGGAGTCTCCGGCGCCGGTGGTGTCGACCGGGGTCGTCGGCGGCGGGGCGACGCGGCGTACGACGTCGGGAGCCTCCCAGTAGGCGCCGCCCTGGGCTCCGTCCTTCAGCGCCACTCGGCAGCCGAGGTCGAGGACGACCTCCGCCGCGCGGTCGAGGTCGGTCTCGCGGGTCAGCTCCCGGAGCTCGGTCGCGTTGGGCATCAGCACATCCGTGCGGCCGAGGAGGGGGAGGACGCCGCGCCATTCCCTGGCCGGGTCGAAGTTGGTGTCCACGGACGTCGTGGCGCCGGCCTCGTGAGCCCGGCCGAGGAGCCGGGGCAGGTGCAGGGCCAGGCGCGGCTGCAGGAAGAACGACGCGCTGTGGACGTGCCGGACGCCGGTCAGCAGGTCCTCGTCGACCACTTCGGGTCCGGTGGTGGCGATCGTCCCCGGGTGGGTCAGGATCGCGCGGTCGCCGACCGAGAGCACGACGCTGAGGCCGGTGGGGACGGACGGGTCCGTGCGGAGCCACCGCACGTCGACCCC
Source organism: uncultured Actinomycetota bacterium (assembly GCA_963812055.1). GTDB lineage: Bacteria > Actinomycetota > Actinomycetes > Propionibacteriales > Nocardioidaceae > Nocardioides. Next base: position 135,944 of record CAWEUA010000020.1, read on the forward strand.
GCGCTCGGACAGGGCGTCGCGGACGAACCCGCCGTACAGGTCGTCGCCGACCGTGGCCGCGAGCGCGGTCGCCACGCCGAGGCGGGCCAGCCCGCAGGCCACGATGGCGGCTGAGCCGCCCAGCACGAGATCGGCGGCGTCGACCAGGGTCTCCGCCTGTCCGAACACGGGTACGGCCTCCCCGGTGAGGAGCAGGTCGGGGTTGGCGTCGCCGATGACCAGGACGTCGGGTACGGACATGCCGGCTCCTCTCTCGGTCTCGGCTGTGAGCATGACGGATGCGCGAATGCTCATCGTTCGGCGTACGAAGTTGAGCGTCATGCTCACACGGTCCTAGTCTCACCGCATGCCAGCCACGATTGCCATCATCGGCGCGGGGAGTGTCGTGTTCACCCGCGACCTGCTCGGAGACGTCTTCTCCTTCCCCGAGCTCGCCGACGCGCGCGTCGTGCTGCACGACATCGACCCCGAGCGCCTGGACACCGCCATGGCGATCGCCGAGGCGACGGCCAGCGAGGTCGGAGCCCACCCGCAGATCTCGGCCGAGTCCGAGCGTCGCGCCGCGCTCGACGGTGCCGACTACGTGATCAACGTGATCCAGGTGGGACTGCACGAGGCCACCGTGCGCGACTTCGAGGTCCCGGCCCGCTTCGGGCTCAACCAGACGATCGCCGACACCATCGGGGTCGGTGGCATCTTCCGCGGCCTGCGGACGTTCCCCGTGCTGGCCGAGATCGCCCGGGACATGGCGGCGGTCTGCCCGGACGCCTGGTTGCTGAACTACACCAACCCGATGGCCATGAACGTCACCTACCTGCATGCCGTGGCCCCGCAGCTGAAGGTGCTCGGGCTGTGCCACTCCGTGCACTGGACGATGCACGACCTGTGCGAGCTGGTCGGCGTACCACTCGACGAGGTGGCGTACTGGTCGGCCGGAGTGAACCACCAGGGGTGGGTACTGCGCTGGGAGCGTGGCGGGCAGGACCTGTATCCCCTGCTGGACGAGCGCATCGCCGCCGACCCCGAGCTCCGACGCCGGGTGCGGGTGGACATGTACCGCCGGCTCGGCTTCTACCCGACCGAGACCAGTGAGCACTCCAGCGAGTACGTCCCGTGGTACCTCCATCATCCGAGTGAGGTGGAGCGGCTTCGGCTGAACGTCGGGGAGTACGTCGACATCAGTGCCGAGAACCTCGCCGAGTACCACCGGGTGCGCGAGCAGCTGGCTCGCTCCGAGCGGCTCGAGGTCCGCTCGGAGGCCACGGAGTATGCGCCGCAGGTCATCCACTCGCTCGAGACCGGCACCACGCGCGTCATCTCGGCGAACGTGGCGAACCTCGACCTGATCTCGAACCTCCCTGACGGCTTCGCGGTGGAGGTGCCGACCGTGCTGGACGCCCTCGGTGCCCACCCGGTGCGCGTCGGCGACCTGCCGCCGCAGTGCGCGGCGGTCAACCGCGTCCTACATCGGACCGGCGGAGCTCGCCGTCCGGGCGGCGGTGGACGGCGACCCCCGGCTGGTCCGGGCGGCGGCCATGGTCGACCCGAACGCCGCGGCCAGCCTCACCGTCGAGCAGATCTGGGAGCTCTGCGACGCCCTGGTGGCGGCGCACGGCACCCTCCTGCCGGAGGCTCTGCGCGAGCCCATGCGCATCTGATGGGCAATCTGGTGCGCAACCTTGTCCGTAGTGAGCATTTACGCGCATAATGCCGTCATGACGCTGACGGAGGACGAGATCCGTTCGCAGCCCGAGCTGTGGCGCCGGGTGTCCGGCCAGCCCGTCCCGGACTTCCTCACCGACCGGGGCCGCCGGATGCTCGTCATCGGGTGTGGCACCTCCGCCTTCATGGCGATGTCGTACGCCGCGCTCCGCGAGCGGGCCGGCTTCGGCGAGACCGACTGGGCGTACGCCTCCGAGGTCCCGGCCGGCCGCCACTACGAGACGCTGCTCGCCCTGACCCGCTCGGGCACCACCACCGAGATCGTCGACGCGGTGCAGACGCTCCAGGCGGAGCGCACCGTCATGCTGACCGCCGTGCCGGGTGGGCCGCTGGCGTCGCTGGTCGACCACAGCGTGGTCCTGGACTTCGCCGACGAGCAGAGCATCGTGCAGACCCGGTTCCCGACGACGTCGCTGACCTGGCTGCGCACGGGCCTCGGCGACGATCCGGCACCGGCGATCGCGGACTGCGAGGCGGTCATCGCGGGGTCCCTCCCGGTCGACCCGTCGGCGTACGAGCACTTCGTCTTCCTCGGCGCCGGCTGGACGGTGGGCCTGGCCCACGAGGCGGCGCTCAAGATGCGGGAGTCGGCGCAGGCCTGGGCCGAGTCGTATCCCGCCATGGACTACCGCCACGGCCCGATCGCGGTCGCGAGCCCCCGCAGCCTCGTGTGGATGTTCGGTACGCCGCCGCCGGGGCTGCGCGAGCAGGTCGAGAGCACGGGAGCGCGCGTGGTGACCAGCGACCTCGACCCGCTGGCACAGCTCGTCCAGGCACAGCGGCTCGCCGTCTCGGCCGCCGCGGCGCGCGGGCTCGACCCGGACCGTCCGCGAGCGCTCACCCGATCGGTGGTGCTCGCGCGATGAGGCGCGTCGGCGTGCTGGCCGGGGTGGTGCCCCTGGTGCTGACGACGTTCCTGGTGAGCGGCGCACCGGCGCAGGCGCACGAAGCCGCCAGGGCCGCGCAGCGGGTGTTCGTCAGTCCGGCCGGGCACGCCGGAGCGGCTGGGACCCGTCAGGACCCGCTGGCCTCGGTGAACGAGGCCGTGGACCGGCTGTCGAACGGTGGCGTGGTGCTGCTGCGCGGCGGCACCTATGCCCAGCGCATCGGGCTCCGGAAGGTGCATGGCGTCACGGTCCGCCCGTTCCACCACGAGCAGGTGATCCTGGACGGCGGCCCCCTCACGCCATCGCCCGACCGCTCGGCGATGGTCACGATCGCGAACAGCACCCGGGTGGCCGTGCGCGGGCTGGACATCCGGGGATACGACACCACGTCGAAGGCGTCGGTGCCGATCGGGATCTACGTGCACGGCGCCTCGTCACACGTCTCCCTCGTGCGCAACCACGTGCACTCGATGGGCAACTACAACGGCACCCTCGGCAGCTTCGACATCAACGCCCACGGCATCGCGGTGTACGGCGACCGCGCCCGCCACCCGATCACCGACGTGCGGATCAGCCACAACGAGGTCGACCACCTCGCCCTCGGCGCGAGTGAGTCCGTCGTGGTCAACGGCAACGTGCGTCACTGGTGGATCACGCACAACCGGATCCATGACAACAACAACATCGGCATCGACGCGATCGGCTTCGAGCCGACCCTCAGCGGCCCGGCCCGCTACAGCCGAGCCAACCGTGCGCGCGACGGCGTCATCGCCGACAACGTGATCCGGAACATCATCTCCCGTGGCAACCCCGCCTACTTCGAGGACGGCGGCTGGTGCAACTGCGCCGACGGCATCTACATCGACGGCGGGACCGGCATCCGCGTCGAGCGAAACCGGGTCGTCGGCAACGACATCGGGATCGAGGTGGCCGCCGAGAACGCCCGAGGCAGAGCCGACCACGTCGTGGTGGCGGACAACTTCATCACCCGGAGCGGCTATGTCGGGATCGCCACCGGCGGGTACTGCGACGGTGCCGACGACTGCGGAGGCATCGACACGGGGCGTGCGTTCGACAACCGGTTCCTGCACAACACCCTCTACGCGAACAACCAGTTCGTCGACGGGTCCCCGGAGATCCTGGTGCAGTACCACACGACCCGCACACTGATCCAAGGGAACGTCGTCCGCGCGACGGGTCCGGGGCAGCCGCTGATCGGGACCGTCCCGCGGGCGCAGCACGACGCGTCGGGCACCGCGCCCCACCTCGACGGCAACCTCTACTTCTCGCGCGGAGGCCCGGCTCGAGCGTCGTTCGGCGTCCTCGGTGTCACCTACACCGGATGGCAGAGCTACCGGAACGCCACCGGCCAGGATGCCCACAGCCGGTACGCCGACCCCAGGCTTCGGCACCCCGTCCGGGGCGACCTCCACCTCCGCGCCGGCTCGCCGGCGATCGACGCCGGCCTCGCCGTGCTTCCCCGCTGGGTGGGCCGGCGCGACATCGACGGCCAGCACCGCGTGCAGGGCCCACGGATCGACATCGGTGCCGACGAGCGCAGGAGAGCATCGCCGTGACCGACCGCCTCGACCTCCCGACCACGATCTCGCCACCGAAGGAGTCACGATGAACAAACGCCAGGCCGGCCTGTTGGCCGCGGCCGTCTCAGTCGCAGCCCTCGTGCTCGCCGGCTGCGGAGGCGGCGACTCCGGCAGCGGCGGGAAGACCAAGGTGGTCGTCTGGAACGGGTACGAGGACGCCCAGGGCAAGAACCTCACCGCCCTGATCGCCCAGTACAACAAGGACCACCCCGACGTCGACGTGACCCAGCTGGTGTCCAGCAGCGACCGCGTGCTCCAGAAGGTGCTGACGGCCGTGCGCGGTGGCTCCCCGCCCGACGTGGCCTACATGTTCGGGTCGTGGTCGCCGAACATCGCCAAGATCCCGCAGGTCGTCGACATGTCCAGCTACGTCGACGATCCGGACTGGAAGTGGGACGACTTCTACGAGGGCGAGCGCGAGGCCGCGACCGTCGGCGACAAGATCGTCGGCGTCCCGGCGCTGGTCGACAACCTGGCGATCGTCTACAACAAGACCCTGTTCAAGGAGGCCGGCGTGGCCCCGCCCACCGCCGACTGGACGTGGGACGACTTCCGGGCCGCGGCGAAGAAGCTGACCGATCCGGCGAAGAAGCAGTACGGCTGGCTGATCCCCGCGGACGGCAGCGAGGACACGGTGTGGCACTACGACGCGATGCTGTGGGAGGCCGGAGGTGACATCCTCAACTCCGACAACACCGAGGCTGCCTTCAACTCCGACGCCGGGGTCGAGGCGCTGACGATGCTGCAGGACATGGCCGTCACCGACAAGTCGGTCTATCTCGACACCACCAACGCCAACGGGACCAAGCTGATGAACAGCGGCAAGATCGGGATGATGGTCACCGGTCCGTGGGACCTCAGCTCCATCCCCGACGTCGACTACGGCGTGCAGATGATGCCGACCTTCGCCAGCTCCGACGCCGGGCCACCAGACGATCGCCGGTCCGGACAACTGGGTCGTGTTCGACAACGGCTCCGAGCGCAAGCAGGCGGCGGTCGACTTCGTCCGCTGGCTCACCGCTGCCGACCAGGTGAGGACCACCTCGCTGGCGACCGGTGACCTCCCGATCCGCGAGTCGGTGGGGCAGGACACGTCGTTCCAGCAGCAGCTCGACCAGAACCTGCCCGGCAGCTCGACGTTCGTGAAGAACCTGTCCAACGTGAAGAAGGTCCGTCCGGCTGTCGAGCAGTACCCCGCGATCTCGGAGGCCATGGGACAGGCGATCGTCTCGGTGCTGCTCGGGAAGGCGGAGCCGGCCGACGCTCTCGACGAGGCTGCCCAGGCGACGAACGACGCGTTGAGCGGAGGTTAGGCCCCGTTGTCAGGCCAGGTGTCAGGCCAGGTGTCAGGCCGGGTGGCAGGCCAGGACGTCACGCCTCCCACACCCGCACCGCCGCGGAGGCGACGCGGGTGGGGGAGGCGCCTGGGTAGCTCGGAGAGCGCAACGGGCTGGATGCTGGTGAGCCCGGGCGCGATCCTGATCGGGATCTTCGGCCTGCTGCCCGTGCTGATGTCGCTGAAGCTGTCGTTCCAGAAGTCCGACCTGCTCACCCCGGACACCCCCTGGGTCGGGACGCAGAACTACCGGGAGCTCGCGCACGACCCGCGCTTCTCCGAGGCGATCCAGCACACGATCGTCTACACCGCCCTCTTCGTCCCCGGGACGATGCTGGTGGGGCTCCTGGTCGCCGCAGCGCTGAACCGGTCGGTGCGCTTCATCTCGGTGTACCGGACGGCGGCGTACATCACGATGGCGGTGTCGACGATCTCGGAGGGGATCATCTTCCTCTGGCTGACCGACAAGGACTACGGCCTGGTCAACGCCACGCTGAACACCGTGGGGATCAGCTCGCAGCCGTTCCTCGCCTCGACCTCGCAGGCGCTCTACGTCATCGTGGCGATGACGATCTGGGGATGGACCGGGTTCGCCGTGATCGTCTACCTCGCCGCGCTGCAGGGGGTGCCGGCCGAGCTCCACGAGGCGGCGGCGATCGACGGGGCGCGGCCGTTCACGCGCTTCCGCACCATCACCCTGCCGCTGCTCAGTCCCGCCAGCCTGTTCCTCGTGGTCTGGCTGACGATCAACGCGCTGCAGCTGTTCGACGAGGTCTACCTCACGACGCGGGGCGGCCCCCTGCACGCGACGACGGTGATCGTCTACTACCTCTGGGACCAGGCGTTCGTGCAGTTCAACGCGGGGTACGCCGCCGCCATGGCCTACGTGCTCTTCCTGGTCATCGTCGTCTTCACCGCGATCCAGTTCCGGCTGGCCCGGAAGTACGTGCACTACTCATGACCACATCGACGAGCACGGCCGAGATCACCCCGCGCGTGGACGAGCCGGAGCCCCGCCGCCTGCGCCTGCCCTTCAGCGCCTGGCACTTCGTCCTGGTGCCGCTCACCTTCCTGCTGATCGTGCCGTTGCTCTGGATGGCCGTGACCTCCTTGCAGACGCAGGGCGAGGCCAACCGGTTCCCGCCGGTGCTCCTCCCGCACCACCCGCGGCCCGCCAACTACGTGGATGCCTGGCACACGGCGCCGTTCGCCACCTTCTTCATCAACAGCGCGCTGGTCGCGCTCGTCGTGGTCGTCAGCAACCTGGTCGTGTGCAGCCTGGCCGGCTATGCCTTCGCCCGGATGCGCTTCCTCGGCAGCAACATCTTGTTCCTGCTCCTGATGGCGACGCTGATGGTGCCGTTCCAGGTCACGATGATCCCGGTGTTCCTGATCGTGAAGTGGTTCGGTGACAACGTCTCGCCGTACCTCGGGATCAACCACCTGGGCGCCCTGATGCTGCCCAACCTGGCGACCGCCTTCGGCATCTTCTTCCTGCGGCAGTTCTTCCAGACGGTCCCGGTCGAGCTCGAGGAGGCCGCCCGCGTCGACGGGACCTCGCGGCTGGGGGTGCTGTTCAAGATCGTGCTGCCGTTGTCGATGCCGGCCATGTCGACGCTGGCGGCGCTGACCATCCTGACCTCGTGGAACGACTTCCTCTGGCCACTGATCGTGATCACGAACCAGGACCAGATGACCGTGCCGCTGGGGCTCAGCTACTTCCAGGGTGCGCACGAGACGAACTGGCCCCTGCTGATGGCGGGCAACGTGATGAGCCTGATCCCGATGCTGGTCGTGTTCGTGGTGGCGCAGCGGTACTTCGTCCAGTCTGTCGCCGGGACGGGGCTCAAGGGCTGATGGTGACCGGCGCGATGGACGACCGACTCTCGACCGAAAGGGGCCCGGCGTGGCGGAGGTAGAGTTCCGCGGCGTCTCGCGACGCTTCGGCGACGTCGTGGCGCTGCACGGCCTCGACCTGTCCGTGGCGGACGGCGAGTTCCTGATCCTGGTGGGGCCGTCGGGATGCGGCAAGAGCACGGCGCTGCGGCTGCTGGCGGGTCTCGACAAGCCGACGTCGGGGGAGATCCTGATCGCCGGGCGGTCGGTGACGCGGCTCGGACCGGGCGAGCGCGACATCGCCATGGTGTTCCAGAACTACGCGCTCTACCCGCACATGAGCGTCTTCCAGAACCTCGCCTACGGCCTCCGCCAGCGTCGTACGCCGCGGGCCGAGGTCGACCGCCGGGTACGCGAGACCGCGGACCTGCTGGACATCGACCAGCTGCTCGACCGCAAGCCGGGCCAGCTCTCCGGCGGGCAGCGACAGCGGGTGGCCATGGGCCGGGCGCTGGTACGCCGACCCCAGGCGTTCCTGCTGGACGAGCCCTTGTCCAACCTCGACGCCAAGCTGCGCACGCAGGTGCGGGGCGATCTCAAGCGACTGCACCGCGAGCTGCCGGTCACCTCGATCTACGTCACGCACGACCAGGTCGAGGCGATGACGCTCGGAGACCGGATCTGCGTGATGTCGAACGGCGAGGTCCAGCAGATCGGCACGACCGACGAGATCTACCACCACCCGGCCAACACCTTCGTCGCCGGCTTCATGGGGAGCCCGCCGATGAACCTCGTCCCGGGCGAGATCCGGGGCGGCGCGGTGCGCGTCGCCGGGACACCCCTGATCGAGCTCGCATCCTCCGACCGCCCGGTGACCGTCGGCTTCCGCCCGGAGGATCTCCTCATCGGGGGACCCGGCGCCCCCGGCTCGGTCGCGGCCCGGATCGACGTCTGCGAGCCGTTGGGGAGCCACGTGCTGGTGCACGCCCTGGTGGACACCGACGGCGGAGCAGGCGACCCGGCGCCGGTGATCGCCCAGGCTCCGCCCGGCACGTCGTACGACTCGGGCGCCGCAATCGGCTTCACGGTCGCCCCCGGGAAGACCTACGTCTTCGACGCCGAGACCGGGCGGGCCGACCTCGCCCGCGACCGCGTCACGACGGCATGACGACCACATGACGACACGGACCAGCGGGCTACACCCCGTCGGCGAGGATCACCTCGACGCCGGCGGCCTCGGTCGCCGTGCGCACCACCGCGTCGATCCCCGGGTCGGTCACCAAGGTGTCGATCACGTCGGTGCCGCAGATCCGGGCGAACGTGACCTTGCCGATCTTGGTGCTGTCGGCGATCACCACGGTGCGCGCGGCCTGGCCGATGAAGCCGAGGTCGGTGTGCGCCTCCATCTCGTCATGGGTCGTGCAGCCCTCGGTGACGGTGAACCCGTCGGTGCCGATGAAGGCGATGTCGAGGTGGTACTGCGCGATCATCGCCTCGGCGGCCGGGCCCACGAGCTCGTACGACGCGTGTCGCGCGTTCCCGCCCACGACCACGAGCCGGATGTTGGGCCGGGAGACCAGCTCGGCGGCGATGTTCAGCGCGTTGGTCACGACCGTGAGCCCGCGTCGTTCCGCCAGCGCGCGGGCGACCTCGGTCGCCGTCGTCCCACCGGTCATGCCGACGACGTCGCCGTCGCGGACCAGGGCAGCGGCGGCCAGGCCGATCGCTCGCTTCTCCCGGTGCTGACGCGAGGTCTTGTACTGCAGCGGCAGCTCGAGACCGGCGGGTCGGGGGAGGGCACCACCGTGCGTCCGGCGCAGCAGCCCCTGGTGGTGGAGCGCCTGCAGGTCTCGTCGGACGGTCGCCGCGGAGACCCCGAACTCCTGAGCCAGGCTCAGCACGTCGACGCTGCCGTCCTCGACCACCCGGTCGAGGATCTCGCCCATCCTCTCGGCCTTCACGAGCACATCCTATGTGTTCATTGTGGGCAGAATGAACAGTTCCGAGCATCTTTCGCGCATCGGGAGGGATCGTGACCGGCCCTCTCGACGCACTGGTGCTGACCCATGCGGGCGACCGTCCGGCCGGGATCACCTCGGTGTGCTCGGCCCACCCGCTCGTGCTCGAGGCTGCCCTGCGCCAGGGCCTCGCCGACGGCTCGGCGGTCCTGATCGAGGCGACCTCGAACCAGGTGGACCAGTTCGGCGGCTACACCGGGCTCCGCCCCGCCGACTTCCGGAGACTGGTCGAGGAGATCGCGGACCGCGTCGGGTTCCCGGCCGGTGACCTGGTGCTGGGCGGTGACCACCTGGGCCCGCACCGCTGGCGGCACGAGGACGCCGCGACGGCGATGTCCCACGCCGAGGTACTGGTCCGCGCGTACGTCGCCGCCGGCTACACCAAGCTCCACCTCGACTGCAGCTATCCGTGCGCGGACGACGTGACCGGCCCCGAGGGTCTCGCGGGCGAGGTGATGGCCGCCCGGGCCGCCCGGATGCTCGTGGCGGCCGAGGACGAGGCCGCGCGCGTCGGCCTGAC
>CAWEUA010000021.1:0-113122 GCA_963812055.1 uncultured Actinomycetota bacterium
CCATCGGACCCGACGCGTACGACCTGTATCTCGACGACCTGCTCGACCTCGAGCTGCACGCGCGGAACGGCCCGTTGATCGTCGCCGAGATCGACGGCGTCGTGACAGGGTCGGGTGCCTTCTACCCCGATGCCGCGGCCCAAGGCCTCGGCTGGCCAAAGGGGTGGGCCGGCGGGCGGGCGCTCGCCGTGCACCCGGCCGCGAGGCGACAGGGCGTCGCACAGGCTCTGCTCGAGGCCGCCGAGGGCCTCGCCCACGAGTACGGCGCACCCGTGTTCGCCTTCCACACGATCGACCTGATGACCGGCGCGATCGCGCTCTACAAGGACCTCGGCTACCACCGGGTACCGGAGTTCGACCAGGACCTGCGCCCGCACTTCGGGACCACCGCCGGGCAGCCCATCCAGGCCATCGCGTTCCGGCGCGACCTCACCACACCAGGACGAGCGAGTCGTCATCCCCACCTCACGTCGGTCCGACTCGACGCCAAGGACGGCAGATGACGGCCAACACGACGGAGCACTGGTCCGTCCCGCTTTCGCATGCGGTCGGCGAGACCGATCCGCCCCTGCTCGAGGAGACGATCGGCGAGAACCGCCGAGCCCGCCTGACCACCCACCCAGGATGTCCTCCCCAGTTCGACGACTCAGTGAAATCCCCATCAGAACAAGGGCAGTCCGCACTGTCCGACAACCAAAGGAAACCCGCATGTCGACTCATCACCATGTTCTCGAGCGCGGGCGCCGCCCACGGTTCCGAAGGCTCACGAGGACCTGATCTGAAGGCAGCAGCCGTCGTCGGGGTCGGCAGTTTCGCCGTCACCGCCGTCGTCACCGGACTCGCCACTCCTGGTTACGACTCCCGCCGCGAAGCCATCAGCGGGCTGGCCGCGCTCGACTCACCACACGCCTGGATCATGATCCTTGGCTTCATGTTCAGTGCCGTCGGCCTGCTATCGGCGGGTCTCGTGCTCTGGAAACACGTCCCGACTCGGGCTGCCCACGTCGGGTCCGGACTCGTCATGATCTCGGCGGCCCTGATGGCCGTTGCAGGACTCGCACGGCAGGACTGCTCCGACCAGCTGGCCACGTGCAAGGACTTCGGCGACGCCGTCAACGCGTCCGATAGCTACTGGGTCCACCAGCAAGCCTCGCTGTTGGGGTTCCTGCTGCTGATCATCTCGTTCTTCCTGCTGGCCAGCGGGTTACGCAGGACAGACCGACCGGGACTGGCCATCCCGAGCCGTATCATCGGGGTCGCCTGCGTGGCGGGCACCGCTTTGCTGGTGGTCACGCCGCCCTTCGTCGTCGACAACTACGGCATCGTGCAGCGGCTCTTCGTCGCGGTGCTGTTCGGCTGGCCGGTGGCCGCCGCGTTGCTGGCGTCCCGTCGCGTCACCGCCCACGAATAGCACCGCCAATCCTCGCCTGCCTAGACAGTTCGCGGTGGTCGGCCCGGGTCGGGGGCTTCAACATCGGATGGGGCAGGGTGATTCGGCGGATGCTCTTGCCGCCGAGGTCGGGTCGGCGCCGTCGAGCTGCCCCGTTGTGGGTGGGCGTGTTGACCGGCGCCGCGTACGGCAGCGTGCCGCGCCAAGCGCGGGCCGCATTCACGCCCACCCGCTCGGGCCAGGAGTCGACGAAGGCCGTCCAGCGGGCACGGACGGTCAAGGCCACCCATCGCAACAGATCCCCCCGACTCGGGTGCGGACGGTGCAGCCGGCGGTCGACGGACACCTGGGGCGGCGTCGGGTCTGCCGAGAGGACGGAGAAATCGTCGACGAGTGCGGCGCGTATGGCATGGCCGCTTCGCGGCGGAAGACGCACCCTCATCGCGGCTACTCGCGGACCTTGGGCCCACCCATGCGCCTCTCGAAGGGCTGCCAGTCTCTCCATGTTGCAGTGCGTTCGGTCGGGCTGAACCGACCCGTCTAGGGCACGGCCGACGCGACCATTTGTGATGTTCGTCCTTCCCACAGGTCCTACAGCTCGTACCACCCCTCGAGAAAGGCGCGACCCAGGGTCCCGTTGAACAGCGTGAACATCAGTAACGCGGGAGTTGCTTCCGGGTCGATCTCGATCCGCTGGGCCTCGAAGGCAAGGACCGCAAATATGCAGGGGTGCCTGCCGTGGCCAGGCGGCGGTCCGGCCCCGACGTAACTCGCCGTCCTGGCGTCGTTCTTCAGGTGAATGGCCCCGGTCGGGAGCTTTGAACCGGACTCGTCGCCGGCACCAGTGGGAGCTGGGTCACGGTGGCGGGAATGTCACCACAGTCCAGTGCCAGAAACCGCAGACCGTGGGCGCCTCCTGGTCGCACATGGTGACCACGAAGCTCCGGGTCCCGACCTCTCCTTACCGTCAAACGAACCATCGAACGAAGCACTTGATGGTCTGTCGCTCGGGAAGATGCATCAGTGATCGAGCCCGCCTGCGGATGGGCGGTCGAAGGAGGTGTTCGTCAGGCCATTTCGGGGACGTGCAGGTGGGCGTAGGCGAGGTCGAACTCGTGCACATCGACGATCTTGCCGCCTGCTTCGCTCGCGGTCCGGCTGCGCAGGTTGTCGGCCGTCGAGCGACTGGCTTCCATCGCGGCGCGGGTCTCCCAGGCGGTGGTGGCGCAGGCCAGGCCGGTCGACCGGTCCACGAGCAGGCTGGCACTGCAGAACCCGGGGGTCTGCTCGAGCTCGGGAAGAATCCCGACACGGACCGTCTCGGTCATGGCGTCGTGGTCACCCTGTAGCCAGCTGACTCGGCAGCACTCGCCGTGCTGGGTGCGGTGCATGACGGCGATCTCCCACTCGTCGACCTGCATGGAGCCGCCGAGGATGTCACGCCCGCGATCGCGGATCGGGCGAAGCTGCTCATCGCTGGCGCGCATGGCCGCCTCGTTCTCCCAGGAACTTGTGGCGATGCATTGCCCGGTCTCGTGGTCGACCAGCAGCGAGAGGCCGCGACAGCCCTCGATCTTGTCGAGCATGGGCCCGGCCTCGTTCTTGATGAAGGTGATGCCCGCGTCGACGTTGCCGGGCATCCCGTTGAATGTGGTGGAACGTGCGTACACGGCCCACTCCTCTCTGGGACGGGGCAGTGCCCGGTCCGGCACCACCGGTTGATCCCTGCCTACTCCCATCGGCGTGAGGACGCCATAGCCGGCTCCTCGGTCTCCCGGCCGCCGTGGGACCAGCGCGTACGCTCCCATTCGCCCACCGTGCGCAAGACGGAGCGGAACCCACCCCGTGCTAGGTCTGCTCGCGACGGATCGACGCACTCGCTAGCGCGGCCCAACAAGGCCGATCATCGGCTCCGCCGGCATGGATTGTGGACTCGTCGATTCAAGTGTCGGTGGCATGAGTCCGGCGCTTAGCTGACTCGCCCGAGGTCAGCGAATCCCTGTGTCGCAGGGAATGTCGACCTTCGAGTAGGCGCCGGAGGTGACTCGTATGTTCATCAGCTCGCACGACATGCCGGCTTGGGCTGTGACGACGTACATTCCCGGCGGCACCGCGACGCGGTAGCTGCCGTCGGCATCGGTCGTGGTGCGCGCAACCACCTCCACGCCGGCATCCGATTTCCCGGGGAGCTGCTTGGCAACGGTGACCCTCGAGCCCGCCGCCGGCTTGTCCTCGCATGGGTCACCCTGGGTCTCGACCGGGCACTGAGGCCCCAGGTGGACTCGACCAGAGACTCCCGATTGGTCCCGGGTCGTCCCAGGGCTATGGTCGCCGCAACCGGCGAGAAACGACGCGACCAGGGTGATGATGAGTACTCCACCAACGCGCACGTGGCTGAGACGTCCACGCACGCCTCGGGGTTCCGCGAACCAGGTCCGTGACTGCCACAACCCACGACGCGCTGAAGAAATGCGGCGAGCAGACGCGGCGGTATGACGCGGTCGGGTGAAGCCAACGGCTAAGCGTGTGATCCGCGTGAGATGGCCGGACGCGCGGGTCCTCGTCACCGAGGCCTGCGCTTCAATCAACAGGTTCGCCCAGTGCCGCCGGTTCGGCGGGGATGTCCTCCTTGTGCGCGTTGATGAGCACGATCGACGCGATCAGGGCGCAAGCGAACAGGGCAGCTCCCCAGAAGAACGCGACGTGGTAGCCGTGGATGAACGCGAGCGGGAGGATCTGCTCGGCCTGGCCGGGACTGGTCGGTGGGTTGGTGATGAAGTAGGCCGTGACCGCGCCGGCGAACACGGTGTTCAGCAGCGCGGTGCCGAGCGAGCCGCCGATCTGTTGAGAGGTGTTGAGCGTCGCCGAGGCGACGCCCGCGTCGTGGCTTTCGACTCCGATGAGGGAGGTGCTGGCCGCGGGGATGAAGACCCCGGCCAGGCCCACCGACATGATCACCATCGCGGGGAACACCAGCACCCAGTACGACGAGTCCTGGTCGATCTGGGTCAACAGCAGCATCCCCACGATGGCCATCACGAGACCGGGCAGGATGAGTGCCCTGGGACCCACTCGGGGGAGCAGCTGGGACACGAAACCGGCGGCGATGATGATGCCGAGGCTGAACGGCAGGAAGGCGAAGCCGGCCTCCAGCGGCGTGTAGCCGAGGTTGACCTGGAAGTAGTAGGTCAAGAACAGGAACATCGCGTACAGCGCGGCACCCACGAACAAGAACACCAGGAACGATCCGCCGCGGTTGCGGTCGAGCACTACGCGCAGGGGCAGCATGGGATTGCGCGCCCGGCGCTCCCAGACCACGAACGCGACGAGAAGGACCACCGCGAGGATCAAGAACGTCAGGGTGCTCGGGTCGCCCCAGCCCTGCACCTCAGTGGAACTGGGGTCGTCGGGGTTCTTCAACCGGGCGGCCTCGGTGAAGCCGTAGACCAGCGAGAACAGCCCGGTCGTGGCCAGCAAGACGCCCGGGACGTCGTACCTGGTGTCGCCATGAGCCTTGCTCTCGTGGACGAGCGGGATCGCCGCCGCCGCCACGATCAGGGCGAATGGCACGTTGACCCCGAGGCACCAACGCCACGAGGCGTACTCCGTGAGGACGCCGCCGACGATCAGGCCGATCGCGGCACCGCCACCGGACAGCGCACCGAACACGCCGAACGCCTTGGCGCGCTCCTTCGGCTCGGTGAACGTGACCGTCACGATGGACAGGGAGGCGGGCGCCATCAGGGCAGCGAAGGCCCCTTGTAGCGCGCGGGCAGCGAACAGCAGCTCCTGGTTGGGCGCAAGACCGCCCAGGGCCGAGGCGCCGGCAAACCCGATCAGGCCGATGATGAAGGTGCGCTTCCGGCCGGTGTAGTCGGCGATCCGCCCGCCCAGCAGCAGCAGTGCGCCGAAGGACAGGGTGTACGCCGTGACCATCCACTGCCGGTCGGCGTTGCTGATGCCGAGGTCCTCCTGTGCCGACGGGAGTGCGATGTTCACGATCGACGCATCGAGGATGATCATCAGCTGCGCGGCCGCGAGGACGACCAGCGCCCACCATCGGCCCGGGTCGGGCTCGGTCCTCTCCGACGGGGTGTCGGCGGCGGGAACGGGTTCACTCATGGTGACTCCTCGGGTCGCGGTCGGCCTTCCGAGATCGCTCGCAACAGCAAACCACGCAGCGACGACGGAACTTCCCACACGCCAGCGTCAGTATCGGCGGTGACGCACGCTCATCGGCATGTGAGTGCGGCCGGACGGCGGCATGAGAGGCATCCGCCCTGAACACCTCACCTGGGGAACCTCATCACTGGTACGGCCGCTTGCTGGCGATGGGTGGGAGCGGGCAGCATGGATGCACGGGCGCGAAGGGGCGGCAGAAAGAGCCGACAACTGCCCAGCCTGTGGGTGAGGCCAGGGAGGGCGCGCGATGGCGGGAACTGGTGAGGCCGGGCGGCCGCGGGCACAGCTGCGGCGAGCACTGTTGCCGCTGGCGCTGGCCCAGTTCATCTGTAGCTTCGCCGGCTCCAACATGAACGTGATGATCAACGACATCAGTGAGGACCTCGACACCACGGTGCAGGGCGTCCAGGTGGCGATCACGCTCTTCCTCCTGGTCATGGCGGCGCTGATGATCCCGGGCGGCAAGCTGAGCGACAAGTACGGGCGCAAGCGCTGCTTCCTCATCGGGCTGGTCGTCTACGGCATCGGGGCACTGATGAGCGCCGTGGCTCCCGGGCTGGGAATCCTCATCCTCGGCAACTCGATCTTCGAGGGGGTCGGCACCGCCCTGCTGATCCCGCCGGTCTACATCCTGACCACGCTGCTGTTCACCGAGATCACCTCACGCGCCCGGGCGTTCGGGGTCATCAGCGCGCTGGGCGGGATCGGTGCCGCCGCCGGTCCGTTGATCGGCGGTGTCATCACCTCCGCGATCAGCTGGCGGGCCGCCTTCGTCTTCCAGGCGGTCGTCATCGCGGCGATCATCTGGCTGAGCCGCGAGCTCGAGGACCCGCTTGCCGGCGGACCCCACGCGCCCGTTCGACATCGGCGGCTCCGTGCTCTCGGCCCTCGGGCTCGTCCTCGTCGTGACCGGCATCCTGGCGGCCGACCAGAACCTCGCGCTGATGCTCGGCCTGATCGTCGCCGGTGCGCTGGTGCTGACCTGGTTCTTCCTGTCCATGCGGGCGAAGGAGCGTGCGGGTCGCGAGAGCGCTGTTGCCGACGAGCCTGTTCCGCAACCGGATCGTCGAACCTCGGCCTGGTCACCCAGAACGTCCAGTGGCTCCTGCTCACAGGCGTGTCGTTCGTGGTGTCGGCCTACCTCCAGGTGGTGCGCGGGTACGACGCCATCCAGACAGGTGTCATCTTCACGGCGGTGACCGCGGGGCTGCTCGCGTCGTCGCTCGCGGCCGAGCGCTTCGCGAAGCGGCGCTCGCAACGCCTCCTGATCCTGACCGGGTTCGTGGTCACCCTCTTCGGGATCGGCGCTCTGCTGGCCCTGGTGATCGGGACGCCGAACGTCTGGGCGTTCGCGCCTGGTCTGCTCTTGATCGGACTCGGGCTCGGCCTCATGCTGACGCCCTCGGTCAACGTGGTGCAGTCGAGCTTCGCCGACGAGATGCAGGGCGAGATCTCGGGCCTGTCCCGGAGCATCTCGAACCTCGGCTCATCGCTGGGAGCCGCCATCGCCGGCACGATCCTCGTCGCCGGGATCACCTCCACACCCGAGCGCGCCTACGGACTCGCGATGACGGTCTCGCCGCATGCGGGCTTGATCGGCCTCCTGGCGTCAGTATTCCTTCCGCGAACCATCACAACTGCGCAGGCCTCCGAGTCCGCCGCCGCACATCCCCCGGAAGCGATGGGCACGGCCTAGCCCACGGATCTCAGCACATCCGAAGACGCACGCTCATCGGCATGAGCGGGCGACCGGAACGGCGGCATGTGAGTGCGTTGAGTGAGCCCACATCCGGCGATATGACGCACCCTGACAGCGGCATGTGAGGACGTTCGCTGTGTCGGCATGGACACCAGGAGAGCGGCCCCGTGGTTCGAGTCTGCGCTGATCGCTTTTCGGGCTCGAACTGCTGATGCACGCACTCGGGCAGATGAGTCGTCCCGAAGCCGTGCAACCTGATCGACCGCCTCCTGGATGCCCCGACGGGCCACCACCTTAAGCGCCATGTCTCTGACCCGCCATGCCTCATCGTCGAGGGCTCGCAGCACCGCTTCGCGTGCCGCGTCGTCCCAGGCGTAAAGGAGTCCTCGTGCGCCCCAGACACGTAGCCAACAGTCCGGTCCGGAAGGTTCGCCGGTGCGGACCCACTCACTGGGAGGGCCGACCGAGCGCGAGAGTCGGCACATCGTCGACGGGCTGGCCGTGAACCAAGACGACACAACATCTGACAACCGCAGGGCTTCCCCGCCGGGCAGATTCCTCCTTGACGCTCTGCTTGGGGTCTTGTCCCAATGCGACGACGACCTCATCGCCTCAGCCTATGACGCCACGCGCGGGCGGACTCGGATAGCGGCATGTGAGCGCGCCGAGTTTGCCCTGCTCTTGTGGCGGGTGGCATGCCCCGAGGACACTGAGGTCTTTCGGGACTCGAAGACCATCGCTCGACGATCCAGTCCCTGATCTCGTAGGAGATACCAGTGATAGTGGTGCTGTTCTCCGGAGTGGATCGGCCCTGACGTTGACCGTCGAGGAGTACGCCCCGGCCTCTGCGCGGATGCAGGCGATCCGTGGCGTGGATCCCGAGGCTTCTGTCTCGAACAACTCCTACGTGTCCGACGAGGGTGCCGATCTGCTCGTCGTTCGGTTTGACTCACTAGAGTCCCTCGAGGACTTGGCGAACGCGCTTGAGCATCTCGAGACGCAGGCAAGGGACCGCGCCTCCTGGTACCCAGGAGTACTGGGTTCAGGCATCGTCAACGGTGCGTGAGACCCGATGGACGAACGGGGTGGGCTACCGGTCGGATCTCAGGGAGATGTTCGTGGGGGGTTCCGAGATCCCGCCAAATTCAGAACCCGTAAGCCCAGCCGCGCCAACAGGGACATAACGCGCAAGCATCCTCACATCGGCATGTGCGGGCGACTGGCAGGCATGAGCGTGCGTTATCGCAGTGCCGGTCGACGCCAGACGATCGCGCTGTGGCCGACTCCCCCGATCGTGCGAGGTCCGTACGGATCATCAGTGAAACCCCCGCGCTCGTCGAACTTGACCGCACTCGCGTTGCCGACGAAGTGTTCAACGTCGACGTGGTCCACCCCGTCCGGGAGCTAGACGACCGCGTGACGGAGCAACTCAACCCCGAAGGAGCGCACCCGGTAGTCCGCTCCGAGATACAACTTCGCAGTTCACATGGCCGTGCGCCATGTTCACCGGGCAGAATGCCCCCTACAACGTCGTCATCCGCGTGCTGGCGACGTGGAGGCGGCCTGCATGACCGGCGGGCGCCGGGGGTGGCCGCCGGAAGCACCACTGATTGGCGCCACAACCAGGTGCTGGGTGGTGGGTCTGGGGTGACTCCGGCCGCCTCCTGCTTCCCCTCATCGGCATGAGAGGAAGTTACGGTGTACGAGTAGCCGAAGGAGCCGGCCGCGCTCGCCGTAGCGCCGGTCCGATACGACGATACACCGGCCAGGACAGGTATGTCAGTCGGTGGGAGCGTTCTGGTTGTGGGCGAAGAAGTTGTCGGGGTCCCAGATTCGTCTTGAGGGCTTGAAGACGTGGTCGAACTTCTCGGGCCGAAGGCCACCTGGACGTGTGGCAGTGCCCTCGTCTCCGATGTAGTTGAGGTAGGTGCGTCTCCGTCTTTCACGGCTCCATGGCCATGCCAGATCGCCTCGGGTGTACCTGATGTTGCTTATCCGTCGTCGGCCAGGACCGGACCACATGGACAGGACAGTGCGATGTTCCACGGCGCCGTGTGCGTTGCCCGAACGCTCTGACGTCCTCGAGGACCCAGAAGAGCGCGACACCACCAGGAATGAGCTACGCATCTGGCTGAGCGGCGAGACCGGCTCAGCGTGGCTGGCGACGCCACGGATCTCGAAGGCCACGTCGCGCAAGGGCGGAGAGGAAGTCATCATCCAGGACTTCTGCAGTCCTGAGCGGGTTGCCGCCTTCGATGAATCCGCTGCAGAGCGGTGTACGGCATGGACGACGACGAGGTCCATCACGCTGGCGCCCGGCACTCCTCGCCGAGGCTGCAGGCTACCTGGCACCCACGTCTCGGACAAGCTCGGCGTAAGGAGAATGAAGACGTCCACCCACGTGATGTCCGCGCACCGGCTCGGGCACGAAAGTCGACCGGTGGGCGCGTAACGAAGGCGAGCCGACGCCGACCGCGCCGGGAGCGGTCTCCATGAACGGCGCGGTAGAACCGCGAAGGACGACGCCGGCCATCTGCGTGCTGGTAGATCAGCATACCCGGCGAGCGTCTATATGGGTTCCAGAAGCGGGTGCATCCAGCAGGTGGAACGAGCTCGACGACGCCGAAGTTGCCACCGCCGCCACGAAGCGTCCCAGAACAGCGTCCGGGTACTCCGTCGGCAGAAGCGACGACGTGAATGTCCGTCGGCACGTGACGATCTCCTCCGCGGCAGCAAGGTTGTCGCAGGTGATATCCCGAACTTGCGTTCTCAGCCAACCGCTGCCGCTGCCCAGTGCCAGCCCCGCGATCCCGGTGCTGGGGACCCGGCCGCCGGTGACCGCGAGGCCGGGAAGCTCCGACGGCCGCGTCGAACTCCCCCCAGCTCGATCGCCGTGACCTTCGGCGCGGACCGTACGCGGCTCCGGGTCGACGTGGAACCCACTCCCCATCGAGGACGCGGGTGGACAAATAGAGCGCGGCGCCCGCATGTACCGGCCACGCCTGGCCGGCCGCCACGGACACCGACATGGAGATGCCCAAGGTTCCCGGGCATAGTGTGATCACAGCCCGTCACATCGACGAGTGCTAGTGCACCGCAGCGATCAACCGCAGGTCGACGATCGATCATCGACGTTGAAGACCACCCGGGCCTCGTCGTAGCTGCTGTCGCCCTGGCTGTAGAGGCTTCCGGAGAACCCGGGAGATTCCTGAGCTGGTCAGGTCAGTGGTCACCACCGTGCCGCCCGTCTCGTGTAGAAAGGGATCAACGAACGACTTCCATCAAGATCCCGTAACCGGCAGCCGCCGACTGGATGGCTGGACGCAACGCCTGGGCACTGCACCGGGTCAATGGTCGACGAATGCTGCTAGGTCGCGCTTTCGAAATAGTGCATGGTGAGTGGTTTTCCACATCCGTTCATCGGCATGTGCGGCTCGCCCGGACACAGCGGCATGTGAGTGCGTTTCGGCGCGGCTAGGCGTGATGTTGTCCGTGGCGGCGGCGGTAGCTATCGGTGGCCCAGGTTCGCCAGCGCCAATAGCTAAGCCAGCTGAACCAGTTGAACCAATCGGACGCCCGCCCCCTCAGGGGACGAGCGTCCGCTACTCGCCACCGGCGGTCCAGGCCAGGCGTGTGCGGGCGGCGGCGCACGCCCGAACCTGGCGTCGGCCGGTGAGGCGTCCGGCGATGTCCACCACCGGGGCTCGGCGACGTTCGTGTTGGCCGGAGCCTCAGTGGTGGAGCAGGTACTCGGCGACGCGCGCGTTGTGGACGGACGAGCCGGTCTGGTCGGCCGCCGCGTGGGAGGTGCCCGGCAGCGCGGTGATGATGGCGCAGGTCGCGACGCGGCTGCGGCTGCGGCCGCTCCGTACCTGGCTTTGCGGAGTCTGTTCGGCGTGGTGCTCATGATGGTGTCCCCTTCACTTCGGCCGGTGGTTCCGGCCTCGACGTCAACGCTCGCCGCAAGCCGCGGATGAGACATCCGGCAAATGCCTACGCTTCGGCCTACGCGCCTTCTGGCTCGGCGCCGTCGGCGGCTCGTGGTCCTCGCAATAACGCTTGTGCTCCCGGCAGCTACTTCCGTGATCAAGGCGGAGAAGGACCCGGTTGTCAGCGGCTGGCGGATCGTCGCCGTCCTCCGAATGGGTCGCGCGACCGCTCATCGGCATGTGCGTGCGAGCGGACAGCGGCATGAGAGTGCGTTGCAGGGCGTCCGACTCTCGGCGGTATGGCGCCAAATGCGACCTGGTCCATATTTCTCCACGGCTGGGAACCAGAGCCACCGCTCAAGGGTCGACAGGGTGTAGCAGGTCCGCCGTCCGCACAAGAAGGCAGGGGAGCCCATGAAGACCGTCATCGCGCTCGCACTGGCCGGACTCGTCTGTGGAACTGCAGCCTGCTCCGACGACAACGTGCCAGCCAAGCCAACCATCCACGACTACGAGGCTCCGCCGGAGGCGGGGGGCCCGATCGAACCCGGACGCTACGCCTTCCCCGCCATGGGCGACCAGAAAGAGGTACTCCCACTGACCGCCGTCGACGTTCCCGCGGGGTTCATCGCGGATGGCAGCTTCTTGCTCCTCGCCTCGCCGGAAAGCGAAGCTGTCCCGGCGGACGAATCTCGTTCACGGCATTCACGGTCTGGGCGGTTAGCGGCGTGTATCCCGATGGGTGTCACGACCTGGACAGCCCACGCCTCGTTCCGGCCCGGTCGGTGGAGCAGGTTGCCAACCTGCTGCACCACGAGCCCGGCATGAACGTCAGCGCCCCCACCCCGGCCAGCATTGACGGGCATGACGGCATTTATCTTGAGTTCACCACGGGGGACATCGACTACGCCAACTGCAACGGTGGCTCCTTCGCGTTCTTCGAGGCAGATCCGGGCACGGGCCACGTCGAGATCCCCGGGGTCCTCGAACGCTGGTGGGTTATCGACCTGGACGGCACCCCAGTGATCGTCGGCACTGCTGCGGGCCCGAAGGCCACGCGGGCCCAGGCCAAGGCCATCAAGGCCCTGGCTGAGCACGCGGAGTTTGTGGCCCGTTGAGCCAGAACCATCACCTGCCACACACTCGGCCATCGAACGTGCTCAATCTGGGCGGATCGCCCCGTCCGCTCATCGGCATGAGCGGACGCCCGGACAGCGGCATGTGAGTGCGTTCAGAGTGCGGCCTGGACGGCGTAGACCACGGCCAGGCCGATGGCGAGGAGACCGAGCAGCGTGCGCAGGAACCTCTCGGGCAACCGGGGTTGCAGCGATGCGCCGAGGTAGCCCCCACACAGCCCACCGAGACCACACGCGACACCGAGCGACCAGTCCGGCGCGATGGACGCTGACGCGTTCACTTGGAGGACCGCGAAGGTGGCGACCCCGACCACGGACGTGACGAAGGTGCTCGCGAGGGCCGCAGGAGCCACCACGCTGACCGCCATCCCCGAGCCGACCAGGATCGGCCCGAGGATCGAGCCACCTCCGATCCCGTAGATGCCGCCCACGATCCCGACCACGAACGCGGCCAGACCGATGGTTCTCGGGCGCAACGGAGCCCGCACGAGGTGGGACCCTTGGGTCTGGCGACAGCACGAGCACAGGTCGAGCGCATGTGGTAGAGACACCCGGGACGGGGCATGGTGGTGAAAGTCATCCCAAGGGCGCGCCGAAGCACCAGTGTGGTCTGTCTCGCTGCCCTTGTCGTGGTGGTACTTGTGCTCTTTGTCACCGCCTATTACCCGTTCCGCTGGGATCCACCGCGCGTGGTGCACAACGACGTGACACGAAGCGCTGGCGGCGCCCTGCGGTTCGGCGAGATGAACCGGGCGCGTACACCTGGAACACCGGAGTGGCTCACCGACGCCCGCAGATCGAACTTCGCTGAGGTCGAGCTCGACGTCAACCCGCAGTCATCGCAGGAGCAGTCCCCCGCGTCGATCATGATGCTTGCCCGTGACTACTGGCATACCGACTTTGCCATCGGCCAGAACCACTCCGAGTTGCTCGTCTGGCTGCGCCGCCCCGGATCGGACCAGAATGGCAATCCAGCGTTCGCCGTCCACGGCGCGCTCCGCTCGCAGCAGTGGAACCGCGTCGAGGTGATGCTGCGTGACGACGGCATCCAGATTGACGTCAACGGCACGCGCCGGCTGGCCGTGCCGCTGCCAAGGGATTCCCTGGGGACCTGGTCCGCGGGGCAGATTGCCCTCGGCGGGGAAGTCCATGGAGGTGGTCCCTGGCAGGGCAAGATCCGGCAGGCCCAGGTACGCACACCTGGCCATGCCGTCGACTACATCCGGCCAGGTGAGCTGTCCATCCCTGCGCGATACCTGTACTTCCCGGATCATGTAGCGCCATTCCCGCCACTCGGGCGGGGGGAGTGGGAGGCCGTTTTCGTTCACTTCTTGTCGTTCATCCCGGTCGGCTTCCTCATCGTCTGGGCTAGACGGCCGCCAGTGCGACCCATTCCCGCCACCCTTCTCGCGGCCGCGCTCGCCGTGGGCCTGGGTGCCGGGAAGTTGCTCTTCCACGGTCGCCATACGGAGGCAGCCGACCTGGTGATGCAGACGGCGGGAGCGTTGCTCGGGGCCGTGCTGGCCTGGCGGTGGGCTCATCCCCCGGCTCCAGAGCGACCGGGCAGCACCAGCGGGGCTGCTGGCCCCCGCATCCGGTCGTGAGTACGGTGGCCCAGACTGCAGCCGAACCAGCGAGGGGCTCCCATGCCCGCGAACTCGCGTCGTTCTGCCCAGTGACGGGGATCGCCGAACTCCCTGGCGTGCTCGTCGGTGGTCGTTCGTAATGGGCATGGCCATGAAGCAGCGCGGCGCCCAGGGATCCACTTCGGCCGCTGAAGCCGCCGGGTTCCGCTGTGCGAGGTGGTGTCGCGTCCACCGCGCACGGGCGAACGGGCTCCGGACGAACAAGCGTCGGCCTGGCCTGTCATTGATAGACCCGAGATGACCAGCGCTTCGATTCTTCTGCCACCAGTCCAGCTACCGTGCGAGGACTACAACTGGGTCTCGCTGGCGAGCACGCCCCTGGGGCTCGCGGGATACATGGCTTGGACCGACAACCGAGACGTCGTGCCAGGCACCGACCAAGGGGAGACGACCCAGGACGGATTCGACGTCCACATGTGCGTCACCGTGAGGGCGCTGACGGGTTCATCTCGCCCATCCGTCGAGCGAACCGCAGCACCGGCAGGAATGCCCCACATCGGCATGAGAGTCGCTTCTGCGGTGAACATGACGACGTCCGCCGGGAATCTCGGAAAAAACATCGGCGGGCGTCGAGAGGCTGGAGACGCTAGCCGTGAACGGGCGGTGGGCCAGTGTGGACACGGCAGAGTGCATCTCGTCATTCGCTACGACGACAGCCACGACACTCCTGGCTCGTGGTGTACCCGTCGGGCGAGCCGGACGTTGTCCGGGTTGTCGGGTAAGGGTGGGTCGTGCCGGAGAAAACGTCGGAGGTGGTGGGCGCAACCCAGTAGAAGTACCGCGTGTACGAATGCGTGTACGCAGCCGCATGGGTCGAAGCGGGCGTGCTGTTGTCCAGCTCCCAGGCGACGCCGATGGCGCCCCCCACGACGAGAGCGGCGCCGGCGGCGAGAGCGGCGATGAGTGGCGTGCGTTGGTGGCCGGTGGTGGTGGCGCTGATGGAGGTCATGTCGTGGTCCTTAGTGCTCGGCCGGTTCCTCCGACCTCTTGACCACGCACGTTCCAACTAAGACATGTCCCGCTACGTCTGGCGAAAGTCCTACTTCGGCTTACGTGCCTGGCCGAGCCCCTCACCTGCTCCTGGTGCAGCCGTGAGGTCGACTGCTCGTCGGCATGAGAGTGCCGACCGGACAGAGGCAGATGAGCATGTTGGTAGGAGGCATCTACGTTCCAACCCGGGGTCCCATCGGGCTATGGCATCTTCCGACGAGCCGGAGTACGCCGGAAGCGGGTTCTCTGAGCAGGTGCCTTGTCAAGCGCCCGGTGTCGGGCTGAGTCCCTCGCCCACTGCCGCTCAGGAGGACTCATGAGAACAGCCGCCGCGCTCGCCGCCACCATTGCTGCCGTTGCCGTCGCCGCGGTCACTGCTCTTCCGGCCGACGCCCGGCCGATCGAAAAGGCTCATTTCGTCAACGAGTTCGTCGACGGCCCCTACGACTGCGACGGCACCCCGGCTCTCGACGAGGGCAAGGTCCGGGTCCACGTCCTGGGCAACCTGCGCGGGTCGAGCCCGTTCCCGTTCTTCGTGGAGAACGTGAACGGCACCGTGGTCACCACCAACCTGGACACCGGCGGCACCTTCACCCAGAAGTTCGCCAACAGCGGGCACGACCACACCATCGTCGACAATGGCGACGGCACCATCACCGTCACCGTGCACGGGCAGGGCATCGTCCGCTACTACGACCAGTTCGGGAGGTTCGTGCTCAAGGACCCCGGCGCGCTCTGGACCTCCCTCGTCCTCGACTACAACGGCACGCCCGGCGACCCGTCTGACGACATCGAGATCGAGGGCTCGTTCCAGGTCGTGCGCCCCTCCAAACTCGGCGACCGGGACTTCTGCGCCGATCTCCGCCAGTTCACCACCCCGTAGAGGCTGGATTTCAGGCGACCGCTCATCGGCATGAGAGTGCGACCGGACAGCGGCATGTGAGTGCGTTGCAGGTCGTCCGACTCGCGGCGTAATGACGCATGTCGTCGATCCCCGATCCGATCCCGCAGTCGTGGCAAATGTGCACCACATCCAGACCTCATTCGGGACGTCGGCGGCTCTGGTCGCGACGGGATCCGATCGCGGGCTGGTTGTCCCTCGCACGAGGCGCCGATGCGCACGACGCGGGCGGTCGATTGGAACTCCTGTGGCACTGGCCGCGGCGCTGAGACCACGCCTCCTGCTCTGGAACACGCGTTGGCGTGTGTAAAGCAATAACCGTCGCTCCAGCCGGTTGAGCGAACCGTGATGACGGGTGGGCACATGCACGTCACGGCGCGCAGCTAAGAGGATGAGGCCGACAAGGAGTTGAGTACCGCCACCTCTGGAAGCGTCGCCGCCGCGCCGTAACCGTGCTCAACCAGCCACCGGATCTCCATCAAGCTTCGCAACGCCCAGTACGCGCGAATGACATCGATCTCGATGTCGCCGGCATAGCCCGCGACGACATCATCGAGGTGCTCCTCGTGTGCGAGCGTCAGTGTCGCGAGGTCGTACATGGCATCCCCTGCGCCGCCCTCGGACCAGTCCACGACGCCGCTCACCTCTTCACCGTCGACGAAGACATGAGCGATCTGCAGGTCGCCATGGATGAACACCGGTGTCCATGGCCGAAGTGCCGCCTCAGCTACCTCTCGGTTGCGCCTGACAACGTCGGCGGACACGACATCGTTGGCGACCAGCCACTCACACTCCGAGTCCAGCAGTGGCGGGAACTCGACCGCGCCTCGACTACTGAGAACAGGCCGCTGCTGACATTGGCTGCTTTGCCACGGCGGTAGTGCGGTGTTGTGCAGCGTACGGACGGCGGCACCCGCACAGACCCACGCAGCAGAAGACGCACGCGAAGGCTCGGTAGGCACACCGAGCGCCGCTCCAGGAACTGCCGCGAGGGCGAGCACCGGCGGCTTGCGCCAGAGGACCTTAGGGGTGGGGATCGGTACTCGCGCCATGACCTTGACCTCTCGGTCGATGCGCGTTTGATCCGCGTCGATCTTCAGGAACACGTCGCCGACGCGCAGGGTCACGCGCTCCGAATGCGCGACAACGACTTCGACCTCATCCACGTCGTCGATCATCATCCAAGGCCACCGATGGTGCAGGGAGTTTTCAGCACCGCAGCGAACTCCGGCGCTCGATCCTGGCTGCTCTCGCGGCGGAAAGACGCATCTCATCTCGGCATGAGCCGCATCGAAGTCTCTGGTGCGCGGTCCTCGACGAGCTCCGATCCCGATCTCCCGTTTCGGGTGTTCCGGATCGAGCGGATCGCGTCTGGGGGAAGGCGATGCTCGGGCTGCCGTGAGTGATCGGGCTGCTTCTACGATGGGTCTGTCTCGGGACCCTGATGCACCACCCGAGGCGGTGGCACCGATGCCTGGACGAAGCGGGGACGGCAGGTCTGCTCGGCCGTGAGCTTGAGCAGGCCGAGTTGTACGACGCCCTCTCGCTAGCGCTCAAGGGGGAGCACCAGGTCGTCGTTGTCGCCGGAGACGCTGGAGTCGGCAAGACCACCCTCGTCGCCGATCTCGCCCGCCGAGCCGAGGACGCTCGGGTTCGCCGTCGGCGTGGGCCACTGCCTCGACATCGAGGCCGGGATCTCGTTCGGACCGTGATCGAGGCTCTGACCACGCTCCTGGCCAGGATCGAGGACGTCGATTCTCGACCTGTGGCACGACGGATGCGCTCGTTCCTCGACCCCGCGACGCCGAGCAGGTGTGGAGCAGCGCGACCTTCTCGATGACCTGCGCCTAGCTGTCCTGGAGGCCGCTGCCTCCGGGCCGGTGCTGCTGGTGCTGGAGGACCTGCACTGGGCAGACACCTCGACCCGAGATCTCGCGGTCGCGCTGTCCCGCACCGCGCGGGGTCGACTGCTGTTCGTGCTCTCGGTCCGGACCGACGACCTGCATCGCCGGCACCCGGCCCGGAGGGCGCTGGCCGAGATCGGCCGGGTCGCGTGGGGCCGACGCGTCGAGCTCGGTCTCCTGGACCAGGACAGCATCGCCGGGATCGTGGCGTCGGTGTCGGGGACTTCCCGATCCCGCGCTGGTCCGGGCCGTGCTGGAGCGGTCGGAAGGAAACCCGCTCTACGCCGAGGAGATCGTCGCCGCCGGGCCAGGAGCGATCCCGCGACCAGCTGTCCGACCTCTTCCTGGCCCGGGTAGACGCGTTGGCCGAGGGTCCGCGTGAGCTGGTGCGGACCGCGTCCGTGGACGGAACGCGTGTGGACACCGACACGCTCACCGGGGTCGCAGGCCTCGACCAGGTGAGGCTGGACACGTTCCTGCGTGACCTGCTCGACACCAACGTGCTGCGCACGACGCTGGGGGCTCGCTCGAATTCTGGCACGGACTGCTGCGCGAGGCCGTGTACGACGATCTCCTCCCCGACGAACGCATCAGGCTTCATGCCGCGCTCGCCGAGATCCTCCAAGCGCAGGCTCGACGGGGATCCGGGACCCAGCCTGTGGGCGCTGAGCCGGCTGGCCTTCCACTGGGCCGCCGCGCACGCCCTTCCCGAAGCGTTCGTGGCCTCCATCCGCGCGGGACTGGCCGCCAAGCGGTACGGCGGAAGCGAGGCCATCCAGCATCTGAAACGGGCCGTGGACCTCTGGGCCAGAGTGCCGGATCCGGCGCGGCTGGGCGGTGTAGCCAAGGCCGACCTCTTCCGCTTGCTGGCCGAGATGGCCGTCGTTCACCATGACTCGGACCGTGCCGATCGCTATATGGGTGCCGCCCTGGATCTTGTGGACGAGGGGAGCGACCCGCTGCTGGCGAGTCGGGTCTACATCGCCTACGCAGGATGGCCGGTCGAGCTGCCGGATCGACTCAGCCCTCGTGATGCGCTCGACCGTTCGGTTGCCTACGCGGGTGACACACCGTCTGCGGAGTTGGCCGGTGCTTTCCTGGCGATGGAAGGTGGACGCAGAACGGGACCTCCTCGAGGCGGCAGTCGGGTTCGCGCGGCGGAGCATCGAGGTCGCGGCCGCCGCAGGTTGCGCCGAGATCGAGTCGAGCGCACGAGCAGAAGGCGGCATTGT
Organism: uncultured Actinomycetota bacterium; assembly: GCA_963812055.1. GTDB lineage: Bacteria > Actinomycetota > Actinomycetes > Propionibacteriales > Nocardioidaceae > Nocardioides. The sequence continues at coordinate 19,010 of CAWEUA010000021.1, forward strand.
CGGCCGGTGCTCTTGGGTCGCAGCCCGGAAGGCATCGCCTGGCTACGCTCCGGTGTAGACGTCGCAGAATCGGCGGGGCTCCTCGACCAAGCCCTGTGGTCGCAGAGCAGGTTGGCGTACAACCTGATGTTGGTGGGTGAACCCGAGGCTGGTCGGGCGCTGGCCGAGTCAGGGCGCCTCCGCGCCCTGCAAGCCGGCTTCCCGGTGGTCGCCGCGGCTACAACGGGGACCAGGCCGTCGAAGCGATGCTCAACACCGGAGCGTTCGCTGATGCCGAGGCCTTGTTGGAACAGCTCCACGAGGCCGGGATGCCCGAGGAGCGCTGGCGATGGTTGCGCGTCAAGCAGCACCTCGCCCAGGGCGATCTCGAAGCCGCCGTGCCTCTCGAGCGCACGTCGATGGAGTGGCTGAGTCGCCATGCGGGCGGAAACGCATCGGACCACGTAGCGCGCCAAGTCGAGCTCTTCAGTGCTGTCGGGGACATAGCTACCGCCCTCCAGGTCGCCCAGAGAGGGCTCGAGGCGATGCCCGGCGGCGACTCACGGCTCGCCCACGCGCAGGTAACGCGCGCGGCGTTCGTGGCTCTGACAGCCGCCCGGATTCACGGCGATGGGCCGCCCGAGGGCATGCGCGAACGCGCCGCGGTCTCGCTGGAGCAAGTGCTGGGTTGGATGACCGACGAGTGGAGCCAGACTTTGCACGCCGCCAAGGCGCTCGAGGCCGCGGCACTGTCCGTCACGCTCACCGGTGACCCCGCGCTTACCCAGTGGCGCGCTCCGAGGCGGCGGCTGAGCGGCACGGTGCCTACGTCGCGCTGTCGCCCCGGCTGGGCCTGGCCACGGCGCTGCTCGCGGCAGGTGAACGCACCGCTGGTCAGGTGTTGCTCATCGAAACCTGGCAAGCGGCGCGCACGATGGGTGCCCACGCGATCGCGGAGCGGGTCGCCAAAGTCGCCCGGCGCAACCGGATTGCCCTCCCCGGTGACGACCGGTTGCCGAACCGCCTGTCTGCGTTGACCGCTCGCGAGCGCGAGGTGCTCGACGTCCTCGCCACCGGGGCAACCAACCGCGCCATCGCTGAACGGCTCTTCATCAGCGAGAAGACCGTAAGCGTGCACGTCTCCAACCTGATCAGGAAACTGGGAATGACCAATCGCGGGGCCGCCGCTGCGCTGGCCCGGGAGCTCGCCGAATAGGGTCCGACCCGAGCTGCATTCCCTCGGGTTCACGAACCTGCCTAGGGTGAGCCCCGCGCCGTGCCCAACATGCATCCTGGCGCTGCTGCTCGCCCATCTCCTCCCACGGTATTCGCCTTGGCCCGAGAGACCGACTTTGTCCCCCAAGCCGCGACGCAGACGCCGTGACCCGGTTAGCCCACTCTGGGCGGTGTGCCCGTCCGCTCATCGGCATGTGAGTGCGGTTCGGGAGGAGCCGCGAGCGCCTCGCGCCGCGATGGGGCCAGGGGTGCCGGGGGGAGACGGAGGGATGACCGGGGACAGCCCGGCGACAGCGTCACGTCGTGGCGTCGACCCCCAACCCAGGCGCGGACAGCGGCATGTGCGGGCGTTGTGCGCCCCTATCGGATAGTCCCGTCATCCACGAGGATGCCCGCCATGGCCGTTCTGCTGCACGTGTGGGTAGCCTCCGCTACCCAGGATCAGTTCAACGAGCTCGATGCCCGGGTGGGCCAAGCCATGTCGGACTCAGGGGGCCCTCCGCCTGGACTCATGTCGCACGTTGTCTACCCCGACGGCGACGGGTTCGTCGTGGCCGAGGTCTGGAGTACGGAATCTCAGGGGCTGCCATACGTGGACCGCGTGCTGCGTCCGCTGCTGTCTGAGCTACACCTGACTGCGAGCGAGACCACAGTCCTGCCTGTGTGGTCCTTCGCTCGGCCGTGACGGATTCGGGCCCGTCGGGGGCTGCGGCGGCCGCCGGGTCTCCGGCGGACGCCCCGCCGGGCAAGACACGGGGAACGTCACGCTCGACGGGGCGCGCATTGTGGCCGCGCCCCGCGCGTCCTTGCGAGACCCGCGGGGCGCTGGGACCCGGTGAGTGCCCCCCGCACACTTCTCGGGCTCTTGAGCGCGGACAGTAGTCCTGGCCGGACAGGCGTCACAGACCTCGATGGGCCACGGGGTCACTCCCGAGCGCATGACAACGCCCGCCGGAGTCTCGGGTCTCCGGCGGGGCGGAACGCGCACGGACAGCGGCATGAGCGGGCGCTCGTGACCAAGGGGGTGACTTGACCCAATCTGGCGATACCTCAGCGGGTAAGCGTGGGACCGTGAGGGATTATCGGTATTCCCTGGAAGGGAGCCCACGATGTTGCGCACCCCCGCGACCATCATGTCTCTCGGGCTCATGGGGCTTGGCCTGACGCTGACCCCGATCGCACCGGCACAGGCCGGGCCTGCCGTCACGCTCACCGAGACCGGGACGTTCTCCGAGTCGTTCTCCGACGATACGGTGGTCTGCCAGACCGAGTTGTACACCGTCACTGTCGAGGGTCATTCGACGAGGCATCTGACCGCCCGCACCGACGCGGACGGCAACATCATCCCGCCGCTGCGCTTCCAGGAGATCATCCACGCCAAAGTGACCGAGGTGCCGCTCGACGGCACCGGAGTGACCTACCGGGGCAGTTTCAAGTCCTTCGACCTGGAGACGATCCGGAGCGTGCGGCACGGCGCGGTAATCGCCGAGGTCGACACCGACCTGGGCAACTACATCGCACACGGCTCTGACGGATCGCAGGTGAGGCAGAAAGTGCACGCCCACTTCACGATCAACGCCAACGGCGAGGTGATCGTCGAGTTCTCCGTCGAATCGACCAGGTGCTGACAGGAGTGACCGCTCATCGGCACGACCCCTAGCGCGGACAGCGGCATGAGCGTGCGTTCGCTTGGGACCGGGGCTGGCGCTGAACGTGTCACCACGGCGTGACGCTGATGCCGCCCCACTCCTCGGGCTCGACATCGCGCACAGTCTGGGTCAGTTCCCAGCGGTGACCGGCAAGGTCTTCAACACTGCAAGACCGCTCGCCGTAAGCGTGGCTGTAGGTTCCCCCATCACTCGCGCCCCTGCCTCGCGGGCTCGCCGATGCGGCGTCCACGTCGGGCACTCGAATCTTTATGACGTGTGTGGCGCTCCCGGCGGTCGGGGGGACCTTCTGGCCACGGCTCTCAGCGACAATGACGGCTCCGTCCTGGCCAACGCCAAGTTGAGACCGGTGTGCCTCGCCGATGCGCACCCGCTCCTCGAAGCCGAACGCTGTTTCCAGCCAGGCGACAGCGGCGCGAACGTCGGGGTAGATGAGCACTGGTGTCACGGTGGTCGGCGGAGCCGAGCGATTGGTCAGCACACCCGCCAGGTTAGATGTCGCAGCCCTTGTCCGAACACCCTGTCATCGGCGTGAGCGATCGCGGACAGCGGCATGTGAGGACGTTCGAGGCCGCCCTGATTCCGGAGCCCTTCGGGGGGTGGTCGGCGCGTAGAGTCATCAGATCCCGAGGACTCTTCCGATGGGTTGTGGGTATGAGCGGTGCCGAGGGTCTGGGCTCCGGAGACAGGCAGCCGGGCGACCTCGCGGCGCCGTCGCCGCAGGAGCCGTCAGGTAGTCATCGGCTGCTCCATCTCCTTGGGGCGCTGCTAGTCGGGGTTGTTCTCCTGCCGTGCTGGTCGGCGCGTTGGTGGGCGAGTTGGGCGTCTCGGCGTTGTTCACGGGCGTGGTGTTGGGCGCGGTGGGGGCGAAGCCGCGGGCACACGCCGGATGGTGTACGTGACGCCTCTGGTCGGGGTCGTGGCCGGGCTGGGCGCGTACACCGCCTACGACTCGTGGTGGGTGGCTCTGCTGGCGGCGACCGGCGTCCTCGCCGGTGTCGGGTACCGGTTCGGGTGGTTCGCCGCGCTGCTGATGGTGCCCTACGCCGCCACCTTCGTGACGCCGGTCTCCACCGCTTCATCCGCCGTCACCTTCGGTGCAATCGTCGCGATTGGCACCGGGTACGGTCTCGTGATCATGCGCCGTTTCGGTGCACCGGCGGTGGTCGAGGGCGACCGGTACTCGCTGCCGGTCACCGCGGTCATCGCGCTCTGCTTCGGCGCGGTCTTGGGTGGCGCCGCAGCCCTCGGGGTGGCGTTGTCGTGGACCGAGCCGTACCTACTCGAGTCGCCCTAAAGCCGTCAGTCCCACATCTAGCGGGACTCCAGGGAACGCTTGAGTGAGTCCAAGGTGCTGCTCCGCTCCCGATTCGCCATCCATGCCGCGGCAGGTTTCATGAACCTCATCCAGCCATAGAGCTCCCCGACGGCCACATGGTGAACGACCGTCTGGGTCTCGTCTCCCTCCAAGGTGTACTCGGGCCGAGCCTGTGTCATCGGGGAGCCGAACCAACGGAGAGTCTCCCGAAAGGCGATTCGCGTCGGCGGCACGAACTCGATCACCTCACCGTCGAATCTGCCCATGCGCGTCGAATCGACATACGTTGTCCCCTGTCGGATCGGGGCCTCCGACGTGAGGCTGCAACCACGGAACAGACCTGTGCGGTGCATCCACCCGGCGTACCCAGGCAGATCCGCCAAACGTTCGAAGACTTCACTCAAGGGTCGTTGAATCACAGCGTGCGATTCGAACCGGACAACGCTCTCGGCCACCGATCCCCCCTACCTTCACTCAAACGTGCCGATCACAGTACGCGCGTCCCAGGTCCGAGAACTCCCTCGCTTGGGCCGACGGCTCGTTTCGGCATCCTCACATCGGCCTGAGCCCGGAGGCATGTGAGTGCGTTTGGCTACGAAGCCGAGCGCCGATAGCCAGCGTTTCGTTCGAGAAGAACCTCATGCGTGCTTGGCTCGTTCGACCCGGGCCCTGGGTGAAGTCCCGTTCGGCCGCTGGCCTCTGGAGCCAGTCGGTGGCGGGTCTGTATGGCGTCTTGCCGTCTCGATGGTCGGCAGCCGCCCTCATCACACCGCCCCGGCGGGGCTTGGCCGAGACTGTCCTCGGCGTCAGGGTGCTTGTAACCAGGCAAGGGGGCCGGTCAGGAAGTCCTCGCCCGGGATCGGGGACGTCTGATGCCGCGCCAGGACCTGGCCGTCCGTGGCCGAGATCTCGCTGAATCCGCTGGCCGAAGTGACCGCCAACCGGGTCCCGTCCGGGGCCCAGGCGTAATTGAAGTGGGCCGGGTAGTGGACGGGGAACAGGTCGCCGTGGCAGTTGATGTCGTCGTAGACGTGCAGCGTTTGGGCGCCTGTCGCCTGCCCTGTCGGGATCCTCAGGGTGACGAGCCGGGGCCTCACACCAGCGTCACTGGCAGCCCCGCAGTTGTCGGTGTGCAGGATGAAAGCGAGGGTGTTCCCGTCGGGCGACCAGTTGAGCTCTCGGATGAGTGGCTTGAGCTTGGTTCCCGCGACCCGGGCCTGGGGAGCCGGCTCGGAGTAGACCACCCTCGGGTTGCCCGCGTCGGGGTCCATGATCCACACCCGCGCTGGGCAGGCGGCATTCGGCGGCAGCTCACAGTCGGTGCTCACGGCCAGTCGGCTGCCGTCTGGGGACCAGTCAATGCTTGACGGCATCCCGCCTGCGAGAGCATCTCGGAGGTCGATCGCGTCCCGTGCCGCTCCGTCGTACCCCATCACACGTAGCTCCCCGCTCTCGTGGTCGACCGTGCTGACTTCCTGGGGCCCGGGCCCGAAGGCACCCGTACCACCACAGGCGGTCGAGGAGGAGCATTCGAGGTGGGCCAGCTCGCCGTTCTTCCCGACCACGGTGAAGCCCCCGTAGAAGGGGGAGTTCACATCCTCCTCCGCTGATGTGGAGTACAGGAACGTCTCGCTGGGCTGGTCGAAGTCCTGCCAGTTCGCCTCGCCCTGTGTGGGGGGCACGATCTGTCCGTTACGCACCGGCCCGACCGGTTCCGGCGCAGCATTGCGGTCGTGCACAGCAAGCAGTCCGCCCACGACACCAGCGAGTACGACGGCCGCAGCCGCCACCCGCCCCATGTCACGACGCCGACGCGTACGCCGCACCCGCGCCAGGCCGGACTCGACGTCGACGATGGTCGCCCTGCGCAGGCCTTCGGCGGCCTGCCGGCCTCGGGTCTCGACGCTCATCGCTCGACCTCCTCGACGTCGTCGCTCACATGCAGGTCCTGGGCGAGCCTGGCCCGCGCTCTGGACAGGTGCTGTTTGACCGCGCCCTCGGTGATCTCCAGGGTCTGGGCGATCTCGGCCAGCTGCAGCTCGTACACGTAGCGCAGGGCGGCCACCTGGGCCTGCCGCGCCGGGAGGTTCCGAACAGCCGTCCAGAACTCGTCGTCCGGCGCTTCCAACGGGGAGGGCTTGGGCTGACTGGCGAGCCGGGTGATGGTCCGCAGCTCGACCATCCGTCGACGGTACTGGGACACAGCAAGGTTGGCGCAGACCCGGCGTACCCACCCGGCTGGGTACTGCAGGTCGCCGACGTACTTCCACTTCCGGTACGCCGCCACCATCGCCTCCTGGGCGATGTCATCGGCGACGACCGGCCCACACAGCGCACGGGCCAAAGCCACCAACCGCGGCACCTCGGCGCGGTAGAAGTCGTCGAAACTCGGCCGGGATCGGGACGTCACGACATCACCTCCAGGCGCCGAGCTCGCCGCCTGATTCGTCCGCATGCCCTGAACTCGCGGCTCGCGCTCTCCACGATGACAGCGGGAGCGAAAGTTGTGCAGCCCCGCTCCGTCGCCTCTCTGGAGGTTGAGGAGATCGGGTAGCAACCGCCTCGAACCCGCCGGCTTCCTACCGGAGGTGGGGTGAGCAAGTCCGGCGTCTAGCAGCGGTACCCGCACGCTCATCGGCATGTGAGTGCGTTGCTCGACGCCGCCGAGGCTATTTTCGACGTCTCTCCTTCGGCAGTCGCCCAGCGAGTAGCCCAAGCCGCCGTGGGCCGACGGCGGAGGGTGAGGGGTAGGGCGACCCAACGTCCACCGCCATCAGCATCACTCGAAGATCGAGGGTGCGGTTGTGATCAGGGCAGCGAGACAGCCGGGGTGGTCTCGTGACGGTCGCAGAGCGACCTCCTCGACCACCGGAGGAGTCGCAGAGCGACCTCCTCGACCACCGGAGGAGCGCAGAGCGACCTCCTCAACCACCGGCGCGGGCGAGGAACCGCTCGGCGTCGACGACGACGCGGGTGACCTCGCCGGTGGCGACGACGCGTCCTGCGTCGGCCTCGCGGGCGACCACGCTGAACCGGTGGAGGCGGCCGTCGCGGTAGACGGGTGTCGCGGTCACCTCGAGGCGTACGCCGACCAGGCTGGCGCGGGTGTGCTCGAGCTCGACCCGCGTGCCGACCGAGGTCTCACCAGGACCGAGCGCGGGCTCGATCGCGGCACACGTCGCGGCCTCACACCACGCGAGCAGGCGCGGCGTACCCAGCACCGGGAGGCGTGCCCGACCCGAGGGAGTCGGCGGTGTCGGCGTCGGTCACCGTGAAGGAAAGGGTCACGTCGCGAGCTCCAGTCCGTAGCTGATCAGGTCGACCCCGGGCACGGGCGACCAGTCGCGCTCCGGCGCTCGCACGAACCCGGCCGCTTCGTAGAGGTGCTGGGCCGCGAGCATCCCCGGCTGGGTCGACATCACGATGCGGGATGCGCCTTCGCCCCGGAACCGATCGATGACCAGGCGCAGCAGCGCCGCACCGATGCCGTGGCCGCGCGCGTCAGGCGATACGGCGAGCACCCGGAACTCGCCCTCACCGGGCTCGGCCACCTCCCGCCAGACCGAGCCCTCGGGACAGATCGTGACGGTGCCCAGGATCTCCTCCGAGTCGTCGGGCGTGGCGACCCAGAGCTCGGCCTCGCGGTCGCGCCGGCCCGCGTCGCGGAGGAACAGCGCGTAGTCGTCGACGTCACTCTCGGCGTACTCCTCGTACGCCGCGACAGTCACCTCACCAATGGCGGCGAGATCATCCGGTCGCGCCCGACGCAGTCGCATCAGACGCCGAAGGTGTTCCGCGGGTACGCCGCGTTCACGTCGGTGATCACGTTGACGAGGTACGGCGCGTTCGCGGCGAAGGCGCGGTCGAGCGCGGGACCGATCTCCCTCGGGTCGGTGACCATCTCCCCGGCGCCACCGAGCGCCTTGACGACCTCGTCGTACCGGGTCTGCTGCGCGAGGTCGGCGGCGACGTCGTAGCCGTAGATCATCTGCATCGGACCCTTCTCCAGGCCCCATGCGGAGTTGTTGCCCATCACCATCACGACCGGCAGGTCGTGCCGGACGAGCGTGTCGACGTCCATCAGGGAGAAGCCGGCGGCACCGTCGCCCAGGAGGAGCGCGACCTGCGCCGAGGGCCGCGCGAGCCGGGCCGCGATCGAGGCGCCGAGGCCGGCGCCGAGGCAGCCGTAGGGTCCGGGATCGAGCCAGCCGCCGGGGCGCTTCGGCTCGACGTACTTGCCGGCGAAGCTGACGAAGTCGCCGCCGTCCCCGATCACGACCGCGTCGTCGGCGAGGCGGGGGAGAAGCTCGCCGTAGATCCGGGCGGGGTGGATCGGGTCGGCCTCGGCGCTCAACAGCTCCGCGTCGCGCGCGGCGGCCTCGCGGGCCGCGGCCTGCAGGTCCTCGACCCAGGCCTTCCAGCCCGAGAGATCGGTGCCGTCGAGCGCCGCCGCGATGCCGCGGAGGGCCGTCGACAGGTCGCCCGACACGGAGTCGGCCACGGCGGCGTGCTGCGCGACCTGGCCGGCCGAGTCGGTGACGTGGACGACACGGGCCGGCGTGGTGCCGTCCTTCCCGCCGAACACGCCGTACCCCAGCCGGAAGTCGAGCGGGGTGCCCACGACGACGACCAGGTCGGCCCCGTTGAGTGCCCGGCCGCGCGCCTTGGTCACCAGGAGCGGGTGGCCACCAGGGACGACGCCGCGCCCCATGCCGTTGGTGATCGTGGGGATGCCGAGGGCCTCGACCAGATCCAGCGCCGTGACCTCGGCGCCGTCCGCCCAGACATCGGTGCCCAGGATGAGGACGGGACGCTCGGCGTCGGCGAGGAGCCGGCCGATCCGCTCGACGGCCTCGCCGTCCGGCTCGGCGCCGCGGGGGCGCGATCCGTCGGGCAGCACCGCCGAGGCCTGGTTGAAGAACTCGTCCATCGGGACGTCGACGAAGACCGGGCCGCGGTGCGAGGAGCCGGCGAGCCGGAAGGCCTCGTCGAAGCCGGTGGTCACTCCGTCCGCCGTCGGGATCGTGCGCGCGCTCTTGGTGATCGAGGCGACGATCGGCGGCTGGTCGAGCTCCTGGAGGCTGCCACTGCCCCAGCGGTTCTGCGGGGCGCGGCCACCGACGACGACCATGGGCGACCCGGCGAACTGCGCCTGGGCGATGGCACTGATGCCGTTCGTGACACCCGGACCGGCGGTGAGCACGGCCAGTCCCGGCACCCGGGTGAGCTTCCCGGTGGCCTCGGCGGCGAACGCCGCGGTCTGCTCGTGGCGCACGTCCAGGATCCGCATCGGTGGCTCGGCCTTCACCGCGCCGTCGTACATCGGGAAGACGTGGGCGCCGGACAGTGTGAACAGGGTCTCCACGCCGTGCGCGCGGGCCACCGCGACGGCCAGGTCGCCGGCGTGGCCGCTGCGCTCGGTTCCGGTCTCGGAGTCGCTCATGAGACGCACGCTACCGATCGGTCACCTGCGCCCGACGGGGGCGAGACCGGGATCACGCGTGCTGGAGGTACGCCGCGTTGGTCTGCCGGAGCGCGGCGACCAGCTCGAGCAGGAGGTCGGCGCGTACGTCGATCGGCTCGGGCGCGAAGGCGACCTGGATGTGCAGGGCCCGCAGGAAGGCCTCCGGGTTCGCCGTCGTCAGGTAGGGGTCGCGGTCGGGGCCGCCGGTGGCGGTCGCGGCGGCCGTGATCCGCGCCAGCCAGGGCTCGATGATCCGCAGCGGAACGAGCCGGCGCCGGAGCACCGCCATCGTGGCCCGGGCGAGCCGGTCGGGTTCGCCGCTGGTCAGCGGTGTCGGGGTCTCGAGCAGGACCCGATCGGCGATGACGTCGAGGAGCACGGTCAGCTCGTTCAGGCCGAAGTGCGGGGAGGCGGACAGGCAGCCGACCGCGTCGGCGCCGTGCGCGACGGCGTGCGCCCAGCCGCGGCCCGGGACGAACCCGCGCACGTCCCGCTCGCGCACCAGCCAGCCGGCGACCCGGTCGCCCCACTCGAGGAGCTTGCCGGGCGGCAGCCGCGTCTCGGAGTTGTCCCGCTCGACGCACTCCGCCAGCACCAGTGCGGAGAAGCTGCGGCGGAAGACCGAGTCGGTGTCGGCCTCGCCCAGACCCTGGGTGAGCCCCGCGGCCATGCCGTCGCCCAGCCCGGCCAGCAGGTCGTCGTACACGCCCTCGGAGATCCAGGTGGCCAGGATCGGGTAGGCGAACTCGTCGCGCTCGACCGGATCCGTGGAGCCCAGCATCGTCGTCAGCTCGGCGGTCAGATCGGCGAGGGGCCGGTCGGTCGGCACCTTCATCTCGGCGGACCGGACCTGTTCCCAGTACGCCGCCGACATGTCGTCCATCCTGCCAGCCACCCACGAGCGCGGTGACGCCAGCCGTCACGCCCCAGGGTGCCCGGACCGGCCCGCCCTACGCTGGGCCGGTGCCGTCTCTGCTGGAGCTGGTCCGCAGCCACACCGACCTCGACGAGGGCGACGTCGGCGTGCTCCAGCTGCTGATGGCCGACTGGCAGATCATCGCGGACCTGTCCTTCGCCGATCTCGTGCTCTGGCTCCCCGACCGTGGTGGCGAGGGCTTCTGGGCCGGCGCCCAGATGCGCCCGACGACCGGCCCCACGGCGTACGTCGACGACATCGTCGGGAGCTTCGTGCCCGTGGGCCGGCGGCCGATGCTCGACCGCGCCCACACCGATGCGCGGCTGGTCCGGGAGGGGGACCCCGAGTGGCGCGACGACGTGCCCGTGCGGGTCGAGACGATCCCGGTGCCCCACGGCGGGCGGGTGATCGCGGTCATCGCGCGCAACACCAACCTGCTCGGCGTACGCACGCCGAGCCGACTCGAGCTGTCGTACCTGCAGAGCGCCGCCGACCTGACCGCGATGATCGCGGCCGGGGACTTCCCACCCGAGGGACAGCGCAGCGACCACGCGGACTCACCGCGCGTGGGGGACGGGTTCGTGCGGGTCGACGAGCGCGGCCGGGTCACCTATGCCAGCCCGAACGCCCTCTCGGTCTACCGCCGGCTGGGGTGGTCCGGTGACCTCGACGGGCAGGTGCTCGCGGAGGTGACGAGGGAGCTGGTGCCGCCGCGGCGCCGGCCCGACGAGGAGACGCTGAGCGCCGCGCTCGGCGGCCGCGCCCACCGCGACACGGAGATCGGCGACGACCGGGTCTCCCTGATCGTGCGGTCGATCCCGTTGGTCACCCGCGGGGAGAACGTCGGCGGCCTCGTGCTCGTGCGCGACGTGACCGACCTCCGCCGCCGCGACCGCGAGCTGCTGACCAAGGACGCCACCATCCGGGAGATCCACCACCGGGTGAAGAACAACCTGCAGACCGTGGCCGCGCTGCTGCGGCTCCAGGCGCGCCGCATCGGCTCCGACGAGGCCCGGTTGGCGCTGGAGGAGGCGGTACGCCGGGTCGGGTCGATCGCGATCGTGCACGAGACCCTCAGCCAGGAGGTACTCGACGAGGTCGCCTTCGACGAGATCGCCGACCGGCTCGGGGCGATGGTCACCGACGTCGGCGCCGGGCCGGACGGCGCGGGCGACCGGCCCGTCGTACGTCGGGAGGGGACGTTCGGGCTGCTCCCCAACGAGACGGCGACGGCGCTGGCGATGGTGCTGACCGAGCTCCTGCAGAACGCCGTCGAGCACGGCTTTCCGTCCGGTTCGGCCGGGTCGATCGTCGTCGAGCCCGAGCGGCTGGCCGGGCGGCTGAGGGTGACCGTCGACGACGACGGCGTGGGGCTCCCCGACGGCTTCGACCCCGACGCCTCGCTGACCCTCGGCCTGTCGATCGTGCGCACCCTGGTGGAGTCCGAGCTGGGGGGTCTGCTGGAGCTCCGAGCGAGCCCCTCGTCGGGGGCGCGCGCGGTGGTCGACGTACCGCTGGACGGTGCCTGACCGAGGTCGGAGAGGCGGTGGGTCAGGCGGTGCGCACGCGGGCGCGGGAGCTGCGACGCTTCAGGGCTCGGCGCTCGTCCTCGCTGAGCCCGCCCCAGACTCCGTGGTCCTGGCCGGCCTCCAACGCCCACTGCAGGCATTGTTCGCGCACGTCACAGCGTCGGCACACCTGCTTGGCCTCCTCGATCTGGAGGATGGCCGGTCCGGTGTTGCCGATGGGGAAGAACAGCTCCGGGTCCTCATCGAGGCAGGCCGAGCGGTCGCGCCAATCCATGGCTTTCGAAGAACTCACTTTCACACGGGGGAAACGTCGTGGCGCGCGGATGTGAATGCATTCACGAGCGCGTCCTCAACAGTGGCAAGAATTGCATCGGGAGACAACCCTTTTCGCTGGTCAGTTTTGTCACAGGCCCGGACACGGGTCGACCCCGCGTCCACCCACCGGTACCCCGTCCAGCCGCGCCGTAACCTGTCGACCGTGCGCGACGACCACGGCCGGGCCGTTCCGGCGTCTCTCCTGGTCGCAGCGAGCCTGGCGGGGCTGGAGGGGCTCCTGGTGCTGACGTACGCCATCGTGCTGGCGGCCGACATCCACGCCGACCGGGCGGCGATGGGCGTGACCACCTCCCTGTTCTTCGCCCTGCTCGCCGGGATGCTGATCGCCTGCGCGTGGTACGTCGCCCGGGCCCGCACCTGGGCACGGAGCCCGATCGTGGTCGTCCAGGTGATGGCGCTCGGCCTGGCCTGGAACTTCCTGGGCGGCGACACCACGTGGCTCTCGGTGCTGCTGGCCGTCGCGGCGGTCGTCGTCCTCGTCGGACTGCTCCATCCGGCCAGCATCGAGGCGCTCTCGGACCATCGCCAGGGCGAGTGACCGGGCTCAGCCGGTCTCCTGGAGCGACGTACGCAGCTCGGCGAGGGTGCGGGTCAGCAGCCGGGACACGTGCATCTGGCTGACCCCGATCTCGGCCGCTATCTCGGACTGGGTCTTGTTCCGGAAGAACCGCAGCAGCAGGATCCGCTTCTCCCGGCTGGGCAGGGCCTCCAGCAGCGGCTTGATCGACTCCCGGATCTCGATCTGCTCGAGCTCCTCGTCGTCGAGGCCCATCATCTCCAGCATCGACACGCCGCCGTCGTCGCCGCTGTCGTCGGTCGCGTCGAGGCTCAGCGTGGAGTAGGCGTTGCCGGACTCGATGCCCTCCACGATCTCCTCCACCGAGCAACCGAGCGCATCTGCCAGCTCCCGTGGCGTCGGCGAGCGGCCGAGTGCCTGGGTGAGGTCCGCGGTCGTCGCCGAGATCTGCATCCGTAGCTCCTGGAGCCTCCGCGGGACCCGGATCGCCCAGCCCTTGTCGCGGAAGTGCCGCTTGATCTCGCCGATGATGGTCGGCGTCGCGTACGTCGAGAACTCGACGCGGCGCTCGAGCTCGAAGCGGTCGATCGACTTGATCAACCCGATCGTGCCCACCTGCACGAGGTCCTCGAACGGCTCACCACGGTTACGGAAGCGGCGCGCGCAGTGCTCGACCAGCGGCAGGTGCAGCGTCACGAGGCCGTCGCGTGCCGCCAGCCTGGCGGACTCGGTCGACGAGACGTCGTGGAACTGCGCGAAGAGCACGCGCGTTCTGCTCGCGAGCCTCGTCACCACGGTGTCCGGGGTCCTGGAGCCCCGAGCCCCCGTCGACGGTCATCTCAGCTGCCGGCTCCCGCTCGTCCGTTGGTCAGGGCCAGGCTCGAGTCGGTGGTGAAGGTGACCTCGAGATGGTGGTCGCCGACGTCCGCGGCGGTCTGGGCGGCCAGGGTGCTCAGCACCTGCCAGGCGAAGCTCTCGTAGTCCGGCTCGGCCCGTCCCGAGGTCGCGACCCGCACCGACACGGTGAGCGTGCCGGGGGTCTGCTGGAACTCGGCCTCGAGGTCGCTGCCCTCCTGTGCCAGTGGCAGGACGAGCGCGCACGCCTCACCGATGGCGATCCGGAGGTCCTCGATGTCGTCCACGGTGAAGTCCAGGCGAGCGGCCAGCCCGGCGGTCATCGTGCGCAGGACGGAGACGTAGGCGCCGTCGGCCGGCACACGGAGCGAGACATCGGGCTTCTCGGGAGAGTGGCGTTCCATCACGTGCCTCTCGGAGCGCTGGGTGTGAATCCTCACCCTAGCCGTGCCCCGTACTCCGATCGGCAAACCTCGCGCCACACCCCGACGGGTATGACGACCGGACTCGGCGCTACCCGGGCCGGGCATGGTCTCCACCCGATGGTGCGGCAGGACGCACCGGTCCTGGGGTCCCAGGCCCAGGACCAGTCGACGAGCCGAGCCTCTCGCTTGGACCACACGTGGTCATCCCCGCAGACGCCGCAGGTCGAGGACTCCCGATCGACCGGCATCGCCTCCCAGTGTTCGGCATCGACGTCGATGCCGACCGAAGCCCATAAGCCGCTGTTCGGACACTTGATCTGTACGTGAGCCACGACCCCCCCTTTGCACCTCACGTCCCGTACCCCGGGGCTGGTGAGTTCAGCACCTGTTTGCACAGACGTTCCACGGGTACGTGTCCCACCGGACTGGCCGGCCGAATGGGGGGATCGGGCCAGTGTCGTCTCGTCGTACCCGTGGCACGAGGAGACGAGTCCGGATCGGTCGGTCCTCGGGGCTGGGGATCGACCGGGGGCCCGCAGCGCCACTCCCGAGATCGTGCGCCGGGGCCTCCACCGGGCGCTCCCGACGTTCAGCGCTGCACACGCGACGCGGAGGTCATCCTCACGGTTCGTTCCTGGCCCGCTGCGCCGGCCTCTCGACGCGAGCGGGACCACCAACCGGGAACCCACCGCTCCGAGGACGGCTGCTCAAGCCACGCCAGGAAGAACACCAGCCCCATCACCGTGCCGAGAAAGCACACCGCCCACGCGAGGGCCTCCACCAGATCCGTGCCAGACAAGCGATCACCCATCTTCTCAGTGGTGATCCCTGTACCCGGATCCACCGTCACCGATCCATCTGGCCGTAAAATCGTCGCCAGCTCGAAGGACACTCCTCGACGGCTCCCCGTGAGAATCGCCGAGGCCGACGCCTTCACGTCATGTCCCGAGAGTGGGTGCCCGCCGTCGCATCCCTGCGCTGGGCCCGCGGCGGGCACCATCCATCGTCCGTGACACTTTGGGACCCTCAGCCGCTGAAGGAGTAGAGGCGAGTACGGCGCTGAGGGGGTTGAGCGAGTCGGTCGCCGGAGGGATTCGCGACGCCCTCACGTCGCGCCTCTCACAGCGGCCCTTGGAGAATGCCGCGTGCGGACACGCCAGGAGTCCCGTGAAACCTGGCCAAGAAGTACGCCGCAGTCGACCACCTCGCCCGTGCTCGTCTCCCAGCCTCACGAGACGTTCCGCGAGACAGGTGTCGCCCGCCGGCAGAACACGGGGGTGACTGGCCGGCGGGCGACTACTCCCGTGCGCGAACTCCGGGAGTAATTTCACGGTAGGAGATCGACAAGCCGAGGCCGCGGACGTCGACGCATGTCGCTCGCGCGACCATGTCCGAACGTGTGTTCGATCCGATCACCATGAGTCATGGCAGAAGGCAGCGGCTTGACCAATTCAGGAGAGGCGCCCGACCACACGGTCTCCATAGCCTGAAGAGTGCCCCGCGGCTCCCATGTGCGCGGGGTGGCCTCGTCGAGCCAGGTGCGAAGGCATCCTCCCCCAGGGTGTCGCCCGACGGGGTCCTGGGGGAGTTGAATGGATCCGACGACAGGCTTGCCGCCGAACCACCGGGGGGATTCGGCCGGCCTGGGAAAGCAAACGGCCGCGAACCGAAGGTCCGCGGCCGTCCCATGTGAAGCAGGAGCTCAGCAGGTACCGGCCGAGCCCTGGTTGTTGATCGATCCGCAGGTGTCGTGGAACAGCCGGTTCAGCACGCCACCGAAGGCGAAGATCACGACGATGATCAGCGCCGCGATGCCGGCGATGAGCAGGCCGTACTCGACCGCGGACGCACCGCGCTCTTTACTCGCCGAGTTCCGCCCGATCCGTTCGGCCGTGAACTCGGCTGAACGATCGACTCGCCCCAGGTCTGATGCTCACTTGATCAACCTGATCGGGTCTCCGATGATCTGGGCGGTCCAGGTCGTCGTGTCGTTCACCCCTCCCGGGAACGACACCTGCAGCCGGAACCAGCAACCGCCAGGCTGGTTCGCCGTACAGGTGTAGGTGCTCGGGATCGGGATGCGAATGAACTCGGACCTCCCGTTCCACCCCGTGTTCGTGCTGACGTTCGTGAGCTGGCAGTCGGTCAGAGCGCCGTTCACGACGCCGCTGCCCACGCAGCCGGAGATGTTGGACCCCATGTTGGAGTCCGTCGGCGGGAGCATGGTGATCGTGCCCGGGTTGGCGGCATCGCCCACGTCGTAGAAGCCGATGACGAGGGTCTTCGTCGCCGCCGCCGGGATCACCCGCACCAGGTTGAACGTCGTCTGGGCGCCCGAGTAGTTCGCGTAGATCGACATGTGCTGCCACCCAGCGACCGACACCGACGCCGCCGGGGCTCCCTTGACCCGCAGGGCGAACCGGTTGTTGCCGCTGCCGTGGACCGATGCGTTGTCCCCGGCCTGGTTGTAGACCGCGGCGTTCCCCTGGTATCCGCCCTGCCCGTCGGAGGTGCCACTGAGTGCGACGTTCGTCCGCACCTGGAGGTAGTAGTCGCCCTCCCGGGTCGGGGTGAAGGTGCACAACGGGACCCACTGGTGGTACACCTTCGCCAGCTCGTCGTCGTACGCCGCGTTGCCCTTGCGCAGGGCTGCCGTGGTGACTGCGCTCTTGAGGTAACCCGGGTACTGCTTGGTGCAGCCCGAGATGGGCGTGCCGTTGCTCGGGTTGTAGGTGTCCGTCGGGTTCCGCACGTCATACGACGTGGTGATCGGGTCGGTGCCCCCATTGAGGACGTCACCGGGGCAGTAGTTGTTCGCCGACTCGGCGTAGCGGGTGTTTCCGTCGGCCGACGTGTAGTCGTTCATGTCGTCTTGCAGCTTGTTCGACGTGTTGTCCGGCGACGCCTCGCAGCTGTCGCCGCTCTCGACCCAGGCAGGGTCGTAGATCTGCAGGGTGAGCGGCTGGCCGACGGCCGCAGCGGTCACCCGGACGACGTAGAAGTACCCTCGCGGGTCGAACTCGGTGTTCGTCGTACCGGTGCAGCCGGTGTTGCCGCTGGCGCAGGTGCGCGTCATGTACTCGTCGCCGTTGGCCTTGGGTGTGTCCGGGCCGGCGACGGCACCCCACAGCTGCGGGTTGCTCGTGCACACGGCCCCGCCGGCGGGGGCAGTGATGACGCTGGTCGTCGGTCCGCGGGTGGCATCGCTGCTCGACCCGGGCGGCTCGTTGCCGAAGGTGTTGCAGGGACTGCCCATCGGTGCCGGGCCGTTGTAGTCCGCAGTGGCGGAGCGGGAGATGGTGGAGAACCTCGAGCCCAGGGCCGAGCCGAACGCGTTCTCGACCTTGGCCGCGACGGTGACGACCAACTGCGTGGGCTTCTCACCGACGGCGACCGTGATCTGGTTCGCCCCGCCGTCGGCGTACCCGTTGCGGGCGGCCACGGCCAGGGCAGCGGTCTTGGCGGAGGCGAGGTCATCAGGCAGGAACGTCACGCCCGCCGTTGCGGCCGCGTCCGCGGCGTTCTGGACGCGCTGCACCTCGACGTACCAGCGGGAGACGTCCACCGACAGCGCGCACAGCGGGACCATCAGGAAGCCAGCGAACAGCGCGACCATCAAGGCCGCGAACCCTCGTTCGTCGGTACGCCGGCGCCGGACCCTCACTGGTGGAGCCCCGGCTTGCACTGGTCGTTCGGGAGCGGCTCGAACTGCATGACCGTGCGCTCCTCGACACCCGCACCGTCGCCGAACAGCCCGGTGATCCACGTGTGGGTGGCGTTCATGATCACGCCGACCGCCATCCGCGACGGGTCGTTGATGCACGCGTTGATCGAGCTCGACGCCCAGCTCCCGCCGGCGTACCGGAACTTGTTCAAGCCGTCGTCCCAGACATACTTCACGCACTCCGTGGAGCAGGTCGCGGACGTGTTGCCCGCCGGCATCGGATAACCCTGCGGGTTGGCGTTGTACACCAGGATCCAGTTGATCTCGTCCTGGGGCATCGCGGTGCCGCCCTTCTGGATGGCGTCCGCGGCGGCCTGCGCCAGCCCCGGCACGTCGGCCGGGCTGCACGGCGGTGGGTTGGCGCTCGCCTCGCAGGTTCCCGGACCTGCACCCGCTCCGACCGATGCCGTTCGAGCCCCCACGTGCGCGGCGCTGGAAACCGACGCGACATCCCTCATGAACAGGGCCATCTCGATGATGCCGAACAGCACCAGGGCCAAGACAGGCGTGAGCAGGGCCGCCTCGACGGCGACCGCCCCCCGCTCTCTCCTATGATTTCGAGCCATTTTCTTTTACCCCCCAGAACGACATCCCCAAACGTCGCTCGACCGCAAGGTGACAGAACCACCCGGGGTGTGTGGGGGCTTTACCGAGCAAACTCCCCAAGCAGCTGCAAGTTTTGCCGAGACTCACGCTTGGGCAGGCATCCGTTGCCCCAACTACACACTCGGGTCTAGACCAGCGGCACTCACGAGACTCCTACCCGTTGGGCACACGTCACGATGACCTCCTGGCGGCTTATTCGAAGGTGCTCGAGCGGGGTCCACTGGGTCACAGCGGCGGTCTCGGCTGAGGGCGCCGTCGGAGCCCGCCTGTGGCGCTCACTTCACGTGGATCGAGTCGCAGGGGCCTTAGGTCGACCGAAGTGCTGTGCGTTCTTATCCGATCGGAGACGCTCGCTCATGCGCTTTCTGTCCCGGTTCCATCAAGCGGCTCCGTCGTCCAGCCGATAACCGTGGGCGGACCTGGCTCGCCGCCGAGCGTGGACATCCGCTGGCGTGTATCAAGACCCAGTCTCGCAATCGGGATGTCGATGGCTAGTGGGGTTAGCGCTGAACATGCTGACTCGGCGCTGGGGGCGTCTCGCGACTTATCCCGCGGGGCGTTCCTTCACCAACGGGCATGCGTGCCGCTCTCGGCCCTCTCAGCGTGGTGGAGCCTCGTCCGCATGAGCAAGGCATCGTGCCTCGTCGGGACGCGAGGTAATCGCCACAGATGTCGCGCGCCGGGGAGGCAGTGCGGGTGGTCCTGGAGCTGACAAGCCGCCATCCGCGCGGACAGTGCGGTGCCGGGGCTGGCACCTGGACGGCCCCTGGCCCCTCCGCCCCAGAGGTTTTGCTCTGCATGCCCTATGGGGCTGGCCCGGTTGGTTTCCCTGCTGAGCCATTCGCGCTAGTAAGTCCTCGCCGAGCGTAGGTCCCGTGGACCGTCGCCGGAAACTAATCTGGCTACGACCCTCAACGCGGCACAGACCCCCGTGCCGCGGGAAACGCCCCCGGTCAAGACTCCCCGCTGAGCCTCAGGCAGCGGGGAGTCTTTGGGTACTAGGGCGGTCCTCGGCCACGCCTCGGCGACCGTCACTCTGCGGACCTACGCGCACCTGTTCCCCGGCGACGAGGATCGGACCGTGACGTGCTCGACGCCGCCTTCGGTCCGCTTGCGGACTCTGTGCGGAGTGAGGCGGCGTCGGATGCGTGAACAGGCAGGTCAGCGACCTGCGCATTCACTCAAGCCTTCTTGGTCTCCCAGAAGATCTCGGCGATCTCGTCGATCTTGGCGAGGAGCTCGTCGGCCTTGCCGGCGTCCATCTCTCCCTTGGTGCCGGTGGCGCCGGCCAGCTTGGTCGCCTCGTTCACCAGCGTGTGCAGCTGCGGGTACTTCTCGAAGTGCGGGGGCTTGAAGTAGTCGGTCCAGAGCACCCACAGGTGGTGCTTGACCAGCTCCGAGCGCTGCTCCTTGATCAGGATCGCGCGCGTCCGGAAGTCGGGGTCGTCGTTGTCGGCGACCTTGGCGATGATCGCCTTGACCGACTCGGCCTCGATGCGGGCCTGCGCCGGGTCGTAGACACCACACGGCAGGTCGCAGTGCGCCGAGACGTCGACCGTGGGAGCGAGCAGCTTCGCGAACATCGTGGTCCTCTCTGTACACGTACAGGATCGGGGTCGGGATCGTCGTCCCTCGGTTTGGGACACTACTCCGCGTGCCGCGACCCTCTGGACCGGGCTCGTACCCGGTGCGTCCGCCCGTATTCGGGCTCGCACGCGTCCACCACGACTCGATG
This sequence comes from uncultured Actinomycetota bacterium, assembly GCA_963812055.1. Classification (GTDB taxonomy): domain Bacteria; phylum Actinomycetota; class Actinomycetes; order Propionibacteriales; family Nocardioidaceae; genus Nocardioides. The sequence goes on from CAWEUA010000021.1 coordinate 39,317, forward strand.
CGGCCGACGCTGCAGGCGGGAGACCGCCTCCTCGTGCGGTACGCCGCGCCGGTCCCGGCCGGCCGGCTCGTGCTGGCGCGTCTCCCCGACGGCGTCCTGGCCGTGAAACGTGCCACCGAGCGGAGGGTGACCAGGTCCGGCGAGCCCGGCTGGTGGCTGCTCAGCGACAACCCCGACGAAGGGGTCGACTCGCGTCATCGCGGTGCGATCGCCGAGCAGGACGTCGTGGGCGTCGTCATCGCCCGGGTCTGGCCCCACCCGCGCCTGGGTCGGGGGATGTGAGACACCTGCCACGTCCCGTGTCCACCGACGACGGACGCCGCCGGAGCGGCGTACCGGTTGTGCCACAGTGACCGGATGGCGACCCCTGACCACCCGTTCGCCGGCGACCCCGTCTTCGATCTCCACGTGGGCGGGAAGATGGAGGTCCGCTCGCGGGTGGCGCTGGCCGACCGCAACGACCTCTCCCTCGCCTACACGCCGGGTGTCGCGCGCGTGTGCGAGGCGATCGCCGCCGACGCGTCGCTGACTCAGCACTACACCTGGGTGCCGCGCACCGTCGCCGTCGTGACCGACGGGACCGCCGTCCTCGGGCTGGGCGACATCGGACCCGCCGCCGCGATGCCGGTGATGGAGGGCAAGGCCGTGCTCTTCAAGGAGTTCGGCGGGGTCGAGGCCGTGCCGATCTGCCTGGCGACCACGGAGGTCGAGGAGATCATCGCGACCGTCGCCCGGCTGGCCCCGAGCTTCGGGGGCATCAACCTCGAGGACATCTCCGCGCCGCGCTGCTTCGAGATCGAGGCACGGCTGAAGGAGATGCTGGACATCCCCGTCTTCCACGACGACCAGCACGGCACCGCGGTCGTGGCGCTGGCCGCGCTCACCAACGCGCTGACCCTCACCGGACGCGACCCCGCCGGCACCCGGGTCGTGATCTCCGGAGCGGGCGCCGCCGGGGTCGCCGTGGCCCGGATCCTGCTCAACGCCGGGGTCGGCGACATCGCGGTGGTCGACCGGCAGGGCGTCCTCAACTCGCGGCGACCCGACCTCACCCCGGTCAAGAAGGCCCTCGCCGTCGACACCGCTGACCGGCACGATCGCCACGGGTCGCTCGCCGACGTGATGGCCGGCGCCGACGTGTACCTCGGTGTCTCCGGCGGGACCGTCCCGGAGGAGGTCGTGGCCAGCATGGCCGGCGACGCGATCGTGTTCGGCTTGGCGAACCCCACCCCTGAGGTCCCGGTCGAGATCGCGCACCGCCACGCGCGGATCGTGGCGACCGGCCGGTCGGACTACCCGAACCAGATCAACAACGTGTTGGCGTTCCCCGGGATCTTCCGCGGCGCCTTCGACGTCCACGCGACCGCGATCACCGAGGGCATGAAGCTGGCCGCGGCCGAGGCGCTCGCGGGGCTGGTCGGCGACGACCTCGCCGAGGACTTCATCGTGCCCTCGCCCTTCGACCCCCGGGTCGGACCGGCGGTGTCGGCCGCTGTCGCCGAGGCCGCCCGCGCGGACGGGGTCGCGAGGGACTGAGCCGACGTCTCTGGGCGCCGGTCACTCTGGCTAGGGTCGACCCATGTTCGCCGTGTACGCCGAGAAGTTCAGCCCCGACGACCCGCTGTCCGGGCTGGTGGTGGGGGAGCGACCTGATCCGGAGGTGCCCGACGGGTGGACGACGGTGACGGTGAAGGCGGCCGCACTCAACCACCACGACCTGTGGTCACTGCGCGGCGTCGGGCTCCGGGAGGAGCAGCTGCCGATGATCCTCGGCTGTGACGCCGCCGGTGTCGACGAGGACGGCAACGACGTCCTGATCCATGCGGTGATCAGTGACCCGGCGTGGCGGGGCGACGAGACCGAGGACCCACGGCGGTCGCTGCTCTCGGAGCGGTACCCGGGCACCTTCGCCGACCGGGTCGCGGTGCCGCGCGCGAACCTCGTGCCCCTTCCGGCCTCGTTGTCGTACGAGGAGGCCGCGTGCCTGCCGACGGCCTGGCTCACGGCGTACCGGATGCTGTTCGTCCAGGGCGGGCTCAAGCCCGGTGAGACGGTGCTGGTGCAGGGGGCGGGTGGCGGCGTCGCCACCGCACTGATCACGCTGGCGCGCGCCGGCGGGCTGCAGGTGTTCGCGACCAGTCGTGATGAGGCGAAGCGAGCGAAGGCGCTCGAGATCGGTGCCCACGCGACGTACGAGACGGGCGAGCGGCTGCCCGACCGGGTCGATGCCGTGATGGAGACCGTCGGCGCCGCGACCTGGACGCACTCGCTCCGCTCGCTCCGTCCCGGCGGCACGCTGGTGATCAGCGGCGCCACCAGTGGGCCGAACCCCGACAACACCGAGCTGAACCGGATCTTCTTCCTCCAGCTCCGCGTGATCGGCTCGACCATGGGGACGAGCACCGAGCTCGGCCGGCTCGTCTCCTTCCTGGACGCGACCGGCACCAAGCCGCTGATCGACCGGACGCTCCCGATGAGCGACGCACGCGAGGGCTTCGCGGCGATGAACGACGGCGACGTCTTCGGCAAGGTCGTGTTCACCCGCTGATGGCGACGCATCTGCTCACCGGTGCGGGCTCCGGCATCGGCCAGGCCGTCGCGGAGGCGCTGCACGCCCGCGGCGACGACCTGGTCCTACCTGACGCGGAACGACGAACGTGCCGCGGAGCTCTCCCAGCGCTTCCCCGGGCGCGCACCATCGTCGCCGACCTCGCGGACGTCGAGGCGGTCGACCGCATCGAGGGGATCCCCGACCGGCTCGACTCCGTGCTCCATGTCGCCGGCATTGTCGAGCTGGCGACGGTCGCGGAGACCAGCGCCGAGCACCTCCGCGCGCAGCTCGACGTCAACCTGGTGTCGCCGCTCCTCCTGACCCGCGCCTGCCTGCCGGCGCTGCGGCAGGCACGAGGTGTGGTCGTCTTCGTGAACTCCGGGGCCGGACTCCAGGCCGGCGCGCTGTGGGCGGCGTACGGCGCGTCGAAGTACGGGTTGCGGGCGGTCGCCGACGCGCTCCGGGCCGAGGAGATCGGGAACGGCGTCCGGGTCACGACCCTGTTCCCGTCGCGTACCTCGACCCCGATGCAGGAGAAGGTGCACGAGCAGGAGGGGAAGACCTACGACTCGTCGCTCTGGATCAGTCCCGAGACGGTCGCCGCGACGTTGCTCCACGTGATCGACCTCCCGGCCGACGCGACCATCCCGGAGGTGACGGTGCGACCAGTCGTGCCGTGGACACCACGCTGAGACTGAGGCGTGCGAAAGCGGTGGACTTGAGCAACGATGTCGTGCATGCCCCGTCTTCTCTCGGCCGTTTTCGGCGCGCTCGCTCTCATCCTGTCCGTGATCGTCATCGGGGCGGCACCCGCCTCCGCAGCCTCGGCTCGACACTGGACGCTGTCCGGCGTCACCTTCGATGACGGCGGAACGCTGTCCGGGACCCTGCTCATCGGCAACGACGGGACTCTGCTGAGCGTCGACGTGACGACAAGCGGCGGCGACACCGGCACGTACGGCACCTACAACTACACCGACGCCGACCCCAAGCAACGGATCTTCGGAGGGTGGTCCGTCCAACGTGGGCTCACCAGCCAGTACCTCGAGCTGTACCTGCCCGACACCTCGACCGCCAACCAGGGCGACACCCTGACGCTGCCGGGCCAGGGCTGGGAGTGCATGAACTGCTCGCCGGTCCGGTACATCACCGGCGGGTCGATCGTGGCGGGTGGAGCGGTCGACCTGGATGCGCCGGTGATCACGCCGTCGGTCGACCCGTCCTCACCGGACGGGGCGAACGGCTGGTACACCGGCAACCCGACGGTGAGCTTCGCCGTCAACGACCCGGACAGCCAGATCGTCGACCAGAGTGGTTGCGGCGACCACACGGTCTCCGCCGACACCACGGGCACGACGTTCACCTGCCAGGCGACGTCGGACGGCGGGACGCGCACGGTCGACGTGACGATCAAGCGCGACGCGACGGCGCCGGTGATCGCGCCGACGGTCTCCCCGAAGCGGGTGCTGCTGCACGGCCCGATCCAGGCGAAGCTCCATGCGAGCGATGCGACGTCAGGTGTGGCCGGGAGTGGATGTACGGGTCTGTCGACCGCGTCGGCGGGGAAGAGGAGCGCCGTCTGTGATGCGACGGATCAGGCTGGCAACGAGACGTCGGCCCCGCTGCCCTACACCGTGCAGTACGTGATGACGCGCCTGCGGGGTACGGACGGGTGGAAGGTCGGCGACCAGGTCAGGGTCGCGATGCGGCTGACCGATGCGGCAGGAGAGCCGATCTCGAACAAGCAGGCGGCCGGGCTCGGCTGCCGGGTGAAGCTCCACCAGAGCGGTGCGCAGCACCAGCGTGCGTGCCTGACCTACCACCGGGCGAACCACACGTTCCGCACCACGTGGACCCTGGGCAAGCACATCGGTGCCTCGAAGGTCACGGTCAGCGTCGGCTACGCCGGCAGCTCGGTGAAGACCATCCGCACGACGTCAGCCCGGATCGCGGGACCGGCCGCCAGCTGACCCTGCCCCGCACCGCGTACGGCGGCGAACGCCGAGTCGTCACATGACGACTCGGCGCATTTTCGATGTCACTTCGTGCCGACTCGGCGGCGTACGCCGTGACGTGATCGCCGGGTCAGCGCTCGATCTTCATCTCGCCGAGCTCGGCCCAGTCGGTGCCCGGGACGGAGAAGTTCACGATCCGCGGAGTTTCCTCGAGGTGTGCGGGGAGGTCGCGCTGGGCGGCCCGGAAGTGGTCCGACTGCACGTGGGCGGCCCCGGCATCGTCGTCGGCGAACGCCTCGACCAGGACGTACTCGGTCGGGTCGTCGAGGCTCCGCGACCAGTCGAACCACAGGTTGCCCGGCTCGGAGCGGGTGGCCTCGGTGAAGCCCCGCGAGATCTCGTGCCAGCGGTCGGCGTCCTCGGCCTTCACGCGGAACTTGGCGGTGATGAAGATCAACGGTCCTCCCCAGGAAGATGGCCTGCTCAGACGGCGTGCAACACGAAGATACGCAGCCGGCGCCGGGTGATCCGGTCCTGGTACTTCAGGTAGCCGCCGTAGACCCCCGCGGAGGCGGCGAGCACCGCGGTCTGCTCGTCCGGGGTTGCGGCTCTGGCCACGGCGTCGACGGTGTGGCCGTGATGAGTGACGGACAGGTGGGGATCGGCCTCGAGGTTCAGCACCCACGCGGGGGTGGAGCTCTGGCCGAAGTTCGTGCCGAGCAACGCGAGCGTGTCGGCGTACGGCACGGCGATCAGGTGTGTACGCCGCGGCGCGCCCGAGCGGCGTCCCGTCGTGGTGATGTCGAGGACGGGCAGCCCCGCGAGCAGCTCGGGCGCGCTCGTCCGGCCCTTCGACACCCGGCCGACGAGGTCGTCGGCGTGCCGCAGCAGCTTCGAGAACGTCCAGGCGCCCGCCTTGGTGGAGGCGAACGCGTGGACGCCGCGATGGAACACGTTCGGGCGGGGGATGCGGTAGCCGAGCTCGGCGGCGAGCCCCGGGCTCGGACCCTCGGCCATGTCAGTCCTCGGGATCGTCGAGCCGGGCGAGCCAGGTGGCGAGCCGCTCCACCGCGGTCTCGAACTCCGGGTGGGTGTCGGTGAACTCCTGGAGCCGGTCGCCCAGCCAGGCCAGGGTGACCTCCTCGTCACCCCGGCGCTGCTGCAGCTCCTCGATCCCGCGGTCGGTGAAGTACATGCCGGTCGCGGCTCAGTAGTTCTGGACGGTGCGGTCGGCCTCGGTGTCGAACGCGGCCGCGACCAACGACTTCTGCTCCTCGGTGTGCCGCTTGGCGGTCCCCACCGAGGGGGACGACGACCGCGGCCGGGTGATGGTCTCGACCGTGACGTCGATCTCCGGCCAGACGTTGAGGGAGTACCACGGCGACGGGCCCATGTTGCCCGGCTCGTCCTGCACCCAGCGCACGCTCTTCAGGCCCGGGTAGCGGGCCAGCTCTGCCTTGATCTCCTCGATCGGGGCCGGGTAGAGCTGCTCGATCCGGGCGATCGCGTAGCGACCGGCGTCCTCGCGCTTGGCCCGCTCGACCATCAGGTCCCAGGTGACCCGGCCCGAGCAGAGGATCAGGGTGTCGACCATCGCCGCGTCGGCGTCGTCGTCGTTGATGAACGGGCGGAACCCACCGGTGATGAAGTCGTTCGGCTGGGACGCGGCTTCCTTCCGCTTGAGCATCGACTTCGGGGTGAACACCACCATCGGGTGGTGCTCCTCGCCGAGCGAGTGCCGCCGCAGCAGGTGGAAGTACGACGCCGGCGTCGACGGCTGGGCCACGACGAACGCATCGTCGGCGGCCATCGTCATCCACCGCTCGATGCGGGCCGACGAGTGGTCGGGGCCTTGCCCCTCGTAGCCGTGGGGGAGCAGCAGCACGACGCCGGACTGCTGGCGCCACTTGGTCTCACCCGAGGTGATGAACTCGTCGATCACCGTCTGCGCACCGGTGACGAAGTCGCCGAACTGCGCCTCCCAGACCACCAGCGCGTCGGGCCGGGCCACGGAGTAGCCGTACTCGAACCCGAGGGCGGCGTACTCCGAGAGGAGCGAGTCGTAGATGTGGAACTTCGCCTGGTCCTCGGTCAGGGCCGTCAGCGGCGTCCACTCGTTGGCGTTGGTGCGGTCGATGATGGTGGCGAACCGCTGCACGAAGGTGCCGCGCCGTGAGTCCTGACCCGCGAGGCGCACCGGCCTACCGTCCATCAGCAGCGAGCCGAAGGCCAGGATCTCGCCGGTGCCCCAGTCGATCGGGCCGTCGGCGATCGCGTTCGCCCGGCGCTGCAGCTGCGGCATCACCTTCGGGTGCACGGTGAAGCCCTCCGGGCGGCGTGACGTAGGCGTCGGCGATCCGCTTCATCACCTCGGGGGTGACGGCGGTCTGCGCGGTGCCGACGGACTTCTCCGGGTAGTCCGGGACGGTTGTCCACTCCTTCGGGTGCGAGTCGGCCTCGCGCACCTCGGTGAACACCCGCTCGAGCTGCTGCTGGTAGTCCTGGAGGACCTTCTCGGCCTCCTCGATCGTGATGTCGCCACGACCGATCAGTGACTCGGTGTAGAGCTTGCGGACCGAGCGCTTCTGCTCGATCAGGTCGTACATCAGCGGCTGGGTGTACGACGGGTCGTCGCCCTCGTTGTGCCCGCGCCGCCGGTAGCAGACCAGGTCGATGACGACGTCCTTGTTGAACGCCTGGCGGTACTCGAACGCCAGCCGGGCCACCCGGATGCAGGCCTCGGGGTCGTCGCCGTTGACGTGGAAGATCGGCGCCTGCACCATCCGCGCGACGTCCGTGCAGTACAAGGAGGAACGCGACGAGCCGGGCGACGTCGTGAAGCCGACCTGGTTGTTGACGACCAGGTGGATCGTGCCGCCGGTGCGGTAGCCGCGCAGCTGCGACAGGTTGAGCGTCTCGGCGACCACGCCCTGGCCGGCGAACGCCGCGTCGCCGTGGATCAGCAACGGCAGCACGGGGTACTCCGCCCCGCGGTCGAGCACGTCCTGCTTGGCGCGGGTGATGCCCTCGAGCACCGGGTCGACGGCCTCGAGGTGGGACGGGTTGGCCGCGACGGACACCTTGATCCGGTCGCCGAGCCCGGACAGGAACTCGCCCTCCGCACCCAGGTGGTACTTCACGTCGCCGGAACCCTGGACCGTCCGGGGGTCGATGTTGCCCTCGAACTCGCGGAAGATCTGGGAGTACTTCTTGCCCACGATGTTGGCGAGCACGTTCAGCCGGCCGCGGTGGGCCATGCCGATGGTGACCTCGTCGAGCGCGATCTCGGCGGCGGCCTCGCAGATCTCGTCGATCACCGGGATGGTGGTCTCGCCGCCCTCGAGGCTGAACCGCTTCTGGCCGACGAACTTGGTCTGCAGGAACGTCTCGAAGGCCTCGGCCTGGTTGAGCTTCAGCAGGATCCGCAACTGCTCCTCGCGCGGCGGCTTCGTGTGCGGCCGCTCCACCCGCTCCTGGATCCACTTGCGCTGCTCGGGATCCATGATGTGCATGTACTCGATGCCGGTCGTGCGGCAGTAGGAGTCGCGGAGGATGCCGAGGATGTGGCGCAGCTTCATGAAGCGCCGGCCCTCGCCGCCGAACGAGCCGGTGGCGAACTCGCGGTCGAGGTCCCACAGCGTGAGGCCGTGGGACTCCACCTCGAGGTCGGGGTGGCTGCGCTGGCGGTACTCCAGCGGGTCGGTGTCGGCCATCAGGTGGCCGCGCACGCGATAGGCGTGGATCAGCTCGAGGATGCGCGCCTGCTTCGAGATCTCGTCGTCGTGCGACGTCGCGATGTCGTTGCTCCACCGGATGGGCTCGTAGGGGATCCGCAGCGCCCGGAAGATCTCGTCGAAGAAGCCGTCCTCACCCAGCAGGAGCTGGTGGAGGCGCTTGAGGAAGTCGCCGGACTGGGCGCCCTGGATGACGCGGTGGTCGTACGTCGACGTCAGCGTCATCACCTTGCTGATGGCGTTGCGCGCGATCGCCTCCTCGGAGGCGCCCTGCCACTCCGGTGGGTACTCCATGGCGCCGACGCCGACGATCGCGCCCTGGCCCCGCATCAGGCGAGGCACCGAGTGGTTGGTGCCGATCGTGCCCGGGTTGGTCAGCGAGATGGTCGTGCCCTGGAAGTCCTCGACGGTCAGCCGGCCGTCGCGGGCCTTCCGCACGACGTCCTCGTACGCCGTCCAGAACGCCGCGAAGTCCATCGTCTCGGCGCCCTTGATGTTGGGCACCAGGAGCTGGCGCGTGCCGTCCTTCTTCTGCATGTCGATCGCGAGGCCGAGGTTGATGTGGGCCGGCGTGATCTGGTTGGGCTTGCCGTCGATCGTGTCGAAGCCGACGTTCATCTCCGGCATCGCCTTGAGCGCCTTCACCAGGGCATAGCCGATGAGGTGGGTGAACGACACCTTCCCGCCGCGTGCGCGGGACAGGTGGTTGTTGATCACGATGCGGTTGTCCCAGAGGAGCTTCACCGGCACGGAGCGGACGGAGGTGGCGGTGGGCACCGACAGCGAGTCGTCCATGTTGGCAACGGTGCGGGCCGGGGCGCCGCGCAGCACGGTGTAGGTCGGCTGGTCGACCACCGCGGTGGGCGTCGGAGCCTTGGTCTCCTTGGGGACCGGCGACGTGGTGCCCTTGGCGGGCTCCGCGGCGGCGGAGTCCGGTCGGGGCGTCGCCTTCGGCGCAGCCTTCGCGTCGGCGTCCGTGCCCTTCTCCGTGCCCTTGTCCGGACTCGTGTCGGAGGGCTTGCTCGCGGCGGGCTCGGCGGTCCGTGCCGGGTCGTTCGCCGGCGCCGCCGTCTTGGTCTCGGTGGGCTTCGCGGCCGGCGTCGCCGGGGCGGGGCTGGTCGTCGTACTCGCGGCGGGGGTCGCCGGGGCGCCGTTCGAGGCGCCGTTCGTGCTCGAGCCGTTCGTCTTGAAGTACGCCGCCCAGCTCGGGTCGACGCTGCCCGGATCGCGTTGGTACTGGTCGTACATCTCCTCGACGAGCCATTCGTTGGCTCCGAAGTCGGAGGATGGTGCCGAGGCCGTCTCGGACGAAGTGTCGGACGGGTTTGTCTGCTGCTGCGGCACGGGTTAGTTTCGCCTCTTCCAGGACGTGCGCGTCTGTGGGATCTGCTTCCAGGCTAGTCCCCCACGCACGCAAATACCGAAGTACGGTGCCGCGCTGGTGCATGGTGTAACCCGTCATCACGAACAGCCGTCGTCGACGGACGTGGATGGCCCTCCCGAAGGCCCCAGCTGCACCCCCAGAAGACCGGAAAGGACCTGAGGCTTGCCTCCCTTCCACCCGGCTCACCGCCGTTCGAGAACCACCGCAGCCGCGCTGCTCGTGACGCTCGCGCTCGCCGCGGGCGGCTGCGGCAGCAGCGACTCGTCGTCGCCGTCCGCCGCGCCGAGCCCAAGCGACACCGGGGACGGCGGCGTCCAGCCGGTGGCCTCCCGGGTCCTGCTCGGCAAGGTCGCCGGCACGATCAAGAAGAAGAACTGGAAAGCGTTCATGAGCGACCACCGCAAGCCGATGCTGAAGCAGGTCGGCCAGGCGGTGGACAGCTGGATCGACGGTGGGTACGTCGGCGTCGACTACCCCCGGGACTCGTTCGACTCGGCGTTCGACTCGTTCACGAAGCAGGCCCAGCACGACGCGAACCGGCAACGCGCGCTGATGACCAACTGGGACCTGCGGCACAAGATCGACGGTGTCGATGTCAAGAGGCGCACCGTCACCGTCGACGTGATGGCTCCCCGCGGACGCCCTGCCGGCGCGACCGCCCGGGTCGACCTCGTCTTTGCGACGACGGGTGACACGCAGCAGCGGGTGACGGTCCGTGGACGGCTGTTCCTGAGTCCCGGGCACGGCCGCTGGCGGATCTTCGGGTACGACGTCTCGAAGGGGGCGAAGTGATGGAGCGCTCGATCGGAAGAGGTGCCCTGCGGGGCGCGAAGCTCGCCGCCCTCGGGCTGGTGCTCGCCGCCGTCACCCTGGCGCTGCCCGACTCCTCGCCCAAGTCGACCGACTTCGCCCTGGTCAAGATCGACCAAGGGGACGCCGCGGCGATCGACCAGCACGTGATCTCGATCCTGGCCGTCGGCTCCGACGCGCGACCGGGGGAGAACTTCACCCGCACGCGGGGTGACGCGCTCCAGCTCATCACGATCAACACCCAGACACACGCGGCGAGCATCATCGGCGTACCTCGTGACTCGTGGGTCGACATCCCGGGGCACGGCATCGACAAGATCAACGCCTCGCTCTACTACGGCGGCCCGCAGCTGCTCGGCCAGACGGTCGGGAACCTGATCGGGGTCCAGCCGAAGTACGTGTTCGTGACGCAGTTCCAGAAGTTCCAGGCGGCGGTCAATGCGATCGGCGGGATCACGATCCGCAACCCCTACGCGTTCAGCGACGATCCCCTGAAGCCGACGGGCTTCCGGGCCGGGCGCCTCCACCTCACGGGGTACAACGCGATGGCCTACTCGCGCATCCGGCACACCCTGCCGAGCGGCGACTTCGACCGGTCGGCCCACCAGGAGATCGTGCTCAAGGGGATCCAGGCCAAGGTGCACGCCAACGCGTCCCGACCCGGGTTCATCGAGCGCGGGGTGATCAACGCGATGAGCCACATGTCCACGAACCTGCCGCCCGTCGAGCTGTTCAAGCTGGCGCAGGTGATGGCGCAGGTCGACCCCGGCAAGGTGCGCGCGTGCGTGGTTCAGGGCGGCATCGGCGTCTCGTCGGGAGGGGCCAGCATCGTGCTGCCGTACGTGTCACAGGCGCGCGACATGGGCAACCAGATCCGCAAGGACGGCACTCTGTCGCACTGTGGCTAGCGTGCGGTCATGGGCTACGACGAGGAGCTCGCGGCACGCATCCGCGAGCACGCGACCGGCGAGCCGGTCGTGGAGAAGAAGATGTTCGGCGGGCTGGCGTTCCTGGTCGGCGGGCACATGGCCGTCGCCGCCAGTGGGAAGGGCGGCCTCATGGTCCGGGTCGAGCCGGCGGAGACCGCGAGCCTGCTCGAGGAACCCGGAGCCGAGCCGTTCGAGATGGGCGGTCGGGGCGGCATGAAGGGGTGGCTGCGCGTCTCGGCCGACGCCGTGTCGGATGACGAGGATCTGGCCCGCTGGGTCGACCGTGGACTGGCGTACGCGCGCTCCCTGCCGCCGAAGTGAGTCCGTCCAGGTGAGACCGCCTGCCGGGCTCGGGCGCGGACCGGGCAGGGTGGACCCGTGATCGAGCTGCGTAGCGACAATGCCGCCGGAGTGGCACCCGAGATCCTGGCCGCGATCGAGGCGGCGAACGTCGGGTCCGCTCTCGCCTACGGTGAGGACGACCTGACCGCCGGGCTCCATGACGTCGTCCGTGAGGTGTTCGAGCATCCGACCGCTCGCGTCTTCCCGGTCACCAGCGGCACCGCTGCGAACGCGTTGTCCCTGTCCTCGCTCACCCCGCCGTGGGGCGCCGTGCTCTGTCATCCGACGGCCCACATCATCACCGCCGAGGGCGGCTCGACCTCACTGCTCGGAGCGGGTGCGGTGATGCAGGGCGTCGACGGGGAGCACGCGCTGATCGACCCGGACCGGTTGCGTGCGCGGCTCGACGCGACCCGCTGGGGTGATCCGCACGAGAGCCAGCCCAGCGTGCTGTCGCTGACGGTGCCGAGCGACGACGGGACGCTCTACCAGCCGACGCACATCGCCGAGCTCGTCGAGATCGCCCGGGCCAGTGGCCTGAAGGTCCACGTCGACGGGGCACGCCTCGCCAACGCCGTGGTGGCTCATGGCTGCTCACCCGCCGACCTCACCTGGCGGGCGGGGGTCGACGTGCTGTCCCTCGGTGCCATCAAGAACGGCGCTCTCGGGGCCGACGCGATCGTCGCCTTCGACGACGAGGCCGCCGATCAGCTCGTGTACCGAACGAAGCGCTCCGGCCACGTGACCAGCAAGATGCGGTTCCAGTCCGCCCAGCTCACGGCGTACCTCACCGACGGGCTGTGGCTCCGCCTCGCCGGGCATGCCAACCAGCGGATGGCCGAGCTGGCGGCGGGCCTGACGTCACTGGCCGATGACGGAGTGCGGTTGCTGGAGCGGGTCGACGTCAACATGGCGTTCGTGGAGCTCCCGGCCGCCGCGGCCGACGCGCTCCCGGACGCCGGCATCCTCTGTTACCGGATGACCGACACCAGCGTCCGTCTGGTCACGAGCTGGCAGACCACGACCGACGAGGTCGCCGAGGCCGGAGCCCGGTTCCGCGCAGCGGCTCGCGCCGCCACGTGATCCGGGGCTCCGACCTCTGATCGGGCGTCTGCCTACGGCGTCCGGTACAGCGACAGGCTGCCGCGGTCCTCGGGAGCCGTCGTGCTGGTCGAGCCCTTGATCGCGTGGTGCCCCGCCGGGACCTTCCGCACGACCGTCAGGGCCCAGCCGGTGCTCGACGAGCTGGGGCCGTGGAGGACCAGGAGGTTGTTGTTCGACGTGTAGCCGACGTCGGTGATCACGTCGTCGATGTCGGACGACACGTGGAAGGACGTCTGGAGCTTGAACCGCTTGCCCTTCGCGATCGCGGCGCGCACGTTCTTGTAGGCGTACACGGTGCTCCCGACGGCGACCGCGACGTGGTCGCCGTCCTTGGAGATCGTGATGCTGTTCGGCTGCGCGCTGCCGGTCCCACTGATCGACTTCCTGTTCTTCAGCCTCGGGTGTGCCGGGTTGTTCAGCCCGAGCACGGCGAACCCGGTCCGGGTGAGGATCAGTGCCTTCTTCGCGGAGCCCGGCACGAACGCCATCCCGCCGGTGCCGAAGACCATGTCGCCGAAGTTGTCGTCCTCGATCGCGAGCGCGCGGCTGTGCACGGCCCCCAGCACCTTCGGCTTGGCGGTCCCGACGCCCGAGAACACCACGGCCGTGTCCCTCTTGGCCTTGTCCTCGTCACGATCGAGCGCGACGGCGAGGAACTTGCCGTTGGGCAGCGGCTTCGGAGCGATCTGCACCTGGTTGAGGAGCGTCGCCTTGGTCGTGCTGTCCTTGACGTCGATCCACCCACGCCGGTGCGGGTTGTGGGCGTCGTTGTGGCCCGGGGAGTTGACTCGCGTGTCGATCTTCCAGTCGCCGTGCTTCCGGATGAGCTGGATCAGGCCCTGCGAGTCGGCGGTCGCCAGAGCGAACTTCCCGTGCATCGCCACGCCGTAGCAGAACGACCCGTAGCCCAAGTCGCCCTCGTCCGTGAACCGGTGGGTGTTGATCGGGGTCATGAGCAGATGCGGCGACGTGCGCAGGTGCTTCGCGACGAAGACCTTGCCGTCCGTGTCGCAGAACAGGGCGTCGTTCCCGCCGACGGGGTTCACGACGCTCGCGATGGCGTCGCCGGTGGTGACGTCGAGGAGGGCGCTCTTCTTGGCCTTCGCCCCGGTGATCGCCCGGACGACCTGGAAGTCGCCGTCAGCCGCGCCGAACACGCCGACGGATCCGGTCGCCTTCGCGGTGGTGCTCTGGAGGTGCACCGTGAGCGGTGTGTGGTGGGGTGCGGATGTGCGGTGCTGATGCTGAGTGGAGGCGTCGGCGGTCGTGGCGATCAAGACGGTCGTCGCCGTGAGCGCCCCGACCGCGATGAGTGCAGGCATGCGTCGTGACATGAGGTGTCCTTCGTCCGAGTCCCGATCCCTCACCGGGACGACAGTGGCGGCCCGAGAGCGGAGCCACGGACAGCCGCGTTCGACACGCTAGCGACTCCGACGGTGGATCGGCAGGGGTCAACGTCCCCGATGGTCGATCAGGGCGACGAAGGCGCGGGCCAGACCGAGAGGCTCCCGGGGTCGGACGGAGCGGTCGTCGAGGTCGAGCCGCGGACTGCGTGGTGCCCCCGCGGAACCTTCTTGACCAGGGTGAGGAACCAGTCGGGGATCGACGCGGGGTCCCCGTGGAGCACGACGAGGGTGCCGTTCGCCGTGTAGGCGACGTCCGACACCGACTCGGTCCCGGAGGAGCCCAACCGGAACGACGTCTGCTTGTGGAACCTCTTGCCGTGCTGGACGGCCGCGAGCACGTTCCGGTAGCCGAACACGTGGCCCCCGGCGGCAACCGCGACGTGGTCGGCGTCGGAGGTGACCGTGATGCTGCTCGGCGGCTGGGACCCGTCGCCGACCTTCGTGCGCACCTTCAGCCGGGGTTCGGCCGGGTCGCGGAGTCGGAGGACGGCGAAGCCGGTCATCGTGGCCATCAGAACCCGGTCGGACGAGCCCGGGAGGAACACCACGCCGCCGGTGCCCTGGTCGAGCGCGTCGTTCCCGAGGGCGCGGGCTCGGAGAGCGCCGACCAGCCGCGGCGTGGCCGATCCGACACCCGAGACCACGGCGATGGTCCGATGAGTGTGGTCGACCGCGAGGCCGAGGTACCTGCCGTTGCGCATCGGCTTCGGTGCGATCGCGACGTTGTCGAACGTGGTGGCCGGCGTGACCGACTCACGGAAGTTGATCCAGCCGGGCTGGTGCGGATCCCCGGCGTCGTCGACGCCCGGCGACTGGACCCGGCGGTCGATCTTCCAGGTTCCGTGGCGTCGGCGTAGCTGCAGCAGTCCCTGGGAGTCGCCGGTGACCAGTGCGAACGTGTGGTGCATCGCGACTCCGGAGCACGCGAAGCTGAAGCCGTCGCCGCCCTCGTCGCCGAACTGCGAGGCGTCGATCACGGGGGAGGACTGGATGCCGGTGCGGATCGTCCGGACCGGTACGACGTTCTCACCGGTGTCGCAGAGAAGGCCGTCGTCACCACCGGCCGGGTTGACGGCCGTCGCGGTGGCGCGGCTGCCGCTGAGGTCGAAGAAGGCGGTCTGGTGCGGCTTCCGACCCGAGACCCCCCTCACCGCCTGGAAGAACCCGTTGTCGGCTCCGGACAGTCCGACCGATCCGGCACGACGGGCGACCCCGTCGTGGGACCGATGAGAGGTCGAGGCGTCGGCGTTCGCGGCGAGACCGGTGGTCGCCGTCATCGCCGCCGCGGCGACGAGCGCCGGAATCCGTCGTGACATGAGGTGTCCTTCGTCCGGGTCCCGATCCCTCACCGGGACGACCGCCGCGGTCCTCTCCGAGTCTGCGGACCGCGGTGTCGGCACGCTAGTCGCTCGACGGGCGGACCGGCAGAGGTGAGCACCGCTGTGGGCCCAGGGCACCCCTACGGGGCCGGCCAGACGGAGAGGCTGCCCACCTCGGCGGGTCTTGTGGTCATCGCGGACCCCTTGATCCGGTGATGCCCTGCCGGCACCTTGCGCACCAGGGTGAGGAACCACCTCGAGATGCTCGTCGTGGTCCCGTGCAGGACGACGAGCGTGTTGTCGGGTGTGTAGGCGAGGTCGGTGACCGCTTCGTGGGCGCCCGATCCGAGCGTGAAGGTTGTCTGCAGCTTGAAGTGTCGCTTGCCGGCCTTCGAGACGACCTCCTTGTACCCGTAGATGCTGCCGCCGACGGCGACCGCGATGTGGTGCCCGTTGGCCGAGACGGCGAGGCTGCTCGGATCGAGGGGTGAGCCCACCGCGGCGTCGATCTTGATCCGGAGCTGCAGGCGGGGCTGACTCGGCTTGATCAGGCTGATCACCGCGAAGCCGGTGCGGGTCAGCACCAAGGCCCGCTGAGCGGTGCCGGGCACGAAGGTGAGGCCGCCGTTGCCGAAGTCCATCCGCCCGCCGAAGCTCACGTCATGGATCCCGAGGCCGGCGTCGGTGACGGCTCCCTTCACCTTCGGCTTGGCGGTTCCCGCGCCGGCGATCACCACGATGGCGTCGTGGTTGGGGTTGGTCTCCTCGCGGGCCGCGGCGAGCGCGAGGAACTTCCCGTTCGGGAGCGGCTCGGGAGCGATCGCCACCGTGTCGAACTGGGTCGCCTCGGCCACGCCGTCGCGGATGTCGATCCATCCCCGGCGGTGTCGGTTCCCGGCGTCGTTGACCCCGCGGAAGCGGACCCGCTTGTCGATCTTCCACACGTGGTGCTTGCGACGGAGCTGGAGGAGGCCCTGCGAGTGCGCGGAGACGAGGGCGAAGTGGCCGTGCACGGCCACGCTGTGGCAGACCATGCGATACCCCGACCCGCCCTCGTCGGTGTAGGCCGACGCGTCGATGCCGGGGCGCACCAGGTGGGGCGCGGTGCGCAGCCCCTTCATCAGGTGGATCGTGTGGTTGCGGCTGCACAGCAGGCCGTCCTTGCCCCGGACCGGGTTGACGGCGCCGGCGACGGCGTTCCGTACGCCGGCGTCGAGGAGTCCGGTCTTGTGGGCCTTGGTGCCGGTGAGGCCCCGCACGACCTGGAAGTCACCTTGGGCGGCACCGAACACGGCGACCGAGCCCGCGCCGCGACCGGCGCCGCCCTGGAGCCTGGCGCGATGCTGGGTGGCGGCATCCGCGTGCGTGGCGACGAGGGCAGACATGGCCGCGAGGGCGCCGACGGCCGCCAGGGCGGGAGCTCGTCGTCGCATCGGTGTCCTTCAGCCGGGCGTCTCGATCCACCTCGAGACGGCAGGAGCGGCCGACCCTCGAGCCCGGCACGGCAGTGCGCACCCTAGCCCGCTGGACCGACCACGCGAATCCACCGGTTGGGTGAAGCTCGAGCCCTGTCGCCTACGCCCCCGGCCACACCGAGAGCGAGCCGCTGACGTCCGGCCGTGTCGTCGCCGTCGACCCTCGCACCACGTGACGACCCCGCGGCACCTTCTTCACCAGCGTGAGCGACCAGTCCGTGGCGACGAGGTCGTCCCCGTGCAGCACGACCAGGGTGTCGGTGTCGGAGTAGGCGACGTCGCTGACGCGCTCCGAGGTCAGGTCACTGAGTCGGAACGTCGTCTGGCGCTTGAACGGCTTACGCTGCTTCACCGCCGCGAGGGCGTGGCGGTAGGCGTAGATGTTCGCCCCGGCCGCGACGGCGACGTGATCGCCGTCCGACGAGACGGTGAGGCCGGCCGGCGCGACCGACCCGTCACCCACCCTCGTCTTCACCCGCAGCTGGGGAGCGTCCGGGTGGTGGAGGTCCAGGACGGCGAAGCCGGTGCGGGTCGCGATCAGGGCGCGGTCGCGCGACGACGGCAGGAACGCCACCCCACCCGTGCCGTAGCCACCGGATGGGTACTTCAGGGCGGCCGACCCGAGGACGCCGACCGCGCGGGGCTTCGAGGTGCCGACCCCGGTGAGGACGACGAGCGTGCCCTTGGTGCGATCGACCGTGACCGCCAGGAACTGGCCATTGCGCTGCGCCTTGGGCGCGATGGCGACGCCGGTGAACGTCGTGGACCTGGTGAGCGAGTCACGGATGTCGATCCAGCCGCGGGCGTGCCGTTGCCCCGCGTCGTTCCTCCCTCGTGAGCGGACGCGCTGGTCGATCTTCCAGGTGCCCTGCTTGCGCACGAGCTGGAGCAGCCCCTGTGACTCGCCGCCCGCCAGCGCGAACGTCCCGTGCATCGCGAGACCGTCGCAGCTGAAGACGCGGTCGGCAGCGCCCTCGCCGCTGTACGCCGTGGCGTCGATGTCCGCGCTCCCGACCTTCGGCGTGGTTCGAAGGCCCTGCACGGTCTTGATCCGGGTGCCGTTGGTGCACAGCAGCCCGTCCTTCCCGCCGCGGGGGTTGATCGCGGTAGCGACCGACGTCCCGCCGATGTCGATGGACCTCGTGTCCTGCGGTTGCGAGCCGGAGACTCCGGACACCGCCTGGAAGCCGCCGTCCCGGGTGGCGAAGAGCCCCACGGAGTCCGCACCCGCCCGTGCGGATGCGTGGTTCGTGGTCCCGACCGCATGGACCGGGGCGTTCCCGGCCAGGATCAGGGCCAGGGCGCCGGCGGCGACGATGACGGGCGTTCCGCGAGACATGACCGGCCTTCCGACGAGATCCCGGCTGGTCACCGAGACGACAGCTGCGGCCGGGTCCCGAGCCGCGGACCGCAGAGGTCGCACGCTATCCGCCGGGGCGCCTACCCGGGAGGGACCTACGGCCCGAGATCGCCGAGGTACTCCGTCACCCGCTCGGCCGGCCACTGCTCCTCCAGCTCGGCCACGACGCGGTCGCACACCGCGACACCGTCGCCTTCGGTGGGGATCCACTCGCCGCGAGTCCATCCCGCGAGGTAGTCGTCGCTGCTGGTCTCGCCCAGCCGCATGGCGGCCTCGTCGATCGCCTCCTGGAACCGGCTCGCCAGCGGCGACTTCGTCACGTTGTCACCGTCGCGGGCGACGACCATCGACGGGAGGTCGCGCCAGTAGGTCACCTGGAACTCGGTCACGCGGAGAAGGTATCTGGTCGAGCGCACCGACGGAGCCAAGGGCCGGACCGCGGCGCTCCTGGCAGTGTGCTGGCTCAACACATCGCGGACACATGTCTCACGACGTACCGGACTGATGTCCCGCGACATCCCGGACATCCACGGAGATGGCGGGGTGGTGACGGAAAGCTCGCAAGCGGTCAGACTGACGTGGCATGAGGGAGCCACTCGCGACAGGTCCCGCGCGTGCCCTGCCCTCGGGGCCACGGTGGGCCTATCGGTGGGTCCGTCTCAATGAGTGGGTACGGGAGCGGTTCTGGTCGATACCTGCGCTGCTGGTGCTCGCCGGGGTGCTCACTGCCGTGGTCGTCTGCCGGCCCGATCTGCTCGGTCTGCCTACGAACTGGGATCTCGGTCGCGTCGTCCGCATCCGAACAGCCGACACGATGCTGCAGGTGATGGCCTCGTCGATGCTCACCTTCGTGGGTGTCGTCTTCGCGATCACGCTGGTCGGCCTCCAGCTCGCCAGCTCGCAACTGTCGCCGCGCGTCATCCGGACCTTCGTGCGCTCGGGCATCACCAAGGCCGCCTTCGGCATCTTCCTTGCCACGTTTGCCTTCGCGGTGACCGGACTCGCCTTCGACAACGTCGATGACGTGGCGGCGGCATCACGCACGGTCGGCGCATGCGTCGCGATGCTCACGGTTGCTGTCATCGTGTTCGTCGTCTACGTCACCGCGACCATGCGTCTGTTGGAGGTCGGCTGGGTGATCACGAACGTGGCCAACGAGGCGCGCGTGTCCATCCGGAGGGCCTACCCTCCCGACTCGAGTTACGTCGACGCCGAGCCGCCGGTCCTCCGCGCCAGGCCACACGTCGTCCACCTCGGCGCGACCGACACGCGCGGCTTCAAGGGCGTGCTCGGCACGGTCCTCGGGATCGACCGAGCCAAGCTGGTCCGACTGGCTGGCGCCCACGACTGCGTGATCGAACTGCTCCCCAGAATCGGTGAGTACGTGCCGACCGCTGGACCGGTCTTCGCTGTCCACGGAGACTCCCGGCCCGACGATGCCAGGGTCCTCTCGTGCCTCGACCTCGGGCGCTCGCGGTCGGTCTACCAGGACTCAACGTTCGGGATCCGGCAGCTGGTCGATGTCGCGACGCAGGCGTTGTCCCCGGCGATCAACCAACCCTCCACCGCGGTTCAGGTCATCGACCGTCTGCACGATCTCCTTCGTCGGATCGGGATGGCTCCCATGCCCACCGGGTTCCATGTCGACGCGAACGGGACCGTGCGGCTCGTGGAGCCGACACTGACGCCGTCGTATCTGCTCGACCTCGCGTTCGAGGAGATCAGCCAGCTCGGAGCATCGTCCTGGCACGTCACCCGACGCCTTGCCGCCGCATACGACGACCTGGCCACGGATTCACCCGAGGAGTGGGGCCCCGCGATCTCACGGCTGCGGGAGTCACTGACCGAGCTCACCCGCGCACACTCGCGGGGAGACGACATCGCGGTCCAGCCCGACCGACTCGGATTGGGATAGAGCCGTGGAATGGCCACCTACGCATCACTCTCGCAATCCCTGGTTGCGTCTGCGATGGTGAGGTGGAAGCCCACTCGACCACGCGTTGACGCGATCACGTCGACCAAGGGCTGAGGTGCGCGATGGACGACACCGGCCTGCGAGCGCTACTCATCGTGTCCATCGTCTCGGCAGCTGCGCCGTTCGCCTGCGCCCTTCTGTCCCGTTTCCGCGTCCCCCAGGTGGTGGTGCTCATCGTCGGCGGAGTGCTGATCGGTCCCGAGGTTGCCGGGCTGGCGGAAAAGAACTCGATCGAGCTGGTCGCGAACGTCGGCTTGGGTTTCCTGTTCCTGCTCGCCGGCTACGAGCTCGAACTGGAACACTTCCGGGAGCGGACCGGACGACTGGCTATGGCCGGCTGGTTGATCAGCGCCGTGGCCTCGATCGCAGTGACCGGTCTGCTCGCTGCCGGTGGCTTCGTGGACGCCTTCGTCCCGGTGGCGCTGGCGCTGACCACGACCGCGCTGGGGACGTTGCTCCCGATCCTGCGGGACAACCACATGCTGGAGGGCCCGTTGGGGCCACTGATCATGCCTGCCGGCGCGGTCGGCGAGTTCTTTCCGATCGTGGGCATCGCCGTCTTTCTCGGGTCCAACGGTCGCATCTACGGGCTGGTGTCGCTCGTGGTCATGTGCGTCCTTGCGCTGGGTCTGTCCTGGCTCCCGCGACTCGCGCGCCTCGACAGGTTCGAGGCGATCTCGCACGAGGGAGAACACTCGACCTCGCAGACCACGCTTCGCTTGACCGTGATGCTGCTGTTCGGGCTGCTGGTGTTTGCCAGCGATTTCGGACTCGATGTCGTCCTCGGTGCATTCCTCGCCGGCGTGGTCCTCCGCAGATGGGCCCCGGGCGACGTGGACGCACTCGAGGGCAAGCTGGACGCCCTGGGGTACGGCTTCTTCATCCCGGTCTTCTTCGTCTCGTCGGGCATGGGCCTGGATCTCGGCTCCATCGCCGACGCACCCGCACGCCTGCTGGTCTTCTTCCTCCTGCTGCTGGCGGTGCGAGGCCTTCCGTCGTTCTTCCTCTACCGCCAGGAGCTGGTCGTGTCGCAACGCGCGCAGATGACGCTGCTGACCGCCACGTCGCTGCCCCTCCTGGTGGCTCTCGCCGAGGTCGGGCTGTCGAGTGGCGCGATGCTCCCGGAGAACGCCGCCGCCCTCGTCGGAGCGGGCGTTCTCTCGGTCATGGTCTTTCCGGGGCTGGCGGTCGCACTCGACCGCACCGCACATGTCCCCGCAGGCGGCGAGGCACCACCCGCTCAGACATGACCTGTCAGTGCCTCGGCCTGGACGAGTCGAACGCCTCACCGTCTCCGACGCAGCAGCGCCGTCCGGAACGCTGAGCGCTCTGATCGTGATCGTCATCCTGGCCGCGGTGATCGTCCTGCCGGCCATGGCGCTGCTCTACGTCCTGGACCAGCGGGGGGTGCTGCCGGAGGAAGGGCTGCCGGACGTCGCCGACCGGGCGATGTACGGACCCCCGCGCTGACGTGTGGGCCGACACATCATCTCGTTGGGGTGATGCGACCACGCTTCTACCGAACACTGTGGAGGGGCGGCGAGGCGCCGGCTCGCCGAACACCGTGAAGGAGCCCCACGTGGCCGTCAGCACCTCCCCATTTCCCCCGATCGCCGACTACGGATTCCTGTCGGACTGCCACACCGGCGCCCTGGTCGCCCCCGACGGTTCCGTCGACTGGCTGTGCCTCCCGGCGTTCGACTCGGCCAGCGTCTTCGCGAACATCCTGGACCGCGGGGCGGGCTCCTTCCGGTTCGGGCCGTACGGCATCAACGTGCCCACCGCGCGCACCTACGTGCCCGGCACCAACGTCCTGACGACCACCTGGCACACGCCGGGCGGGTGGGTCCTCGTGCACGACGCACTGGTGATGGGACCCCGCCAGGGACCGGACACGGTGACGCCGCACACCCGGCCACCCGCGGACGACGATGCCGCACACCTCCTCGTGCGCACCGTCGAGTGTCTCGAGGGGACGGTCGAGGTCGAGGTCGTGTGCGAGCCGGCTTTCGACTACGGCCGTGTCGAGGCGACCTGGACCCTCGCGGACTCCGAGGGCCATCATGCCGACGCCGCCGATGCCTCGGGCCCGGCCTTCCGCCTCAGCACCGACATGCTCATCGGCATCGAAGGCGGCGCGGCCCGCGCTCGACACGTGCTGTCCAAGGGCGATCGGGCGTTCTGCGCCATGTCGTGGGCGGAGCACCTCGCCGGGCCCGCCGATGTGGACGAGGCCACGGCGCACATCGACGCCACCGTCCTCTTCTGGCGCAACTGGCTGGCCCGCGCACGGATCCCCGACCACGTCCTGCGGCACCCGATCGAGCGGTCGGCACTCACGATCAAGGGTCTGACCTACATGCCGACCGGGGCGACGGTCGCCGCGCTGACGACCTCGCTGCCCGAGACACCCGGCGGCGAGCGCAACTGGGACTACCGCTTCACCTGGATGCGTGACACGACGTTCACGCTCCAGGCACTGCACTACCTGAACCTCGACTGGGAAGCCGACGAGTTCATGCAGTTCGTCGCCGACCTCGAGCCCAACCCGGACGGTGCGCTGCAGATCATGTACGGCATCGACGGCCGGCGCGACCTCACCGAGTCGACCCGCGACGAGCTGTCCGGCTACGAGGGCGCTCGACCCGTGCGACTCGGCAACGGCGCCTTCGACCAGCGTCAGAACGACGTCTTCGGTGCGGTGCTCGACTCGGTTCTTCTGCACGCCCGGCGCAGCCAGCGTCTTCCCCGGCGGCTGTGGCCGCTCGTGCTGTCGCAGGCAGCCGGCGCCACCGCAGCCTGGCGCGAGCCCGACCAGGGGATCTGGGAAGCGCGGGGCAAGCCACAGCACTACGTGTCGTCCAAGCTCATGGGATGGGTGGCGATGGACCGCGCCGCGAAGCTGGCAGCGATCCGTGACGAGGGGGCGCTCGAGAAGGAGTGGAGCGCGACTGCCGAAGAGATCAAGGAGGACATCCTCGCGAACGGCGTGAGCGACCGAGGTGTCCTGCGCCAGCACTACGACACCGAAGCGCTCGACGCGTCGTTGCTGCTCGCCCCCCTCTTCGGCTTCCTGCCCGGCACGGACGAGCGGATGCGAAACACGGTCGCCGCGATCTCGGAGGAGCTCACCGAGAACGGTTTCGTCCTCCGGTACAAGACCGACGAGACCGACGACGGACTGGCGGGCAAGGAGGGGACCTTCCTGATCTGCTCGTTCTGGCTGGTCTCGGCGCTCGGGGCGATCGGCGACATGGACGGGGCGACCGGCCTGATGGAGCGCCTGCTCCGCGTGGCGTCCCCGTTGGGTCTGTACGCCGAGGAGTTCGAGGTCGAGCGTTCGCGTCACCTCGGGAACTTCCCGCAGGCGTTCTCGCACCTCGCCCTGATCCAGGCCGCGGGGCGCATCGTCCTGAGCGAGCGTCTGGAGGAGCTGTCGTTGTGACGGTCGTGGTGCTGGGTGGCGGGCTCGCCGGCGTTGCGTGCGCCCACAAGCTCGGCGACGAGGGTGTCGACGTGGTGCTGGTCGACCGCAACGACTACCACCAGTTCCAGCCACTGCTGTACCAGGTCGCCACCTCGCAGCTGCCCGCGGAGGACATCGCGCGTCCCCACCAGACGATCTTCCGCGAGTATCCGCAAGTCGAGGTCCGGACGGTCGAGGTCTTCGGCATCGACCCGGCCGGACGAAGCGTGACCCTGGCCGACGGAACCGTCCTGAGCGGGTCACACCTCGTCATCGCCGCTGGGGGACGGGCCGAGTACTTCGGCGTACCAGGAGCGGCCGAGTACGCGTTCCCCCTGTACTCGGTCGCGGACGCCGAACGGCTCCGGCTCCACTTCCAGGAGCTGACCCGCTCGGCAGGCGACGACGAGCATGCCCTCGACGCCGTCCTCGATGTGGTCGTCGTCGGGGGCGGGCCGACGGGGGTCGAGGTGGCAGGGGCGCTCGCCGAGCTCACGCAGGCACTCGCGTCGCTGGGCGCCATCCACCGGCCGGGGCGGATCTTCCTCGTGGACAGGGGAGACGCCTTGCTGGGCGGGTTCTCCGACAAGTCCCACAAGTACGCGCACAAACGCCTGACCAAGCACGGTGCCGAGATCCGATTGGAGACCGGCGTCGCGTCCGTGCACTCGGACCGGGTCGAGCTCGACAACGGGACGAGCATCCCCACCCGAACCGTCGTCTGGGGTGGCGGCGAGTCAGCGGCTGCGATCGTCGCCGGGAGCGGTCTGCCCATCGGCCGCGGAGGACGCATCCAGGTACAGCCGGAACTCACCGTCGACGGATTCCCCGGCGTGTACGCCGTTGGCGATGTCGCCAACATCCCGGGCGGCGATGGCGCCACTCTGCCCCAGCTCGGCTCGGTCGCCCAGCAGGCCGGCGTCTGGGCCGCGGCGAACATCCTGCGCGACCTGGCCGGCGAGAGCACGAAGCCCTTCCACTACAAGGACAAGGGCATCATGGCGATGATCGGCCGCAACGCCGCCGTCGCCGAGGTCGGCAGACATCGGCACCAGGTGGAAGGCCCGATCGCGTTCGCAGCCTGGCTCGGCGTCCACGCCTCCCTGCTGAGCGGCGCACACAGCAAGACCGACGCCTTCCTCAGCTGGGCCTGGGACTACTTCGACCGTGACCATGCCGCCACCGTGGAGGCGTCCTCCGCGCCGAAGCGCATCGCCTGGGGGGACCACGAGGCCGACCGCCCCCATATCTCTCTCGACGACCCGAGCACGACCACGGAACACCAGCCCGCTCGAGAAGGGACCACGACATGAGCGACCACTACGACGTGATCATCGTCGGCTCCGGAGCAGGCGGCGGCACTCTGGCGCACCGGCTGGCGCCGTCGGGGAAGCGGATCCTGATCCTGGAGCGCGGTGACTGGCTTCCACGCGAGGCGGAGAACTGGGACGCCGAGGCCGTCTTCGTCGACAACCGCTACGTGTCCGCCGACCGTTGGTACGACGACCGGGGGAAACCGTTCCAGCCCCAGGTGCACTACTTCGTCGGTGGCGCGACGAAGTTCTACGGCGCCGCGTTGTACCGGCTCCGGGAGCGCGACTTCGGCGAACTGAAGCACCACGGCGGACTCTCGCCGGCCTGGCCGATCGAATACGACGTGCTCGAGCCCTACTACACGCAGGCCGAGCAGCTGTACCAGGTCCACGGTGCCCGGGGTGAGGACCCGACCGAGCCGCCGGCGTCGGCGCCGTACCCCTATCCGCCCGTCTCGCACGAGCCCCGCATCCAGAAGCTCTTCGACGACCTGACCGGGGTTGGGCTGCATCCGTTCCACTCACCCTCCGGCATCATGCTCGACGAGACGAACGCTGCCTTCAGCGCGTGCATCCGGTGTGCCACCTGCGACGGCTTCGCGTGCCTGGTGCACGCCAAGTCCGACGCCGACGTGATCGCCGTTCGGCCGGCGTTGCAGCACGACAACGTCGACCTCGTCCGCCATGCCGTCGTACGCCGACTCGAGACCGATGAGTCCGGACGCACCGTCACCTCGGTGGTCGTCGACGTCGACGGCGCCGAGCAGCGGTTCACCGGCGACATCGTCGTGGTCTCTGCGGGCGCGGCCAACTCGGCCAAGCTCTTGCTGGCGAGCGCCAACGACCAGCACCCGAACGGGCTCGCCAACGGCTCCGACCAGGTCGGGCGCAACTACGTCTTCCACAACAGCCGTGCCTTCCTGGCCGTGTCGACCGAGCCCAACGACACCCGCTTCCAGAAGACCCTCGGCCTCAACGACTACTACTTCGGCGACGCCGACTTCGACTTCCCGATGGGCAACCTCCAGATGGTCGGCAAGTCGTCGGCGCCCATGTATCGCGGCGAGAAGCCGCTCGAGACCAAGCTGGCGCCGACGTTCGCCCTGACCGACGTCGCCGCGCACGCTGTCGACTTCTGGCTGTCGGTCGAGGACCTGCCCGACCCGGACAACCGGGTCACCCTCGACGGCGACGGCAATGTCGTCTTGAGGTACAAGCCGAACAACCAGGAACCGATGGAGCAGCTCTACACCCGGGTGAAGAAGCATCTGAGCCACCTCGGCATGCACCCGCACCATCTGATCCCTCGCGACGCGTACATGAAGAACGACATCCCCGTGGCCGGGTGCGCTCATCAGGCCGGCACCGTGCGCTTCGGGAGCGACCCCGCGACGTCCGTCCTCGACCCCGACTGCAAGGCGCACGAGGTCGACAACCTCTACGTCGTGGACACGAGCTTCTTCCCCAGCATCGGGGCGGTGAACCCGGCCCTGACCGCGATGGCCAACGCTCTGCGCGTGGGCGACCACCTCGTGGAGCGGCTCGGCTGAGCCCTAGATCAGACCCAGCTCGACGATCCGGTCGACCGCTTCCTTGCGGGAGGAAACGCCTAGCTTGCGGTACACCGAGCCGGCCTGGGTCTTCACGGTGTGGCGGGAGATGAAGAGCCGCTCGCCGATCTCGGGATACGTGAGGTGGGTGGGCAGCAGAGGGACCAGCCGCAGCTCGGCCGCGGTCAACGACGACTCACCTATCGGCCGAGCCTCCGTGATCTGGTTGACCCGCTCGTCCAGTCGGCGCGCAGCCACCGCGAGCGTGCCCAGGTCAGGGCGCTGCCGCAGGATGCCGCGCGCCTGCTCGAGCACGGCGCGGGCACCCGCCGGGTCGACAAGAGCCAGGTAGGCCCGGGCCAGCTCGACCAGAGCCTGGACCGAGACGACGGGCAGCGCATACGTGAGGAGGGGACGCAGGCGTGCGGCGCGCCGAGCGTGCTCGCGCGCCTCCCGCATGTCCCCTCGATGTGCCGCCGCCCGTGCGGCGGAGGCGAAGACCAGGGCACTGGTCCAGTACCCGTCGAACGGGCCGCGGGTCACCACCTCGAGCGCCCGCTTCACGAGCGACTCGGCCGCCGTCCACTCCTCGCGCTCGATGGCGATCTGGACCTGCTCGGCGAGGACCAAGGCCGCGACGGGCGAGCTCTCGATGCTCGTGGCGAGGTCGTAGGCATGGGCGAACGACGCGTCGGCTCGGTCGAGGTCGCCCTCGAGCAGATACGCGAGGCCCTCGGTGTGGAGCATCGTGGAGCGGTAGGGACTGGTGGGGCCGAGCCCCTCCAGCGCTTCGACCGCATCGCGGCCCATCGTGGCCGGGCCGTGCCGGCACAGGTTCGCCCGCAAGTAGGCCAGCGTCGCCCCCACCGTGCTGCCGTCGGGCAGCGTGCCGGTCGCCGGAAGCGACTCGGCGACCGCGGCCCACCGCTCGCAGTCTCCTGGCCGGCCGAGCAGACCGAAGATCAATGCTCCGTGGGCGATCATCGCCGGCGTGTGCGGCGCGGGCGAGCGACTGCCCAGCCGTTCCATCCAGCCCTCGACCGTCTCGATCTGACCGCTGGCCCAGATCGGCTGCATCGCCCCGAGGACCAGCCGGCCGAACAGCGCCTGGTCGCCGGCCAAGTACGCGTGGTCGATCGCGTCCTCCGACTCGCCGTGCTCCTCGAACCACGCCGCCGCACGGGCGTGCAACTCCTGGACGAGGTCGGGCGGCGCGCTCCGGAGCTCGGCCTGGAGCTCTTGGCGCAGCAGTCGGTGGTAGCGGAACCACTCGCCCTCACCGTCGTCCGGCAGCACGAGCAGATTCCGGCGCTGCAGCTTTTCGAGCATCTGGGTCGAGCCGGTGCCATCCAGCACGGCATCTCCTAGCGACCCGCTCACCCGGCCCAGGATCGACGTACGGACCAGGAACCTCCGTTGCGCCTTCGACAGAGGGTCCAGGACCTCCGACCTGAGGTAGTCGACCATCGACCGTTCGGTGCCCGTGAACGGGCGGTCGCCGACGGCCTCGCCGGCTTCGAGAGCCAGGGCCGCCAAGTGGAGAGCGGCCGGCCAGCCCTCGGTGTCCCAGGCGAGCCGAGCGGCCCGTGCGTCGGACAGCTCGACTCCGACCGCGGCGAGCAGGCGTGAGGCCTGGGCGCCCGACAGGGCCAGGTCGTCGGCACCGATCTCGAGGAGGTGGCCCTCGATCCTCATCCGGGCGACGGGGAGCGGTACCTCTTCCCGCGACGCCAGGGCGAGGGTCCAGCCCGCCGGCACCGCCTTCGCGAAGGCCGCGACGGACCGCCGTGACTCAACGTTCGACAACGCCTCCAGGTGATCGAGGACGACGGCAACGGGCTCGGACACGCCCTGCCTTCCCGTCAGGTGGGAGACGATGTGGTCGCCGTCCTCCGGGCTGGTCAGCGGTGTGGCACCCGACCGCGGTCTCGGCCCGAGTGCGGCCTCCACTGCCGACCACAGGGACCCGGGGTCGTCGTCGATCCGGTCGCACGACACCCATGCCACACGTGATCCTCGACGCTCGCCCCAGGCGGCCAGCAGCGTCGACTTCCCGTAGCCCGGTGGCGCGACGACCGCGATCACCGGCACCTCGGTCGCCAGCATCCGGGCCAGCAGTGCGGTATGCGGCACGAGGGCAGGCCCCAAGGAAGCCTGCCCCTCCGATCGCGGCGTCACGTCGAAGGCAGGCGGTGAGCGCTCGACAACCTGGCTCTGGCCTCCCCGTCCATCTCGTGGACGGTACGCCGACCGGGACCCTGGTGCCAGGCGTCCGCCTGCCGAGAGGATCCGCTCAGCTCGGCACCCAGGGCGTGCGCCACCCCCCGAACCCCGCGGTGATGTCGTCCCCGGCCGACGGGCCCCAGGTGCCCGGGGCGTAGTCATGGACCGCCGGGGGCGCGTTGAGCAGCGGCTGCATGACCCGCCAGGTCTCCTCGATGCCGTCCTGGCGGCTGAACCTGGTGCTGTCTCCCCTGATCGCTGCGTGCAGCAGGACCTCGTACGGCGTGGCGCCCTCGCCGCCCTCGGTGGCGAACTCCATGTCGAGCTCGATGGGTCCGATCCGGTGGGTGTCCGCCCGGTGGGCGTCCACCTGGAAGCGGACCCCGGTGGACGGGTCGAGCTTGATGACGAGCTGGTTCGGCTCGGGGTTGTGGTTCGCCGGCCAGAAGCCCAGGTGCGGTGGGCGCTTGAAGACCAGGCGCAGCTCGGTCTGTGTGACCGGTAGCCGTTTGCCCGTTCGGATGAAGAACGGGACCCCCGCCCAGCGCCAGTTCTCGATGTCCAGCCGCAGGGCGGCGTACGTCTCGGTGGTTGAACCAGGGGCGACCCCTGGGATGTCCTGGTAGCCGTCGTACCGACCGCGGACGTAGTGGGCTGGATCGGCCTCGGCGACGGAGCGGAACAGCGCGACCTGCGACTCCTTGATGGTGTTCAGGTCGCCGCGCGCGGGTGGCTCCATGGCTGCTGCCGCGACGACCTGCATCAGGTGGTTGACCACGACGTCACGAAGGGCGCCGACCGGGTCGTAGAAGCTGCCCCGGTCCTCGACCCCGAAGTCCTCCGCCATCGTGATCTGGACGCACTCGACGTAGTTGCGACTCCAGACGGGCTCGAGGATCGCGTTGGCGAAGCGCAGGAACAGGATCTCGTCGAGACCCATCTTTCCCAGGTAGTGGTCGATCCGGAACAGCTGCGACTCGTCGACGTGCTCGTGTAGCTCGTCGGCGAGGACCCGCGCGGACTCCTGGTCATGACCGAACGGCTTCTCGATCACGAAACGGGCACCCTTGCTGAGTCCGGCGTCGGCCAGGCCTTGGACGACCCTCCCGAACAGGAACGGCGGGATCTCCAGGTAGAAGACCGGAGTCTCGGCGCCCTTGATCGCGTCGCCGACACGCTCATAGGTCGCCGGATCGGTGAAGTCGCCACCGACGTAGGACAGCCTCGCGGCGAACCGCTTGAAGACCTCCTCGTCGATCTGCTCGCCGGTCCCCTCGATCGAGGCGCGGGCCCGTTCCTCGAGCTGGTCGACGGTCCAGTCGTCGACGGCGACGCCGACGATCGGGCAATCGAGGAGGCCACGGGCCTCCAGCCGGTACAACGACCGGAACGTCATCACCTTGGCGAGGTCACCGGTGATCCCGAAGACCACAAAAACGTCGGCCGGGCGCGGTGTGGTCCTGTTTGCAGTCGTTTCCATAGTGCCTCCCCTTCGCTCACGCACCACGATGCCAAGAGGCTGGAGCGGACGAATCGCCCCTGCAGGGTGATTCCTGAGTCGTCACCGACAACCGTCTCCGGAGCGGCCGCAGATCTTGCGCGAACGCCGCTTGGGGGAGGTCGCGCTCGCTATGCCGCCGCGAATCCGGCCTGGCTCAGCACCTGCTGGCCGGCCGGACCCGTGACCAGGTCGATGAAGTCCTGGCTGAGCGCGGTGTTCTTGGACTGGATCAAGGTCACGATCTGGTAGACCGCCGGACCCTTGGTGGCGAAGGTCTCCAGCTGGCCGAGCTGCACCTTCTGCGCGCTGTCCATGGCCTGCTTGGCGTTGGTGGTCAGCACGTCACCCGGGTCGCCCGCCACCGCCTTCTGCGCCAGGGAGGAGGACGGGCCGTAGGTGAAGTTCACTGTTGACCCGGGGTTCTCGCTCTCGAACTGGTGACCCAGCTTGGTGAACGCGCCCTTCAGTGACGAGTCGGCCAGGACGGTGATCGAGCTCGGCGCGTTTCGCTCGCCGCCCGGGCCAGTGGAGTCGCTTCCGCCACATCCGGAGAGCGGAACCAGGGCGAAGCAGGGCGGCGAGCACGACGAGGTGGGTCTTCCGGAAGCGTCTCACGGGGGGCACCTCGACGATGTCGGTGACAGGGCGAGCGCAACGATGCTGCACTCGGAGCGCGCTGCGCATCGCCCTCAAGGGATGATGATTGGTCGGTTCACCATGGCCGCCACGTCATACCTGAACGCTCACCGGGAAGGTCGCCAGCCAGGCCAGGTCACCGAGCAGCACGAGGCAGCCGGCCAGCGTCATGACCCATCGCAGGCGCGGGTTCGTGAGTCGGGTGCTCATGCCGGCGAAGAAGAGCACGACGGCGTAGAGCACCACGGTCAGCACGTAGTTGCTGGAGCGCTGGATGTAGAGCCGCACCTGGGCGGCGCTTGCCTCGGAGGCCACGTCGAGCTGCTCGGCATCCGTGCGGGACGCCAGCTGGTACTCGGGCATGGCGAACGGGGTCGGCGGTGCGTCCGGGTTCGAGAACGGCGCCGTCGCGCGCCAGGCGTCGAACGCCGGCTTGAACTCGTCGCGGAACCGATCCACGTAGAAGGCGGCCAGCTCGCGGTCACCCTGCCGGTTCGCATCGGCCCAGGCGATGAAGGTGGCGACGTCCACCTGCGTCTGTGCCTGCGCCTGCCCCTGTGCCCGCGCCGCGCTGATCCGCACGGCGCTGGTACGACCCGCCGCGGCCGCCTGCTCGCCGTTCCAGCGTGTGGCCTGGTAGCTGCTCCACGACGTCCCGAGAGCGGCCACGACCAGCAGCACCGTGACCACGAGCTCCTGCCAGCTCCGGCCGCCCTCCGGCGGCTCGTCAGCGTGGGTTGCCATCGGCGTCACACGGCGGGACCACGGTGAGGCCGACCAGCTTCGTCTCGGTGTCGATCAGGCGCATGGTCCGCTCCATCGCGGTCGGCTGCAACCTGCCGACCCCGTCGCCGTGGGCATGGTTGAAGAAGACCAGGAGCATCATCAGCAGGCAGATCACCACCGTCACGCTCCCCATCAGCACCCCTTGGGTCACCGCGCCCTCCGCCGGGTCGGCGAAGAACAGCATGTACCCGAAGATGACCACGCAGATCGCGAACAGGGCGATCCACAGCGGCAGGGGCAGGATGCCCTCGGCGCCGTGCACCCGGTCGATCCGCGCCTGCTCACGGTCGGTCGTCTGGTCCATCCATCTGTCATAGGCGGACTGCTGGGTCGCCGAACGGGGATGGACGTCGGAGATCGTCCTGAACATCGCCACGCCCCAGGGGTTGACGCTGTCGCCCAGCGATCCGTCGGCCTGCGCGTCCCACTCCGCCCCGGCGACGGAGCGGGCATAGCAGGTCAGCTCGCCGGTCAGCGCCGTAGCCGTGTCGGGGGGCAGGAACTGGGCGGTCTGGACCTGTTGGACCACGATGGTCGCCTCGGTCTCCGCACCCGAGCGCGAGTCGTCGTACGACGAGAACGCCAGGAAGATGATGAAACCGAGCAGGACCGAGAAGCCCGTGGCCAGGACGCCGAACACTCCGGACGCGCGGTCGCCGTCGCTGAAGTAGCTGCCCTCGGGGGCGCGCCTCCGCACCAGCAGCATCGCCGTCACGGTGATCGCCGTGACCACCACGGTGACGACGACTCCGACAAGGAGGTTCACGTCAGCCATCCTTTCGAGCCGGCTCGCAGAGCCGGTGGGGCTGAGCCAGCCGGCTGGGCCTCCGTCGGCGTTGCGATCAGGCGAGCGCCTTGGCCTTCGGAGTGTCCAACTCGGCCTGGGTGATGGCTCCGGAGTCCAGCAGGGACTTCGAGTTCGCCACGTGGCCGGTCGGTGAGGACGATCCGGCAACCCTCTTGATGTACTCGTCCTGGGCCGCCTGCTGCTGCTCCGCCGGAGCCATCTGCCGGCCGCTCATGCTCCGGCCCCCGGGGGCCAGGTGGATGAACGCCCCGAGCCACGGCACGAAGATCAGCACGAGCGACCCGCCGACCTTGGCCCAGCCGCTCAGGGTCCGGTCGCTGAACATGTCGAAGACACAGCGGAACCAGATGAAGACGGCCGTGATCCAGACGAAGATCTAGAAGGTCCACAGGACGATGTCCCAGAAGTTCCCAGAGAAGTCCATGCCGACTCCCTTTCAGACGATGGTCCTCGTCAGCGTCACAGGACCGGCACATCCGGACATCACCTGTTCCAGGCGAAGCAAAGCCGAAGGTCAGACGCGCAGTTCCAAAGGCGCCCCCGGCAGGATTCGAACCTGCGCTCCCGCCTCCGGAGGGCGGTGCTCTATCCCCTGAGCTACGGGGGCCCGGGTGGGACGACCTTACAAGCGGAGTCGGCGGCGGGAGAAACCGGCACCGAGCCCTCAGGACCGGTCGGAGCAGCCGCAGCCGCCGCCTCGCGCCGGTCCTGCGGTACGCCGCCGTGATCCGGCCGTCGGAAGCGGGTCGAGGGTGGTGCCTGCGCGTCGATACCCTTGCCGGGTGACGCCCGAGCAGCTCTCCGACCTGATCGTCGCGTCGCTGGCGGAGCTCTCCGCCGGCGGCGCGATCACGCTGTCCGCAGGTGTGCCGGAGGCGGTCACGGTGGAGCGACCCCGGCAGAAGGGCCATGGCGACTACGCCACGAACGTCGCGCTCCAGCTGAGCAAGCAGGCCGGCATGGCGCCCCGCGACTTCGCCGGCCTCGTCGCCGAGCGGCTCGCCTCCGCGGACGGCATCGCCGGCGTCGAGGTCGCCGGGCCCGGCTTCCTCAACATCACCGTGGACGCCGGGGCGCAGGGCGCGGTGGCCGACGACATCGTCGCCGCGGGTCCGGCGTACGGCGGGTCCGAGGAAGGCGGCAAGCAGAAGGTCAACATCGAGTTCGTCTCGGCGAACCCGACCGGTCCGGTCACGCTCGCCAGCGCCCGCTGGGCGGCGGTCGGCGACACGCTCGCGCGGCTGCTCGAGGCCAGCGGCTACCAGGTCTCGCGGGAGTACTACTTCAATGACCACGGGGCCCAGATCGACCGGTTCAGCCGGTCCCTGCTGGCGGCCGGACGGAACGAGCCGACACCCGAGGACGGCTACCCGGGCCAGTACATCGCCGAGGTCGCCGCGGCCGTCGTGAAGGACCACCCGGAGGCGCCGGGCCTGCCCGACGACGAGGCGCTGGAGGCCTTCCGTCAGTACGGCGTGGCCACGATGTTCGAGGAGATCAAGGAGACCCTCGCCGACTTCCGGGTGCCGTTCGACACCTACTTCCACGAGAACGACCTCTACGACTCGGGGGCCACCGACCGCGCGATCGTCCGGCTCCGGGAGCTCGGCAACATCTACGAGCAGGACGGCGCGGTCTGGCTGCGCACCGAGAAGTACGGCGACGACAAGGACCGCGTGATCGTCAAGTCCGACGGCACCGGTGCCTACATCTCCGGGGACGCGGCGTACTACCTCGACAAGCGCGAGCGCGGCTTCGACCGGTGCCTGATCCTGCTCGGCGCCGACCACCACGGGTACGTCGGCCGGATGATGGCGCTGTGTGCCGCGTTCGGCGACGAGCCGGGCGTCAACCTCGAGATCATCATCGGCCAGATGGTGAACCTGCTCAGCCACGGCTCCGTCGTGCGGATGGGCAAGCGGACCGGCAACCTGATCACGCTGCTCGACCTGGTCGACGCGATCGGCATCGACGCCGCCCGCTACGCCCTGGTGCGCAACCACCTCGAGACCAACCTCGACATCGACCTCGATCTGTGGGCCAAGGCCACCAGCGACAACCCGGTGTTCTACGTGCAGTACGCCCACGCCCGGGTCTCGTCGATCCTGCGCAACGCCGCCGACCTGGGTCTCGAGCCGGCGTCGCACCCTGCGCTGCTGACCCACGAGAAGGAGGGCGAGCTGCTGCGCGCCCTCGCGGAGTTCCCGCGGGTCGTCGCGGCCGCGACCACGCTGCGCGAGCCGCATCGCGTGGCGCGCTACCTCGAGGACACCGCGGCGTCGTACCACCGCTTCTACGACAGCTGCCGGGTACTGCCGATGGGCGACGAGGAGCCCACCGACCTGCACCGCGCGCGGCTGCGGCTGGTCGAGGCGACGCGCATCGTCTTCGCCAACGGTCTCGGATTGCTCGCGGTCTCCGCGCCGGACCGGATGTGAGTCCCACGCACGAGGCCGGCTGGGCGCACGCCGAGGGCGCGCTGCGCGGGCCGGGCTGGCTGCGACCGCCCGACGACGCGAACGCGCTCGTCCCGTCCCTCTGGTCGTCGACGGCGCGCAAGGTCGGCGGTGACCTCGTGGTCGGCGGGGTCTCGGTCCCGGACCTGGTCGCGAACCTCAACACCCCGGCGTACGTCCTCGACGAGGCGGACCTGCGTCGCAGGGCGCGGGCCTTCCGCGACGCGTTCGCCGGGTACGACGTCTTCTACGCCGGCAAGGCCTTCCTGTGCACGACGCTCGCGCGCTGGATCGCCGAGGAGGGGCTCTCCCTCGACGTCTGTTCCGACGGCGAGCTGACCGTTGCGCTCCGAGCGGGCTTCGATCCCGCCCGGATCGGCTACCACGGCAACACCAAGACCGAGGTCGAGCTGATGCGTGCGGTGTCCGAGGGGGTGGGCCGGATCGTCGTGGACTCGTTCGACGAGCTCGACCGGCTGGAACGGGTCACCGCGTCGCTCGACCGCACGGCCGCGGTGATGGTGCGCGTGACCGCCGGGGTGGAGGCCCACACGCACGAGTACATCGCGACCGCCCACGAGGACCAGAAGTTCGGCTTCTCGATCACCAGCGGCGACGCCCTCGAGGCCGTACGCCGGGTGGTCGCCGCCCCGGGCCTGGAGCTGCTGGGCCTGCACTCCCACATCGGGAGCCAGATCTTCGACACCGCGGGCTTCGAGGTGGCGGCCCGTCGCGTGCTCGCGCTGCATGCCCGGGTCCGCGACGAGCTCGGGGTCACCCCGGCCGAGCTCGACCTGGGTGGGGGCTTCGGCATCGCCTACACGACTCAGGACGACCCGTCGGACCCGGCGCAGCTGGCGATCGAGCTGACCAAGATCGTCGAGCACGAGTGTCAGGCCCTGGGCATCGAGCGGCCACGGCTGTCGATCGAGCCCGGCCGGGCGATCGTCGGTCCGGCGATGTGCACCGTCTACACGGTCGGCACCGTCAAGCGGGTCGAGCTCGACGGGGGTGCTGTGCGCACCTACGTCAGCGTCGACGGCGGGATGAGCGACAACATCCGCACCGCCCTCTACGACGCCGACTACTCCTGCACGATCGCGTCGCGTGACTCCGACGCACCGCCCGTCCTGGCGCGCGTCGTCGGCAAGCACTGCGAGGCCGGCGACATCGTGGTCAAGGACGAGTTCCTCCCGGCCGACATCCGTCCCGGCGACCTGCTGGCCGTGCCGGCGACCGGTGCCTACTGCCGCTCGATGGCCTCGAACTACAACCACGCCCTCCGGCCTCCGGTGGTCGCGGTTCGGGACGGCGTGGCGACGACGATCGTCCGCCGCGAGACTGTGCACGACCTGCTCGACCTCGACCTGGGAACGGATGCCCGATGAAACCGCTCAACGTGGCCGTGCTGGGCTGCGGCGTGGTCGGGTCGCAGGTCGTGCGGCTCCTGACCGAGCAGGCGGGTGACCTGGCCGCGCGCGTCGGGGCGCCGGTCCGGCTCGTGGGCGTCGGCGTACGCCGGATCGACGCGCCGCGCGACGTCGAGGTGCCCGAGGGGCTGCTGACCACCGACGCGGCCGGCCTGGTCGCGCGCGACGACGTCGACGTGGTGGTCGAGGTCATCGGCGGCATCGAGCCCGCGCGCTCGCTGATCCTGGCCGCGTTGGAGAACGGCGCGAGCGTGGTCACCGCCAACAAGGCGCTCCTGGCCGAGGACGGCCCGACGCTCTTCGAGGCGGCCGAGAAGGCCGGACGCGACCTCTACTACGAGGCGGCCGTCGCCGGGGCCATCCCGATCGTGCGTCCGCTGCGCGAGTCGCTGGCGGGCGACCGGGTGACGCGGGTGCTCGGCATCGTCAACGGCACCACCAACTTCATCCTCGACAAGATGGACAGCACCGGCGCCGGGTTCGAGGAGGCGCTGGAGGAGGCCCAGGACCTCGGGTACGCCGAGGCCGACCCGACCGCCGACGTCGAGGGCTTCGACGCCGCGGCCAAGGCCGCGATCCTGGCCAGCCTCGCCTTCCACTCGCGGGTGACCGCGGCCGACGTCCACCGCGAGGGCATCACCGACGTCACCGCCGCCGACATCGCCTCGGCGGCGCAGATGGGCAGCGTCGTGAAGCTGCTGGCGATCGCGGAGCTGGTCGACACCGACGGCACCGAGGGCGTCTCCGTGCGCGTGCATCCGGCGATGATCCCGAGGTCGCACCCGCTGGCCAGCGTCCGCGAGGCGTTCAACGCCGTCTTCGTCGAGTCGCGTGCCGCCGGCCAGCTGATGTTCTACGGCCCGGGGGCCGGGGGAGCGCCGACGGCGAGCGCCGTCCTGGGCGACCTGGTGACCGTCGCCCGCAACCGACTGGGCGACACCCGAGGCGCCGGCGAGTCGGCGTACGCCGATCGGGTCGTGCTGCCGATGGGGGAGACCCGCACGCGCTACCACATCGCGGTGGACGTCGACGACCGTGCCGGAGTCCTCGCCGAGATCGCCTCGGCCTTCGCCGAGGAGGACGTCTCGATCCAGACGCTGCGCCAGGAAGGGCGTGGCGCCGACGCCCAGCTGGTGATCGTCACCCACGACGCGACCGACGCGCAGCTCTCGAGCACGGTCGTCCGCCTGCGGGGACTCGGGCCGGTGCGCGAGGTGTCGTCGGTGATGCGGGTCGAGGGGACCGCCGACTGATGACCGACCCGGGTGCGCGTCAGTGGCGCGGTGTGATCGAGGAGTACCGGCCCTTCCTCGACCTGGTCCCCGACGACCTCGAGCCGGTGACCCTGCGCGAGGGCGGCACCCCGCTCGTCCGGTCTGACTGGCTCTCGGAGCGCGGCGAGTGTGCCGTCTGGCTGAAGGTCGAGGGCGACAACCCGACGGGGTCGTTCAAGGACCGCGGGATGACCGTCGCCATCTCGGTGGCCCGGCACGAGGGCGCCCAGGCCGTGGTGTGCGCATCGACCGGCAACACGTCGGCCTCGATGTCGGCGTACGCCGCACGCGCCGGGCTCACCTCGATCGTGCTGATGCCCGAGGGCAAGATCGCGGCCGGGAAGATGGCGCAGGCGATCGTCCACGGCGCCATGATCGTGATGGTGCGCGGCAACTTCGACCACTGCCTCGACCTGGCCCGCACCCTGTCGTGGACCTACCCGGTGGCGCTGGTCAACTCGGTCAACCCGGTGCGCATCCAGGGGCAGAAGACCGCGGCGTTCGAGATCGTCGACTTCCTCGGTGACGCACCGGACGTCCACCTCCTCCCGGTCGGCAACGCCGGCAACATCACGGCGTACTGGCTGGGCTACGAGCAGTACGCCGCCCTCGGCCGCACGACCCGGAAGCCACGGATGCGCGGCTTCCAGGCCGAGGGCGCGGCACCTCTGGTGACGGGCGAGCCCTTCCCCGACCCCGAGACCAAGGCCACGGCGATCCGCGTCGGCAACCCGGCCTCGTGGAAGCAGGCCGAGGCGGCCGCCACGGAGTCCGGCGGGCGTTTCCGGGCCCTCAGTGATGCCCAGATCCTGGCCGCGCAGGCCGAGCTCGCGCGGCGCGACGGCGTCTTCGTCGAGCCCGCGTCGGCCGCCGGCGTGGCCGGCCTCCTGGCCGACCTCGAGGCGGGGGAGTCCTACGCCGGCCTCACCGTCGTCATCACCGTCACCGGTCACGGCCTCAAGGACACCGCCACCGCCCTCGAGTCGGTGGGAGAGCTCGTCGACGCCGTGATCGATCCGGACGTCGAGCAGGCGGCCGCGGCGGCGGGACTCCGATGACCTTCGTGGACGGGCCGGTCACCGTCACGGTCCCCGCGACCAGCGCCAACCTCGGCTCCGGCTTCGACGCCCTCGGTCTCGCCCTCGACCTGCGCGACGAGCTCGAGGGGGTCGTCGTACCGGACGGCCTGGAGGTCGTCGTGTCGGGCGAGGCGGCCGACGAGGTCGCTCTGGACGAGGGACACCTCGTCGTCCGGGCCATGCGCGCCGCGTTCGACGCCATGGGCGAGCAGCCGTCCGGGCTGAGGCTCACCTGCCGCAACGCGATCCCGCACGGCCGTGGTCTCGGGTCCTCGGCGGCCGCGATCGTCGGTGGGATCCATCTCGCGCGCGCTCTGGTCGAGGGCGGTCGCAGCCGGCTCAAGGACCTCGCCGCCTTCCAGCTCGCCGCGCGCCTGGAGGGTCATCCCGACAACGTGGCCGCCGCCGGCTTCGGCGGACTCACGGTCGCCTGGCGTGAGGGCGACGTGTTCCACGCCGCGCCGACCCAGGTGGCCCCGGGCATCGGGGTCGTGGTGTTCGTGCCCCCCACGCCGCTGTCGACCGAGCTGGCGCGAGGGCTGCTCCCGCCGACCGTCCCGCACGCCGACGCGGCGGCCTCGGCCGGGCGGGCGGCGCTGCTCGTCGCGGCCATGGCGACGGGCTGGACCGCCAAGCTCCACGACGCCACCCGTGACTGGTTGCACCAGGAGTACCGGCGTTCCGCGATGCCGGACTCGCTCGAACTCGTCGACGCCCTCCGGGCCGCGGGACACGGAGCCGTCGTGTCGGGTGCCGGCCCCAGCGTGCTCGTCCTCACCGACGGTGCCGGGGTCGACCGCGTGCGTGCGTTCGTGCCCGACGGCTGGGAGGCCCGCTCCCTCGAGATCGCCTCCGACGGCGTTCGGCTCGCCTGACCCCGCGCTGTCCGGCGGGCTCCGGACGATCCCGGGCGATGCCGCGCACCGGTCACGCCGGTGCTATCGTGACGATGCGTCCGGGCGGCGACGCAGCCCCGTCTCAGGAGCTGCCCCCGGCCCACGCACCCCCTTCCTCTCCACCACGCAGCCGTGCGCCCACGAGCGCATCCGGGCATGCGGTGGCCGAGGGAGCAGCAACCAAGTCGCCTCCGGCGGTACGCCGGACGGCGCTGATACGTGGGAAGGACCTCACGTGACGGACACCATCGAATCCGCCCCGGACGCGTCGGAGGGCTCTGCCGGCACGGCGCGAGCTCCGAAGAAGAAGTCGGGCGGGCTCAACTCCATGCTGCTGGCCGACCTGAAGGGCATGGCCGGTGGCCTCGGCATCCGCGGTGCCGGCTCGATGAAGAAGGCCCAGCTGGTCGACGCCATCAAGGCGGCCCAGTCGGGCGGCCAGTCGAGTGGCCAGTCGAGCGCCAAGTCAGACGCCCCGTCGAGCGACCAGTCGGCCGGTCGGTCGAGCGGCCGGTCGAGCCGCTCGAAGAGCCCCAAGAGCGAACCGAAGGCGGACGGTGCGGAAGCGCCGGAGCGGTCCGAGGAGCCCCGTGAGTCGCGGGACACCGGCCGCCAGAGCCGGGAGGACCGCGACCCGAGCGAGCGCGACGGCCAGGACGACGACCGCCAGCAGAGCGCGCAGCAGGACCGGCAGTCGGGTGGTCAGCAGGGTGGTGCAGCAGCAGAACCGCCAGCAGGGCCAACAGGGTCAGCAGAACCAGCAGGGTCAGCAGGGCGCAGCCGACGACGGCCAGGGCGGCAGCCGCCGGAGCCGACGTCGCCGCGGCCGCGACCGCACCACCAGCCGGCCGCAGACCGGCGGCCAGCGAGGTGAACCGGACACCACGATCCTCGACGACGACGTCCTCACCCCGGCCGCCGGCATCCTCGACGTGCTCGACAACTACGCGTTCGTCCGCACCAGCGGCTACCTCCCCGGCACCGACGACGTCTACGTCTCCCTGTCGATGGTGCGCAAGTTCGGTCTGCGTCGCGGTGACGCGATCGTCGGCCAGGTACGCCAGCCCCGCGAGGGCGAGCGCCGGGAGAAGTTCAACCCGATGGTCCGGATCGACTCGGTCAACGGGGCCGACCCGGAGGCCGCGAAGAACCGCGTGGAGTTCGGCAAGCTCACGCCGCTGTACCCCACCGAGCGGCTGCGTCTCGAGACCGAGTCGACCAACCTGATCGGTCGGGTCATCGACATCGCCTCGCCGATCGGCAAGGGCCAGCGCGGCCTGATCGTGTCGCCCTCCAAGGCCGGCAAGACCATGATCATGCAGTCGATCGCGAAGTCGATCACCACCAACAACCCCGAGTGCCACCTCATGGTCGTCCTCGTCGACGAGCGGCCCGAGGAGGTCACCGACTTCGAGCGGTCCACGAAGGGCGAGGTCATCTCGTCGACGTTCGACCGCCCGGCCGGTGACCACACGATGGTCGCCGAGCTCGCGATCGAGCGGGCCAAGCGCCTCGTCGAGCTCGGGCACGACGTCGTGGTGCTGCTGGACGGCATCACGCGCCTCGGCCGTGCGTACAACCTCGCCGCACCGGCGTCCGGCCGGATCCTCTCCGGTG
The DNA here is from genome assembly GCA_963812055.1 of uncultured Actinomycetota bacterium. GTDB lineage: Bacteria > Actinomycetota > Actinomycetes > Propionibacteriales > Nocardioidaceae > Nocardioides. Next base: position 80,696 of record CAWEUA010000021.1, read on the forward strand.
GCGTCGACTCGGCCGCGCTCTACCCGCCGAAGAAGTTCTTCGGGGCCGCCCGCAACATCGAGAACGGCGGCTCGTTGACCATCCTCGCCACGGCCCTCATCGAGAGCGGCTCGAAGATGGACGAGGTGATCTTCGAGGAGTTCAAGGGCACCGGCAACATGGAGATCCGGCTCCGCCGCGACTTCGCCGACAAGCGCCTGTTCCCCGCGATCGACGCGGTCCAGAGCGGCACCCGACGCGAGGAGCTGCTGATGAGCAAGGAGGAGCTCCAGATCGTCTGGAAGCTCCGCCGCGTGCTCTCCGGGCTCGACGGCCAGCAGGCGCTGGAGCTCCTGCTGGAGCGGCTGAAGAAGAGCCAGACGAACGTCGAGTTCCTGATGCAGGTCCAGAAGACGACGCCGGGCGACATCGCGGACGACTAGAGCGGGCAGCCGAACCCGAGGGACGAGGGTGCGGCGTGGGCCCGCGAAGGTCGAGCGAGCGCACGACCGAGCCTGCGAGGTCGTGACTGCGTGTCGAGACCCGATGACGGTGGCTCACCGGGTGACGACACCACGGCCCAGGACCCGGGTCGGCCCCAGCGCCCGGCGTGGACTCCCGGCGTCACGGGCATATCTCGATTACCCGGAGCGTTGAAGCGAGTGGCAGAATCGCCCCTTGGTTCCGGTTCACCCCGCTGACGTCGTGCCGATGCGCGACCGGGGACCCGGCGCCCCGAAAGGAAACCCATGAAGAAGGACATCCACCCGGAGTACCGGGTGACCGAGGTGACCTGCACCTGCGGGAACACCTTCACCACCCGCAGCACCGCGGCGAACGGCATCATCCACGCCGACGTGTGCTCCAACTGCCACCCGTTCTACACGGGCAAGCAGAAGATCCTCGACACCGGCGGCCGCGTCGCCCGGTTCGAGGCGCGCTACGCCAAGGCCAAGAAGGCCGAGCCGAAGGCCGAAGAGGCCGAGGCCAAGTAGCTCCGCGTCCGGCGCCGACCCGCTTCTCGGGTCGGCGCCGTTCGTCTGTCCACACCAGCCAGGAGCCACAGGAGCGGGAATGTTCGAGGCCGTCGAGGGTCTGCTCGCGGAGCACGCCGACCTCGAGTCGCGGCTGTCCCTGCCCGAGACGCACGCCGACGCGCGGACGGCCAAGACCCTCAACCAGCGGTACGCCGAGCTGACCGCGATCATCACCACCTGGCGCGAGTGGCGGCGGGCGGGCGACGACGTCGCCGCAGCGCACGAGCTCGCGGCCGAGGATCCCGCGTTCGCGGAGGAGGTGACGGCCCTGACCTCCACGCGGGACACGGCCGAAGAGCGGCTCCGGCGGCTGCTCGTCCCGCGCGACCCCACCGACGACAAGGACGCGATCCTCGAGATCAAGTCGGGCGAGGGGGGTGAGGAGTCGGCCCTGTTCGCCGGCGACCTGCTCCGCATGTACACCCGGTACGCCGAGCGCGTGGGGTGGTCGACCGAGGTGCTCGACGCGACGGAGTCCGACCTGGGCGGCTACAAGTCGGTCACGGTCGCGGTGAAGGCGCGCGGCACGGTCGAGCCGGGCCACGCGCCGTACGGGCTGCTGAGGTTCGAGGGCGGCGTCCACCGCGTCCAACGGGTGCCGGTGACGGAGTCACAGGGGCGCATCCACACCAGCGCGGCAGGGGTTCTGGTGGCGCCCGAGGCGGAGGAGATCGACGTCCAGATCGACGAGCACGACCTGCGTATCGACGTGTTCCGCAGCAGCGGCCCGGGCGGCCAGAGCGTGAACACCACCGACTCGGCGGTTCGGATCACCCACGTCCCGACCGGCATCGTCGTCAGCTGCCAGAACGAGAAGAGCCAGCTGCAGAACAAGGAGCAGGCGCTCCGCATCCTCCGCGCCCGGCTGTTGGCGGCCGCGCAGGAGCAGGCGGACGCCGCCGCGGGCGAGGCCCGCCGCAGCCAGGTCCGGACGGTCGACCGGTCCGAGCGCATCCGCACCTACAACTACCCGGAGAACCGCATCTCCGACCACCGCACGGGTTACAAGGCGTACAACCTCGACCAGGTCCTCGACGGCGACCTGCAGCCGGTCGTGGACTCGTGCCTCGAGACCGACCTCGCGAGCCGCATGGGAGCCCTCGAGCAGTGAACCCTCCGGAGGGCAGCGCCCGGGGCACCTTGTTGGCGATCGCCGCCGACCGCCTGCGGGGAGCGGGAGTCGAGAGCGCGGCGCACGACGCGAGCGAGCTGCTGGCCTTCGTCCTCGGGGTTCCCCGGTCGCGCCTGCCGCTCGTCGACGACGTGACGCCGGCGGAGGCCGAGCGGTTCGGCGACCTCGTCGGGCGCAGGGCGATGCGCGTGCCGCTCCAGCACCTCACCGGCGTCGCCCACTTCCGGTACGTCGAGCTCCAGGTCGGCCCCGGCGTCTTCGTCCCCCGACCGGAGACCGAGCTCCTCGCCGGCTGGGCCGTCGAGCAGGCGGCGGCCATCGACGGGCCGGTGATCGTCGACCTGGGCACCGGCTCGGGAGCGATGGCCAAGTCGTTCGCGCACGAGGTCCCGGGCGCACGCGTGCACGCGGTCGAGCTCGACGAGGGGGCCCATGCCTGGGCCGCCCGCAACCTGGCGGAGACCGGCGTCGACCTCCGTCAGGGCGACCTCGCCGACGCGTTCGACGACCTGGCCGGGACGGTCGACGTGATCGCGAGCAACCCGCCGTACATCCCGCACGAGGCGTGGGAGTCGGTGGCGGTGGAGGTCCGCGACCACGATCCCGAGCTCGCGCTCTACGCGACCGGCGACGGGCTCGACACGGTCCGCGTCGTCGAGCGCAGGGCGGCCCTGCTGCTCAAGCCCGGTGGCGTCGTCGGCGTCGAGCACGCGGACGTCCAGGGGGAGTCGGCTCCGGCCGTCTTCACCGAGGCCGGGCGCTGGGACCAGGTGCGGGACCACGAGGACCTGGCCGGGCGTCCGCGGTTCCTCACCGCGCGACTGGCACGATGAGCGTCACCCGGCCCACGGCCGGCCCGGACCACGACGATCGAGGGCATCGATGAGCACGACGTACCCCACCTCGACCGCCGACGAGCGCGAGACCGCGATCGAGGCGGCTGCGCAGGCGGTGCAGCGCGGCGGTCTCGTCGTGCTGCCGACCGACACGGTGTACGGCATCGGCGCGGACGCCTTCGACCATGCCGCCGTGCAGGCGCTCCTCGACGCCAAGGGCCGGGGTCGCGAGATGCCGCCACCGGTCCTGATCAGCGCCGCTACCACGCTCGCCGCGCTGGCCACGAACGTCCAGCCGTACGTCGAGGCGCTCACCGAGGCCTTCTGGCCGGGCCCGCTCACGCTCGTCTGCGAGCAGCAGCCGTCATTGACCTGGGACCTGGGCGAGACGCGGGGCACCGTCGCGGTGCGGATGCCCGACCACGAGGTGGCGCTCGCGCTGCTCGAGCGCACCGGGCCGATGGCCGTGAGCTCGGCGAACCTGAGCGGGCTGCCGGCCGCGACCGAGGCCTCCGAGGCCGACGGGATGCTCGGCGACAGCGTCGAGGTCGTGCTGGACGCCGGCCCGTCGCCGAAGGGCGAGGCGTCGACCATGCTCGACGTCCGGGCCTCGCAACCGCGGATACTCCGGCTCGGCGCCGTCTCGGTGGCGGCGCTGAACGAGGTGGTCCAGCCGCTCGGGGCGACGGTGATCGAACGCACCTACGACGAGGACTGAGGAGGGACGCCCGGTGCGCGAGTACCTCCTCGTCTTCCTGGTCGCGGCGGCCGCGACCTATCTCCTGACGGTCATCGCCCGCGAGATCGCGCTGCGGACCGGCGCCGTGGCCCAGGTCCGCGACCGCGACGTGCACGCCGAGCCGATCCCGTACTTCGGCGGGCTGGCGATGCTCGGCGGCCTGATCGCGGCGTACCTCGTGGCGCACGAGCTGCCGTTCCTCTCGCGCAGCCAGCCCTACGTCTTCCACGACGCCAAGATCGTGCTGATCGCCGGGGCGATGATCTGCGCGGTCGGCACCCTCGACGACCTGTTCGAGCTCGACGCGCTCACGAAGCTGGGCGGGCAGGTGCTCGCGGCCGGCTTCCTGATCCTCAACGGCATCCAGTACTTCCTGTTTCCCAAGCCGGACGGCGGCCAGCTGGCCCTGGATCCGGCGCAGGGCGCCCTTCTGACGGCGTTCGTCATCGTCGCGACCATCAACGCGGTGAACTTCGTCGACGGGTTGGACGGCCTGGCCACCGGCGTGGTCGGCATCGGCGCGATCGCGTTCTTCGTGTTCTGCTACCAGCTGACCAGCCTCAACAACGCCTCGCTGGCCTCGACCGGGGCGCTCCTGAGCGCCATGCTCGGAGGAGCGTGCGTCGGCTTCCTGCCGCACAACTTCAACCCCGCGCGCCTCTTCATGGGCGACAGCGGCTCGATGCTGATCGGGCTGGTGCTCTCCGCGAGTGCCATCACCCTCACCGGCCAGTACTCCGGGACCGACCTGAGCAAGGGCGCGATGGGGTCACCGGCGAGCCTGGCGCCGACCTTCCTGCCCCTGGCACTGCCGGTCCTGCTGCTGGTCGTCCCGATCGCCGACCTGGTCCTGGCGGTGATCCGGCGTACCCGCGCCGGGCGCTCGCCGTTCGCCCCCGACAAGCAGCACCTGCACCACCGACTGCTCGAGATCGGCCACTCCCAGCGGCGGGCAGTGCTGATCATGTGGATGTGGGCCGCCCTCGTCGCCGGCAGCACCGTCGTGATCAGCCTCTACACGGGCCCGCTGATGTGGTCGGTCATCGCGACCGCCGCGGTGGTGACGGTGGTGCTGACGTTCGTCCTGCCCAAGCTCCACCGACCCCACACGGTCGAGCACGCGAGTCCCTGAAAGACCTGGACTGGCGGCCCGCGGAGCGCTTGTGCTACTTTTCACAAGCACCCCGTTGCCGCACAGATCAGGCCGCCAGACATGACGACCGACCGTCCCGTGACCCGCTCCCCGGGGCCGGTGCGCACAGGGGTCTGGACCCTCCCCGCGGCGTTCAACGGCCGGTCGCGCTGTGATAGTTTCCGAGCGTCGCCGAGGCCCCGTGGAGAGCGCGTCGGCGACATCGATTTTCTCGCCGTACACACCCATGAGAGCGACCTGAGTGGATGCCCCACGAACAGCCGGACCCGGGCCTTCGGGGCCGCGATCTCGTGGGCCTCGGTGGGATGCTCGCCGGTGCGGTCGTCGTCGGGCTGGTCGTCGGGCTGCTCCTCGATCACGCCGCGGGCACCTCGCCCGCGTTCACCCTGGTCGGCATCGCGCTCGGGATCGCGGCCGCGGCGGCCGGCTTCTGGGCGCGGGTCCGGAGCGCCCTGCGATGAGCGTGCGTCATGACCGCCCTCGTGAGCGGGGACGCCCCCATGGTTGACCCCGAGACCACCCACGGCACGAGCACCCCGCCGGACCAGCCGGACGAGGGTGCGGCCACGTTCGGTCGCGTCGTCCGGGACCAGCGCAAGACCATCGTCGTGGCCTTCGTGCTCGCCGGGGCGGCGTACTGGGTGCTCGGTCAGCTCGGCGAGTGGACCCTCGCCGGTTGCATCGCCGCCGGGGTCGCGCTCGGCCTGGCCAACCACCTGGTCACCGAGTTCTGGCTGCTGCGTCTGATCACCTCCGGTGAGCAGCCGACCCGGAATCGCCTGGCGATGAGCACCCTGCTCAGGCTGATCGTGCTCTCGGTCGTAGCGATCGGCATCGCCGCGTTGTACTGGCCCGATGGAATCGGCCTCTTCTTCGGCCTCGCCATCTTCCGGCTGATCGCGCTCGTGATGACCGCCATGCCCCTGTTGAAGGAGCTGAAGCACCAATGAGCATCTTCGTCCAGGCGGCCGACATCCAGATCGGCCACCACGTCCAGAAGCAGTTCCTGGGCATGACGTTCAACATGGACACGCTCTGGACCATCGCGATCGCCGGTGTCGTCGTGGTCGGGCTCGGCTTCTGGGCCCGCGCCCAGCTCACGCGCCACCCCGACAACCACGTGCCCACCAAGCTCCAGATCGTCTGGGAGCTGGTCATCGACCAGGTCACGACCCAGGTCACGGACACGCTGGGCCGGATCAACCGCACCGTGGTGATGATCGCGGTCGCCGAGTTCTTCTTCATCCTGGTCTGCAACTGGATGGAGATGATCCCCAGCGAGTGGAACGAGCACTACCACTTCCTGCCGGCGCCGACGGCCGACACCAACCTGACCTACGCGATGGCGGTGGCGGTGATGCTCGGTGTCTGGACCTTCGGCATCCGGCAGAACGGCGTTCGCGGCTACCTCAAGCACTTCGTGACGCCGCACTGGGCGATGCTCCCGCTGAACCTCATCGAGGAGATCACCAAGCCGATCTCGCTGGCGCTTCGACTCTTCGGCAACATCTTCGCCGGCGGCATCCTGCTGGCGCTGATCGGCTCGCTGACCGCCTGGACGATCGGCGTGGTCCCGGTCGGCGGCGTCCTGTCGGTGTTCTTCGGCGTCCTCTGGAAGAGCTTCGACCTCGCCATCGGCCTGATCCAGGCCTTCATCTTCGCCCTGCTGACCGTCCTGTACTTCGGGATGGCGGCCGGTCACGGTGAGCCCGGCGAGGAGCACGACGAGCACGGGGCGGCCGACGACGCCGACACCACTCAGGAAGCCGAACCAGAGTTCGCGGCATGAGCGACGCTCGACCGCACCAGAGGTACACCCATTGCGCCGTCGACCGGCGCGGAACCAAGGAGAAACAGTGGCAGTAACTGACTCGGCCATCAAGACCGCGGGCGCGTTCGTGGGCGGCGGCCTGGCCCTCGCCGGGGGCGCGATCGGCGCCGGCATCGGTGACGGCCTCGCCGGTTCGTCCTACATCCAGGGCGTGGCGCGCCAGCCCGAGGCCCAGGGCCGCCTCCAGACGATCTTCTTCCTGACGGTCGCACTGGTCGAAGGTATGTACTTCATCAACCTGGCCTTCATGGCGTTGTTCGTCTTCGTCCTCGGCAAGTGAGCCGAGACCTCACAGACGGACTGCGACCAGTCGGAAGAAGGACTGACTGATGGGCATCACATCCAGCACCCCATCGAGTACGGCCGTGCTGCCGCTCGAGAGCAACTTCCTCGTGCCCAACGGCACCTTCCTGGTGTCGCTGCTCGCGTTCGCGATCCTGATCTGGATCTTCGGGAAGTACATCATCCCGCCGATCAACAACGCGATGACCGCGCGCCAGGAGGCCGTCCGCACGCAGTTCGCCGAGCTCGACGAGGCGAAGAGCGAGGCCCGCAAGGCCGAGGCGGACTACAAGGAGCAGCTCAACAACGCCAAGCACGAGGCGGCCCGGATCCGCGAGGAGGCTCGCGAGCAGGGCGCGCAGATCGTGCAGGAGGCGCGCGAGAAGGCCCAGACCGAGGCCGATCGCATCATCGAGCACGGGCACACGCAGATCGAGGCCGACCGCAAGGCCGCGATGGCGTCGCTGCGCCGTGACGTGGGCAGCCTGGCCACCAACCTGGCCGGCCGCATCGTGGGCGAGTCCATGGACGACGACGAGCGACAGGGCCGGGTGGTCGAACGCTTCCTCGCCGACCTGGAGGAGGCCCGCTGATGGACCTCCGCGGAGGCTCCGCCGAGGCGCTGTCGGCACTCACCGAGCAGCTCGACGGGGCGATCGGGAGCAATGAGGCTGCGGCGACGCTCGGCGACGAGCTGTTCACCGTCAGCCAGCTGTTCCGGAGCGAGGCCGGCCTGCGCCGGTACGCCACGGACGCTTCGCTGACGCCCGAGGCCAAGCAGGGCATGGTCCAGCAGGTGTTCGGCAGCCGGATCGGTGACGCCACGCTCGACCTGCTGACCAACGCCGTCGGGCGCCGCTGGACGCTGTCGCGCGACCTGGCCGACGTGCTCGAGCGGCTCAGCGAGATCGCGATCGTCCGGTCCGCGGGCACCAAGGCCGGCCAGGTCACCGACGAGCTGTTCCAGCTCGCCGGCGTCGTCGACAGCAACCCCGACCTGCGGTCGGCCCTGTCCGACCCGGCACGGTCGGTCGATGACAAGGCCGCCCTGGTCGACTCGCTGCTGGACGGCAAGGTGCTCCCGGCGACGGTGACCCTGGTCAAGCAGTCGTTGGCCGGCACCTACCGCACGACGACCAACGCGCTCGCGACGTACCGCGACGTCGCCGCGACGACCCAGGGTGAGGTCGTCGCGACCGTGCGGGTCGCCCGGCCGATGAGCGCCACGGACCAGCGTCGGCTCGCCGAGACACTGGGCCAGCAGTACGACACGACCGTCCACCTCAACGTGGAGATCGACCCGGACGTCCTCGGCGGCATCCGTGTCGAGATCGGCGACGAGGTCATCGACGGCACCATCGCCAGCCGGCTCGACGACGCCCGACGGCGTCTCGTCGGGTGACCAGACTTCGAGTAGAGACAAGAGAGTAGGGAAGAGATGACGGAGCTCACGATCCGTCCGGAGGAGATCCGCGACGCGCTGACCAAGTACGTCGAGGACTTCAAGCCCGAGGCGGCCAGCAAGGAGGAGGTCGGCACCGTCGCGCAGTGTGCCGACGGCATCGCCCGCGTCGCCGGTCTTCCGTCCGCGATGGCCAACGAGCTGCTCGAGTTCGAGGACGGCACCCTCGGCCTCGCGCTGAACCTCGACACCCGCGAGATCGGCGTCGTCGTCCTCGGCGACTTCGACAAGATCGAGGAGGGCCAGACGGTCCGCCGTACCGGCGAGATCCTCTCGGTCCCCGTCGGCGACGGCTTCATGGGCCGGGTGATCGACCCGCTCGGCACCCCGATCGACGGCCTCGGCGAGATCGAGTCCGACGAGCGCCGCGCCCTGGAGATCCAGGCGCCTGGCGTGATGCTGCGTCAGCCGGTGAAGGAGCCGCTGGCCACCGGCATCAAGGCCATCGACGCGCTGACCCCGTCGGCCGCGGCCAGCGGCAGCTGATCATCGGCGACCGCTCGACCGGCAAGACCACGATCGCGATCGACACGATCATCAACCAGAAGCAGAACTGGGAGACCGGCGACCCGAAGCAGCAGGTGCGCTGCATCTACGTCGCGATCGGCCAGAAGGGCTCGACCATCGCCGCGGTGCGCGGAGCCTTGGAGGAGGCCGGCGCGCTGGAGTACACCACGATCGTGGCGTCCCCGGCGTCCGACAGCGCGGGCTTCAAGTACCTCGCGCCGTACACCGGCTCGGCCATCGGCCAGCACTGGATGTACGACTCCAAGCACGTGCTGATCGTGTTCGACGACCTCACCAAGCAGGCCGAGGCGTACCGCGCCGTGTCGCTGCTGCTGCGCCGCCCGCCGGGCCGTGAGGCCTACCCGGGCGACGTGTTCTACCTGCACAGCCGCCTGCTCGAGCGCTGCGCGAAGCTGTCCGACGAGCTGGGCGCCGGCTCGATGACGGGCCTGCCGATCATCGAGACCAAGGCGAACGACGTGTCCGCCTACATCCCGACCAACGTCATCTCCATCACCGACGGCCAGATCTTCCTGCAGTCCGACCTCTTCGCGTCCAACCAGCGGCCGGCGATCGACGTCGGCGTGTCGGTCTCGCGTGTGGGCGGCAACGCGATGACGAAGGCGATGAAGTCGGTCACCGGGTCGCTCAAGGTCGAGCTCGCGCAGTTCCGCGCCATGGAGGCGTTCGCGATGTTCGCCTCCGACCTCGACGCGGCGTCCCGGCAGCAGCTCGATCGTGGGCAACGGCTGATGGCACTGCTCAAGCAGCCGCAGTACTCGCCCTACCCGTTGGCGGAGATGACCGTCTCCCTGTGGCTCGGGACATCGGGTCGGCTCGACCGGGTGCCGACCGACGACGTGCTGCGCTTCGAGCAGGAGTTCCTCGACTTCCTCGGCCGGCAGCACAAGGACGTGCTCGACGGGATCAAGGAGTCGCGCATCTTCGATGACGCCACCACAGGAGAAGGTGACGACGGCCTACGACGAGTTCCTCGACCAGTTCGAGACCTCCGAGGGCGAGTCGATCAAGCCCGGCACGGAGGCCAAGGCCGACCCGGTGACCGACGAGGAGCTCGAGCAGGAGCAGATCGTCAAGCAGAAGCGGGACTGACCGTGCCGCTTTGTCCTCTGTCCAGCGACGAGTCCACGGGAGGTGATCACTGATGGCAGTGTCCCTGCGTGAGTACCGCGCCCGGATCCGCTCGGTCGAGTCGACCAAGAAGATCACGCGCGCGATGGAGCTCATCGCCGCGTCGCGCATCATCAAGGCGCAGCAACGGGCCCAGCAGGCCGCGCCGTACGCGCGGGAGCTGACCCGGGCCGTGTCGGCCCTGGTGACGTTCTCCAACACCGACCACCCGTTGACCACCGAGCCGGACGACCCCAAGAAGGCCGCGATCCTGATCGTGACGTCTGACCGCGGTCTGGCCGGTGCCTACTCCTCGAGCGTCCTCAAGGAGGGCGAGCGGCTCGCGGAGCGGCTGCGCGGCGAGGGCAAGGAGGTCGTCACCTACCTGACCGGACGCAAGGGCGAGGCCTACTACCGGTTCCGCGGTCGCACGGTCGCCGAGTCCTGGGCAGGCTTCTCCGACCAGCCTCGGTACGAGAACGCCAAGCAGATCGGCGAGTCCCTGATCGGGGCCTTCACCTCCGACGAGGACGCGCCGGAGCACGTCGACGAGGTCCATCTCGTGTACACGCAGTTCCGGTCGATGCTCGTCCAGGAGCCGCACGACGTGCGGATGCTGCCCCTGGAGGTCGTCGAGAGCGACGAGGCGCCGACCAAGGACGACGTCCTGCCGTTGTACGAGTTCGAGCCGTCTCCGGAGGAGGTGCTCGACGAGCTGCTGCCGAAGTACGTCCAGAGCCGGATCTTCTTCGCCCTGCTCCAGGCATCGGCGTCGGAGCTGGCCGCGCGACAGAAGGCGATGAAGTCCGCGACGGACAACGCCGAAGAGCTCATCAAGAAGTACACCCGCATCGCCAACCAGGCCCGGCAGGCGGGCATCACCCAGGAGATCAGCGAGATCGTCGGCGGCGTGAACGCCCTCGCCGACGCGAACGCCGCGAGCGAGTAACGCCCGAGCACCACCGGACCCGCAACAGAGTGAGTTGAGAGACATGACTGCCACGGCTGAAGAGAAGAAGACCGGCGCCACCGAGGGCGCGGACGGCCGGATCGCCCGCGTGATCGGCCCGGTCGTCGACATCGAGTTCCCCGTGGACTCGATGCCCGACATGTACAACAAGCTGGAGTGCGAGTTCGAGCTCGCCGGTGAGAAGCACCTGCTGTCGCTCGAGGTCGCCCAGCACATCGGTGACGGCATGGTGCGCGCGATCTCGTTGCAGCCCACCGACGGACTCGTCCGCGGAGCGACCGTGACCGACACCGGTGGCCCGATCACCGTTCCGGTCGGCGACGTGACGCTCGGCCACGTGTTCAACATGCTCGGTGAGCCGCTGAACCTCGAAGAGGGCGAGAAGCTCGAGGTCAAGGAGCGGTGGGGCATCCACCGCAAGGCCCCGGCGTTCGACCTGCTCGAGTCGAAGACCCAGATGTTCGAGACCGGCATCAAGGTGATCGACCTGCTCACGCCGTACGTGCAGGGCGGCAAGATCGGCCTCTTCGGCGGGGCCGGTGTGGGCAAGACGGTGTTGATCCAGGAGATGATCGCGCGCGTCGCCCGTGACCACGGCGGCGTGTCCGTGTTCGCCGGGGTCGGCGAGCGCACCCGTGAGGGCAACGACCTGATCCAGGAGATGACGGAGGCCGGGGTCATCGGCCAGACCGCCCTGGTGTTCGGCCAGATGGACGAGCCGCCCGGCACCCGGCTGCGGGTCGCCCTGTCCGCGCTGACGATGGCGGAGTACTTCCGCGACGTGCAGAACCAGGACGTGCTGCTGTTCATCGACAACATCTTCCGGTTCACCCAGGCCGGGTCCGAGGTGTCGACGTTGCTCGGTCGCATGCCGTCCGCGGTGGGCTACCAGCCCAACCTCGCCGACGAGATGGGCACGCTCCAGGAGCGGATCACCTCGACGCGTGGTCACTCGATCACCTCCCTGCAGGCGATCTACGTGCCGGCCGACGACTACACCGACCCGGCCCCGGCGACGACGTTCGCCCACCTGGACGCCACCACGGAGCTGTCGCGCGAGATCGCCTCGCTCGGCATCTACCCGGCGGTGGACCCGCTGACCTCGACGTCGCGGATCCTCGACGCCCAGTACATCGGGCAGGACCACTACGACTGCGCGATCCGGATCAAGCAGATCCTGCAGCGCAACAAGGAGCTCCAGGACATCATCGCGATCCTCGGCGTCGACGAGCTGTCCGAGGAGGACAAGATCATCGTCAGCCGGGCGCGCCGCATCCAGCGCTTCCTGTCGCAGAACACCTACGTCGCCAAGCAGTTCACCGGCCTCGAGGGGTCGACGGTGCCGGTCGCCGAGACGGTCGAGGCGTTCAACAAGATCGCCGACGGTGAGTACGACCACGTCGCCGAGCAGGCGTTCTTCATGTGCGGCGGTCTGGACGACGTCGAGAAGAAGTGGGACGAGATCCAGAAGGGTCTCTGACCCCGACGCACGGACGACGGAGACTTGAATGGCAAAGACGATGCAGGTGTCCCTCGTCGCGGCCGACCGTGAGGTCTGGTCGGGCGAGGCCACCGTGGTGAACTGCCGGACGCTGGCCGGTGAGATCGGCATCATGGCCGACCACACGCCGGTGATGTCGGTCCTCGCGTCCGGCCAGGTCGACGTCCGGACCGTGGACGACGGCCATTGGGTCGCCGCGGTGGACGGCGGCTTCGTCTCGGTCGCGGACAACCACGTGAGACTGCTCTGCGAGTACGCCGAGCTGTCGCACGAGAGTGACTTCGACGAGGCCAAACGCCTCTTGGAGGAACGCAAGGCCGCGCTCGAGGGCGAGGACTGATCGCGCCCCCCTGCGTCGATCTCGTGTCGACCTGGGGGCTGACAGGAGTAGGTGCGGTGCCGATCTGGGAGTGGCTGCTCGAGTCGGCCGCGGTCGTGCTCGTGCTCGTCCTGCTCCTCGGCGTCGCCCTGGTGGTACGCCGACGGTGGCTCTCCCGCTACGGCGGCACCTTCGAGCTCAGCTACCGCGCCCGGCAGTCAACGCCCGGGCGCGGTTGGCTTCTCGGGCTCGGGCGGTACGCCGGCGACCGGCTCGAGTGGTTCCGGATCTTCTCCCTCTCGCCGCGGCCGAAGAAGGTCTGGGCGCGGCAGACACTCGACTACATCGGCCGTCGGGAGCCCGAGGGCGTCGAGCAGCTGTCGCTGTACCCCGGCCATGTCGTGATCCGCTGCGAAACCCCGGGCGGCGCGGTCGAGCTGGCCCTGGGTTCGTCGTCGCTGATGGGGTTCACCTCGTGGCTCGAGTCCGGCCCACCGGGCGCCGAACACCTGTGACCGCGCCTCGTGACGGCGACCGACAGCTCGGTGTCGGCGACCACCGCGCGCAACGCGGTGGCGCTGGTGTTCGGCCTCAACGGCTTCTGCTTCGCCACGCTCGCCTCGCGGGTGCCGGACCTCCGCGCCTCCCTCGACCTGTCCAACGGCGCCCTGGGCGCTTTGCTGCTGAGCATCGCCGTCGGCTCGATGATCGGGATGCCGGCCAGCGGGCACCTGATCGAGCGCTGGGGGGCCGGTGCCGTCGTCCGGCTGGGCGCCGGCGTCGACCTCGTGGGGCTGGTGGTCGCCGGCGTCTCGGCGGGTGCCGGGTTCGTGCCGGGGACGGCACTGGGCCTGCTCGCCTATGGCTTCGGCACCGGCACGTGGGACGTCGCGATGAACGTCGACGGGGCCGCCGTCGAGCGCGAGCTCGGGCGCAGCATCATGCCGCGCTTCCACGCGTGCTGGTCCCTGGGCACCTTCACCGGCGCGGGCGTCGGCGCGGCCGCGGCCGGTCTCGGCGTACCGCTGGCCGTCCACTACTCCGTCGTCCCGGCCCTCGCCGTGGCGGTCGCGGTGGTCGCCAGCAGGCGCCTCCTGCCGGCGGGTGACCCCGCGGAGCGAGAGGACCCGGTCGACACGAAGTCGGCGTGGCTGGAGCCGCGGACGCTGGCCATCGGCGCCATGGTGCTGGCGTTCACGCTCGCCGAGGGCGCCGCCAACGACTGGCTGGCGCTCTCGCTGGTCGACGGGTACGCCGCGGCCCACTGGATCGGCGTCCTCGGGTTCGCCCTGTTCGTGGCCACGATGACGCTCGGCCGGCTCGGCGGTCCCGTGGTGCTCGACCGGTTCGGCCGGGCACCGACGATGCTCGCCTCGGCCCTCGCCGCGACGGTCGGCGTCCTGATCGTGGTGTGGACCGGGGTCGCCGCGCTGGCGGTGGTCGGCATCGTGCTCTGGGGCTTCGGTGCGTCCCTCGGCTTCCCCGTCGGGATGAGCGCCGCGGGCGACGACCCTGCCCGCGCGGCGCGCCGGGTCAGCGTCGTCTCGACCATCGGGTACGGCGCCTTCCTCGGCGGGCCACCGCTGCTCGGCTTCGTCGGCAACCACGTCGGCACCTTGAACTCGCTGCTGGTGATCCCGATCGCGATGGTCCCGGCGGCCCTGCTGGTCACGTCGGTGCGCAAGCCACGCGCCACCGCCACGTCATAGCATGCGGGGGTGCCGATGACCGATCGCGTGGGGGACGCGCGGCGGATCCTGGTGTACGGCGCCACCGGGTCCGGGAAGTCGACGCTGGCCGAGTCGCTCGGCGGGCTGACGGGCATCCCGGCGACCAGCGTCGACGACATCTGCTGGAGTCCGGGGTGGGTCCAGATGCCGCCCGACGAGCAGATCGCGCACTTCGACGCCCTCACCAGGACCAAGACCTGGCTGCTGGACTCGGCGTACGGCCCCTGGCGCGACCTGGCGATCGAGCGTGCCGACCTCGTCGTCGCGCTGGACTACCCGCGGCTCGTCAGCCTCGGCCGGCTGCTGCGGCGTACCACCGCGCGGGTCATCGACCGGCAGGAGGTGTGCAACGGCAACCGGGAGTCGTGGCGCGCCGTGTTCGCCCGCGACTCGCTCGTGGTCTGGCACTTCACGTCGTTCCGACGCAAGCGGGCGGAGATGCGGGAGTGGGCTGCTGCGGAATCGGGACCGCCGGTGGTCCTGCTGCGCCGACCGAGCCAGGCCGACGCGTTCCTGGAACGGGTGCGGGCGGAGGCCGCTGGGACTGGGAGAGTGACCCCGTGACGGTCGACCACGAGGCGCTCCGGGACGCCGCCCCCACGCCGTACTGGCTGGACCAGCCGGGCCGCCCAGACCCTCGGGCGCCGTACGACGGGAACGGGACGGCCGACCTCTGTGTGGTCGGCGGCGGCTTCTCGGGGCTGTGGACGGCCATCCTGGCCAAGGAGCGCGACCCGTCGCGCGACGTCCTGCTGCTCGAGGGCAACCGGATCGGGTGGGCGGCGTCGGGGCGCAACGGCGGGTTCTGCGCGGCGTCCCTCACCCATGGGCACGCCAACGGCGCCCAGCGGTGGCCAGACGAGATCGAGACGCTCGAGCGGCTCGGCCGGGAGAACCTCGACGCGATCGAGGAGACGCTGAAGCGGTACGCCGTCGACTGCGACTTCGAGCGGCCGGGCGCGATCACCGTCGCGACGGAGCCGCACCACCTCGCGTGGCTGCGCGACATGGTCGAGGAGGACCCCGAGGCGACGTACCTCGACGAGCATGCGATGCGCGCCGAGGTCAGCTCACCGACCTTCCTGGCCGGCGTTCTCGAACCGCATGGCATGGCCCTGGTCGATCCCGCGAGGCTGGCCTGGGGGCTGGCCGCGGCCGCCGAGTCCCTCGGTGTGCGCATCCACGAGGGCACGCACGTCACGGGCGTCTCGCGAGGTGGGTCCGGTGTCGACGTGCGCACCGCGTCCGGTGCGGTGGTGCGCGCCGCCAAGGTCGCGCTCGGGACCAACGCCTTCCCGTCGCTGGTACGCCGCCTCCGACTCCACACCGTGCCCGTCTACGACTACGCGCTGATGACCGAGCCGTTGTCGCCCCAGCAGCTGGACGCGATCGGCTGGCGGGGCCGCCAGGGCCTGGACGACATGACCAACCAGTTCCACTACTTCCGGATGACCCGCGACCACCGGATCCTGTGGGGCGGGTACGACGCGGTCTACCACTTCGGTCGCCACGTGCGGCCGTCGTACGACCAGCGACCCGAGACGTTCGACCTGCTCGCCCGGCAGTTCTTCACGACGTTCCCACAGCTGGAGGGGCTGCGGTTCTCGCACCGTTGGGGCGGCGCGATCGACACCTGCACGCGCTTCTGCGCCTTCTTCGGCACGGCGTACGCCGGCCGGGCGGCGTACGCCTTGGGCTACACCGGTCTCGGCGTCGGCGCGACGCGCTTCGGCGCCGACGTGATGCTCGACCTCCTCGACGGCGTCGACTCCGAGCGGACCCGACTGGAGATGGTGCGGACGAAGCCGCTGCCCTTCCCGCCCGAGCCGTTCGCGTGGACCGGCATCGAGCTCACCCGTCGCTCGCTCGCCTCCGCCGACCGCCACCAGGGGCGACGCAACGCCTGGCTCCGCACCCTCGACCGGCTCGGCCTCGGCTTCGACTCCTGACCACGCGAGGCATGCGTTCCGCGCCGCGTACCCGTGACCAACCGGTCACGGGCACACGGCAGGCGTCACGAACCGAACCAGGTGAAGGCCCGGTTCATCAGGTCGGCCTTCTGCGTGGCCGACCCGTAGGCCTCCAGGGGGAATGCCAGGAACATCACCTTGTACTGGCCGTCCGCCACGGTGAGTGCATCGGTGTCGGCGGAGTCGTCGGTGAACGCCGCCGTGGCCGGGCCGATCGGAGTGACCTGGTCCTCGAAGTTGGCGCCCAGCACCGAGTGGTCGATCGGCACGTCGCCGATCCCGTCCGTGACCGGGTTCCCGGCCACGCTGTGCACCGCATCCGTGGCCTTGTCGTTCTGGGTCTCCGAGCCGTCCCAGTCGATGTGCAGGTAGTCGTGCACGAACGGTGTCGTCCCCGCTGCCTGGTCCAGGATGTCCTGGCCCGACATCAGCAGCCGTCCGCCACCGTCGAGGAAGGCCGCGAGCTCCGACTCGTACGGTCCGATCGGTCCCGGGTAGCTGTTCCCGGTGAACCACACGACGTTCGTGTGGGCCGTCAGGTAGGACTGCGGGATCTCCGGTGAGTCGGCGAGATCCCACGTGCTGTAGTCGACTCCGCTGGCGTCCAACGCGTCCTGGTAGTACGGCGCGGAGTCGACGGGATCGTTCGTGTCGTTGTCCACGAGCAGCGTGTCCGTCGCCACCGCGATCGTCTGGAGCGACGCCGAGTCCGACACCGAGGGGACGGCGTTGGAGGTGGCCGTGAACGTGGTGTCGTTCGTGGCGTTGTCCGCCGCATCATCGGGTACGTCGACCTTCACGCACACGTCCACCGACGCGCCGGCCGTGATTGCTCCGGTGGTGGCGAGCGGAACGGTGCAGGTCGAGTCGTACACCGCGGCATGCCAGGCACCGCCTGAGGCGGCGACCGCGTAGCTGTCGGTCTGGTAGCCGTCGTTGGCGATGCGCTCGACGAAGGACGCACTGTGTCCGTCCTTGGCGCCCTGGATCCCCGACTTCGGCGTCACGCTGACGGCGTGCGCCGGAGCGATGGCGGTCGTGTGCTGGCTGCCGGTCGTCGCGATCCCGAGGTGATCCCGGACCACGATCCCGTCGTTCGTGATGTGCCTGACCGACCTGGCGAGGTGCCGGTCGATGCGGGCGGCGAAGGTCAGCGAGATGCTGCCCGCCGGCCGGGATCGACTTGCCGTTCCAGTGAATGGTCCGTCCATTGACGTGACCGCCTGATCCGACCGAGGTGACCGTGGTGTGGGCGGGCACCGGGTCGGTGACGGAGACCCCGGTGGCCGCGGCACTGCCGATGTTCCGCACGGTGATCGTGTAGTGGATCGTGCTGCGCGGACCCACCGGCGTTCCGGCGTCGACCTTGGAGACGACCAGCGCACGCCGCGGCGTGCTGTTGGTCAGGGTGTACGCGCCGCGTCCGTGGGTACCCGCGGCGAGGACGCCGTTGGTGGCGTCGTAGTCGAGCTGCCAGACGCTCACCTTCGGCATGCCACCACCCAGGGCGGACCACGAGTGACCGCCGTTGGTGGTGAAGAACGCCCCGACGTCCGTGCCGACGTAGAGGGTCTTCGCGCGACCGGGGTCGAGCACGACGGAGTTGACCGGCACGTCCGGCAGGTTGGCCGAGATGTTGTGCCAGTGCCGGCCGCCGTCCGAGGTCGAGAACACGTGCCCCTTGTTGGTCGGCGTGGCGGCACCGAAACCGCCGTACGCCGCGTAGGCGATCCGCCAGTTGGACCGGTCGACGGCGAACTGGTTGACCGGCCGGTGGGGAAGCGCGACCCGGCCGACGCGGTGCCACCGCGGGGAATCGGACGTCACGGCGTGGGGGCTGACCTGGATCCAGCCCTCGTCGGTCCCGACGTACGCACCGTCGCCGCCGTCGGCGACGCCGACCGCGCGAGATGAGGCATCCACGCGCACCGTTCGGCGCGGCACCGGTGCACCCACTCGTGAGATCGGGGCTGATCGGCTTCCAGGTGACGTCCGCGGCGCTCGCGGTCTCCGCGTTGTCGGTCCGGTAGAGCCGGTACGTGCCGAGGAACATCTGGTTGACGTTCCCACGGTTCTGCACCCACGGGATGTAGAACTCGGCCCGGTCCTTGAGATCGATGCCGCCGTCGATCGCCTCGTTCCCGAAGAAGGTGTTGGTCTCCGAGGGGTCGAAGCGGTACGGCGAGATGCCGAAGTAGGTGCCGAAGACGTACGCCGGCACCGTCGGGTTGCCGTCGTTCTGCGTCGTCTGGTCGACGATGACCTGACCGCCGTCACCGCTCGACTGGTCGAACCACCGGTTGTTGGCGAGGGACTTGCGCAAGGTCCCGTTGTCCTGGGTGCCGCCCCAGTACTGGCCGGGGATGTGGGGCACTGTCGCCATGGAGCTGTACTGGCCGATGGCCAGGCCGGTGGAGTGGACGAGGACCGCCGTGTTCGGGTCGACCTGGCCGTTGAGGTTCTGCCAGTCCGCTGCCGAGAGGGGATCGGCCGCCCCGTTGCGACCACCTCGGGTGTGCGACTCCCAGATTCCGCCGTCGTTCCCGATGGCGATGTGCGAGGTGTCGTTGGCCTGGACGGCGATGGCATGGAAGTCGGGGTGCAGGTCGTAGCCGAGGTTCTTCCAGGTCGCGCCGCCGTCGGTCGAGCGGAAGACGCCACCCGACGGTGGGCTGAAGTTGTATCCGTAGGAGCCGAGCACGTACACGATGTCCGGGTTGGTCGGGTCGGGCTTGACGACGTTGTCGTAGAAGCACTGTGTCCCGCAGTAGTCCCGGATGCTGTTGGTGCCCGTTCCGGTGGCGGTGGCGGCCCAGGTGTCGCCGCCGTCCGTGCTCTTGAAGACGGACCCGGGGTGATACGCGTCGCTCTGGTCGAAGTAGTCGAAGCCCGTGTACAGCGTCGGGGCGCCACTGCCCGCCGGGTGGGAGATGCCGAGCGAGAACCGGGTGCCGCCCTCGAGGAAGTTGCCGTCCGGGAGCCCGGTCATCGCCAGGTTCCACGTCTTGCCGCCGTCGGTGGACTTGTAGATCCCGTCGCCCCAGAACGACGCCCAGAGGTGGGTGGGGTCCTGGGGGTCCATCACGAGGTCGGTGGCCCCGTGGATCTCGTCGGTGGTGCCCTTGCGCAGCGTCCACGTCGAGCCGCCGTCGGTCGACTCGTAGACGCCGTACGGCTTGGCGGTGGGGCTGGTGGTGCGGTGGGCACCGCCACGACCGCGGACCGTCGCGGCGTACACGTGCTGGGGATCGGTCGGGTCCACGGCGATGGCGGAGACGGCCTGGCCGGTGAACAGGGTCGACACGTGCTGCCAGGTCACGCCACCGTTGGTCGACCGGTAGAACCCGTCCCCGTAGTAGCTGTCGCCGGACAACGCTCCCTCACCGGAGCCCATGTAGACGATCTGGTCGTTGCTGGGTGCGATCGCCAGGGCGCCGACCGACTGGGTGTCGGTGGCGTTGGACCGCGGCGTCCACGTGCCGGAGGCGGGGTCGTAGGTCCAGACTCCGCCCTGTGCTGCGCCGAGGATGATCGTGCCGTCGTTGCGGATCGCGAGTGCGCCGATGCGTCCCGAGACCGCCTCGAACGTGTTGCTGGTGCGCCCCACCTGGACGATGGGGTCGGGGCCCTGGGAGAGCCAGTCGCCCCCGCGCGTGGTGCCGGCCGGGGCGGCCTTCGAGATGCCGTTCGCATGCACGACGGCCTTGCTCCGGAGCTTCGCCGCCTTGTTGACGGTGAGCTGCTCGTCGCCGCTCAGCAGGCGGCTCCAGTAGTAGGCGTCGCGGAGCTTGTCGAAGCTCTGCTCGTCCGAGCCGTCCTCACGCTCGCCCTTCGGCGTCAGCAGGACGGGAGTGTCATCGTCGCCGGGCGCGGCTCCTGCTGCGACGGGAAAGACCGCAGCGAGACCGGCCCCGGAGCAGATGAGGGCAAGAGCGATGAGGGGACGAATGCGAGAAGGCAGCATGCCAGGCTCCCGAGATTAGCGCCGAAGACCCGCATCGGGTCGCGACACAGCATCCGCCCGGTCGACTGCGAGGTCAAGGCCGTCACGGCCCACCCCGCCCGCGACCTCACCTCACCCCAGGTAGCGGTGTGACACCACGGGCTGTTCGTCGACGGGAGTACCGCGCTGGATGGTCCACGCGAGCCGCACCAGGGCGGCGTGCGACCAGATCAGGGGCGTCGCGGACCGCGTGCCCTCGCCGAGGCGGCAGCACGCCTTGCCGGTCGGCCGTCGGCCGTCCCAGACCTGCTCGGCGAGCAGGTCGGAGGGGCCCGACGCGCTTCGCCATGGCGCGGAGGTAGCCAGCGCCGTGCCGGCCGGCGGTCACGGCGTACTCACCGCGCTCGTCGTTGAGGATCGGCCACGCCCGTCCCAGCGTGGTGAAGGTGCCGGAGTCTGTGATGGTCCACTCGCCGCCGGTGCGCGTCTCGCCGTACCCATCGAAGCTGGAGCGGCGCCAGAACCGGCCGTTCGGCGTCTTCACACCGAGCCGGCGGTCGATCACCGGCAGCGACGAGCGGACGGCCCGGTCGGCAGGGCCGAGGATGCCGAACCGGACGAGGTCGAGGAAGCTCGGGTCGACGACCCGACGCTGGTCGACCGACGTCGGGCCCCCGTCGCCGATGGCGTACGTCGTACCCGCGTTCGGGTGCCCGTCCTTGGTCAGCCGCAGAAAGTACGGCTTCTTGCTCAGCGGACCGTTCGTCGTCACGGTCCACTTCTTCACGTGGCGCTGCCACCGGTCGGCCAGCGTCAGCCAGCGCTTGGCCGAGGCGTTGTCGCCGTTGCGCATGGCCATGTCGGCGGCACAGACCAGTCCGTTGATCTGGGCAGCGATGGAGTTCGGCGAGTAGCCGGACTGGTTCTCCCACCGCTCCTGGGGCGTGAACGGCGCATGGAGACCGGTGTCGGGGTCGACGTAGTCGGCGATGAAGTCTGCTGCCTTCTTCACGTGCGCGTACGTCGCCGGCCCGTCGCGACCGACGAGGTGCGCAAGCACGATCGGCAGTGCGACCTCGTCCAGCTGGAGGCTGCCCCAGACGGGGGTGCCGTTCACGTCGGAGTTCTGCGGGAACGAGCCGTCGGCCTTCTGCTGCACGGTGAAGAGCCAGTCCACGATCCGCCGTGCGGCGGCCTTGTCGCCCATGGCCCAGAGCGCTGTGCCGAACTGGTAGGCGTCTCGCGACCACACCAGGTGGTAGGCGCCGGAGGGGGACGAGAGGTCCGGCACCTCGTCTCCCCAGACCCACGGCGCGGTCGGCGAGGCGACGAAGGCACCGGGATTCAGCTTGTCCTCCGCTGCGGCCACGACCAGCTCGGAGGCGAGGTACTGCCGCCGTACGCCGGCGGCACTGTCCGGCACACCCTTCAGCGAGCGGATCCACGCGTGCCACCCGCGGTCGTACCTCGTCCGCGTGCTCCCGAACGCCGTTCCCAGCGAGTCGTCGGCGGTCGTCTGTGCCTCGCCGATGCTGCTGCCGAACCCGAGGCTCAGCTCCGCCCGCTGGTGCGTGCCCGTGCCGGTCACGCCGGTGAGACGGCCGACCTGCACGATGTTGCCGGGCCCGGCCTCGCTGTAGGCGTTGTCGAGGGTCTGGTCGTCCTTCAGGTCGGTCCATCCGTCGCTGGTGCCGAGGTAGCCGGTCGACGTCTGGTCGAACGCCGGCTGCGAGACGAGGGCGCTGGCGACCGTGCTCCCGGAGTCGGACGACACCAACGCGCTGCCCGCCGTGCTGCCGCTGTCGTCCATGCCCGTGTTCGCCAGCGACGGGTCGTACAGCGCGTACAGCTGGTAGTCGTGTCCGTCGAGCGACTCGAGCCGGATCCGCACGTCCACGGCATCGCGTCGGGGATCGGTCACGAAGGTCTCGACGATGCGATACCGGCCCTGCCGGTCGGTGTTGACCTCGCGGAACCTCAGGCTCCCGGCATCCGGCCGGGTCGTCCGGTGACGCATGTCGGTCGACTCGCGGTCGGTGAAGCCGTCACCGGTGACGACCAGCTCCAGGCTGCGCACGCTGGGCGTCGAGAGGTCGGGGTAGAACACCTCGCTGGTCCGGCCCTGCTGGAGGGTGAACCACACGTTGCTGCTCCGAGTGCGCGCCGTTCCGAAGGCCGTCTTGTTCGCCTCCGTCCAGGTGGCCTTTTCGCCGGGACCACCCGGTGCCACTCCGCCTCCCGGTGGGGCGGCGGAGCTCGACTGGACCATTCCGAGAGTGCCGAGTGCGACCGCGACAGCGGTGGACCCGGCAAGAGTGCGCCAGTGCAAGGAAACCTCCGAGAGACGGGTTTTACGCCCGTACCCCCGAGCCCGTCCGCGAAACAGCGGGGTCGATCCGCGGCATGCTCCGCACCCCGGAAGGCGGTGTCACGTCGTGGTTCACGCTGACGGATCGACCGTCCTCGGGGTCTCATCACGGGGGTGGATCATTGTTCGGGCGAGAGCCGCGGCCGCTCCGCGGTTCTCCACCGCGAGCTTGGCCAGGATGTTCGAGACGTGCACGCTGACCGTCTTCTCGCTGATCACCAGCTCACCTGCAATTGCCTTGTTGGTCGCTCCCGTAGCCAACTGGTCGAGCACGTCACGCTCACGGGGGGTCAACCGACTCAAGGGACCGGTTGCGCCCGATTCCGGGATTGGGACGCGGGTGCGGGTAGCGAGCCGGGAGGCTCGGCGCTCGAGCTCGCCCGCGCCCATATCGTGCGCTGCGGTCCAGCACTCCACGAGGAGCTCGCGACCTTCGTCTCTCCCGCCGTGCTCCAGCAGGTCGTGGGCGAGGTCGTCCCGGCATCGTGCCACCGCCTCGGGGCGTCAGGTTCCAGAGACAGACCCATCGTAGAAGCATTCCGGAACGCTCGAGGCGAGCCTGGGCTCAGTGGCCGGAGACCTCTTCGA
This sequence comes from uncultured Actinomycetota bacterium, assembly GCA_963812055.1. Classification (GTDB taxonomy): domain Bacteria; phylum Actinomycetota; class Actinomycetes; order Propionibacteriales; family Nocardioidaceae; genus Nocardioides. The sequence continues at coordinate 104,174 of CAWEUA010000021.1, forward strand.
CCCGAACCCATGGCTGTCACGTTTCGGCTCGCCGTCTCGACTCGTGGGTGAGAAGAAGTCGAGACGAGAGGTGAAGGGCGATGCACGTCTACATCGCAGGAGGAACGGGCGCGATCGGGCAGCGGCTGGTACCGCAGCTGGTGGCGCGAGGACACCGGGTGACGTCCACGACGAGGGACGCCCGCAAGATCGAGCTGATCGAGGGCCTGGGTGCGGAGGCGGTCGTCGTCGACGCCCTGGACAGCGCCGCGGTGGGGGAGTCCGTGGCGAAGGCCGAGCCGGACGCCGTCGTCCACCAGCTGTCGGCGCTGTCCGGGAAGCTGGACGTGAAGCATTTCGACCGGTCGTTCGCGATGACCAACCGGCTGCGGACCGAGGGCCTCGACCACCTGATCGCGGCGGCGCAGGCGTCCGGTGTGCCGCATGTCGTGACGCAGAGCTACACCGGCTGGCCCAACATCCGCTCGGGCAGCTGGGTCAAGGACGAGGAGGACCCGCTCGACCCGGAGCCGCCACGAGCGCAGCGCGAGACGCTCGACGGCATCCGCTACCTCGAGGACGCCACGCAGAAGGTGGACGGCACCGTCCTGCGGTACGGCGGGTTCTACGGCGACGCGTCCAACGCCATGGTCCCGGTGATCCGGAAGAGGCAGTTCCCGCTCGCCGGTGGGGGCACCGGCTACACGTCGTTCGTCCACCTGGACGACGCGGCGAGCGCGACCGTGCTGGCGCTGGAGAAGGGGACTCGGGGAGTCTTCAACATCGTGGACGACGAGCCCGCCCCGGCGTCGGAGTGGCTGCCCTACCTGGCCGAGTGCGTCGGCGCGAAGCCACCGATGCGGCTCCCACTCTGGGTCGCGCGGCTCGCAGGTGGTGAGGTGGCCGTGTCGATGTTGACCAGGACGCGTGGTTCGTCCAACGCTCGTGCCAAGCGTGAGCTCGGCTGGGAGCTGCGCTGGCCGTCCTGGCGACAGGGCTTCAAGGACGGACTCGGGCTGGAGGGATAGGACGTGAGTGCTGAGGAGTTCGAAGAGCTGCGGCCGCTGCTCTTCTCGATCGCCTACCGGATCCTCGGGAGCGTGAGCGAGGCGGAGGACGCCGTCCAGGAGACCTGGCTGCGCTTCCACGCGAGCGAGACCGTGCCGATCTCGCTGAAGTCCTTCCTCTCGGCGATCGTGACGCGGGTCTCGATCGACGTCCTGCGGTCGGCCCGCGTCCGCCGCGAGTCGTACGTCGGGCAGTGGCTGCCCGAGCCGCTGCTCACCGACGACGAGTCGGCGGCGTACCCCGATCCGGAGCACGCCGCCGAGCTGGCCGACTCGCTGTCGATGGCGGCGCTGCTGCTGCTCGAGCGGCTCACCCCCGAGCAGCGGGCCGTGTTCGTCCTGCACGACGTGTTCGCGTTCCCGTTCGGCGAGATCGCCGAGGTGGTCGGCAAGTCGGAGGCCGCGAGCCGCCAGCTCGCCTCACGGGCGCGACGACTGATGGAGGAGGGCCGGCCGCGGTTCGACGTCGACCGACGCGAGCGCGAGGAGCTCGCCGCGCGGTTCTTCGACGCCGTGACGGTCGGCGACGTGGACGAGCTCCGGGAGCTCCTGGCGGCCGACGTCGAGGTGTACGGCGACGGCGGTGGCAAGGCGCCGCAGTGGATGCGGGTGATCGTCGGCCTGGACAAGGCCGCACGCATGTTCGCGGGCCTGGGCCAGCGGTTCGGCGGCTCCGGCATCCAGGTCGAGCGCCGCGAGGTGAACGGGCAGCCCGGTGCGATCTTCCGGGACGCCGCTGGGCAGGTGATCAACGTGATCACGCTCGACGTCCTCGATGGGCGGATCCAGGTGGTCCGCTCGGTGATCAACCCCGACAAGCTCCGCCACCTCGGCCCGGTGGCCGACGCCTGGGCGGTCATGCGCGAGACGCCCGCGCGCGGAGCGGAGCCGAGGGAGTAGGCGCGTCCGGCCCTCAGTCCTCCGGCATCGAGCGTCGGTCGCCCACGGGACTTGCGGCGTTCGGGAAGACGAGCGAGTCCGCCGCGACCCACCACTCCATCACGTCGTAGGTCAGCCGCCCGGCCGCGACGGAGGGGTCGCCGTCGGAGAGGCGGGCGGCCTCGGCCGGGTCGCAGGCGAAGATCGACATGCCGCGGTACGCCGGGTCGCTCTGCTCCGCACACGGCCCGTTCACCGCTAGCAGACCCTCACGTCTCAGACCGGCCCGGTAGGCGAGGTGCCGGGCCTGGAGCTCGTCGAGCTCTTCGTCCGGCATGTCCGGCGCATCGTCGGGACGCCGCAGGATCACGAACGTGAACACGTCGAAGGCGTCGGGGATGTCGGGGTTGCGGGCCATCCGCGAATCCTAGGGACGCGCCGGATCCTCGGCGACCAGCCGATCCATCGCGGCCAGCACACAGCCGGGCGACTCGTGCCAGGCGAAGTGGCCCGCACCCGGCACCACGTGCGACCAGGCTCCCGGGATACGGGCCGCGCTGTCGGTGCCCGCGGTCGTCGGCATCGGGCTCCGGTCGCCGACGAGCACACCGAAGGGCACCGTGATCGACGGGAGCGAGGCCTCGAGCGCGGAAAGACGCGCGGTGAGATCGGTCCACAGGCCCAGGTTCGCCGCTGCCGAGAAGACGACCCGCGGCATCGGCGGAGCCGAGTCCGGGTCGGCGTAGTACGACGGCCAGAACAGGGAGAACGCCTCGAGGGACTCCTCGGGCGTCGCTTCGCCGGCCGTGTCCTTCTCGTCGAGCTCGTGAGCACGCTCGCGGTTCTCCTCGGAGACCCGCGCGAGCATCTCCGTCCCGAACTCCTCGACGCCACCGTCGCCGACGGCACCCAACGGGTCGACCGACAGCACCCCGTCCAGCCGGTCCGGGATGTCGACCGCGACCTGGAACACCAGGTGGCCGCCCCACGAGTGGCCCATCACGTACGCCGTGTCCCAGCCGAGACCGTCCAGGACGGCGGTCACGTCGGCCACGGCCTCGTCGACGGTGAACTCGCCCTCCTCGGTGGACGGCGCGAGCCCCCGCTGCTGGAAGGTCGCCACCCGGTAGCGAGTGGCGAGCTCGAGCACGGCATCGTCGAGGTAGTCGTAGCTCATTCCCGGTCCGCCGTGGATCGCGAGCACCGGTGGACCCTCACCCACGGTCCACCCCGAGAGCGGGCCCGACTCCGTGGCGACGGTGAACGGCGTCCGCTCCATGTCCAGAGCCTAGTCAGTGGCCGGGCGGTCGGCACCGTCGCGACGGTCCACCCCGTCGCGTCAGCGGGCCTCGAGAGCGGCGGCGACCGCCAGCTCGTCGACGAAGTCGTTCATCTCGTGGCCGGAGTGACCCTTCACCCAGTGGAAGGCGATGTCGTCGCGGTCGGCGACGACGGCCACCAGCGGCTCCCACAGGTCGCGGTTCATCACCGGCTTCCGGGCCGACGTCAGCCACCCGTTGAGGAGCCACTTCTCCCACCACCGGTCGCGGAAGCAGTTCACGACGTACGTCGAGTCGCTGACCACGAGCAGCGGTGCGGACAAGGTCGTGACCGCCTCGAGGACGGCACGGACCTCCATCCGCTGGTTGGTGGTGATCCTGTCGCCGCCCGACGCGTAGGTCTGCTGATCGATCGCCCACGCCCAACCGCCCGGGCCGGGGTTCCCCGAGCACGCGCCGTCGGTGTAGACCGACACCGCGTCCGGCGGAGCCGCCATCGGCTCCGGTCGTGGTCGTCCGGCCATCAGCCGCGCTCGACGAACGCTGCGATCGACGCCAGCTCCCGCTTGCGGCTCGACTCGTGCAGGTACGGCATGTGGCCGGTCTCGAAGTACTCGTGCTCGATCCGGTCGAACGCCTCGTCGGGCAGGCGCAGGTGGGCCACCATGTCCTCCGCCGCGTGGTACGGCGTTGCCAGGTCGTAGTAGCCGTACTCGATCCGCACCCGCAGGTGCGGGTTCGCCCGCATCACCCGCTCGAGCTTGTCGGCGACGAAGACCGGCTTGCCCTGGAACTCCTCGTAGGACCACTTCGTGATCGCGGTGGCGTAGACCTCGTACGGCAGGTCCCGGGTGTTGCCGAGCTCGGAGCGCAAGTAGTGATGCAGGGCTGCTGCGAACGGTCCGTTCATCGCGTCCATCGACGGGTCGGCGTCCATGTTCTCCGCGATCGGCGACCTCGCCGGGCCGGTGAACCGGCCGTCGATGCGGCCGACACTCAGGCCGCGGTCACGCAGCAGCTCGGTGCAGAAGCGCCAGTGCTCGATCCGCAGGTCGGTGCCCTCGACGTACTCCTCGGAGAGGCCGGTCAGCCGGGCGAGCGTGCGGACGACACCGGCGCGCTCCTTCGACGGCAGCCGGCGCCCGGCCGCGAGCGCCGTCCGGTACGGGCCGGCGGCGAACGCCTCGGCCTCCTGCCGCACCTTGGTCAGCCGCCCCTTGAGCTTGCCGTGGTAGTGCGCGATCGCCGTGTACGTCGGCAGGAAGTTGAGGCACGACTCGTCCCACCGGTGCTGGCCGAAGTCCTGGGTGCCGAAGTCGAGCACGCTGGAGACCAGGACGAGGCCGTTGAGCGTCAGGGCGTGGGTCTCCTGGAGCCGTTCGGCGACCGCCACGGCACGGACCGTGCCGTAGGACTCGCCGACGATGAACTTGGGCGACATCCACCGGTCCTCGCGGGTGCACCACAGCCGGATCAGCTCGGTGACCTGCTCGACGTCCTTGGCGAAGCCGTGGTACTCCTTCGCCTTCCCGCCCTCGACGGCGCGGGTGTGCCCGGTCGACATCGGGTCGATGAACACCAGGTCGGAGGCCGCGAGCAGGGTCTCGGCGTTGTCGACCAGCCGGTACGGCGGCGGGTGCGGCGCGGTGACGTCGCCCATGTCGACCCGGCGCGGGCCGAGCAGGCCCATGTGCAGCCAGATGGACGACGATCCCGGGCCGCCGTTGAAGACGAAGGTGATCGGGCGCGTGGTGAGGTCTGCGTCGTCGAGCGTGTACGCCGTCACCGACATCTCCGCGCGGGCCTTCCAGCCGCGGAAGACGTCCTCCTTGACCTCCTCCTCGCGCAGCACGATCCGCCCGGAGCGGGCGGTGTAGCGCAGCTCGCCGCCCTTGGACTTCAGCGTGTGGTGGGTGACCACCAGGTCGTCGACGGGCTCGGGTGTCGTGGCCTCGTCGGTCGAGTGTCCGTCGCCGTCGGTCATCGCTCGCCTCCCGGGACCCAGAGCACGTCGCCGTTCTCGCGGTTCGCGTACCGGGCGAGGATGAACACCAGGTCCGAGAGCCGGTTGAGATAACGGATCGCCAGCGGGTTCATGGTGTCGCCGTACACGTCGTACGCCGCCCACGCGGAGCGCTCGGCGCGACGGATGACCGTGCGGGCGACGTGCAGCCGCGCGGCCGTCGGCGTACCACCGGAGAGGATGAACGACCGCAGCTTCGGCAGGTCCTCGTTGAACTCGTCGCACCAGGCCTCGAGCCGGTCGACGTACGCCTGGGTGATCCGCAGCGGCGGGTGCTCGGGGTTCTCCACCACGGGGGTGCAGAAGTCGGCCCCGACGTCGAACAGGTCGTTCTGGACATGTATCAGGACCGCCCGCACCGACTCCTCGACGTCGTGAGCAAGTGCCGACCCCAGCTGCGCGTTCGCCTCGTCGACGTCTGCATAGGCGTGGAGTCGCAGGTCGTTCTTGGAGGTCTCGCTCATGTCGCCGAGCCGCGTCGTTCCCGCGTCGCCGGTCCGGGTGTAGATCCGCGTCAGATTGACCACGGTCACGAGGGTAGTGCGCGGTGATCGGGAAAAATAGTTCGCCTGGACGCAACCGATCGGGGATGCTCAGGCGTCATACAGGTACGAAGCACCATGAAGGGACAAGCCCTGCTCGGGGCACGGGGATCGGGGGTCGGGCGATGGACATCGTCTACGACGGGCACGCGCTGGTGCTCACCGGTGACTTCGACGTGCGCAGCACGATGGAGGTCCGCAGCGCGATCTACGAGCACCTGGCGGGGTTCGAGCAAGACCTCGTCGTCGACCTGACGGGTGTCACCACCCTCGACGTGACGGCCGCACGTGTGCTTGCCTACGCCTCGCTCGAGGCCGGCCGGTCCGGTCATCACCTGCGGCTGCGTGGCTGCGGCCCGGCGGTGCGTCGGATGCTGCAGGTCTCGCGGCTCGCCCGCTTCGTCGAGGTCGAGCGAGCAGCCGCTACCGCCTGACGCCGACCTGCGACCGGAGGCTCAGAGGTTGGTCGACGCAGTCGCGGAGGCCGAGGCGATGCCTGTGGCCGACGCGCTGGCGGTCAGCGCGACGTTCCCGCTCGAGTTGTTCCGCAGCGGCACCTTGTAGCTGAGCGTCGACGTGGAGTGCGAGGACGCCAGTGAGCCGACCCAGACGAAGCTGTAGATCCAGCCGGTTCCGCTCTGGGTGGCTGAGCCGAACGACCAGCCGGTGCCCGTGACGGACTGGGGCGTGGCCCCGTCCACACGCGACCCGGGATAGGTGACCAGCACCGTGAGGCTCGTCAGCGTCGGTCCGCCGGCAGTGAAGACGTTCTGCACCTGGACCTGCGACTGCGCGCTGGTCGGCTTGCCCGTGGTTCTTCGCGGAGGAATCCGCATCAAATGGCCGATCGGACACCGTGGATCAGTGGGAAATGGCCCGATCGGACTGTGGACTAGGCCACGTGAGGCATAGCCCACACGGTGGAGCCTGACGGTCACGCCCGGCCCTACTCTCGCTGCATGCCTGCCAGCCGCCGGGACCGTCCCTGGGTCATGCGTACGTACGCCGGTCATTCCACGGCCACGGCTTCGAACGCGCTCTACCGGACCAACCTGGCCAAGGGACAGACCGGCCTGTCGGTCGCCTTCGACCTGCCGACGCAGACCGGCTACGACCCCGACGACAGCCTGAGCAGGGGTGAGGTGGGGAAGGTCGGCGTACCCATCCCGCACCTGGGCGAGATGCGCCGGCTGTTCGACGGGATCCCGCTCACCGAGATGAACACGTCGATGACGATCAACGCGACCGCGATGTGGCTGCTCGCGCTCTACCAGGTCGTCGCGGAGGAGCAGAACCCCGATCGCGACCCGTCCGAGGTCGCCCGTCTGCTGGCGGGTACGACCCAGAACGACATCGTCAAGGAGTACCTCTCCCGCGGCACGTACGTCTTCCCGCCCGAGCACTCGCTGCGCCTGATCACGGACGTGATCGCCTACACCGTGCACGAGATCCCCAGCTGGAACCCGATCAACATCTGCAGCTACCACCTCCAGGAGGCGGGAGCGACACCCCGGCAGGAGCTGGCCTACGCGTTGTGTACGGCGATCTCGGTGCTCGATGCCGTGAAGGCGTCCGGCCAGGTGTCGGAGGACGACTTCGGCAAGGTCGTCGGACGCATGTCGTTCTTCGTCAACGCCGGGGTCCGGTTCGTCGAGGAGATGTGCAAGATGCGGGCGTTCGTCGAGCTGTGGGACGAGATCACCCGCGACCGCTACGGCGTGGACGACCCCAAGATGCGCCGGTTCCGCTACGGCGTCCAGGTCAACAGCCTCGGGCTCACCGAGGCCCAGCCGGAGAACAACGTCCAGCGGATCGTGCTCGAGATGCTCGGCGTGACTCTGTCCAAGGACGCTCGCGCCCGCGCCGTCCAGCTTCCGGCGTGGAACGAGGCGCTCGGCCTGCCTCGCCCGTGGGACCAGCAGTGGTCGCTCCGGCTCCAGCAGGTGCTCGCCTTCGAGTCGGACCTCCTCGAGTACGACGATCTCTTCGACGGCTCTCATGTCGTCGAGGCCAAGGTCGCCGAGCTCGCGGCGGGGGCTCGGGAGGAGATCGACCGGATCCAGGCGATGGGCGGGGCGATCGCCGCCGTCGAGAGCGGCTACATGAAGCAGGAGCTGGTCTCGTCCCACACCGCCCGGCGGGCTCGCATCGAGTCGGGGGAGGAGGTGGTGGTCGGGGTGAACCGGTTCGAGAGCACCGAGCCGTCGCCGCTCACCGCCGACCCCGGGACCGTCGTCCAGGCCGCCGACCCCGAGTCCGAGCAAGCGGCGTCCGACAGCGTCCGGGCGTGGAAGGCCGAGCGGGACGAGCCGGCGGTGTCCGACGCACTGGCTCGGCTGGCCGACGACGCCAAGACCGACGCCAACCTGATGCCCGCCACCCTGGCCGCCGCCCGGGCTGGTGCGACGACGGGGGAGTGGGCCGGCACGCTACGGGGCGTGTTCGGCGAGTACCGAGCGCCGACCGGCGTGAGCGGCGCCGTGGGCGTCGCGGGCGCCGGGGAGGACCTCGCCGAGGTGCGTCGCCGCGTGCGCGAGACGGGCGAGGAGCTGAGTGGCGGGCGGGGCGGTCGGCTGCGCCTGCTGGTGGGCAAGCCCGGTCTCGACGGGCACTCCAACGGCGCCGAGCAGGTCGCGGTCCGTGCCCGGGACGCCGGGTTCGAGGTGATCTACCAGGGCATCCGCCTCACCCCGGAGGAGATCGTCGCCGCCGCGGTCGCCGAGGACGTGCACTGTGTCGGCCTGTCCATCCTCAGCGGCTCCCACATGGAGCTGGTCCCGGCCGTGCTGGTCGGGCTCGAGGAGGCCGGCGTGGGCGACGTACCGGTCGTGGTCGGCGGGATCATCCCCGACGCGGACGCCCGCAGGCTGATCGACGCCGGTGTGGCCGCGGTCTACACCCCGAAGGACTTCGGGCTGACCGAGATCATGAACGGGATCGTGGACGCGATCCGCGAGGCGCACGACCTGGGCTGACATCGCCGCCGGGCGTGTCAACCGAAGTGGAGGACCGGACGTCGTACTGACGTCGGTGGCCACGGCGGGAGGAGTGCTCCGTGAGGCGTTGGACGCGGGTCGCGGCAGCGGCGTGCGCCGTGGTGCTGACGGGCGGGGTGTCCGCCTGCGGCGGGCACGACTCCTCCGAAGCTGCGGGGGGACCGGACGGCACCGCCCTGCCGA
>CAWEUA010000022.1:0-177035 GCA_963812055.1 uncultured Actinomycetota bacterium
CTCGATGGTGTCGACGAAGTCGATCATCGCGCCGTTGAGGTAGGGCACGCTCATCCGGTCGACCACGACGGCGACACTGTCGAAGTCGGTGACGACGTCGCCGTCCAGGGTCCGCTCGTCGAAGAACAGCTGGTAGCGCAGACCGCTGCAGCCGCCCGGCTGGACCGAGATGCGCAGCTGGAGGTCGTCACGCCCCTCCTGCTCGAGCAGGCTCTGCACCTTCGAAGCCGCGACCGGGCTCAGGTTGATCTGGTCGGTGCGTCGCTCGGTGACCTGGTCGGTCATGCTCAGGGCTCCTTCGTCGGTGTCCGCAGAGTGCGCCTTGCAGGCGCGTCTGACAGGGTCAATTCTCGCACAGCAGTGGTTATTCCGAGGGATCCCGACCGTGCGGTGGGATCACCGCGACCAGGTGCGGGCGACGCGCTCCGCCAGGCGGGCGAGGCTGCCGGCCGGGTCACCGAGCGCCTGCTCCTCGCCCACGAGGTCGACCAGGGAGTACGCCGACTCGATGCCGAGGGCCCGCATCTCGCGCGAGCCGACGAGGACCCGGCCCGCCAGCGCGACACACGGCCGGAGTGCCTCTGCTGCGACGGTGGCCACGCCGTACGGCACCTTGCCGGATCTGCTCGAGAAGTCGAAGGCCCCCTCACCGGTGAGCACGACGTCGACCGCGCGGGCGCGGGCGGCGAGGTCGACGGACTCGGCGACGATGTCGAAGCCGGGCCGGCGGGAGGCGCCGAGCAGGATCAGGGCGAACCCCACACCACCTGCGGCTCCCGCCCCCTTCTCCAGCGAGGTACGACGATCGGTCGCCGCGGCGAACGACTCGAGGATGCCGTCGAGCGCCGCGAGGCGATCCTCGGCGATGCCCTTCTGGGGTCCGTAGGTCTTGATCGCGCCGAACAGGCCCGTGAGCGGACTGTCGACGTCGGTGGCCGCGGTGAGGCGGACGCCCCTGACGACCTCACGCGCCCCGGCGAGGTCGACCTCGGTGACGCCCTCGAGCCCGGTCGCACCGCCGTCGAGAGCGCGGTCCGCGGTCGCCCCGAGCGCACCGAGCAGGCCCGCTCCGCCGTCGTTGGTGCCCGATCCGCCCAGGCCCACGACGATGTCGGTGGCTCCCGCGTCGATCGCGCGGAGGACGAGCTCACCGACACCCCAGGTGGTGGCGCTCTCGGCGCCCTCCCCCCGAGTGAGCGCCAGTCCGCAGGCCTGCGCGCTCTCGACGAAGGCCCGTTCTCCCACCGTGAGGACGGCGCCAGGAACCGGCTCGCCGTGAGGTCCGGTGACGGTGACCGCCGACAGCTCTCCGCCGAGCGCCTCGTGGAGCACGTCGACGAAGCCGGGCCCGCCGTCCGCCATCGGGGCGAGGTCGAGCTCGTCGCCGGGTGCCTGGCGCGTCCATCCGTCGGCCATCGCCCGGGCCGCCTCGACGGCGGTCAGGGTCCCGGCGAACTTGTCCGGAGCGATCAGCACGCGCACCGGATCATTCTCCTGGACGCGAGGCGTCATCGGGTCGTCGAGTCCAGCGTCCGCCGGACCAGGTCCGCCACGACCGCGCGGAGCTCGCCGCTGCGTTCGTACGCCGCGCGCTGACGGCGTGCGCCGTTGCCGGTGGCCCGCGCGCGGGCCAGCCCCTCGTCGACGAGCTCGGCATCGCCCGCGTCGTCGAGTGCGGGCCCGACACGGTCCACCAGCACGTCCAGCGCGTCGAACGCCGGCACCACCTCCCATGTCAACGGGTCAACGAGGTCGCCTCCGACGCCGTACCTCGACGCTCGCCACGTCGCGGCCCTGAGGAGGTCGCTGCGCACTGGCTCGCCCGGGTCCGCGTCCCGGGCGAGGGTCTCGACGAGGGCCCGCGTCAGCCCCACGACGACCAGCGCGTCCTCGACCTCGGTGCAGGTGTCGGCGACGCGGACCTCGATGGTCGGGTACTCCGCGGCCAACCGGGCGTCGAAGTAGAGCATCCCAGGGTCCAGCGCAGCCCCGGTGCCGATCAGCGACTCGCTGACCCGGCGGTACTCCTCGATCGAGCCGAACGGTTCGGCGGTGCCTGCGGACGGCCAGTGCCCCCAGAGCTGGTAGCGCCACGAGGCGTACCCGGTGTCGTGACTCGCGGCGTACGGCGAGTTGGCCGACAGCGCCACGAGCAGCGGCAGCCAGGGTCGCAAGCCGTCGATCACCCGCACGCCCTCCTCGTCGTCGGAGATGTCGACGTGCACGTGCATGCCGAGGGTCCCGGCTCGTCGTGCGATGTCGCCGAACTCGCCGACGATCCGCTCGTAACGGGGGTTGGCACTCACCGCCGGATGCACCGGGCCGAGGGGCGGGACGGCGACCGCGGCGAGCTCGAGACCCGACTCCTCCGCGGCGGTCAACGCCGTTCCCCGCGCCTGCCGCAGCTCGCGCGCGATCTGCGCCAGGTCCGCCGACGGGTCCGTGTGGGTCTCGACCATGTGGCGGAGGAGCTCACCCTCGAGGTCGGCGGCGGCTGCCCGCTCGGCGCCCTCGCCCCTCGCTGCGGTGCTCGTGGAGCACATGGCCGGCCGCATTCGCGAGCTCGCCCGTCTCGGGGTCGACGAGGAGCAGCTCCTCCTCGACGCCGACCTTGCGCACCGCTGCCATCCCGCCATTCTCCCGACGACCGCCACACCCTTAGGTTGGGGCCGGTGAGCGACGTGCGCATCCGGCCCATGACCGTGGATGACGCACCGGCGGCCGAGCGGGTCACGGCGGTCGGCTTCCACGAGCTCGACATCCGGATGTTCCGCCGCTCGTGGCCCGATCCTCAGCTCCGCCCGCCGGAGCGCGGTGCGATCTGGACCGACCGGGTGCGCCACCTGGTCGGCACGGACCCCGGTGGCTGCTGGGTCGCCGAACGCGACGACGAGCTGCTCGGGATCGTGGTCTCGTTCGTGCGGGAGAAGATGTGGCTGCTGGCGTCGTACGCCGTCGTGCCGGGCGCGCAGGGCCTCGGCCTCGGCAAGGCGCTCCTCGCTCCGGCGCTCGAGCACGGACGCGGCTGCCTGCGTGGCATGTTCAACGCCTCGAGCGACCCGAAGGCGCTGCGTCGCTACCACGCGGCCGGGTTCACGATGCATCCGCAGATGTTCCTGCGTGGCACTCCCGACCGCGGCCAGCTCCCGGCGCTCGAGCACCTCCGCGAGGGCACCGAGTCCGACATCGACCTGATGGACTCCGTCGACCGTCGGACGCGCGGCGCCGCCCACGGGGTCGACCACCAGCTGCTGATCCGCCAGTTCCGCCTGGTCGTGAGCGAGACCTCGACGGCTCAGGGGTACGCCTATCTCGACGACGGCGTCGTCCTGCTCGCTGCTACCGACCGGCGGACCGCCGCACGCCTGATGTGGGAGTCGATCGCCTCGAGCGACGACGTCCTGATCGGCCACATCACCCCGGAGAACGACTGGGCGGTCGACGTCGGGATGGCGGCGCGGCTCGAGCTGCACCAGGAGGGGTACCTCGCGCTGCGGCACATGAAGCCGCCGAAGCCGTACCTCGCCCACGGTGCCCTCATGTGATCTCCCTACGATGACCTCATGACAACGGTGGACCTGCCGCTCCTCCCGCTGGGCCGGGGCACCGACCTCACCTCCGAGCGCGGAGTGGAGTGCCCGGGCGACCTCCCGGCGCCGTCCGACCCCGATCTGGTGGAGCGGGCCCGTGCCGCCAAGGAGGCGCTCGGCGAGCGGGTCTTCGTGCTCGGGCACCACTACCAGCGCGACGAGGTCATCCAGTTCGCCGACGTCACCGGCGACTCCTTCAAGCTCGCCCGTGACGCCGCCGGCCGGCCCGCGGCCGAGTACGTCGTGTTCTGCGGCGTCCACTTCATGGCCGAGTCCGCCGACATCCTGACCGCACCCGAGCAGATCGTGGTGCTGCCCGACCTCGGCGCCGGCTGCTCGATGGCCGACATGGCCCGTCTCCCCCAGGTCGAGGACTGCTGGGACGCCCTGACCGACGCCGGCGTCGCCGAGAGCGTCGTCCCGATCACCTACATGAACTCCTCCGCCGACATCAAGGCGTTCTGCGGGCGCAACGGCGGCGCGGTCTGTACGTCGAGCAACGCCGACGTCGCGCTCGAGTGGGGGTTCGCGCAGAAGCCCGACGCCAAGGTGCTGTTCCTGCCCGACCAGCACCTCGGCCGCAACACCGCCGTGCTGAAGCTCGGGATGACGCTGGACGACTGCGTCGTCTGGGATCCCCGGCAGGCGGATGGCGGTGTCACGCCCGAGGCGCTCGCCGCGGCACGGATGATCCTGTGGAAGGGCCACTGCTCCGTGCACGGCCGCTTCTCGGCCGACGTCGTCGACGAGCTCCGCGAGAAGAAGCCGGGCATCCGGATCCTGGTCCACCCCGAGTGCACCCACGACGTCGTGACCCGAGCCGATCTCGTCGGCTCCACGGAGTTCATCATCAAGACCATCGAGGCCGCACCGGCCGGCTCCATGTGGGCGGTCGGCACCGAGCTGAACCTCGTCCAGCGCCTCGCCCGCGAGCACCCCGACCAGGAGATCGTCTTCCTGGACCGCAGCGTCTGCTACTGCGCGACGATGAACCGGATCGACCTCCCCCATCTCGTGTGGGCGCTCGAGTCGCTCGTCGACGGCGTCGTCGTCAACCGGATCTCGGTCGACCCCGACACCGAACATCACGCCAAGGTGGCCCTGCAGCGGATGCTCGACCTCCCCGGTCGCTCGCACCGCGACTGAGTCAGCAGCCCCCGTTGCTGGGGCAGCCGCCCGGGATGATGTACGACGGGTAGTAGTCGTAGCGGATGACGCGGTTCCCCTGCCCGTCGAGCAGCGTCACCGGCATCGACGGCATGTTCTGGTTGTCGTTGGCCGCGCGGTTCGCATCGACGCGCTCCTCGGTGTGCCGGAACACGTAGGTGTAGTCGCCGAACACCGGCGTGAGCACGGTCCCGTCCGGCGCCTCCACGCGCGCCGACTCGACGCCGGCGTACCGGGCGAAGGCGCCGGCGAAGACCTCACGGGCGCAGACCTTGCCCTCACCCGGCGCGCACACCTGGGCCCAGTCCGGGGAGGAGGCCTGGTGCCGGAAGCCGTCGGGGCCGTACCAGCTCTGCGGGATCGGACCGCTGGGCACGCGTCCCATGGGGACCACCTCGTCGCCCATCTCCGACCCGCCATCGGCGAGCTGGCAGCTCGCCCAGCGGGTGTGGTCGGCGCTGACGAAGGTGGCGGTGACGCCCTGGGCGTCCTGGACATGGGCGTCGAGCGTCCAGTCCTGGACGAAGCCGGCCGTCCGATGGCTCGGGGCTGCCGCCTTGATCTGCCCGCGGTTCACCGTGGTCTCGGGGTTCCGCTCGGAGAGCGTGGTGGGAGGCGGCGGCATCGGCGCACCCGCGCAGCGGTCGACGATCGCCTGCTCCTGCGGGCTGAGTGCCGGCGCGGTCGACGAGGAGGGCGCCGTCGGCAGGCTCGTGCTCGGGGCGACGATCGGACCCGTGTTGTCGGATCGCGACGACCCGGCGAGCTGCGTCACGACGACCACGCCGACGACGCCCGCCGCCGCCAGTCCGACCGCGATGCCACCGTGGCGCCGGCGTCGCCGCACCACGGCCCGGCGGACGACGGTCTCGCCGCTGAACCCGAGGGGGGCCCCGCCGTCGTCCGACGCACGGTCGAGCAGGTCGCTCATGCGCTCGTTCATCGTTGCTCCTCCAGCTCGACGTCGAGTCCCTGGTCGCGCAGGGAGACCCGCACCTGCTCCAGCGCTCGGGCGGTCTGGCTCTTGACGGTCCCCGCGGTGATCCCGAGGTGGTGCGCCGTCTCCTCCACCGAGAGGTCCACGAAGTAGCGGAGGACCACGCACTGACGACGGCGGTGCGGAAGGGACTGCAGCGCATGCACCACGGCCAGCCGGCGATCGACGTGCTCGATCGGGTCGGCCGCGGGCTCGGGCAGGGACCCGCCGGTCACCTCGCGACGCCAGGGACGTCGGCCCTGGTCGATCACCGCGGTCGTGACGGCCCGGTGGGCGTACGCGCGCAAAGCGCCGCTGCGCTCGAGCCGCGACCACGCGACGTACAGCTTGACGAGCGCGTCCTGGGCGGCGTCCTCCGCGCGTTGCCAGTCACCGCACATGAGGTACGCCGTACGCCGGAGCTCGCGAGCGTGCCCGTCCACGAACTGGACGAACTGGCTGTCGTCGACGTCCCGCACGCGCGGCTCCTTCCGTCACCCCCTCAACGGAACCACGGGGGTCGCGGGTTGCCCGCCGCCTACTACAACCCGGGAGCACCCCAGAGGGCGAGCCAGCGCTGGAGATCCTGCTCCATCGGCAGCTCGTCGGCGAGGATGTCGCGGACCTGGATCTCCAGCAGGTTGTCGCGGGTCTTGGGTCCGGTGGGGGCGAACGCGTAGAAGCTGCTCTGCTTGTAGAGGTAGACCAGACCGACCGTGCGGCCGGCGGTGTCGCGGAAGGGCACCAGCGAGCACAGCAGCCCGGTCGAGAAGCCCTGCTCCTCGAGGGCTGAGTTCACGGCGTGCAGATCGGTGCACAGGCCCTCGACGTCGTCGTCGACCCGGTCGACCACGAGCCAGGTGAAGCCGAAGTCGTCACGATGCACCTGCACGTCGGGCTTGTCGGCGGCGTCGCGCAGGAGGGCGAGGACCTCGTCCTGCATCTGCTGGTGTGCAGCGCCGTCGGGCGCGCGGTAGCAGACCGAGCCCGTCCCGGTCGGGGTGAAGCCCGCCGTCGTCTGCAGGGTGATCGCCGCCGAGGGCACCAGGAACAGGGAGTCGAGGTTGGCCTGCCTCGGCGTCGTGCGACCGGTGATCGCGCCCCAGAACCGACTCACAGCGCGGGCGGCCCTTCGGTGCCGTCCACCGGGCGGCTCAGGTCGGCCTCGATCTTGGCGAGCTGCTCCAGCCGTTGCTCCAGCGACGGGTGCGTCGAGGTGAGCTGGCCCAGGCTGACCCCCTTGAGCGCCGGCGCGATGAAGAAGGCGTTCATCGCGCTCGAGGCCCGCAGGTCGGCGGTCGGGATCGCGTTCATCCCGCCCGAGATCTTCTGCAGCGCGGTGGCGAGGGCACGCGGCTTCAACGTCAGCTGGGCGCCGGAGCGGTCCGCCGCGAGCTCGCGGTAGCGGGACAGCAGCCGGGTCAGGAAGAAGCTGATGGCGTACACCACGAGGCTGATGACGAGGACGACCAGCCAGACCGGCACACCGTTGCTGTTGTTGTTGTCGCGACGGCCGCCGCCGAACAACGCGCCGTACTGCGCTCCGCGACTGAGACCACCGGCGATGATCCCGGCGGACGACGCGATGGTCATCACCAGGACGTCGCGATGGGCGACGTGGCTCAGCTCGTGGGCCAGCACCGCCTCCATCTCGTCGGCGGTGAGCATGCCGAGGATGCCGGTGGTCACGCAGACCACCGAGCGGTTGGGCGAGCGACCCGTCGCGAAGGCGTTGGGGATGTTCACGTCCGCGACGCCGACGCGGGGCTTGGGCATGTCGGCGAGGGCGCAGAGCCGGTCGATCATGGCGTGGAGCTCGGGCGCCTCCTCGGGCGTGACCTCGCGGGCCCGCATCGCCTTCATCGCGACGGTGTCGGAGTTGTACCACTGGAACCAGACGACGCCGAGCCCGATCAGCGCGATGAACGGCGCGTACTGCACGGGCAGGATGAACATGAGGAGCACGATCAGGGCGACGAAGATGGCCCCGAGCAGGAACATCACCGACGTCATCCGGGCGGTCAGGCCGAGGTCGGAACCGAAGCGGGTGCGAGCCATGGGGCCATTCTCCCCGAGTCACCCAAGCGCGTCGTCGGTCAGCCCGGGATCAGCCCGTCGCCGCTGAGCATGTCCTTGACCTCGGCCAGCGTCGCGTCGGCCATCGGCAGGATCAGGTCGGAGGAGTCGAGGGTCTCCGCCTCGTGGGGTACCCCGGCCGTGCGGACGCCGTCCAGCAGTGCGGCCAGCGCGTTGTGGAACGCCGCGTCGTCGCCCGCCTCGATCGCGGACTCGACCGTCGCGTCGAGCTCGTTGAGGGCGTCGACCGCATCATCGGACAGGTCGTACTGACCCTCGCCGAGGATGCGGACGATCACTTCTGCTCCCCCGCGGCGTCGTTCGCCTGCGCCTGGGGCTCGGCCTCGAGGATGTCGCCGCCGTCCTCGGCACTCTCGATCGCCGGCGGCGGCGTGCCGCCTCCCTTGAGGCGGGCCAGCTCGGCCTCCACCTCGGTCTGCGAGCTCATCGCCTCGAGCTCGCGAGCGATGTCGTCGCCCTGGTTGAGCGAGCTGGCGTCCTCCAGGGCACCGGAGGCGATGAGCTCGTCGATCGCACCCGCACGGGCCTGCATCTGCGCGGTCTTGTCCTCGGCGCGCTGGATCGCCATGCCGACGTCGCCCATCTCCTCGCCGATGCCGGACATGGCCTCGTTGATCTTCGACTGCGCCTCGGCGGCCGTGTACGTCGCCTTGATGGTCTCCTTGCGCGTGCGGAACGCCTCGACCTTCGCACTGAGCCGCTGCTGGGCGAGGGTGAGCTTCTCCTCCTCACCCTGGAGCTGCGTCTGCTGCGTCTTCAGGTCGGCGATCTGGCTGCTGATGCCCGACTTGCGGGTCAGCGCCTCGCGGGCGAGGTCTTCGCGGTTGGCGGTGATCGCCTGCTCGGCCTGGCCCTGGAGCTTGTCGGACTGCGCCTGGAGCTGGTTGACCTGCAGCTCCACGCGCTTGCGCGACGTGGCGACGTCCGCGACTCCCCGGCGTACCTGCGCCAGCAGGTCGAGCTGGCGCTGGTAGCTGTAGTCCAGGGTCTCCCGAGGATCCTCGGCCCGGTCGAGAGCCTTGTTCGCCTTGGACCTGAAGATCAGGCTGATCCGTTGCCACATGCTCATGAGGTCACCCTATGGGTAGACGTCAAGGTAACGAGCGCGACGGTAGGCTGGCCCCTCCGGGCCGGATCAACGGCCCTCACCTCATCGAGACGAGCCAGGAAGCACGCGTTGTTCCGCCGTACCAAACCGCGTCCGAGACGCCCGCCCAGAGCCCCGCCGACCGCGGCGTGGACGACGCCTCCGAGACCACGCAGAAGAAGGGCCGCCCGACGCCGTCCAGGCGGGAGGCCGAGGCCGCGCGGAAGGCACGGGCCAAGGTGCCGCGCACCCGCAAGGAGCAGGCGGCCGCTCGTCGCCTCGCGCGCACGGAGTCCAGCGGCAAGATGCGCCAGGCGATGAAGACCGGCGACGACCGGTACCTTCCGGCCCGCGACCAGGGCCCGGTCCGCAAGTTCATCCGCGACTACATCGACTCGTCGTTCTGGATGCTGGAGCTGATGCTGCCGGCGATGGTCGTGTTCCTGGTCTTCGGCTACAGCGGCAACGCGACCCTCGCGACGTACGCCAACGTCGCCCTCCCGGCGATGCTCCTGGTCGTGCTCTTCGAGGCGTTTCCGCATGCGGGGGAGGCTGCGCAAGGAGCTCACCCGACGGTTCCCCGACGACTCCCAGAAGGGCGCCACGATGTACGCCGTGATGCGGGCGCTGCAGGTGCGCTTCCTGCGGATGCCCAAGCCTCAGGTGAAGGTCGGCCAGGCGCTGCCGGAGCGCTACCGCTAGCGCCTCAAGCGTCGTAGTCGAGGACGACCTTGTCCGAGGTCGGGTGGGACTGGCAGGTGAGGACGTAGCCGTCCTCGATCTCCTCGGGCTCGAGGGCGTAGTTCACGTCCATCTCGACCGTGCCCTCGACCAGCTTGGCGCGGCAGGTGCCGCAGACGCCGCCGCGGCAGGCGAAGGGCAGGTCGGTGCGGACCTCGAGCGCGGCCTCGAGGATGCCGACGCCGTCGCGGGCCAGCTCGAACTCGGAGGTACGACCGTCGAGCTTGAACGTGACGTGCGCGGCTCCCGCCGTGTCGGACGACCCGGTCGGCCGCGTCGGTGCGCGCGGCACGGGGTCGGCGTGGAACAGCTCGGTGTGCACATCGTGGGCGTCGACCCCGTGGTCGAGAAGGAGCTCACGCAGGTCGAGGACCATCTGCTGGGGCCCGCACAGGAACCACTCGTCGACGTCCTCGACCGGTCGCAGCGACTTGAGGATCCGGGTCAGCCGGTCGCCGTCGAGACGTCCGGAGAGGAGCTCGACGTCCTGCTGCTCGCGGGACAGGACGTGGACCAGCTGGAACCGGTCGGCGTACTCGTCCTTCAGGTCGTGCAGCTCGTCGAGGAACATCACGGTGCGATGGGTGCGGTTGGCGTAGACCAGCATCACCTGCGCGCCCGGCTCCTCCTCGAGGATCGTCGAGATGATCGAGATCACCGGCGTGATGCCCGAGCCGGCCGCGATCGCGACGTACGACTTCTCCGACGACGGGTCGAGCACCGTCGTGAAGCGCCCCGACGGGGTCATCACGTCGAGCTCGTCGCCGACGTGGAGGGTGTCGACCACTCCCTCGCTGAACGCGCCGCCGGGCAGCTTCTTCACTCCGATCGTGAGGACGCCGGAGCTCGGCGTCGTGCAGATCGAGAAGCTGCGCCGCTCGCCGTCGTCGCCACGGATCGTGAGGTGCTGGCCGTGGATGAAGCGGTAGGCCTCCTCGAGCTCGGGCGGCACCGCGAAGGTGATCGCCACCGAGTCGTCGGTGAGCGGCTCGACGTCGGCCACCCGGAGCGGGTGGAACTGCGGCTTGGTCATTTCTCGATCGCGTCTTCCCACCCTCGGCCGTCGCGAGCGGCGGCCAGGGCGTGCGATGGCAAGGCGGAGGAGGGAGGCGATGTGGGGTATCCGCGACTGACGACAACGCAGCCAGCGTGCGTCATGGGCGTCGCGCAGCAGGCCATGGGGTGGGGAGACACGATCAGAGCGCTTTGAAGTGGTCGAACGGCTCGCGGCAGGCGCGGCAGACCCAGAGACTCTTGCAGGCCGTCGAGCCGAAGCGGCTGGACTCCCGGGTGTCGAGACTGCCGCACTGGGGACACCGCACCGAGAGCGCCAACGACACGGGACCGCCGGCGACCGGCGCCGGCCCCGGCGGCGCGATGCCCGCCCGGGCGAGCTTGTCGCGGCCCGTGTCGGTGAGGTCGTCGGTGGACCACGCGGGACTCAGCACGAACTCGACGTCGACGTGCTGGTAGCCCGCGATCTCCAGCGTGCTCACGATGTCGTCGCGGATCGTCTCCATGGCCGGGCAGCCGGAGTACGTCGGGGTGATGGTCACGTGGACCCGGCGCTGGTCGTCCTCGGTGACGTCCCGGAGGATGCCGAGGTCCTCGATCGTGACCATCGGCAGCTCGGGGTCGAGCACGGTCGCCGCGATCTCGCGGGCGCGTGGCACCGTCGTGGGCGTGATCTGCGTGCTCACCAGGTCGCCCCCGGGTGGGAACGGTGGAGGTGCTGCATCTCGGCGAGAAGGAAGCCGAGGTGCTCGCTGTGCAGGCCACGGCGACCGCCGCCGAGGGCCGGCGGGACCTCGGGCAGCTCGAGCGTCGCCTCGGCGACCACGCGGCGTACGTCGGAGAGCACGGCGTCGCGGATCTCCGCCGGGTCGGCGACGCGACCGGCCAGCGAGTCGTCGACCGGAGCGAACGGCTCCTCGAGGTAGGGCCACTCGGCGTCGAGGGCGGCCTGCATGCGGGCATGCGACTCGTCCGTGCCGTCGCCCAGGCGCAGCACCCAGTGGCCGGCGTGGTCCACGTGGTACGCGACCTCCTTGACGGCCTTGGCGGCGATGCCCGACAGCGTCGCGTCGCTGCTCGTCGTGAGCGCGCGGTAGAGGTGGAGCTGGTACGTCGAGAACAGCAGCAGCCGCGCCATGGCCACGCCGAAGTCGGTCATCGGTCGCTCGACGAGCTGGACGTTGCGGAACTCCCGGTCGTCGCGCAGGTAAGCGAGGTCGTCCTCGCTGCGCCCGGCACCCTCGAGCTCGCCGGCGTAGCTCAGCAGGCTCCGCGCCTGGCCGAGCTGGTCGAGGCCGATGTTGGCCATCGCGACGTCCTCCTCGAGCTCCGGCGCACGGCTGATCCACCAGCCCATCCGCTGGGCCGAGACGAGGGCGTCGTCGGCGAGACCGAGGGTGTACTCGAAAAGCAACGTCTTGGAGGGAACGGGGTCCCCGCGGAATCGCGAGCTCTGCGAGCGATTTCGTGGGGTGTTCATAGGTGGTCTACCCCTTCCGGCACGTCGTAGAACGTCGGGTGGCGATAGATCTTGTCGGCCGCCGGGTCGAAGAACGGGTCGCGCTCATCGGGGGTCGACGCCTCGATGTCGGACGACCTCACCACCCAGATCGAGACACCCTCGCCGCGCCGGGTGTAGAGGTCGCGCGCGTTGCGCAACGCCATCTCGGCGTCCGGGGCGTGCAGGGAGCCGGAGTGCACGTGGTTGAGCCCCCGACGGGCTCGGACGAAGACCTCCCACAGGGGCCAGTCGCGGGTCGTCATGCCGCACCCTGGGTACGGCGTTCCTGCTTGTCGGCGTAGGCCTCGGCCGCCTCGCGCACCCACGAGCCCGCGGCGTAGGCGTCCCGCTTGTGCGCCATCCGCTCGGCGTTGCAGGGTCCGTTGCCCTTGATCACCTCGAACAGCTCGGTGAAGTCGATCTCGCCGTAGTCGTAGCGACCGGTCTCGTCGTTCCAGCGCAGGTCGGGGTCGGGCAGCGTCAGGCCGAGCGCCTCGGACTGCGGCACGGTCATGTCGACGAAGCGCTGCCGCAGCTCGTCGTTGCTGAACCGCTTGATCCCCCACGCCATCGACTGCGCGGAGTTGGGCGAGTCGTCGTCGGGCGGGCCGAACATCATCAGCGACGGCCACCAGTAGCGGTTGACGGCGTCCTGGGCCATCGCCTTCTGCTCGGGCGTGCCGTGCGAGAGCGTGTGGAGGATCTCGAAGCCCTGCCGTTGGTGGAACGACTCCTCCTTGCACACGCGCACCATGGCGCGGGCGTAGGGACCGTAGGAGCAGCGGCACAGCGGCACCTGGTTGGTGATCGCGGCTCCGTCGACGAGCCATCCGATCGCGCCGACATCGGCCCAGGTGAGAGTCGGGTAGTTGAAGATCGAGGAGTACTTCTGCCGGCCGGTGTGCAGCTGGTCGACCAGGTCCGCGCGGTCGACGCCGAGGGTCTCGGCAGCGGCGTACAGGTAGAGGCCGTGGCCCGCCTCGTCCTGCACCTTCGCCATCAGGATCGCCTTGCGGCGCAGGCTGGGGGCGCGGCTGATCCAGTTGCCCTCGGGCTGCATCCCGATGATCTCCGAGTGCGCGTGCTGGGCGATCTGCCGGACGAGCGTCTTGCGGTAGGCCTCGGGCATGTCGTCGCGGGGCTCGACCCGGCCCTCGTCGTCGAGCAGGGCGGTGAAGGCCGCCGGATCGTGGTCGGCGGCGGGCCGCGCGTCGGTGCCGAAGTCGTTGCCGTACACGCTTCGACCCTAGCAGAGATATGACACTTTCCAGCAGTCGTGCCGCGTTGGTGTAACACCGTCGGCACTGCGACGATGACACCCGTGAGCTCCCCTTCCGCCGACGTGTCGGTCCGCATCGCCTGGGCCGACGACGCCGAGGCCATCGCCGCGATCCAGGCGCGCGCCTGGGAGGCGTCGTACGCCGACCTGGTGCCGGCGGCAGGTGACCTGCGGGAGGCCGACTTCGCCCAGCTCTGGCGGGATGCCTTGGTCCGTCCGGCGGACGCTCGCCATCGGGCTCTCGTCGCCCTGGAACGCAACCGGGTCGTCGGGTTCGCGATCACGACACCGGCCACGGACCCCGACTGCGACCCGGTCACGGACGGCGAGCTGATGGAGTTCACGATCGACGCCGGCGAGCGCGGGCTGGGCCATGGTTCGCGACTGCTCCAGGCCGCCGTCGACACGATGGTCGCCGACCGGTTCACCCGCGCCGTGACCTGGCTGGTCGCCGACGACGACGACCTGCGCACCTTCCTCACCGAGGCCGGCTGGGCCCCCGACACGGCCCACCGGACGCTCGACCTCGACGGCAGCGGCACGACCCAGGTGAGGCAGGTCCGTCTCCACACCGCCGTCTCCTGACAGGTCTTGGTTTTCGGCTCGGAGAGGGCCACCATGGACGTCCCCGGCCCCGCAGGAGGAGCTCGATGTTCGGACCACTGCCGTTGTTGCACCGGATCGTCCTCGCAGCGATCAGTCTCTGCTTCGGCGTCGTGGCCGGCATCTGGATCGCCCATGCGACGCCGCTCCCGGTCGCCATCTCCGGTGGTGCGCTCGTGGGCGGACTGGTCGGTCTCGCCGCGGCGTACGGCCTGGTCCACTCGGCGGATCCCCCAGCACGTCCGCTCCGCGTGACGCGCCGCGACTGACCCCCGGAGGCGCCTCGAGGGACGTGTCCTAGGGTCGGCGCGTGGCCGATCCCGGGATGAGCACGCTCGCCTCGGACGAGCGCCGCGCGATCGTCCGGGACAGCCTCGGCGTCGGCATCGCCACCGGCCTCTACGGCACCTCCTTCGGCGCCATCTCGGTCGCTGCCGGCCTCTCGGTGGTCCAGACCTGCGTCCTGTCCCTCGTGATGTTCACCGGCGCGTCCCAGTTCGCCTTCGTCGGTGTCGCCGCCAGCGGCGGAGCGCCGCTGTCCGGCGCCCTCACGGCGTTGATGCTCGGCACCCGTAACACCCTCTACGGACTCAAGCTCGCGCCGATGCTCGGCTTCCGCGGCTGGCGGCGGGCGACGACCGCACACCTGGTCATCGACGAGTCGACCGCGATGTCGGTGACCCGTGACTCGGGCGCGGCCGCACGCGTCGGGTTCCTCTCGACCGGCCTCTCGGTGTTCGCGCTGTGGAACCTCTTCACGCTGATCGGGGCCGTGGCCGGCAACCAGATCGGCGATCCGCGCAGGTACGGACTCGATGCCGCGGTGGGCGGCGCCTTCCTGGCCCTCCTCTGGCCGCGCCTCGCGAACCCGCGCAACCGGATCATCGCCCTCTGCGCCGCTGCGGTCGCCCTGGGCGTCGTCCCGATCACCACCGCCGGCGTACCGGTGCTCGTCGCCGGAGGTGTGGCCCTGCTGGCCGGACTGCTGACGCCGCCGGCGACCAGGACGACGGGGCAGTCGCCGCGATGATCTGGTGGGCGATCATCGGCGCCGG
The DNA here is from genome assembly GCA_963812055.1 of uncultured Actinomycetota bacterium. Taxonomy (GTDB): domain Bacteria; phylum Actinomycetota; class Actinomycetes; order Propionibacteriales; family Nocardioidaceae; genus Nocardioides. The sequence continues at coordinate 15,111 of CAWEUA010000022.1, forward strand.
CATCGGCTGCTACCTGCTCAAGCTCGCGGGTGTCTCGCTGCCCGCACGCGTGCTCGAGCATCCCTTGGTCGAGCGCGTGGCCGACCTGATCCCCGTCGCGCTGCTCGCCGCGCTGGTGGCCGTCCAGGTCTTCGCGAACGGCACGACCCTCACGATCGACGCCCGCGCGGGCGGGCTGGCGGCGGCCGTGGTCGCGCTCGTCCTGCGCGCGCCGTTCCTCGTGGTGGTGTTCGTCGCCGCGGCGACCGCAGGACTGCTCCGCGTCGTGTTCCCCGGCTGGTGAGGCTCAGGTCAAGTCGAGCAGGTCCTCGATCCCGACGGTCAGGCCGGGGCGATCGGGGACGGCGCGGACGGCGAGCAGGACGCCCGGGGCGAAGGATGCGCGGTCCGTCGAGTCGTGCCTGATGGTGAGGGTCTCCCCCGGTCCGCCGAGCAGGACCTCCTGGTGGGCGACCAGACCGCGAGCCCGGACGGCGTGCACGTGCACGCCGTCGACGTCCGCCCCCCGTGCGCCGGGTAGTCCGGTCGCGGTGGCGTCGGGCATCGGCTCGAGGCCGGCTTCCCGCCGAGCTGCCGCGACGAGCTCCGCGGTACGCCGCGACGTACCGCTGGGCGCATCGGCCTTGTCCGGGTGGTGCAGCTCGATGATCTCGACCGACTCGTAGAACGGGGCCGCGGTCGCGGCGAAGCGCATCATCAGCACCGCACCGACCGAGAAGTTGGGGGCGATCAGCACGCCGACACGCGGCGCATCGGCGAGCATCCGGCGTACCTCGTCGAGCCGGGCGTCGTCGAAGCCGGTGGTGCCGACGACGCAGTGCAGGCCCCGCCCGATGCACCACCGGAGGTTGTCCATGACGACGTCCGGCCGGGTGAAGTCGACCACCACGTCCGCGACGGCCAACGCGTCCAGGTCGTCACCGGAGCCCAAACCGGCCATGAGCTTGAGGCCGTCCGCGCGGTCCACGGCGCGGCACACCTCCGACCCGACCCGCCCCCGGGCGCCCAGCACGCCCACCTTGATCGCCACGCACCACAACCTAGGGCACGCCCGGACTCCCGACGGGCTGCCGAACGGCGACGACGACGATCTGGCAATCTGAGGCCATGTCAGTGCCGCAGGTGCCGCCGCGCATGATCTGGGCCGTCGAGCTGATGGACCCGCAGCCGAGCGACAACATCCTCGAGATCGGCTGCGGTCCGGGGTACGGAGCCGAGCTGATCTGCCAGCGGCTGACGACCGGCAAGCTGTTCGCGATCGACCGGTCGGAGTCCGGCGTCGACCGGACCCGCCGCCGTAACCAGAAGTACGTCGACGCCGGGCGGCTCACGGTCCGCCAGATCGACCTCGCGACCCTGCGGGTGCCGGTGAAGCGGCTGCACAAGGTCTTCGCCTTCAACGTGAACCTGTTCTGGGTGCGCGGCTGCGCCGACGAGATCGCGCTGCTCCATGAGCGGGTCGTGCCCGGCGGCGCGGTCTACTTCTACTACGAGACCACCCAGCCCGAGCTGGTGCCCAACATCGTCCGCAAGACCTCCGCGGCCCTGACCGAAGGCGGTTTCCGGGTCTCGGTCGTGGACCAGAAGGCGCCTCCGGTCGTGGCCATCATCGGCCGTAGATGAGTTTATTTCCTGATATTGACAATGTATTAGGCTATTTCCTAAACTAGGTCGAGATCGGGACGGAGGTGCGGCATGGAGGTCGTGGTGCTGACCGTCGACCAGGACGGGAGCCGCGAGGGCACCGACCAGGTCCCCGCGGCGCTCGAGGCGCTCGCCGCGGTCGCGACCCGACTCCCGTTCGAGCGGACGGTCGGCGACGAGCTTCAGGGCGTGCTGGACGACCCGGCCGCCCTCGTCGGCGCTCTCGAGCGGCTCCTGCGCGCCGGCGCCTGGAACATCGGTATCGGCATCGGTGCCGTCGAGACGCCGCTCCCCGACCAGGCGCGCGCGGGCCGCGGTCCGGCGTACCTCGCGGCGCGCGAGGCCGTGACCGCCGCGAAGGGGAGCCCGTGGCGCGTGCGGGCCGTGGCCGCCGAGGGTTCCGACAGTGACCGTGCCGACGGGGTCCGCGCCCTGGAGTCCGCGGTCTGGCTCTGGGCGGCGCTGCTCGGCCGGCGTACGACGCGGGGCTGGGAGGTCGCCGACCTGGTCGACCAGGGACTCACCTACGACCAGACCGCCTCGGCCCTCGGCATCACCCAGTCGGCGGTCAGCCAGCGAGCAGCCGCGGCCGGTATCGCCGAGGGACGCCGCGCACGCGAGCTGGTGGCGTTCCTGACCCACACCACACTCGGAGGTGTCCGATGACCCAGGAGGTCGTCATCACGGGCCTCGTCTCGCTCGCGGCCCTGTTGTCCGTCGTGGGCCTCGCGACCGGCAAGGCTGCCCGGGTCCTCACCGCGCTCTGCGTGGCCCTGCTGCTGCTCGCGCTCCTCCTCGGTTGGTCGTCGGACGCCGTCCACGACCTCGACAAGGGCGTCACCGTGGTGGCGGCGATCCTCGCGGTCGCCGGTGGTGGGCTCGTGACGACCCAGGTGTTCGCGTTCGTCGAGGACCGTGAGCGGGTGGAGCAGGCCGGCGCCGTCCTCCGTGGCGGCGCCTGGATCGGCGCCCTCGAGCGTCTCGCCGTGTACATCGCGCTGGTGGCCGGCTGGGCGCCCGGCCTCGCGATCGTGCTCGCCGTGAAGGGACTCGGTCGCTACCCGGAGCTGCGCAACCAGGAGGACACCGCCGTCGCGGAGCGCTTCATCATCGGCACGTTCACCAGCGTCCTGTGGGCGGTCGCCTGCGCCGGCGTGGCGGTGCTGGCGCCGTGAGCGCTGATGGTCCCCCGGCGGTGCCGACTGGGACGAAGTCGTCCTGCGGCTCAGGACGGGGAGGTCGAGCAAGCCCCACCATCGGGTCGTCCGCCTGACCGGGCGGTAGAAGGTCCTGTGGGGCGGACGACCGATCTCTCGGGTCATTCCGCCTTCGCCACGACTCGGCCAGGCCGGGTCGGAAGGGCGTCGTTCTCTAGCGAGGACCGACGACGGCCAGGATCTCCGACTGCGAGAACAGCTCGGAGGCGAGCACCCGCACGTCCTCGAGCGTGACCGCGTCGATGCTGGCGAGGACCTCGTCGATGCTGAGCAGCTCGTCGTCCACCAGCTCGGACTTGCCGAGCCGCGTCATCCGCGAGGCGGAGTCCTCGAGCCCGAGCACCAGCCCGCCCTTCAGCTGGCCCTTGCCCCGGGTCAGCTCCTCGTCGTCGATGCCGTCCTGGGCGATCTTGGCCAGCTCGGCCCGGACCACGTCGAGCACCTGCTCGAGCTTGTTCGGCAGGCAGCCGACGGAGACGCCGACCAGCCCGGCGTCGACGTGCTGGCTGGCGAAGGAGAAGACGGAGTAGGCCAGTCCGCGCTTCTCGCGGACCTCCTGGAAGAGCCGGCTCGACGTACCGCCGCCGAGCGCGGCGTTGAGAACGCCGAGCGCGAACCGGCGGGGGTCGGACCGGGTGATGCCCTGGACGCCGAGGACGACGTTGACCTGCTCGAACTGCCGGGTCGCCTGCGCGATGCCGGTGGACGCCTTGCGTGAGCGCGTCGTCTGCCGGGTCACCACCGGGTCGGCGGTCCGGTCGAGGAAGCCACGCCGGGAGAACGCCGAGCGCACGAGCCGGACGAGGCTTGCGTGGTCGACGTTGCCGGCGACCGAGACCACCATCCGCTCGGGACGGTAGTGCCGCTGGTAGAAGCGACGGATCTGGTCGCGGCTCATCGACTCGATCGAGGCGACGGTGCCGGCGATCGGCCGGCCCAGCGGCGACTCGCCCCAGGCCAGCGTCGAGAAGAGGTTGTGCGCGACGTCGTCGGGGTCGTCGTCGTGCATCGCGATCTCGTCGAGGATGACGTCACGCTCGGCGTCGACGTCGTCCTCGGTGATCAGCGAGGACGTCACCATGTCGCCGAGGACGTCGACCGCGAGCGGCAGGTCCTCGTCGAGGACGCGCGCGTGGAAGCAGGTGTACTCCTTGGCCGTGAACGCGTTGAACTCACCGCCGACCGCGTCGAGCGCGATCGAGATGTCGAACGCCGAGCGCTCCGGGGTGCCCTTGAACAGCAGGTGCTCGAGGAAGTGCGAGCAGCCGTGCAGAGCCGGCGACTCGTCGCGCGAGCCCACGCCGACCCACACGCCGATGGTGGCCGAGCGCTGCCCGGGCACCTGCTCGCTGATGACCCGCAGCCCGCTGGGCAGGACGGTACGACGGACCACGCCGCCGTCCTCCTTCAACAGCGTGCGCGTCTTGCCCGACGGCCGCACCGGGCGATCATCCGTGGTAACCGACGACCGGCCGGCAGCGGGCTGCCGGCCGGTCGTCGCTGGTGCTCGGTGGGTCACTCGGTGACCTGGGCCGCAGCCTCGGTGGCCTCGGGAGTCGCCGGCTCCGCGGCTGCGTCGCCGCCGGCCGACCCGGACTCCTCGACGACCGGGACCAGCGACAGCTTGCCGCGGTCGTCGATCTCGCCGATCTCGACCTGGATCTTCTGGCCGACCGAGACGACGTCCTCGACGTTCTCGACCCGCTTGCCGCCCACCAGAGCGCGGAGCTTGGTGATGTGGAGCAGGCCGTCCTTGCCCGGAAGCAGGGAGACGAAGGCGCCGAAGTTGGTCGTCTTCACGACCGTGCCGAGGTAGCGCTCGCCGACCTCCGGCATGGTCGGGTTGGCGATCGCGTTGACCGCGGCGCGCGCGGCCTCGGCCGCCTCGCCGTTGGTCGCCCCGATGTAGACCGTGCCGTCGTCCTCGATCGACAGGCTGGCGCCGGTGTCGTCCTGGATCTGGTTGATCACCTTGCCCTTGGGACCGATGACCTCGCCGATCTTGTCGACGGGCACCCGGATGCTGATGATCCGCGGGGCGTAGACCGACATCTCCTCGGGGGCGTCGATGGCCTCGGCCATGACGTCGAGGATCGTCAGCCGCGCGTCCTTGGCCTGGGTCAGCGCCTGGGCGAGGACCTCGGCCGGGATGCCGTCGAGCTTGGTGTCGAGCTGGAGCGCGGTGACGAACTCCTTGGTACCGGCGACCTTGAAGTCCATGTCGCCGAAGGCGTCCTCGGCGCCGAGGATGTCGGTCAGCGCGACGTACGCCGTCTCACCGTCGACCTCGCCCGAGATCAGGCCCATCGCGATACCGGCGACCGCCGCGCGCAGCGGGACACCGGCCTGGAGCAGCGACATCGTCGAGGCGCAGACCGAGCCCATCGAGGTCGAGCCGTTGGAGCCCATGGCCTCGGAGAGCTGACGGATCGCGTAGGGGAACTCCTCGCGGCTCGGCAGCACGGGGAGCAGCGCCCGGCGGGCGAGCGCACCGTGGCCGACCTCGCGACGCTTGGGCGAGCCCACCCGACCGGTCTCACCGGTCGAGAACGGCGGGAAGACGTACTTGTGCATGTAGCGACGCGTCTTCTCCGGCGACAGCGTGTCGAGCTTCTGCTCCAGGGTCAGCATGTTCAGCGTCGTGACGCCCAGGATCTGCGTCTCGCCGCGCTCGAACAGCGCCGAGCCGTGCACCCGCGGGAGCACGGCGACCTCGGCGTGCAGCGGCCGGATGTCGGCCAGGCCGCGGCCGTCGATGCGGATCTTCTCGCGCAGCACACGCTCACGCACGACCGCCTTGGTGACCGCGCGGAACGCCGCACCGATCTCCTTCTCGCGGCCCTCGAACTGACCGGTCAGCTTCTCCAGCAGGCCCGCCTTGATCTCGTCGGTGCGGCCTTCGCGCTCCTGCTTGTCGCCGATCGTCATCGCCGACACGACGTCGGCCTTCGTGGCCGCCTCGACGGCGTTGTAGACGTCGTCCTCGTAGTCGAGGAAGACCGGGAACTCCTGCACCGGCTTCGAGGCCTGCTTGGCCAGCTCGGACTGTGCCTCGCACAGCTGCTTGATGAACGGCTTGGCGGCGTCGAGACCCCCGGCGACGATCTCCTCGGTCGGCGCCTGGCTACCGGACTGGACCAGCCCCCAGGTCTGCTCGGTGGCCTCGGCCTCGACCATCATGATCGCGACGTCGCCGGTCTCGGTGACCCGGCCCGCGACGACCATGTCGAAGACGGCCTCCTCGAGCTGGCTGTGGGACGGGAACGCCACCCACTGGCCCTCGATGAGTGCGACCCGGACGCCGCCGACCGGGCCGGAGAACGGCAGGCCGGAGATCTGCGTCGACAGGGAGGCGGCATTGATCGCCAGCACGTCGTAGGGCTGGTCGGGGTCGAGCGCCAGGACGGTGATGACGACCTGGACCTCGTTGCGCAGGCCCTTCTTGAACGTCGGGCGCAGCGGGCGGTCGATCAGCCGGCAGGTGAGGATCGCGTCCTCGCCGGGGCGGCCCTCGCTACGGAAGAACGAGCCGGGGATCTGGCCCACGGCGTACATCCGCTCCTCCACGTCGATGGTGAGCGGGAAGAAGTCGAACTGCTCCTTGGGCGTCTTGCCGGCCGTGGTGGCCGACAGGAGCATGGTCTCGTCGTCGAGGTACGCCGTGACGGAACCGGCGGCTTGACGGGCGAGCAGGCCGGTCTCGAACTTGATGGTCCGCTGACCGAACTTGCCGTTGTCGAGAACGGTCTCGACGGCAGAAATGATGGGTTCAGACATGGGCGGAAGCCCTGTCCTTTCTCTTCGCGGAGCGACCCCGCGAAACGCCTGCAGCGGACTCCACTCATCGGTGGGGAGTCCGGCCGGTCTTCGATCGAGATCCGCGGCCGGCCCCGTGCGGGGCGACGTCCGAAGATCACTACCGAGGACCGGGCCGACGCGTGCGGGCCGCTCCTGGTTCGGTGAATGTTCAATTGTGGTGAATTCGACCCTAGCGGCCGAGGGATCCGGCCAGATTCATTGCGTGGCCGGAACGTGGAAGGAGCGGCCACCCGGTCGGGTAGCCGCTCCGATGTCTATCGACGCAGGCCGAGACGCTCGATGATCGAGCGGTAACGGTCGATGTCGGTCTTGTTCAGGTAGTTCAGCAGTCGCCGACGCTGGCCCACGAGCAGCAGCAGACCACGACGGGTGTGGTGGTCGTGCTTGTGCTCCTTGAGGTGCTCGGTGAGGTGGCTGATGCGGTGGCTGAGCAGCGCGATCTGCACCTCGGGCGAGCCGGTGTCGCCCTCGTTGGTCGCGTAGTCGGCGATGATCTTCTTCTTGGTCTCCGCGTCGGTACCGATCGACATGCGGGCTCCTTCCGGCCACAAGGGCTCTGTCGTTGCGCGGCGCGCCGGGGCCTGTTCACCCGGGCACTCTCGATCCGCGGCCGTTACACGGCAACCTGACGAGATTAACAGCGGCTCACGGCACCGCCCAAAATGACGGGACGGGTGCCTGGTCGGCACCCGCCCCGCGAAAGCCCTGGTCAGGGCTGCTTCGTCAGACCGCCGGCGGCGAGTCGTTGCGCTGCTGCTGCTCGGTGGTGGTCTGGCTGCCGTCGGCGTGGGTCGTGGTCGAGACGGTGTGCGCGCTCCGACCGCGGTTCAGCTGGACGGCGGTCAGCACGATCACGAGCGCCCCGGCCAGCGCCAGGATCCAGCCGATCATCGTCAGGTCGACGTTGTTGATCGTGTCCTGCACGGCGAGAGCGAGAATCAGCCCCAGCGCCAGCAGGAAGATGCCGAGTCCGTATCCCATGGGTGTCCCTTCGTCGGTCCGCCCTGGAGGGCGGGTCGTCGTCCCCTCCTGTTCCCCTCCGCCGACCGGGCATGCATGGTTCGGCCTGTCACCGCGGGCACCGGTACGCGAGACTCGAGGGGTGCGCTCCCCGTTGCGACTCTCGGAACGAGCCGTCCCGCCGGGCTACACCGGCACGCGACTGACGGCCTGCAACCTGTGTGAGGCGATCTGCGGGCTCGAGCTCACGATCACCGACGGCCAGGTCACCGGGGTCCGGGGCAACCCGGCCGACCCGCTCTCGCGCGGCTACCTGTGCCCCAAGGGTGTGGCGCTCCCCGACGTGTACGCCGACCCCGACCGCCTCCGGCGCCCCTTGGTACGCCGCGGCGACGACTGGGTGGAGACGGGCTGGGACGAGGCCTTCGACCTGGTGGCGGACCGGCTCGCCGAGACCGTCAACCGCCACGGTCCCGACGCGGTGGGGGTCTACCTCGGCAACCCGAACGTCCACGCCCTGGGGTCGCTCACCCACAACGGGCCGTTCGTGAAGGCGCTCGGCACCCGCAACCGCTTCAGCGCCACGACGGTCGACCAGGCACCGGCGCAGCTGGTGGCCTGGCAGCTCTTCGGCCACCAGCTGCTCATCCCGGTCCCCGACCTGGACCGCACGTCGTACTTCCTGGTGCTCGGGGCGAACCCGATGGCGTCGAACGGCTCCCTGATGACCGCGCCGGACTTCCCGAAGCGCGCCCGGGCGATCAAGGAGCGTGGCGGTCGGATCGTGGTGCTCGACCCACGGCGTACCGAGACGGCCGCGATCGCCACCGAGCACCGGTTCGTCCGCCCGGGGAGCGACGTGGTGGTGCTGCTCGCGATGCTGCGCACGCTGCTCGCCGAGGGCCTGGCCCGTCCGCCGGCGTACGTCGACGGCGTGGAGCGGCTCCGCGAGCTGGTCGAGCCGTTCACCCCGCAGCTCGCGGAGGAGCTGAGCGGGCTCGCGGCCGACGACCTGGAGCGGATCACACGGGAGTTCTGCGCGGCGGACGGTGCCGCGGCGTACGGCCGGGTGGGGGTCTCGACCACCGGATTCGGCTCGCTGTGCCACTGGGCGATCGCCTGCCTCAACCTGCTGTCGGGACACTTCGACCGCGCGGGCGGCGTGATGTTCCCCCAGCCGGCGGTGGAGCTCGGGCGGTTGGTCGGACGAGGACACTACGACCGCTTCCGGAGCCGTGTCCGCGGGCTTCCGGAGTACGGCGGCGAGCTCCCGGCGGCGGTCATGCGCGAGGAGATCGAGACTCCCGGTGACGGCCGGATCCGGGCCTTCGTCACGCTGGCCGGCAACCCGGTCCTCTCGACCCCCGACGGTGGCCGCCTCGCCGAAGCGCTCGACTCGCTGGACTTCATGGTGGCCGTCGACCTCTACCTCAACGAGACCACCCGGCATGCCGACGTCATCCTCCCGCCGACGACCGCTCTCGAGCGTGACCACTACGACCTGGTCTTCCACTCGTTGGCGATCAGGAACACCGCACGGTTCAGCCCGGCGGTGTTCGCGAAGCCGGACGAGGCGCGGCACGACTGGGAGATCCTGCGCGAGCTCACCCTCCGACTCGGCTCCCGCTTGGACCGGAAGACACCGTGGAGGGCGCGAGCCGTACGTCGTGCCAGGGTCTCGCTCAGCCCCACGGTGCAGCTCGCGGCACTCCTCCGTCTCGGCCGGGTGGTGTCCCTGCGGCAGCTGCGCGCGCACCCCGAGGGGGTCGACCTGGGACCGCTCCGGCCCGCGATGCCGGAGCGGCTGCAGACGAAGGACCAGCGGGTCTCGCTCGTCCCGGACCTGCTCGTCGACGACCTGGACCGGCTCCGTCGCTGGCTGGACGACCGGCCGGACGAGGCGCTGGTGCTGATCGGGCGCCGGCACAAGCAGGACAACAACTCGTGGTTCCACAACACCACGCGACTGACCCGGGGCAAGCCGCGCCACCACCTGCTGATGCACCCCAGTGACCTCGCGGCACGGGGGATCCCGGACGGCTCGTGGGTCTCGGTCGCCTCACGGGTCGGCTCCGTGCGGGTCGAGGTCGCGGCGACCGACGACATCATGCCCGGCGTCGTCTCGCTCCCGCACGGCTACGGGCATCAGCAGGACGGGACCCGGTTGCGCCACGCCTCGAAGGTCCCGGGCGTCTCGATCAACGACCTGACCGACCCCGACCTGGTGGACCTGTCCGGCAACGCCGCGCTGAACGGCGTACCCGTCAAGGTCGAGCGCTGCGGCCGAGCTCGCGAGGGCGCGGAGGAAGCGAGAGATTGAGGGCGTCCGGCTCGGGCCCGAACGAAGAGAGGAACCGAGCGGCGTGTCTCGAAATCCGTTGAGAGCTGCGACGGGGGTGCGTCCTAGCCGTTCACGACGCGGGTCACCAGGTCTTCCCAGCCGATGATGATCCGGCGGACCTGCATCTCCTCGATCTCCACCTGCTGCTCCAGGACCGGGACCTCGAGCGGCGCCAACAGCGCCGTCGTCAGGAACGGAAGGTCACCGCGGACGTCGAGCTCGGCGAGCAGGTAGCGCAGGTGCATCGCGGTGAACGAGACGGCCGCGTAGCTCCGCGCGCCCGCCCGACCAGCGGCGTTGATCAGGCGTCGGTGAAGCAGGTTGAGCTCGATCCTGGTGTGGCCGAGGGCGAGCAGGCGTTCCATCGGCTCCGCTCCGGGACCGAGCGGCGGCGGCCCGGAGATGATCGCCGCCTGGAACGCCGTCTCGCTCCGGTTGAGCACGGCGGCCATCAGACCCTCGCGGCTCTCGAACCTCCGGAACACCGTGCCCTTGCCGACGCCCGCCCGGGACGCCACGGCGTCCATGGTCACCGCATCGACGCCGCACTGGGCGATCAGGGCGTCGGCGGCCGCCAGCAGTGCTTCACGGTTGCGCGCGGCGTCGCGTCGCTCCGGCGGCTCGTCGTCGACGAGCGGGAGCAGGATCGGCACCACGGCAGCGTAGAGCCAGGGCGTCGATGATCCTCGGAAGAAGCGGACCATAGCCGTTCTGCGTGCCATGACTGATCACACCGACACCCGCCATACCCGCGTCGTCGCTCGCTGCTCGGCAGCCTCCGCACCGACTCCTACACTGCTTGCGCTCGGTTTCATCATGTGATGCAGGCGAACCGCCGCTTCACATGGTGAGCTCACCGTGAGAAGCGGCGGTTCGACCACTTCTCATGGTGAAACCGGGGACAGCGGGACGAGACCTCAGCTCCCCAGCACCCGGCGTACGGCGTCGCGGGCGGCCATCGGGTCGCTCGCGGCGAGGGCGGCCTCGGCGGCATCCTCGAGGGTGTCCATGCTGGCGGACGCGAGCCGGGCACCGACCGGGCGGACGGCGGCCGAGGCCATCGAGAGGGACGTGATCCCCATCCCGACCAGCACGCAGGCCAGGAGGGGGTCGGCTGCCGCCTCGCCGCAGACACCGACCGGCTTCCCCGCCTGCTTGCCGGCCTCGGCGGTGATCGCGATCAGCTGGAGCACGGCCGGCTGCCAGGAGTCGGTCAGGTGCGCCAGGTCGGTCGCCATCCGGTCGGCGGCCATCGTGTACTGCGTCAGGTCGTTGGTCCCGATCGACAGGAAGTCGACGACCTCGAGCATCCGGTGAGCGAGCAGCGCTGCTGACGGGACCTCGACCATCACGCCGGGCTTCAGCCCGCGCGACCGCACGTCCTCGGCGAACGACGCGGCCTCGGCCACGGTCGCCACCATCGGTGCCATCACCCAGGTCTCGGTGCCGGTCTCCCGCGCGGCCGCGGCGATGCCGTCGAGCTGTCGCGACAGCAGGTCGGGCTGGTCGAACGACAGTCGCAGACCGCGGACGCCCAGCGCGGGGTTCTCCTCGCCCTCGTGCGTGGCGAAGGCGACCGGCTTGTCGGAGCCGGCGTCGAGCGTGCGCACGACGACGTACCGGCCGGCGAACGGCGCCAGCACCTCGCCGTAGATCGACGCCTGCTCCTCGGCCGAGGGCTCGTCGGCCCGGTTGAGGAAGCACAGCTCGGTCCGGAACAGACCCACGCCCTCCACCGGCCCCTCGGCCGCCGCGCGGGCGGACTCTCCGTCCGCGACGTTCGCCAGGATCTTCACCCGCGTCCCGTCGGCGGTCTCGCCCGGGCCGGACCAGGTCGCCAGGGCCTCGCGGGCGATCCGGTCCGCCTCGACACGACGCTGCGCCTCGTCGGCGTCGGGCGACGACTCGACCGTGCCGGCGACCCCGTCGACCAGCACCGGCGTCCCGGCGACGAGCGCCATGGCCCCCGCGGTACCCACGACGCACGGGATCGCCAGCTGCCGCGCGATGATCGCGGTGTGGCTGGTCGGGCCGCCGCGCTCGGTCACCAGAGCGGCGATGACCCTGGGGTCGAGGGTGGCTGTGTCCGAGGGCGCCAGATCCTCGGCGACGAGCACCGACGGCGTGTCCGGCATCTGTACGCCCGGCTCCGGCTCGCCCACCAAGTGGGCGACCAGGCGGCGTTCGATGTCGCGCAGGTCGGTCGCCCGCTCGGCCATCAGACCGCCCATGGACGTGAACACCTGCACGAACTGCTCGACGGCCGCGTGGACCGCCGCGAGCAGGTCGTCGCCCGCTTTCAAGTGCTTGCGGACCGCGGAGCGCAGCCCCTTGTCACGAGCGAGGCCGGCGCTGGCCGTGAGCACCTCCGCGGCGGCGTCGGAGGCCTTGTCCGCGCGACGCGCGAACCCGTCGCCCACGGCCCCCGCGGCCTCGTCGTACGCCGCGAGCCCGGTCTCCTCGTCGTACGCCGAGCCGTCGAAGCGGGCGATCGCCTCGGGCGACACGTCACCGCGCACCACGAGGGCCGGCGCCCAGGCGACGCCGGGGACGACCGGGGTGCCGTGCAGCGTGGGGGTGGCGGAAGGGGCGCTCATGCCGCCACGCTGCCATGGGTGGGCTTGACAAGTCAACACATTCGGGCGTAAAACCACACACACACAGAAATCCCAGGAGCCCGCGTTGACGATGTACGCCGAAGAGCGCCAGCAGGCGATCGCTCGACTGGTCAACCAGCGCGGGCGGATGTCGGTCAACCAGCTGGCTCGAGAGTACGACGTGACGACCGAGACCGTGCGTCGCGACCTGTCGACGCTCGAGCGCATGGGGCTGGTCCGGCGGGTGCACGGCGGGGTCGTCCCGCCGGCGTCCCTCTCCCTGATCGAGGCCGGCCTCCGCGAGCGTGACCAGGTCAACCCCGAGCGCAAGGAGCGGATCGCGCGCGCTGCCCTGGAGCAGCTGCCGTCGTCGGGCGGCACGATCCTGCTCGACGCCGGCACCACGACCAGCCGCTTCGCCGGACTGCTGCCCCCTGACCACGAGCTCACCGTCGTGACCCACGGCGTCCCGATCGCAGCCAGGCTGGCCGGCCAGCGCCAGATCGACCTGCGCCTGCTGCCGGGCCGGGTCCGGCGTACGACGCAGGCGGCGGTCGGTGCCGACACCGTCGCGGCCCTGTCCCAGCTGCGCGTCGACGTGGCCTTCCTCGGTACCAACGGCGTCACCGCGGAGCACGGGCTCACCACCCCCGATCCGGACGAGGCCGCGGTCAAGCGCGCGTTGATCGCGAGCGCCCGCCGGGTCGTGGCCCTGGCGGACGCGTCGAAGTTCGGCGTCGAGACGGCCGTCCGCTTCGCGGCCGCCGGCGAGATCGACGTCCTCGTGACCGACTCCGACGTCTCGTCCGCGGACCGGAGAGCGCTGACCAAGGCCGGCGTCGAGGTGGTCGTCGCATGACGCCTCACAGCGCGGCCCCCACGAGCGGGCGCGCATGATCGTCACCCTCACCGCCAACCCCAGCCACGACCGCACGGTCAACCTCACCGCCCCCCTCGAGCGGGGAGCGGTCCAGCGCGCCGACTCGGTCATCTCCCAGGCCGGCGGCAAGGGCGTGAACATCTCCCGCGCTTGCGTGGCCGCCGATCTCCCCTCGATCGCCGTGCTCCCGGCCGCGAAGGACGACCCGTTCGTGCTCGAGCTGCTCGCTGCCGGCATCGACTGCCGCCCGGTCGAGCACGCGGGCGACCTCCGCGTGAACATCACCATCACCGAGCCCGACGGCACCACCACGAAGCTCAACAGTCCCGGCCCCCAGGCGACGCCCCGACTGCTCCGGCACCTGGAGGAGGCACTGGTACGCCGCGCCGCAACTGCCGACTGGATCGTGCTCGCGGGCTCCCTTCCGCCCGGCACGCCGCCGGAGTGGTACGCCGAGCTGGTCACCGCGCTGCGTCACGCCGGGGCCCGCGTCGCCGTCGACACCAGCGACGCTCCCCTCAAGGCCCTGGTCGACGCTCTGCCCACGAGCGCGCCGCATCTGATGAAGCCCAACGGCGAGGAGCTCGCGTCCTTCACCGGCCATCACGCCGAGGAGCTCGAGGCTGATCCGCTGGCCGCCGCCGACGCCGCTCACGACCTGATCAAGCGCGGCGTGGAGTCTGTTCTGGTGACGCTCGGTCCGCATGGCGCGGTCCTCGTCAACGGCGACGGTGCCTGGCACGCGTCTCCCCCGCCGACCACGGTCGTGAGCACCGTGGGTGCGGGCGACTCCAGCCTGTTCGGCTACCTCTACGGGGACGTCACCGGACGCGAACCCCGACCACCGACTCGCCCTCGCCGTCGCGTACGGCAGTGCGGCCGCCGGACTTCCCGGCACGACCATCCCCCACCCCCGGCAGGTGCGCCCGGACCAGGTCCGCGTCACCCGTTTGCAACCCCCCGAAGAGAGCTGACCATGTCCGACCTGATCACCGGCGCACTCGTGCGCCTCGACGCCGATCTCGGCGCCGAGAAGCACGACGCCATCCGGGCGCTCGCCCGGATCGTCTCCGACGCGGGGCGCACGTCCGACCCCGATCAGCTGGCCGCCGACGCCATCGCTCGAGAGGAGACGGCACCCACGGGCCTCGCCGGAGGCATCGCGATCCCCCATTGCCGCACGGAGGCTGTCGACGAGCCGACGCTCGCCTTCGTCCGGCTGTCCCCCAAGGTCGAGTTCGGCGCCAAGGACGGCCCGGCCGACCTCGCCTTCCTGATCGCGGCGCCCGCCGGTGGCGATGCCACCCACCTCCAGATCCTCACCAAGCTCGCCCGTGCCCTCGTGAAGCCGGACTTCACTGCGGCACTGCGTGCCGCGTCGACCGACCAAGAGGTCGTCGACCTCGTGCTCGACGTCGTCGCCGACGAGCCCGCCCCTGCGACCGCGGCTGCGACTCCCGCACCGACCACGTCCGGCGATGACCGTTCCCTGGTGGCCGTGACCGCCTGTCCGACGGGCATCGCCCACACCTACATGGCGGCGGAGGCACTCGAGGCGGCAGCCGCGAAGGCCGGCATCCCGATCGCCGTCGAGACGCAGGGCTCGGCCGGCGCCAAGCCCCTCTCACCCGCGACCATCGCCGCGGCGTCCGCCGTGATCTTCGCGGTCGACGTCGGCGTCCGCGACCGGGCCCGCTTCGCCGGCAAGCCGGTCGTGTCGTCCGGCGTGAAACGACCCATCGACGACGGTGACGCCATGATCGCCGAGGCGCTGCGGTACGCCGACGACCCGAACGCCCCGCGCGTCGAGGGATCGGTGACCGCCGGCGGCAGCACGGGCGGTGGTGGCGCCCAGGAGACCTGGGGCGGTCGAGCGCGCCGGGTCCTGATGACCGGTGTGTCGTACATGATCCCGTTCGTCGCCGCCGGTGGTCTCCTGATCGCCCTCGGCTTCCTGTTCGGCGGTGACGAGATCGTCAACAGCTACGGCAAGATCGCCGTCGACAACACGTTGTTCAACCTGCCCGACCCCCAGGCCCTCGGCCTCCCGCACGCCCTGTTCCACTCGGGCTTCTTCGCCTATCTCGGCGCGCTCTTCTTCATCTTCGGCAAGACGGCCTTCATGTTCTTCGTCCCCGCGTTGGCCGGCTACATCGCCTACGCCATCGCGGACCGGCCGGGCATCGCCCCGGGCTTCATCGCCGGCGGTCTCGCCACCAACATCTTCGCGGTGAACGACGGTGCCGCCACCCCGACCAGCCTGCCGGCGACCGGCTTCCTGGGCGCCATCATCGGCGGCGTCCTCGCCGGTGTCATCGCCCACTGGATCGCCGGCTGGAGGGTGCCGGCCTGGGCACGCGGCCTGATGCCGGTGCTGGTGATCCCGCTGCTGACCACGATCATCGTCGGCATCCTGATGATCGTGGTCCTGGGCAAGCCCATCGGGAAGCTCATCGACTCCCTCAACAGCGGCCTGACCAACATGAGCGGCTCCAACGCGATCCTGCTCGGGATGGTGCTCGGCCTGATGATGGCCTTCGACATGGGCGGACCGTTGAACAAGGTGGCCTACAGCTTCGCCGCCGCCGGTGTCGGTGCCGCTGCCTCGGCCGCGGCCGACGACCCCCGCCTGGAGATCATGGCCGCGGTGATGCTGGCCGGCATGGTGCCGCCGATCGCCCTGGCGTTGGCCACGGTGCTCCGACCGCACCTGTTCTCACTTCCCGAACGAGAGAACGGCAAGGCCGGCTGGGCGCTCGGGGCGTCGTTCATCACCGAGGGCGCGATCCCGTTCGCGGCCGCAGATCCCCTGCGGGTCATCCCGTCCATCATGCTCGGCAGTGCTGTCACCGGCGCGCTGTCCGAGGCCTTCAACGTCAGCGTCCGGGCACCCCACGGCGGCATCTTCGTGCTCTTCGCCGTGCACAACATCCTCGGCTACCTCGTGGCCCTGGCCGTCGGTGTGGTCGTCGGCGCGGTCGCGGTGATCGCAGCCAAGACCGTGTGGCCCGTCGACACCGACGTCGCCACGGTCTGACCAGCACCACCCCGGCATCATCCGAACACCGAGCAGAAAGAGATCCCATGCCCACCAAGTCCGTCGTCGTCGGCTCCGCCGTCGGCCTCCACGCCCGCCCCGCCGCGATCATCTCGGAGGCCGCCGGCGACCTCGACTCCGACGTACAGATCGGCGTACCGGGCGGTGATCCGGTCGACGCCGGCTCGGCGCTGATGATCATGACCCTCGGCGCCGGCAAGGGAGACACGGTCGAGGTCTCCGGCGACGACGAGGCCGACGTCGACGCGATCGTCGCTCTCGTCGAGAAGGACCTCGACGCATAGGGCGTTCGCCGCGCGAGCGCCTGCTCGCTACGGCGCTCGCTCGTCAGCCCGGGCCACTGGGAGCGGAGAGGCTGGCCTCGCTGATCTGGGACGACCCGCCGTCCACCTGGCGGGTCGCCGTGCGCGGCCTGGTAGGCGACCTGCGCAAACGACTCGCCGACCTCGGCCCGGACATCGTCGTGACCACACCGACCGGGTACCGCCTGGCAGCCGGGGTCACCACCGACGTCACCGAGCTGGAGACGACGGTCGCTAAGGCCGCGGGCCTGCGTGCCACCGGCCGGTGGCACGCCTTGCTCGCTCGGCTCGGCGCCGCCACGGCGCTGGATCCCGGGGACCTGGCGGCCGGCCTCGAGGCGGCGTGGCTGGACGCCATCGAGCGAGGCTGCAGGAGACCGTGCTCCAGGCGGGGCTCCTCGCGACGGCGGCGTACGGCGAGCTGGGTGACCACCCTGCGGGTGTGGCGCTGGGCCGGCACCTGGTGGCCGCACATCCCCTGGACGAGCGGGTACACCGGGCTCTGATCCAGGCACTCTCCGCGGCGGGCGATCGTTCCGCGGCGGTGCAGGCGTTCGATGCGTGTCGCGTCCTCCTCGCCGAGGAGCTGGGCGTCGATCCGTACGCGGACACGGTCGCCGCCTATCTCCAGGTGCTGGAAGGTGCGGAGCCGTCGCGAGTGGCGTCGATGCCGCGATCCGCCACGTCGTTCGTCGGACGCGACGCGGAGCTGCGAAGCCTCGCTGCGGCTTCCGCCCGCACCGGTCTGATCACCGTCGTCGGCCCCGGGGGTGTCGGCAAGTCGCGTCTGGTCCAGGAGGTGGTGACCAGGGCGATCGACCTTCCGGGCGGACGTCACTGGGTCCCCCTCGCGTCCGTCGCCGAGGACGCCCTCGTCGACGCCACGGTCGCCCTGACCCTGGGGCTGGCTGTCACCAGCGACTCCCCCTCGCGCGCCATCGCGAGCCATCTCACTCATCTGGGTCGGTCGATCGTCGTGCTCGACGGGTGTGAGGCGGTGCGTGACGGCACCGCCACTCTGGCCCACGCGCTGCTGGAGGACGCTCCCGCCACCACCGTCGTCGTCACCAGCCGTGTGGGGCTCGGGCTTGCCGAGGAGCACCTCGTGCACCTGTCGCCACTGACGGTTCCCCCGGACGCGACCGCCGAGGAGCTCGCGGAGAGTGACCCCGTGCGGCTCATCGTCGACCGCGTCGCGGAGTACGGCGGTGAGCTCCGTGTGGACGCCGGGCTGGCGTCGTACCTCGACGCGTTGTGCCGACACTGTGCGGGACTGCCCCTCGCTCTCGAGCTGGTTGCCGCCCAGCTCACCGCGATGTCCCCCGCAGACGTCGTCGAGCACCTCACGGAGATGACCGCAGGGTCGGACGACGCCGTCCGCCGGGTGGCCGAGGCGAGCCACGCACTGCTCCAGCCGGAGGAGGCGGCGGTGTTCCGCCGGATGTCGGTCCTGGAGGGGCCGGTCGAGCTGCCTGCCGTGCGCGCCGTGTCAGCACCTGGAACGCGCGATCACCCTGCTCGCCGACGTCGACAGCGCCTACGTGGCCCGGGCGCAGATCTTCCTGGCCGGCATCCTCGACGACCTGGACCGCGGGACGGAGGCGGTGCAGCTGGTGCGACAGGCCATCGAGTCGGCGTCGGGGCACGGCATCGATCTGAGGGTGAGTGCCGCGATGGGCGTCGGCAGCGTGCTCGCCGAGCGAGGCGACGCCGAGGCCGCGCTCCACGCCGAGGCCGCCCTCGAGCTTTGTGAGGAGGGTGGATCAGCGGAACAGCTGGCGGCCAGCCTGCCGACCGCCGCCATGGTGGCGTGGCAGGTGGGCGACCTCGACCGGGTACGTCGCTGGGTCGAGCGCGCGATGCCGTTCCACACCGACCAGCGCCGGATCGCCCGGGTCGTGCTGCTGTCGGCCGCGTGCGGGCTCCACCTCGCCGACGGCGACGTCGACGCCGCTGTCGACATCGGTCGCTCGGCCGACACGGAGGGCACCGAGCTGGGTGTCGAGCGTGAGCTGCCGCTGGCGAGGTCCCTCCTCGCTCTGGCGCTGCTGGCCCGCGGCGACCTGGACGAGGCGGCCGACCGCGCACGCGCGGCCGTCGAGGCGGCCTCGGACCTGGGGTTCCGCTTCCCCCTCGCCACGGCGCTCGAGACGTCGGCGCTGGTGGCGACGGCTCGCGGGGTCGCGCCCGACGTCGTCGCTCCGTGGGTCGCGACGGCGGCGGAGATCCGGCGTACCGGGGACCGGCCGATCCCCTCACCTCTGGCCCAGCAGGTGGCGACGCTCACCGCCGCCCTGCCCCCCGCCGGCCCCTTGCCCGCAGCAGAGGCCGCGTCTCAGGCCGTCGCGTGACGCTCACTCACCAGGCGGTACCGAGTCGCCGGATGATCTCGGTCAGCCGCTCGGGACTCGTGGCGATGTTGAGTCGCACGTGGCCGGTGAGTCCGGGCGCGTAGTCGTGTCCGGGCCCCAGCTTCACCCGGCCACGCTCCAGCGCCACGGCGGCGGGGTCGTCGTGACCGTAGGCGCGGGCGTCGAGCCAGACGAGGTACGTCGCCTCCAGCGGCCGCATCCGCGCCAGGGGCAGGTGCTCGGCCAGGAGCTCGCCCAGCAGGTCCCGGAGCTGGGCGAGACGCTCGATCAGCGACGCCAGCCACGGGTCGCCGTCCGTGTACGCCGCGACCGCGGCGACGACGCCCAGCGGCGACCACGAGTCGTTCCGCGACATCGGCTGGTCCGCCAGCGTCCTCCGCGCGGCTGGATCCGGGACCACCAGCTGGGCACACCTGAGGCCGGCGGTGTTGAAGGCCTTCGACGCGGACACGACGGCGACCGCGTGGTCGTGGGTGCCTGGTAGTTCGAGGTAGGACGTGTGCCGGGCGCCGGGCAGCACCAGCGGCGCGTGGATCTCGTCGGAGACCACCCGCGCCCCGTGCCGCAGCACCACGTCGCGGATGCCCTCGAGCTCTGCCCGGGTGAAGACGCGCCCCCACGGGTTGTGCGGCTGGGTCAGCAGCAGGGTCCGCGCACCCTCGGTGAAGAGGGTGTCGAGCCGGTCGAGGTCGACCTCGGCGCGGCCGGCATCCGGGTCGACGACCAGATCCACCCGCTTCCGGCCGGTGATGGCGGCGATGTCGAGCTGCGGCGAGTACCCGGGTACCGGGAAGATCACCGGACCCTCCTCGCTGAACACGTCGAGGGCCATCCGGACCCCGGCCGTCACGTCCACGACCGGGGTCACCCACTCCGGCTCCACGACCGACCCGTAGTGACGCGCCGCGAACGCGGCGTACGCCTCCGCCAGCTCCGGCGTGTATCCGTCGACGGGATATCCGGCCACACCGTCGCGCACCGCCCGGACCACGGCCTCCTGGACCACGGGGTCGAGGGCGTAGTCCATCTCCGCGACCCACGCCGGGATCACGTCCTCCGGCACGGTCCCCCACTTGAGGACGAGCGACCGCCGGGCTTCGGCGTCGGTCAGGTCGACGATCGGCCGGCCGGCGGGGCCTGCGGATGTCACGCGGGTCGCCCGAGGATGTCGTGGGCTCGGCGTACGTCGTCGTGCATCGTCTCGATGAGGGCGTCGGCGCCGTCGAACTTCACCATCCCCCGGATCCGGTCGACGAACGACACCTCGACCTCGACGTCGTAGAGCTCGAGGTCGTCGCGGTCGAGCACGTAGGCCTCGACGCGACGCTCGCGCTCCCCGTCGAACGTCGGGTTCGTGCCGACGCTGATCGCGGCCGGATATCGCTCGCCGGTGTCCAGCCGCCGCAGCCACCCGGCATACACGCCGTCTGCCGGTGCGGCCGTCATGGTGCGCGTCGGCACGTTGGCGGTCGGGAAGCCGAGCTCGCGCCCCCGCTGCTCTCCTCGCACGACGACGCCCCGGACGACGTAATGGCGCCCGAGGGCCTGGGCCGCCCCGGCGACGTCGCCGGCCGCCAGGCAGGTGCGGATGTACGTCGACGACCAGACCTGCGGACCGCCGTCGAGGGCGACCCCGACGGTGCGGAAACCGAGCTCCTCCCCGCTGGCGGCCAGCGACGCGACGTCACCGGCCGCCCGCGACCCGTAGCGGAAGTTGGCGCCGACGACGACCACGGCCGCGTGCAACGGCTCCGCCAGCACGCGTCGGGCGAACTCGTCGGGCGACCACGACGCGATCTCGCGGTCGAACGGGAGGGCGAGGACGTCGTCCACACCGGCGGCTCCCAGGAGCGCGGCCCGCGACTCCAGGTCGGTGATCGCGACGGGCGCGTGCTCGGGCCGCAGCACGGCCATCGGGTGCGGGTCGAAGGTCACGGCCACGACGCGCAGCCCCTCGGCGTCGGCCGCCGTCCGGGCTTCGCGCACCACGTGCTGGTGGCCGAGGTGCACCCCGTCGAAGTTGCCGATGACCACGGCCGTGCGTCCGAGGTCCGCCGGGACGTCGTCCAGGGACCGCCAGATCTGCACCTCGGCAGCCTAGCCACGCGCGGCGTCGTACCGGCGCAGGGCCTCCGCTCGCTCCTCCGCGTGGTCGACCATCGGCCGGGGGTAGCCGTGGTCGTACCCACCGTCGGCCTTCCAGGGCTGGTGGACCCGGCGGCCCGGCAGGTGCGTGAGCTCGGGGACCCAGCGGCGGACGTACGCGCCGTCCGGGTCGAACTTCTCACCCTGGGTGACCGGGTTGAAGACCCGGAAGTACGGCGACGCGTCGGTGCCGGTGCCGGCGACCCACTGCCAGCCGTGGTTGTTGCTGGCGAGATCGCCGTCGATGAGACGGTCCAGGAAGTGGCGTGCACCCGCGGGCCACCAGACATGGAGGTCCTTGCAGAGGAAGCTCGCGGTGATCATCCGGACCCGGTTGTGCATCCATCCGGTCGCCGCGAGCTGGCGCATGCCGGCGTCCACGATCGGGAACCCGGTGCGTCCTTCCTTCCAGGCGTCGACCAGGCCGTCGGGTTCGTCGTACGTCATCGAGCGGAGCGCGGGACGCAGGTCACGCCACGCCGACGGCGGCTCGCTGTGGAGCACGTCGGCGTAGAACTCGCGCCAGGCCAGCTCGTCGACGAAGGTCCGTGCGGCCTGGGATCGAGCGCCGGAGAGGTCCGCGAGCATCGTGCGGGGGTGGATCGCGCCGACCTTGAGGTACGGCGAGAGCCGGCTCGTCCCGGGACGGTCGGGCCGGTCGCGGTCGTCGGCGTACTCGGACAGGTGCTCGTCGCGGAACGACCTCCACCGTCGTAGGGCGGCGTCCTCGCCGGCGGTGGGGAGGTCGACGGGGCAGTCGACAAGAGAGCGCTCCAAGCGCTTCGACGCAGCGGCGTCGGACCGGTCGTCACCGAGGCTGATGCCGCGCGGCGCCGGCGCCGGGTCGCCCCAGCCGTGCTCGCGCCAGGCGCGGGCGAACGGCGTGAAGACCCGGTAGGGACCGCCGTCCTGGTTCCGGACGCGGCCCGGCCCGACGGCGTACGGCGAACCGGTCGGCACCCACTCGATCCCACGCTCGGCGAGACTCTTCCGGACCCGGTCGTCGCGCCTCGCGCCGTACGGCGTGGTCTCGGCGCTGACGTGGACGGACTCGGCGCCGACCTCGTTGGCGAACGCCGCCACCGTGGTGGTGGGATCGCCGACGCGCACGGTGAGACGACCGTCGTACGACTCGGCGGCGGCGCGGATGCTCGCCGCCAGCCAGCCGCGGCGCACGGGTCCGGCCCCCTCCCAGAGGATCGGGTCGATCACGAAGAGCACGTGCACGTCGTCGGCCGTCGCGTCCGCCGCGGCGCCGAGCGCCGGCAGGTCGCGGCGGCGCAGATCACGGCGGAGCCAGAGGACGCTGCTCATCGACAGCACCCTGCCACGGCCTCGGCCGTGTGGACCTCACCCTCGCGGGCCTCCGGACCCGTCAGACGAAGACGGCGATCGCGCGGGCGCCACCGTCGCGAGGCTCGTAGAGCGCCAGGAACTCACCGTCCGGGGCGAACAGCGCCGTCGTCTCGTCGAGCGCCATGTCGAGAGCGCGGCCGACGCGGACGTGGGCCGCCTGCTCGCCGTCGAGCTCGCGGGCCGGGAACGTCGCGCGCGCCGCCTCCGCGACCGGGGTCAGGGCGAAGCACTCGGTCAGCTGGTCGAGGGTCCGGGCCTGGTCGAGGGTGAAGGGCCCGACCGCCGTCCGCCGCAAGGCGGTCAGGTGGCCGCCCACGCCCAGCGCGGCCCCGAGGTCGCGGGCGATCGCCCGGATGTAGGTGCCGCTCGAGCAGTGGACCGAGATCCGGACCTCGGGCAGGTCGAGCCCGGTGACCTCCAGGGAATGGACGGTCACGCGACGGACCGGGAGGTCCACCTGCTCACCGTCGCGCACCCGGGCGTAGGCACGCTTCCCGTCGACCTTGATCGCCGACACGGAGCTCGGGACCTGGTCGGTCTCTCCCACGAACGCGGCGAGGGCCGACCGGACGGCCTCCGCGGTCACGTCAGCGGTCGGCCGCGACTCGACGATCTCGCCCTCGGCGTCGTCGGTCGTCGTCGTCGCACCGAGCCGGATGGTGGCGTCGTACCGCTTGTCGGTGAGGATCAGGTGACCCAGCAGGCGGGTGGCGCGGTTGACCGCGAGCACGAGCACTCCCGTCGCCATCGGGTCGAGCGTGCCGGAGTGACCGACCTTGCGGGTCTCGGCCAGCCGGCGTACTCGAGAGACGACGTCGTGCGAGGTCATGCCACCGGGCTTGTCGACGACGACCAGCCCCGGCTCGGCGGTCATGAGGCTTCGTTCGCCTCGTCCGCCTCGCCGTCCTCGCCCTCTTCGCGAGGCTTCTTGTAGGGGTCGGCCTCGCCGGCGTACGACTCGACCCGACGGGCGGCCGCCTCCTCGTCGAGCGCCTTGGCCCGCGCGAGCACCTCGTCGAGATGACGAGCACTCTCGGGCAGCGCGTCCGCGACGAAGGTCAGCGTCGGCGCGTGTCGCATGCCCAGCTGCTTGGCGACCTCCGAGCGCAGCAGGCCCTTGGCCGACTCCAGCGCCGCGGCGGTGCTCACGAGGTCGGTCTCCTCGCCGAGCACCGTGTAGAACACCGTGGCCTGCTGGCTGTCACCGGTGACCCGTACGTCGGTCACCGTGACGAACCCGAGCCGCGGGTCCTTGATCCGCCGCTCGAGCATCTCGGCGACGATGACCTGGATCCGGTCCGCGATCTTCCGGACTCGTGGGCTGGCCATGACTACTCCTGCACTGGGAACGGCTTCATCAGGTGAAGGTGCTGAACCGGCACTTCTCGGGGTGAACTCACCGTGAGAAGTGCCGGTTCGCCTGCATCACATGATGAAACAGGGACGAGACGGATCAGCTCCGCGGGATCTCCTTCATCTCGAAGGCCTCGACGACGTCGCCCTCCTTGACGTCCTGGTAGTTCCGCAGGACCAGGCCGCACTCGAAGCCCTCGCGGACCTCGGAGGCGTCGTCCTTCTCTCGCTTCAGCGACGCGAGGTCGAGGTTGTCGGCCACGACGGCACCGTCACGGATGAGACGCACCTTGGCGTTGCGCCGGATCACACCACTGGTGACCATGCAGCCGGCGATGTTGCCGATCTTCGACGAGCGGAAGATCGCGCGGATCTCCGCCTGGCCGAGGGTCGACTCCTCGTACTCCGGCTTGAGCATGCCCTTGAGCGCGGCCTCGATCTCCTCGATCGCGTTGTAGATGACCGAGTAGTAGCGGATCTCGACGCCTTCCTTGTCCGCCAGCTCGGTCGCCTTGCCCTGCGGCCGCACGTTGAAGCCGATGATGATGGCGTCGGACGCGGCGGCCAGCATGACGTTGGTCTCGGTGATCGCACCGACACCGCGGTCGATGACGCGCAGCGACACCTCGTCGCCGACGTCGATCTTGGCCAGCGAGTCCTCGAGGGCCTCCACCGAACCGGACACGTCGCCCTTGAGGATCAGCGTGAGCTCCTGGCTCTCGCCCTTCTCCATGGAGGCCATGAAGTCCTCGAGGGTACGACGCACGCGGCGCTGGGCCTGCATGGCTGCACGCTCGCGGGCTTCCCGCTTCTCGGCGATCTGACGGGCGACCCGGTCGTCCTCGACGACCAGGAAGTTCTGACCCGCTCCGGGGACCGCGGAGAGACCGAGCACCATCGCCGGCTGCGCCGGGAAGGTCTCGTCCATCGACTCGCCGTGCTCGTCGAGCAGGGCTCGCACCCGGCCGTGCGCCGGTCCGGCGACGATCGAGTCACCGACGCGGAGCGTGCCGCGTTGCACGAGCACCGTCGCCACGGGCCCGCGGCCCTTGTCGAGGTGGGCCTCGACCACGATGCCTTGCGCGAACTGGTCGGGGTTGGCCCGCAGGTCGAGCGACGCGTCCGCGGTGAGGACGATCGACTCGAGCAGCTTGTCGAGGTTCAGCTCGGACTTCGCGGAGACGTCGACGAACATCGTGTCGCCGCCGTACTCCTCGGGCACGAGGCCGTACTCGGTCAGCTGTCCACGGACCTTGGTCGGGTCCGCCTCGGGCTTGTCGATCTTGTTCACCGCGACCACGATCGGGACGCTGGCCGCCTTGGCGTGGTTGAGCGCCTCCACGGTCTGCGGCATCACGCCGTCGTCGGCGGCGACCACGAGGACCGCGATGTCCGACGACTGCGAACCACGGGCACGCATGGCGGTGAACGCCTCGTGACCCGGGGTGTCGATGAACGTGATCGCGCGCTCGTTGCCGTCGACCTCGGTACGCACCTGGTAGGCACCGATGTGCTGGGTGATGCCGCCGGCCTCCTTGTCGACCACGTTGGCCGAGCGGAGCGCATCCAGGAGCTTGGTCTTTCCGTGGTCGACGTGACCCATGACGGTGACGACCGGAGGACGTACGACGAGGTCGGCGTCCTCTCCCTCGTCCTCGCCGAACTCGAGGTCGAACGACTCGAGCAGCTCGCGGTCCTCGTCCTCGGGCGAGACGACCTGGACGACGTAGTTGAGCTCCTCACCGAGCAGCTCGAGCGTCTCGTCGTTCACCGACTCGGTCGCCGTGACCATCTCGCCGAGCGAGAACAGCATCTGCACCAGCGACGCGGCGTCGACGTTGATCTTCTCCGCGAAGTCGGTCAGGGACGCGCCACGGGCGAGACGGACGGTCTCGCCGTTGCCCTTGCGGACGCGCACGCCACCGATCGTCGGGGCCTCCATGGCCTCGAACTCCTGGCGACGTGCCCGCTTCGACTTGCGACCACGACGCGACGGCCCGCCCGGGCGCCCGAAGGCACCTTGCGTCTGGCCACGCTGACCGGGACGGCCGCGGCCACCGGGACCACCACCGCCGAACGCCGGACCACCGCGACCGGGAGCACCGCCACCGGGACCGGGGCCACCGCGACCGGGAGCACCGGCACCTGCGCCGGGACCACCGCGACCGGGAGCACCGCTGCGAGCCGGAGCGCCACCGCGACCGGGAGCGCCGCCACGACCCGGACCACCTGCCGGGCCGCCGGGGCCACCGGGCCCGCGGTTGGCTCCGAAGGTGCTCGGGTTGCGGGCGATCATCGCCGGGTTGGGGCGCGGCATGCCGGGACGGCCGCCACCCGCCGGACGCGGCGGACGGCTGTCGTCCTCTTCAGGCTCGCGCGGCGGCGGGGCAGGACGACGGCCCATGCCCTGACTGGACGCGAACGGATTGTTGCCCGGACGCGGCGTACCCGGACGGGCCGCCGGACGGGGAGCCGGGGTTTCCTGCGCGGACGCCTCGTCGGCGGGCGCCTCGGGCTCGGCCGGAGGCTCCGGCTCGGCGACGGGTGCCTCGGGCTCGGCGGGTGCCGCGGCCTTCGGGCCCGGCCTCGGGGCCGCGGGTGCCTCGGGCTCGGCGACGGTCGCGCCGTTGGACTCAGCGGCCGCGGGTGCGGCTGCCGGAGCCTTCTTCGCAGCCGGCTTCTCAGCCGGCGCCTCGACGGTCTCGGTGGTGGCCTGGGAGGCCAGCAACGCGTCGCCGTAGGTCTTCTTGAACTTCATCTCGACGGGAAGCTCGATCGTCGAGGAAGCAGACTTGACGAACTCGCCCATCTCCTTCAGCTTGTCGAGAACTTCCTTGCTCTCGATGCCATAGGTCTTGGCGAGCTCGTGTACTCGGGTCTTGGCCACTGTTCTCCTTCTGGCCCAAGACCCCCTTCCCTCAGCGCGAGGGGTGGATCTCAGACCGTTGGTGGGTGTTGCAAACTCATCGGGAAGTACTCATCGAGTGCTCATGAGCTGCTGCTCCAGTCCTGATCTGTCGGTCATGTGTCTGTTACGGGGCGAGCGAGGAGAGATACGCCGCCAGCGGCGCGCTGTCGAGAGCGGTGGTGACCCGGAGGGCCCTGCCGAACGCCCGACGGCGTACCGCGAGGTCGTAGCACGCGGACGTGGGATGCAGGTGCGCCCCTCGTCCGGCCCGGGTAGCTGCTGGATCGGGCACCACGGCTGGTCGGCCGTCGGTGTCCGAGCCGGCGGTCACCCGCAACAACTCGCTCTTCGCGACCCGCTCACGACACCCGATGCACGTCCGAACCGGTCCGGAGACCGATGCAGAGGCAGGGGAAACCGATGCGCGAGCCACTGACCTCAACCCTACCGCGCAGAGGAGGTATTCCCCGAACTAGGGTGCGCGCGTGCGTCCACTCGCCGCCCTCCTGTCCCCCGTGGCCCGTCGCCTGGTCTACCCCGGCGCATCCACGCGGGTCGCCGCCGAGCAGACCGACCTCGCGCTGCGGGTCGATGGCGTGACCCTGCGCGGCTGGGAGGTCAACCCGGGCCAGGAGCGTGCCCTCGTCTACTACGGCGGCAACGGCGAGGGCCTCGACTGGCTGGTGCCGGAGCTGGGACGACGGTTCCCCCGCCACACGTCCTACCTCCTGGCGTACCGCGGGTACGGCGCGAGCGAGGGCGTCCCGAACGAGCGCGTCCTGACGTCCGACGCGCTGGCCGTCCACGACCACGCCGCGGCGCGACACCCGGGTCCGGTCGACGTCATCGGGCGCAGCCTGGGCAGCGGTGTGGCGGTACAGGTGGCGGTACGCCGTCAGGTCGAGCGGCTGGTGCTGATCACGCCGTTCGACAGCCTGGTCGCCACCGGTGCCGACCTCTTCCCGCGGCTGCCGGTGAGGCACCTGCTCCGTGACCGATGGGACTCCGCCGGCGTGGCCCACCGGCTCCGGGCTCGCGTGCTGGTCGTTCGGGCCGGCCGCGACGCGGTGGTGTGGCCCGCACGCACCGACCGGCTGCTCGCGGTCCTGCCGCGCGACACCGCTGTGCTCGACCTGCCCGACGCCGAGCACGGGACGCTGCACGAGGACCCGGCGTACTGGCCGGCGATCGAGGAGTTCCTGGCGCCCTGACCCGTCGGCGGTCCCACTTAGCCTCGAGGCGTGGCCGCCTTCAAGGACGACTTCGACGCCGACCGGCTCGACCCGGCGGTGTGGGACCCCCACTACCTCCCACACTGGGGCACTCGCGCCGGCACCGCCGCCTCCTACTCCCTCGGCGACGGGCGGTTGAGGCTGGACATCCCCGTCGACCAGGGCCTCTGGTGCCCCGACCAGCACGAGACCCCGCTGCGAGCCTCCGGCATCGCGTCGGGCGCACACTCCGGTCCCGTGGGAAGCACCGTCGGCGGACAGCCCTTCCTGGAGGGGCAGACGGTGCGCGAGGAGCAGCCTCGGCTGGAGGGCTGGCTGCCCAGTGGCGGTGAGGTTGCGGTGCGGTGCCGGATGGAGATCTCGCCGCGCTCGATGGCCGCGGTCTGGCTGAGCGGCTTCGAGGAGACGCCGGAGCAGAGCGGTGAGATCTGCCTGGTCGAGGTGTTCGGCAAGGATCTCGAGCCGGGTAGCTCGGCGGAGGTCGGGATGGGCGTCAAGAAGCTCCACGACCCGGCACTCGAGCACGACTTCGCGGCGCCCCGCGTCCCGGTCGACGTCACCGACTGGCACGACTACGCCGTGCAGTGGGACGCCGACGAGGCGGTGTTCACCATCGACGGCCGGCACGTCCGCACCTGCCGCAACCCGCCGACGTACCCGCTGCAGGTGATGATCGCGGTCTTCGACTTCCCGGAGTGGTCGCGCGGTGACGACGACCACCTGGTCCCGGCCTACGAGCTCGACTGGATCAGCGGCTCGGACTGAGCATCCAGTCCACGGCCGCGGCGGCGTGCAGCGCGACCGTGTCGAACGTCGGGACGCCGGTGTCGTCCGGGCCCACGAGCAGACCCACCTCGGTACAGCCGAAGACGATCCCCTCTGCGCCCTCGGCCACCAGGTCGGCCATCGCCCGACGGAAGACGTCGCGTGACTCCGGGCGGAGGACGTCGCGGACGAGCTCGTCGTAGATGATCCGGTGCACCTCGGCGCGGGTGTCCGGAGCGGGCACGACCGTCTCGATGCCGTGCGCGGCGAGCCGGCCGACGTAGAACGAGTCCTCCATGGTGAACGCGGTCGCCAGCAGGCCCACTCGGCTACGCCGGCATCCAGGACGGCGCGGGCGGTGGCGTCCGCGATGTGCAGCAGCGGCAGCCCGGACGCCGCCTCGATGTCGTCGGCGACCTTGTGCATGGTGTTGGTGGCGATGATCAGTCCCTCGGCACCGGCATCAGCGAGGCCGCGCGCCGCGCGGCCCAGGATCTCAGCGGTCGCCGGCCAGTCGTCGGCGTGCTGGAGCTCGGCGATCTCGTCGAAGTCGACGCTGTGCACCAGCAGCCGCGCGGAGTGCAGGCCGCCCAGCCGCTCCGCCGTCCGCTGGTTGAGCAGGCGGTAGTACGTCTCGGTGCTGGTCCAGCTCATCCCGCCGAGGACGCCGAGGAGCTTCATGCTCGCCCGTGACTCGTCGCCCGGGGGCATCGTCACCGGGTCTCGCTGCTGCTCGTCTCATCGCTGTCCGCCTCATCCGAGCGGATGTCGATCCGCCAGCCGGTGAGTCGCGCGGCGAGGCGGGCGTTCTGGCCCTCCTTGCCGATCGCCAGCGAGAGCTGGAAGTCGGGCACGATCACCCGCGCGGACCTCGCTTCGGCGTCGACCACGTCGACGCGGGTCACCCGCGCCGGGGAGAGGGCGTTCGCGACGAAGTCCGCGGGCTCCTCGGAGAAGTCGACGATGTCGATCTTCTCGCCGTGGAGCTCCGACATGACGTTGCGGACGCGCTGCCCCATCGGGCCGATGCACGAGCCCTTGGCGTTCACCCCGCTCGCCGACGAGCGGACCGCGATCTTGGTGCGATGGCCGGCCTCGCGGGCGATCGCGGCGATCTCGACCGTGCCGTCGGCGATCTCGGGGACCTCGAGGGCGAACAGCTTCTTGACCAGGTTGGGGTGGGAGCGCGACAGCGTGATCTGCGGGCCGCGCATCCCCTTCCGCACGGAGACGACCAGGCACTTGATCCGCTCACCGTGCTGGTAGCGCTCCCCCGCTGCTCGCTCGCCGAGCGGGAGCAGCGCCTCGAGCTTGCCGAGGTCGACCATCACGTCGTCGGGGTTGCGGCCCTGCTGGATGACTCCGGAGATCAGGTCGCCCTCCTTGCCGGAGAACTCGCCGAACCGGATGTCGTCCTCGGCGTCGCGCAGCCGCTGCAGCATGATCTGCTTCGCCGTCGTCGCCGCGATCCGACCGAAGCCCTCGGGGGTGTCGTCGTACTCCCCGAGCTTGTTGCCCTCGTCGTCGAGCTCCGCGGCGAACACGGTCACGTGGCCGGTCTTCCGGTCGAGCTCGACCCGGGACTCCTCCACCGCGCCCGGGGTCTTGTGGTACGCCGTCAGCAGGGCCTGCTCGATCGCCTCGATCAGGATGTCGAAGGAGATCTCCTTCTCCCGCTCGAGCGTCCGCAGGATCGACAGGTCGATGTCCATCGGCTAGCTCTCCTTCGACGGGCGGTTGAACTCGATCTGGACCAGGGCCTTGGCCACGTCGTCGTAGGCGATCCGGCGCTCCGAGCCCGCGACGTCGAGGTCGACACCGGCGTCGTCGCTCGCGCCGATGCGGCCCGTGACCTGGCTACCGTCGTGCAGGGTGACCCGCACCAGTCGATCGTGGTTGCGGCGCCAGTGGCGCGGCTCGGTGAGCGGCCGGTCCACGCCCCGGGACGTGACCTCCAGCGTGTAGGCCTGCTCGCCCATCAGGTCGTCGACGTCGAGCTCGTCGGCCACGGCCCGGGTCGCCTCGGCGATGTCATCGAGGGTCACCCCGTCGTCCTTGTCGACCGCGACGCGCAGCACGCGCCGCTTGCCGGCCGGAGTCAGCTCGACAGCCTCGAGATCGAGTCCGAGGCCGGACAGGGGGTCGCGGAGCGCATCGCCGATCCGGGAGCTGTCCGGACTGAACGGGCTCACGATGACCTCCTGTGCTGTTGTCGTTCCCACGATAGCGGTTGGCGGAGCACTCGCCATCCCGCCCGACGAGCGATGGTCGGCGGCCGTGAACAAGGGGCGGCAGCTCCTCCGGAGATAGGGTCGCGGGCGTGTCGGGCACTCCTCTCACGCGCCGCGGCGTGCTGCGCGTCGCCGGCCTCGGAGGCATCGGTGCGGCGCTCGGCGCGGGGGCTCTCACCGGGTGCGACCTCGACCCCGGCTCGTCCTCCAAGCCGGCCGCGGTCCCGCCTCCCGACCCCGACCAGGACATCGTCGTGGCCGCCCGGCGCGAGCTCCGTCAGCTGATCTCGCGACTGTCCGCCTCGGCCGACACAGCTGCGCTGGTGGAGGCGCATCGACAGCAGCTCGAGGCGCTGCAGGGCGTCCCGCCCACCACGACGCGGCACCGTCGGCTCTCAACGACCGAGGTCGTCGCACGCGAGCGTCGGGCAGCCGAGCGGTTCACCCGGTGGGCGCTGACGTGCCAGAACGGCGACCTGGCGCGCGTGCTGGCGTCGGTGGCCGCCGGCATCCGGATGCAGCCGGTGCTGCGGGAGTCGTCATGACGACGGGGATCGACGCCCTCCAGCGCACGCTGGCCGCCGAGCACGCAGCAGTCTTCGTGTTCGCGGCACTGGGCGGACGCGCGTCGGCCCTGCCGCCGTCGCCCATGCGCTCGGCGCTGGACGCGGCGTACGCCGTGCATCTGGAGCGTCGCGAGCAGCTGCGCACGATGATCACCGCCGACGGGGACGACCCGGTGGCCGCCGAAGCGGCGTACCGCCTGCCCGCCCCGCTCGACACCGCGGCCCAGATCGCGGCCGAGGCGCTGCGGCTGGAGCGCGACTGCGTCACGACGTATGCAGCCCTGGTGGCGGCCACCGCCGACGCCGAACGTCGCTGGGCGGTCGACGCCCTGATCAGTACGGCGGTCGGCGAGGCGGCGTTCGGCGGATCCCCCGAGGCCCTGCCCGGCCTCGGGACGCCCTGACCGTCCCGGAGCCCGGACACGAGAAAGCCCCCGGCCCAGAAGGGCCAGGGGCGAACGCCTGGTGCTCCGAGGAATTCCCGAGACATTCCTCGAAGCATCGGACGCCGGGCCCGTGGGGGGATATCGGCCCGGTGAGCCAGGATCGAAGGGGGGTGATCCATGACCCGCTATGCACAATCATGCAGTGTGCGCGCCCCGGCCGGGGAACCTTGCTGCCTCATGTTTATGCAATGCCAAAACATGAAGTTCAAAGACGCCCCAGGACGCCCGGGAGCTCGGACAGCGCGTGGATGACCGCGTCCGGCGTGCCCTCGGAGTGACCCACCTGCCCGGCCGGGATCGCGCTGAGCGGGATGTGGACCGCTCGCATCCCCGCCTGCTGGGCGCCCCAGACGTCATCGAAGAGGCGGTCGCCGACGTACACACATCGGCCGGGATCGGTGGCCCCGACCGCGTCCATGGCCGCGCGGAACGCGTCCGGTGACGGCTTGGTCCACGGGATCTCGCTGGTGTAGACGTCGCCGTCGACCAGGTCGTAGACGCCGTCGCGCTCGAGGATGTCGACGTGCCACTCGCGGGGCCAGATGGTGTTCGACAGGACACCGATCCGGACGCCGCCTGCCCTCAGCCACTCGAACAGCGGCCGGACTTCGGGATCGGTGGCGGTGTGCGGCTCCCAGAACTCGCGGTACGCCGCCAGCAGCTCGGGATCGTGCTCGAGCCCGGCCTCGGTGAAGAGGTCGGCGATCGTCGCGCTCTGCTGGTGGTCGCGCGACCTCCCCCACACCACCTGTCCGGCCTCGTGGAGGGCGGCCCGGGCCTGCTCCGGGTCGTGCCCGACGGTCGTCACGGCAGCGGCCAGGGCCAGGGACTCGGCGTGGAAGTCCACGTCGTGCCAGCGGGTCAGGGTGCCGCCCCAGTCGAAGATCACCGCGTCGAGGTCCACGGGGCCAACCTAGGACGTATCTCGGTTGCCTCCGCCATCGCTGGATGGTGGGCTCACGTCTCGTGACCGAGCCGGACGACGACTTCGACAACGGCTGGGACAACCACGCCACGTTGGTCGACGGTCGCTGGGTCGACCGGAGTCCCCGCTACCCGGACCGGGAGCCGCAGCTGCGTCGGGAAGCCGCACTGCTCCCCTGGCTGGCGCCGCTTCTTCCGCTTCCCGTCCCGGTTCCCGAGATCGTCTCGGAGGACCCGTTCACGCTGCGGTACGCCTACCTCCCGGACGGCCCTGTCCCGGCACCTCACGCCGCGCACGGCCACGCGATCGGCGGCTTCCTCCGGACTCTGCACGCGGTCGATCCCGCGACCGCCGTCGCCCACGGTCTCCTCGATGCTGGCGTCGGCGTTCGACGACGCCCAGGAGACCCGCGACCGGATGCAGGTCGACGTGCTCCCTCGGCTACCGGACCGTCTGCAGGCAGCCGGAGCCGCGCTGCTCGAGCGGGCATCGCGTCCCGTCAGCAACCCGCGCGTCGTGCACGGGGACCTCGGACTCGATCACATCCGGGTCACCGAGGACGACGTGACCGGCGTCATCGACTGGGGCGACAGCTGCGCCGGAGATCCCGCGATCGATCTGGCGGCCACGACGTTGAGCGCCTCGCGGGCGTTCGCCGAGGCCGTGATCGCGGCGTACCGGCCCGACGACGCCCTGCTCGCACGTGCCCGTGACTGGCACCTGCTCGGCCCATGGCACGAGGTGCTCTACGGCCTGGGGTCCGGCGGTCCGGCGTTCGTCGAGAGCGGCCTGGCGGGAGCCGTGGCCCGGCTGGAGCGGTTCGGGAGCCCGTGACGTGCTCGGGCTCCGGCCCAGCCGGGCGACACGAGCCGGCCCTAGTGGGGCACGTTGTAGTAGTTCTTCGTCCCGGCGCCCTTCGCCTTGTTGCCCGAGCCCCTGACGTCGTAGCTCGCGTAGAAGCCATAGCTGCCGGCGCTGTTCGCGGTGTTGTCGGTCAGCGTGTAGCGATTCTGCGACAGCGGGGTCGAGTTCGACACGTAGATCCCGGTGTAGCCGGCGTTGTTGAACGTGCCGTTGCTGATCGTGAGGCCGGGCGTGTTGCCGTAGACGTAGACGCCGTAGTTGGCGCCCGACGCGCGGAAGTGATCGACCTTGCCGGCCAGGTAACCGCCATAAAGGCCGTAGGTCGAGCCCGAGCTGTTACCGGTCGCCTTGCTGCGGGTCAGCCGAAGGCCGTCGTGGTCGTAGAGGTAGAAGGCGTAGGAGGCGTTGTCGACGGTGACGTGGTCGATCCGGTCGTTCAGGCCGTAGTAGGCGTAGACCCCGTAGCTGCTGTTGGTGCCCTTGAGATCGATGTCCAGGTGCGAGAGGTGCAGCCTGGCGGCGTAGTAGTTGTAGACGCCGTTGTAGAAGCCCTTGATCGTGCCGTTGCGGACCGTCACCCCGTCGTACCCGCCCCCGTTGTCGATCCCGTCGTAGCTGGAGTCGGGGCCGATGATCTTGTGGCCGTTCAGGTTGATGTCGACGCCGTCCTTGCCGATCTCCAGCCCGTCGCTGCCGCTCCCGGCGCACTTCAGGTTGTGGGTCAGCTTCACGTCGTGCTTGACCACGTCCCCACAGTGCGGCTGTGCGGCGTAGGCGGCGCTCGGCACGACCAGCGAGGCGCCCCCCAGCGCGCACGCGATCCCGAATCCGATCCCGAACCTCTTCACGGTGCTGGACATCGTTTCCCCTTGGCTCATTCATTTCGATCCGAGACCTACGTGGAAGACCGCGCGCAAGTTATCGTTGTTCCGTGCAACGGGTCCAGCACCGTCGCGGCGTGTCACCGAGGGACCGTTCTGAGGCGCTCCGGCTAGAAGGGCCGGGTGTGCCGGAACGCGAGGACGTGCGGGTCCTCATGCACCACATCGAGGTCGTCGACGTGTCGGAGCGCGACGTCGCAGTAGAAGTCGTCGCCCGTGTGGTCGTCGGGAAGGGTCACGCCCGGACGAGCCGCACGAGGTGGTTCACGACCTCGTCGGCCGGGACCTCCTCGCGGTCGCCCGTACGCCGGTCACGGACCTCGATCGTGCCCTCGGCCAGGTTGCGGCCGACCACCACGATCGTGGGGACGCCGATGAGCTCGGCATCCTTGAACTTGACCCCGGGGCTGACCTTCGGGCGGTCGTCGTAGAGAACGGTGACACCGTCCGCCGCGAGCTCGGTGGCGACCCGGTCCGCCGCGGCGAAGATCGCGCCGTCCTTGCCCGTGGCGACCACGTGCACATCGGCCGGGGCGACGTCGCGCGGCCAGCACAGCCCCAGCTCGTCGAGCGTGCCCTCGGCGATCGCGGCGACCGCGCGGGAGGGGCCGATCCCGTAGGAGCCCATCGTGACCGTGACCAGCTTGCCGTTCTCGTCGAGCACCTGGAGGCCGAGGGCGTCGGCGAACTTGCGGCCGAGCTGGAAGATGTGGCCCATCTCGATGCCGCGCGCAGCCTGCAGCACACCGTCGCGACCCTCGGCCACGCACACCGGGCAGGGGTCGCCGGCTCGCACGTCGGCGGCCTCGATCTCGCCGTCCGGCGTGAAGTCGCGACCCACGACGAGGTCGAGCACATGGCTGCCGTGCACGTCGGCGCCTGCGACCCAGCGGGTGCCGGACACGACGCGGGGGTCGACCAGGAACCGGATCCGCGAGGTGTTCTTCTCCCCCAGCACGCCGGGACCCATGTAGCCCTTGGTCAGCTCCGGATGGCGCGCGAAGTCCTCGTCACCGAAGGGGTGGAACTCGGCGGGGTACACCGAGGCCTCCAGCCGCTTCTGGTCGACCTCGCGGTCGCCGGGGACGCCGAGCGCGAGGTCCTCGGTCGTGCCGTCGGGGTGGGTCAGCACCATCAGCACGCTCTTGAGCGTGTCGGACGCCAGCCAGGCCCGGTCGTCGCGGGGGAACCGGTCGTTGAGCAGGGTCACGAGCAGAGTCGATGGTGGGGGTGTCGGGGGTGTCCTCCGCGTGCGCCGCGGGCGCGTCGTCGTACGAGACCGGCGCGGGCGGCGCGAT
Organism: uncultured Actinomycetota bacterium; assembly: GCA_963812055.1. Taxonomy (GTDB): domain Bacteria; phylum Actinomycetota; class Actinomycetes; order Propionibacteriales; family Nocardioidaceae; genus Nocardioides. The sequence continues at coordinate 51,271 of CAWEUA010000022.1, forward strand.
GTGCACCGCCTCGACGTTGGCGGCGTAGTCGCACAGCGAGCAGCGCACGTAGGTGTCCTCACCCACATCGGCCTTCGCCAGGAACTCCTCGGACTTCGAGCCGCCCATCGCGCCGGCGTGAGCGTTGACGATGACGTAGTCGAAACCGAGCTTGTCGAAGATCCGGCGGTAGGCGTCGCGGAAGCGCTGGTACGACGTGTCGAGCCCGGCGTCGTCGATGTCGAAGCTGTAGGCGTCCTTCATCACGAACTCGCGGCCGCGCAGGATGCCGGCGCGCGGGCGCGCCTCGTCGCGGTACTTGTTCTGGATCTGGTAGATCGCCAGCGGCAGGTCCTTGTACGACGAGTACAGGTCCTTGACCACGAGGGTGAACATCTCCTCGTGCGTGGGACCGAGCAGGTAGTCCGCGCCCTTGCGGTCCTGGAGCCGGAAGATGCTGTCGCCGTACTCGGTCCAGCGCCCCGATGCGTCGTAGGGCTCGCGCGGCAGGATCACGGGGAACAGCAGCTCCTGCGCGCCGATGGAGTCCATCTCGTCGCGGATGATGTTCTCGATGCGGCGCAGGACCCGCAGCCCCAGGGGCAGCCAGGTGTAGATGCCCGGGGCGTTGCGGCGGATGTAGCCGGCCCGGACGAGCAACCGGTGGGAGGGCACCTCGGCGTCCGCCGGGTCGTCGCGCAGGGTGCGGACGAAGAGGCTGGACATGCGCAGCACGGTGCTCATGGGCGCCAGCCTACGGTCGGTGCTCCACCGGTCGCGAAGCAGTTACGCCGCCCCGCCCGACGGCTCGGCGCGCCGGACCCGAGCCGCGTACGGCGCGCCACGCGAGGATTCCCGCGAGGGCACCGACCAGACCTATCGCTACTCCCGCTATGACGTCCTGCACGTGATGGACATGCGCGACCACCCGCGCCGCTCCGAGGAGCGCGGTGATCGCCAGGAGCACCAGGCCCGCGGTGCGCCGGTGACGCAGCACGACGAAGGAGGTCATGGCGGCGACCGCGGTGTGGTCCGAGGGGAACCCGTTGTCGGCCGGGTGGGAGAACCATGGGTGGACCGACGGGTCCTGGACGAACGGCCGTGGGTCGCTGTGCACCGCTCCCGCCAGCTTCACCAGCACGGCGACCGCCACCAGCCCGACCAGCACCTCGACGACCATCGCGACCTTCTCGGGACGGGGCACGGTCACCCAGACGCAGACGGCCAGCAGTGCGACGACGTACAGCCCGGCCTGGGCCACGAACGAGACGACGGAGTGCACCCGCCCAGACTCCCGGGCCCCACCTGCCGAAATCCTGACTGCACTCTGGTCGAGGAGGTCGCCCCGACCCGCTGGTCGAGGAGGTCGCCCCGACCCGCTGGTCGAGGAGGTCGCCCCGACCCGCTGGTTGAGGAGGTCGCTCTGCGACCGTCTCGAAACCAAGGGTCGACGACACTGCCCCAGGCACCGTCACCGGGTCTCGACGCGTCCGTCACGGCTTCGCAGGCTCAGCCGTGGGACTTGCTCGACCTGGCCGAGCCCACGCGACGCGTTCGTTCCTCACGCGCCGCTGCTCGGCTCAAAACATGATGGTGGCGAAGGTGGCGGTCTGCTGGAAGCCGACCCGCTCGTAGGCCCGCCGAGCGGGCTCGTTCCAGATGTTGGCGTACAGCGAGACCACCGGCGCCACGTCACGGCGACAGGCCTCCACGACGGCGGCGACGCCGCGGGCGGCCAGCCCCTCGCCCCGCCGGTCGGGTGCGACCCAGACGCCCTGGATCTGAGCGGCATAGGGAGTGGCGTGGGCGACCTCGGCCTTGAACACCACCCGGCCGTCCTCGATCCGGGCGAACGACCAGCCGAGACCGATCAGCTGGCGGACCCGCGACCGGTAGATCGGTGCTCCCCCGTCGGACTCGGGATCGACCCCGACCTCCTCGGTGTACATCGCGACACACGCGGGGTAGAGGACGGCGAAGTCGTCGGGGGTCGTCCGGCGTACGGAGGGGTCGGGCTCGAGGCGCGGATCCTCGGCGAGCTCGAGGTGCGGCTGGTCCCAGCGCGTCTCTCGGGCAGGTCCCCAGGACTCCGACAGGCAGTCCCACAGCGGCCACACCTGGTCCTGGAGTCCGACGATCGTCACCACCGAGCGCGGACGGGTGAGCGCCCGCTCCGCGAAGGCACGGGCGTCGTCGGAGGTGCACTCGACCGGCACCAGGTTCGCCCCCACGTGACACCCGGCGACGAGCCGGCCCCCGTCGTACCGGCCCCAGATCTCGCCGGCGAGCAGGCGGCCCGCGAGACTGGTGCTGCGCGCGCGGTACTCGGCGAACGCGTTGACGACCGGGTTACGGCCCGTGAGCTCGAGGAAGTCGGGGAGGTCTGCGGGACCGAGCACGTTCACTCCCTGCCGTGCTCGGAACCTGGACAGGGTCACATCCAGGAGCCTACGCGGATTCGCTCCCTCGCGGTCCGGTCCGCGCACTCGCCGGCGACCCGCCGATGCCGGACCCGGAGCCGAGGACCGAGAGTCTCAGCCGGCGTTGTAGACGTCGCCGCCGAAGACCTGGTGCACGGTCTTGGCGTACCCGAGACGCTTCAGCCCGAAGAGCTCCTCGATGCTGCCCAGGAGCGCGTAGTGGTTGTACGGCGTCTCGGACGACGTCCCCGGACGAGCGAACGGCGAGATCACCAGGGCGCCGATGCGCCCGCCTCCGGGCCCGTCGATGCCGGGTTGGCCGGCGTTCGGACCGACACCCTCGCCACAGCAGGCGTGTGAGTCCTCCTTGACCCCTTCGGACTCGTCGGCGGTGATCACCAGCATCCCGCCGGAGCGGTACGCCGGCGAGTGCAGGATCTTCGGGATCCAGGTCTTGAACCAGCGGTTCGCTGCAGGCAGTCCGCCGGGCCCGCCGTCGGCGCAGCGTGCGTCGTGCGCGTCGTGGCAGAGGTCCGGGGTGATGTAGCTCAGCGAGCGGGTGCTCGACCTGTGCTTGAGGTCGACGGCCAGCGCCTTCAGAGGCTTCACGTGCTTCTTGCAGTACGACGGCCGGGAGGTGATCGACCGGAAGTACATGAACGGGTTGTGCCGGGTCGCGTACTGCTGCCGCTTGGTCGCGAACTGCCAGCGCTCGTGATGGCCGAGACGCGAGTGCTGGCAGGGCGTCGCCATGTCCTGCATGTAGCCGCGCCAGGTGTGGCCGTGGTCCACCAGCTGCTCCGGCAGGGTGCGCACCTTCTTCGGGTACACGCAGCCGTTGCCGTACACCTGGCCGGGCGCGGTCATCCGACCCGTCTCCTTGAATCTCGAGTAGGTCGGGCAGTCGTGCTGGATGGCGAGGTCGGGCCCCTGGCCGGAGATCTGGGCGAGGTAGTTGCCCAGGCTGTGATGGGCGGTGCCGTAGTACTGGGTGAGCAGCACACCCTTGTTCCGCAGCGTCTTCGCGAGGTACGGCGCCCTCGAGTCGGGGCCCCACGTGGTGTGGAAGCCCTTGTTCTCGATGTTGATCACGAAGACATGGCGCACCTGGGGCAGCCGGCTCGTCGCGGCCGTCTCCGTCGCACGTTGCTCGCGGTCACCTCCGCTGCCCCCGGGCTGATGGAGCCCGAGGACCAGTCCGAGCACGAGCACGGCGAACCCGGCGACCCCGAGGACGCCTGCGCGGTGAGTGTGCACGTCAGCTGACGGTGACACTCGCCTCGGCCCCGTCGACCGGCTCCATGCCCTCGGCGATGCGCATCGCCTCTTCGATCAAGGTCTCCACGATCTGCGACTCCGGCACGGTCTTGACGACCTCGCCCTTGACGAAGATCTGGCCCTTGCCGTTGCCGGACGCCACTCCGAGATCGGCCTCGCGTGCCTCGCCCGGACCGTTGACGACGCAGCCCATCACGGCGACACGCAGCGGCACCTCGAGCCCGTCGAGACCGGCGGTGACCTCGTCGGCGAGCTTGTAGACGTCGACCTGGGCGCGCCCACAGGACGGGCAGGAGACGATCTCGAGCCGCCGCGGCTTGAGGTTCAGCGACTCCAGGATCTGGATCCCGACCTTGACCTCTTCCACCGGTGGCGCGGAGAGCGAGACGCGGATCGTGTCGCCGATCCCCTGGCTCAGCAGTGCGCCGAACGCGACCCCGGACTTGATCGTGCCCTGGAACGCCGGACCGGCCTCGGTGACGCCGAGGTGCAACGGCCAGTCGCCCTGCTCGGCGAGCAGCTCGTAGGCCCGCACCATCACGACGGGGTCGTTGTGCTTCACCGAGATCTTGAAGTCGTGGAAGTCGTGCTCCTCGAAGAGACCGGCCTCCCACACGGCGCTCTCGACGAGCGCCTCCGGCGTGGCCTTGCCGTACTTCTCGAGCAGGCGCTTGTCGAGGCTGCCGGCGTTGACGCCGATCCGGATCGAGGTGCCGTGGTCCTTCGCCGCCCGGGCGATCTCCTTGACCTGGTCGTCGAACTTGCGGATGTTGCCCGGGTTGACCCGGACCGCGGCACAGCCGGCCTCGATCGCCGCGAACACGTACTTCGGCTGGAAGTGGATGTCGGCGATCACCGGGATCTGCGAGTGCTGGGCGATCTCGGGCAGCGCCTCGGCATCGTCCTGGCTGGGGCAGGCGACGCGGACGATGTCGCACCCGGACGCGGTGAGCTCGGCGATCTGCTGGAGGGTGGTGTTGACGTCGGCGGTCAGCGTCGTGCACATCGACTGCACCGAGATCGGGTGGTCGCTACCGACCCCGACCTTGCCCACCTGGATCTGGCGGGTCTTGCGGCGGGGCGCGAGCACGGGGGGTGGTGCCTCGGGCATGCCGAGACTGACGGCTGTCATGGCCCCAGGGTAGGCGTTCGCCCGGGGTTCCCCCGAGTCGGTGAGGTCACGAGACCTGGACCGGCACCACGAGGTCGCCGACGATCAGCACGACGCCCATGACCAGCAGGAAGCTGGCGACGACGTACGCGACCGGGAGGAGCTTGGCGACGTCGACGTACCCGGGGTCGGGACGCCGCCGAAGCCGGGCGACGCTACGGCGGGTCGCCTCCCACAGCGCCCCGGCGATGTGGCCGCCGTCGAGCGGGAGCAGGGGGACGAAGTTGAACAGGCCGATGAAGAAGTTGAAGCCCGCGACCAGCCCGAGGAGGCTGACCAGCTTGTCCTTGACCGGGAAGTCCTGCGCGGACGCCGTCTCGCCGGCCAGGCGGCCACCGCCGACCACGCTGACCGGGCTGTCCGCCGCGCGGGGCTTGACCCCCGCGATCGCCTGGGCGACGCCCCACACCTTCACCGGCAGGGTGGCGAGTGCCTGGGCCGACTGCTTGGCGAGGCCGCCCATCTGGCCCATCGTGTAGATCGGGCCGCCCGTCGTGTAGGTCACCTCCGGCGAGACGCCGAGGAACCCGACCGGGAGTGAGCTGGGTCGGGTGGTTCACGTCGGTCGGGCGCGGCGTGACCATGGTGTCGGTGTGCAGAGTCACCTGCCGGCCGTCGCGCTCGACGACGATCGTCGCCTCGCCGTTCCGGTTGTTGCGGATGAGGTGCTGCATGTCGGTCCAGTCGTTGATCGGCGTGCCGTTGAAGGACACGAACCGGTCTCCGGCCTGCAACCCGGCCTTCTGCGCCGGGCTCACCGGGTCCTGCGCCGTGCAGACACGTCCGTCCTCGGCGGCCGGGCACGACGCAGGCCTCGACCTTGCTCACCGTGGGGTGCAGCACCTCGGAGGCGGGGTTGCCGTACGTCGCGAACAGCCCGGCGAAGATGAGGAACGCGATCAGCAGGTTCACGGTCGGCCCACCGGCCATCACCACGACCTTCTTCCACCAGTCCATCCGGTAGAAGAGCCGGTGCTCGTCGGCGGCCGTGATGGTCTCCCACTCGGCAGCCCGGGCGTCGGAGATGAGCTGCGCGAAGAGCCCGGTGTTGGACTTGCGGACCGTGACGACGCGGTTGCCGTCGGCGTCGTACTCGACCTTGCCGGCGTGCTCCTTGTCCGGCGGGAGCATGCCGACGATCTTCACGTAGCCGCCCAGCGGGATGGCCTTGATGCCGTACTCGGTCTCGCCCCTCTGCCGGCTCCAGATCGTCGGACCGAAACCGATGAAGTACTGCGTGACCTTGCCGCCGAACGCCTTCGCCGGGACCATGTGGCCGAGCTCGTGCAGACCGATCGAGGCCAGGATCGCGAGCACGAAGGCCAGGACTCCCAGGACGTAGAGCAGAGCGGTCATCGGCGGCTTTCGATCAGGCGGGCGGCCTCGGCGCGGGCCCAGGCATCGGCCGCCAGGACGTCGTCGAGTGTCAGTGCAGGATTCGAGGGTACGTCGTGGGTCCCGAGCACGTGGGAAACCGTGTCGATGATCTCGACGAAGCCGAGCCTGCCCTGCCGGAACGCCTCGACCGCGACCTCGTTCGCGGCGTTGTAGACGGCCGGCGCCGTCGCACCCGTCGTGCCCGCCCGGCGGGCCAGGCTCACGGCGGGGAACGCCTCGTCGTCGAGCGGGAAGAACTCCCAGGTGTTCTGCCGGGTCCAGTCGACGGAGGGCGCCGTGGCGGGCACCCGATCCGGCCACGCCAGGCCGAGAGCGATCGGGATCAGCATCGTCGGCGGACTGGCCTGGGCGAGCGTCGAGCCGTCGACGAACTCGACCATCGAGTGGACGACGCTGGTCGGGTGGACGACGACCTCGATCCGGTCGTAGGGAATGCCGAAGAGGAGGTGGGCCTCGATCACCTCGAGTCCCTTGTTCACGAGGTTCGCGGAGTTGATCGTGACGACCGGCCCCATGTCCCAGGTCGGATGCGCCAGGGCCTCCTCGACGGACACCTCGAGCAGCTCGTCGCGGCGACGACCACGGAACGGCCCGCCGGACGCCGTCAGCACCAGCCGGCGTACCTCGTCGGCGGTGCCGCCGCGCAGGCACTGGGCCAGCGCCGAGTGCTCGGAGTCGACCGGCACGATCTGGCCGGGCTTCGCGCGCTCGAGGACGAGCGGCCCGCCCATGATCAGGGACTCCTTGTTGGCCAGGGCCAGGGTGTTGCCGGCGTCCAGCGTGGCGAGCGTGGCGCTCAGCCCGACGGCGCCCGTGATGCCGTTGAGCACCACGTCACACGGCTGGGACGCCGCCTCGGCCGAGGCGTCGGCACCGAGCCCGCTGTACGCCGGCCGGAACTCCGCCACCTGCGCGTCGAACAGCTCGCGGTTGCTCCCGCCGGCGGTGAGCCCGACGACCCGGAACCGGTCCGGGTTGGCGCGGACGATCTCGAGTGCCTGGGTGCCGATCGAGCCGGTCGAGCCGAGGACGACGACGTCGCGGCGCTGGGTCATGGGCACATTCTCCCCCGGCCACGACCCAGCCCCGCGACGCGCGCCTCACAGGCGGCCCAGCACCGTCTGCGCCTGCGTGGTCATCGCGTCCCGGCTGGGTGCCGACCCGCCCCGCACCTCGTCGATCATGTAGACGCCGACGGCACCCTTCAGGAACGCCAGACCTCGCCCGGAGACCCCGATCTGGGGGAGGTTCAGCTCGACCCATTCGGCCCGGTCGGCGATGCTCGACTCCGGAGTCAGGTGGACCAGGTCGGCCGCCTGCCCAGCGACCTGCCTTTGCCTGGGCCAACAGCTGGTTCCATTCGGTCTGGGCGTCCTCGGTGGTCGCGCCCTGGAGGACGAAGACCATCAGCACGTTCGGCGTCTGGGCGCCGTACACACACCGGTGCGTGATCTTCGTGCCCTCCTCCTGGCCCGGCCCGAAGCTGGCATGCGCCATGTCCGACGCCTCCTGCTGGGTGACCAGCTGACACGGGTCGAGGGACGTCTCCGCGGCCTGGGGGCTGGAGGACGGCGTGTCTGACTGGGTCGGCGAGGAGGACGGACCGGATCCGGGGCCCGAGCCCGTCCGGGCCGCGTGGGACGAGGAAGGCGTCGGGTCTGCGGAAGGCTGGTCCTTGCTCCCGCAGGCGGTGAGAGCGACGAGCAGGACAGCGGTCGCGGCGATGATCGGAACAGGCTTCATCGGTGGCTCCTCGTCGTTCGTCGAGTCAGTGGAGTGACGTGCGCGTGCAGTGCAGGATTCGGCCGGCGCGGATCCCGGCTCGTTCTGCGACCTGACTGCACCGACCCGATCGAGCCCTCGAACAGGAACAGCACCACGTCGTCGTCGGTGATGCGCAGGGCGCCGAGATAGTCGACCGACTCACCCCGCTCGGCTGCGTCGGTCGCGGTGCGCACCACCCGGTGGTCGAGATCGTGGACGTCCTCGTCGCGAACACCGGGCCAGAAGCACTCCGCGACCCACTGGGTGCCGCTCGATCTGGTCACTCAACGACCGTAGGAACGCTCGGCCTCCCTGGAATCAGGGTTTCCCCTACGTGGCCGTCCGAGTCCCCTGGCCCCTCGGCCAACCGGTCCGCGAGAGCCGCCCGGCGTACTCCCGAGCTTGCGGTAGACCCGGGTCAGGTTGACCTCGACGGTCTTCGGGCTGAGGAACGTTCGCTCCGCGATCTGTCGGTTGGTCAGCCCTTCGGCTGCCAGCCGGGCGACTCGCTCCTCGGTCGGGGTCAGGATCCGGTCGGTCTGCGTGGTCCGGGATGCGGGCGAGCTCGTCGCGTGCCCGCTCTGCCCAGATCGGGGCATGCAGGTCCTCGAACGCCGCCAGGGCCTCACGCAGTGCGTCGCGGGCGAGGCCCTTCTCGCGCCTCCGCCGGCGTAGCTGTCCGAGAAGCAGGAGCGTGCGGGCGCGCTCGAACGGCATCGGCAGGCCCTCGAACAGCTGCAGCGGGACCTCGCGGCGACCGGGACGGCTTCGTCCAGGTCGTCCGCGGGCGGCCAGCAGACAGCGCCTCGACACCGTGCCGCGACGGCCGAGGACCACCGGCTGCCGCGAGGTCTCGGCCTCTTCGTCGAGCCGGGGAGCACCTCCGCCGCCTCGTCCAGCTCGCCCGCCGCGACGAGCGCCTCGATGAGGTCCCCCACGTGGGCACACAATCGTGGCTCGCGGATCCCGGCCTGCCGCTTGATCGCGTCGAGGGTGCGCAGCTGGGCCACCGCGCCGCGACGTCCTGCCGGCCCAGACGGCGACGATGCCCAGGGCGAGCCGGGCGGGAAGCACTGTCCATCCCCACGACTGGATCGGCGCCAGGGGGCTCCAGCACCTGGCGCGCCGTCGACTCGGCCTCGTCCAGCTCGGCCCAGCCTGGCCAGCGCGACGGCGTGGAAGCCGACCTCCCACGGGAGAGCCGGCCGTCCCACCGATCTCCGCGGTCCGGTCGAGCGGCCTCCTGGGTGAGGTCGCGCGCCGCCATGAAGCGCCCGGCCATGACCTGTGCTTCGGCCATCCAGCCGAGGATCGCCGGCAGAATCGACCGGTTCTCCACGCTGGCCCGGTCGTACATGCCACGCGGAGGGTCGTCAGGCCCTCGTCGATCCGGCCGTCGTAGGCGAGCAGACGTCCGACCAGGTCGTCGCCGTGGGAGGCGGTGCGCACCGGGGGGAAGCGCGGCGTGCTCGTCCGATCAAGTCCGTCGAGGCGCTCGAGGTGGATGCCGAGGCCGGCGTAGAACTCGGCCTCGACCAGCGCCGCGCGGACCTGGAAGAGCACCTCGGGATCCGGATGCGGCGCGCGGTCGACCGCCTCGAGGGCGCGCCTGGCCGCGTCCAGCTTGCGCGGCGATGTCGTTGTCGGAGATCCGCGACAGGAGCTCGAGCACCTCCGCCTGGAACAGCGGGTCCTCGACCGCCTCGTCGGCGGCCTGCGATGCCGTGCTCCACGGCACGCTCGAGCGAGCCCGCCAGACGAGCGACGTACATCAGGTGGAAGAGCGCGGTGGCGCGCAGCAGCCCCGCAGGCAGGCTCGCCACCACGACTCGAGCTCGGCGACGGCACCCGGGGCGTCACCGGCGCTGTGCAGGAGCCGGCCGTAGGCGATCCGGCGCAGGGCCAGGGCTTCGACGTCCGTCGGCGGGCGTCAGCCGGCACGCCAGGTGCAGGAGGTCGGCAGCGGCATCGGGTGCTCCGCGCCGCCACGCCTGCTCGGCGGCACCCTCGAGCGCTACCGCCACCTGGGGGTCCGGCTGCGTCGGCGGCGGTGGCCAGATGCCGGGCGCGCTCCTCGAGGTTGTCCGAGAGCATGGCCAGGGCGCGATGCAGCTCGCGCCGGCGGGCTGCGGGGATCGAGCGCGTACGCGGCCGCGGCCAGGATCGGATGGGTGAATCGGACCCGACCGGCGTCGATGGTCACGATGCCCTGGCGCGCTGCGGTCTCGAGCGCCTCCCGGAGGTCGAGAGCGGCGGGGTCGAGATGGCCGAGCAGGTCCAACCCGGCGTCGCGCGGGACCGAGGCCAGGTCGACCGCGTCGCGCACCTGGTCGGGAAGCCCCGCGATCCTGGAACGCGCGAGCTCCAGGACGCTGTCGGGCAGCGGGCTCTCCAGACCGTCGCCCGACCCGACGGCGCCGAAGGCGCGCGCGAGCTCGAGGGCGTGCAACGGGTTGCCCTGCGAGAGCTCGGCGATGCGGACAACCCGTGGCCACGCCGGCGCCCACCCGAGTGCCCGCCGCAGGATCTGGGACAGGTCGCTCGGGTCCACGGGGCCGACCTCGAGCCTCTCGAAGCGACCCTCCGGCATCGCCCGCTCCAGCTCCGCCGACCAGTCGACCGGATCATCGCCGGCCGCGGATCGATCGCCGCCGACGATGCAGGGGCAGGGCACCGAGGCTGCGTACGACGGCGACGCGCGCTGCGCGTGCCGGCCAGGCGGCGTACCAGAAAAGCGAGGATGCGTGCGGTGGGCTGGTCGAGCCACTGGGAGTCATCGACCGCGATCAGGAGCGGGCGATCGCAGGCCTCGGCCCGCATGGCTGCCACGGTGGCGAGGCTGAGCGACAGGCGATCGACCGGTTCCGTGCGTCTGTCGTCCAGCCGCAGGATGGTGCGCAGCACCGGGCCTGTGGAGCGGGGAGCGCGTCCACGGTGGCGAGGCCCAGGTCGCCGAGCATGCCCACGAGTCCCGCGTAGGACAGGTCCATCTCCGACCGCGTGGGCTGGCACATCGCGACGGACGTACTCCCGGCGGCGCGCCATCTCGAGCAGAGCGCGCAGCAGCTCGTCTTGCCGATGCCGGGGGCGCCTTCAATGAGCAGGGAGCGGGGCTCCGAGCAGGTCGTCGTCGAGGAAGCGATCGAGGACGCCGATCTCGTCGGTCCTGCCCGCGATCACCTGTGTCATGTCCGGCCTCCCTTCCCGCCGACTCAACTGAACGGTCCCGCGGACGGCCGTGGTCGGCAAGGTCGGGACGAGCGGCACAGTCCCCGACCTGTCTAGGATCCGCCCATGCTGGACCGCCGGGTGCTCGTTCGCCGTCCCTCCTCACGCCTGGCGTCCGGGACTGGTCACCCACATCGAACGCCAGCCGGTGGATGTCGACCTCGCCATGCGGCAGTGGCAGACGTACGTCGCCGCCCTGGAGACCGCCGGCTGGGAGATCATCCATGTGCCCCCGATGGACGAGTGCCCGGACGGGGTCTTCATCGAGGACGACGTCGTCATGTACGGCGACCGTGCCGTGGTCGCACGACCCGGCGCCGACGAGCGGAAGCCGGAGACGGCGGCGATCGCGGACCTCCTCGGGGTCCTTGGGTACGACGTGGTCTCCATCGAGGCGCCGGGGACGCTGGACGGCGGTGACGTCCTCAAGCACGACGGCACCGTCTGGGTCGGGATCGGCGGCCGGACCAACCAGTCGGGCATCGACCAGCTGACGGCGTACCTCGAGCCGTACGGCGCGCGGGTGGTGCCGGTGCCGGTCACGCAAGGTGCTGCACCTGAAGTCGGCCGTCACCGCCCTTCCTGACGGGACCGTGGTCGGCTACGAGCCACTGGTCGACGACCCGCAGGTCTGGCCGTCGTTCCTCGACGTGCCCGAGGACTCGGGTCGCACGTCGTGCTGCTCGGCGGGAACGCATGCTGATGAGCGCCGACGCGCCGGAGAGCAAGAGGCTCTTCGAGGAGCGAGGGCTCGACGTCGTCGCGGTCGACATCAGCGAGTTCATCAAGCTCGAGGGATGCGTGACCTGCCTGTCGGTCCGGCTCCGCCATACACCCTGACCCAGCAGGCGACGTGGGGCATCATTCGCGTCGTGGCCGATATCGGATCCAATGCTTTTCGACGCCGGGTTTGGGTGGTGGCAGGAATTCGGGTCTGTAGGTCGTCGGAATTGATGCGGACTTGCCACGGGGAATGGTGGATGACGCGGTGGTGGTGACCGCACAGTAGGACGAGATTCGACAGCTTGGTTTCGCCGCCGGATATCCAGTGGAGGATGTGGTGGGCGTGGCACATCAACGGTGGCCGGTCGCAGCCGGGGAACGCGCAGTGCCGGTCGCGGATCACCAGGGCGGCCCAGATCGCGAGGGTGACCAGGCGTTTGGCGCGGCCGACGTCCAGTGGTTCGCCTTGGCTGCCGAGGACGGCGGGGATGATCTCGGCGTCACACGCCAACCGGCGGATCGGTCGGCGACGGAGAGGTCGTTGACGGCGTCGTCGGCCAGCCCGGTCAGGCCCTGACGCAGTGCGTCGAGGGTGGTGGTGACCATGAGCCGGGCGGGTGCGCCGTGGGAGTCGGGTGGCAGGTCGGTGTCCAGGGCGTGCTGGGCGGTCTGCGACCAGGGCGTCCCACATCCGGGCTCCGGCGTCGCGGGGGTCGTGGACCAGGTCTCCGTGCTCGTGTTCGTCGACGGCGGGTGCGGGTGCGGTCAGCGGCATGAGCGCGGCTTTGAGGAGGGCGCCGTCCTCGGCGGATCCGCGGCCCTTGACCCGGACGCCGCCGGCGCCGTCGGGGGCGATGGAGAGGTAGCTGTCGTAGGTGGGAGGCGCGTTCCTCGCGGTCCAGCTGCCGTTCGAGCTTCCGGTCCGCGGCGTCGGGGTCGACCACATGGACCAGGTGCCGCCCGGTCCGGGCGAGGTCGGTGGCATCGAGGCTCCCCGCATGCTCGAGCAGGGTCGCTTCACCGCGGGCCCGGACCGCCGGCCCCGACGGCAGGGCGTCGACGAGTTCACGATGATCTCGGCCTGCTCCGGTGACACGGTGCCCGGCGGCCATCGCCTCCCGGGTGGCTGCCAAGGGCCCGGTCAGGGCGTGGGCGCGGGCCACGACCCGGCGGCCCTCGCCCTTGCGGAGCCCGCCGAGGTGGGTCAGCCAGTCACCGGTCGACCCGTAGTGCAGCTTCTGCTTGCCGAGGTCGCGGGCGTCGGCCTCGGCGACCGCGCCGGCCTGGACCGCGGCCGGCGCGGACCGGGCTTGCTCGACCAGCTCCACGGTCGCGACCAGGTCGTCGTCGGACTGGTTCGTCCACCACGTCGCATCCAGGTCCCGGACGCATCGCCACCACGCCGCGCCAGCACAGCCGCGGGGCTGGGCTGGGGGTGGAGGTCCGAGATCGACATAGGAATATCGAATCAGAGACCACCGACACTCAGACCGGTTATCCACAGGAATATCGGCGCATTATTCCTGAAAAGAACATGAGAATTCGAGGGACGGCGACTCTTCAGCGACCCGACCAAACTCCACACGCGAACCGGAAGCCGGCAACGGCGGCCAGGGGACAAGCAGCGCCGGCTCCTCTCTTTCAGCCAAAGACCGCAACCACCCACGAGCCGTCACGTGCAGACGTTCTGCCGAGGGGTGGTTTCGAGACGGTCGCAGAGCGACCTCCTCAACCACCGGGAGCATCCGACCTCCTCAACCACCGGCGGACAGTGCGACCTCCTCAACCACCGGCGGACGGCGACCTCCTCAATCACCGGACGTCACGCGACTTCAGTCGGTGAACGCGCAGAACTCGTTGCCCTCGGGGTCGGCCAGCACCGTCCAGCCCAGGCCGTCGTCACCCTTGGCTCGCAGCACGGTCGCGCCGTGCGCGACCAGGGCGTCGAGGTCATCGGTCGAGACGTCGACGTGGACGCGGTTCTTCGTCGTCTTCGGCTCGGGCACGCCGCCGAAGACGAAGGAGTCCCACGGGCATTCCGGGATGTCCTGGACGCCGGAGTCCCGCTCTCGTCGTCGACGACCGCACCGCCCAGGACCTCACACCACCACGCCGCAAGGGCGTGGCACGCCTGTGCCCCCTCGGCGCAGTCCCAGCCCAGCTCGTACGGCCCGCTTCGCGATCGGCTCGGCACGAGGGAAGACGCAGTGCTCCTGCCCGTCGGGGTCGAGCAGCGTCGTCCAGCGCGGGTACTCGCTGTCCACCGTGCCCCGGCGTCGATCGCCCGCTGCACGCGACTCAGCGTTCACGTCGAGATGGACGCGGTTCTTGACCGACTTCGGCTCGGGCACGACGTTCAGCCAGACCTGGATGCGTCCGGAGTCGTCGCGAAGGTGGGCGTCGCCGTCGTCGTGCATCTCCAGGTGCCAGCCGAGCATGGTCGACCAGTACTCCCCCGACACGCGTGCGTCGGCGACGTCGATGCAGAGGTCCTTGTACGAGCCAGCGCCATGACCGGAATTCTGGCAGAGAGCGCCCCGTCGATCGGAGCCACGGAATCGGTCGATCGGGGGTACGGCGACCGGTGGAATCCGCAATCAGCGCGGCCGTAGGCTGCTGGCATGAGCACCACACTCGCCGGCGGCACGTCCCTCACCCAGCAGCGCAACCTGGTCACCGAGATCCCCGGACCTCGGTCGCAGGAGAAGCTGGCCCGGAAGAAGGAGTTCGTCGCGGACGGGGTCGGCACCACCCTGCCGGTGTTCGTCGAGGCGGCCGGCGGCGGGGTGATCCTCGACGTCGACGGCAACACGCTGATCGACCTCGGCTCCGGCATCGCGGTCACGACGGTCGGCAACGCCGCGCCCTCGGTCGTCGCGCGCGTGCAGGAGCAGGTCGCGGCGTTCACCCACACCTGCTTCATGATCACGCCGTACGACGGCTACGTGGACGTGCGCGGTCGCGCTCGCCGAGCTGACGCCCGGCGACTACGCGAAGAAGTCGGCGCTGTTCAACTCCGGCGCCGAGGCGGTCGAGAACGCCGTCAAGATCGCCCGCGTCGCGACCGGCAAGGACGCGGTCGTGGTCTTCGACCACGCCTACCACGGCCGCACCAACCTGACGATGGCGATGACCGCCAAGAACATGCCGTACAAGAACGGCTTCGGGCCGTTCGCCGGCGAGGTCTACCGCGTCCCGATGTCCTACCCCTTCCGCGAGACCGAAGGGATCAAGGGCGCCGACGCGGCGGCGCGGGCGATCGACCAGATCGAGAAGCAGGTCGGCGCGGAGAACCTCGCGTGCGTCGTCATCGAGCCGATCCTCGGCGAGGGCGGCTTCGTGGTGCCCGCCGACGGGTTCCTGCCGGCCCTGGCCGCCTGGTGCCGCGACAACGGCGTCCTGTTCGTCGCCGACGAGATCCAGTCCGGCTTCTGCCGCACCGGCGACTGGTTCGCCTGCGACCACGAGGGCGTCGTACCCGACCTCATCACCACGGCCAAGGGCATCGCCGGCGGACTGCCGCTGGCCGCCGTCACCGGCCGCGCCGAGGTGATGGACGCCGTCCACGCCGGCGGTCTCGGCGGCACGTACGGCGGCAACCCGGTCGCCTGCGCCGCGGCGCTGGGCGCGATCGAGGAGATGCGGAGCCACGACCTCGGTGCCCGCGCCCGGGCGATCGAGTCGACGATCCGGCGGCGGCTCGAGGCGATCGCCGCCGACCACCCGGCCATCGGCGACATCCGCGGCCGCGGCGCGATGATGGCGATCGAGCTGGTCAAGCCCGGCACGCTCGAGCCCGACGCCGCCCGCGCGGGCGCGGTCGCGGCGTACTGCCACCAGAACGGCGTCGTCGTCCTCACCTGCGGCACGTGGGGCAACGTCTTCCGCTTCCTGCCCCCGCTCTCGATCAGCGACGAGCTGCTCGAGGAGGCGTTCGACGTCGTCGCCGAGGCGTTCGCCGCCACCGCCTGAGGGCGTTTGACCCGTGCTGTAATTTGGATTACATGATTACAGACGAGGCACGCGAGCGGGTGAGGGGCTGGTTCTCCGGCCGGCTGCCCGCCGAGTGGCAGGAGTCCCCTGCCGACATCAGCATCGACCGCGACGAGATCGTGGTGACCCTCCGGCTCGCCGACGTACCCGGTGGCGAGAGTGACGCGGAGACCGAGGAGGCGCGGGCCGGCCGCGCCAGCGCGTTCCGCGAGGAGACCCGCGAGCAGCGGATGGAGATCGCCCGTGAGGCGCAGCGCCGCTACGAGCGGACCGTGAGCTGGGGGGTGGCGATCGGTGACCACCAGGAGCTGTACACCCACCTCGCATCGCCGACGATGACCCGGCTGCGGCAGCCGCAGCGACAGGTGCTCGACACCCTGGTCGATGCGGGGGTCGCGCGGTCTCGCGCGGACGCGCTCGCGTGGTGCGTCCGACTGGTCGCCCAGCACGAGGACGACTGGCTGGCCGAGCTCCGCGGCGCGATGAGCCAGGTGGCCGACGTCCGCAACAAGGGTCCCCAGGCCTGACCCACGCGGACGAGCCGGGTACGACGGGGGTCGTACCCGGCTCGCTCACTCGGCGCGGGCGAACGCCACGGACGCGCGGCGTACGGCGTCCTCGGCCTTCCGCGCCAGGTGGCCGGCGGCCACGTGGCGGCGACCACGGCGTACGCCGGCCGCCTCGGTGAGTCGGGACGTGAGCGTCGCTCGCGCCAGGTCCTCCAGCATCGGATCCATCGGTCGATGTCCTCAGGACCCTTCCGAGACGGAGTAGATCGCGTCCGCGAGGAGGCCGTGGGCCTCCTTGTGCACGCTGATCGCCGCGTCGGCGTCGGGTGCCTCGACCAGACAGAAGATCTTCCCCTGCTCCTCGGTCGACCCAGTACCGCGGTAGTTCACGCCGTAGCGCTCCTGCGTCTCCAGGTCGGCGCAGTGCGCCTGCTCGACGTCGGCCATCCCGACCGGTCCGCCCATCGTGTGAACATCCATGAACAGTGCCATGTCGTGCTCCTTTTACTCGAAGGCACGGCGACTCTCGCTGTGCCACCATGAGCCTCGTGCAGCGCCCGCCTGCCGGCCATGACCAGGCGACCGGGGCGACTGATCGGGCAGCCAAGACCTCGGTCGAGCCGTCCCGCGCCGGACCCCTTCGACACCGCTCTGCAGCGGCTGCGCCTCGAGGGCGCGGTCTTCCTGCGCGCGGAGTACCGCGAGCCGTGGGCCTACCAGTCGCTGACCGGACCGGCGACCGCCGCGATCCTGCGCCCCGGCACCGATCGCGTCGTCCTGTTCCACCTCGTCTCCAGCGGCACCTGCTGGGTGCAGGTCGGAGGGCAGGAGAAGCACTGGGCGTCGGCCGGCGACGTGATCGTGCTGCCGTACGGCGACCAGCACACGCATGGGCGGGGTCGGCGAGAGCGACGTCGTCCCCCTGCTGACCTTCCTGGAGCCCCCGCCGTGGGACCGGATGCCGCTTCTCCGGCACGGCCGGGACGGCGCACTGACCGACGTCGTATGCGGCTACCTGCACAGCGACGACGTGCTGTTCGACCCGGCGCTGCGGGTGTTCCCACCCGCCTTCGTCGTCCGCCCCGAGGGCACGGCCGGGCGCCGAGTGGGTGCGGGCCAACATCGACTTCGCGCTGGCCCAGGCGGAGGCGTCACCTCTCGGCCCCGACGCCGATCAGCACCCGGCTGCCCGAGATGCTGCTCGTCGAGGTGCTGCGTCAGCACCTGGCCACCGCGCCGGCGGTCGACCACGGATGGCTGGCCGCGCTGCACGACCCGGTGCTCAACCCGGCCCTGGCCGCGCTGCACGCCGCGCCCGAGCGGAAGTGGACGGTCACCGACCTGGCCCGCGTCGCGGCGGTCTCGCGCTCCGGGCTGGACGAGCGGTTCCGGCAGGTGCTCGGCCGCTCCCCCATCCGCTACCTCACCGAGTGGCGGATGCACCTGGCCGAGGACCTGCTGACCTCCACCGACCTCGGGGTCGCGCGCCATCGCGCGCCGGGTCGGGTACGACGCGGAGGAGGCGTTCAGCCGCGCGTTCAAGCGCCACCGGGGCTCGCCGCCGGCACTGTGGCGCGCGCAGCACCCGCTCCGGACGCACTCCCGGAATGACGCCTCCGGTCGGCGGCGTTGGGCCCAGGTGACCGTTCCCGCGCTCTCCGTCCTCGACCTCGTCCCCGTTCGCAGCGGCCAGACCACCGGTGAGGCTCTGGCTGCCACCCGATCCCTCGCCCGCGTCGCCGACGAGCCTGGGCTACCGGCGCTACTGGCTGGCCGAGCACCACAACATGCCCGCCGTCGCCGCCACCAACCCGCCGGTGCTGATCGCGATGGTCGCCGGGGTCACCGAGCGCATCCGCGTCGGCTCGGGCGGCGTGATGCTGCCCAACCACGCCCCGCTCGTCGTCGCCGAGCAGTTCGCGCTGCTGGAGGCGGCGTACCCCGGACGCATCGACCTCGGCATCGGCCGCGCGCCCGGGACCGACCCGCTGACCAGCGTCGCCCTGCGGCACGGCGCGGGCGGGGTCACCGACGACGCGGTCAACCGCTTCCCGGAGTACGTCGACGACATCGCGGCGATGATGTCGCCCGACGGTGTCGCGATGCAGGTGGCGGGGCGGGTGCAGGCACTGCGCGCCACTCCCCGGGCCGAGTCGGCCGCCGACCTGTGGCTGCTGGGTTCGTCCGACTTCTCCGCCCAGCTCGCGGCCGCGCGCGGTCTGCCCTATGTCTTCGCCCACCACTTCTCCGGTCGCGGCACCGCCGAGGCACTCGAGCTCTACCGCTCCGGCTACCAGCCGTCCGAGCGCTACCCCGAGCCCCGCACCTTCCTGACGGTCAACGCCGTCGTCGCGGAGTCCCAGGACGAGGCGGACCGCCGTGCCCTGCCGAACCTCCTGACGATGGTCGCGCTGCGCACCGGGCAGCCGCTCTTCGCCCAACCCTCCCTCGAGGAGGCCGAGGCCCGCGGGCTTCCCGAGGAGCACCGGGCGCTCGCCGAGCAGATGAGCTCGACGCTGGGTGATCGGGACGCCGGACGAGGGGCGAAGCAGATCGCCGAGCTGGCCGCGACGTACGACGTCGACGAGGTGATGCTCAACCCGATCGCGGGTGCGTCCGAGAGCACGCCGCGCGACCGAGCGCCGTACCGCGAGGAGACGCTGCGCCTGCTGGCCGACGCAGTCCGCGAGTGAGCCTCAGCGCGCGATCGACCCGCCCGCGGTGATGTCACCCGAGAGCCGCTGCGCCAGGTAGATCGGGATCGCCGACACCAGCACGAGCACGGCCGCCACGACGTTGACCACCGGAGCCTGGTTCGGCCGGAACAGGTTCTGGAAGATCCAGATCGGGAGCGTCTGCTCCTCCGGACCGGCGGTGAAGGTCGTCACCACGATCTCGTCGAAGGACAACCCGAAGGCGAGCAGCGCACCGGCGAGCAGCGCCGAGCGCAGCATCGGGAACGTGACCAGCCGGAACGTCGTGAACGGGCCGGCGCCGAGGTCGGCCGACGCCTGCTCGAGCGACGGACCGAGCCGCTGCAGCCGGGCCTGCACGTTGTTGAACACCGTGACGATGCAGAACGTCGCGTGCGCGACGACGATCGTGAAGAAGCCCAGCTGCAGGCCCAGCATCGTCCGGAACGCGTTGTTCAGCGCGATGCCGGTGACGATGCCGGGCAGTGCGATCGGCAGGATGATCACCAGCGAGACGGCGTTGCGGCCGAAGAACCGGGTACGTCGGAGAGCGAGCGACGCGAGCGTGCCCAGGATGAGCGCGACCGCCGTCGCGAGGAGCCCGACCTGGATGCTCACCCAGAGCGCCGACCGGGCGCCCGAGCTCTGCGCTGCGGCGTTCCACCAGTGGAGCGTGAACCCGCTCGGCGGCCAGGTGAACGTGCGGTCGACGTTGAACGAGTTGACCATCACCAGCGCGAGCGGGACGTAGACGACGATCAACCCGAGGCCGGTCAGCACCCGCAGCACCAGCTTGAGGCGACCGTCGATGATCATGGGGGCGCTCACAAGGCCTCCAGGGCGCCGGTACGCCGCACGATGGCCAGGTAGATGAGCATCACCACGACCGGAACGGTCGCGAAGGCCGCGGCGAAGGGCAGGTTGTTCGCCGCACCGACGTTGGCGTAGACGACGGTCCCGATCAGCTGGCCGGCGCCGCCGACGATGGTGACGGCGATGTAGTCGCCGAGGGTCAGCGAGAAGGTGAAGATCGAGCCGGCGACGACGGCGGGGAAGGCCATCGGGAGCACGACGCGCCGGATCGTGGTCAGTGCACCGGCACCCAGGTCACCGGAGGCCTCGAACAGCGAGTCGGGGACCCGCTCGAGCCCGGCGTAGATCGGCAGGATCATGTACGGCAGCCACAGGTAGGCCAGCGTGATCGTGGTCGCAGCCAGCCCGTAGCCCGGCGAGTGGATCCCGATCGGTCCGCCCAGCCAGTCGATCAGTCCGCCCTGGGAGAACATGCCGCGCCAGGCGTACGCCTTCACCAGGTACGACGCCCACAGCGGCATCAGGACGGCGATCACGAGGAGCCGGCGGACGCGAGGTGACGCCACCTTGGCCATGTAGAGCGCGATCGGGAACGCGATCACCGCGTCGACGACCGTGACCAGGGCCGCGATCCCGATGGTCCGGAACGCGATCGTCCGATAGACCGGGATGTCCCAGAGCTGCCGGTAGTTGTCGAACGACCAGACCCGCTCGATGTCACCGGTGAAGTCGTTCTGCGTCCACAGCGAGGTGATGAACAGAGCCGCGAGCGCCGCGAGGTACGCCACGCCGAGCCACAGCATCGGCGGCAGGAGCAGCAGCGTCGTACGCAGGCCGGACGAGCGGGCCAGCAACGACCCCCGCCGGGGCTGTTGCACCCCGGCGGGAGTCGTCTGCGCTGCGGGAGACACCGCTCGGATCAGCCCTTGATCTCGGTCCAGGCCTGGGTCCAGTCGCCGTAGTCGGTGCACGTGGTGTCCGTGCGCCCGTCCAGGCACTGCGAGATCGGCGTGGTCCAGTACCAGATCTTGTCGGAGAAGGCCTTGTCCGTCGTGTGGTAGGCATCGCAGAAGGCCTTGCCGGTGATCTTGCAGGCCTGCCCGTTCGCCGGGGCCTCACCGAAGTACTGCGCGACCTCCGACTGCGGCTTGGGCTCGGTGATGTAGGACATCCACGCGTAGGCGCAGTTGGGGTGCTCGGCCTTCGCGGCGATCATCCAGGTGTCCGACCAGCCGGTGGCGCCCTCGGTCGGCAGGATCGCCTTGACCGGCACCTTCTCGCCCTCGGCGACCTGGCGGATGACCTCCCAGGTCGTGCCGATCACGGAGTCACCGGTCTTGAACGCCTGGACCTCCTTGAGGTAGTCCGACCAGTACTCCGAGATGTTGGCCCGCTGGTTCTTCAGCACCGAGACGGCGGCGTCGAGCTGCTTCTGGTCGAGGGCGTACGGGTCCGTGATGCCGAGGTCGGGCTGCGTCTTCATCAGGTACAGCGCGGCGTCCGCGATGTAGATCGGTGAGTCGTACGCCGTGACCTTGCCCTTGTACTTCGACGAGTCGGTGAAGACCGACGCCCAGCTGGTCGGCGCGGGCTTGACGTCGTCGGTCCGGTACATCAGCAGGTTGGCACCCCAGCCGTGGGGTACGCCGTACATCTGGCCGTCGACGCTGTTCCACGCCCGGTCCTTCAGGAACGGCTCGATCTGGCCGTAGTCCTTGATCAGCGAGGTGTTCACCGGCGCGACGTCACCTCCGGCGATGAGCCGCAGCGACGCGTCGCCCGAGGCCGACACGACGTCGTACCCGCCGGTCTTCATCAGGTTCACGGCCTCGTCGGAGGTGCCGAAGTACTTGACGTTCGCCTGGCACCCGGTCGCCTTCTCGAACGGCGTCACCCAGTCGACCTTCGGGTCGTTGCTGCCGTTCTCGGCGTAGCCCGGCCAGGCGAGGATGTTGACCTTCCCCTCCATCTGGCCCATGGACTGCTGCATCGGGACGTCGGGGGGCTTGAACGCCCCGCTGCCCGGCGTCGCGGTGTCGCTCGTCCCGGACGAGCCGCAGCCCGCGACCAGGGCGAGCGCCGCGAGGCCTGCCAATGCCCCGAGGGCGCGGAACTTCCTGTGGGTGGTGGTCATGCTGTCTCCTCGGTTTTCTCGGTCCCTCCCGAGAGAGCGATCAGTGAGTCGCGGTGGAGTGCCACCGCGACCAGTCGGTCGGACGCCTCGAGCGGAGGCCCTCCATCGCTCGTGGCGCCGCCGGTGTTGGGCCGCGACACGGTCAGCGTGGTGCCGCCGTCGAGCTCGACGATGGCGTGCGTGCTGGGGCCGAGATAGACGACCTCGCGCACCCGGCCGGGCAACGTGAGCTCGCCGGCCTCGACCGAGGCGCCGGCCGGTACGACGCGCAGCCGCTCCGGCCGGACGGCGTACTCACCGGCGGTGCCGAGAAGCTGTTGCGCCGCGTCGCCACCGATCCGGTTCGACGTCCCGACGAAGCCGGCGACGAAGGAGCTGGCGGGGCTCTCGTAGAGCTCGACCGGGGTCGCGACCTGCTCGACCCGGCCCTGGTTGAAGACCGCGACCCGGTCGCTCATCGAGAGCGCCTCCTCCTGGTCGTGGGTCACGAACACGAAGGTGATGCCGACGTCGCGCTGGATCTGCTTGAGCTCGAGCTGCATCTCGCGGCGCAGCTTGAGGTCCAGGGCACCCAGTGGCTCGTCGAGCAGGAGCACCTTGGGCCGGTTGACCAGGGCCCGGGCCAGCGCCACGCGTTGTCGCTGGCCCCCGGACAGCTGGGTCGGACGCCGCTTCTCGAAGCCCTCGAGCCGGACCGCGGCCAGCGCCTCCTGGGCGCGCTCGCGACGCTGCTTGCGGTCGACCTTCTTGACCCGGAGGCCGTACTCGACGTTCGTGGCGACGTCCATGTGCGGGAAGATCGCGTAGTCCTGGAAGACGGTGTTCACGTCGCGGCGATGCGGCGGCAGGTCGGTGACGTCCTCCTCGCCGAGCAGGATCCGCCCGGCGGTCGGGCGCTCGAAGCCGGCCACGAGCCGGAGCACCGTCGTCTTGCCCGAGCCCGACGGTCCGAGCATCGAGAAGAACTCACCGTCGGCGATCTCGAGGTCCAGGTCGTCCACGGCGCGCACCTCGTCGAAGTGCTTGCTGAGACCCTTCGTCGTGACCGCCGACACGTCAGGCGCTCATCTCGCGGCGGCCCCAGGGTGAGCCGTACTCGGTCAGCAGGTCGAGGAACGGCACCGCGTCGAAGGCCTCCGGTCCGAGCACGCCGGCTCCCGACCACGTGCCCCGTGACACCAGCTCCAGGGCGACCACGGGGTTGATCGCGGTCTGCCACACCACGCACTGATGGCCGTACTCGCGCATCGTCCACTCGTTGTCGACCACGTGGTAGTAGTACGTCGACCGGGGCCGGCCGTCCTTGCCCTTCCCGGTCACCCAGAGTCCCGCGCAGGTCTTGCCCGTCATCCGTGGACCGACCGTC
The DNA here is from genome assembly GCA_963812055.1 of uncultured Actinomycetota bacterium. Taxonomy (GTDB): domain Bacteria; phylum Actinomycetota; class Actinomycetes; order Propionibacteriales; family Nocardioidaceae; genus Nocardioides. The sequence continues at coordinate 74,740 of CAWEUA010000022.1, forward strand.
GCCGGGTCGGGCAGCACGGCCGCGACGACGTCACGTGGGCTGACCTCGACGCCCTTGACCCGGACCTTCTCGGTGCGGTCGAGACCGAGCGTGTGCAGCACCTTCAGGATCGTGATGAACTCGTCGCCGAGCCCGTACTTGAACGTCGCCCGCTTGCAGTCGACCCAGCGGGGCATGAGGAGGACCTCCTCGTGCTCGACGTTCACGCACTCCACGGGACCGATGCCCTCGGGGAAGTCGAAGACCTCCGGCTCGCTGAACGGCGGGGTCGTGTGCCAGTCGCCGTCCTGCCAGATGACCGGCGGGTTGAGGCACTCCTCGATCGTGGTCCACATCGAGAACGACGGCGCGAAGATCTCGTGGCCGTCGTCGTCGGTGACCACGAGGTTGGCGCCGTCGCGGGTGCCGAGCTCGTCGATCTCGGAGAAGTCGTGGTCGGCGGCGTACCGCGCGAAGACGTCGGAGAGACCGGGCTCGACGCCGATGCCGACCAGGGCCAGCCGCCCGGCCGACTCCCAGCGGTCGGCGACCGCGAACTGCTCGTCGCCGAGCTTCACGCCGGTCTTCTCGTACGGCGCCTCGGGGTGCGGGTGCGACAGGGACATGGCCATGTCGAGGTAGTCGGCCCCCGCGTCGAAGGCGCCCTCGAAGATCGACATGTTGAAGACCGGGTCCACGGCGTTCATCACGTGGGTGATGCCGTGCTCGCGGCAGAGTGCGGTGACCGACGCAGCGTCGGACGCATCGACCTGCGCCGCGACGTAGCGGCCGTCGTCCGCCGCGGCCCTCTCGGCGCGCGACAGGTCGTAGTCCGCGACGACGATCGTCTCGAAGAAGTCCCGGCGCCGGGCGATCGACGCGAACGCCGCTCCCACGCCACCGGCACCCACCAGCAGGATCCTCATCCGTTGGCACCTCCTCCTGGCTCGGTCGTCGGTCTCTCCGGCCGGAAGGCCGGTCCGTGTCCAGGGACGACGATGTCGGCGATCCCGAGGATGCGCTCTCGACTGCGGTCCAACGCGTCCTGGTCCCATGCCAGCGGATCCTGGACGGGCGTCATGTCCGCGAACCACCAGGCGTGGGTGAGCACGACCGTACCGTCATCGGTGCGGACGACGAGGGCCGCGCACTCCTGCGCGTGTCCGGGTGTCTCGATCACGGAGACGTCGGCGGTGAGGTGATGGCCGTCGCCCTCGTGGTCGAGCCAGAGGGACCCGTCGTACACCGAGTCGACGTCGACGACCCGCGCGGTCGGGAACATCCCGACGTTGCGTGTGTGGTCGAGATGGTGGTGGGTGACGAAGACGTGCGTGACGTCGCCGACCGTCAGGCCGTGACCGGCGAGCGCCTCGGTGAGCAGCGCCGGATCGGACAGGATCCCGGGGTCCACGACGATGACCAGGTCCTGGTCGCGGACCAGGCTGACGCTGGGGTGCACGGACTGCCCGGCGTCGGTCTCCTCGACGTGGCCGGCGATGAGGACGTCGACCGTCGCCATGCTCTCCTCGCTGTTCTCGTGTCTCGCTACTCGCCGATGTAGCTCATGACGTGCTTGATGCGGGTGTAGTCCTCGAGCCCGTACATCGACAGGTCCTTGCCGTAGCCCGAGTGCTTGAAGCCGCCGTGGGGCATCTCGGAGATGAAGGGGATGTGGGTGTTGATCCACACGACCCCGAAGTCGAGGTGCTTCGACATCCGCATCGCCCGCCCGTGGTCCTTGGTCCAGACGCTGGAGGCCAGGCCGTACTCGACACCGTTGGCCCAGCTCAGTGCCTCGGCCTCGTCGGTGAACCTCTGGACGGTGATCACGGGGCCGAAGATCTCGGTCTGGATCTGCTCGTCGTCCTGCTGCAGCCCGGCCAGCACGGTCGGCTCGTAGAAGTACCCGACGCTCCCCTGCCGGTGACCGCCGGCCTCGACGGAGGCATGGTCCGGGAGACGGTCGACCATGCCGGTGACCCGGTCCAGCTGGTTCTCGTTGTTGAGGGCGCCGTAGAGCACGTCCTCGTCGTCGGGCAGACCCGTCCTGGTGCCCTTGGCCTGCTCGGCGAGCGCCGAGACGAACTCGTCGTGGACGCCGGGGCCGGCCAGCACGCGCGTGGCGGCGGTGCAGTCCTGGCCGGCGTTGAAGTAGCCCGCCATGGCGATCCCCTCGGCGGCCTTCTCGATGTCCGCGTCGTCGAAGACGATCACCGGCGCCTTGCCGCCGAGCTCGAGGTGCACGCGCTTGAGGTCCTTGGCCGCGGAGCCCGCGACCTCCATGCCGGCCCGCACCGACCCGGTGATGGCGACCATCTGCGGCGTCTTGTGCTCGACCAGCGCGCGGCCGGTGTCCCGGTCGCCGCAGACGACGTTGAGGACGCCGGGCGGCAGGAACTCGTTGCAGATCTCGGCCAGCAGGGTCGAGCTGGCCGGCGTGGTGTCGCTGGGCTTGAGCACGATCGCGTTGCCACCGGCCAGCGCCGGGGCGATCTTCCAGATCATCATCATCAGGGGGTAGTTCCACGGCGTCACCTGGCCGACGACGCCGATCGGCTCGCGGCGGACCCACGACGTGTGGTCGGCCATGTACTCACCCGCGGACTTGCCCTCGAGCAGGCGGGCGGCGCCGGCGAAGAACTTGAAGTGGTCGGAGGCGTAGGGCATCTCCTCGGACATCGTCAGCCCGAGGGGCTTGCCGGTGTCCTTGCACTCGACGGCGTTGATCTCCTCGACCCGGTCCTCGATCGCCTGGGCGATCTTCAGCAGTGCGTTCCCGCGGTCCTTGGGGGTGAGCTCGCTCCAGCCGTCGAACGCCGTCGCGGCGGCGGCGTACGCCCGGTCGACGTCCTCGGCCCCGGACTTCGGCGCCTGCGCGTACACCTCACCGGTGGTCGGGTCGACGATGTCGTAGGTCTCGCCCGACACGCTGTCGACGAGCTCCCCGTTGATCACGTTCTTGAACGTCTGGTCCGCCATGGCCGGAGCCTACGAAACTCTGTGCGGAATCGACAGTGCCCGGGGACCTATTCGACGGATTTCGTCACGGATCGGTGACAGGGAAGCCGAAGTCGCCCGAGTTCCGGCGGCTCATTCGGGTCGTCCGCCCCACACGGCGCTCGAGCACCCACTCAGGCGGACGACCGGTTCGTCGGAGGTCTCAGCCGTAGACCCTCCGGCCGGCGACCCACGTCGACGCGATGGCGGCGGCGCCGATCTCGTCCGCCGGGCCCCGGAACGGATCGCGGTCGAGGACCGCGAGGTCGGCGGCGTGACCCGGGGCGAGGACGCCGGCGCCGTCGGTGCGGTCCCGGCCGTTCACCCACGCCGAGCCCGACGTGTACGCCGCGAACGCCGTCGTCAGGTCGATCGCCTGCTCGGGCAGGAAGGGCTCCCGGGGGTCGTCGTACGCCGTGCGGGTGACGGCGGTGTGGATCGCCGCGAGCGGGTCCGGTGAGCTCACCGGCCAGTCGCTGCCCATCACCAGCCGGGCGCCGGCCCGGTGGAGCCCGCCGAAGGGGTACTGCCACGTCGAGCGTTCCTCACCGAGGAACGGGATGGTCAGCCGGTCCATCTGCGGCTCGTGGGTCGCCCACAACGCCTGGGCGTTGGCAGCCACCCCGAGCTCGGCGAAACGTGGCACGTCGTCGGGGTGGATCACCTGGATGTGGGCGATGTGGTGACGCAGGTCGCCGTCATGGCCGGCCGCCCGCGCCGCCGCGAACGCGTCGAGCGCCTCGCGTGTGCCGCGGTCGCCGATGCAGTGCACGTGTACCTGGAAGCCCTCGGCCGCGAGCGCGACCACCGCCTCCTTCAGCTCCTCGGCCTCGATGAACGAGTGGCCGGCGTTGTCGGTCGTGTGACCGTGCCCGTCGAGGTACGGCGACAGCATCGCGGCGGTGAAGTTCTCGCACACACCGTCCTGCATGATCTTGATGCTGGTGGCCCGGAAGCGTCCGCCCGACCGCCTCGTGCGGCGCTCCACCAGATCGGCGACCTGCCCGAGCCCGAGCTCGCGGTCCCACCAGAGCGCGCCGACGACGTCCGCCACGAGGTCGCCGCTCGCGATCGCTTCCTCGTACGTCGACCCGGTGTCCGCCATGCCGGGATAGGCGCCGACGATCGCGTCCTGCCAGGCCGTGACCCCGAGGGCGAACAGGTACCTCTGCCCCTCGACCAGGCCCGCGGCGTACCCGGACGGCGAGATGCCGGGGAGCAACCGGGCGACGAGATCGACCGCACCCTCGTGCAACGTGCCCTGGGGCGAGCCGTCCGGAAGCCGCTCGATCCGGCCGTCGGCCGGGTCGGGCGTCTCGGCGGTGATGCCGGCGAGCTCGAGGGCCCGCGAGTTCGCCCAGGCGCCGTGGTGGTCACGGTTGTGCAGGAGCGCGGGGCGATCCGGCACGACGGTGTCGAGGTCCGCGGCCGTCGGAGTTCCCCCGGGGAAGGCCGCCATCTGCCAGCCGCCCCCGGTGATCCAGGGACCGTCGTGGCCGTCGGCGTAGGTGCGGACCAGGGCGAGGTAGGCGTCCCGCGGTGCCGCCGTCGGTCAGGTCGCACTGCGTCCGCTCCAGACCGCCCTGGATCGGATGGCAGTGGGCGTCGGTGAACCCCGGCGAGACCAGGCCGCCGGCCAGGTCGACGTGGTCGGCCGTTCCGTCGTACCGCTCGAGCTCGTCGGGCGACAGCACCCCCGCGACGTTCCCGTCGTCGACCAGCAGCCCGTGGTCCGGCAGGTGACGGTGTCCGTCGAAGACGGAACCCCCGGTGAACAGCGTCGTCATCAGCGTCCTTCCAGAAGAGGGCCGGCCGGGTCGTGGGTGATGCCGACCTTGCGGACGGCGAGTCCCGAGAGCGCCTCGAGGCAGACCCGGTTCGCGAGGTACGCCGTGATCTCGGCGTGGTCGTACGGCGGCGACACCTCGACCACGTCGATGCCGGCGACCGGCAGCTCGCGGCAGATGCGGCGTACGGCGTCGAGCAGCTCGCGCGACGTGAGACCACCGGGCTCCGGGGTGCCGGTCCCGGGCGCGTGGCCGGGGTCGCAGACATCGATGTCGACCGACAGGAAGACGGCGTCGCAGTCGTCCATGGCGATCTCGAACGCCTCGTCCAGACACGTGTCGAGCCCGCGCTTGCCGATCTCGGTCATCTCGTAGGAGCGCATGTCCTGGTCGGCCATCCACTTCATCGTCTCGGGCCCGGGCCAGTAGCCGCGGAGACCCACCTGCAGGAAGCGGTCGCCACGCAGCGCCCCCGACTCGATCAGCCGGCGCATCGGCTGGCCGTGCCCGTAGAGGGACCCGAACTCGATGTCGCCGGTGTCGGCGTGGGCGTCGAAGTGGATCATCGACACGCGACCGAAGCCGAGGTGCCGGGCGACGCCGGTGGCGTCGGGGAGGGCGATCGAGTGGTCGCCGCCGAGCACCAGCGGGACTGTTCCTGCCGAGGCGACGGCGTACACCGCGTCCTCGAGGGCTTGAAGGGCGCGCTCGATCTCGCCGGGCGGCATCTCGACGTCCCCCATGTCCACGACGTCCAGGTCCTGCAGGGCGTCGACGCGCAGGGCGAGGTGGGGTCGGGACCCGTCCTGGGGCAGGTAGTCGGTCTGCCGGATCGCGGTCGGCCCGAAGCGCGTACCGGGGCGGTGCGAGGTCCCGCCGTCGAAGGGTGCGCCGACGACCACTACGTCGGCCGCGGCGATCGCCGCCGAGTCCGCGACGTCGACGGCCGGGACGCCGAGGAAGGTGATGTCCGGTCCGAACTGTGCGCCGTAGCGGGTCATGGTGTGTTCCTATCAGGCGGGCCAGGCTCCCGCATACCTTCGGATTCAGTCATGAAACGCGGGGGCAACCTACGGATTCGCTTGCGGGGCGTTCACCGGCGCATCATGATGTGAAGACACTTCGAGATGCGAGGAATCGATATCCATGCCCGGCGAGATCGCCTACGACAATGCCCGCCTGCAACACCAGGCACGTGAGCACCTGTGGATGCACTTCACCCGGCACTCGGCGCATGACGACGCCGAGATTCCGATCATCGTCCGCGGCGAGGGTCCCTACATCTACGACGTCCACGGGAAGCGCTACCTCGACGGGCTCGCCGGCCTGTTCGTGAGCCAGCTCGGCCACGGGCGCCCGGAGCTGGCCGAGGCCGCCGCGAAGCAGACCGAACGGCTGGCGTTCATGCCGATCTGGTCCTACGCCCACCCCAACGCGATCGAGCTCGCCGAGCGGGTGGCCCACTACGCGCCGGGTGACCTCAACCGAGTCTTCTTCACCACCGGTGGCGGCGAGGCCGTCGAGACCGCGTGGAAGCTCGCCAAGAACTACTTCAAGCTCACCGGCAAGCACTACAAGCACAAGGTGATCAGCCGGGCGATCGCCTACCACGGGACGCCGCAGGGCGCCCTCTCGATCACCGGCCTGCCGGGGATGAAGGCCCCGTTCGAGCCGCTCGTCCCCTCGACGTTCCGGGTGCCGAACACGAACTACTACCGCGCGCCGTACTTCGAGGACGACGAGAAGAAGTTCGGCCTCTGGGCCGCCAACGAGATCGCGACGGCGATCGAGAACGAGGGACCGGAAACGGTCGCGGCTGTCTTCTTGGAGCCGGTCCAGAACTCCGGCGGCTGCTTCCCGCCGCCGCCGGGATACTTCGACCGGGTCCGCGAGATCTGCGACGAGTACGACGTGCTCCTGGTCAGCGACGAGGTGATCTGCGCGTTCGGCCGGCTCGGCCACATGTTCGGCGCGGAGCGGTACGGCTACCAGCCGGACATCATCACCTGCGCCAAGGGCATCACCTCCGGCTACGCGCCCCTCGGCGCCATGATCGCCTCGGACCGCCTCATGGAGCCGTTCCTGAAGGGCACCGAGACGTTCCTCCACGGCTACACCTTCGGCGGGCACCCGGTCTCGACCGCGGTGGCGATGGCCAACCTCGACATCTTCGAGAAGGAGAAGATCAACGAGCACGTCCGTGAGAACGAGGGCGCGTTCCGCGAGACGCTCGAGAAGCTCAAGGACCTGGAGATCGTCGGCGACGTCCGCGGCGACGGCTACTTCTTCGGCATCGAGCTGGTCAAGGACAAGAACACCAAGGAGACCTTCAACGACGAGGAGTCGGAGAAGCTGCTCCGGGGCTTCCTGTCCAAGGCGCTGTACGACGCGGGCCTGTACTGCCGGGCCGACGACCGCGGCGACCCGGTCGTCCAGCTCGCTCCCCCGCTGATCTGCGACCAGGAGCACTTCGACGAGATCGAGCAGATCCTCCGCGAGGTGCTGACGAAGGCCGCCACCTTGCTCTAGGCTCGCCGGACGGCACGGCGCTGGCGGTCCCCGAGCAAGCGCGCGACTCTGGGGCTCGTCGAGGTCGTGTCACCGGCGCGACGCGTGGTCTCGACAAGCTCGCTGCGACTCTCGACTGCGGTCGTGACGCCGCGCCTTCGGCGCGGCGTCACGTCCTCGCTCACGAACGCGGCCCGACGATCACGAGCGACTCGGCCTCGGTCTTCGGCTCGCCCCTCGCGCCCGACGCCTGGCAGGAGTCTCGCTCTTGAACGCCCGGCGGCGACGTCGGGCGTTGACCTCGCCGCCGACCACGATCAGCACCGAGATCAGCAGCATCACCGTGCCGACGACGTTGATCTGCATCGGGATCGTCTTGCGCGAGACGCCCCAGACGTACATCGGGAACGTCGTGGTGTTGCCGGCGTTCAGGTTGGTGATGATGAAGTCGTCGAACGACAGCGAGAAGCTCAGCATCGCCGCGGCCGCGATGCCGGGCAGGACGCAGCGGGAACGTGACCCGCCAGAACGTCTGGTTCGGCGTCGCGTAGAGGTCCGCCGCCGCCTGTTCGAGCGTGTCGCTGAGCCCCGCCAGTCGGGAGCGCACGGTCACGACCACGAACGACAGGCAGAACATGATGTGGGCGATCAGGATCGTCCAGAAGCCGAGCTGCCCGGCGAAGCCGGCCGACACGAACAGCGCCAGCAGCGACGAGCCCATCACGATCTCCGGTGCGGCCATCGGCAGGAAGATCAAGATGTTCGTCGTCGACCGGCCGCAGAAGTCGTGACGCACCAGCGCGAACGCCGCCAGCGTGCCGAGGATCGTGGCACCGAGGGTCGCCAGGAAACCGATCTCGACGCTCCTGCTCAGGGCGTCGCACATGCTCGGGTCGGCGCACGGGTGGAGCCAGTTGTCGAGGGTGAAGCTGTTGAACTTGTAGATCTTCGACTGCTCGTTCGGGAGCTTGTTGAAGCTCATCAGGACGACGATGAAGATCGGGACGAACGTGTAGACCAGGACCAGGATCCCGAGGATCAGCACGAGGTGACTGCGCAACCACCGCATGCTCACAGCAGGTCCTCCGTTCCCGCGCGCTTCACGTAGACCAGGACCATCGCGACGATCAGGAACATCAGCATCACCGACAGCGCAGCCGCGGCGGGATAGTCGTTGGCCTGGGTGAACAGGGCCTGGATCGTGTTGCCGATCATCCGGGTCTTGGTGCTGCCGAGCAGCTGGTCGTTGATGTAGTCACCCACGGCCGGGATGAACGTCAGCAGCGTTCCGGAGATCACGCCCGGCAGCGAGAGCGGCCAGGTGACCTTCCAGAAGCCGACGACCGGGTTGGCATAGAGGTCGTTGGAGGCCTCGATCAGCCGGTAGTCGATCTTGTCGATGCTGGCGAACAGCGGCAGCACCATGAACGGCAGGAAGTTGTAGGTGAGTCCCATGATCACCGCGAACGGCGTGTACAGCAGGTGGCCGTCGGGTCCCAGGATGTGGACGAACTGCAGCGAGTTCACCACGACGCCGTCGTCGGCGAGGATCAGCTTCCACGACAGCGTGCGCACCAGGAAGCTGGTGAAGAACGGCGCGATCACCAGCACCAGCATCAGGTTCTTCCAGCGGCCCGCCTTGAACGCGATCGCGTAGGCGAGCACGTAGCCGATGATCAGGCAGAACAGCGTCGCGAGCCCGCCGTAGATCAGCGACCGCACCAGCTGCGGCCAGTAGTCCCGGAGCGCGTCGGCGTAGTTGCTCCACTGCGTAGACCATCGTGTACCCGCGGAAGTCCGAGCCGTCCGCGTTGAACAGGCTGGTCGCGACCAGCGAGTAGAACGGGATCAGGAAGAACAGCGCCAGCCACACGACAGCCGGCACCGAGCAGGATGTAGCCGGTGAGCTCCCTTCTTGCGGACGGTCTCAGTGCTCATCGACCGGGCTCACTCGTCGTCGAGCCGGGCGCCGGCCGCGGCGTCCTGCTCATGGTCGAGCAGGAACGCGTACTCGGGACGCCAGGACAGCTCGACCTTGTCGCCGACCCGGAAGATCCGGCGGCGCCCGGTGTTCTGCTCGAACACCTGGAGCTCCTGTCCCCACGGCATCCTCACGAGGTACTGCGTGCTCACGCCGACGAAGCTGACGTCGGTGACGACGCCGCCCGGGATCGTGTTGCCGGGGGCGTCCAGGGCCTCGCCCTCGTCGCCGATCAGGACCTTCTCCGGCCGGATCCCGACCCAGCCTCGGTCGCCGTCGGCATGGCAGCGCGCAGTCGGGACCGAGACGTCGATGCCGTGCATGTCGACGGTCGTGAGGTCGGCGCTGCGGCTCTTGATCGTGCCCTCGATCAGGTTGGACTGGCCGAGGAAGTTCGCCACGAACGTCGTGCCGGGGTTCTCGTAGAGGTCGTCGGGTGATCCCATCTGCTCGATCAGGCCGGCGTTCATCACCGCGATGGTGTCGGCCATGGTCATGGCCTCCTCCTGGTCGTGGGTGACGTGGATGAACGTGATGCCGACCTCCGTCTGGATGCGCTTGAGCTCGATCTGCATCGCGCGGCGCAGCTTGAGGTCGAGCGCTCCCAGCGGCTCGTCGAGCAGCAGCACCTCGGGCTTGTTGATCAGGGCCCGCGCCAGCGCGACGCGCTGCTGCTGTCCACCGGAGAGCTGCGCCGGCCGCTTCCGGCGCCTGGGTCGTCAGCTCGACGAGCTCGAGCATCGCGTTGCACCTGGTCGTCGACGTCCTTCTTCTTCTGCCGACGGAGCCCGAACGCGACGTTCTCGAAGATGTCGAGGTGCGGGAACAAGCGCGTAGTTCTGGAACACCGTGTTCACCGGCCGCCGGTAGGGCTTGTCGTAGGTGATGTCGCGCTCGCCCAGCCGGATCGTGCCCGACGTCGGGGTCTCGAGCCCGCCACCATCCGCAGGGTCGTGGTCTTCCCACACCCGGACGGACCGAGGAGGGCGAAGAACGAGCCCGTCGGTACGTCGAGGTCGAGGTCGTCGACCGCGGTGAACGCGGCGAACTGCTTGGTCAGTCCGCGCAGCTCGAGGCCACCCGCCGACCGGTCCCCACTCGATGACTGCGGCTCGACTTGCTCAGCCACTTGTGACATCCGACCAGTCCCTTTCGTACGCGATCTCCTGCTGGTCGTTCAGCGCCATGAAGCCGAAGGTGTTCGACGAGCATCTTCTCGTCGGGGAAGATCAGCGGGCTTGTCGGCCAGCGACTTGTCGATCTTGCGCATCTCCTCCTGCGCGCCCTCGACCGGGCAGATGTACCAGTTGCCAGTCGGCGAGCTTCGCCGCGACCTCGGGCTCGTAGTAGTAGTTCATCCACTCCTCGGCGTTCGACTGGTGGCGTCGCCTGGTTCGGGACGAGCATGTTGTCCGCCCAGAGCGACAAGCCCTCCTCCGGGGGCGACGAACTTGAGGTTCGGGTTGTCCTGCTGGGCGATGATCACGTCGCCGGACCACGCCTCGCAGGCCAGGGTGTTCCCGGACGGCCAGGTCGTTGAGGTAGTCGTTGCCGTTGAACGACGCGCACCTGCCCGTCGGAGACCGCCTTGTGCAGCGAGTCGATGGCGTTCTGCCACTGGGCGTCGGTGAACTTCTCCGGGTTCGCCCCGACCGTGCGGAGCATGAACCCCATCGTGTCGCGCATCTCGGTGAGCAGCGTGATCTTGCCCTTGAGGTCCGGCCTCGTGAGCAGCTCGGTGAAGCTGCTTGACCTCGTCGGTCTTGTCGGCGTTGTAGGCGATGCCGGTCAGCCCGCTCTGCCACGGGGCGTGGTACTTCTGGTTCGGGTCCCACGGCTTCGTTGCGCAGTGCGGGGATGAGGTTCTTGTGCAGGTTCGGGCATCTTGCTGGCGTCCAGCGGCTGGATCCAGCCCAGGCCGATCATCCGGGCGGCCATCCAGTCGGTCATCACGATGATGTCGCGCTTGATCGGCTCGCACGCCGCCGAGCTGGTTCTTCACCTTGGCGTAGAACTCGGCGTTGTCGTTGATGTCGTCGGTGTAGCTGACCGAGATCCCGGTCCGCTCCTGGAAGACCGACACCGTGGAGTCCCGCCTGATGGATCGGGTCGATGTACGCCGGCCAGTTGCTGACGATCAGCTTCTTCTCGGTGGCCGAGACGTCGGCCGCCTTGCACAGTCGCGGGGTCCTGTTGAGCACCGTCGACCGAGAAGAACGGGAGCTTCAGCGCGGCCAGGCTCGCGCCCGCGAAGGCCACCCCACCCGCTCCTCGGAGCACCGTGCGACGACTGAGGCCCGCCCCACCGGGTCCTGCCATCTGCCCTCCTCGATGCCGACCGGTTCGGATCGTGTCATGCGGATGGGGACGCGACAAGGGATTCCGTATATCGAAAACCCTGGCGCGACGAAATCCGGAGATATCACGGTGCTGGACCGGTGGTGCTGTGCCTGTCAGCATAGGCCCGTGACGAAGAAGCAGCCTCGGGCAGCGCTGGACGACGTGTCCAAAGCGATCATCGAACAGCTCCAGGCCGACGGCCGGCGGTCGTACGCCGCCATCGGCAAGGTGGTCGGACTGTCCGAGGCCGCGGTCCGGCAGCGTGTGCAACGGCTGATCGACGCCGGGGTCATGCAGGTCGTCGCCGTCACCGACCCGCTCGAGCTCGGGTTCGCGCGTCAGGCCATGGTCGGCGTCCGGGTGAACGGCCCGATGGAGCCGGTGGCCGACGCCCTCGCCGACCTCGACGAGGTCGACTACGTCGTGATCACGGCCGGGGTCTACGACCTGCTGGTCGAGGTCGTCTGCGAGAGCGACGAGCACCTCCTCGAGGTGATCTCGGGCAAGATCCGCCGGATCTCCGGCGTGGTCGCCACCGAGACGTTCATGTACCTCAAGCTGCGCAAGCAGACCTACTCGTGGGGTGTGCGCTGAGCACCAGCACCGGAAAAGGCACCGACAGCGCAGCACCCGACTACCGTCGGCTGAGCCTCTGGCACGAGACCGTCCCCGGCGACCTGACCCCTCGACCGGCCCTCCCGGGAGACCGCGACGCCGACGTCGCGATCGTCGGCGCGGGCTTCACCGGGCTGTGGACCGCGCTGTACCTGGCGCGGGCCGACCCGTCATTGCGGATCGCGATCGTCGAGTCGCAGGTCGCGGGCTTCGGCGCCAGCGGACGCAACGGCGGCTGGTCCTCGGCGCTGTTCCCCTCCTCGCTCGGAAAGGTCGCCAAGCGGTCGAGCCGTGAGGGCGCCCTCGCGCTCCACCAGGCCATGCGGCACAGCGTCGACGAGGTGCTGCGCGCAGGGCAGGACGAGGGCATCGACTTCCACGCCGCGAAGGGCGGCACGATCGTGCTGGCCCGGTCGCCGTCGCAGTGGACCCGGGCGCAGGCCGAGGTCGAGGAGGCGCGTGCCTGGGGCCTCGACGAGGACGACGTCCGGCTCCTGGACGCCGACGAGGCGACCGGAGTGGTGGCCGCGAGCCGCGTGCGCGGCGCGACGTACACCCGCGACTGTGCCGCCATCCATCCCGGGCGCCTGGTCCGTGGTCTGGCCGACGCGGTGGTACGCCGCGGCGTCGACCTCTACGAGCGCACACCCGCGACCGCGATCGCTCCGGGTCGCGTCGTCACCCGCCACGGAATCCTCCGCGCGGAGCACGTCATCCGCGCGACCGAGGGGTACACCCCCTCGCTCGACGGCGAACGCCGTCGGATGGTCCCGGTCTACTCGCTGATCATCGCCACCGAGCCGCTGCCCGCCGAGACCTGGGAGCAGATCGGGCTGCGCCGCCGCGAGACCTTCAGCGACCACCGGCACCTGATCATCTACGGGCAGCGCACCGCCGACGACCGGTTCGTCTTCGGCGGCCGCGGCGCGCCGTACCACTTCGGCTCGCGGATCCGCCCCGCGTACGACCGGGTGCCGCGGGTCTTCGACGCCCTGCACGAGACGCTCGTCGACCTGTTCCCCGTGGTGAAGGACGCCGCCATCACCCATCGGTGGGGCGGCGCGCTCGGCATCGCCCGCGACTGGACCGCCTCCGTCGGGGTCGATCCCGACACGGGGATCGGGTGGGCCGGCGGATACGTCGGCGACGGCGTCACCACGACCAACCTGGCCGGCCGGACCCTCGCCGACCTCGTCCTCCGCCGCGACACGGAGCTGACCCGGCTGCCCTGGGTCGGCCACCGCTCACCCTCGTGGGAGCCGGAGCCGCTGCGCTGGCTCGGCATCAACACCGGGCTCCGTGCGATGACGCTCGCCGACCGCGAAGAGGCCCGGACCGGCCGCGAGAGCCGGATCGCCCGGCTGGTCTCGCCGTTCATCCACTGACCGAAGCGGTCAGAGTCCGTTCTCGGCCGTGGCCGGTGGCTTCCCCGACTGGCGCACCCAGGTGTCGAAGAACGAGGTCAGGTCCTGGCCGCTGACCTTCTCGGCCAGGGCCTCGAACGCGTTGGTCGTGCCGTGGCCGTGCCGGTGGTCGGCCGCCCACTGCCGCAGGAGGTGGGCGAAGGTGTGTGTCCCGATCACGTTGCGCAGGGCGGCGAGCGTCATCCCCCCGCGCTGGTAGACGACGGAATCGCTGAAGAGCTCGTCGATGCTGGATCCCGGGTCGCTGACGACGCCGTCCCAGAAGCTGCCGGTCTGCGACGCGTAGGTGTTGTGCAGCCACGCCGAGGTCGACTGGCCCCCGTGGGTCTCGGTCCAGCGGTGCTCCATGTAGGTGGCGAAGCCCTCGTTCAGCCAGACGTCTCGCCAGTGGTGCACCGACACCGAGTCGCCGAACCACTGGTGGGCGAGCTCGTGGACCATCAGGAGCTGGAACACTCCACGCGGGTAGACCGGCCGGGTCTGGTTCTCCAGCGAGAACCCGGGATCGAGCGACGTGACGACGCCGCCGGTGCTCCGGAAGGCGTAGGGGCCGAGCTGGCCCTGCAGCCAGTGCACGATCGCCGGGGTCCGGGACAGCCCACGCATCGCCGCGTGCCTCGCCGACGTGGGAAGGGCCCGCGACACCGCGAGGTAGTAGGGCAGGTGGTGCGACGTACCGGTCCTGACCTGGAGGCGGCCGGCCACGAAGAAGGCGAGGTACGTCGCCATCGGGCCGCCGCGGCCCCAGTGGTACGTCGCGAGCCCGGCATGCCGGCGTACGCCGACGAGCCGGCCGTTGGACACGACCTGCCGGTCACCGGGGACGGTGACCTGGATGTCCATCCGGGCCTTGTCGAGCGGGTGGTCGTTGCTGGGGAACCACCAGGGCGCCATGTGCGGCTCGTTGACCGCCTCGGCCTCGCTCCCGTTGGCCACCCAGTTGCTCTCCCCGGCGTAGGCGTACTTCCCGGGCTTGCCGGCGTAGCTGACGGTGACCTGGACGCGATGGCCGGCCGGGATCCGGTGGCGGGCGGTGATCCGCAGCTCGTGGTTCTCCGGGCGGCTGAAGGTGGCGCCGCCGGTCGAGAGCGTGACCTTCGAGACGGGGAGCAGGAAGTCGAGGTCGAAGGTACGGAGCCGCTGCGTGGTGCGCAGCGTGACGACGGTGTGGCCGGACAGCCGGCTGGGAGCCGAACCGGTAGCGGTCGTGCACGGCGTACGACAGCACGTTGATCCCGCCGTTGCCGTCGAGCGGGAAGTAGGGGTCGCCGATCCCGGGCGATCCCGCCCCCGGGCTGGGCGCGGCCGGCGCCGCCTCCGCCTCGTCGTCACCGGACCCGTGTCGCAGGACGGCAGAGCCGCCGACCACGAGACCGAGGGCGACCAGAGCGGCCGCGGCGCGGGTGAGCACTACTGCAAGGTAGCCGAGGAAGCGGGCCCGGGCGCCTCGGTGTGGCAGACCGATACCGAATCGGAAAAGTCGTTGCACCCGGCTCCCGCCCCTGCCACACTCGACGACGGCCCGGCATCCGGCCCGTGCCCCGAGTGAGAGGAGATGCGACGTGACGACCGAAGTCTTCGGCATGCCCACCGCCGCCACCTCTCACGACTGGAGCACCACCACTCATGTTTTCGGAGCCCACCGAGCGCGTTGACGCGTTCGACGATCTCTTCACCGACAGCTACACCCACACCGACCCGCTCAGCGGGGTCGATCCGTCGTTCGTGTTCGACTTCAACGCCTACGACGACCTCGACGACGGCCAGCGCTGGTCGACCTGGATGTCCGTCGAGCCGTTGCAGCGAGGTCCCGAACCCCGCCCCGACTGGATCGTGACCTCCCAGGGCGCGGTCGACACCGACCTCGGCATCCTCAAGACCGGCAAGGAGGCCGACGTCTTCCTGCTCGAACGGGCTGACCCGCTCGATCCGGACAACGGCGTCATCATGGCCGCCAAGCGGTACCGCGCGCCGGAGCACCGGACCTTCCACCGCTCCGCGTCGTACACGGAGGGGCGCTCCATGAAGCGCTCCCGCGACGAGCGCGCGCTCAAGCGCAAGAGCACCTTCGGCCGCGAGGTCGCGGCCGGCGAGTGGGCCGTCTCCGAGTGGGGCGCCCTCGTGCGGCTGTGGAACCTCGGCGTCCCGGTCCCCTACCCGGTCCAGATCGACGGCACCGAGATCCTGATGGAGTGGATCACCCACGACGGCGAGACCGCCCCGCGGCTCTCCCAGACCCGGCCGGACCCGGACCTGCTCGCGTCGTACTTCGACCAGGTGCGCGACACGCTGGCGACCCTGGTGCAGGCCGGGCTCGTCCACGGCGACCTCTCGGCGTACAACATCCTCGCCGCCGGCCCGCGCCTGGTGATCATCGACCTGCCCCAGATCGTTGACCTCGTCGGGAACGCCAACGGCATGGACTTCCTGCTCCGCGACTGCGCCAACATCTGCGGGTGGTTCCGGGGCAAGGGTCTCGAGGTCGACGAGCAGGAGCTCTTCGGCGAGCTCATGGCCCACGCGTTCTGACCGCCCCTCGGGTGAGCCTGCGAACCCGAGGATGAGGCGGGCAGGTTGAGGAGCGTCGGCGTACGCCCGAAGCGAAGCAAGGGGGTGCGCGACGCGTCTCGAAACCCCGGTGACGCCCGCGCAGCCTAGAGTCGGCACGTGCGCAAGCTCCGCGGCCGGTCGATCGACGTCCGCCCGCTCGAGGGGTCGACGCGGGTCGACTGCGGTGACGCCCCGATCGATCCCTACCGGAGCGGGCTCTACACGCCGGCCGAGCTGTACGACGCGACGGCGTACGCCGACTCGCTCGACGCCCGCGCCTTCGCCTGGGCCATGGCGCCGCCGACTCCGCAGGCGACGCTCGCCCAGGCGCTGCACGACCACGCCATCGACGAGGCCCTGACCGCCTGGCTTCCCGGGCGGCGGCTGGTCGGCGTGATGGGCGGTCACGACCTGGACCGCTCCTCGGCCGGGTACGCCGACGCCGCGCGGCTCGGGTGGGACCTCGGCCAGTCGCACGTCGTCGCCACCGGTGGCGGGTCCAGGGGCGATGGAGGCGGCCAACCTCGGCGGCTTCCTCGCCGGCTCGTCGCGCGGGCGACCTCGCCAACGCCGTCGGCTCCCTGGCCGGCGTGCCCTCCTTCCGGCCGTCCATCGACCAGTGGGCGGCGAAGGCGATGGCACGGTCGTCCACGGGGTCGAGGGTCGCGAGCACCCTGGGCGTGCCGACCTGGTTCTACGGCCACGAGCCGCCCAACGTCTTCGCCACCGCGATCGCGAAGTACTTCCGCAACGCCACCCGCGAGGCGATCCTGCTGCAGATCTGCGACGCCGGGATCGTGTTCCTGCCCGGCGCCGGCGGCACGGTGCAGGAGATCTTCCAGGACGCCTGCGAGAACTACTACGCCAGCGCGGACTCGGTCGCGCCGATGGTGCTGGTCGGCCGCACCTACTGGACCGAGACCCTCCCCGCCTGGCCCCTGCTCCCGTCGCTGGCCCGCGGCCGGGCGATGGCCGATCACATCCACCTGGTCGACACCGTCGACGAGGCGCGCCGCGCTGATCACCGCGCAGCGGCCGGCCGTGCAGAACGCGACCGGCCAGGTACAGGTCGACCGTCCGATGCAAGGCCGCAGAACGTCGGCCTGTACAGCCAGTCTCAGGCCTCCGTCGCCGCCAGCTGGCCGCAGGCGCCGTCGATCTCGCGACCGCGGGTGTCGCGGACGGTGGTCGGGATGCCGCGGGCCTCGAGCCGGCGGACGAACTCGCGCTCGTCGGCGGGGTCGGAGGCGGTCCACTTCGAGCCCGGGCGTGGGGTTGAGCGGGATCAGGTTGACGTGCACCCAGCCCCAGTCGCCACGGGCGAGGAGGACGTCGGCCAGCAGGTCGGCCCGCCACGCCTGGTCGTTGATGCCGCGCATCATGGCGTACTCGATCGAGACCCGGCGCTTGGTGACGCGCGCGTAGTTCCACGCCGCGTCGACGGTCTCGTCGACCGAGAAGCGGGTGTTGATCGGGACCAGCTCGTTGCGCAGCTCGTCGTCCGGAGCGTGCAGCGACAGGGCGAGCGTGACCGGGATGCCCTCCCCGCGCCAGCTGGTTGATCCGCGGCACGAGCCCGACCGTCGACACGGTCACCCCGCGCGCGCTCATCCCGAGCCCGGACGGCGCGGGCTCGGTGAGGCGGCGTACGGCGCCGATCACGGCCTTGTAGTTGGCCAGCGGCTCGCCCATGCCCATGAACACGACGTTGGAGACCCGGGCCGGTCCGCCCGGGACCTCGTCCCGCGCCAGCGACCGGGCACCGGCCACGACCTGCTCGACGATCTCGGCGGTGGACATGTTGCGTTGGAGTCCGCCTTGGCCCGTGGCGCAGAACGGACACGCCATGCCGCAGCCGGCCTGGGACGAGACGCACATCGTCACCCGGTCGGGGTAGCGCATCAGCACCGACTCGACCAGCGCGTTGTCGAACAGCCGCCACAGGGTCTTCCTGGTCGTGCCGCGATCGGCCTCGAGCGTGCGGATCGGCGTCATCAACGTCGGCAGGAACGCCGAGACGATCTCGTCCCGCCGGTCGGCGGGGAGGTCGGTCATCGCCGTCGGGTCGTCGACGAGCCGGTCGAAGTAGTGCGTCGACACCTGCCTGGCCCGGAACGCCGGGAGCCCGAGCTCCGACGGCGTACGCGCGACGCTCCTCCAGCGAGAGGTCGGCGAGGTGTCGCGGCGGCTTCGCCCGGCCGCGCGGCTCGGCCATCACCAGGGGAAGCGTCCGCGGGGCCTCGGTGTCAACGGCGTCGGACTCGTTCATCCTCGTGATCATCCCAGCCGGCCGCGTCTCCACCGAAACCGCGGGAGGAGACGTGGCCGGCCACACCCGTCAGTAGGCGTAGCCGGGACCGGTCGAACTGCTCGACGAGCCGCCGGACGGCGACGATGTGGTGCCGATGACGGGCTGACCCGTCGGCGA
Source organism: uncultured Actinomycetota bacterium (assembly GCA_963812055.1). GTDB lineage: Bacteria > Actinomycetota > Actinomycetes > Propionibacteriales > Nocardioidaceae > Nocardioides. The sequence continues at coordinate 93,349 of CAWEUA010000022.1, forward strand.
CACGGCGTACCAGACGCCGCCGAACTCGTTGATGCCCTCTCCGTTCACGTCGCCCGGCTGCTGGTCCTGGGAGAACGTGTAGACCGGGTGCCCGCCGACGGTGGCGATCGCGGTGCCGTCCGGCGTCGCGGTCTTGCCGGTGGTCACCGAGGTCTTGTCCGCGTGCCCGGGGGCGACGGCGGGCCAGAACTGCAGGCACTGCGTGGAGCAGGTCGAGTGGTCGTGGCCGTCCGCCGAGAGCATGTAGAGCGTCAGGCCGCGGCCGTCGACCAGCACCTTGCCGAGCGACGTCTGGGCGACGGTCAGCCCGGATGCGGCCTTGCCACCTGCCGTCCCGGAGCCGGACTGGGCGGCCGTGCTGGAGCCGCCGTTGCCACACGCGCTCAGGGTCAGGAGAGCCGCCGCAGCGACGGCGACCAGGCTCGGGATCTTCATGGGTTTTCCTCCTCGTGTCTTCACCAGGAGGTACGACGAGATCGTGCCGAGCCGTTCGGTCCGGCACCTGTGAAGCTGCTGAGACTTCAGCCGTCGAGCCGGACCATCACCCAGATCACGAGTGCCGCGGTCACGCCGATCACGAGGGCGGTCGTGACCACACCGAGCAGCATGAACTGCGCGAAGCGACGCGTCTTCCGCGGGATCAGCAGCACCAGCGGGACGATCAGCGCCAGGGCGATCAGCGGGAAGAGCCGCTGCGCGGTGGAGTCACTCAGCAGCAGGCCGAGGAGGCCGGCGTAGATCCCGGGAATGACGATGACGTAGGCGACGCCGGTGAAGAAGCCGACCAGACTCGCGAAGGTGGGGTGTGAACGGTGCCACCAGCTCGGATCCGGAGGGGACTCGTCCTCGTCCTCCTCCACGGCCGGCGTGGCCCCACTCTCGGTCATGGGTTCAGCATGTCACCCGCACCGACGTCCCCTCCGTATTGGACGTCCGGCAGGGAGAGTCGTGCCCACGCGTCCAGGTCCGGTGCCTCGCCGGTCAGCGCCGAGCGCACCAAGGTCCAGGCCGTCCCGTGCCCGACCAGCACGACGTCGTGCACGGGGTGCTGGTCGAGGATCCCCTCCACCGCGGTGGTCACCCGCCGACGCGTGTCCGCGAGCGGCTCCCACCCGGCGGCCGCAGAGACGTCCGGCCGCTCGAACGCACGGCGTACGACGGACTCGAAGTGGTCGATCCACTCGGTGGTGTCCCGTACGTGCTCGCGGAGCGCGTCCACCACCTCGATCGGCTCGTCGGTGAGCAGCCGGGCCGTCGCCAGCGCCTTCGGCTCCGGCGAGGAGAACCACGCGGCGTGTTGAGGCAGCCGCGGACGCAGGGCGCGCACGTCGTCGGTGTACGCCGGGTCGAGCGGCCACTCGTGCGCCGGGCGCGTCCGGTCGACCAACGGACGGCCGTGGCGGACGAGGTACAGCACCTAGGACACCGACACCTAGAAGACCAGGTAGTGCAACAGGAGCCAGATCGGCGCGATCGTGGCCAGCAGCGAGTCGAGTCGGTCCATCAGTCCGCCGTGGCCGGGGATGACGTGGCTCATGTCCTTGATCCCGAGATCGCGCTTCATCACAGACTCACACAGGTCGCCCAACGTGGCCATGACCACGGCGATGAGGCCGAGGCAGACCCCGATCCACCAGTCGGAGTCGAGCACCCAGACGACCATCGCGACGCCGACCGCGACACAGAGCCACGGCCGAGCCGGCGAAGCCCTCCCACGACTTCTTCGGCGAGATGATCGGAGCCATCTGGTGCCGCCCGAACAGCACACCGGCCACGAAGCCGCCGATGTCGGACGCGGCGGTCACCGCGATGAAGGTGAGGATGCCCTTGACCCCGTCGTCGTACCGGTCGAAGCCGGTGGCGCCGCCTTCGCTCAGCATGAGGGCCACGAACGAGCCGAGGAACGGGACGTAGACCAGGGTGAAGACCGAGGCGGTCGCGTTCTCGACGTATCCCGTCACGCCACGGCGTAGCAGCCACAGCATCGTGACCAGGGCACTGACCGCGGTTGCGGTGACGAGGGCCGGCGCTCCCCAGAAGTAGGCGACCACGACCATCACGACGCCGCCGGCCATCAGCGGCTGCTCGGGCAGGTCGAGACCGCTGGTGGCGAACCCGCGGTGGAGCTCCCAGATCGCGATCAGGACGGCGGCTGCGACCACCACCATGAACAGCGTCTTCCAGACCAGCAGGGTCACCAGGATCAACGCGATCAGCACGACCGCGCTGGCGATGGAGACCGGAACGTTGCGCCCGGCGCGACCGTGGTCCTGGGCGGGCATCTCAGTCGCGGTCATCGGTGGGCTGGACGCATGTCGTCGGGAAGCGAGTGCTCAGACCTCGAGCAGCTCGGCCTCCTTGTGCTTGAGCAGGTCGTCGATCGCGTCCGTGTGCTTCTTGGTCGCCGCGTCCAGGCGCTTCTCGGCACCGGTCACGTCGTCCTTGCCGACGTCGCCGTCCTTCTCCATCTTCTCCAGCTGCTGCTTGGCGTGACGCCGCAGGTTGCGGACGGCGACCCGGCCCTCCTCCGCCTTGTGCCGGGCGACCTTGATGTACTCCTTGCGCCGCTCCTCGGTCAGCTCGGGGAAGGCGCAGCGGATCAGCTTGCCGTCGTTGGCCGGGTTCACCCCGAGGTCCGAGTCGCGGATGGCGCGCTCGACGTTCCCCAGCGCGCTCACGTCGTACGGCGACACCAGGATGATCCGCGCGTCCTGGGCGGTGAACGACGCGAGGCTCTGCAGCGGGGTCGGCGTGCCGTAGTAGTCGACCATGATCTTGGCGAACATCGCCGGGTTGGCCCGGCCGGCCCGGATGGCCGAGAACTCCTCGCGGGTCGCCTCGACGGACTTGTCCATCTTGCCGTCGGCCTCGTTGAGGATGTCGTTGATCACGGGTCCGTCCCTTCCGTCTGGCGCGCGGTGCCGGTCAGACCCGGCTCAATCGGCAGTGACGAGCGTACCGATCCTCTCACCCTGCACCACGCGCAGCACGTTGCCCTCGGGCTTGAGGCCGAACACGATCAGGTCGATCTTGTTCTCCTGCGCCATGGTGAAGGCCGTCTGGTCGATCACCCGGAGGTTGCGAGAGATCGCCTCCTCGTAGGTGAGCCCGTCGTACCTCGTGGCGGTCGGGTCGAGCTTCGGGATCGGCGGAGTAGACCCCGTCGACGCCGTTCTTGGTGAAGAGGACCGCGTCGCAGTGGGTCTCCAGCGCTCGCTGCACCGCGACGGTGTCCGTGGTGAAGAACGGCAGGCCCATGCCGGCCCCGAAGATCACGACCCGACCCTTCTCCAGGTGACGGATGGCGCGCAGCGGGCACGTAGGGCTCGGCGATCTGGCCCATGGCGATCGCGGTCTGCACGCGGGTGACGACATGGCGCTGCTCGAGGAACTCCTGCAGGGCCAGGCAGTTCATCACGATGCCCAACATGCCCATGTAGTCGGCGCGGACGCCGTTCATCCCCCGCTGCCGGAGCTCGGCGCCGCGGAAGAAGTTGCCGCCTCCGATGACCACCGCGATCTCCACGCCGGCCGCCGAGACATCGGCGATCTCCTTGGCGATGCGCGAGACGACGTCGGGGTCGACCCCGAGCTTGCCGCCACCGAACTCCTCGCCGGACAGTTTGAGCAGGACACGCGTGTAGTCAGTCACCGGCGGCTCCTTCGCAGGGTCTGGATATGAGAAAGCCGGTTGCCGATGCTCGTGTGAGTCATCTGCAACCGGCCTCCCCGAAGTCCGGGTCAAACCTACCTGAGATCAGGCGCCGACCTCGAACCGGGCGAAGCGGGTGACCGTGGTGCCGGTCTCGTCGAGGACGGCCTGCACGGACTTCTTGTTCTCGCTCACGGACGGCTGGTCCAGGAGGACGACGTCCTTGAAGAAGGCGTTCAGACGGCCCTCGGTGATCTTGGCGATCGCCTGCTCGGGCTTGCCCTCCTCACGGGAGGTCGCCTCGGCGATGGCGCGCTCGTGCTCGACGACGTCGGCCGGGACCTCGTCGCGGGTGAGGTACTGCGGGCGCATGGCCGCGACCTGCTTGGCGGCGTCACGTGCCGCATCGGCGTTGCCGTCGTACTCGACGAGGACGCCGATGGCGGGCGGCAGGTCGGACGCGCGCTTGTGCAGGTAGGCCACGACGGGACCGTCGAACTGGGCGTACTGGCCCAGCTCGATCTTCTCGCCGATCGAGACGGCGAGGCCCTCGACGATCTCCTGGACCGTCTGATCGCCGGCCGGGACCCCCTTGAGCGCCTCGACGTCGGCAGGCTTGGCCTCGGACGCGGCGTCCGCGATCCGCTGGGCGGCCGCGATGAAGTCGGGGCTCTTGGCGACGAAGTCGGTCTCGCACTTGAGCTCGACCAGGACGCCGGGGGCGTGCGCCACCAGACCGGCGGTCGCCACGCGCTCGGCACCCCGCTTGGCCATCTTGGCGGCGCCCTTGGTGCGCAGGATGTCGATGGCCGCGTCGAAGTCGCCGTCGGACTCGTCGAGGGCCTTCTTGGCGTCCATCATCCCGGCGCCGGTCATGTCCCGGAGCTTCTTGACGTCGCTGGCGGAGAAGTTCGCCATGGTGGTTACCTGCCTCTCAGGTCAGTTCGTCGCCGTCGTGCCCGCAGGACGGGCACGACGTACGACGGTGTCGGTGCGGAGCGGGACGAGCTCAGGCGTCGCCGCTCTCGCTGTCGGTGGACTCGGTCGCCTCGGCGTTCGCGAAGCCGGCGGCCTCGGCGGCGTCGGTCGAGCGGAACCAGACCTCGGCGTTGGTGCGGGCGTACCACGGGCTGCTCGGCGCGTGGAACTTCATCGAGTTCTTGTTGCCCTTGACCTCGAAGCCCTCCGGAGCCGAGCCGTCCTCGAGCGGAGCTGCCGAATCGGGGCCGAACTCGCCCTCACCGGCGGTCGCGCTCTGGTCGTCGTCGGTCGAGCTCGTCGAGACCTCGGCCTCGGTCTTGACCTCCTCGGGAGCCGTGGTCGCCGCCTCCGCGGCCACCTCGGTCGCGGGAGCCTCGGCAGCGGAGCCTCGGGAGCGGCATCGGTCGTAGCGACCTCAGCAGCGGAGTCGCTCGTCACGGCTTCGTCAGCGGCCTCGGCGACTGGCGCCTCGGTGGTCGCGGCGGCGACCTCGGTGGCCTCCGGTGGCCTCCGCAGCGGCACCGGTGGCCTCGGCGGCCGGAGCCTCGGCCGTGGCGTCGCCGGTGGCGGCGGTCGCAGCCTGCTCGGCGTCGCCGCCGAGCAGCTCACGCTCCCACTCGGCCAGGGGCTCCTCGGCGCCGACGGCCGCGTCGGTGCCGGCTTCGGACTTCGCGCCGGAGCGGGCGATCAGACCCTCGGCGACCGCGTCCGCGACAACCCGCGTGAGCAGGCCGACGGCGCGGATCGCGTCGTCGTTGCCGGGGATCGGGAAGTCGACCAGGTCGGGGTCGCAGTTGGAGTCCAGGATGCCGATGATCGGGATCCGCAGCTTGCGGGCCTCCTCGACGGCGAGGTGCTCCTTGTTGGTGTCGACGATCCAGACGGCGGCCGGCGTACGGCTCATCTCGCGGATGCCGCCCAGCGACTTGTTCAGCTTGTCGCGCTCGCGGCGCATCTGCAGCAGCTCCTTCTTGGTGCGGCTGCTGCCGGCGACGTCCTCGAAGTCGATCTCGTCGAGCTCCTTGAGGCGGTTGATCCGCTGGTGAACGGTCTGGAAGTTGGTGAGCATTCCACCGAGCCAGCGCTGGTTCACGTAGGGCATCCCGACGCGCGTCGCCTGCTCGGCGATGGCCTCCTGGGCCTGCTTCTTGGTGCCGACGAACATGATCGTGCCGCCCTTGGCGACCGTCTCCTTGACGAACGCGTAGGACCGGTCGATGTAGGCCAGCGACTGCTGCAGGTCGATGATGTAGATGCCGTTGCGCTCGGTCATGATGAAGCGCTTCATCTTCGGGTTCCAGCGACGGGTCTGATGCCCGAAGTGGACGCCGCTCTCGAGAAGCTGGCGCATGGTGACGACTGCCATGGGTTCTCCTGTGCCGGACGCTCGACGGCGCCCGTTGTTCTCAGTTGTCGCCTCCGGCGGCTGCCGTCGGCCCTGACGTCTGCGCGCGACCCCACCCGGCCTGTCGGCCGGGACCGAGGATCGTCGCCCACGGGTGGTCGTCTGCCGGAGAGGGCAGGCGTCGCGGTCTGCGGACGTGCGAAGTCAGCTCCGTGAGGAACTGCTCGGACCAGCGTAGTCGAGCGTGCGGCACATCCCGAAATCTCGCCGCCTCTCGCGCACACCGCTGGTCGAGGAGATCCGTCCGGCCACCGCTGGTCGAGGAGATCCGGCCGCCAGCGCTGGTCGAGGAGGTCGCTCTGCGACCGTCACGAGACCAAGCCGGAAACCGTTCACACCGGCCGCTCGCGCCGCCCTCGTCCACAGCGCGAGCACGACCGCGCCCACCCGTCCCCGGTCGGCCCGACGCTGGAGACATGCACGCGTCACTCCCCCACCGGGTCCGGGCCCACGGTCGCCGGCCGTTGGTCGTCGTTGCCGTCATGCTGGTCGCGCTCGTCTCCCTGGCGCGGCCGGCCGGCGCGGACGGCGTACCCGTGGACCCGGTCCCGGTCGGGGTGTGGCCGCTCGAGCCAACGCCTCGAGTGGTGCAGGCGTTCGACCCACCGGACACCCCGTGGGGTGCTGGTCATCGCGGGGTGGACCTCGCCGGCACGCTCGGCCAGGTCGTGCACACGGCGCTGGCCGGACGGGTCACATTCGCGGCCACGCTCGCGGGTCGTGGCGTGGTCGTCGTCGACCACGGCGCCACTCGCACCACCTACGAGCCGGTCGCCGCCCGGCGTCCGGGTGGGTGACGTGGTCGCCCGAGGCCAGCCGATCGGCTCACTCGAGCTCGCCGGGCTCCCATTGCTTCCCGGCCGCCTGCCTCCACTGGGGGTGGCGACGCGGCGCGACCTACCTCGACCCGTTGCTGCTCGTCGGTGCCGGGCCGATCGTGCTGCTCCCGTTGTGGCAGTCCACGCCCGTCGACGGTGTCACGCCTCTGTTCTTGCCGCCGCCGATCCATCGGCTCAGCCGTGGGCGCACACCCGTCCAGCGCACGACATCCGAGCCTCGGCGAACGGTCCCGGTGTGGCGCCGGCCGCTCGCGATGCGCCCGCTTCTGCTGTGACTCCGGTCAGCAGACGGGCCAGCGTGTACGTTCCGAGGACTCGACCGGCACGCCGTCACGATGGGCGCCCGGCCTCGGCTTCACGCTCGGGTCAGGCTCGGGGATGCGCCTGCCGGTAGGCCTGGCGCAGTCGGTCGGTGCTGACGTGGGTGTACAGCTGCGTGGTCGCGAGCGAGGCGTGGCCGAGGAGCTCCTGCACCGAACGCAGGTCGGCTCCTCCCTCGAGCAGGTGCGTGGCCGCGGTGTGCCGGAGCCCGTGGGGGCCGATGTCCGGTGCACCGGGGACGTCGGCGACCCGGCGGTGGACGACCGTGCGCACCGCGCGTTGGTCGATCCGGCCGCCACGGGCCCCGAGGAACAGGGCGGCGCCGGCGCCGGGGGCCACGAGCCGCGGTCGCCCGCCCGCGAGCCAGGCGTCGAGAGCACCGGCCGCGGGGAGGCCGAACGGCACGGTCCGCTCCTTGCGACCCTTGCCGAGCACGCGGACGACGTTGCGCCCTCGGTCGACGTCGTCGAGGTCGAGTGCGACGAGCTCGCCCACCCGTACGCCGGTGGCGTAGAGCAGCTCGAGCATGGCAGTGTCGCGCAGCCCGGTCGGGCTGCCGTCGTCCGCCAGCCTGGCGGCCGCGGCGATGAGCTCGGCGGCCTCATCCCGGCGTAGTACCGGAGGGAGCGTCTGGCGCGCCTTGGGAGACCGCAGGCTCGCGCCGACGTCGCTCGGGATCCGTCCGGTGCGGGTGAGCCAGGCGGTGAAGACGCGGACCGCGGTCGCCCGGCGTGCCAGCGTCGTGCGCGACCGACCGGTGACCTGCTGATGGGCCAGCCAGCTGCGGAGGGTGCGGAGGTCGAGGTCGGCCACCTGCCCGCGGCCCATCCGATCGGCGTGCTCGAGGAGACCGGCGACGTCGGTGAGGTAGGCGCGGACGGTGTGCGGGGCGAGGTCGCGCTCGGAGACCAGGTGACGCTCGTACGCGGCGAGGACCTCCGGCGCCTCGCTGGACGGGTCGGCCATCCTGCCACTGTAGGTCCGCGTCGACGGGGTGATCGTCAGCCTCGCCGCGGGCGCCCCGCAGATGTCAGCGGTGGTGCCGCTCCTGGGCGTCGCGGCGCAGCAGCCGGTCGAAGAACCCGACGTAGGAGCGGTACTCCCCCGCGTCGAGCGCGATCCTCATGTCGACGTCGTCGCGAAGGAAGGACACGTTCCCCCAGTTGTCCGACCCGGTGGTGACGAAGTGCTGGACGCGACCGTCACGGGTGTCCTGGACGATCATCAGCTTGTCGTGCACGTGGTCGCCGTTGGCGAACACGCCTCGGTGGACCTTCGCGCCGGCAGCCACGAGCGCATCGAGGGGCTGCCGGACGAACGGCCCGCGGACGATGTCGACCGAGGCGCCACCTCTCAGCTTGTCGAGCAGGAGGTCGACGATCTGCTGCCCTCGTGGTGGGTGCCATGCGTACATGACGATGCGGATGTGGGTCGACGGCGCCGCCGGCAGCTCCGCGATGGTGTCCGCGATCGGATCGTCGGTCATCGAGAAGCCCGGGTAGAAGTACGCCGTGTCGCGGCCGAGGTGGTCGGTGACGGCCGGGTCGGGCACAGGAGTGTCTCGGGCCTGAGCCCGGAAGATCGTCGAGAAGGCCCGCCACACGTCGGGACGACCGACGAAGGAGTACATGTCGCTGTACTGCTCGGTGGTCCCGAGCACGCTGAGGTTGGTGGCGCCGACCATCACGACGTGCCGGGACGAGCCGGTGCGGGAGAACGACCAGGACTTCTGGTGACTGTGGCTCACGGTGCCGCGCGCCGAGCGGTCGGTGAGGACCACGAAGGACCCCCGATGACGGTCTCCGCCGAGCGCCGCCTCGATGGCCTGAGTGGCCTCGAACTCGTGCGAGTGACGACCGTCCACGACGACCTGGACGTGGACACCGCGTCGGTCGGCGGCGATGAGTGGCCCGGACACCTCGCCCAGGGAGAACGAGTACGCGACGATCCGGATGGTGGCGCCCCGCGGCGTGTGCCGGATGTTCTCGACCAGGGTGCGCACGGCTTGGTTGTCGATCGGGTCGTCGGCGGGGCTCGCGAACAGCGGCCCCGGTGGCGCTGCATAGCGACCCGGGATGAGGCCCTCACCTGACGGCAGAGGGTGGCGGTCCGGAGACGACCCGCCGAGACCGAGCCGGCATCCGGCCAGGCTCACGACCAGCGCGCCCAGGAGCGCGACCACGACCGTCGCACGGTGGATCCGGCCCGCCATGAACGCATCCTGACACCCGGATGGGCGTCGAACCGACACCTCGAGGGTCGCGACCCAGCCCGGAGCGCTCAGTCGTTGGCCTCCGGGGTCAGGCGCCAGCCGGCGGGCATCAGCTCGACCAGGCCGTCGCGGGCGAGCCGGCGCAGGGCCGCCTGCACATCGAGCAGGGCCATGCCGGCCGTGGTGGCGATGGAGTCCACCGGAGCGGGGCGCGCGAGAGGCACCGCGTCGAGCACGCGGGCGTCGCGCTGCGGCAGCCGGTCACGTCGGCGCGCGGGAGCGCGTGGAGGCGTGGCCAGATGGGTGCCGGACTCGCTGACGATCTCGAGCACCTCGTCGGCGCAGGTGACCAGCGAGGCTGCACCGCCCCGGATCAGCTCGTGCACTCCCTGCGACTGCGCACTCGTCACGGGGCCGGGGACACCCATCAGGTGACGGTTCAGCCGAGTGGCCCAGCTGGCGGTGTTGAGTGCCCCGCTGCGGGCCGCCGCCTCCACGACGACGGTCCCCCGGGTGAGCGCCGCGATCAGCCGGTTGCGGCTGAGGAACCGGCCCCGAGTGGGTGCGCACCCCGGCGGCACCTCGGCGACGACCGCGGAGGTCCGGCCGAGATGGTCGAGCAGGTCCTTGTGCGCGGTGGGGTAGGCACGGTCGGCACCGCAGGCCAGGATCGCGATGTTCGCGCCGTCGACGGCGAGGGCACCCCGGTGAGCGGCCTGGTCGATCCCGAAGGCTGCCCCTGAGACGACCGGGTGACCGGCCCGGACCAGGCCGCCGGCGATGCTCGCGGCCATCTCGGTGCCGTAGGTCGTGGCCGAGCGGGCGCCGACGACGGCGACGGCACCGGTCAGTCGGTCGAGGCGGGTCGGACCCTTCACCCAGAGGCCGAGTGGCGGACCTCCGCGGTGGTCGAGGAGCTCGGCGCGCATCAGGTCGTCGATCTGAGTCGGCCACTCCTCGTCACCCGGGACGACGTAGCGGAGCCCGAGCCTGTGCGCTCGGGCGAGCTCGGCCGGAGGATCCAGATCACGCAACCGGGTCGCGACGTCACGGGCCTCGGGTGACTCCTGGTCGGGATCGCTCAGCAGCTCGCGGAGCCTGATCGCGCCCAGCTGGGCGACCAGTGAGGCGATCTTCGGCTCGCCCGGCTCGGTGAGACGCGAGAGCGCGACCCGTGCCAGGCGTTCGTCGTCGCTCATGACGCCCGCCGGACCACGACCGAGTGCAGGAGAGGGTCGCCCTGCCGGAGTCGGAACGCCGTGTCGACGTCGGACACGCTCGGCGCGTCGCGGCCACGCAGGTCGGCGATGGTCCACGCGACGCGGTGGACGCGGACCGCGCCGCGACGACTGAGCTTGCCCTCGAGCACCGCCCCTTCGAGGCGAGCCGCACCGGCATCCGGGAGCGGCCACTCGCGGGCAAGCACCGCGCTCGGCACGTGGGCGTTCAACCGCCATTCCCGCCCGGCGTACCGCGCGAGCTGACGCTCCCGGGCAGCGGCCACGCGATCGCGCACCTCCTTCGAGGTCTCGGGTGGCTGACCCGGCAGCGGGGTCGGCTCCTGCTTGGTGGGCGGCAAGACATGCCGCAGGATGTCGATCCGGTCATGCACTGGTCCGGTGACCTTGCGCGAGTAGTGGTGCCGCTGCTGCTGGCTGCAGGTGCACTGGTTGCCGGGATGGGCCGAGGAGTACTCGCCACAAGGGCAGGGGTTGCAGGCCATCACGACCATGCCACGCGCGGGGTACGTCGCCGACTCCTCGCCGCGGGCGATGGTCACCTCGCCGTTCTCGAGAGGCTGGCGCAAGGCGTCGATCACGTCTGCGCGGAACAGGGGAAACTCATCGAGGAAGAGCACTCCGCAATGGGACCGACTCACCTCGCCGGGCCGCACCCGCCCGGTGCCACCGCCCAGCAGGCTGGCCTTGCTCGCGTCGTGATGCGGGGCGAAGAACGGCGGCCGTCGGATGAGCTCGTCCCCCGGCTCCAGCGCACCGGCCAAGGAGTGGAGCGCGGTGATCTCGAGCGCCTCCTCCACCGAAAGGTCGGGCAGGAGGCTCGGCAGGCGCTCGGCCAGGGACGTCTTTCCCGAGCCTTTCGGCCCGGACAACATCAGGTGGTGACCGCCGGCTGCGGCCACCTCGAGTGCGTACTTCACATCGGCCACGCCCTTGAGGTCCGAGAGGTCGTGCTCGGTGAGTCGACGCGAGCCGCGCCACTCGATGAGCCGGCTCCCGGACATGGGAGCGACCGGATCGGCGTCGGGCACGATCTCGCCGCGGAGCTCCGCCCGCACCTGCGCCAGCGATCGCATGCCGAGGACGGTCATCCCGGGGACCATCGCCGCTTCGCGCGCCTGGGGCTCGGGAACGATCACCCGCTCGAAGCCTCGACGCGAGGCCGCCATCACCATCGGCAGCACGCCCGGCACGGACCGGAGCCCGCCGGCCAGCGTGAGCTCGCCGATGACCAACGTGTCGTCGAGCGTCCGCTGGCTGACCTCACCGCACGCGGCCAGGATCGCCAGCGCGATGGCGAGGTCGAAGTGGGTGCCGCTCTTCATCAGGTCGGACGGCGAGAGCAGGATCGTCACCCGCCGGGTCGCGCCCGGCCACTGCACTGCGGAGTTGTGGATGGCCATCCGGCAGCGGTCGCGGGCCTCGTTGAGCGACGCATCCGGACGGCCGACCAGGGTCGTGCCGGGACTACCCGGAGACACGTCCGCTTGGACGTCGATCAGATGACCCAGCGCTCCTTGGAGTGACACCGTGTGGGAGGTCGCGAGCGCCATCAGAGCAGCCCCGGCACGTGCTCCACCAGAGCCGATCCGCGTTGTCGAGGATGCACCGCGACGAGGTCGATGCGCATCTCGGCCGGACGGACGCCGTGGTCCTCCGCCCACAGCACGCCCAGCCGCTTGAGCCGGTCGAGCTTGGCGGCGTCGACCGCCTCGTGCGGGGTGCCGCACACGTCGGAGGAGCGCGTCTTCACCTCGCACACCACGAGGACGTCGCCGTCTCGCAGGACGAGGTCGATCTCGCCCGCCTCACAGCGCCAGTTGCGGTCGAGGACGATCATGCCAGGTCGGTCAGATGGCGGGCCGCCACCCGCTCGCCGTAGCGGCCGAGCGCGTGGCGGCGTCCGGACGCCAGGTCCGTCGTCGAGGTCATGCGAACAGCGTGCGGGCGCGTGCTCGCACCCGGACATGAAGAACCCGCCGTCTGTGGACGGCGGGTTATTCATCCGTGTCTGTGGACGGAAGCCGGTCCGCCTCAGTTGACGAGCAGCGGAATCTTGGCTCCCGAGCCGATGTAGTTGATCGTTCCGTTCTTCACGGGCGGGTTCGGCAGCGCGTTCGGGATTCAGGAAGATGACCTGGACCGACACAATCCCGTTGTTGTCGGTCGTCAGGCCGTTGCCGACGCTGGGTTGATCCCCCTTGACCGCCGAACCGGGCTGGTCGGTGATGAAGCAGGCCCGGAAGTCGATGATCTGGTACTTCTTGCTGCCACCGTTCGCCGGCTGCACCTTGAGCACGGGCACATAGGCGAAGCGCGGTGAGTCGTAGATCGAGTTCGAGATCAGCGGGGTCCCGCTGTACCCGCCGTAGTCGACGTCCGACACGTGCGTCGTCGGGCTGATGAAGAAGCAGGACAGAGTGTCGTTGTTGATGGTCTGGCCCATCTTGACCGTCGTTGCCTCCGTGCCGCCGGTACCGCACGTGGTCTTGCCGTTCGGCTTGAGCAGGTACTGCCCGCCGCCAGGGGCGGCCGAGCCGATGCCCAGGAACCCACCGGTCGCCACCTTCGGACGACATGCCGGTGTCGGTGTCGACGCAGTTGGTCCCGTCCGCATTCCACAGCACCGTCTGCGTCTGCGCCGAGGAGCACGTGCCGTCAGCCGGGCCGCCCGTCGGGTAGATCGAGAGTGAATTCGTCAGCCCGAGCGCGACGTTCGCGGCACCTACCGAGTCCCAACCGTTGTACCCGGCATGGTCCAGCAGCAGCGTGCCGAAGTTGCCCTGGTTGGAGCCCTGGCCGCAGAGCAGCGGCGGAGTCGCCGATCGTGAGCACCGGAGCGTTGGTCACGTTGCCCGAGTTGTCGGTCGAGTAGGTCGACCACTTGCCGCCGATCATCACGCGGATGTACCAGAACTCCTGGACGCCGGAGACCCCGCGGGTCTGGTCCGGAAGGTCGGGGATCGTGATCGTCTTGCCGTCCGGGCTGATCGTGAACTTGGTGTTGTCGATCGTGACCGGAGCCGGACCGGTCGTGCCGTTGCCGGGTTCGAAGAAGCCGACCTGCGTGACGTTGGCGAAGCCAGAGCCCGTTGAGCGTCAACGGCTCGACGACGGTCCCCGTCGTAGTCGACCGGGTAGGACACCGGGGTGATGGACGTCAGCGTGGCGTTGGCGTTGTCGCTGGGGGCATAGAGCAAGACCGGATCGGCGGAGTGACCGTTGTTCGGCTGCTGCAGGGTCTGCGGTCCGTAGTCGCAGCCGCTGAAGGCGTAGAACGGCAGCGCGCCGAACTTCGGCGAGCGGATCTCCACCGTGGAGACGCCGTTCACGTTGGTTCCGCTGAAGCCCATGACGCCGGCCAGCCCGAAATCGACGTGTTTGGGTGGACTGACCAGCGACAGCTGGTTCTTGTTGAAGGCCACGTCCAGGCACCCGCAGTGAACGTGGGGGTGCCGTAGACGACCTCCCCGTTGGCCATGTTGCAGTCGGTGAGCTGGGCCGGGAGGTTCGCCAGGTAGCTGCTGTACGTCGCCCCCGTGGCCGTCGGGTACGCCTGGTTAGCCAGGTAGGTCGAGATGTCCTTCACCGACTGGTCCGTCGACACCGCACCCGCGTTGCCGTACGAGCAGCTGTGGACCGTGGTGGCCGGGAGGTTGGCACCCTTGATCCCGGCACCTGCTTCGGCGGCCAGGTCGCTGCCGGCCTGCACCTGGCGCTTCTGCGCCCATGCGTTGCCGAGGTCGACACCCATCGCAGCCATCGACAGCAGCACGACGGACAACAGACCGACCATGACGGCCACTGCTCCACGCTCATCGCGGCGTCGCTGCTTCATCGGGTGCTTCATGAGCAGGTCCCTTGTGTCGAACTGAGGTCCTCGATGCGGGCCACGTTGGTTCGGGTCACGGAACCGTTGCTGGGCACCGGGATGAACGGGAAGTGCATGTTCAGGGTCGGGAACGTCGCCTCGATGGTGACCGCCCCTCCGATCTCGCCGGGCGCCGCCACGGAGCCCGAGCCGTCCGCCTTGGTGTAGGTCACTGTCGTCGTGATCCCGCTCGAGTTCGAGGCGGTCGTCGCCGCGCCCAGGTGATTGAAGATCAGGGTCTGGACCTGGGCGGTCGTCGTGCAGTTGCCGACGGCGACACGTCGGGCGGCGTCGCCGACCGCCGAGCTGCCGGACTGCATCGCGTAGAAGTACCAGCCGTACTGGATCAGCCCGAAGACCAGCCAGAGAAGGGGAATCAAGATGAGCGCGAACTCGACGGCGGCAGCGCCGCCTTCGTCGCGGCGCGCGCGTCGTTTCAGTATTGAGCCCATGTCCCGCTCCACCAGTCGGTCAGACCAACTGCATCCCGCCATGGATGCAGTGCACAGGTTCCCCGCCGTGCGTGGCCGAGAGTAGGCGAGTCGGACCATCGAAAAGACCGAATCGACCATTCTTTGCCCCATGCGGTCTTCATTGTGACCGGTGGGGTCTGACGACCCGAGTCAAATCTGGCTGGTCTAGACCACTCGGGGTCCAGACGTGTCACACGACCACGGGAGACCCGTGCCGTGAGGGGTGGGCGGCATGGCCCGGGAGGACTACGGCGTGCGATCACTCCTTCGATCGACGGGCATCAGCTGACCCGCGCTCGTGGAATCCGCCTGATGACTACTTGGTCAACCTCAGGTTCTGAGGCAGCGAGTTGCCGGCGTTCTTGGCATCGAGGACGTTGAGGCACGACTTGTTACCGACCGAGCTGACACCACCGATGACCACGGCTCCGCTGCTCACCTGGAAGCACGCGTTTCCATTGAACGACGTGGTCGACTTCAGCGCGTAGACGTTTCCGGTGACATCGGGGAAGGAGTCGCCGTTCCCCTGGAGGTCGAGCGTGTTGGTGTTGTCTCTCGCGTAGATGATCGCGAACCCGGACGGCCAGCTCGCCGGGAAGCCCGACGGCAGGGGCGTCGTGGTGGGGGCGGCCAGCCTGTCGATGTCACCGTTCTTGATGTCCAGCTTGCCGTTGGGACCCGCGAAGAACAGCGTGACCGGAGCGCCGTTGCTGGTCAGATGGGAGCCGGTGTTCTGGAACGACAGTGTCCCGGTGAACACGTAGGCGCCCTGCTGCAGCGTGCACGTCTCGTTCTTGATGTTGTAGCTGCCGTAGATCCCCGGACCCTGAGTGCAGGGGCTACCCGATCTTGGCCGTCAGACCGGTGTACGGCGAGGCGGGCAGGGTGACGCCGGCAAAGGGGTCGGTGATGTGGGGGCCCGACGTCCAGTCGGGGGTGGCGTTGGCCTGCGACAGTCCGCTCACCGTGCCCGAGATCGTGATGGAGTTCGTGGCATTCCAGTTGCTGTTCGGCCCGGTGCCGACGTTGCCGTCGACGTAGATGTCACCGCCGGTGACGGTGAAGTCCGTGTTGTTCGTGCTGACGTTTCCGAGCACGCACAGGGCGCAGATGCCGCCTCCCACGCTGTAGGCGGCAGCCGCTGTGCCATCGGTCGTGATGGTCCCGGAGCCGCCGAGCAACGGACCGAGCGGTGAGCTCGATTTCCCCGACGCCGTGTAGGTGACCTGGACGCCGGTGCCGTTGCACGACAGGTTCGTGATGCTGCCGTCGGCCGAGGAGCCGGCCGGGAAGTTCTGCTTGAAGAGGTCGTCAGCGGCCGCCTCGGCCGAGGCACGCACGCTGGCGTTGGCTGCGACCGGGCTGTTCGGGTCATTGCCCGGAACGGTGCACAGACCCTTGTAGTCCGACTTGTAGACGGCGTCCGCGGCCAGCGAGGCAGCATCGGCTGCCGTCGAGAGCTGGCGCTTGGTCGTGTACGCCATGCCGAAGTCGACGGTGAACGCGCTGATCCCCAGCAGCAGGATCGACAGCAGGCCGACGATCAGTGCGATCGCCCCTCGCTGGTCGCGCTGCCGCAGTCGACGCTTCAGGAGAACTCGCATCGGTACACCCCGTCTCCGGTGAGCGTGCTGGGCACGGGAACGAACGGCACGACCGGATGCGTGGTGTAGGTGAGCTTGACGTAGATGTTCGTCCCGACCGCTTGGGACTTGCAGGGTTGGGTGCTGCCACCTCCACCACAGGCGGCGGTGGCGGTCGGCCTGGGTGGCGCCGCGGGTGATCGAGACGGTGGCGTCGGACCCGCTCATGCCCATGGTCCCGGCGGCGTCATGCGACAGCGTGGTGATCTGGTCGCACGTCGTGCCGGAGATGACACCGGAGCGTGCGGCCTGACGGGCGGCGTTGCTCAGGCTCAGCGACTGCGCGAACACCATCCCGTAGACGATGATCCCGAAGACGATGAGCAGCAGGAACGGCACCACCAGGGCGAACTCGACGGCCGAGGCGCCGCGCTGGTCCCGATGCCGGCTCGAGACTCTCAGCGTGCCGGTGGGGACGGTCGGGCCACGCCTTGCCCCGTGAGAGAGGCGTGGCCCGACCGTTGAGGGATTGGTGGAGAGGCGTCCAGTCAGCGACGCAGGGCGTGGGAGAATCTCGCAGGGCATGGCGTCCCTGCTCGTGCCCTCGGCGGACAGCGGGAACGCGGACACCCCGTGCGGCATCCGGTAAGCCCGCCGTTCCGTTCCATGGAACGGAAACATCGCGATCAAGACTCCTGTGTCATTGCGCCCGAAGGCGCCTTGCAGCCCTCACTGCATGCGCGGCCCTCACCGCGCAGGTCAGACACTAAAGCCTCCACGCCCGCAAAGTCGCGGGGACGGAGCGATTCTTAACCTCGGGAACCGCACATCTGGGCGATCGATGACGGCTCTGATCCGGATGGGCCACTGGTCTAGACCGCCCGTCGGCACAGCGCCTCTTGCCAGGATCCGCACGTCGATGTGTCGGCTGACGACGGCAAAATCGCCGGTCGGCATCGAGGTTTTACTGCGAAACCTCTATCCGAAACCCCAGGTTGGCCTGACACCTTAGGGCCACGAACGACGTGAGGGCGTCGGGGAGGTTCGCATGCTTTCAATTCACGGGATTCATTCATTTCACGGGATTCACAAGAAACACGACAAGCAGAGAGGTGCGGTGGCCGTCGAGGCGGCGCTGCTCACGCCTGTCTTGGCGTTGGTGCTGTTCGGCATCATCGAGATGTCCCTGCTGATGCGCGACGTCGTGTCGGTCAACAGCTCGGTCCATGTCGGTACCCGCATGGCGTCGGTCTCCGCCGGCGCGGGCCCGGCGACCTGCTCGCCGTCGCCGTGCACTCCGCCCACCGCTCCGATGCTGGCCCAGGTGGCGGCGAACGCGATCCAGCAGGCGGGCAGCGCGATGCCGCAGGACGAGATCAACTGGATCATCGTCTACCGAGCCAACACCGACGGGCTACCCACAACCCGCCGGGAACACGACGGCCACGTGCTCGACGGACTGTGTCAGGTACGTCTGGAGCGATGCGAACAACCAGTTCGTGTACTCGGGCGGCGCCTGGACCTCCTCGACGATCAACGCGTGCATCAACGATGCCAGCCGGATGTCGGTCGGCGTGATCATGAACGCGTCACACCCCTGGATCACCGGCCTCTTCGGAGACCATGTCGACGTCCAGGAGCGAAGCGTGATGCAGTTCGAGCCTCTGCCGAACGACTCCTGCAAGCCCGGGGCCCACTCATGATCGGATGGGTCGGTCGACTCCAGTCTCGGAGCGCGCGACGAGCGTGGGTACGCCGCGGTGCTGGTCGCCGCCTTCGCCGCGACGATCATGATGCCCCTGTGCGCCATCTCGGTCGATGTCGCTCGCTGGTACGTCGAGATCTCGCGGATCCAGAACGCAGCCGACGCCGCCGCGACGGCCGGCGTGACCTTCCTCCCCGACGACTTCGCCTCCGCCAAGAGCACGGCCATCACCGTGGCCGGACGCAACGGCTTCCCCAACTCCGGGACGACGTCCGTCTCTGTCTCGATCGGGGACAAGCCGACTCAGCTCCAGGTCACCATCAGCAGCAACGTCGGCAATGCGTTCGGCGCGTCGTTCGGCGTCAAGTCGGCGACGATCGTCCGCTCGGCGACCGCCGACTTCAACGGTCCGGCCCCGATGGGAAGTCCGTGCAACACCTTCGGCAACGAGCCCCCGGGCGCCGTGTCGGACGCCACCGACCCGATCCGGGGCCCCAACACGAGCGTGATCGTGGCCCCGCCCGGTGGTGCGCAGTGCACCTCCAACCCACAGTTCTGGGGGGCCGTCGCCGGCCCGGACACCAACAAGCAGAGCGGCGACCAGTACATGACCCGCAACTGCACGTCTGCGGCTGACGGCTGCACGGGCACCGACGAACGACGAGTTCGACCCCAGGGGCTACTTCTACATCGTGCGTGTGGGGGCGGCGGCGGTGAACAAGTCGGTGACGCTGCAGATCTACGACCCGGCCTGGGTGGACAACGGCGACACCTGCACCCAGACGGGCCCGAAGGCCTCCACGAAGCCGAACAACATCCCGTTCCGCGACACCATGAGTTCCTACACCCCGACCGACGGCCTCGCCCGCTACAACCCGTCTCCGAACGAGTACTGCACCGGTGACACGCTGGGCGGCGGCACCACCCCGATCACCACGTCGTACGGCCTGCGCGCACCCGACCGACACCTACCAGCCGAGCAACGGCGCGCCGATCACGGCCTGCGAACGCCAGTACGACGGCATCATCCAGTCCACGGAAAGCAGCACCACCCCGGCCAACGTGTCGACCGGCACCCTGGCGCAGTACCTGGCCAAGTCCGGCGACACCACGAAGCAGGACACGACCAAGCCGAACCCCAAGTACAACGCCGAGCTCGCGAAGGTCTACCACCAGTGGGTGGCGCTGTGCACCTTCACCCCGACCCAGGTCGGCGACTACTACCTCCAGATCCGCACCAACGTGAAGCGGGGAGGTGTGACCGACGGCCAAGGAGGCTACGAGAACAACCCGAACGTGTTCTCCCAGACCGGCGACGACACCAGCGTGGGCGGGAACGGAAACAACCGCTTCGCGATCCGGGTCAAGGGGGCCGGTGCCGCGGGGGTCTCCGTCTCCGGCTACCAGCACATGTCGATCTACGCCAACTACACGGGCGCCAACACCTTCTTCAACATGGTCCGGGTCATTCCGGCCGCGGCCACCAAGACCCTGAAGATCGTGTTCTTCGACGTCGGTGACGCCGCCGCCGGCCGGTCGGCACCATCCAGGTACTGCCACCGACGGACTCCAACCTCGGCGGCGTCGTGACCGGCTGCACCGGAGCCGGAGTCGCCAACGGGGCGCTCGCGAACTGCAAGCTGACGAACGTCAGCAGCGCCACCTACAACGGCAAGCAACAGGTGATCACCGTGCCGATCCCGAGCGACTACACCTGCAACTCGACCCAGGCCGGTGGGTGCTGGTACCGGTTGCTGATCCGTTCCCGGGCGGCGTCACGGACACGACGACCTGGAGTGCCAACATCGACGGCGACCCGATCCGCCTGATCAAGTGACGCGTCGGAGCCGCAGGTCAGGCCTTGGGCGGGTCGATCTCCTGCTGGCTGAGCTCCTCGACGTTCACGTCCTTGAACGTGAGCACCTTGACGTTCTTGGCGAAGCGGGCGGGCCGGTACATGTCCCAGACCCAGGCGTCGGTCATCGACACCTCGAAGAACACGTCACCGGACTCGGTGCGTGCCTTCACGTCGACCTGGTTGCACAGGTAGAAGCGGCGGTCGGTCTCGACGACGTACTTGAAGATGCCGACGACGTCGCGGTACTCCCGATAGAGAGTGAGCTCCATCTCGGTCTCGTACTTCTCGAGATCCTCGGCGCTCATGCTGACTCTCCTCGTGTCGTGCTCGGCTCGACCCTAGTGCCGTCGACGAGCTCCTCGATGGACGGATCGACTTCGACCCCGGCGGCTCGCCGCACGTTGACGAACCGCATCCGGTGCTCGGGACAGGGACCGTGCTCGGTCAGGGCGGCGGCGTGCACGTCGGTGATGTAGCCCTTGTGCGTCTTGAAGTCGTACGCCGGGTGGTGGCGGTCGAGCTCGACCATGATCCGGTCGCGGGTCACCTTCGCCAGGACGGACGCCGCGCTGATGCAGGCGGCGACGCGGTCGCCCTTCCACACCGCCAACCCGGGGACGCCGAGGCCGTCGACCGGGAAGCCGTCGGTGAGGACGTACTCCGGCGGGACGTCGAGCAGCGCGACCGCCCGGCGCAGCGCCTCGACGTTCGCCACGTGCATCCCGAGCCGGTCGCACTCGTCGGACTCGATGACGACCACCGACCAGGCGAGCGCCTTCTTCAGCACCTGGGCGTACACCCGCTCGCGGGCCTTCTCGGTGAGCAGCTTGGAGTCGGCGAGCCCGGTGATCTCCCCCGACTTGCCGGGCTTGAGGATCGCGGCGCCGGCCACCAGCGGACCCGCGCACGCGCCGCGGCCGGCCTCGTCGACACCGGCGACCAGCTCGATGCCGACGCGACGCAGCGCGCGCTCGTAGCCGTAGAGCCCGGCGTCGCGCCGGACCGTCGCCCCCGGAGGAAGGCGGCTCACCGGCCGCCGTTGCCGGACCTGGACCCGGAGGACGTGGTCGACGCCGCCGGGATGCCGGCGAAGTCGGACGGACGGTGCAGGACGTGGAACCGGCTGTGCGGCCACAGCAGCACGAAGACCTTGCCGACGACGTCGTCGACAGGCACGTAGGGGTCGGGGGTGCAGTCGGGCACCTTCGGCTGGCACAGATGTCGGGTCGAGTCGTCGGAGTTGTCCCGGTTGTCGCCCATCACGAAGACCGTGCCCTTCGGCACCGGACCGGCGGTCCAGTTGCACGTGGTGGTCATCGGCCCGTTGCACTGCATGCCGGGGGTGTTCTTGATGTAGGAGTTCTCGTCGAGCGGATGGCCGTTGACCAGGATCCGACCCGACTTGTCGCAGCAGTGGATCGTGTCGCCGGCGACGCCGATCACCCGCTTCACCAGGTGGCCGCCCGACGGGTAGAGCCCGATCTTGGCCATCAGCTTGCCGACCGGGTTGGACGGACCTGCGTCCTCCTCCTCGCTCAGCCAGCCACCCGGGTCCTTGAACACGACCACGTCGCCGCGCTGCGGCGTACCGCCGAACCAGTACGACGTCTTCTCCACCAGGATCCGGTCGTTCTTGACCAGGCCCGGCTCCATCGACTCCGACGGGATGTAGAACGCCTGCACGAAGAAGGCCTTGATCACGACCGCCAGCAGGATGGCGATCGTCAGCAGGAGGATCGTCTCCTGCCACAGGGGGAGGTGCTTCTTGGTCTTCACCGACGGCTCCCGCTCATGCTCATCGAGGGAGGTAGCGGAGCTCGAGTCGGTCACGCCGCGAGCCTAGACGAGGGGTGGTTCCGAGAGGCGCTCAACACCGAACCTCAGACCTCGCGCCGCTCCTTGATCTTGGCGGCCTTCCCGCGGAGGTTGCGCAGGTAGTAGAGCTTCGCCCGGCGGACGTCGCCGCGGGTCACGATCTCGATCTCCTCGAAGATCGGCGAGTGGAGCGGGAACGTGCGCTCGACACCGACGCCGAAGGAGACCTTGCGGACCGTGAAGGTGCGGCCGATGCCGGAGCCCTGGACCCGGATCACCACGCCCTGGAAGACCTGGACGCGGGAGCGGGTGCCCTCGGTGACCTTGACGTGGACCTTGACGGTGTCTCCGGCCCGGAAGTCGGGGAGGTCGTCGCGCTTGGCGGCGTTGCCCAGGTCGGTGACGGCACCGATGTTGTTGACGGTCATGTCTCTCCTCACGAGTGCCACAGGTCAGCCGTGGTGGGGAAAAGTCGTGTGCAGTTGAGCGGCCGTCCGTGTGGCCGGCGGCGCCGCGCTCCCCCTGTGGCAGGAGCCGGAGCGGATCAACCGGTCGAAGCCGGGCGATCCCTGTTTGGCCGGACGGGCCGAGGGCCAATCCTGCCAGACCGGACCACCCCCGAGGAAATCGAGCGATCCTCAGCGGCGCTTGGTCATGATCACGGCGCCCGGCGGATCGGGGGCGGGACCCTGGAGCCGGTAGCCGGCCTTCTTGTACATCCGGATGTTGTCGACGCTCTTCGCGCCGGTCCACAGCTCGTACGTCGTCACCTCGGCGGGCGCGGCGGCCTCCGCGACCTCGAGGAGGTGACGGCCGAGGCCACGCCCCTGCAGGTCGGGCGCGACCATCACCCGCCCGATGTCCCACACCGTGCCGTCGCCGACGACCTTCCCGCGGGTCGAGCCGACGATCCGGCCTCCGGCCAGGGCGACGAACGTCGTCCAGTCCTCGAGGCCCCGCAGGGCGTCCTCGAAGGACTCCTCGAGCGCCGGGACGACGACGCCCGGGTTCGCCCAGAGCTCCTGGAGCCAGCAGGCCCGGGTCAGCGTGAACAGCTCGCCGGCATCCGCCCGTGTGGCGAGCCGGACCTCGAGGTCGAGCCCACCGAGGCGCGACCTGCGCCGCGGGGTGCGCGAGGTCGGGGCGGCGGGCGACCGTACGGCGTACCGACTCGGCGTGACGCCAGGCCGCGATCGCGCCGTGGTCACCGGAGAGCAGCACCTCGGGCACCTCGCGGCCGCGCCAGCGAGGCGGGCTTGGTGTAGACGGG
The DNA here is from genome assembly GCA_963812055.1 of uncultured Actinomycetota bacterium. Lineage (GTDB taxonomy): Bacteria > Actinomycetota > Actinomycetes > Propionibacteriales > Nocardioidaceae > Nocardioides. The sequence goes on from CAWEUA010000022.1 coordinate 116,572, forward strand.
GTACTCCAGGAGGCCGTCCTCGTGGGACTCCTCGGCCAGCGAGTCCGGGTTGCCCATGAAGCCGGGCAGCAGCCGGACCACCGCCTCGATGAAGGCCGCGGCCGCGACCTCCCCGCCGTTGAGCACGAAGTCGCCGAGCGAGAGCTCGCGGACGGCGTACGTCGTCGCCGCCTCCTCGACCACGCGCTGGTCGATGCCCTCGTACCGGCCGCACGCGAGGACGAGGTGGTCGAGGCCGGCCAGCTCGCGGGCGATCGCCTGGGTGAACGGGACGTCCCGCTCGGCGTCGGCACGACCAGGCGTCGGCCGGCCGTCGCCGCGCACCTCGTCGAGAGCCTCGCCCCACGGCTCGGGCTTCATCACCATCCCGGCGCCTCCGCCGTAGGGGGTGTCGTCGACCGTGCGGTGGCGGTCGTGGGTCCAGTCGCGGAGGTCGTGGACGGCGATCTCGACCAGCCCGGAGGCCCGCGCCTTGCCGGTCAGGGAGACGTCGAGCGACGCGAACCACTCGGGGAAGATCGTGACGACGTCGATCCGCACGTGAGCTACTCGTCCTCGTCGGGGAACGGCGCGACCAGGCCGGGGCGGTCGGCCACGACGACCCGGCCGCCCTGAAGGTCGACCTCGGTCACCAGCGCCGACACGAAGGGGACGAGCGCGTCCCGACCGTCCGGCGTACGGATCTGGAGCAGGTCCTGGGCACCGTGCACCACGGCGGTGACCTCGCCCAGAGCACCTCCGTCGAGGTCCTCGGCGGCGAGCCCGACCAGCTGGTGGTCGTAGAACTCCTCGGGGTCGTCGGGCGACTCGTCGGCGGGTACGCCGACGTGCAGCAGCAGCCCGCGAGCGGCCTCGGCGGCCGTGCGGTCGGTCAGCTCCTCGAACCGCACCAGCAGGGTGGACTGGTGCCATCGCGTCGTCGCCACCGTGAGCGCGGACCACGGCGCGGCCAGGCCGCCGGGACGCTCCGCCGCGAGCGTCGTACCCACACCGAAGCGGCGGTCGGGCTCGTCGGTACGGACCTCGACGGTCACCTCGCCACGGAGGCCGTGGGGCTTGCCGACGCGCCCCACGACGACGTCGACTGACTCGGCCTTGTCCACGAAGGTCAGGTTAGTGACGGGACTTGGCGGCTTGTCAGGCCGCCTCGGCCGCAAGCGGCCTTCGGCGCTCGCTCCGGTCGTTCCGACCGGCTGCGCCGGCCGGAACGTCCTCACTCGTCAACGACCCTGGTCGACGTCGACGAAGTCGATCCGCGACCCGCCGCGGCCGGCCAGGGCCGAGATGACGGTCCGGAACGCGGTCGCGGTACGGCCGTTACGGCCGATCACCTTGCCGAGGTCGTCGGGGTGGACCCGCACCTCGAGCAGCGGACCGCGCCGCGTCTGCTTGTCGCGAACCGTGACGTCGTCCGGGTGGTCGACGACCCCTCGCACCAGGTGCTCCAGCGCGTCGGCGAGCACGATCAGGCCTCGTCGCTCTTCGCGTCGGCGTCGGCCTGCGCGGTCTCGGCCGTCTCGGCCTCGTCGGCTGCACCTGCGGGCGTCTCGACCTCGGGCACCGGGGCGGGCTCCTCCGTGACGGCCTCGGCCGGAGCCTCGACCGCCTCAGCGGGGGCCTCAGTGGGGGACTCGGCGGCCGCCTCGACGGGGGTCTCCGCGACGGGCTCCTCGGCGGCCGGCTCCGCCGGTGCCGCTGCCTTCTTCGCCGCGCTCTTCTTCGTCGTCCGCTTGGTCACGGCCTCGGCCTTCGGCTCGCTGGCAGCGTCCTTGAGGGCCTCGTTGAAGATCTCGAGCTTGTCGCGCTTGGGCTCGGCCACCCGCAGGGTGCCCTCGGTGTTCGTGTAGCCCTTGAACGTCTGCCAGTCGCCGGTGATCCTCAGGATCTGGGCGACCGCCTCGGACGGCTGGGCGCCGACGCCCAGCCAGTACTGCGCCCGCTCGGACACGACGCTGATGTACGACGGGTCCTCCTTCGGGTGGTACAGCCCGATCTCCTCGATCACCTTGCCGTCGCGCTTCTTGCGCGAGTCCACGACGACGATGCGGTAGTGCGGCGCACGGACCTTGCCCATGCGCTTCAAGCGGATCTTGACGGCCACGGTTGTGGTGTCTCCTCGAACGTTGTGTGTGGGTGAGGCTCGCGCACCAGTGTGGGGACACGGGCGGTCGTCCTCGGTGGGCTGTCACGCGCGCGGTTGAGAGGGACCGGCCGCAACAGACTCAAGGCGCGATTCTGCCAGAACCCGCGACCTCCGAAGAAATCGGGCAAGGTGCTCCGCGTGAGCATGCCGTACCGCCCGCACCCGGAGTACCCCTCGACGTACCCCGCCACGGTGCCGCCGAGGAAGAAACGGCCCAGCCCGGCGTGGTTCGCCGTCGGCACGGTGCTCGTGGTCATCGCGGCGGTCCTGTTCGGGCTCGCCGTCGCCCGGTTCGTGCGGGACATCGCGCACTCCGACGCCGTCTTCCAGGCTTCCGGGACCCACCTGGTGGCCCTGCCGGCGAACGCCGAGCGTGGCCTGTTCGTGCGGGCGGACCGGCCGCTTCCGAGGTGCCAGGTCTCCGACGGGAGCGGCTCGCCGCTGCAGTTCCGCCGTCCGGCCGAGCAGTTCACGTACGGCGACTGGATCGCCGTCCGGGAGTTCACCACCGGTGACGGCAACGTCACGTTCACCTGCCCCGCGGGCGGGCGCGGTGAGATCCGGATCGCCCAGGTCCCGTCCGGAGGTGACTTCGCGCGGCTCGGACTCCTCGGGCTCCTGCTCCCGCTCGGTCTCGGCGGAGCGGGCTTCGTGGTGCTGCTGGTCACGGCCATCCTGTGGTTCTCACGGCGTCCGTCGGCTCCACCCGGCGCACCACCCGGCGCACCACCGGGGCCGGGTCCCGTCCGCCCGGGTCGCCGCCCGGGTCGCCGTACGGACCTCCCTCCGGTTGGTCTCCCCAGGGCCCTGGACAGCAACAGCCGCCCGGCACGCCCGGGTGGCCACCGGATGCCTAGGCCGTCACCTCCGGCCGCGCACCGGTCTCACCCTTCTGGATACGCACCTTCGGGGGTACCCGACGAGGATCGAACTTCCTACCCTCGAGTTGCCGTGCGGGCAGGCAAATCCAGCACGGCAACGAGTGGCTCCATTCTCTCTGTGCAGGTCCCGAGCGTGCTCGGGACCGGAGCCTGGACGATGCCCCGGTGCCCCGAGAGGCCGGGGCATCGTCGCGTTCGCGCCGAGGCCGTCACACCCGGCCGAGCACGACCGTCGCGCCGAGGTCGTCGTCTGTCTCGACCTGGGCGGCCATCCCGGCTGCGGTCACGACGGCGGCCATGACGTCCGCCTGGTCGCGTCCGGTCTCGACCACGAGGCGGCCACCCGGACGCAGCCAGGACGGCGCACCGGCAGCGACCCGCCGGAGCACGTCGAGGCCGTCGAGTCCGCCGTCGAGCGCGACCCGGTGCTCGTGGTCGCGCGCCTCACGCGGCATGGTCGCCACGGCGTCGGTCGGGACGTACGGCGCGTTCGCGACGACGAGGTCGACCCGACCGGTCAGATCGTCGGGCAGCGCCGCGTAGAGGTCGCCCTCGTGGACCCTCTCGGGCGGGAGGTTGCGGCGGGCGCAGACCACCGCTGCCGGGTCCGAGTCCGCCGCATGTATCTCGGCCGTCGGCCACAGCCGGGTGAGCGCGGCTCCCACCGCCGCCGTGCCGCAGCACAGGTCGACGACGAGACCGGCGGGCTCCCGGCCGGCCACGGTGACGAGGAGCTCGCTGCGCCGTCGCGGCACGAAGACGCCCGGCTCGACCGCCACGCGCACGCCCGCGAACGCCGCCCAGCCGACGACGTACTCGAGCGGCTCACCGGCCATCCGGCGCGCCGCCCAGGCCATCAGCTCACCGGGCGAGGAAGCCTCGTCGATGAGGAGTCGCGCCTCGTCCTCGGCGAAGACGCAGCCGGCGGCACGCAGGGCGGCAACGAGCTGGGGCTCGTTCACACGACCTGCCCGCGCAGGACGACGACAGCGGGCTCCCGCAGCACCGTCAGGTCGGCGCGTGGGTCGCGCGGGTAGACCACGAAGTCCGCGGGCGCCCCCTCCTCCAGTGTGGCGTTCCACCCGAGCCACTCGCGCGCGCGCCAGCTCGCGGCACCGAGCGCGTACTCCGCCGGCATGCCGTACGACGCGAGCTCGGCCACCTCGTCGGCGATCCCGCCGTGGGGCAGCACTCCCCCGGCGTCGGTGCCGGCGAAGATCGGCACGCCGGCGTCGTACGCCGCCATGATCGTCTCGCGGCGGCGGGCGTGCAGGTCGAGCATGTGGTCGGCGTACGCCGGGAACTTGTCGCCGGCCTGGCCGGCGTACATCGGGAAGTTGTTGAGCTGGTGGGCCGTCGGCACCAGGGTCGTGCCCTTCGCCACCATCGTCTCGACGAGGTCCACGGTGAGGCCGGTGCCGTGCTCGATGCAGTCGATGCCCGCCTCGACCAGCCACGGCAGCACGGTCTCGCCGAAGCAGTGGGCGGTGACGCGCGCGCCGTGCTCGTGGGCGGTGGCGATGGCGGTGGCGAACGCGTCGGCCGGGAACGACGGGGTGAGGTCACCGTCTTCGCGGGAGATCCAGTCGCCGACGAGCTTCACCCAGCCGTCGCCGGCCTGCGCCTCCTGGGCGACGTACGACGCGACGTCCTCGGGCTCGATCTCGTGGGCGAAGTTGCGGATGTAGCGGCGAGTGCGCGCGATGTGGCGGCCGCAACGGATCAGCCGGGGCAGGTCGTCACGCTCCTGGACCCATCGGGTGTCGGCTGGAGACCCGCAGTCGCGCAGGAGCAGCGCGCCGGCGTCGCGGTCGTCGAGGGCCTGCTGCTCCGTCGTGGCCTCGTCCACCGCGCCGTGGGCGTCGAGTCCGATGTGGCAGTGGGCGTCGACCAGCCCGGGGACGATCCACCCCTCCGCCGCGGTCTCCGCCCCGGCGACCGGCTCGAGGGTGACCCGACCGTCGACGACGTACAGGTCGCGGGCCTCCCCGTCGGGGAGGACCGGGCCGCGGAAACGCTGTGACGTCATGCCGCGGACGCTACCGGCCGAGCCGCGCGACACCTCGCGGCGGTCGATGCCCTTGTGGACGAGGGATTGGGAGACACGTCCTAAGGTCATCCGGTGTGAGCACGACCCGCACCGACTCGTTGCAGCGCCACAAGCGCAACGCGCTGCAGTTCGTGCGCTTCGCGGCGGTCGGCGCGACGGGCGTCCTGGTCAACCTGGTCGTGCTGGTGATCGTCAAGCGCCTCGGCCCGCACCCGGAGGACGCGATCTTCGCGCTCCACCCGACCGACTTCCACGTGCGGTGGTACCACGCGTACTCCACGGTGGCGTTCCTGGTGGCCAACCTCTGGAACTTCCAGCTCAACCGCCGGTGGACCTTCCGCAGCAGCCAGCACTCATCGTGGTGGAGGGAGTACTGGCCGTTCCTCGCCGTCGGCATGCTCGGCCAGGCGATCGGCCTGGTGCTGCTGACGCTGCTCATGCACCACGGCTCCCCCATTGCGTTGCCGACCGACCCGCTCGACGACACCAGCGGTCTGCGCACCCGGCTGTACTGGGCGCAGCTGATCGTGATCGTGGTCGTGACTCCGCTGTCGTTCGTCCTGAACAAGCTGTGGACCTTCGCGGCGGTCCGCACCCACCGCCTGTACGCCGTCCCGCAGCACCCCGCGGCGGAGAAGGAGCTGGAGAGCCTGGGAGTCGACGAGTCCGAGGCCCGCTGAGGTTTGTCCACTCTCCTGCGTTGCCGGGCCGCCGGATCACGGTCATTCCTCCGGTCTCGGGAGCAATCGGCATAGGCTGCCTCGGTGCCCGGACACTCCCTGGCTCAGCTCCGCAGGTCCAACCTGCGCGCGATCACCGCGTTGCTCGGCTCCGGCGGTCCGCAGAGCCGCGCCGATCTCGCCCGCGGGTCCGGGCTGTCCCGCACCACGGTCTCGAGCCTGGTCACCGAGCTGCTCGGTGGCGGTCTTGTCGTGGAGACCGAGGACCGCGGAACGCCGTACAAGGGTGGCAGCGGGCGGCCGCCCTTGCTGGTCGCGCTGGCTCTGCGACCCGGTGGCGTCGCGGGCGTCGACATCGGGCACCGGCACGTGCGGGTGGCGGTGGCCGACCGGAGCGCCACGATCCTCGCCGAGGCCGAGACCTGGACGGACTCCGATCCGCACGGCAACGCCACCCTCGACCTCGCGGCAGAGCTGGTGGCCACCGCCGCTGCCGAGGCCGGCATCCCCGTCACCGACCTGCTGACCATCGGGCTGTGCGTCCCGGCGCCGATCGACCGGCGTTCGGCCCGGGTGGACCAGGCCGTCCTCCCCGGCTGGCAGCAGCTGGCGCCGGCGAACGAGCTCGCTGACCGCGTCGGCGTACCCGTCGTGGTCGACAACGACGCCAATCTCGGTGCGATGGCCGAGCACCAGCACGGCGCCGGTCGCGGCGTGGCGGACCTCCTGTACGTGAAGCTGGCCAGCGGCGTCGGGGCCGGGCTCGTGCTCGGTGGCCGGCTGCACCGCGGCACGGCCGGGCTGGCCGGCGAGGTCGGGCACGTGCTCGCACGCGAGGGCGGCGACGTCTGCCGGTGTGGGAGCCGAGGCTGCCTGGAGACCGAGGTCTCGACCCGACGACTGCTGGAGCTGCTGCGTCCGGTGTACGGCGACGACCTCGACCTGGCGGGGCTCCTCCGGCTGGACGCCGAGGGCGAGACCGCCGTACGCCGGGTCATCACCGACGCCGGTCACACCGTCGGCCGGGTGCTCGCGGGCGTCTGCACCACCCTGAACCCCGCGCGGATCGTGGTCGGTGGCTCGCTCGGTGGCTCCGAGACGCTGGTCGCGGCGATCCGGGACGGTGTCCACCGGTACGCCCACCCCGAGGCCGCGGCGTCGTGCGAGGTGGTGTCGGGCCGGTTCGGGGCGCGGGCGGAGCTGATGGGCAGCATCGCCCTCGCCGTCAGCCGGGCCGCGGAGCCCGCCTGACGCCCGGCTGAGCAACTAACTGGCATAGAGACGACATTCCTCGACCACGATTTCTGCCGTCTGTATGCCAGTTAGTCCTGCAACCGGTCGAGCAGCCAGGTGGGGCCGACGGTCGGGCCTGCCTTCGCCACCCGGGCGGCCAGCAACCGGTCGGCGGTCACGACGAGGACCTCGGCCCCCGCATCCGCGGCCCGGTGTGCCTGCCGGACGATCTCGCTGTCGCCGTCCTGCGGGGCGTGTACGACGGTCACGTGGCCGTCGCGGCCCTTCCGGACGCCACTCTTCGCCTCGCCCTCGAGCACCAGGACGACCTCGGTGATCTTCTCGTCGAGGTCGGCGGTGACGAGCTGCTCGTGGAGTCGACGAGCGGCGCCGGCGCGGTCCTTCCACCACCCGTCCGGGCGGGCGCCGACGACGTTCGCGCCATCGACGACGAGGACCGTCACTTGAGGTACTTGATAGCTCTGACGCACGTCCGCCACAGGGCCGCAGCCTTTGAGTAGCAAGACTCTGGCGGACGCGGCACCCGGGGCCCACCGTGTCGCCACGGAACAGCCGCTCCCAAGGCGATCCCTGAGCGGTGGCTCGGGGCCGAAGCTGTGAAGGAGGAAGTCATGAAGTTCAAGCACGGGCATAGGTTCTGGCGAATTGTCGGGGTCGGTGGAGTAGCGGTTGTGATGGCACTCCCGGCGGCGGCTGCGTTCGGTCAGGCGGCGGTCCACCACGACCCTGCTCACGACGTCATCATGATTGACAAAATGGGGAAGCGCCCGCGTCGCGGTGCCCACAACAAGACGGCCGACATCGTCCGTGTGAGGTTCACCCACACGCATCGGCGGGCCGTGACAACCCTGCGGCTCCGCGAATACGGCGGACGCTGGAATTACAACGGATTGATCGAGACCCCGACCAGGAACTTCGTCGTGCTGGGATGGGGGCAGAACGCTCGCAGGCACTTCTTGAGAAGTCCTGCGGCAGCTCGAGCGCGGCGGCCGCCTTCTCGTAGTCGATCTCCTCGGCGTCCGGGTTGCCGAAGGGGTTGCCGCCGGACGCCGCCGCCTTCTGCTCGGCGTCCTTGGCCTGGGCGGCGGCCTTCGCGGGGTTCCCGCTGACCCGGCGGCCCTTGCCCGGCTTGTTCTTCGCGGCCTGCTTGGCCCGGCCGCGCTTGCCTCCGCCCGACATGCCGGGCATGCCCGGGACCCCGGGCATCCCGCCGCCCTTGGCGAAGGACTGCATCATCTTGCGCGCCTCGAAGAACCGGTCGACCAGGCTGTTCACGTCGGAGACCTGCCGGCCGGAGCCCTTCGCGATCCGGGCCCGGCGTGAGCCGTCGATCATCTTCGGGTTGGCCCGCTCGGCCGGGGTCATCGACTGGATGATCGCCTGGATGCGGTCGATCTCGCGCTCGTCGAAGTTCTCGAGCTGGTCGCGGAACTGCCCCATCCCGGGCAGCATCCCCATGATCTTCGACATCGAGCCGAGCTTGCGCACCTGCTGCATCTGCTCGAGGAAGTCGTCGAGGGTGAAGTCGCCGCCGGTGGTGAGCTTCTCGGCCGCCTTGAGCGCCTGCTCCTGGTCGAAGGTCTTCTCGGCCTGCTCGATCAGGGTCATGACGTCGCCCATGTCGAGGATGCGCGAGGCCATCCGGTCGGGGTGGAAGACGTCGAAGTCGGTCAGCTTCTCGCCGGCGCTGGCGAACATCACCGGCCTGCCGGTGATGCTGCGGATGCACAGCGCCGCGCCACCGCGGGCGTCGCCGTCCAGCTTGGTGAGGACGACGCCGTCGTACCCGACACCGTCGAGGAAGGCCTGCGCGGTGGTCACGGCGTCCTGGCCGATCATCGCGTCGACGACGAACAGGATCTCGTCGGGCTCGACCGCGTCGCGGATGTCGCCGGCCTGCTGCATCAGCTCGGCGTCGACACCGAGACGGCCCGCGGTGTCGACGATGACGACGTCGTACAGCTTGCGGCGTGCCTCGTCGATCGAGTCGCGGGCGACCTTCACCGGGTCGCCGACGCCGTTGCCGGCCTCGGGCGCGAAGACGGCCACGCCCGCCTGCTCGCCGACGACCTGGAGCTGGTTGACGGCGTTGGGGCGCTGCAGGTCCGCGGCCACGAGCATCGGCTGCCGGCCCTGGTCCTTGAGCCAGCGGGCCAGCTTCGCCGGCCAGCGTCGTCTTGCCGGCGCCCTGGAGGCCGGCCAGCATGATCACGGTCGGCGGGTTCTTGGCGAACCGCAGCCGCCGGGTCTCGCCGCCGAGGATCTCGACGAGCTCCTCGTTGACGATCTTGACGACCTGCTGAGCGGGGTTCAGCGCCTGGCTGACCTCCTCGCCGCGGGCCCGCTCCTTGACCGCCTCCACGAACTCGCGGACGACCGGCAGCGCCACGTCGGCCTCGAGCAGGGCGATCCGGATCTCGCGCGCGGTCGCGTCGATGTCGGCCTCGGAGAGGCGACCCTTGCCGCGGAGGTTCTTGAAGGTCTCGGCGAGCCGGTCGGAGAGCGTGGCGAACAAGTCAGTCCTTGGTCAGTGCAGATGGCGCCAGATGGTGCCGGATGGTCTCGGTGCGGGCTTCCAGCCTAACCGGGGCTCCCCCGCCCGTCCGAGTCAACGGTGCCGGAGGCGCGGCTCCTTGAGTCGGCGTACGTCGTGCCGGACGATGGCCGCATGGGAGAGGTCGCGACCACGATCGTCGCCGGGGTCGTGATCCTGGTCGTGACCGGAGTCGCCATCTACTTCTACCAGCGCAGTCTCGACCGGCCGGGCGGTCGCGACGGGCTCGGGCAGGTCGGCGACATGTTCGGCGGCCTGATCGAGGTCTTCAACCCCGGCGAGGCGCGCGCCAAGGAGGCGCTGAAGGAGATGGAGAACGCGGGACCCGTCACGCCCACACCCGACGACGAGGACGACGACCCCATCCGGTTGCTCACCCACCCCGACGGCACCCCCCGCGCGATCCGCATCCGCCGCTCGCGATAGTCCCCGACGTTCTGGTCGGGTCGGACGGCGTGTCGGCGACCAGAACGTCGGGGACTATCCCGACAGGGCGGCGCGTACGGCGTGGGCGGCCTCGGCAGCGCGGGTCTCGGTGAGAGCGCCGGCCGAGGACTCCTGGACGTAGAACACGTCGACCGCCTGGGGGCCGAGGGTGTCGACGTGGGCGGAGCGGACCGTGACGTCCAGGGCGGCGAGCGTGGCGCAGACCCGGTGGACGACGCCGGGCCGGTCATCGGTCCGGACCTCGAGGACGGTGGCGCGGGCCGAGGCCTCGGGGTGGACGACGACCGTCGGCGCGATCCCGTGCGCGTCGGGCTTCCAGCGCGAGGCGGGGTCGAGCCGCCCGGCCACCACGGCCTCGAACCGCTGGTGGAGCACCCGTTCGTCGAGACCGTCCTCGGCCACCTCCCACACCGAGACGCCGATGTCGTCCTGCGACCAGGCGCGTGCCGAGCGGACCGACGCTCGTTGCAGGGCGAAGACCGCCGCGGCGTCGGCGAGCAGTCCGACGCGGTCGGGCGCGAGCACGGTCACCCGGGCCCCGCCGTCCACCGAGCAGACGGTGATCGCCACCCCGCCACGGCGTACGTCGCGAGGAACGGCGAGCGGGTCCGGCTCGACGGGTCGCGTCGACGGCTCACCGAGCACCGCCCGGGTCCGCATCGCGACCGTCCGGACCAGCCCTGCACGCCACCTCGACCACGCATGGGGCGAGGTCGCTCGGGCGTCCGCCTCGGTGAGCGCCACGAGGAGGTCGAGCGTCTCCACGTCACCGATCGTCAGGGCGAGAGCGTGGGCGGTGGCGGGGTCGTCCGGGTCGCGGGTCGTCGCCGTCTGCGCGAGCAACAGGTGGTGGCGCACCAACCGTGCGATCTGGTCGGCGGTGCGGGCGTCGAAGCCCATCCGGTTCGCCACTGACCGGGCGAGGGGCTCGCCGGCGATGCTGTGCTCGGTGAGCCCGCCCTTCCCGATGTCGTGCAGGAGCGCCGCGACGACGAGCACGTCCGGGCTGTGGACCTGCCGGATCAGGCGCGACGCCTCGATGCAGGTCTCGACGACGTGCCGGTCGACGGTGAACCGGTGGACCTCGGAGGCGTGCGGCAGCAGCCGGAGCCGCTCCCACTCGGGCAGGAACGACTCCAGCGAGCCCGTCTCCTCGAGCGTCTCCCAGACCGGCAGCAGGCCAGGGCCGGCTGCGAGCAGCCGCACGAGCGCCTGGCGGGCCGCGCGCGGCCACGGGTCCGGAAGCGCGGCGCCCTCGGCGCCCAGGCGCGCCGCCGTGGCGGGGCCAGCTCCGCGTCGCGTTCGGCGGCGACGGCGGCCGCCCGCAGCAGCAGGGTCGGGTCGACGCCCGGACGCGCGTCGCGAGTCAGGACCACCTCGGCGCCCGACACCGCGATCCCGGGCTCGACCGGGGTCAGCTCGGGTCGGCGTACGCCGCGTCCGGACGCGGGCCGAGCGAGCACCCCGTCCACGCGACGCCAGGTCAGCCGGGACAGGTGCGTGATCCGGCGTCCGAGCTCGCGCACGTGGCGCTGAGCGGCCGCCTCGTCCTCCAGCCCGAGCCGCGGGGCGAGGAGCTCCCACGTCTCCGGGGCCACGCGGTCGGTCGCTCGCCCCGCCACCTCGTGCAGGGCGTCACGCACGTCGAGCAGGGACCGCCGCGACCGCTCGAGGTCGACGTGCGGGACGTCGACCAGCCAGGTGGCGACCAGCGCCAGCAGCACCGTCGCGTCGCGCAGCCCGCCCTCCGCCTCCTTCAGGTCGGGCACCGAGGCGTGGGCGAGCTCCCCGACGACGTCGTGCCGCTTGCGCACGAGCTCGTGCAGCGCCGGCAGGCGACTGCGCGCCGTACGCCGCCAGTGGGCTAGCACGTCGGAGCGCAGACGAGCGGCCAGGTCGGCGTCGCCCGCGAGGTACCGCAGGTCGAGCAGGCCGAGCGCCACCCGGAGGTCGGCCTCGGCCTGCTCGAGCATCTCCGACACCGACCGGACCGAGTGGTCCAGCCGGGCGCCGGAGTCCCAGATCGGGTACCAGACCTTCTCCGCGGCGTCGCCGATGTCGACGTGGTCCTCGTGGACCAGGACCACGTCGAGGTCGGAGTACGGCGCGAGCTCCCGACGCCCGTAGCCCCCCACCGCGACCAGGGCACACCCCGACTCCGGGGCGCCCGACACGTCGTACGCCGTCGCGCACAACGTGTCGGCCGCGTTCGCGCGTGCCCCCCGGTCCACGGCGGTCCGCCCCGGCGTCCCGCCGTGGCTAGAGCGCCGACTCGTCGCGGTCGCCGGTCCGGACCCGGACGACGGTGTCGACCGGGACTCACCCAGACCTTGCCGTCGCCGATCCGCCCGGTCTGCGCCGTCTTCTGGATGATGCCGACGATGTCCTCGGCGTCGCCGTCGTCGGTGACGATCTCGATCCGGATCTTCGGGACCAGCGCGATGTCGTACTCCGCGCCCCGATAGACCTCGGTGTGGCCCTTCTGGCGGCCGTAGCCGCTGACCTCGGAGACCGTCATCCCGGTGACACCGAAGGTCTCCAGCGCCTCGCGGACGTCCTCCCACTTGTGCGGCTTGATCACCGCGGTGACGAGCTTCATGCCAGGGCTCCTTCCGGTGCGCGGGTCTTGGCAGGTGCGGGTGCCGGGAGCGCGGACGCCGCCGGAGCGGCCGTCGAGGTCGTACGCCGACTCACCGTGCTCGGCGAAGTCGATCCCGTCGACCTCGTCGTCCTCGGCCACCCGCCAGCCGATCGTGTACTTGATCGCCAGGCCGATCGCCGTGGTGAAGACCCCCGTCCACACGATCGAGATCGCGGCAGCCCCCGCCTGGTGGCCGAGCGAGGTCAGCCCGCCGCCGTAGAACAGCCCGTCGATGCCGCCGGGTGCGGCCGACGTCGAGAGGAAGCCGATCAGCACGGTGCCGACGACACCGCCGACGAGGTGGACTCCCACGACGTCGAGGGAGTCGTCCAGGTTGAGCTTGAACTTCAGCCCGACGGCGTACGCACAGGCGAGGCCGGCGACCGCGCCGATGCAGATCGCGCCGACGACGTTCACCGCACCGCAGGACGGCGTGATCGCGACGAGTCCGGCGACGATGCCCGAGGCGGCGCCCAGTGAGGTGGCCTTGCCGTGCATCAGCCGCTCCATGGCGAGCCAGGCGAGCATCGCGGCCATGGTGGCGATCGTGGTGTTGAGGAACGTCACGCCGGTCTCGGTCATGAACTGCCGGGTGTCGGCGCCGTCGCTGGTGCCGGTGAGGACGATCGAGCCGACGTTGAAGCCGTACCAGCCGAACCACAGCAGTCCGGCGCCGATCATCGTCAACGTCAGGTTGTGCGGCTTCATCGGATCGCGCCGGAAGCCGACGCGTCGGCCGATGATCAGCGCGAGCACGCCGCCCGCGACACCGGCGTTGATGTGCACGACCGTGCCGCCGGCGTAGTCCTGGGCCGCGAGGTGGGTCGAGATCCAGCCGCCGCCCCACACCATGTGCGCCAGCGGGAAGTAGCACAGCGTCACCCAGAGCGGGAGGAACACCACCCAGGACGACAGCTTCACCCGGTCGGCGATGGCGCCGGAGATCAGCGCGGCGGTGATCACCGCGAAGGTGAGCTGGAAGCAGACCGCGACGTACGAGCCCCACTCGACGTCCTTCAGGCCGAAGAGGGTGAAGGGGTCGGCGAACAACCCGCCGGCCAGGCTCTTCGGGCCGAACGACTCGGACCAGCCCCAGAGGACGTAGACGATGCCGACGACCGCCATCGCGACGTACGACATCATCATCATGTTGAGCACGGACTTCGATCGGGTCATGCCGCCGTAGAACAGGGCGAGCCCCGGCGTCGTCATCATCAGGACGAGTGCCGTGGCGACGATCATCCAGGCGTAGTAGCCGTCCATGGGACCTCCACGTGTGAGCGGACAGGCGTCCTTCCCGCGGACTTCCTCGGCCGGGTCGGGTCACCTCGATGCGGCACAGCCTGGGCCGCGCAGGTTTCACCCCGCCGCGCGCCGTGTTGCGGTCGTGCAACGTTCGGAGGTCGGTGTGTTACGGCCTTGTGAACGGGGTTGCGTCACCCGAGCAGAGCGTCGACGAAGGCGCCCGCGTCGAAGGGCGCCATGTCGTCGGGGCCCTCGCCGAGGCCCACCAGCTTCACCGGTACGCCGAGCTCACGCTGCACCGCGACCACGATCCCGCCCTTGGCCGAGCCGTCGAGCTTGGTCAGGGCGATGCCGGTGACGTCGACGATCTCGGAGAAGACCCGGGCCTGCACCATGCCGTTCTGACCGGTGGTCGCGTCGAGCACGAGCAGCACCTCGGTGACCGGGGCCTGCTTCTCGATCACCCGCTTGACCTTGCCCAGCTCGTCCATCAGGCCGGCCTTGTTCTGCAGCCGCCCGGCGGTGTCGATGACGACCGTGTCGGCGCCGCGGTCGATGCCCTCCTGGACGGCCTGGAAGGCGACGCTCGCGGGGTCGCCGCCCTCGGGGCCGCGGACGACGTCGACCCCGACCCGCTCACCCCAGGTCGCGAGCTGGTCGACGGCCGCGGCGCGGAAGGTGTCGGCCGCGCCCAGCACGACCGAGCGGTCCTCGGCCACCAGGATCCGGGCGAGCTTGCCGACCAGCGTCGTCTTGCCGGCGCCGTTCACGCCCACCACGAGCACGACCCCGGGCTTGCCGTCGGCGCCGGACACCTGGAGCCGGCGATCCATGTCCGGGCCGACCAGCTGCAGCAGCTCGTCGCGGAGGACCGCCCGCGGGTCCTCCTTGCCGTCGACGCGCAGGCGCGTGCGGAGGTTCTCGACCAGCTGCTCGGTCGGGGCGACCCCCACGTCGGCGGTCAGGAGGGTGTCCTCGATCGCCTCCCAGGTGCCGGCGTCCAGCTGCTCGCGCGACAGCAAGGACAGCAGTCCGCGTCCGATCCCGCCCTGCGAGCTCGCCAGACGCTGACGCAGGCGGACCAGCCGTGACGCCGTGCTCTCGGGACGATCGAGCGTCGCGACCGACCCGTGGTCGGGTTCGGCGATCTCGTCCGGCGGTGCCGGTACGCCGGCCTCGGGCGCGCGGGTGTCCACCGGCGCACGGGTCTCCACCGGCGGCGCCGCCGGACGGCGACGGCGACCGCTGGTCACCAGGCCGACCGCGATGAGGCCGGCGAGGACCAGGACGCCGATGACGAGGTACAGCCAGGTCATGGCGTCATCCAATCATTGGCTTGCGGGGTGCAGGTCAGTGCCGGCGACCCTCGGCCCGCCCGTGGCCGAGGCTGGTGAGGTCCAGCGTCAACGACGACGAGTCGATCTCGGGCTCCGGGGCGTCACTGGTGTTGTCCAGCGTGGGGACGTTGTCGACGCCCTTGCGCAGCAGGCGCCCTACCCACGGGACGTGCGGGACGTCCTCGCCTCGGTGCGGGAAGGCGACGTACAACACCACCAACCCGGCGAGCACCAGGATCACGAGCATGGCGACCACCAGGAACCACATGTTCTTTACCTTGGCAGACTCACCCGGAGACGTCCCAAACGTCGAGGTGAGGGGGCGTGTCGAGACCGGCGGTCACGCACGCGGCCCTTCCGACAGCCGGCGCCAGCCGCCGGCCCGGTTGTCGGCCACGAGCCGGCGGAAGAACTCGAGCAGGTGCTCTTCGGGCACGTCGTCGCCTTCGCGGAAGCCGATCGTGCGCGCGGTCTTGTTGTCGTGGCCCGCGGTGATGAGTCCGTGGGGGTCGGGAACGATCCCGCCGTCGTAGACGAACACGTTCACATGATCACGAGCTGCCAGGAACGCCGCGACGTTGCCCTCGCACACGAAGTAGGGCTGGACGGTCCGCTTGATCGTCTCGGTCATCTCCGGGTCGGCCCGGTGCAACACGTCACGTACCCGCTCGAGGGTCTGGCGCTGCCAGGCGGGCAGGGGCGACAAGTAGGCGTCGACGCGTGGGTCGCGTCCGCTCACCGCAGCAACCCCTCCACGGCGGCCCGGATCGCGTCGGGGATCGGCGTGGCCGCACGTGCCGGGTCGGTGTTGTCGACGTACACCACCACGACGCGTCCCTCCGCGGCCGCCGCGTCGTCCTCTTGGAACAGTCCGACGCGGTACACGATCGAGGAGCGACCGACCCGCTCGACCGCGACGCCGAGGTCGATCGGGGCCGGGTAGCCGATCTCCCGGAAGAAGCGGCAGGACGCCTCGGCGAACACGCCGATCGTGTCCGGGTCGTCGTTGACGTCGCCGACGCTCTCGTGCAGATGCCGGTCGATCGCGGTGTCGATGAGCTCGAAGTAGCGAGCGTTGTTCATGTGCCCGAAGCCGTCCATGTCGGCCCAGCGCGTCGTCGCCGTCGACCAGTGGACATAGTCGGCACGCGTCGGCCGCGGCGCTCGCTCGTTCATGTGGCGTTTGTATCGACTTCCGCGGTGCTGTGACTACTGCTGCGGGGGTGTTCCGGCACTTCTGCGGGGATGACCCCGCGTGACACGGGGGCCAGGATCAGGCGGGCTCGCGGAGTCGCTGGCTGATCACCGTCGAGACCCCGTCGCCGCGCATCGTGACGCCGTAGAGGGCGTCGCCGACCTCCATGGTGCGCTTCTGGTGGGTGATCACGAGCAGCTGGCTGTTCTCGCGCAGCTCCTCGTAGATCTCCAGGAGCCGCCCGAGGTTGGTGTCGTCGAGTGCGGCCTCCACCTCGTCGAGGATGTAGAACGGCGACGGACGCGCCTTGAACAGCGCGACCAGGAAGGCGACGGCCACCAGCGACCGCTCGCCCCCGGACAGCAGCGAGAGCCGCTTGATCTTCTTGCCCGGCGGCCGGGCCTCGACCTCGACCCCGGTCGCCAGCATGTCCGACGGCTCGGTCAGCACGAGCCGGCCCTCGCCGCCCGGGAAGAGCCGGGAGAAGGTCTGCTCGAAGGCCGCGGAGACGTCGGCGTACGCCTCGGTGAAGACCTGCTCGACCCGCGCGTCGACCTCGCGGACGATCTCGAGCAGGTCCTTGCGGGTGGCCTTGAGGTCCTCGAGCTGCTCGGTGAGGAACTTGTGCCGCTCCTCGAGCGCGGAGAACTCCTCGAGCGCCAGCGGGTTGACCTTGCCGAGCATGGCCAGGGCGCGCTCGGCCGTCCGCAGCCGCTTGCTCTGCACCTCGCGGTCGTACGGCGCGGGCTCGGGCGCCGTCTCGCCCTCGGCGACCTCGCCGGTGAAGGGCACGGTGTTCGTCGGGCCGTACTCGGTGACCAGGGTGTCCTCGTCGAGACCGAGCTCCTCGAGGGCGCGCTCGGCGAGCTGCTCGATGCGCATGCGCTGCTGGGTGCGCACCATCTCGTCGCGGTGCACGGAGTTCACCAGCTCGTCGTGCTCGCGGGTCAGGTCGCGCATCGAGGCCCGGACCTGCAGGAGCTCCTGCTCACGCCGGCCACGGGACGCCTCGACCTCGGCTCGCGCCTCGGCGGCGCGCTGGATCGAGACCTCGAGCTTGGCGAGCACGGCGGCCACGGCCACACCGACGGCCTGGGCGGCCCGGCCCTCGCGGATCAGCCGTTCGCGTCGCTCGATGGCACGAGCCCGCGCTTCGCGCTCGGCCTCCGCGGCACGCAGCAGCGAGTCGGCCCGCCCATGGAGGGCGCGGGCACGCTCCTCGCTGGTGCGCAACGACAGGCGGGCGTCCATCTCGGCCTGCCGCGCCGTCCGGGCGGCCTCGACCAGGCGTTCGCGCGCCTCGGCGTCCGGCTCGAGGTGTGGGGAGTCGGTGGCGTCCTGGGCCGCGGTCAGGCGCTGCTCGAGCTCCGCGAGGCCGGCGAGGTCGTGCTCGCGCGCCTCCTGGGCGGTCGTCATCGCCTGCGTGATCCGGTCGGCCTCGGCCCGCGCCGCACGCGCCTGCGAGCCGTGGTGGCCGAGCTCCTCGGCCACGGCCGCGAGGGTCGCGTCGGACTCGTGCAGCTTGGCGAGCACGACGTCGGCGCCGCGCTGGGCGTCCTGTCGTTCGGACTCGAGTCGCGAGATGTCGAACCCGAGCCGCTCCGACGCAGCGACCGCCTCGGCGAGCGCGCTCGAGGCGTCGTCGTACGCCGCCTGGATCTCGAGCAGGCTGGGCTGGCTCTGGGAGCCGCCGGAGGCGAAGTGCTCGGCGTACACGTCACCGTCGCGGGTCACCGCGGTCACGTCCGGCAGGTCGGCCACCAGTGCCCGTGCCGCGGCCAGGTCATGGACGACCGCCGTCTTGAAGAGCAGGCGCGCCAGCGACGGTCGCAGGGTCTGGGGACACCGCACCACGTCGACGGCGTACGTCGCGTGGGCCGGCAGAGCGGGCCAGGGCGACTGCTCGGACACCGGGCCGCTGGCGAGGAGAAGCCCGGCGCGACCCAGGTCGGCGGCCTTCAGGTGGTCGAGCGCCGCGACGGCGGCGTCGCCGTCGGCGACCGCGACGGCGTCCGCGGCGGAACCGAGGGCGGAGGCGACCGCGGTCTCGTATCCGGCTTCGACGGTGAGCACGGCAGCGATCGAGCCGAGCAGACCCGAGACCGAGCCGGACGCCGCCAGCAGGGCTCCCGCGCCGTCCTTCCGGTTCAACCCGAGCTCGAGGGCGTCCCTGCGCGCCAGGAGTGACGACCGGTCGCGGTCGGCCTGTGCGGCTTCTTCGCGGGCCTTGCCCAGGCGGTCGGTGACGTCGTCGAGCACCGCCACCGCGGTCTCGTGCTCGGCGTCCAGCCCCTCCTCGCCGGCGTCCAGGCCGGCGATCCGGGTCTCGAGGGCGGTGAAGTCGTGCTGGGCGCGCTCGGCCCGCGACACGGCAGCGGCCCGCGCGGCGTCGAGTCGCCCGATCTCCTCGTCGGCGGCGGCGGCGCGTGACTTCACGACGTTCACCTGCCCGGCGAGGCGGGCGAGACCTTCGCGGCGGTCGGCCGCGGCGCGCTGGAGCCCCGCGATCCGCCGGTCCTCCGCGGCCGCCTCTTCCTCAGCGGTACGCCGCGCGGTCACGGCGTGCTCGAGGGCGACCCGATGCGCCTCGACCTGCGTGGCGATCTCCGACTCCTCGGCGTGCACCCGCTCGGCCTCGGCCTCGAGGTCGTCGGGGTCGCGACCCAGGTCGAGGGTCTCCTCCTCCGAGCCTGCGGCGTTGCGGATGCGCTCGGCGGCCAGCGACGCCGTCCCGCGCAGGCGCTCGCGCATGCCCGACAGGCCGAACCAGGTCTCCTGGGCACGCGCCAACGCGGGGAGGTCCTCGCGCAGCGCCTCCTCCA
Source organism: uncultured Actinomycetota bacterium (assembly GCA_963812055.1). GTDB lineage: Bacteria > Actinomycetota > Actinomycetes > Propionibacteriales > Nocardioidaceae > Nocardioides. The sequence continues at coordinate 135,821 of CAWEUA010000022.1, forward strand.
GGTGCGCCTCGCCGGCACGCGCCTCCTCCAGAGCTGCCTCGACCTCCTCACGCCGCTCGACCAGGATCGACTCGTCGGCCAGCTCCTGCTCCAGCGCGGTGCGCGCCACCACCAGGTCGTCGGCCATGATCCGGGCGCGAGCGTCGCGGACGTCGGCCTGGACGACCGCGGCCCGGCGGGCGACCTCGGCCTGACGACCCAAGGGCTTGAGCTGCCGACGGATCTCGCTGAGCAGGTCGCCCAGACGCGTGAGGTTGCCGTCGGTCGAGTCCAGCTTGCGGAGCGCCTTCTCCTTGCGCTTGCGGTGCTTGAGCACCCCCGCGGCCTCCTCGATGAAGCCGCGGCGGTCCTCCGGGGTGGCGTGCAGGATCGAGTCGAGCTGGCCCTGGCCGACGATGACGTGCATCTCGCGCCCGATGCCGGAGTCGCTGAGCAGCTCCTGGACGTCGAGCAGACGGCACGGCGTGCCGTTGATGGCGTACTCCGACCCACCGGAGCGGAACATCGTCCGGCTGATCGTCACCTCGGAGTACTCGATCGGCAGGGCGCCGTCGGCGTTGTCGATGGTCAGCAGCACCTCGGCGCGACCCAGCGGCGGGCGGCCGGAGGTGCCGGCGAAGATGACGTCCTCCATCTTGCCGCCGCGCAGACTCTTCGCGCCCTGCTCGCCCATCACCCACGCCAGCGCGTCGACGACGTTGGACTTGCCGGAGCCGTTGGGGCCGACGATGCACGTGATGCCCGGCTCGAGCTGCAACGACGTCGACGAGGCGAAGGACTTGAACCCCTTGAGGGTCAGGCTCTTCAGGTACAACGTGGCTCCTCGGCTCGACAGCACAGCGGCGCTTCGACGGGTACGTCGGGTTGGCTGCAGGCGCGGAGCGGGGGAAGTGCAGCGCTGCTCACCCTACCCAGCCACACCCCCGATCCCGGGCATCCGGGGGGTGGTGTCGGCCCCGCTCAGTAACCACCCGCGACGAGCTCGCCGAGGATCGCGTCCAGCTGCTCGCCGTACTGACGCAGGAGGTCGCGCAGGCGCCCGAACTCGGCGCGGTAGAGCTCCACCGCGCGACGTTGGGCGGGTTCGAGCTCGACGACACGGGCCAGGGCGAGCGGGCGGATCTCCGTCTCGAACAGCCGGGTGGTGGCCTCCGACGTGCCGCGGAGGGCCGGGCTCGTGGCGTCGGCCACGAACATCCGCTGCATCAGCTCGGGAGGTGTCACTCCCACCGCGTCCCCGAGCAGCTGAGGGGTGAACTGGAACGAGTTGTTCACGTTCACCGCGTCGACGTACTGCCAGTCCGGTTCCTGGGGGCCGGGGGCGAGCCAGACTCCGAGCGCCTCGTCGATCCGACCGAGCATGCCCTCGTTGCCGCGGCGCTCCTCGGCCGCGCCCTGCAACATCCTGCGCCAGAAGCCGAGGTACTCACTGACCCAGGCGCGAGTGGCCCGTCGCTCGCGGACCCCGTCGAGGTAGAAGGCGAGCAACGCAGCGATGAAGACGGAGACGAACGTCAACAGGGCGTCGCCGAGGCTCATGGTCGCGGCTCAGCGTCGGCGCAGCCGGTCGCGCAGGATCATCAGCTGCTCACGCTCGCCATCCGTCAGCGAGTCCATGCCGCTGTCGCTGATCTTGTCCAGCAGCGCGTCGAGGGCGGCCTGGTCGCGTGAGACCGGAGGAGCGACCGGCGGCTGCCACGGTCCCTGGACGACCGTCGGGCCGGCGTTGCGCTGGGCGCGCCGACGCTTGCGACGACGGCGGACGCTGGGCACCTTGACCTGGGGGATCCACGAGCGTTCGGCGAGCAGTCCGACCGCGCGGGCCATCACCGCGACGATCACCAGGCTGCAGAGGAACGTGTAGAGGTCGACCAGGTACCGGTAGCCCAGGAGCTGGATGATCTGGACGCCGATCAGGACCAGGCCCACCAGCCAGCCGGGGATGCCGAAGAAGAACCGGATGTGCGGGTACTCCGCGATGAAGACGAGCGCCAGCAGCAGGCCGAGCGTCCCGACCCCGGCGAGACCTCCCATGTAGAAGGTGCCGGTCATCGGGAGGTCGATCAGCATCCCGACGATGCCGCTGAGGATCGAGGTCCCGAAGAACAGGACCGCCATCCGGACCCGGCCGATGTTCCGCTCCAGCTCGGTCCCGAAGTACCAGAAGAAGAAGATGCTGATCGCGACCCAGAAGTTGAAGTACAAGTTGGCGAACGGCCAGGTCGCCAGCCGCCAGATCTGACCGTGGGCGACGTCGTCGGAGATCATCGCGATCGCGTTCTGGATCGGCTTGTCCACCGGCTCCAATGCGAACACGACCAGGGAGACGACGCTGAGAAGGACGACCAGCATGGTCGTCCCCACGTCGAGGGTCCCGATCCGGAACCAGGGGTTGCTCGACTCGCCCCCGGCACGGCCGAACCTGAAGTAGCCGCTCACACGGTCACGCTACAAGGCGCGGAGGTCGGGCGTGGGGATCCGCCGACCCCCCAGGGTCCGGACGACGAGACGAAGGGGCCACCCGAACGGGCGACCCCTTCGCTGTTTCTGCTCGTCCGGTCAGAACGCCCCCGTGCCGTTCGGGGTCCCGAGACCGGTCGGACCGTCCCAGCCGGCTCGGGCGTTGCACCACTGGGTGGTGGGGCAGGAGCCGTTGCTGCCGCTGGTGATGTCGAACAGGCTCGTGGGGTGCTGGTACGGCGTGGCGTTGCTGTAGCCGCCGCCCGCCAGCGCGTACACCGCCGCGATGATCGGCGAGGACTCGCTGGTGCCGCCGAACTGCGACCACGAGGAGTTCCTCGCGGTGGTCGGCGAGTACACGCTGAGACCACCGGTGTTCGGGTCTGCCGCAGCGGCGACGTCGGCCATCGCCCGCTTGGCGCAGCCGGTCCCGAACGACGCGGCCGCGGCGAGCGCGGTGTTCAGCGTCGAGCAGCCAGAGCCCGCACCGCTCCACACCGTCTCGCTGGTGCGAGTGGTGCCGGTCATCTTCAGGGTGGTGCCGCCGACGGCCGTGACGTAGCTCGAGGACGCGGGGTAGGACGCGCCCTTGTAGCCGTTGTCACCGGTCGAGGCCGTCACCGCGATGCCCGGGTGGTTGTAGTACGTGCCGTAGGTCGCGTCCGCCGCGTCCCCGCCGCCGTAGCTGTTGGAGATCGCGACGACCCCGGCCTGCTTCGACGCGGTGATGACGCCCTGGCCGAGGTTGGTGAAGGCGTTGGTCTTGGTCTGCACCATCACGATCTTGCAGTCGGGGCAGGCGGCGGACACGGCATCCACGTCGAGCGCCTGCTCCTGTGCCCAGCCCACGTTGGTCCGCGGCAGGCTGGTAGCCGCCGTTCTGGTCGATGATCTTCAGGCATCCGTTCGCCTGGGTGCAGGCCGGGATGCCGTAGTAGCTGACGGTAGATGCCGAGGTCGCGCTCGAGGTTCGGGTAGCCGTAGGCATCGACGATGGCGACCGTGCGGCCCGCGCCGCTGGGCCGTTCAGGTTGTAGGCGGCGCGGAGTTGGGCCGGCGACAGCGCCGATCGCCAGCGGGGAGGTCGCCATCGGGACGGCGCCCTTCTTGTTGACCAGGACCTTGGCGAAGCACGCCGCGTGGCCGGTCGTCGGGCCTTCGCGCAGACACGCTGCGCGTGCAGTCCGGACATGTGCGTCAGCCGAGGTGCGGCTGCGTCCGCTCCTTGAACGCCGGCGGTCACGGTGGTGACCGCGAGTGCGCCCGCTCCGAGCAGGGCGGCGATGAGTCTCTTGCTCACAGGTGGTGACTCCTGAACGTCGGCCGTCCCTCACGCGCAGCCCACTGCCGCGTTCGACCCAGTGCGGACACTGCCCTACGAGGTCGTCGAAGAGAACAACGACGTGGGTCAAGTTTCTGCAAACGCACAAACCTGCATCCACCGGGGTGAGGGCACTCGCGGTCGCGTGCGCCGTCGCATTCGTGCTGCCGAAGGTGCGCCCGAAGGCTCCGCCCGCTGACGGGTGCCGCATCGCGGTGGTGGCGATGCGGGGGTGTGCTGGCGTGACGCGACCCGTGGGACGGGACGCGGTCTGGGGTGCTGGTGAGCTGAGCCGGGGTGACCGCGAGGGTCAGGCCGGCTGCATCTCCAGGTGCTCGGAGTCGAGGTCGAGGGCCGCGGCCGCCGAAGCGACGGCGAGGCGGTCGTTCTCCTCCATCAACCGGGTGACCAGCGCCTCCAGCTCACCGACCCGGACCCGCAGCTGACGGTTCTCGGCGGCCAGCCGTGCGGGGAGGCCGCGATCCTGCTGCAGATGGCCGATCAGAGCCTTGGCCATGTGTGAAAAGCCTTCCGACGTGGGGGACCCGCCATGTTGGGGGGCCGTCTTCAAGGGTGACACTTAGGCCCGCTCCGGTCAATGTCGCGAAGGCCCTCGATCGGGCCTCATCGCGACCTCCTCGCTCCCCCACAGGGACCGTTCAGGATCCCGGCGTGAGCCTCCGGGCGCGGGGCACCGGTTGGCAGCGCGGGCAGAAGAACGACGAGCGGTTCATGAACTCCACGCGGCGGATCGGGGTGCCGCACCGGTCGCACGCCTCCCCTTCGCGCCCGTAGGCGTGCAGGGATCGGTCGAAGTAGCCCGACTCGCCGTTCACGTTCACGTAGAGCGCGTCGAAGCTGGTGCCGCCCTGCACCAGCGCAGCGCCCATCACCGCCCGCGCCTCCGCGAGCACGCGGCGTACGTCGACCGGGCGGAGCCGCTCCCCCGGCCGGTCGCCGTGGACCTGTGCGCGCCAGAGCGCCTCGTCGGCGTAGATGTTGCCGACGCCCGAGATCAGCGTCTGCGTGAGCAGCAGTCTCTTGATGCCGGCCGTGCGACGCCGGACCTTCGCCACGAACAGGTCGTCGTCGAACTCCGGGTCGAACGGGTCGCGCGCGATGTGGGCGATCTCGGGTGGCAGCTCGGCGCCACCCTCGGAGACGGCGAGGCCGCCGAACATCCGCTGGTCGACGAAGCGCAGCTCCAGCGGCTGGGTCGCCGGGTCTCGTGACGCGCGCTGAGCGCGCTCGCCGGTCAGCGGCGCAAGCGCGAGCCGCACCCGCAGGTGTCGCTCGTCCGGGTGCCCAGCGGGCTGGACGAGCAGCTGCCCGCTCATCCCCAGGTGACCGAGGAGGGCGTCACCGTTGTCGAGCGGGAGCCAGAGGTACTTGCCCCGCCGGTGGGCGGCCTCGAACCGGCGCCCCGTGAGCGCCGTGGCGAAGCCGGCCGGGCCGCGGTGGTCGCGACGTACCGGTCGCGGATGCAGGACGGCGACCGAGTCGACGGTGCGACCGACGACGTGGCGCGCGAGGCCGTCACGGACGGTCTCGACCTCGGGGAGCTCGGGCACGGCCGTGGACCGACGTCAGTCGTCGGCGGACTCGGCGGACTCGGCGACCTCGTCGGCCACTCGGTCGGCGACCGGGTCGGAGACGCCGAGCCTCGTCGCGAGCTCGCCGTACGCCGTCTCCGCGGCTGCCTGCTCGGCCTCCTTCTTGGAGCGGCCGACGCCGTTGCCGTAGCGCTGGTCCCCGACCCGCACCTGGGCGGTGAAGGTCTTCATGTGGTCGGGGCCCTCGTCGGCGATGAGGTACTCGGGGACACCGAGCCCGTGCTCGGCGGAGAGCTCCTGGAGAGAGGTCTTCCAGTCGAGACCGGCGCCGAGGGCCGAGGCGGCCTCGAGCAGCGGGTCGAACAGCAGGTGCACCACCTGGGCGGAGCTCTCGAGCCCACCGGAGAGGTGGATGGCCCCGATCACCGCCTCGACCGTGTCGGACAGGATCGAGGCCTTGTCACGACCGCCCGTGGTGTCCTCGCCGCGACCGAGCTTGACGTAGGTGCCGAGCCTGATCTTGCGGCCCACGCCGGCGAGCGCTCGCGCGTTGACCACGGCTGCGCGCAGCTTGGCGAGGTGGCCCTCGGACAGGTCGGGGTGCGTGAGGTAGAGGGTCTCGGTGACGATCACGCCGAGCACCGAGTCGCCCAGGAACTCCAGGCGCTCGTTCGTCGGGAGGCCGCCGTGCTCGTAGGCGTACGAGCGGTGCGTCAGCGCACGCTCCAGCAGCTCGGCGTCCAGGGTGGGTTCGCCGAGCGACTCGCGGAGCGAGGTGTAGTTCAGGGTCGGCCCGGTCTCAGAGGACCTGGCGACGGTCGCCGCGGGCGCCGTACTGGCCACAGGTGCCACAGGCGCGGTGCGGGAGGTGCTTGGCACCGCAGGCGGGGTTGGCGCAGGTCACCAGGGTCGGCGCAACTGCCTTCCACTGGGATCGCCGGTGGCGGGTGTTGCTGCGCGACATCTTCCGCTTCGGGACTGCCACTGTTCTCTCCTACGTCGGTGGGCCTGCCCGGTCGGACAGGTCAGGCGCGTGGTGTGTCTATCAGTCTTCCTGCTGCTCGGACTCGGCCAGCGCGCCCAGGGCCGCCCACCGCGGGTCGACCGGCGCGTCGTGTCCGTGGTCCGGATCATCGGCGAGCCGGGCGCCACATTCGACGCACAACCCGGGACAGTCCTCGGTGCACAACGGCTGGAACGGCAGTGCGAGCACCACCGCGTCCCGCAGCAGCGGCTCCAGGTCGACCAGGTCGTCCTGGAGCTTGCTGACCTCGAACTCCTCGTCCGGATCGACGTCTCGGCCGGCGTAGACGAACAGCTCCTGGAACCGGACCTCGATGTCGTCGGAGATCGGCTCCAGGCACCGCGCGCACTCGCCATCGAGCCCGGCTCGCGCCGTACCCGTGACCAGGACGCCCTCCATGACCGCCTCCAGCCTCAGGTCGAGCTCGACCGGAGAGCCTTCGGGGACGCCGAGGACCTCGATGCCCAGATCTGCTGGGGCCTGAACCGTTCGCGACACCTCGCGCTGGGACCCCGGGCGGCGACCGAGCTCGCGAGTATCGAGCACGAGCGGCGCTCTCGGGTCCAGTTGGCTCAGTGGTTCACTTTCGGATCGGGTCACGGCAGATCGCCTCATATCGTATCGGGGCAGGTCAGACGCGCAAAACTCCCGGCCCCAAGCCGCCTTGCGCGCAAGCTCGCCTCGGCGCTCCCTCCGGCCGTTCCGCCCCGGCTCCGCCGGCCCGGAACGTCCTCACTCGGGGCAGGTCAGACGCGCAAAACTCCCGGTGTCCACGCACCAGTCGTCATGCGACGACTCGGCGTGATTTCAGTGGCCCTTTGCGCCGACTCGGCGTCAGGCCAAGCGGTTCCGGAGCTCCTCGTGGACGAACGCCGGGACGAACGCGGAGACGTCGCCACCGAAGCCCGCGACCTCCTTGACCAGGGTGGACGAGACGAACCCGCGCTCCGGGCTGGTCGGGATGAAGACCGTCTCGACGCCGGTCAGGGACGAGTTCATCTGCGCCATCTGCAGCTCGTAGTCGAAGTCGCTGGCGGCGCGCAGCCCCTTCACGATCGCGGTCGCATCGTGCGCAGTACAGAAAGCCGTGACCAGGCCCTCGAAGCCCTCCACCGTCACGTTCGGCAGGTCGTCGCAGGCGCGGCGCACCATCGCGATCCGCTCGTCGGCGGTGAACAGGCGGTTCTTGCTGAGGTTCGTGCCGACCGCGACCACGACCTCGTCGAACAGCCCCGAGGACCGGCGGATGATGTCGAGGTGCCCGTTCGTGACCGGGTCGAACGACCCGGGGCAGACGGCGCGGCGCACGGTGCCTCCTGGACTGGCTGGACGCCCGGTCGGGGCGCAGTCTTGGCGCTAGTTCTGAGCGGCGTGAACGTACCAGAGCACGGTCTCGCCGTACTTCTTCTCCCGGCTGTCGCGCAGGCCCTGCGGCCAGTCCGGCTCGGGTCCGCGGGAGCCGCGTTCGACCACCACCATCGCGCCGGGCACCAACCACTCCCGGTCACACAGGGCGGCGAGGTCGGCGGCGACCTCGCCGTCGGGATGGGCGTACGGCGGGTCGAGGAACACCACGTCGTACGGCGCGGACGGCGTCCGCGCGAGCGTGCCTGAGACCGGGCCGGCCACCACGTCGGCGCGGTTGAAGCCGAGTCCGCGGGCGTTCGCCGAGATCATCGAGGCGGTACGCCGGTCGTGCTCGACCATCGTCACCACCCCTGCGCCGCGCGACCAGGCCTCGAGTCCGACCGCGCCCGATCCGGCGTACAGGTCGAGGAAGCGGAGCCCGGACAAGGACCCGCACCACGACTCGATCGCGGAGAAGAGCGCCTCGCGCACGCGGTCGCTCGTCGGGCGGGTGTTCGCCCCCCGTGGCGCCGCGATCCTCTGACCGCCGACTCGTCCCCCGATGATCCGAGTCATGGCCGCGCCGGTCCCCCGGGGGCTCCGCGGGGCGCGGTCATGACTTCTCCATGAAGTCAGACTGCCGTGAATGCTCCAGTTCTGTCACCAGGGTCCGGAGCGCCGGGGCGGCATCGAGGTCGGGGTCGTCGGCCAGCATCGCGGTCGCGGCTTCGCGCGCCTCGACGATCGTGGCCTCGTCGCGGAGCACGCGCAGCTGCTGGAGCGAGCTGTGGAACCCCGACTGCGAACGACCGAGGACGTCGCCCTCGCGCCGCTGCTCGAGATCGACCCGGCTGAGCTCGAAGCCGTCGGTGGTGGCTGCCACGGCGTCGAGGCGCTCGCGCGCTGGACTGTCCTCCTCGGCGCGGGTGACGAGGAGGCAGAGGCCCGGCAGCCCGCCGCGTCCGACGCGGCCGCGCAGCTGATGGAGCTGGGAGATGCCGAACCGGTCGGCGTCGAGCAGCACCATCGTGGTCGCGTTCGCGACGTCGACGCCGACCTCGATCACGGTCGTCGCCACGAGGACGTCGGTGTCCCCTGCGGCGAACGCCCGCATCGCCCTGTCCTTCTCCTCGCCCGGGAGCCGTCCGTGCAGCAGGCCGAGGCGGAGCCCGCTGAGTGCGCCGTCTGCGAGGGACTCGACGACCTCCTCGGCGGCGCTCAGGCCGGGCGGCGGCGCGACCGCCTGGCCGTCCTCGTCGAGCACCGGCGCGTCGGACTCGCCCTGCTCGAGCTCGTCGCCGGTGATGCGCGGACAGACGACATAGGCCTGGTGGCCCTTCTCGACCTCCTCGCGCACCCGCGCCCACACCCGGTCGATCCACGCCGGGTGGTCGACCAGGGGTACGACGGAGGTCTGCGTCGGCGCGCGTCCCGCGGGGAGCTCGGTCAGCGTCGACACCTCGAGGTCGCCGAAGACGGTCATCGCGACGGTCCGCGGGATCGGCGTCGCGGTCATCACGAGCACATGCGGAGGCGTGCCGGCCTTGTCGGTGAGGGCGGCCCGCTGCTCGACGCCGAAGCGGTGCTGCTCGTCGACCACCACCAGGCCGAGGTCGGCGAACTGGACGTGCTCCTGGAGCAGCGCATGGGTGCCGACGACGATGCCGGCCTCGCCGCTCGCGGCATGGAGGAGCGCCTCGGCGCGCGCGGACTTGGGCATCGAGCCGGTCAGGAGCACGACCTGCGTGCCCTCGTCGGCGCCGCCGAGCATCCCGCCGGCGGCGAGGTCGCCGAGCATCGCCGTGATGGATCGGAGGTGCTGCTGGGCGAGCACCTCGGTCGGGGCGAGCAACGCTGCCTGACCACCGGAGTCGACCACGCGCAGCATCGCGCGCAGCGCGACCAGCGTCTTGCCGGAGCCCACCTCACCCTGGAGGAGGCGGTTCATCGGGTGCGGTCGGGCCAGGTCGTCCAGGATCTCCGCCGACACCTGCTCCTGACCCGCGGTCAGGGTGAACGGCAGCCTGGCGTCGAACGCCGCGAGGAGGCCCCCGCCGCCCGCACGTGCCTGGCCGCCCAGCTCGGCCAGGGCCGCCCGGCGGCGCGCCATCACGAGCTGGGTCACCAGCGCCTCGTCGAAGCGGAAGCGACGCTGGGCCGCCTGCAGCTCGGGCCACGAGTCGGGCGCATGGACGTGCGCCAGCGCGGTCTCGACGTCGGGCAGGCGGTACTCGCGGCGTACGTCTGCGGGCAGGGGGTCCTCCTGCTCGTCGACCACCGTCAACGCGAACGCGATGGCGCGCTGCAGGTCCCACGAGTCGACGCCCTTGGTCTGCGGGTAGAGCGGGTAGAGCGCCTTGATCGAGGCGACCGCGGCACCGGCCGTGGCGTCGACGGCCTCGTCACTCACTCCGAAGAGCACCATCGTCGGGTTGGTGAGCTGCCACTTCCCCCGGTAGGTGCCCACCTGCCCGATGAAGATCCCTCGGCGCCCGACGGCGAGACGTTCCGCATGCCAGTCGCTGATGTGCTTCTTCTGGGAGAAGAACGTCATCCGCAACGCCGGTCCGTCGGTCTGCAGCATCGTGTCGAGCCGGTACGCCGGACGGTTGGAACGGCGGTCGCGGTAGCTGTTGACCTCGCTCTCGACGATCTCGCCGACGACCGTGAGCACCTGACCCGGCGCGAGGTCCTTGACCTTGGTCAGCTCACCGGTGCGGATGTAGCGACGCGGGAAGTGGTGCAGCAGGTCGCCGACGGTGCGCAGCCCGAGGCCCTCGGTGAGCTTCTTGGCCAGGCCGCGCTTGGTCTGGGCGCCGAGCACCGTGGTGACGGGCGAGTCGAGGGTGATCACGGTCTACTCCACCGAGAGCAGCAACGGGTAGCGGTCCTGACCACCGTCGTACACCACGACGTCGACATGGGCGTGCCGGTCCGCGACGTACTCCTCGCAGCGGGCGGCCAGGCCGTTGCCCTCGGCGCCGGTGACGAGGGTGACGAGCTCGCCACCAGCACCGAGCATCCGCTCCAGGATCTCGGTCGCCACCGCGGTCAGCTCGTGGCCGACGACGGCGAAGTCGCCCTCGATCACGCCGAGCACGTCACCCGGCTCGCACGGGCCGGCCATCGTGATCGCCCGGCGCGCGGCGATCGTGACGGCGCCGTGGCGGGTGTGCCGGGCCGTGGCGGTCATCTCGAGGACGTCGGCGTCGAAGCTGCGCGCCGGCTCGTGGACCGCCAGGGCGGCCAGCCCCTGCACCTGCGCCTCGGTGGGGATCACGGCGACCCGGACGTCGAGGTCCTCCTCGGCGGTGCGGGCCGCGATCCGTGCGGCGCGGACGGAGTCCTGGTCGTTGGGCAGGATCACGACCTCCGCGGCCTCGGACCGGGCGATCGCCTCGAGGAGCATTCCCGTCGACGGGCGGTTGCCGGGACCACCCTCGAGCACGATGGCGCCGGCGTCGCCGAACAACCGAGCCAGCCCTGGGCCGGCGCTGACGGCGATGATGCGGCGGCCCGATCGGCCCTCGGTAGGCCGTGCGGCGCGTTCCCGCTGCAGCGCGACCTGCTCGGCGAAGTGGGTGACCCGCACGCGGTGGGGGCGACCGGCGGCGATCCCGGCCTCGATCGCCGCGCCGACGTCGTCGACGTGGACATGGACGTTCCACAGTCCCTCACCGCCGACGACCACCAACGAGTCGCCGAGCGGGGCGAGCGCACCCCGGAGGCCGGAGATCGCGTCGTCCTCGGCGTCGAGCAGGTACATCACCTCGTACGCCGGCCCGTCCGCGTGGAGGTCGGCGTCCTCGACGGCCTGCGGGATGCTGTGCGTGCCGATCGGGTGCGGCGCCGGCATCGGCCGGCGACCGGTGAGGACCATCTCCGCGGCGTCCAGGATCACGCTGAGGCCACGCCCGCCGGCGTCGACCACGCCCGCCGTGCGGAGCTGCTCGAGCTGTTCGGGAGTGTGCGCGAGTGCCTCGCGAGCCGCCGCGGCCGCCGCGGCGAAGACGTCGCGAGCGCGGGCGCGCTCGTCCTCCGCACGACGTACGGCGGCCTCTGCGGCGGCGCGTGAGACCGTCAGGATGGTGCCTTCCACCGGCGTCCCGACGGCGGCGTACGCCGCGTCGCTGGCCTCCGTCATCGCCTCCGCCATCAGCACGGCGTTGCGCTCCCCCGGCTGTCCGCGCCCCATGCGCGCGACCAACGCGCCCAGCAGCTGGCTCAGGATCACCCCGCTGTTGCCGCGGGCGCCGAGCAGGGCACCGCGCCGGAAGGCGGCCAGCGCGGTCGGCAGGTCGGCGTCCTCGGCCGCGGCCTGGTGGATGGCGTCGCGGGCGGCGCTCATCGTGAGGTACATGTTCGTGCCGGTGTCGCCGTCCGGCACCGGGTAGACGTTGAGCGCGTCGATCTCCTCGCGCGCCGCCGCCAGCGCGTCGACGGCGACGTCCACGAAGCGCCGGACGACGCCGAGGTCGACTCCGCCGCCGGTGGGTGCTTCCATCGTCTTCCCGTACCCTCCTCGGGTGCTGCCCGATGTCTCGGGCGGCTGCCAGGCTAGTGGCAGCACTCGTGGGTCGCTGTGGGGATTGGTCCCGGCCCGGGTGCGTCAGATATTCTCTTCCGGTTGCCCGCTCTGCGCGGGCCCCGAATCACTCTTTCCAACCAGGAGTACTCCCGTGGCTGCCGTCTGTGACATCTGCGCCAAGAAGCCGGGCTTCGGCAACAACCGGCCGTGGTCGAAGAAGATCACCAAGCGGCGCTTCGACCCCAACATCCAGCGCGTCCGGGCCACCGTCAACGGCACCCGTCAGCGCCTCAACGTCTGCACCGGCTGCCTGAAGGCCGGCAAGGTCACGCGCTGACCCACTGAATCTTCCGTGAAGCCCCGGGCCTGATGGTCCGGGGCTTCGTGTTGTCGGCGTTTCAGAAGTGCGTCCATCCCGTGGGGCCGTCGTACGCGGCGCCGTCCACGGTGACGCCCGAGCCCTCGGCCACCGACCCGATCACGGTCCACCCGGCCGGGACGTCGGCCGTGGGGAAGGTCGCGAGCAGGGAGTGGTCCTCCCCGCCGCCCAGGATGAGACTGACCGGCTCGACCCCGGTAGCAGCGCCGACGGCGTGGAGGGGCTCGGGGATCTCGAACGCGTCACGGCGTACGTCGATGGCGACGCCCGACTCCTCGGCGAGATGGCGGGCGTCGGCGAGCAGGCCGTCGGACACGTCGATCATCGAGGTCGCGCCGGCCTCGGCGGCGACGGGGCCCGCGTCGTACGGCGGCTCGGCACGGCGATAGGCCTCGACCAGCACCCGCGGGGAGCGGAACCCACGCCCCAGGACCGCGAGCCCGCCGGCCGCCCATCCCTGGCGGCCACACAGCGCGAGCACGTCCCCGGGCTCCGCGCCCGACCGCAGCACCGGCGACTGCGTGCACGACCCGAGCACGGTCACCGCGATCATCAGCTGGTCGGACGACGTGAGGTCTCCGCCGACGACCGAGGCGCCGACGAGCGCGCACTCCTCGGCGAAGCCCTGCGCGAAGTCCAGCGCCCACTGGGCGGGCAGGTCGCGGGGCGCCGCGAGCCCGATCGTCAAGGAGTGGGCGCGTCCGCCCATCGCGTTGATGTCGGAGAGGTTCGCGGCCGCGGCCCGATGGCCGATGTCGCCGGCGGAGACCCAGTCGCGCCGGAAGTGGCGGCCCTCGACGAGCAGGTCGGTGGACACCACGACGTGGCCGTTGCGGATGCGCAGCACCGCCGCGTCGTCGCCGGGACCGACCAGCACGTGCTCCCCCTGGGCGAAGACCTCGCGGAGCCGATCGATCAGCGGGAACTCGCCTGCTTCCGAGACCGTCGCGTCAGCTGGGAAGGACATGGGCACATCCCACCAGATCGCGTCCGAGGGCGTTCCGCCCGCACGGGCCGACCTGTCGGGCGCGACCTACTGCGCGGTAGGTTGGGCCCGGCAGTCGCAAGGCCCCGCCCCCTACCGACTACTCGCAGGAGACACCCATGGTCGTCCAGGCATACATCCTCATCCAGACCGATGTCGGCAAGGCCGCGGACGTCGCTCGCGAAATCGCCCAGGTCAAGGGCGTGACCCTCGCCGAGGACGTCACCGGTCCGTACGACGTGATCGTGCGCGCCGAGGCCCGCAACGTCGACGAGCTCGGCAAGCTGGTGGTCTCCAAGGTGCAGAACCTCGACGGCATCACGCGCACCCTGACCTGCCCGGTCGTCCACATCTGACTTGTCCCCATCCGTGTCGCGCCCCGGCCCGCGCGCTCCTGCGACGGCCCGGGGCGCGCGTGCGTCCGCGGCACTCGTCGCGCTGGGCCTGGTGCTCGTCGCCTGTGGCAAGGAGCCGGTCACCATCCCGACGCTCCGGCTGAGCGCCGACGACCAGGCCGCCTGCCAGCGGGTGGTGAACGCCCTGCCCGACGAGGTCGCGAACCAGTCGCGCCGCAAGACGCAGCCGGCCGAGGCCCTGGGCAGCGCCTGGGGCGACCCGGCCATCGTGGCGCAGTGCGGGGTGCCTGTGCCCACGGACTTCAACCGCACGTCGGCGTGCCAGACCGCGAACGGCGTGGGGTGGTACGTGCCCGACGCCCAGTTCAGCGACCCGTCGTCCGACATCGTGATCTCGACGGCCGGCTACCGGCCGATCCTGCAGGTGACCGTGCCCGGTTCGTACCGCCCCGAAGGGATGGCGGCCGCGATGGTGCAGCTGGCGCCGATGGTCAAGGAGTACACGAAGCTCGTGAAGCCCTGCCACTGAGCCAGCCGCGTCAGTCGGGTCAGCGCAGGCCGGTGGAGCGTCGGAGGGCGAGCCGGATCAGCCGGTCGACCAGTGCGGGATAGTCGATCCCCGTCGCGGCCCACATCCGCGGATACATCGACGTCGGCGTGAAGCCGGGCATCGTGTTGACCTCGTTCAGCATCAGCGAACCGTCCGGCATCAGGAAGAAGTCCACCCGCGCGAGGCCTTCGCAGCCGATCGCCTCGAAGGCCCGCGCGGCCATCTCCCGGAGCTCGGCCGCGGTGTCCACCGGGATCTCGGCCGGCACGGCCAGCTCGGTGTGCTCCTCGGGGAGGTACTTCGCGGCGAAGTCGTAGAACTCGTGCTCACCACCGACGATGATCTCCGCGGGCACGCTGGTCTCAGGGGTGCCGTCCAGTGCCTCGAGGACGCCGCACTCGATCTCGCGGGACCCGACGGCCGCCTGCTCGACCAGCGCCTTCGGGTCGTGGCGGTGTGCCTCCTCGATCGCCGCGTCGAGCTCGGAGGGGTCGTGCACCTTGCTGATCCCCATGCTCGAGCCGGCGCGTGACGGCTTCACGAACAGCGGGAAGCCGAGGTCCGCGACGCGATGCCGGACGCCGTCCGGGTCGCGGTACCACTCGCGCGCCGTCACCGTCAGCGACGGCAGGACCGGCAGCCCGGCTGCCCGCAGCACGACCTTGGCGTAGGCCTTGTCCATCGCGACGGCACTCGCCAGGACACCCGCCCCGACGTACCGGACGCCGGCCATCTCGAACATGCCCTGGATGGTGCCGTCCTCGCCCCACGGCCCGTGCAGCAGCGGGAAGACCACGTCGACCTCGCCGAGCGTCTCGGGGGGCCGGGCCGGTTCGTGCACGACGAGATCCGTGCCGCCCGCCTCGCGCAGCAGGGCGATCGCTGCGCGCTCACCGTCGACGCTGGGGAGCTCACCGGGGCCCTTGATCTGCAGCCGCTCGGGGTCACCCGACTCGAGCACCCAGCGACCGTCGGGGGCGATCCCGATCGGCACCACGTCGTACGCCGTGCGGTCGATCGCCTCGAGCACGCTCCCGGCGGTGACGCAGCTGATCGCGTGCTCGCTGGACCTGCCGCCGAAGACGATCGCGACGCGAGGCTTGCGCGGCGTCGGCGCCTCGCTCTGTTGCTCGCTGGACTGCTCGCCGGGCTGCTCGCTCATCGGCTCGACCCTACCGGGGCACAGCGCTCGTCCCCGACCGCGCGCCGTACGCTCGCCGCATGCCCGAGCAGACGGATCGTGCTCTCTCCCCCGCCACGACCGCGGTCACGGCCGGACGCCCGCCGCACGGTCCCGACCAGCCGCTGAACACCCCGATCACGATGGCGTCGACGTACGGCGCGACGGGCGAGCTCGAGTACGGCCGCTACGGCAACCCCACCTGGGCAGCCTTCGAGGAGGTGCTCGGCCGGCTCGAGGGCGGTCGCTGCCTGTCCTTCTCCTCCGGCCTCGCGGCCGTCTCCACCGTGCTCGACCTCGTCGGTCAGGGTGCCGCCGTGGTCGCCCCACGGCACGCCTACAACGGGACCGTGACGCAGCTGGCCGACCTGCAGGCGCGCGGCCGGCTGACCGCCCTCCTGGTCGACGTCACGGACACCGCCGCCGTCGTCGCGGCCTGTGACGATGCGGCCCTGGTGTGGCTCGAGTCGCCGACCAACCCCGCACTCGAGGTCGCCGACATCGAGACGGTGGCGCGGGCCGCGCACGACGCCGGGGCCTACGTCGTCGTCGACAACACGTTCGCGACACCACTCCGACAGCAGCCGTTGAGCCTCGGGGCGGACATCGTCGTGCACTCGGCCACCAAGTACCTCTCCGGCCACGGCGACGCGATGCTCGGCGCCGTCGTCACCTCGGACGACCAGGTGTACGACGTGCTCAAGGGACGCCGCGACCTCGTGGGCGCCGTCCCCGGGACGCTGGAGGCCTGGCTCGCGCTGCGCGGCGTACGCACCCTGCACCTCAGACTCGAACGTGCCGAGAGCAATGCAGCCACGTTGGTCGAGCGCCTGCGCGAGCACGCGGCAGTGTCGGAGGTGCGCTACCCCGGCTTCGGCGGGATCGTCGCGATCGTGCTCGCCGGCGGCGCGGAGGCGGGCGACCGGCTGGTCCGGTCCACGTCGTTGTGGGTGCACGCCACGTCGCTCGGCGGCGTCGAGTCGACGTTCGAGCGACGGCGGCGGTGGAAGTCCGAGCCCGCGACGATCCCCGACGGGCTCGTCCGTCTCAGCGTCGGCGTCGAGGACGTCGAGGATCTGTGGTCGGACCTCCGGCAGGGACTGGACGTGTTCGTGTGATCTCCGTGGTCGTCAGTAGGGGCGAGCTGGGCTCCATGGGCTCGATGCCCACGTCCTCGTCGGAGATCGACTGAGGATGTCGGACCGGGGCCGGCAGCCTCAGTCGATCTCGGACTTCGTCTCGCCGACGGATGAACGCCTCCATCATCTCCGGCGCCGTCATCCGTCCGTCGACGACCGCTTCGACGTGCTCGGCGATCGGCGCGTCCACGCCGACCTGGTGGGCCAGTGCCAGCAGGGACGAGCACGACTTCGCGCCCTCGGCGACCTGACGGGTCGACGCCACGATCTCCTCGGTGGTCATGCCGAGGCCGAGCTTCTCGCCGAAGGTCCGGTTGCGCGACAGCGGCGACGAGCACGTCGCCACCAGGTCGCCCAGACCGGCGAGTCCCATCAGGGTGAGCGGGTTGGCGTCCATCGCCATCGCCAGCCGGGCGGTCTCGGCCAGGCCGCGGGTGATCAGGGAAGCCGTCGTGTTGTCGCCGAAACCCAGCCCGACGGCCATGCCCACCGACAGGGCGACGACGTTCTTGTACGCGCCTCCGAGCTCGCAGCCCACGACGTCCAGCGAGGTGTAGGGACGGAACGCCGGGCCGTGCACGAGGTGCTGCACCTGCTGGGCGATCTCCTCGTCGGCCGAGGCGACGACGGATGCGGCCGGCTCACGCTGGGCGATCTCGTGCGAGAGGTTGGGTCCACTGACCACCGCGATCCGACCGGGACCGGCACCGGTGACCTCGGCGACCACCTCGCTCATCCGCTTGAGCGAGCCGAGCTCGACACCCTTCATCAGCGAGACCATGACGGCCGACGCCGGGATGTGCGGCGCCCACTGCTCGAGGTTCGGGCGGAACGTCTGGGACGGTACGGCGAACACCACCACGTCGGCGGCCGCCAAGGCCTTCTCGGTGTCGTGGGTCGCCACGATCGTCGGCGGCAGCTCGACGCCCGGGAGGTAGTCGGTGTTCTCGCGGCGCTGGTTGATGGTGTCGCAGACCTCTTCGCGCCGCGCCCAGAGCGTCACGTCGTTGCCGGCGTCCGCGAGGACCAGGGAGAACGCCGTCCCCCACGAACCAGCCCCGAGCACGGAGACCTGCGTCATGCGCCCTTCGACCTCTTCTCCGTGGTCTCCGGCTTCTCCGTCTGCTCCGTCTTCTTCGGGTTGCCGGTCTGACGAAGTCCCGACCGGCGTGGGTCGAACCGCTCCGCCGGAGGCTCCTCGTGCCGGAGCTCGGCCACCAGGTCGGTGAGCGCGGCCATGATCCGGCGCGTCGCCTCGTTGACCACCTCGGCCGTGCGCGGCTTGTCCTGCAGGTCCTCCAGTGACACCGGGTCGCCGACCTTCATCGTGATCTGCGTGCGCGGGAACAGATGGGGCTTCTTCGCATAGGGGTACAGCAGGTCGTGCGCGCCCCACTGCCCGACGGGGATCACCGGACACCCGGTCTCGAGCGCGATGCGCGCGGCTCCGGACTTGCCGACCATCGGCCAGAGGTCGGGGTCGCGGGTCAGCGTGCCCTCGGGATACACCACGACGCACTCACCGGCCCTGACCGCCGCGACCGCTGCATCGAAGGCGCCCTTGGCATTGCGGCTCAGGCGCTCGACCGGGATCTGCCCGGCAGCGGTGAGGAACGACGAGAGGGCGCGGTTCTTGAACAGCCCCGACTTCGCGAGGTAGCGCGGCATCCGGCCGTGGTCGTAGACGAGGTGCGCGGCCGTGAGCGGGTCGACGTGGGAGACGTGGTTGAACACCAGGATGCAGCCCCCGGTCGCCGGGATCTTCTCGCCGTCGATCCAGGTGCGTTTCGTCGTGGCGACCAGCACCGGCTTGAGGACGGGCACGGCCAGGTTGAACGCCCAGCCGCGCTTCTGCTGCAGGGGTCGCACCGGTCGGACCGTCACGTCGTCCCTCCCGTCGGCACTCGAACGATTCGCTGGGTCGCCCCGGCACCTGCGCCGGCGTCCGGGTCAGGCTACTCGGTCGGTCACCGCTCGCGGCGCCCGACGACAGCGCCCAGAACGAGCCTGACAGGATCGAGGCGATGGTCACCTCGTTCGTCGTCCTGCTGCCGGTGAAGCCGCCCGCGCGCGGCAAGTCGCGGCTCGAGGTCGACCCCGAACGCCGGCGGGTGCTGGCAGCGGCGTTCGCCCTCGACACGGCGCGCGCGTGCCTCGCGGCAGACCGCGTGCTGGCGGTGCTCGCCGTGACCGACGACGCGCGGTTCGCCGACGAGCTCCGAAGCGCGGGCTGCGAGACGATCCCGGACGGTGTCGCCGACGACCTCAACGAGTCCCTCCGACTGGCCGCGGCGGAAGCACATCGACGGTGGCCGCAGGCGCAGCCGGTCGCGGTGTGCGCCGACCTGCCCGCTCTCCTCCCGGCCGATCTCGACTCCGCCCTGCTCGTCGCGGACGCCGCACCGTCGCCGGCGTTCGTCGCGGACGGGGAGGGGGTCGGGACCACGATGTACACGGCGCCGCTCGACCTCTTCACGCCGAGGTTCGGTCGCGCCTCGCACACGGCGCACCTCGACGCGGGTGCACGTGAGATCCCGGGCGCCCTGACCTCGCTCCGACGTGACGTCGACGACGCCGACGGGCTCGAGGCCGCCGCGGATCTCGGCCTGGGAGCGCACACGCGGCTCGCGTTGCTCGCCTGACGCGAGCACCCGCCGACCGACGACGAAGGGGCCGCCGAATGTCGGCGGCCCCTCCGGGTGTCGAGTGCGTCAGCGCTTCTTCGCGGCGCGCTTCGCGGTCTTCTTCGCCGGTGCCTTCTTGGCGGCCTTCTTGGCCGGCGCCTTCTTGGCGGTCGTCTTCCTCGCGGGCGCCTTCTTGGCGGCGACCTTCTTCGTGGTGCGCTTCGCGGGCGCCTTCTTCGCGGTCTTCTTGGCGCGTCGGTCTTCTTGGCCGGCGCCTTCTTCGCCGCTGCGCGCTTCGCGGGTGCCTTCTTCGCGACCTTCTTGGCGGTCGTCTTCCTCGCCGGCGCCTTCTTCGCCGCTGCCCGCTTCGCGGGTGCCTTCTTCGTGGCCTTCTTGGCCGTGGTCTTCTTCGCGGCAGCCTTCTTCGCCGTCGTCTTCTTGGCGGCCGTCTTCTTCGCCGGTGTGGCCTTCTTGACCGCCTTCTTGGCGGTCTTCTTCGCCGACGCCGTCGCCTTCTTCGCCTTCGACGTCGATGCCGCCGCGAGCGTCAGCTTCGGCAGCGACTTGGCGCCGGACACGACGCCCTTGAGGTCGGCGCCCGCGGTGAACTTCGGGACGGCCGTCTTCTTGGCCTTGATCCGCTCGCCGGTCTGGGGGTTGCGGACCCAGCGAGCCTCACGCACACGCTTCTCGAACGAGCCGAAGCCTGTGATGCCGACCTTCTCGCCCCTGGCCACCTCGCGCGTGATCGTGTCCAGTACGGATTCCAGCGCGTGCTGCGCCTGCTTGCGGTTCCCCTCGAATCGCGCGGAGAGCGCGTCGATGAGCTGTGACTTGTTCACGGCTTCCCTTCCAATGAACGATGTGGGCCGGCCCTTTTGCCCGGCTTCCCGACGAACGCTAGGTATTCACAGCGTTCGTCACAATCACCACGCCCGGTCTGTCGATGCTTTTTTCCTACGTGCATCTCGCTCAACGACGGCGTTTCGAAGGCACACAACGACGCGCCACGACGTTCGTCCGAGCAAACCCGATGTCGCGCGATGTCGAGAATTCCCTTGTATTGCTGGGGATTCTCGACATACGGCCGACGTGCAACGTCAGAGAGTGACGGGCTTGAACGCGGGCCGCGTGCGTTCGTACGCCGTGATGTCGGCGTCGTGTGCGAGCGTCAACGAGATGTCGTCGAGACCTTCGAGCAACCGCCACCGCGTGTAGTCGTCGATGTCGAAGGAGTCCTCGACGGCATCGGGTCCGTCGCCCGCGCGCACCGTCCGCGCGGTCAGGTCGACGGTGATCGTCGTACCGGGCTCGGCCTCCATCAGGTCCCACAACCGCAGCACGACCTTGTCGTCGACCTGTGCGGTGAGCAGACCTGCCTTGCCCGAGTTGCCACGGAAGATGTCGCCGAAGCGCGGAGCGATGACGACCTTGAAGCCGTGGTCCTGCAACGCCCACACGGCGTGCTCGCGTGACGACCCGGTACCGAAGTCGGGACCCGCGACGAGCACCGTGCCCGCGTCGTACGGCGCGTGGTTGAGCACGAACGACGGGTCGTTGCGCCAGGCCGCGAAGAGGCCGTCGGCGAAGCCGGTGCGGGTCACCCGCTTGAGGTAGACCGCGGGGATGATCTGGTCGGTGTCGACGTTGCTGCGACGCAGCGGAACGCCGATGCCGGTGTGCGTCGTGAAGGCGTCCACGTCAGACCTCCTGGACGGGCTCGAGGTCGGCCGGTGAGCTCAGAGTTCCGCGGATCGCCGTGGCGGCGGCCACGGGGACCGAGACCAGATGGGTCCGTCCGCCCTTGCCCTGCCGTCCCTCGAAGTTCCGGTTGGACGTGGACGCGCTGCGCTCCTGGGGCGCGAGCTGGTCGGGGTTCATGCCGAGGCACATCGAGCAGCCGGCACCGCGCCACTCACCACCGGCCTCCTTGAAGATCACGTCGAGGCCCTCGTCCTCGGCCTGCAGCCTGACTCGCACCGACCCGGGAACCACGAGGAGCCGGGTGCTGTCCGCCACCTTGCGTCCCTGGACGATCTCCGCCGCTGCTCGGAGGTCCTCGATCCGGCCGTTGGTGCAGGAACCGACGAAGACGGTGTCGATCGCGATGTCGCGCATCGGCGTACCGGCGTCGAGCCCCATGTACTCGAGCGCCTTGCGCGCGCCGACGCGGTCGCTCTCCTCCTCGTAGCCCTCGGGGTCCGGGATCGACCCGGACAACGGCACGCCCTGGCCCGGGTTCGTGCCCCAGGTGACGAACGGCGTCATCGTGCCGGCGTCGAGCTCGATCTCCCGGTCGAACGTGGCGTCGTCGTCGGTCACCAACGTCCGCCAGTGCGCGACCGCCGCGTCCCACGTCTCGCCCACGGGCGCCTCGGGGCGGCCCTTCAGGTAGGCGAACGTCGTCTCGTCCGGCGCGACCAGTCCGGCCTTGGCGCCCCACTCGATGCTCATGTTGCAGACCGTCATCCGGGCCTCCATCGAGAGCGCCTCGATCGCCGGCCCGCGGTACTCCACGACGTACCCCTGACCGCCACCGGTGCCGGTGTGGGCGATCAGGGTGAGGACGAGGTCCTTCGCCGTGACGCCGTCGGGCAGCACGCCGTTCACGGTGACCGCCATCGTCTTCGGCCGGGCCTGCGGCAGGGTCTGCGTCGCCAGCACGTGCTCGACCTCGGAGGTGCCGATGCCGAAGGCGAGAGCGCCGAACGCGCCGTGCGTCGAGGTGTGGGAGTCGCCGCACACGATGGTCATGCCGGGCTGCGTGAGCCCGAGCTGCGGACCGATGATGTGCACGATCCCCTGGTCGAGGTCGCCGAGCGGATGCAGCCGGATGCCGTACTCCTCGGCGTTCCGCCGCAGCGTCTCCACCTGCGTCCGGCTGACCGGGTCCTTGATCGGCTGGTCCCAGTCCAGCGTGGGGACGTTGTGGTCCTCGGTGGCGATCGTCAGGTCGGGGCGACGTACCGGCCGCCCTGCCAGCCGCAGGCCGTCGAACGCCTGAGGAGAGGTCACCTCGTGGATCAGGTGGAGGTCGATGTAGAGGAGATCCGGCTCGCCCTCAGTCGATCGGACGACGTGCTCGTCCCAGACCTTCTCGGCCAGGGTCCTGCCCATGTGCCCTCCTCCGCGATGCTCGACGTCCGCCTCATCTTACAACTTGCGTCCCATGATCTGAGACGGCAGTATTGCTATATGGACACCACCAGCGGCGTGGGCGTGCTCGACAAGGCCGCCCTCGTGCTCACCGCTCTCGAGTCGGGGCCGGCCACCCTGGCCGGCCTGGTCACGGCGACGGGGCTGGCGCGACCGACCGCGCACCGCCTCGCGGTCGCCCTCGAGCACCACCGTCTCGTGGCCCGCGACCTGCAGGGTCGCTTCGTCCTCGGCCCGCGCCTCTCCGAGCTGTCGGTCGCCGCCGGGGAGGACCGGCTCCTGGCCACCGCCGGACCGGTGCTCGCCCGCCTGCGCGACATCACCGGTGAGTCCTCACAGCTGTGGCGGCGCCAGGGCGACTACCGGGTCTGCGTCGCCGCCGCCGAGCGTCCGTCGGGCCTTCGGGACACGATCCCGGTCGGGTCGCAGCTGACCATGCGCGCCGGATCGGCCGCGCAGGTGCTCCTCGCCTGGGAGGACGCCGAGAGGATCCACCGAGGCCTGCAGAACGCCGCGTTCTCGGCCGCGGCGCTGTCCGGCATCCGCCGGCGTGGCTGGGCGCAGTCGGTCGGCGAGCGCGAGCAAGGTGTCGCCTCGGTCTCCGCGCCGGTGCGCTCGCCGTCGGGGAAGATCGTCGCCGCGGTGTCCGTCAGCGGGCCCCTCGAGCGGCTCTCCCGTCAGCCGGGACGCATGCACGCCCCGGCCGTCGTCGCCGCCGCCGAGCGGCTCTCGGAGTCGCTGCGGCGGGCGGCTGCGGAGTAGTCGGTGGGTGGGGGCTTCATCATGAGAAGCAGGCGAACCGGCACTTCACACGGTGTGTACGCCGTGAGAAGCGACGGTTCATCGACATCACATGATGAAGCCGTGACGGAAGAAGCCAGCCCGCTCCTGGACCAGCGCCATCAGAAGAGAGCGTCCTGCTCGATCTCCAGCAGGGCCTGCTTGCGCTCGATCCCGCCGGCGTAGCCGGTGAGGGTGCCGTCGGCACCGATCACCCGGTGGCACGGGATGACGATCGGGATGGGGTTGCTGCCGTTGGCCAGGCCGACGGCGCGGGAGGCGGCGTTGGACTTGCCGAGCCGCTTCGCGACCTCGCCGTACGACGCGGTGTCGCCGTAGCCGATCTCGAGCAGCTGGCCCCACACGGACTTCTGGAAGTCGCTCCCGGCCGGGTTCAACGGGAGGTCGAACTCCTTCAGGTCGCGCTCGAAGTACGCCGTCAGCTGGCGCGCGCACTCGACGAGCACCGGGTGGGTGTCGTCGCGGTCGCCGCGCGGGCGACCGTCGTGGTCGCGGAACGGGGAGAACTCGATGGCGGTGATCGCGTCGTCGTGCTCGACGATGCGCAGGTCGCCGATGGGCGAGGACATCACGGTCCACATGTCAGTGCCTCTTTCTGGTCGGGGTGGTGGTGGTCGGTGAGAGGGTCTGCCAGAGATGGAGCTGGGCGTAGGAGCGCCAGGGCCGCCATCGCTCGGCCAGGTCGGCGGCGTCCGCGGGGTCGCGTCCGAGAAGACGCAACGCATCACGGATGCCGATGTCGGTGGGCAGGAACACGTCGGGGTCGCCGAGTGCGCGCAACGCGATGTAGTCGGCCGTCCAGGGTCCGACTCCTGGAATCTCCAGCAGCGCGCGGCGTACGTCGTCACGGTCCGCCCCGCGGTCGAGCCGCAGATCGCCGTCGGCGAGGGCCCGGCACAGCGCGATCAGGGCCCGGCCGCGCGAGCGCGGCATCGGCAGCGACTCCGGGTCGAGCTCGGCCAACCGGGATGCGGTCGGGAACAGGTGGGTCAGTCCGTCCTGGGGGTCGGCGAGCGGCTCGCCGTACTCGGCGGTGAGCCGGCCCGCGGCCGTGCGCGCCGCCGCGACCGTCACCTGCTGTCCGAGCACGGCCCGGACAGCCAGCTCGTCGCCGTCGACGTGGCCCGGCACCCGCAGACCCGGAAGATCGCGGACGCGGGCTCCGAGGACCGGGTCGCCCGCGAAGGCGTCGCGGATCGCGACCGGGTCGCAGTCGGCGTCGACCAGCCGGCGTGCGCGCTCGACGGCCGACGCGAGGTCGCGCAGGTCGGCGAGCCGGAACGTCGCCGGCACGAACGCCGTGCCCAGCTCATCGGAGTGGTCGGCGAGCTCGAGCTCGACCGTGCCGGTGCCGTGGGGCAGCCGCAAGGTGCGCGCGTACGTCGTGTCGGTGGCGACCTCGACGCCGGGCACGGCGCGGGTGGCGAGGAATGCGAGCAGGGGGCGGCCGGCGAACGGCGTGCGCACGGCCAGCCGGAGCTGGAGGATGCCACCCGGCGCGCCCTTGCCGCGCCCTCCGCGGAGCCTCGTCGGTGTCGCGGCGTACACCTCGCGGATCGTCTCGTTGAACTGCCGGACGCTGCTGAAGCCCGCGGCGAACGCGATGTCCGCGGCGCCGAGATCGGTGGTCTCGAGCAGGACGCGTGCCGTCTGGGCGCGCTTGGCCCGGGCGAGGGCCAGCGGGCCGGCGCCGAGCTCCTGGGTGAGGATGCGCGAGAGGTGGCGCGGGGTGTAGCCGATCCGTCCGGCGAGTCCGTCGACCCCGTCGCGGTCGACCACGCCGTCGGCGATCAGCCGCATCGCACGCCCGGCCACGTCGGCCGCGACGTCCCAGTCGGGGCTGCCCGGGGTCGCGTCGGGCAGGCAGCGCTTGCACGCGCGGTAGCCGGCACCCTGGGCGGCGGCCGCCGTCGGGTGGAACGTGACGTTGTGGAACGCCGGGGTGCGGGCCGGGCACGACGGGCGGCAGTAGATGCCGGTCGTGCGGACCGCCGTGTAGAACACGCCGTCGAACCTGCGGTCGCGGCTCTTCACCGCGCGGTAGCAGGACTCGAGGTCCAGGTGCATCGGCGACGTCGTCGGGGTCATGCCCCCATCATGACTCAGGGCACCGACAGTCTCTGGCGGGAATCGGACACGGCCGTCGGCGGGGATCGGACGTGCCGGAAGGTGCCGAGGTCAGCGACGGATCTTGTCGGTGACCCACCACGCTGCCGGCAGCAGACCCGCCGCCAGCAGGATCTTCAGCGCGTCGCCGGGCAGGAACGGCCGTACGCCGATGTGCCAGGCCTGGTTGGCCGTCAGGTCGAGTGCGTGCTTGAGCCAGAAGAAGCCGAAGGCGTAGATCACGATGTTGCCGAGCACCATCGCCGGCAGCGAGCGCATCGCGTTGCGGTCCCAGCCACGGTCGGCCAGCCAGCCGACCAGGGCCGCTGCGACGAGCATGCCGACCAGGTAGCCACCGGTGGCCGACGTGAACCTGAGCACGTCCCAGCCGGAGGAGTGTCCGGCGAAGACGCCGTAGCCGAGACCACCCACCACGAGGTACGCCGCCATCGTGGCGAAGCCACGGGCCGCGCCGTACGCCCCTCCGACGAGCAGGACGGCGAACGTCTGACCGGTGAAGGGCACCGGCGTGTTCGGCAGATGGAACGTGACCTGCGCCGACAGCGCGATCAGGGTGACGCCGAGCGCCACGAGAACGGCGTCCGCGGTCAGGGCGACGACGCGGTTGCTCGGGACGGACCAGGGATGGGACGAGCGCGGTGGACGACATGTCCGCGATCCTATTGAACCCGGCTTCTGAGCGGGCCGCGGGCCCCGCCGCACGGGTCACCGAGCGAGGGCCAGCCCGAAGGCATCGGTCATCGACGGGGCCGAGGCCGCCTCGCGCAGCGGCGGCAGACCGAGCACCTCGCTGTACAGGCGTGACAGGGACAGGTGGGACAAGGGACTCGACGTGACAACCCCGCGCACGCTCGGGTGGACGACGATGGTGAGGACGGTGTTGCCCTGAGACCCGTCGTCCTCGTCGGCGGTGACCACGACCACCAGACGGCCGGCCCGGAAGTCCGGCCCGGACATCGCGAGACCGATCTCCTGCCTCATCCACGCGTCGGCCGTCGCCAGGGAGCAGTTGTGGGCGTCGTGACAGATGTCGGGCACCACCATCCCCGCGTCGGGCAGGTTCCCGGCGTTGACATCCGACGCGAACCGCGCGATGGGCACGTCGAACTCCGCGCACTGCGCGCGCTCGGAGGTGAAGTACGTCCACGGGTTGTGCCGGACGGCGTACCGACTGGTGTTGGTCAGGAAACAGTTCTCGGGCATGGCGTCGGCGTACACGCCCGCGGTGCGCCCGTGGTCGAGCGCGTCGCCGAAGACGGAGGTCCCGTCGATGGGATGGGACGACGGGTCGCCGTCGTCCTGGACGCCGAACGTCGAGCCGCCGGCGATGGCGAGGTAGTTCGGCAGCGACGGGTGGGCCAACGCGCGGAAGTCGGTTGCATAGGCGTACTCCTGGCCGAGCCGGTAGGTCCACGGCATCTGCGTGCGCATCTCCTCGAGGGAGTGGTTCTCGACCACGAACACGAGGAGCTTCGTGGCACCGTCCGCGCTCGGGGCCTTCGTCGTGGGTGGTGACGTCGTCGGGGTCCGCGGCTGGTGCGAGGGTGTCGCCGGGGACGACGTGACGGAGGAGCTCCCGGGTGCCGCATCGGGGGAGCTGCCGGTGCCCCCGCACCCGCTCACCGCGGCGAGCAGCGCGATCGCGGGTGCGCACCGCCGCCAATGGGTCACCCCTTGGACGGTAGTGCCGGCCACCTGACTGTCACCTGATCGGTGCGGGGCGAGGTCTGCGTGCCGCGTGGTCTCGAGACGGTCGCAGAGCGACCTCCTCGACCAGCGGAGCAGACGGTCGCAGAGCGACCTCCTCGACCAGCGGAGCGGAGGGTCGCTGAGCGACCTCCTCGACCAGCGGAGCAGACGGTCGCTGAGCGACCTCCTCGACCAGCGGAGCAGACGGTCGCAGAGCGACCTCCTCGACCAGCGGAGAAGGTGTCAGCGACGGTCGATGAAGATGACCTCGATGGCGTTGTTGCCGTAGCCCAGACGGTTCCAGGGCGGTACGTCGGGCTGGACGTTGCCGGCAGCATCCGTGGCTCTGGCCCGCAGGGTGTGGCGGCCGACACCGATGCCGTCCCAGGTGAAGCTCCAGTCCTGCCACCCGAAGTCACTCCCGGGCGGCTCGAGCTTGGCGGGCCGCCACTCGCCCTCGCCGGTGAGGCTGACGTCGACGCGGGTGATGGGACCGGTCCCGGACCACGCCTTCCCTCGGACGGTGCAGGTCTCCTGGTCGATCACCGAGCCTGGCGCCGGGTCGGTGATCCGGGCGCGCACCTTCATCAGGGAGACCGGCTCGTGGGGGCGATCGGGCCACTCGTAGATGTAGTGACCGGTCTGGAACTCCCCCGTGTACGGCTCGGTGAGGACGTCGAGGCGTTCGAGCCACTTCACGGACGCGACGGCGTACCAGTGCGGAACGATCAACCGGAACGGGGCACCGTGGTCACGCCCGAGTGGTTGGCCGTTCATCTCGTACGCGATGAGGATGCCCGAAGCCGGGTCGGTGGCCTGCGCCAAGGGCAGGGAACGGGTGAAGGTGAGGTTGTCCTGGTCGGTCTCCGGCAGGATCGCCTGCAGGTGGTACGGCCCGTGGTCGGCACCCCGCGCGAGAAGCTCTACTCCTTCCGACGCGGGCTCGACCTTCGCCAGGACGTCATGGAGCAGAGCTCCGGTCCACCGCGCGGTGGAGACCGCGAAGTCTCCCCAGGGCTCTCCGGTCGGCAGCGGCCTCATCTCCAGGCGGCCGTTGCCGGCGCACTCGAGAGTGACCGTGTGGTCGTAGCTCGGCATCGCGCGCAGGTCGTCGAGGGTCAGGGTCGTGGGCTTGCCGACGGCGCCACCGATCTGCAGGTTGCCGTCGTGGTCGGGCACCGCGAAGTTGCTTCGCACGTAGTGGAGCTCGGTGGGGGTCACCTCGCCCTGCAGGCCGGCCGGCGGTGCCTCCGCGTTGTACGGCGCGGGGTTGATCATCACCAGCGCGGCACGCGCCGCCTCGAGATCATCAGCAACGGTCATGCTCTTCAGCCTCCTTGGGGCAGGGTTACCTGGGTGCGGCTCAGAAGTCGGAGTCGGCGAAGGTGGGGTCGCGGCCGTCGTTGAAGGCGCCGATGCCCTCGACTCGGTCGGGGTGGACCGCGGAACGCCAGTGGGCGTCCATCATGATCGCGATGGCCTCTTCGATCGGCTGACCCTCGCCCAGGTGCACGGCCCGCTTCACGGCTTGGACGGCGGTCGGTGAGTTGCCTGCGATCGTGTCCGCGATCCGCAGTGCCGCTTCCTCCAGCTCTCCGGGTTCGTGGAGCTCGTTGACCATGCCCAGCCGGTACGCCTCCGCCGCGGGGACCGGATCGCCGGTCATGAGCATCTGCAACGCCTTCCCGCGAGGCAGGAGGCGCGGCAGCAACGCCGGTGAGCCGCCGCCTGCCGCCAGGCCGAGCATCGCCTCGGGCTGGCCGAAGGTGGCGGTGGTCGAGGCGATGATGAAGTCGGTGCTCTGGGCCAGCTCGCAGCCTCCGCCGTACGCGATCCCGTTGACGGCGGTGAAGATCGGCTTGCGCAGCTGGCGCACCGTGTACAGGGTGCGGTCGAAGGCCTGGCGCTGGCGCAGCCAGTCCTCCTTGGTCATCGCCTTGCGCTGCCGCAGGTCGCTACCGACGGAGAAGGCGCGGTCACCTGCGCCCGTCATGACGACAACTCGGACGGCGGTCCGGACCGCGATCTCCTCGACGGCCTCGGTCAGCACGGTTCCCATCTCGGTGCTGATCGCATTGTCGGCATGGGGCCGGTTGAGTGTGATCCGGGCGACCCGGCCCTCGGACAGGTAGTCGAGCAGGACCGGCGGTTCGGTCTCCTCGACATCGGGGGCCGGTGGGGCGAAGTCGAGTGCTGCCCAGCGGTCGGTGCTTGACGTGCTCATCTGCTTCCTCTCTGGGTGGCGGGTCGTCAGGTGTCCAGGTCTGCGAGCCAGCGCAGGGCGCTCAGGCTCGGCGCGAAGCAGTACTCGCCGCCGCGGGTGGTCACGAACGGCGGCAGGTCTTGGAGCCGCCGCCGGATCGGTCGTTGCGGGATCGTGAACGTTCCGGACTCGTCGCGGGGGCCGACGAGGGGGTCGGGCTCCAGCGGGGCGCCGATGAAGATCCCATCGTTGAGCCACTGGGTCTTCACGAACTCGAACTGCCGTTTCAGGTGGGCGCCGGCGAAGACGAACATGATCCCGCGGTCGATGCCGTCGTCCTCGAGCACGCCGTCGGGCAGCATCGGGCCGTAGCTGGTGCCACGCCGGATCATCCGGTGCAGCCGCACGTCCACGCTGCCTTCCTGATCCAAAGCGTCGCGAGGATTGGCCCGCCGAGCGTGGGCGCCCACGGGGCACTTGAAGCCGCGAGGGTCGTCTCCGAAGGCGAAGTCGTTGTTGCGCTTCGGGTCGCTCCCGAGCTCGGAGTCGTCCAGGTCCGGAGCGAGCGCGAGGGGCGCCCCGCTCTGCCATCGGCCGACCATCTTCGCTCCCAGGAGGTCCTCCTCCGCCCGGTTCGCCGCTCTCGCACGCAGGTAGGCCCGGTACGCCGCCACCCGGGTGTGCAGCTTGCGGAACACGATGTACGTGCCGTTGCGCCCCAACACCTCCGGGGTCGGCATCGGCGCCAGGTCGCCCGTCTCGTCGGGGTAGCCCAGGATGATCTCGCCGGCCTTGAGCGGCCGCTCGCGCGAGTCCGTGGCGGGCCGGCCACTTCCCTCGACAGCCGGTTGCCCGATGCCGTCCTTGAAGCCGAACGAGGTCCGCCCCGTCGCGAGCTGGTAGCAGTCCTGACGCCAGATGAGCTCGATCCCGGGCAGCTCGGCTTGTGCTGCGCGGGCCTTGTCGGCGACAACCCGGAGCTGTTCCTCGTCCGGGGAGAGCACCGCGATGGCGACGTGTACGTCGGCGCTGCCCAGCGGCTTCTCCCAGTGGTCGGGGCCGCTCTCACCGATGTCCCCCAGGATCTCGGCTCGCGCCGCCATGCCCTGCTGGAACTCCGGGGCGAAGCTGTCCAAGGACGTCTGCGGCACGCCGAGCGCTCTCAGCCCGTGGTAGGTGAACGCGACTGTCAGCGAGGTCTCGGCCGCCTCCCCGGCCGACCCGGCGGCGTCGAGGATCCGGTGCAGCCGTCGGGCGAGCTCACGGCCGTCGTGGCGGTCACGGATGCTGAGCAGCAGGTAGGTGCCGACGTACGGGGACGGGCGTTCGAACAGCGCACCGGACTGGATGTCGTCCAGGTCCAGGGTCGTGCCGGTCGAAGGGTCCATGATCAGTGGTGCTCGGGAGGTTCGGGCGGGTTCGGGTTGGGTGGCGCCAGGTACGGGAAGGCCACCGTGCCCGGATGCGTGGCGGCGTCCACTCCGTCGCGGATCGTGGGGCCGTGACCGCCGTTGACGAGCTGGGTGAAGATCGTGTCCATGACGTCGTCGTTCAGCGTGCGGCCCCCGCACGTCGTGTGCGGTTCTCCGCGCCGGGCGGCCAGCTCGATCTCGAGGAACGAACCCTGCTCGACGTACGGCTTGGTGACGTCGACGACCAGGTAGTCGGCGAGCATGAGGTCGGTGAGCGGGTGGCTGCGGTCCTCGCCGATCGGCCAGTCCTGCTTGCCGTCGAGGCCGTCCCAGAACGCGAGGTTGGCATCCAGGCGTGCTCGGAACGCCCCGGCGTAGGAGTCGCCGAGGTGGAACGCGTCGTCCATGTTGTAGAGGTCGCGGATCTCCAGGTCCCGGTTGACCTGGTCGAAGTCCTTCGGGGCGAGCATCATGTTCTTGACCTCGGGCCGGCCGACCCGTTCGATCCGGACGTTGAACTCGCCGCGGGTCAGGGTCTCGGCCACGACGCCGACGAGCGTCCAGTCCCCGAGGAGCTCCGTGTCGATCTCGACGACGATGCTCAGCACGTTCTTGCCGTCGAGGAAGATCGACCCGGACTCGGTGAAGGCGAGCTTCCGGGTCGCGATGGTCGCCAGGGCCGCGCGGGCGTCCATGATGAACGGGTCCCACCGGACGCCGGCGAAGACGCGCATCCCGCCCGCGCTGCCGCCCTCGTCGTCGTTCACGCGGAACGCGACGACCTCTCCGCGGGGCGAGACGCAACTGCCCCGTTGCTCGTGGTCCGCGTGCGCCCGTGGCCGGGTTCGTCACGTGCTCCGGGACGTCGAAGACGCAGTCGAGCACGACCTCCTCGTCTCCCGGGACGAACACCCAGCCGTCGTCGAGCGAGGGAGACGACAGTGCGCGGATCCGGAAGCGGTACAGCAACCCTGCGGAGAAGAGATCCGACGGCTTGGCCATCGGCAACGTGTTCAGGACGAGGACGACGCGACCCGGAGACTCAGGACTCGGGAACGCATAGACGTCGGTGATGTCCGCGATCGGGTCGGCGAGGGCTCGCGGCCCCGAGATGTGGTCAGACACGACAGCGCCGTGCCGGGTCGGGGCGGTTAATCGGCGGCCTCGTTCAGCAAGGGCTGCATGGCCGGGTGTTCCAGGATCTCGGCAGCCTGCGGATGGTCGAGTACCTGCTGGAACGCGGTGTTCACCCGCTGCGCCTTGCGGATCTCCTTGACCGTGCCGCCGTAGTTGCGCGCGTACGCCGCGGCAGGCTCCTCGGCGCCGAGGACGAAGGCACGCACGGCCGCGACGTCCGGCAGGCCGTCGTACCCCTCGACGTGGCGAAAGATCACGTCGAAGAGCGCCAGCGTCGGTCCCGACGTGAAGAAGTCCTCCATGTAGGCGTCCCACGGGCCGTCGAAGCTGGTGATGAACGCGAGCCTCGTGTCGTCCTCGAACAGGACGAACCGCGCCTCGTGGATGGTCTGGATCGCCATCCCGTAGTCACCGGGCCGATAGCCGGGCGTGTCCTGGAGCGCCAGCAGCGCCTCGCGCAGGGACGGCGCCTCACCGGGTTTGACCCGGAAGAACAGACTGAACTCGCTCGTCGGCCCGACCATGAGCCCGGGCTGCGACGCTCCGCCGTCTGGTCCTGCCATCGGTTGCCTCCTTGCAGGCGGCCGCGACTGCGTCGCGTCCGCACGAGCCCGTTGCCAGAGGCGGAAAATGCTCTGGCTGACGCGACGTTAGGACCGAGTCGGATGGGACGCCCCACCCGGTTCGGGTGAGGGCGGACTACCCCGTTTTCTGCCAAGATCCGCCGAAGTCTCGGGCCCACGACCCCGTACCAAGGAGAGACAAACAAACCATGGACTCCATGACCAACGATTTCGGTGAAGTTCTGCTCTGGTCCTTCTGGTTCTTCATCTGGATCGCCGCCTTCACCGTGTGGTTCCGGTGCTTGTTCGACCTGTTCGGCGACCACACCCTCAGCGGCCTGGGCAAGGCCGGCTGGGCCGTGTTCATGATCTTCGTGCCCTGGGTCGGCGCCCTCGTCTACGTGATCGCGCGTGGACGCGGCATGACCGAGCGCCAGATGGCCAAGGCGGCGGACATGCAGGCCTCCCAGGCGGACTACATCAAGCAGGTCGCCGGCACCCCCACCTCAGCTGCCGACCAGATCGCCGGCGCCAAGGCACTCCTCGACTCCGGAGCCATCGACCAGGCCGAGTTCGAGACCTTGAAGGCCAAGGCGCTCGCCTGAGGGTCGGGGCCGAACGTCGTTTCGGTCCCAGCGTTGAGCCACGGCTCGTGACGCCGCGCCCGAGTGCTCGGGCGCGGCGTAGCCGCGCCCGAGCACGAGAAGAAACAGGGCACAGCGACGGTCCGAAGAAGCGATACGCCCGAGTGCTCGGGCGCGGCGTAGCCGCGCCCGGGCACGAGGGGAACCAGGGCACAGCGACGGTGCGAAGAAAGCGCTGCGACCGAGCCCGAGAACGAGGGCACATCCAGGTGTGAGAACCGTGCGCCGTCTCACGAGGTGGGGTACCCCCGACCGGATTCGAACCGGCGCTACCGCCTTGAGAGGGCAAACGAGCACTCGCCGACCATCGACGAAAACGACTGAATGCCCAGGTGAGACCGGATTTTCCGGGTTGGTGGTCGTTGACGCTAGACGGCTGTTTTCGGACGTCTTGTTGCCCCAGTGTTGCCCCGCCACGTGGCAGGCAGCCTCGACGGGCCCAGGCTGAGCGACGCATCGACCGTGCGGCAACAGGCACGCTCGGCGATGCCTACGGCTGGGCGCGTCCTGAGACGTTTGCTTGGATCCAGACCGGATCCCGTCTCAGGCCGACCACGGCAAGGACCTCGATGCGGTCGTCGACCACTCGATAGACCGCCATGTAAGGGAATCGGTGGATCAGGGTGCGCCGGTAGGAGTCGAACACGACCGCGCCCGACTCAGGGAAGAGCGCGATCCGGTCGACCTGGTCTTTGAATCTGGCACGAAATCGCGCCGGCAGCGCCGGATCCCGTTCGCGGTAGTCGCCAGCGATCGCCTCCAGATCCTGCTCGACTCCGGGATGGAAGATGAGGCGTCGGGAGGTCACGTCCAGCTGGACCGGAGTCGGGCGTCGAGTTCGCCCCAGGTGAGCCCGAGCGACATATCCCCGTCTAGTTCGCTGGCCCGGGACTCGATCATTGCCTTCTGATCCTCAGTCAACTCGATCGCGGACTTCTCAACGGAGTTCTCGATGAACTCGACAAGCTCCATCCGCTCATCGAGGCTCATCGCTTCGATGACGGACTGAAGTGCCGGGTCGACCATGCCTTCAGGCTACCTCCCCGGGCGGTGCGAGCGGCCG
The DNA here is from genome assembly GCA_963812055.1 of uncultured Actinomycetota bacterium. Lineage (GTDB taxonomy): Bacteria > Actinomycetota > Actinomycetes > Propionibacteriales > Nocardioidaceae > Nocardioides. The sequence goes on from CAWEUA010000022.1 coordinate 170,062, forward strand.
GGATCACGACGGTCGCGCCGGCAGTTGCCGCCTGAAAGATTTGGCTATGAGGCAAGCGCCAACCCGATCCGGTCCGCTTCGATGCGCACCCTGGCAGCACACAGTTCGTCCTCGTGGGGACCGATCGCAGGTTCCAGCCAAAGCCGCCCCACCAACACCACCGATTCGTCCCCTCGCACACGTTCCATGACAGCCGCCGCCAGGCGAGGCTGGCGGCACCACACCTCGCACGCCGCCGGCCACGGACCGCCCAGCTCTCGACCGAGCTCCGATGACTGGTTGGGGGCCAGCACGAACACAACGGCGGTGCCGTGGTCGGTCTCCACCCGAGCAGGGACTCCGACCACTGTCCCCGTGGCCACCGCGCAAATCGACAATGCCATCACCCCTGAGCCGCTCCCGTAGTTCAAAATAGATTATCATAACTGTGCGGCTCGTCTCGGCCCCACGAGAATGACGCCGTGCCGGCCACCGTGCGACCCGACCTTCCCAGCGATGTCGAGCGCGCGATTGAGGCCTTTGGCAACAGGGTCCGAGTCGCCGTTCTCACGTCCCTCAGGAAGCACGGTCCCGCCACTCGCACCGAACTCGCTGCCCGGCTCGACGTCAGCCGCTCGCTACTCCAGGCCCACATGCGACGCCTGGTCGAGCTCGACGTTCTTCGCCCTGACCCAGCGGGCACCCAAGCGGACCACCGCCGGCGCATCTACCGAGTCGACGAGAACGAAGTCGAGCGGTTGCTCAGGGCGCTGCAAGTCTCCGTAGCTGGCTAGCGAATGGCTAGACCAGGAGGCGACACATCCACGTCGCAACTTCCGTGGAACGGCACCTTTATGCCGATGAGCGGGCGGGGGCCTGCGCTCGCCCATACACTCAGCCGGTGCCGGACTTCCCGCCTTGCGATGACGTGTGCGGTGCTCTGGAGGAGCACGTCAGGCGATTCTTCCCAGGCCGCACATTCGACGTTTTCACCTGGCCCGCTGGCCCGCTCCTTGAGCAGAATCCACACTTCCGAGTGCTGCGGGTGTCCCCGGAAACGTCCTCTGACGTCTGGACCTATGTGTCGGTGGGCGGCTGGGCAGCCAGGGACGGAGAGTTCGGCCAGGAGTTCCTGATCTGCACCCCCACTGCCGAAGACCGCGCCGTCGAACTACTGGCGATGACTGTGTTCTACAACCGCGGACGAAGACTCGACGTCGGCCACACGTTGCCCGTCGGCGAGCCGTGGCTCCCGGGTTCAAGGTGCCACCACCTCCTGATCAGCCGGCCCTACCCCTTCGGGCCGGACCTCCAGACGTGCCACGTCGGTGATCGACACGTCGAGTTCCTGTGGGTGCTTCCCATCTCTGAGTCAGAGCGCGACCTCAAGGTCTCATCCGGGCTGGAAGCACTGGAGTCGCGCTTCGACGAAGTAGGCCTGAAGTACTGGCAGATCGACCGAGTGTCCGTCGTCTGACCCAACCCAATCGCCCTCACATGCCGCTGTCCGGTCGCCCGCTCATGCCGATGAGCGGCCTACGATGGGAAGGGAGGCTCCGGGGAAGGCGTCTCCATAGGGCTCGAAATTCCCTCGCGTGATCGTCGAGCTACTCGCCGTTTGGAATGGTCGAAGCAACCTTCGCCGTTCTCTGGCGAGGCACAACGGCAAGGGTGGCGAGGATCGAGGCCACGATTCGACCGGACACCGACCACTCCCACTACAGCCTCCCCTCCCCGACCCCACCCCGATCGTGACGACGACCCAGGTGGAATCTTCTAAGGACCGGATGGGGGTGCGCCTTCCACAAAAACTCCCCCCCCCCCCCCCCCCCCCCCCTCCCCCCCCCCCCCACCCCCCCCCCCCCTCCCCTCCTCCCCCCCCCCCTCCCCCCCCCCCCCCCCGACCGCACATGCCGCTGTCCGGGCGCACGCACATGCCGATGTGAGGGCGGTCAGGAGACTGAGGGCGGCCAGCGATCCCCGCGCCACTCGTTCCATGTAGCGAACCCAGCCGGGGGGTCGTCGATTGGTTCACTTCCGTCGAGTTCACCTGGGGTGGGGACGTCGATGTTGGCGGCCCACTCGGCGAGTTCCTCGTCGGACATCGGCCACGATGTGTGGGGCGCTTCCGATTGACGTCGAGCGAGTCCTCTCCGCTGCTCGACTGCGTCGATCTCGAAGTAGTGCATCTCCACGACCGCGCCGAGATCTTGTGCTGCCTGCCGCAGAGCGGAGCGCTCGTCCCGTCGCCAGAGGCCGTAGTCGATTACCACGTTGTTGCCCAGTTCAAGGGCTCGCAGCCCGATCTCGATGAGCCGTCCTTCGATCACGTCCTGGGCCGAAGGCGGGTTCTCGTGGCCGTAGAGAGCCTTCACCCATTCGTCCTTCGTGAGGCGAAATCCTGCTGCTCGCTCTCGATGCGTCGGGCGGCTGTGGTCTTGCCGGTACCGGGAAGGCCCACGGTTAGGAACAGCGTTGGTTGCCTCATCATCACCCCAATCCAAGCCGACGCCTCATCATGGCCGACGCACTCTTATGCCGCTGTCCGCGCTCGGATCTGCCGATGAGCGGATCTAACTGGACACGAGGCCGTGGATCACGGTGAAGATGCAGATCCCCAGCCACAATGCGATGAACGGGGGGGAAGGCCCATTTCAACGCCCTGCGGTCACGCCGACTGGAAGAGTCGATGTACTCCTCCTTTGACATCTCCCCTCGTGGGGCGAGATCTCACCGGCTCGCAACAGTCGGTCGAAGCGTCGTTTGCGCTGCAACCGCCAGCGGCTCTCCGCTACGCGCCGCAATCTGTCGTCTCGGGCATGCCACCGCGAAACGCCGTAGAACACAACGCCGTAGACACCGAGCCCCGTCCCGACAAGCACTCGACCCGAGTTCACAAGCACGACCCCTATCAGCAGCCACTACCGCCCAGATCGTGACACAGCGCCACAGTCTCCAACGCCGAAACGCACGCTCATGCCGCTACCCGACCGCATCTTCCGCTGACCTGGCTAGAGTTCGACCCTCTCGACGGTGTCGATGATCCAGGCTTCGGGATTCCGCATGACTTCCTTACCCGGGCCGATCCAGATCCGCTCCATCTTGGCCAGAAGCCCACGCGCCTCATCGGTGCTGTCGAAGACCAGGTCGATCATCACGAGGTCCGGACATCCACCGACCGCGAGACCGAGACCGCCGTACACCGGAACCCTCGCGATCAGCGGGGTCGCTGTCGAAAGCCCGCTTCCATCCCGCAAAGTCGGGAACCGAGTGTTGAATGCGCAATGTGGGCATGGACGGTCCTCCAAGGGCCTAGGTGACCAACCAGTATGCGCCGGAACCTGCTGGGCATCCCGACGAGGTTTGGTCCGCTCATGCCGCCGTCCGCGGGCCAGGCTCATGCCGATGAGAGGTCGCTCCTCTGTGTACGGAGGGCAACTTCCCGAAGGATGACGTGCATGTCGAGGCCGGTTGCCTTCTCGTTGAGCGCCAGCAGACGTCGCACAGGGCGCTCATGCCCATGGATCAACCCGGTGGCTTCCGCGAGTGCTGATACGGTTGCTGCCCGAGATGTTCACCAAGGAGTTCGATCAACAGACTGGGCGGCCCATCGGTTAGGCAGACCATGCGGTCATCAGTCCAACTGCATCGCTAACGCCCGCTGCGGGCGTGGTGCGGATAGCGGACCTCCGACCGACCGAGCGGGGTCTGGGACTCGGATCGGGGCGGGGGCTCTTCCTGCACCGCCGATGATGGCCTGGCCGATCACTCACCCGCAAGGACTGTCACTACGCACGCTGCCGCCGCTGAACCCCCTGCTGTACTGGGCGGGCCGTCCGGGCATGGCAGTCCTGCCCCAGGGGTACGAGCACGTGTTGCCGCTTCTCGGGGGAGAGCGGCGGCGAGTGCGATGCTCCGGCTGCTTGCCTCCCCGCAACGCCGGGGCATCGTTATGTCCGAGAGCAAAGACACTGGGAGGCTTTCTCACGTGTTCAGATTCGAACTTCGTGCCGAATGAGGAGCCGTGTTAGATGCCGCCGACGGACTCACATGCCGCTGTCCGGGCGCTCGCCGACGAGCGGACACTGCCCCGGTGGACGCCTGGCCGGGCGCGCCCGTCCAAACTCGGGACGCTGACCCAGTTCGGGGGAACTGGGCTACTAGGAACATAGACCCGATGCGGTACCACCTCGACCTCGACCTCGATATCAACGCCCAAGCCTCACCAGGCGGGCTGCCTCTCTCCTCGGTCGCCCGCTTCAGGGTACAGAAGAAGACCCGCCCAGGCGGACGACCCGAAGAGCCAGCGCCGGTCGCCCGGATGGTGGCGCGCAGCAGCCGGAATCGATGGATGAAGGCTCAGCTGAGCCTGGTCGAGGGGGATTCTCCTTACCGACCCCCTCGAAGGCCCCGTCGCGGTGGCCCGGCGAGATCGAGCACGGCGAGACTCGTGGCCACCGCCGCGCTGGTCAGCGCCGGGCTGCGGTACGCCGGCCGGAACGCCGCGAGCGACACCATGCTCGCCGCGTGGGTGACCTCGACGGCCGCGTCGGGCAGTCGGTGCAGGTTGCCGACGGTGAGGTCCAGACCCCCCTGCAGCAGCAGGCGGGCTCCCAGCACCCGCACGACCATGGACTCACGCCAGCCCGCGCCTCTCGCCGCCGCCAGCACGCGGTCGGGTGCGGCCAGGCACAGCGTACCGAGCACGAGGCGGAGTGTCGTGGCGCTCCTCATCCGCGCGCCCGGCGGGCGAGCACGGCGACCCCCGCGGCCATGCCGGCTCCGACCACGGCCAGTGTGCCGTGGCGCTGAGAGGCCCAGAGCTGGGCGGAGTGCCAGAGGGACCTCCCGTCGAAGCGGCCATGGGCGCCAAGTCCCGCCCCTCGGGCCATCGGCGGGTTCCCACAGGTTGGCAGGCTGGTCGCGGGCTTGTGCTGGCCGGTCTGCTGTGCCGAAGCCGGTGCGGCGAGGTACCGGTCGAGCAGGCCCGGTGCGACCGCGTTGGCGCAGGGTCGCCAGCGTCGTCCCGCCCACCCAGTACTCCCGGCGCCGCGGGTGGTCGGCGGCGTAGACGACGGCGCGCGCCGCGACCTCCGGCTGGTAGATCGGCGGCACCGGCTGCGGCTGGTCGCGGCAGCCGGGAACAGCACCCAGGAGAACTGCGGTGTGTTCACCGCGGGCATCTGCACCATCGTCACGCGCACGTGGCTCTTCTCGTGGAGCAGCTCGGTGCGCAGTGACTCGTGGAAGCCCTGGATCGCGTGCTTGGCCCGCAGTACGCAGTCTGCAGCGGGATGCCTCGGTAGGCCAGGGCCGAGCCGACCTGGACGATCGTGCCGCGATCGCGCGGCATCATCCGCTTCAGCGCGGCACGGGTGCCGTTCACGAAGCCGAGATAGGTCACCTCGGTGACCCGCTCGGAACTCCTCGGGCTCGATCTCGACGAAGCGGGCGAAGACCGAGGTGAAGGCGACGTTGACCCACACGTCGATCGGGCCGAGCTCCTCCTCGATCTGGTCCGCGGCGTCGTCGAGCGGCTGCCGGGTCCGCTGTGTCGACGGCAGGCGAGGTGCCGCCGCCGGCCTCGGCACCTCGCGGCGGCCGCCCCCAGCCCGCGCTCGCCGCGGGCCAGCAGGGCCACGGTGCGCCCGCGCGGCGAACGCGCGCGCGGTGGCGCGGCCGATGCCGCCGGAGGCGCCGGTCACGACGACGACTGCGGTCGCGTGCGTTCATGGAGTCCTCTGTCTCGTCAGCGTGCGCCTACGTCGGTGGTGGTCGGTCGGCCGGGAGTGGTGCGCGGCCTCGATCAGCAGCGGCGTGGACGAAGGCCTGCGGCAGGTTGCCGCGCAGCTGGCGCTGGACGACGTCGAACTCCTCGGTGAACAGCCCGGCGGGCCGAGCGCGCCGCGGTTGCGCTCGAACCAGCGCACCGCGCCGTCAGCCGTCGCCCTGCTGGTGGGCGCCAGGGCCAACTGGAAGCCGCAGAGCAGGAACGCGCCCTCGGCCTCGTCGCAGCGGGCCGGCCGTGCGTGCCGGAAGCGGTAGACGTAACCGTCGTCGGCCAGCTCTCGATGGACCGCGCGTCAGGTCGCGGCTGCGCGGGTCGTCGGCCGGGACCGCGCCGCGGAGCGCCGGCAGCAGCAGGGCGGCGTCGACCCGGGATCGTCGGGCGCGCGCTGCCACCGACCGCTCGGGTGGACGCAGTCCGTGCGGTGTCGGCGACGATGCCGGTCGGCCAGCCGCATCCACTCGGCCGCCCTGGTGCGCCGGCCGCGCCGGCGACCGCGCGCAGGCCCGCGGCGCACATGAGCCGCGAGTGTGTCCAGCGCGCGGCTCGAGCTCCCAGATGCCGGCGTCGGGCTTCTCCAACGCTGCTCGATGGCGTCCACGGCTGCGTCGGCCGCCCGCCAGCCGTCGGCGTCGAGCACTCGTGCCGCGTCGGCGGCGGCGAACAGGAGCAGCGCCTCGCCGAAGGCGTCGAGCTGGAACTGGCCGTTGACCCAGTTGCCGACGTAACCTTGGGCCGCCGGGATAGCCGGGCAGGTCCAGCACGCGCTCGTCGGGCACCGGGTCGCCGTCGACGGTGTATGCCGGGCCAGGTCCGGGCCGTCGTCGAGCAGCCGGTCGCGGACGAAGCGGACGGCGCTCCGTCAAGCAGGTGGGCGCCGCCGGCCGCCGCGACGGCCTGCCCGGCGAAGCACTGGTCGCGGATCCAGGCGTAGCGGTAGTCGTAGTTCCGGCCCGCCTCGGCGCGCTCCGGGAGAGACATCGTGGCTGCCGCGACCATACCGCCCTCGCGGCTGGTCAGGCCTCGCAGGACCGCCCAGGAGTGCTCGACGTCGCGGGGGTGCGATCGAGTCCCGGTTCTTGGGCACCGCGTCCTTCCAGGCGTTCTCGGTGAGGTGCCACAGCCGGTGTGGCATCGGGCAGCTCGTCGTCGAGCCCGGCCGTCGAGATCTCGAGGACGAGGTCGTGGTGGCCGTGCTCGGGGACGG
>CAWEUA010000023.1:0-102644 GCA_963812055.1 uncultured Actinomycetota bacterium
CACCGGCCCGAGGTTGTCTTCGGTCGCGTCGCCCGCGAGCGGCTCCAGTCAGCATGCAGGTCCCATCGGGCTTGGGAGAGCGATGGATATGAGCTGCGGCTCCGACGGGATCGCCAAGATCGTGCAGCACATCAAAGCATGTCGCCAGGTCGAGATCCCTCGCAGGGAAATCTTTTGCCCTGGCCACCTCGAACCGGATGTTCTCGGCGCCGTTTGTCCGCACGTTCAGGCGGTAGCGTGCTCAATGGAAGGTGGGTGGAATGGCGTAGCCAACAAAGGTTAAGCTGGGAAAGCCGCTGGCCATGATCAAGGTGGACTGGCCGGTGCCGCAGCCGATATCGGCGACCTTCGCGCCCCGTTCCAGTTTGCTTACGACGCCATCCAAAGCGGGCAGCCAGTTTTGCACAATATTCGCGGAATAGCGCGGTCGCAGCATCGCACCAACCGCACAGAACAAACATTCAGCATAATCACGCCAATCGACGCCGCCGCCCGACTTGAAGGCCGCTTCGATCAACGGTTGCGTCTGATACACAGCCGCAACAGCATCAAATCCGCCGCCAAGGAAGAATGGACTTTCCTCGTTTGCAAATACCATTGCTTGTTCTGGCGGCAGCTCAAATCGTCGGCTGCTAAGGTCATGACTCAAAATAGACCGAGGCCGCGTTTTGTGCGAGCCATTCGCGGGCATAGCGTTCGGAGATGTTTGCCCTTGTCAGCGAACTCTACGCTGGTCATCGGGCCGGAGCCGTCCATTGCCTTATAAAGACCAAGCCGTTACGCCGATCCTCACCAACGGCAGGCTTATCGCCCCGCCGATGAAGCTGGCGTCTTCCCGAGGGATTGCTAAAGTTCTTTGTCATCGATCATGGCTTCCTCCTAACCGCAATCTCAATGCCAGCCTACATCAATTGGCGTCGCTCAAGGGGCGCCGCGCCCCCGAGCAGCGTGATGAACTGACGTCGTTTCAACCGATCGAATTGCATCCGCTGCCCTGGCCAAAGTGGCAGCAAGCGGACTGGCAAGCTTCAGGTCAGGGGCTCGCCGCAACGCAATATTTCAACCCTCATGAGCGCCGCTCCGGGTCATTCGCGTCATTTCGACACGCGCCAGGCACGTCCGCTTCACCCAAGAAGCGGACGTATCCGACCCCCCGATCGGGTCCCTTTGAGTGTGCATTCTCCCCACGGCTACGGCATAATTTATCGCACGAGGATCGGGCGGCCACCCGACAAGCCGATTAGCACCATCGGTTTCCTCGTTCGACCTTTGGTGCGTCGCGGGGTGCTCGCGATGAACAAGGATGGGCGCCCGAGAGGCGGCTGGGGCCAAACTGGCCGAAGTCGGATTTTGATAAGCTGTGCGCGGAGCACGGTTGGTGCCGGCTGACCTAGGGATCACGGTCGGAAAAAACATTTTTCGCGGATGCTGCTGAAAGTCTCCCCTAAGCCGGGTGCTTCCGATTCTCCTTCAGTTGGCCACGGACGAGACTACAGCGCGGCGGCATTGGCCATGGGCAGCATTTGCAATTGATCAGTATCACTTTGAGATCAAAGAACGGGCTAAATACAAAGACGAATTGAAGCCAAAAGAAATCCACGAGTTAATTAAGGAAATCCAACGCGACGCACACGATCTCCGATCAGCGCTCACTCGATTACAAACTCTCGCGTTTCGCCTGCACGAGTGCAGCGCGCCGCTCCTTTTTCGCCCTCACCTATCATGGCTCGATGAATTCATTTCACAAGCCGTCGGTGGTCGCATTTCAAATGAAGTGACTGATAATGACATTACGGTCTTCATGGAGAAAATGACCTTCCTTAAGCGGCTTGCGGAAGTGGAGGAAGCTGCAAAGATCGCGGCGAAACGTGTTAATGTCGATTTGCTAAAACGCAAGCGCGGGCAATCAAACCCAGCCCTCCCAAGCTTCGTTTGGCGTTGCGGGAAAATTTGGAAAAGCATGACCGGTCGGCAGCCCAGCGCAAGGCGGGTTGAACGGACGGACAGCGACGATCCTAATTTTGTGATTTTCGTCAAGGCCTTAGCGAAAATCCGAATCTGCAGAACCGTCCCGCAAAGCAATCGAGATTGCTCTCCGAAGTCAGCGCGCCACCGATTGCAGAGCAAATTCTTTCGTGATCGGGTGCGTGAAGGGCCACCGTCCAATTAACTGCCACCACCTACCGCGGGGCTGTCCGGGTCGATCAGGGTGATGTCGATATGCATCCTCACGAAAACCAACTGCGAAGAATGCTCAGTACGCCGGAAGCGGCGTCATATTGCGGATCAAGCGCGTCTACGTTCGCCAAGCTAGGCTCTACGGTGGCGGTCAGCATTACGTAAAGTTGGGCCGCCGCGTTGTCTATGATCGGGCCGACCTTGATCAGTGGCTTACATCAAATCGTCGTGCTTCGACATCCGACGAAGTGGAAGCAGCGTGACGCAATGCCCAGCAAAAAGCGCCAGGCCCGACCACCGCTGCGGTGAATCGAGCCCCTGTCAATTATCTTAGCGGGGCAAGCGAGAACAACAAGTTCGATCGACTTGAGGCCCGCGGCGAGGGCCCGCCCAATACTAAGCTTTCAAGAAATTGGGTCGGCAATCGGGTCTGCGACATGCGGACATCGTCGACCGACGCCGCATGAGTGAGCATGCAGCCACATAAACCAAGGGCCGCGCGTTGCTTGAACGGCGGCCCGGATGGGTGTGAACGACGGTTGGACCAGCGTCGGATACACCTAGCCCTCGTCCCGGTCAAGCGGCACGCGATCTCTTTCTCGGGAGACCGCCCGTGAACTGTCCGACCAACAAATCACGCGCAACAAGTAGGATGACCTCTGACATGCGCGAGCTGCTGCGCGCCTGGCGGCCGTCGGAGATGGCCGGAGGCGCGCCATGACCGCCGCCGAATTGCTGCGCCAGCACGGCATCAAGCTGACAGATACCAAGCCGGGCCGCTATTACGCGATCTGTCCAGCAATCGCTGGTTGCTGTTACGTGCTTCGCTCAGTTACATATGCTCCTCGGAGCCATTGCCGGTCACGATCCGTTGGATTCGACATCGGCGATCTTACGGTGCCGGATTATCTGAAGGCGCTCAAGAAAAGATCTCAAGAAATTGAAGGTCGGTGTGCCGATGGAGTTCTTTGCCGAGGGACTTGACTACGGAAGTCGAGCAGGCGGTGCGGGCTGCGGATTGAAGTTGAAAAGCTCGGGGCGGGGAGATGAAAGAAATCCAGTTGCCGGCGACAGCGTGGGCAGATAGCCACGTATTATGTTGATTGCTACAGCTGAAGCAGTTCGAATTTAGCCGATACGACGGCGTCAAGTTCGGGCTCGTCGAAACAAAGAGACCAAAGACCTGCTCGAGTTGTATATGAAGACACCACGGCAGGAAGGCTTTGGGCCGGAAGTAAAGCGCCGGATCATGCTCGGAGATTCTGCTCCTCAGCGCGGGGGATTGCGATGCCTATTATGGCAAGGCGCAGGCGGTGCGCACATCGATTGCCAAGATTTCGAGGCGGCGTTTCAGGATGTCGATCTTCATTGTGACTCCCGTGACACCCACCCCCGGCATTTAAGTTTGGAGCGAAGGGCGACGACCCGCTGCAGATGTTTTTGTCAGATATTTTCACCATTTCGGCGAACATCACCAGCATGCCGGCCATCGCGTTGCCCTGCCGGATTCAGTCAGGGAGGGCTTCCCATCGGGTTCCAGCTGATCGGTCGCCCCTTGAAGAGGAGATGCTCTTGCGAGCAGCCTATGCCTACGAACAGAGCACAATGGCGGATGAAGCCAGTGATACGGTAAAGCGTGAAAGGTAAGAACGTGAAACGTAAAAGATTCAGACGCCATGCGAAAACTGCCCGAGTCTTCGGTGACTTGTGGTTTACGCCTCACGTCTCACGTGCCTGGGAGGTTTTATGACAATCGTCGAAATGGCTGCGATTCTTGTGGCTGTCGCGTTTGCGGTGCTGGTGGGCTATCTCGTGCCTATGTTGATTCAAGTTCGAAAGACCGTGGCGGAGTCCGAACAGCTTCTGGCAAAAATGAATAACGATCTGCCGCCGCTGATCGATGAACTTCGGGCGGTGAGCCACCGCGTGAACGATCTGACTGAACAAGCCCGCATGGGAGTCGAGCATGCGGTTGTTCTCACGGTCGGAGGAAGTAGGGGAGTCGGTCAGTATGTGCACAATGTCGTGAAGGGCTTAGAGCGGATCGATGTTGACCAATGTAGCAAGCGTGGTAGCCGGATTTAAAGCGGCAACCCACGTCATGAAGGAACGGTTTCGAGAAGAAGAGGGAGCATCACAATGGCGGATGGTCCGAGGTTCCTCATCAGCAGCAATACGTTTTTTTTTTTTTTTTTTTTTTTTTTTTTTTTTTTCTTCCTCGTCTTCATTCGTCGGTCTTGCTGACCGCGCCCTCGCCCTGTTCCGTGAGGCCGGGCAGCGGGTCGAGGAGAACAAGGTCTTCTTCGATCCCGAGTTCGTGCTCGCTCAGGTCGCGAAGGCGCCGCGCGAGTTCGACGTCCAGGCGCGCAACCACGACAACGACATCCACATCGGCGGCGACGCGATGGCGTTCGGCGCGGTCTACGGCCCGCCGTTCGTCCGCGAGGGCGCCGTACGTCGCGACGCGACGATGGCGGACTTCGAGAACTTCGCGCGGCTCTCCCAGACGTACGGCGTGCTGGACTCGGCCGGCGGCGTGGTGTGCGAGCCGAACGACACCCCGCTCGACAGCCGCCACCTCGACATGACCTTCGCCCTGCAGACGCTGACCGACAAGATCTACATGGGCAACGTGGTGTCGGGCGTCAACGCGGCCGACACGATCGCCATGTCCTCGATCCTGTTCGGCGGGCGCGACGTCATCGAGCAGACCCCGGCGACGATCTCGCTGATCAACTGCAACTCGCCCCTGCGCTGGGACTCCCGGATGCTCGAGGCGCAGTTCGAGTACTCCTCGGCCAACCAGGCGGTCGTGCTGACGCCGTTCATCCTGATGGGCGCGATGTCGCCGGTCACCATCCCGGCCGCGCTGGTCCAGCAGATCGCCGAGGCCCTCACCGGCATCACGCTGTCGCAGCTGATCCGGCCCGGCTGTCCGGTCATCTTCGGGTCGTTCCTGTCCAACATCGACATGCAGTCCGGGTCCCCGACGTTCGGCACCCCCGAGTCCGGCATCGGGCTGCTCTGCACCGGCCAGATCGCCCGGCACTTCGGCCTGCCCTTCCGCACCGGCGGCGGCCTCACGTCGTCCCAGGTCCCGGATGCGCAGGCGGGCTACGAGGCGTTGATGACGCTGATGCCGACGTTCCTCGCCGGCACCAACTGGGTGATGCACTCGGCCGGCTGGCTCGAGGGCGGCCTCGTCGCCTGCTACGAGAAGTTCATCGTCGACATCGAGCTCGTGCAGATGCTCGCAGCACGAGTTCACGCCGCTGGAGATCGACGAGGGGTCGCTGGCCTTCGACGCGCACCTCGAGGTCGGCCACGGCGGCCACTTCCTGGGTGCGATGCACACCCTCGAGCGGTTCCGCGACTGCTTCTACCGTCCCCTGCTGTCCTCGTCGGAGAACTTCGAGCGCTGGTCGCGCAACGGCGGGAACGACACGGCCGCACGGGCGGGCGACATCTACCGCCAGGTCCTCACCGACTACGAGGCGCCCGGGCTGGACGACGCGATCCGTGAGGAGCTCGCGGCGTACGTCACGCGACGTCGGGCCGAGCTCGGCGACTGAGTCACCCGCGGCACACCTTCCAGGAGAGAACGAGATGTCCCTGTCCCCCGCTCCGGGCGCGCCCGCGAACGAGTTCGTCCTCACGATCGTCTGCCCGGACCGGCCGGGCATCGTGCACGCGGTCACCGGCTTCCTGGTGGAGCACGGCGGCAACATCCTCGAGAGCCAGCAGTACGACGATCGCGAGACCGGCCGCTTCTTCATGCGGATGGGCTTCGAGATCGCCGACTCCGGCGTGGCCGACGAGCAGCTGCGAGCGGCGTTCACCCCCATCTCCGAGCAGTTCGCGATGGACTACCGGCTGTGGGCGGCCCGGGCGCCGTACCGCACGTTGCTGATGGTGTCCGGCCACCTGCACTGCCTCAACGACCTGCTCTTCCGGCACAGCACGGGCTCGCTCCAGATCGAGATCCCGCTCGTGGTCTCCAACCACCTGGACGCCGAGCCTCTGGCGAAGGCCTACGGCCTCGACTACGTCCACATCCCCGTCACGCCGGACACGAAGGAGGCGGCGGAGGCCCAGCTGCTCGACCTCGTCGAGCACCACGGCATCCACGTGGTGGTGCTGGCCCGCTACATGCAGGTCCTGTCCGACGACCTGTGCCGGCAGCTGTCGGGGCGGGTGATCAACATCCACCACTCGTTCCTGCCGAGCTTCAAGGGCGCGAAGCCCTACCACCAGGCGCACGACCGCGGCGTCAAGCTGATCGGCGCGACGGCGCACTACGTGACCGCCGACCTCGACGAGGGTCCGATCATCGAGCAGGACGTGATCCGGGTCGACCACGGCCAGTCCCGGGAGCAGCTGGTGGCCGCAGGCCGGGACGTCGAGGCCCAGGTGTTGTCCCGCGCGGTCCGCTGGCACGCCGAGTCGCGGGTGCTGCTGAACGGCAGCCGGACGGTCGTCTTCCGCTGACGTCCGGCCCGCTTCGGTGTTGCGCCTACGGGAACATCGTCGCGCGATGCGCAACTCGGCGCTAGGCTGCGCGCCATGTCGGAAGACCGTGCCGTCGAGCCCGTCCAGTCGGTCGACCGGGCTCTGACCATTCTCGAGGCGCTCGCCAGGGCCGGCGTCGCCGGCGTGACCGAGGTGGCCGCCGAGCTCGACGTCCACAAGAGCACGGCGTTCCGGCTGATGTCGACGCTGGAGAGCCACGACCTCGTCGAGCAGACCGGCGACCGCGGCAAGTACCGCCTCGGTGTCGGCGTCCTGCGCCTGGCCGGCGCCACCACGGCCCGGCTCGACGTGGTGCAGGAGGCGCGCCAGATCTGCCGGCGGCTGGCCGCCACGACCGGCGAGACGGTGAACCTCGCCGTCCTCTCGGGACACTCGGCCCTCTACCTCGACCAGGTGGCGGGCTCGTCGGCGCTGCAGTCGCACAACTGGGTGGGCCAGCACATCCCGCTGCACGCCACCAGCAACGGCAAGATCCTGCTCAGCGAGCTCGACGACGCACGGCTGCAAGACGTGCTGGACAAGCTGCCCAGCTACACCCACCGCACGATCACCAAGAAGGCGCCGCTCATCTCGGAGCTGGCGGAGGTGCGCGAGCGCGGGTACGCCGTCGCGGTCGACGAGCTCGAGCAGGGCCTGACCGCCGTCGCCGCGCCGATCCGCAACGCCCACGGCGACATCATCGCGTCGATGAGCGTCTCGGGCGCCAGCTTCCGGCTGCAGGGCGAGTCCCTGGAGACCGCGCTCAAGGAGCTCGTCGCCGCGGCTGCCGAGGTGTCCTTCCGGCTCGGGTGGAACGACCCGGTGGGCTGACCACCGGGTGAGCCGAGGTGCGCACAGGGTGAGCGCAGGGTGGACAGCCTGTGACCTGGGTCACGACACAGGGCCCGTCGACCCTTGACGTGCGCGCGGAGCGCGACCATTCTCTGTGGCTATAAGTTGCGCCTGGGGCATCGAGTTGCACCATGCGCAACGGGGAGGCGGAAGTCCGTGCCGGACATCATGGTGGGTGGTGAGTGGCGCAGCGCGATCGGTGGCGGTCGTCGCGAGATCCGCTGTCCCGCGGACGGCTTGTTGGTCGACGAGGTCGACGAGGCCACCGGGGCCGACACCGAGGCTGCGATCGAGGCTGCGCACGACGCGTTCCACCACGGCCCCTGGCCTCACACGTCGGCTCGCGAGCGCGGCGACCTCCTCCTCCGCCTGGCCGACCTGCTGGAGCGGGACAAGTCCGCGATCGCGCGCGCCGAGGCGCTCGACACCGGCAAGCGCCTGGTCGAGGCGGAGTACGACGTGGACGACGTCGTCCGGGTCGTCCGCTACTACGGCCACGTCGCCGACGAGGACTCCGGGCGGATCGTCGACACGGGCAACGCCGGCGTGGTGAGCCGGATCGTCCACGAGCCGATCGGCGTCTGCGGGCTGATCACGCCGTGGAACTACCCGCTGCTCCAGACGTCCTGGAAGGTCGCACCCTGCCTGGCGGCAGGCAACACGTTCGTGCTCAAGCCGAGCGAGATCACCCCCCACACCGCCATCCTGCTCATGCGCCTGCTCACCGAGGCCGGCCTCCCCGACGGTGTCGGCAACCTGGTTCTGGGGGCCGGGGCCGAGGCCGGCGCACCGCTCGCCTCCGACCCTCGCGTCGACCTGATCTCGTTCACCGGAAGCGTGCCGACCGGTCGCCGCCTGATGGCGGCCGCCGCGGACGGCGTGAAGCGCGTGGCCCTCGAGCTCGGGGGCAAGAACCCGAACATCGTCTTCGCCGACGCCGATCTCGAGGTCGCGCTGGACTTCGCCCTGACGGCCGTGTTCCTGCACTCCGGCCAGGTGTGCTCGGCGGGCGCGCGGCTCGTGATCGAGGAGTCGATCCACGACGAGTTCGTCGAGGAGGTCGTGGCCCGAGCGCAGCGCATCCGGCTGGGGGGTCCGTTCGACGAGAAGGCCGAGACCGGTCCGCTGACCAGTGCCCAGCACCTCGAGAAGGTCGAGAAGTACGTCGCCGCCGGGATCGCCGAGGGTGCGGTCCTGCGATGCGGCGGCCAGCGCCCCGAGGACCCGGCGCTCGCCGACGGCTTCTACTACCTGCCGACGGTCCTGGACGGCTGCACCTCGCGGATGTCCGTCACGCAGGATGAGTCGTTCGGGCCGGTGCTGACCGTGGAGACCTTCACCACCGAGGACGAGGCGGTCGCGATCGCCAACGACTCGACGTACGGCCTGGCCGGCGCGGTGTGGACCCAGGACGCCGGCAAGGCCCAGCGCGTGGCCGGGCGGCTGCGGATGGGCACGGTCTGGATCAACGACTACCACCCGTACGTCCCGCAGGCCGAGTGGGGCGGGTACAAGCAGTCCGGGATCGGACGCGAGCTCGGCCGGGCCGGGCTCGAGGAGTACCGCGAGACCAAGCACATCTGGCACAACATCGATCCCAGCGTCCAGCAGTGGTTCGGGGGCTCGGAACAGTGAGGACGTCGAGCCGGAGGCGCGACTCGTACGACGTCGTGATCGTCGGTGGCGGCTCCGCCGGCTGTGCCCTCGCGAACCGGCTCAGCGCCGACCCCGGGACCAGCGTCCTCGTGCTCGAGGCCGGCCGGTCCGACTTCCGGATCGACCCCTTCATCCAGATGCCGGCCGCGCTGACCATCCCGATCGGGAACCGGCTCTACGACTGGAAGTACGAGTCCGACCCGGAGCCGGAGATGAACGGCCGCCGCATCTACCACGCACGCGGCAAGGTGCTCGGCGGCTCCAGCAGCATCAACGGCATGATCTTCCAGCGCGGGAACCCGCTCGACTACGAGCGCTGGGGCGCGGAGCCGGGCATGGAGTCCTGGGACTACCTGCACTGCCTGCCGTACTTCAAGAAGATGGAGACCTGCGTCGCCGGCGCCGACGACTGGCGCGGTGGTGACGGCCCGCTGGTGCTCGAGCGCGGACCCGCCGAGAACCCGCTCTTCGGGGCGTTCTTCCAGGCCGCGCAGGACGCCGGCTACCCACTGACCGACGACGTCAACGGCTACCGCCAGGAGGGCTTCGCGCGGTTCGACCGCAACATCCGTCGTGGGCGCCGCCTCTCCGCGTCCCGCGCGTACCTCCACCCGGTGATGGACCGGAAGAACCTCCGGGTCGAGACCCTTGCGCTCGTCACCGGCGTGCGTTTCGACGGCAAGCGAGCCACCGGCGTCGACTACCTCCGGGCCGGACGCCTGCACCGGACGGTCTCCGCGGGCGAGGTCATCCTCTGCGGTGGCGCCATCAACACGCCCCAGCTCCTGCAGCTCTCCGGGGTCGGCAACGCCGACGACCTGCGCGCCCTCGGCATCGGCGTCGTCGCCGACGTGCCGGGCGTGGGGCAGAACCTCCAGGACCACCTCGAGGTCTACATCCAGTACGCGTCGAAGGAGCCGGTCTCGATCGCGCCGGGCCTCAAGCTCCGCGCCCGACCGAAGATCGGCTACGAGTGGCTGTTCCACCGCCGCGGTCTCGGGGCCACCAACCACTTCGAGGGCGGCGGCTTCGTGCGGAGCAACGACGACGTCGACTACCCGAACCTGATGTTCCACTTCCTTCCGGTCGCGATCCGGTACGACGGCAGCGTGCCGTCCGAGGGACACGGCTACCAGGTGCACGTCGGGCCGATGTACGCCGACACCCGCGGCCACGTGAAGATCCGCTCCACCGACCCGAAGCAGCACCCGTCGATGTTGTTCAACTACCTGTCGACGGCGACGGACCGCCGGGAGTGGGTCGAGGCGATCCGGGTGGCGCGGTCGATCCTCAATCAGGCCGGCATGGCGACGTACAACGACGGGGAGATCTCGCCGGGCAAGAGCGTCGAGACCGACGAGGAGATCCTCGCGTGGGTCCGCCGCGACGCGGAGACCGCGCTCCATCCCTCGTGCACGGCCAAGATGGGCACCGACGACCAGGCGGTCGTCGACCCGACCACGATGGGCGTCCACGGCATCGACGGTCTGCGGGTCGCCGACGCCTCGGTCTTCCCATTCGTCACCAACGGCAACATCTACGCCCCGGTGATGATGGTCGCCGAGAAGGCGGCCGACCTGATCCAGGGGAACACTCCCCTGCCGGCTGTCGAGGTCCCGTACTACCGGCATCGCGACCGCATGCCGCTCCATCCCCCCGGCGACTCGCGCAACCCAGTCGCCCCCGCCGACCAGGCCGCGTCGACCGCACCGGCCGAGAACGAGGAGGTCACCCGATGACCGCGCCCACGATGGAACCCCGCGAGGTCGCTGCCGAGCGCAACGGCGCCGACACCGCCGTGAAGGTCGAGGGACTCTGGAAGATCTTCGGGCCCCGCGCCGACAAGATCATGCAGAGCGACGACGCGAAGCTCTCCCGCAAGGAGCTCCAGGAGAAGACCGGTCACGTGGTCGGCATCCGGGACGTGTCGTTCGATGTCGCTCCCGGCGAGGTCTTCGTCGTCATGGGGCTCTCCGGCTCGGGCAAGTCCACGCTCGTGCGCCTGCTCAACCGCCTGATCGAGCCGACCGCCGGCAAGGTCACGTTGTACGACGACGACATCACCGCCATGTCCGACAAGGCGCTGCTCGACACCCGGCGCAAGCGGGTGTCGATGGTCTTCCAGCACTTCGGCCTCCTCCCCCACCGCAAGGTCGTCGACAACGTCGCGTTCGGGCTCGAGGTCCGCGGCGAAGGCAGATCCGACCGGCGGAACCGCGCCCAGGAGATGGTCGACCTGGTCGGCCTCCAGGGTTACGAGAACAACTTCCCCGACCAGCTCTCCGGAGGCATGCAGCAGCGCGTCGGTCTGGCCCGGGCGCTCGCGTCGGACCCCGACATCCTGATGTTCGACGAGCCGTTCTCCGCGCTCGACCCTCTGATCCGTCGCGACATGCAGAACGAGGTCATCCGGCTGCACCACGAGGTCGGCAAGACGATGGTGTTCATCACCCACGACCTCGCCGAGGCGCTCAAGCTCGGCGACCGGATCCTGATCATGCGAGACGGCGAGATCGTCCAGATCGGTACGCCGGACGAGGTCGTCGCCGCCCCGGCCGACGAGTACGTGCGCGACTTCACCAGCGACGTCCCGAAGTCGCACGTGCTCACCCTCAAGTGGGTGATGCGCGACGCCAAGCCCGGTGAGGTCGACGCGACGAGCCCCGCTCTTCCCTGCGACCAGATCGTCCGTGACGCCGCCCGCATCGTCCTGGACCACCAGGGCCCGTGCCGCGTGGTCGACGGAGACACAGTGGTCGGCGTGGTGGACGACGAGGACATCCTGCGCGTCGTCGTCGCCGAACAGGATCTCTGATGTCCGTCGACCTCGCGACGCCGCCGCCGAGCTCCGAGGCGCAGAACAAGGAGGAGCAGCCCTACGTCGAGGTCCGCAAGAAGCGCCACACGGGGTGGAAGCTGCTCGGGATCCTGGTCGTCTGGCTCGCCCTGTACGAGGCGTTCAAGGGCAAGATGACGCGCTACCTGCCCATCCAGGACACGACCGCGCTCCACAACAAGCTCAACGACGCTCGCGACTGGGTACAGCTCCACGGCGAGGACAACTGGTTCATCGGCGGTGTGCTCGGCACGATCGGCGACTTCCTCAACTGGGCCGTCACCCAGCTCCAGGAGCTCATCAGCATCCCGGCGTTCCCGCGGCCCGTCCCTGAGATCGGATGGGTCGGTGTGGTCGCGATCGCGGCCTGGCTGACCTATGTCGTCGCCGGGCTGCGGTCGACGATCCTGGTCACGCTCTCGTTCCTGTTCTTCGGCATCGTCGGCCTGTGGCCCGACAGCATGGACTCGCTGATCATCACCGGGCTGTCCGTGCTGTTCTCGATGCTGATCGGGATCCCGATCGGCATCTGGATGGCCCGCAGCTCCACGGTGTCGGCGGTGACCACGCCGATCCTCGACGTGATGCAGACGCTGCCGGCGTTCTGCTATCTCGCACCGGTGGCGCTCTTCTTCGGCATCGGGTCGTCGGCCGCGATGGTCCTGACGTTCATCTACGCGGTCCCTCCCCTCGTCCGGATCACCGAGCACGGCGTCCGGGCGGTCTCGCCGTCCACGAAGGAGGCCGCCCGGTCGATGGGGCTGACCTCCCTGCAGATGCTGCGGCAGGTCGAGCTGCCGATGGCGCGACGGACCATCGTGGTCGGCATCAACCAGTGCACGATGGCCGCGTTGTCCATGGCCACCATCGCCGCACTGGTGAACGGTCCCGGCCTCGGCAAGCCCGTGGTGGCCGCACTCCAGATCCAGAACGTCGGCGCTGCCTCGGTCGCCGGCCTCGCGATCGTGGCGATGGCGATCATGCTCGACCGCACCACGACCGCGGCGAGCGAGCGGACGACCGGGCGGACCAACGTCGGCTCCGCGAGCGGCATGGGGGTGATGCTCACCGGCGTCGTCCTCGAACGCCTCCCGCGCTGGGCCACGGAGGAGGCCGGCCGCGGTCAGCGCCTCCCGCGCGTCACGACCGCCGGCCGATGGCTGCTCTACGGGGTCCTCTTCATCCCGGTGATCGCTCTGGTCTATCTGTCACGCGTGCGGCTCAACTTCGCGGAGTTCCCCGACGTCAGCGACACGCCGGTCCTGAAATGGATCAGTGGACCCGAGCTGACGACTCGGATCAACGACCTCACGAACTGGGTGGTGGACACGTTCGGCACCTTCACCATCGCGGTGAAGAACGACGTCACGAACTGGCTGATCAACCCGCTGCAGGACCTGCTCTCCCTGTCCCCCTGGTGGGTGATGGCCCTGGTTCTGCTGTCCGTCGCGTACGTCCTCGGCGGCTGGCGCCCCCTCGCGTCCACGCTCGTGTGCGAGGCGATCATCCTCGGCACCGGGCTGTGGAACGACACGATGATCACGCTGGCCATGACCCTGGTCGCCACGCTGGCCGTCATGCTGATCGCGGTCGTGCTCGGGGTGTCCATGGGGCGCAGCCGCAAGGCCGACGTCGCCATCCGACCGTTCCTCGACGCCTTCCAGGTGATCCCGCCGTTCGTCTACCTGGTCCCCGCCCTGGCTCTCTTCGAGCCCAGCCGGTTCACCGCCATCGTCGCGGCCGTGGCGTACGCGTTCCCGATCGCCACCAAGCTGGTCGCCGACGGCATCCGGGGAGTCGCGCCGACCACGGTCGAGGCCGCGAGCTCCAGCGGCATCACGCGGTGGCAGATGATCAGCAAGGTCCAGCTGCCGATGGCGCGCGAGTCGCTGGTGCTGGCCACCAACCAGGGCCTGCTGTACGTGCTCTCGATGGTGGTCATCGGCGGCATGGTGGGCGGCGGCAGCCTCGGCTACCTCGTGGTCTCCGGCTTCAGCCAGCAGCAGCTGTTCGGGAAGGGGCTCGCGGCCGGCGTCGCGATCGCGGCCCTGGGCGTGATGCTCGACCGGATCGCGCGGTACGCCGCGGCTCGGGCGGGGCGGTGAGGCCGGGCGTGACACGCAGGCGCGCGGTTCACCGCACGACAGGCACCACCACACACTTCTCCGCGGTGGTCGCGGAGTGGACGAAGAAGGGAAACAGCATCATGGGACGAGGATCAGCCCGCACGCGGCTGGTGGCTCTCGCGGCGGTCGTCGGCCTCGGCCTGACCGCCTGCGGAGGCGGTGGCATCAGCGAGAACAAGGCGGCAGCCAACAGCGACTGCGGCGACCTCCGGATCGCGGTGAACCCCTGGACCGGCTACGTGGCGAACGCGCACGTGATCGGCCAGATCGCCAAGGAGAAGCTCGGCTGCAACGTGACCTACCCGGAGGTCAAGGAGGAGGTCGGCTGGCAGGGCATGGCGTCGGGTGACATCGACACGATCGTCGAGAACTGGGGCCACCAGGACCTGGTGAAGAAGTACATCACCGAGCAGAAGGCCGTGGAGGACGCCGGTGTGACCGGCAACGAGGGCATCATCGGCTGGTTCGTCCCGCAGTGGATGGCCGACAAGTACCCCGACATCCTCGACTGGCACAACCTGAACAAGTACGCCGACATGTTCAAGACCTCGGAGTCCGGTGGCAAGGGCCAGCTGCTCGACGGCGACCCGTCGTACGTCACCAACGACGAGGCGCTGGTCAAGAACCTCAACCTCGACTACCAGGTCGTGGTCGGCGGCAGCGAGGCTGCTCTGCTGACGAGCTTCAAGAACGCGGAGAAGAACAAGACGCCGCTCCTGGCGTACTTCTACACCCCGCAGTGGTACGCCGAGGTCGACGGGCAGTCGACTCCTGGGGTGAAGGACCCGATCCAGATCGCCCACGTCAAGCTGCCCAAGTGGACCGAGGGATGTGACTCGGACCCGGCGAAGGTCGCCTGTGACTACCCGCCGTACCACCTGAACAAGCTCATCTCGACCAAGTTCGCCGACTCCGGCTCGCCGGCGGTCCAGCTGATCAAGAACTTCAACTGGAACAACACCGACCAGAACCTGGTCTCGAGCTACATCGGCCAGGACGGCATGACCCCGGACGACGCGGCCCAGAAGTGGATCGACGCCAACCCGGACAAGGTCGACGCCTGGCTCAAGGGCACCAGCTAGGCCGGATCGGCTCGGTCAAAGGATCCCCGATCGCGTCGGCACCGACTCCCGGTGTCCGACGCGATCGGGGACACCCCGTTGCGCGGCGCCCGTCGTGGGCGAGCAGCGGGCTCGCGTACTTGACATCGAGGCTCGGGACCTTGGACGCTGAGCATCACTGTTTCTTATCGCGCACAACGATGCGTATTACGCAACAACGACGCTTCGCTCGAGGCGTGTGAGGAGTAACCCATGGCAGAGGTTCCGGGGACCGCCAAGGTCGTGGTGATCGGCGCGGGCATCGTCGGCAACAGCCTCGTCTACCACCTGGCTCGGCTCGGGTGGCGCGACATCGTGCAGATCGACAAGGGCCCCCTCCCCAACCCGGGAGGCTCGACGGGACACGCGTCGAACTTCATCTTCCTGACCGACCACTCGCGCGAGATCACCGACCTGACCCTCGACTCGGTCGAGCAGTACAAGGAGATGGGCGTCTTCACCGAGTCGGGCGGGTTCGAGGTGGCCCGCACCGAGGAGCGGATGGAGGAGCTCCGCCGCCGGATGTCCTCGGCCAAGGCCTGGGGCATCGAGGGCGAGCTGGTCAGCCCCGAGTTCGTCCAGGAGAAGGTGCCGTTCCTCGACAAGGACCTGATCATCGGCGCGTTCTGGCAGCCCGGCGTCGGCGTGGTCGACTCCCTGCGCGCCGGCACGATCATGCGCGAGCGCGCCCTCGAGCTGGACGCGCTCACCGTCGTGCCGAACGCCGAGGTCACCGGCCTCGACGTCCAGGACGGCCGGATCACCGCGGTCGAGACCGACAAGGGCCGGATCGAGGCCGACGCGGTCGTCATCGCGTGCGGCGTCTGGAGCCCCAAGATCGGCGACATGGCCGGCATCAGCATCCCGCTGACCCCCGCCGTCCACCAGATGATCAGCGTCGGCCCCTGCCCGCAGCTCGCGGGACACGAGGGCGAGATCTCGTTCCCGATCGTGCGCGACATGGACACGTTCTGCTACGAGCGTCAGCACGGCGCCGACATGGAGGTCGGCTCCTACGCCCACCGCGCGATCCTGATGGAGCCCGAGGACATCCCCTCGATCGACCAGGCGAAGCTCTCCCCCACCGAGCTGCCGTTCACCGACGACGACTTCGACACGCAGCTCGAGCAGGCCTACGAGCTGATGCCCGATCTGCTCGGCGCCGACGGCGCCGAGATGCGGTACGCGATCAACGGGCTGCTCTCGCTCACCTGCGACGGCTCCCCGATCCTCGGCGAGAGCGAGGTCAAGGGACTCTGGACGGCGTCCGCGGTCTGGATCAAGGAAGGTCCGGGTGTCGGCCGCGCGATGGCCGAGTGGATGACCCAGGGCTACAGCGAGATCGACGTCGCCCACAGCGACATCGCCCGGTTCCACGAGCACCAGAAGCGCCGCGAGCACACCCGCCTGCGCACGACCGAGTCGTTCATCAAGACCTACGGGATCATCCACCCGGCCGAGCAGTACGAGTCGGACCGCAACCAGCGGAAGTCGCCGATGCACGAGTCGCAGCAGAAGCTCGGCGCGTTCTTCTTCGAGACCGCCGGCTGGGAGCGGCCGCACTGGTACGAGTCGAACTCCCACCTCGTCGACCAGTACGGCGACGCGGTGATGCCGCGGGAGCACGAGTGGGACTCGCGCTGGTGGAGCCCCATCATCAACGCCGAGCACCTCCGCATGCGCGAGGCCGCCGGCGTCATCGACCTCACGGCGTTCCAGGTCTTCGACATCGAGGGCTCGGGCGCGCTCGAGAGCGTCCAGCAGACCTGCGTGGCGCAGTGCGACGTGGCCGTGGGCAAGGTGATCTACACGCCGGTGCTCGACGCCCACGGCGGCTTCCGCTCCGACCTGACCGTGATGCGGCTGGGCGACGACCACTACCGCGTCGTCACGGGAGGCGCGCACGGGCCGGCCGACCGGCAGTGGTTCGGCGACCACCTGGTCGGCGACGCCACCCTGACCGAGCGCACCGACGAGCTCTCGACGATCGGGCTCTGGGGCCCCAGGGCGCGCGACATCCTCGCCTCCCTGACCGACGCCGACGTCTCCGGCGAGGGCTTCCCGATGCTCAGCTGCCGCGAGATCACCGTGTCCACGGCGACCGGCGACGTGACCGTGCTGGCCTCACGGATCTCCTACGTCGGCGAGCTCGGCTGGGAGCTGTACGTCGACATGGCCGACGCCGCCGCCCTCTGGGACGCCCTCCTCGAGACCGGCGACAGTCACGGGACGGTCCCGGTGGGGATCGGCGTCTACGGCACGACCGGCCGCATCGAGAAGGGCTACCGCGCGTACGGCATGGAGCTCGACGCCGAGCGGAGCATCGTCGAGGCCGGCATGCAGCGGCCCAAGGTCAAGGCGGCCGACTTCGTGGGGCGCGAGACGTATCTCGCCCAGCGCGAGGAGCTGTCGACCTCCGGGCCCAAGACCGTGTTGTGCACGCTGACCGTCGAGGACCACACCTCCGCGTCCGGGACGAAGCGGTACATGCTCGGCGGCGAGCCGATCCTGACCCGCGACGGCGGCACCCTGACCGACGGCTACGGCCACCACCCCTATGTGACGTCGGCGGGCTCGGCACCCTCGCTGGGCAAGCACGTCCTGCTGGCGTACCTGCCGCCCGAGCAGGCCGTGATCGGCACCGAGCTGGCCGTGTCCTACATGGAGGAGCTCTACCCCGTCGTCGTCGGCTCGGTGGACGCCACCTCGCTGTTCGACCCGGCCAACGAGCGGATGCGCTGATGGGCGATCCGATGCGGGTGCTCGTCTGCGTCAAGCGCGTGCCCGACTCGTCCAGCCAGGTCGTGCTGACACCCGACGGCCAGGCTGTCGACGGGCGCATGGCCGGTTACACGATCAGCCCGCACGAGGAGTGCGCCATCGAGCTCGCCGTCCGCATCGCCGACGCGACCGGCGGCCAGGCCACGGTGCTGACGCTGGGGCCCGCCGAGTCGTCGGAGCAGCTGCGCACGGCGCTGGCGCTCGGGTGCGGCGCGGCGGTCCACGTCGAGGCGGACGGCGTCTCCTTCGGGCCGGCCGACGTGGCCCGGGAGATCGCGGCCGTCGTCCAGGCGCACTCCGACGAGGGACGCGGCTACGACCTGGTGCTGCTCGGCAACGACGCCTCCGACACCGGCGACTTCCAGGTCGGCATCCGGCTCGCCTACGCGCTCGGGCTGCCCGTGGTCAACGGCGTGGCGACGCTCGAGGTCGCCGACGCGGTCGTCTCGGCCCATGTGGACGGTCCGGACGGACCGGAGACCTACTCGGTGCCGACCCCGATGGTGGCGACCGTCCTGGAGGGCGGCGTCGAGCCGCGCTACCCCACGCTCAAGGGCCGGATGGCGGCCAAGAAGGTCGAGATCGAGAACCGGTCCGCGACCGGCACCCCGGTCGGCTCGAGCCGGACCCAGCTGCACCTGCCTCCCCCGGCTCCGAGCAGCGTCGAGATCCTCGGTGAGGGTCCCGAGGCGGCGCCCGCCATCGTCGACCTCTTCGAGAAGCTCGGAGTCCGCTGATGATCCTCCTCTGGCTCGAGTGCGACGCCGACGGCGTCAGTGAGATCTCCCTGGAGACGGTCGCGCTCGCACGCTCCCTCTCGGCGGCAGGTGGCGGCATCGCCATCCGCGCGGCGCTGTTCGGCGACGTACCGGAAGCTGCTCGGCGACCAGCTCGCCGCCCACGGCATCGACGAGGTGCACCACGTCACCGGTCCGGCGTACGACGCGTACGCCGGCGCCGCTTGGGCCTCGGCCCTCCAGGACATCCGGGAGCGCACCAAGTGCGTCGTCGTGGCCGCCGCGGGCAGCCCGCGCGGCAACGAGGTCATCGCCCACCTCGCGGCCCGGCTCGACGTCCCGATGGCGGCCAACGTGCTGTCGTTCTCGGGTCTGTCGCCGTTCGAGGTCACCCGACAGGTGGCCGGAGGCGCCGCGCTCGAGGACATGCGCCTCAGCCAGCGCCCGGCCCTGTTCACGGTGGCCGGGCACTCCTGGACCGCCACGCCGGCCGATCAGCCCACCAGCCCGACCTGGCACGACGAGAGCCCCGAGGTCGCCGCGGCGGACCTCGTCGCCCGGGTGAGCGCCCGCGGCGAGGCCAAGCAGGAAGGTTCCGGCGCGCTGACGTCAGCCCGGGTCGTGATCGGTGCCGGGCGCGGAGCCGGTGGTCCCGACGGCTTCGGCGGCGTCATCGAGCTCGCCGGGCTCCTCGACGGTGCCCTCGGCGTCTCGCGCGTCGTGACCAGCCTCGGCTGGCGGCCGCACAGCGAGCAGGTCGGTCAGACCGGGAGCCGGATCTCACCCGAGCTCTACGTCCCGTGCGGCATCAGCGGCGCCATCCAGCACTGGGCCGGCTGCTCGAGCTCGAAGACCATCCTGGCGATCAACACCGACGCCGAGGCCCCGATGGTGACCAAGGCGCACTACGCCGTCATCGGCGACATGCACGAGGTCGTGCCGGCGGTCGTCGAGGAGCTGAGGCGCCGGGCCGGCTGAGCCGGTCAACGGCTGCGGGCGAACGTCACCGGTTCGCCCGGGCGGAGCTGCGCACACTGCCAGAGGTCGGCCTCGTCGACGACCGCGACCACGGGATATCCGCCGGTCGTCGGGTGGTCGGCCAGGAACACGACCGGCCGGCCGTCGGGCGGCACCTGGACCGCACCGAGCACCATCCCCTCGCTGGGCAGCTCACCCTGCTCGACCAGCGGGAGCGGCTCCCCGTCCAGCCGCATGCCGATCCGGTCGGAGCTCGAGGAGACGACGTACGCCGTGTGGCACAGCAGGTCGACCGCGTCGCCGTCGACGCGGTCGGCCCGAGGTCCCGCGACGACGTGGAGCGGTCCGACGACCGGGGGTCGCGGCGTGTCGAGGGCCGCCGGCGATCCGGACGACGCCCCGACGCTCAGCCGGTCCCCCACGACTACCGCCGGTGGTCCGACGTGCCCGAGCGTGTCCGTCGCTCGCGACCCGAGGACCGGCTCCACGTCGATCCCACCGCCGACGGCCAGGTAGGACCGCAGCCCCGCGGAGGGGGTGCCGAGCCGGAGCACGCCGCCTGCGGCCAACCGCACCGGCTCGCCGAAGCCACGCGGACGGCCGTCGACGTCCACCACACACGGCGCCCCGGTGACCGCGACCCAGCAAGCCTCGTCCGCCTCGACCGCGAGACCTCCGAGGAGCACCTCGAGGCAGGCTGCGCCAGGGCCGTTGCCGACGAGCCGGTTCGCGAGTGCCGACGCCGGCGGGTCGAGGGCGCCGGAGCGCGGCACCCCGAGGTGTGCCAACCCCGGTCTGCCCCGGTCCTGCACCAGGACGGAGGCACCGACCTCCCGCACCACCAGTGTCATGACGACCGATCGGCCTCGCGGAAGCGGACCCGCGTCCCGGGCGAGAGCAGGGCGGGCTGGTCGCGTGCGGGGTCCCAGAGCTCCGCCCCGGTGTGTCCGATGATGCGCCAGCCGCCCGGCGAGTGCGTGGGGTAGACACCGCACCATCGCCCGGCCAAGGCCACCGACCCGGCCGGGACACGGGTGCGCGGGGTCGGCAGCCGGGGCACGTCGACCTCGAGACCCGCCAGGTAGGCGAAGCCGGGTGAGAACCCGCAGAACGAGGCCACGAACTCCGTCCGTTGGTGTCGTGCCACGACCTGGTCGACGTCGCAGCCCCACAGCGCGGCGACATCGTCCAGGTCCGGGCCGTCATAGGTCACCGGGAGCTCGACCTCGGGTCCCACCTCCGCCTCGCCGGGAGTCCAGTCCCCCAGCACCTGGGCGAGCGTGTCCCGGTCGGCGAGGCCGTCGAGCAGCACCGACCGAGCCCCGGGGACGACGTCACGGGCGAGCGCACGGTCGCGCGCCCAGACCGCCAGGCTCACAGCCTCGTGGGAGTCGGCCACCTCGACGAGGACCGCGGCGCGGCCGACCGGACGGAGCTCCATGGTGGACATCCTCCACGGACCGTCGCTCCGTCAACAGCGACCGGCTACCCGGACGACCTCACCTTCACCGTGCGGATCCGGTTCGCGAGGTCGAAGTGCGGCACGCGGAACTTCAGCGAGAGGGCACGGGTGACACCCTGCCGGTGCCTGGTCGGGATGGAGAGCGTCCCGGCCCGGTCGCCCGGATCGATCTGGACGAAGAACCGCAGCGGGCTCTTGTACAGCGGCAGGCCGAGGTCGACGTCGCCGTCGCCGAGGTACCGCTCCCGGAAGTGCTTGGTCAGGTCACCGAGCCGCAGCTGTGGTCCGTGGACCGCCTTGACGGGAGTCGCCAGGGCGAAGGCGAAGTAGTCGACCGGCTGGTCCAGGGTCAGCGTCCAGCTCGCGCGCTGGCCGGCGGTGATGCGGTGTGCGCCGGTCCGCAGCGAGATGCCCGGTGTCGGGTCGTCGTCGATGATGGCGGCCCCGCCGACGTACCGGTCGGTCTCGATCCCGCTGACGGCGTACGCCGTGAGCCCGATCAGGTGCTGACCCCGGTCGTCGAGGTCGTTCGGCCGGTACTTGACCTGGATCGCGCCACTGCTCGTGTGAGCGGGGATGACCAGGGTGTCGATCTTCGCCGGGCCCCCGAAGTCGAACGGGGTGGAGTGGACGATGGAGACCACCGCGTCGTGAGCGAGGTCCCCGGTGACGTGCCAGGGCACGTCGACGGTCACCCGGCCCGTGCCGTCGCCCTCGGGCTGCTTGACGGTGTCGATGCTGAGCACCGGCGTCGGGGCTGTCGGGTCGGCCGAGACGCCAGAGTCCGGAGTCGCCGACGCGTCGACGAGGTAGACCCTTCCGGAGGCGTTCAGCGCCGTCAGGCCGACCTCGGTGATGCGGCTCAGGTCGACACCGGTGGCGTCGGCGAGGGACACCCGGACGTCCTGTCCCCAGCGCTTCGCCAGCGAGTAGCTGCCACCCGGGAGTGGGGAGAGGTTCCCGCCACCCGCGGGCGTGAGGACCGCGGTGTGCCCGTCGGCGTCGGTGAGCGTGACGCCGAGGCGCACCGGACCCCGTCGGGGGTCGACGATGGTCCTCAGGTCGAGCCGGCTGTCGGCGCTCAGGTCCCACGGTTGGGCGAGGTCGAGGCCTCCCTGTCGGCCGCTGGACTTCCAGGCGACCTCGAGGAACTGCCGGTGCGGCACACCGGCGTAGAACTCGCTCGGCCAGTGCGGTGCTCGGACGGAGTTGAGCGTCTTCTGGCATGACGTCTCGTCGTCGGAGTCCGACACCCCGACGCACAGCCGCACGTGAGCGGTGGCGTCGGCGCTCGCGGAGCCGTCGACGCCGGGTCGGACGGTGACGAGCCCGCCGCCGATGGCATGGCTGCGGACGTCGGCATTGCCGGCCGACGGGACGGAGACCGGGCTCCCGTCGAACATCGGCAGTACCGAGTCGTCGCCGTCCGCGAACAGGTGGACCGCGCCCGCGATGTAGGCCCGGCCGACCTTGCGCTGCCCGGCCGCACTGAGCCGCTCCGGGTTCTGCTTGCCGCAGGTACCGGTCTTGGGACCACCCCAGTCGTCGAACGACGGAGCGACCGAGCGGCCCGGCGTCCACTCGCTGTTGAAGAAGTTGTGGTCGGCGCCCATGACCAGCACGGAGCTGTGGAAGGCGAGGTCGGCGGTCGGGTCGGCGGTGATGTCGCGCCCGTCGTCGGTGAAGTTCTGACCCTGGAGGTCGCTCACGTCACCGTCGCAGTAGGGCAGGAGCGTGACCGTCGGCGTGGCCGGCGCGGCCTGGAACCCGAAGTCCGTGGGGCCGATCAGCACCTGCCCGGAGATCTGGTACCCCTCGTCGCGAGGTAGGTCGAGGGACGCTCGGTTGACGCCTTCGCCACCGCGGCTGTGTCCCACCAGGACCACGTTCGACAGGTCGGCCGAGTAGGTCCCGTCGGCGACGAACCCGACCCAGGCCCGCAGGTGATCGCGGATCAGTGCGGCGCGCGCGTCGGCTCCACCGTCGCTGGCGCGGAAGTCGAGGGCGTTGATGGCGTTGGCCGAGATCGAGACGGTGACGTAGCCCTGGCTGGCGAGCACCCGCTGCACGTAGTCGTAGCCCAGGTAGCTCGGGACCGGCTTGTCGCCCGCCGGGCACGACCACACCTTGGCGTCCGCGGGTGAGGGGGCACCCGGTCCGTCATCGGGCGTGTAGCAGGGCTCATGGCGCCCGTGCAGGAACAGCACCAGGGGCGACGTGTTGCTCGCGTCGACGGGTGCCACGACGTGGCCGACCATCTCGGAGAGCTTCTTGATGTCCGGGAGCTTCACCGGTGCGAGCTGGTAGTCGTCCGAGGTGATCGCGTGGGTCCCGGGGTCGCCCGGATCGTCGACCAGCGCACGGGTCGACGGTGCGCGGTAGGGCGTCCGGTCGGTGCCGCCGGGCGCGGTGGTGCCTCCCCGGCGGTCGAGGACCTTCGTGCCGAGCACGACGTCGTACGCCGACGGGTCGGGCGATGTCGCGGACGAGACGACCACCGAGACGGTGCGGGCGTCGGGGCTCACGTTCGCGGTGACCAACGACCCGTCGTGGCGGACCTGGACCGGTGCGTCGGTCGTCGGGATGGGCGACGGGGAGTGCCAGGTCAGCCGGTAACCGTCAGTCCCGGCCGGCGAGACCGTCCACTGCCCGAGCTGGCGGCTCCCGCCCTGGTGGGCGGCGGCGCCGGTCGGCGCGCCCACGGCGACCGGGTCACCGGGCACCGCGCCCGCGGGAGCCGTGCCGGCCAGGCCGAGGAGGATGCAACCGGCCGCGAGAGCGGTGGGACGCAGGACTGGTAGGCGCATCGACGATCCCCCATGAACGCTGTGGCTTCCCGGACTGCCGCGACCCTACTCGCAGATCGACGCCGCGTCGGGCGTTCGGGACGCGTGTGAGGGAGAAGTCTCGGGCCGAGCCTCAGGTGCGGCCACGCGGGTCTCGAGACGCGCCGCTGGGAGCCTCTCTCCATTCGGCTCCCAGCCGGACGCTCCTCGACCTCCCGCCCTGCTCGTTGACTTCGCAGGCTCAGTCAACGGGGCGGGAAATAAGGTGAGGGGCTCTCGATGGTATGAGCACCAAGAGCCCCTCGATGATCGCGCGGTGACACCCGATCCCGGACAAGCCGTCCCAGTCCCGCTGGCCGCCACCGGCCGAACGCCGCGAGCAAGCTCGCGATCTGGACCTTCTTGCTTCTCCGCTCCTTCCCGCCGCAAGCGGCGGGTTGGTAGGAGAGTTCTATGCCCTGGCGAGGCACCTGCGCAAGGGGTTCGACCCGAGAAATCCCGGCAATTTCGGCCCACCGGCGTGTCGTCCACAGAC
Source organism: uncultured Actinomycetota bacterium (assembly GCA_963812055.1). GTDB lineage: Bacteria > Actinomycetota > Actinomycetes > Propionibacteriales > Nocardioidaceae > Nocardioides. The sequence continues at coordinate 24,537 of CAWEUA010000023.1, forward strand.
GGGTCCCCATCGTCCACAGCGGCGGCCATTTCCTCCACAGAAACCGGCCCCGGGCTGTGGAGAAGATCGGCTCACTCGGCGAACGCCGTGAGCCGGTAGCCGGCGTCCTCGAGGGCTCGACGTACGGCGTGTGCACGAGCGACCGCGTCGGCCGAGTCGCCGTGGACGCACAGGGACGCGACAGCCGGTGCCAGGGCCACGGCCTGCGCCGCGATCGACTCGATGTCCTCCAGGAGGGCGCCCGGTCGACTCCGGTCGATCAGGCGGCCGCGCTCGTAGCCGCGGTCGGGGAATCCCTCGTCGTACGTCGCCCGTCCGGCCTCCGCCGCGAGCGACAGCAGCCGCGATCCCGGGAAGCCGAGCACGGCCAGGTCGCCGGACCCCGCGAGCACCGCCGCTGCCTGCTCCTCGTCGTCGGTGACCCGGTGGTAGAGCGCGCCGTGCGGCTTGACGTAGCTGACCCGCACCCCTTCGGAGGCCGCGATCCCCGCGAGCAGGTCGACCTGCTCGGCCACCTCGTCGCGCAACCGGTCGGCGGGCACGTCGTGGGCGACGCGTCCGAAGTTCGCCCGGTCGCGGTAGGAGACCTGGGCTCCGACCGCGACCCCGCGTGCTGCCGCTTCGGCGCAGACGGCACGCATGATCTCCGCGTTGCCGGCGTGGAAGCCGCAGGCGACGTTCGCCGAGGTGACGACGCGCAGCAGGCCGGCGTCGTCGGTGACCTCCTCGCCGAGATCGGCGTTGAGGTCGACGGATCGAGGACCGTCAGCCGGCATCGTCCAGGTCGATGCTGCGGAAGTCCGCGGTCACCTGGTACCCGAGCTTGTCGTACAGCGCACGGGCCCCCGGGTTGTGCGCGAAGACGTTGAGTCCGAGGGCCGGGTGACCCTGGTCGCGGCACCAGTGCGCACCCGCGTTCATGATCGCCTCGCCGTAGCCCCGGCGTCGCTGGGCCTCGTCGACCTCGACGTCGTAGACGAACGCCATCGGCCGTTCGGTCGACAGCCACAGCGTCCCGACCGGCTGGTCGCGCACCCACCCCCGGAAGAACGTCTGCCCGGGCGAGTCGAGTCCGTCCGGAATCAGCTCGGCCATCTGTTGCTCGCCCCGCTCGCGGGCTGACTCCTCGGACATCCCGGCAGCGGCCAGCTCCGCGACGTAGGTATCCGTGCTCCCCGCCAGGAAGTCATCGAACTCCTCCTGCGTCATCGGGCGCAGCTCGAGCCGGCCCGGATCGGGGAGGTCGCCGTCGAGTGCCAAGGCCATGTTCGTGGCTCGCGGGACGAAGCCGTCGCCGGCGACCAGTGCGGTCGTGGCCGCTTCACCCGGCACGGCGGCGGCGCCCAGGAAGCGGACGCCCTCCTCGCGGGCGACGGCGACGAGTGCCGGCAGCAGCTCGGCGGCGCGCTCGGGCTCCTCGAGGTCGAGATCGCTGAGCTCGGCCTGGTCACCCCGGTGCCACCACAGCGCCCAGCCCACGGTCGCGCCGCCGTCGACGACGTCGTAGTCGCGGAGGTCGGCCTCGTTGCGCTCCCGTCGCTCCTCGACGATCGAGCGTGCCTGCTCCGGGGCCTCGAAGCTGTGCCGGACCCGTCGGGTGACGGCGCGGTCGATGGCCCGCCGGCGGTACGCCGCGGCCTCGTCTGGTTGCACCTCACGGAGCTCGAGCACGCCGTGATCGTAGTGCCGGGACCGGTGGCACCGCCGCAACGGTTACTGTCCCCAGCATGACGAGCCCCGCCGCCGAGGCGACGCCTCCCGCCAGCCCTCCCGTCGCCGATCGTCGGCCGGTCACCACCGAGCATCACGGACGCACGCGCACCGACGAGTACGACTGGCTGCGGGCCAAGGGCACCCCCGAGGTGACGGCGTACCTCGAGGCGGAGAACGCGTGGACCGCGGCCGCGACCGACCACCTCGCCGGGCTGCGCGACGCGATCTTCGGCGAGATCAAGAGCCGCACCAAGGAGTCCGACCTCTCGGTGCCCACGCGCAACCGCGGCTACTGGTACTACGGCAGGTCCTTCGAGGGCCGCGAGTACGGCACGTCGTGCCGGGTGGACGTGCTCGACGAGAGCGACTGGACTCCCCCGACTCCCGACGAGGACGCCGGGCCGGACCAGCCGGCACTTCCCGGCGAGCAGGTGCTCCTCGACCACGACGCGCTCGCCGAGGGGCACGACTTCTACTCCGTCGGCGGCGTCTCGATCAGCCCGGACGCGAACCTGCTGGCGTACTCCACCGACACCGTGGGCGACGAGCGGTACGTGCTCGAGGTCAAGGACCTGTCGACCGGTGAGCTGCTCCCCGACCGGGTCGAGGGCGTGCTCGGCGGCGGTGTCTGGAGCCCCGACGGCCGTGACCTCTACTACTGCACCGTCGACGACGCCTGGCGCCGCGACAAGGTGTGGCGGCACCGCATCGGGAGCACCGACCCCGACGAGCTGGTGTTCCACGAGACCGACGAGCGGTTCTGGGTCGGCATCGGACGCAGCCGCACCCAGCGCTTCCTGGTGATCGGGAGCGGCTCCAAGAACACCTCCGAGGCGCGCTTCCTCGACTGCGCCGACCCGGAGGCCGAGTGGGTCGTCTTCCACCCGCGCGAGGAGGGGCTGCAGTACAGCCTCGAGCACGCCGTGATCGGCGGCGAGGACCGCTTCCTGGTGCTCCACGACCACGCCGGCGCGGACTTCGAGCTCGGCTCCACGCCGGTCGCGGCCACGCCGCCGTCGGGCTGGGCGCCGCTTCATCCCGTACGACGAGCGGGTCCGCCTGGAGGACGCCGCGGCGTACGCCGGACACCTCGTGGTGCACCAGCGCAGCGGCGGGCTGACCCAGCTCCGGATCGTCGAGCTGGGCGAGGCCGGCCCGGGTGACGACTACCTCGTGGACTTCCCGCAGGAGCTCTACACCGTCGGCAGCAGCAGCGGCTCGCAGTTCGAGCAGCCCGTGGTGCGGGTCCACTACACGTCGCTGACGGTGCCGGCATCGGTCTACGACTACGACGTGCGCACCCGCGACCTGCGGCTGCTCAAGCGTCAGCCGGTCCATGGCCACGACCCCGCGGAGTACGAGGAGCACCGGTTGTGGGCGACCGCCGACGACGGCGCCCAGGTCCCGGTCTCGGTGGTGACCCGGGTCGGCGCCCGCGGCGAGCCCGGTCAGGAGCACCCGATCCCGTTCTTGCTCTACGGCTACGGCGCCTACGAGATCTCGGTCGACCCGACCTTCTCGATCTCCCGGCTGTCGCTGCTCGACCGCGGTGCGGGGATGGCCGTCGCGCACGTCCGGGGCGGCGGCGAGATGGGGCGCCGCTGGTACGACGACGGGCGCGTCCGGAACAAGCGCCACACCTTCTCCGACTTCGCCGCGGCCGCCCGCCACCTGGTCGCCACCGGATGGACCACCCACGACCGAGTGGTCGGCGAGGGCGGATCGGCCGGAGGACTGTTGATCGGGGTGGCCGCCAACGAGCACGGCGACCTCTTCGGCGGCCTCGTCGCCGAGGTCCCCTTCGTCGACGCGCTGACGTCCATGCTGGACGCGAGCCTGCCGCTCACCGTCACCGAGTACGACGAGTGGGGCAACCCCGGGGCGGATGCCGAGACCTACGACTACCTGGCCGGCTACGCGCCGTACGAGAACGTCGACGGGCGCGCGTACCCACCGATCCTGGCCACGACGTCGGTGAACGACACCCGCGTCCTGTACGTCGAGCCCGCCAAGTGGGTGGCCCGCCTGCGCGCCACCTCCCCCGACCAGCTCGGACGCCCCGACATCCTGCTGAAGACCGAGATGTCGGCCGGTCACGGCGGCGTCTCGGGGCGCTACCGGGCCTGGCGCGAGCGGGCGTTCATCCTGGCGTGGATGCTCGACCGGATGGGCCTCGCCGATGCCACCCCAGCGGTCGGGGTACACGCCTGAGAACTCGCTGAGAGTTCGGGGCGGACGCAACTCCGGCGAACTCCCACTCGTCTGGACGGATGAAGGGTCCAGACGGCCCGGAGCGGGAATCCTCTCGCCACCCGGTGCGTTGGAGTCGATGTGGGGACTACTGGCCAGTAGCCGCCCCGCGCAGCACAGGAGGGCGTCATGGCAGCACGAACCATCAGCGCATCGCGCGAGATCGAGGGACGCGACAGCGTCGGGCTGTACCTCGACGAGATCGCGCGCACGCCCCTGCTCGACGCGGCCACCGAGGTCGAGCTGTCCAAGACCATCGAGGCGGGGCTCTTCGCCGAGCACCTGCTCTCCGTCGGACGCGTCGGCCGGAAGAAGGGCGGCGCCCCGATGACCGCCACCGAGGCCGAGCTCGAGTGGCTCGCCGAGGAGGGCCGCAAGGCCGTCACCCAGTTCATCAACGCCAACCTCCGGCTGGTCGTGTCGATCGCCCGGAAGTACGGCCGCGCCCAGATGCCGATGCTCGACCTGATCCAGGAGGGCAACACCGGCCTGATCCGGGCCGTGGAGAAGTTCGACTACGCCAAGGGCTACAAGTTCTCGACGTACGCCACCTGGTGGGTGCGTCAGGCGATCACTCGCGGCATCGCGCAGCAGGCCCGCGTGGTCCGGCTGCCCGTCCACGTCGTCGAGGAGCTCAACCAGGTCGGCGGTGCCCGCCGCACGCTGGAGCGCCAGCTCGGCCGTGAGCCCGAGCCGGAGGAGATCGCGACCGAGCTCGGCATGGGCCTGGAGCGGGTGCTCGACCTCCTCGCCTGGGGTCGCGACCACGTCAGCCTCGACACCCCGGTCGACGAGGACGGTGACACGTCGCTCGGCGACCTGATGGCGCAGGAGACCTCACCCGGCCCGGACGACACCGTGCTGGACGTCGAAGCACGTGACCGGCTCGACGCGTTGGTGAGCAAGCTCGACGAGCGGGCGGCCGACATCATCCGTGCGCGCTACGGCCTGCTCGACGGACGCCAGCACAAGCTGGCCGACATCGGCACCCGGCACGGCATCTCCGCCGAGCGCGTACGCCAGCTCGAGCGCGAGGCCCTGCAGAAGCTCCGTCGCCTCGGCGACCCCGATCTGGCCGCGTAAGGACTAGCCGGCTTCCCGCCCAGCTCACCGAAGACCTCCGTCACGCGCCGACGGAGGTCTTCGAGCGTTCCGGAGTTGTCGATCACATGGGTGGCGACCGCCAGCCGGTCCTCGCGGGTCGCCTGCGCGGCCATCCTCGAGCGCGCCTCGCCCTCGCTCCAGCCACGGTCGCGCAGCGCCCGTCGGAGCTGCAGGTCCTCGGGCACGTCGACGACCAGGACCGCATCGAAGTCCCCGGCCTGTCCCGTCTCCACGAGCAGCGGGATGTCGTGGACCACGAGGACGCCGGGTGGCGTCGCGTCCTCGATCTCGGCCGCGCGCGCCCGGACCCGCGGGTGGACGATCGCTTCCAGGGAGCTGCGCCGGTCGGCGTCGGCGAACACGATCGCTCCGAGCCGAGCGCGGTCGAGCGCGCCGTCCGGCGTCAGCACCTCGGGCCCGAACTCGGCGACGACGGCCTCGAGACCCGGCGTACCGGGCTCGACGACCTCGCGGGCCAGTACGTCGGCGTCCACGACGACCGCGCCGAGCTCGCGCAGGACAGCGGCCACCGTGCTCTTCCCGGACGCGACCCCACCGGTCAGACCCACGTGCATGGGGTGAACCCTACGAGGCTCTTCCATTTGATCGGGAAGGATGCTGGGGTGTGATCCATCCCTCCCCATCCGGCGCATCTCGAAGGGAACCTCACTCGTGCCTCCGACTCGGAACACGCTGCTGACGGCTGCCGTCATCGGCAGCACCGTCCTCGCGGTCAGCATGCTCGGCATGCCGACCCAGGCCGCCACCACAGGCTCGGCCACCGGCCCCTCCCACGTGACGCGCGGAGCCGGCCTTGCCGGCGACCGCTCGCCCGGCTACTACGACGCCCGCCAGCTCTCGGAGTCGCCCTGATCGAGGCCGACCGCGCGGAGCTCAGCGCACGCAGCGCGGCCGACACGCGCTTCTACCGGTCGCTCGGGGCGCAAGGCGTCGTCGACCTCGACCCCCTCACCGGAACGCCGCGTGACCTGGGTCGGCTGAACGGCTTCCTCACCGGGCGGTCGCCCGCCCCGGCCCGTACTGTCGCCATGAACTTCGTCCGACTGCACCTCGGCGCGCTCGGCCTGACCAGGGCCGACCTGAAGACGTTCCGCTTCCGCCAGGACTACGTCGACGCGATCGGCGTCCACAACCTGTCCTGGACCCAGTCCGTGGACGGAACCACCGTGTTCGGCAACGGCCTGCTGGTGCGGGTCACCCGCGACGGACGCGTGTTGTCCGTCCAGGGCAGCCCGGTTTCGGGGCTCGCGAGCCTCGCGGCGGCCGCGCCCACCTCGGCCAGCGTGAGCGCAGAGTCCGCGCGCACGACTGCCGCGCGCAATGTCGGCGGCGCGCTGGCGCCCGCCAAGGTGGCGGTGAGCCGGACCGGTACCTCGGCCGCGACCGTCTGGTCGAACCGCGACCAGGCCCAGCGAGTGTGGTTCCTGACGCCGCAGGGCCTGCGGCCCGGCTGGTCGACGTACGTCCAGACCTCGGCCGGCGCGTACCAGCACGTCATCGACGCCGCGACGGGCACGGTGCTGTACCGGCACGCGAACACCGACGACGCCAACGGCGACGCCAAGGTCTACGACAACTACCCGGGAGCGGCCAAGGGCGGCAAGCCGAAGGTCGTGAACTTCTACCACCGCGGCTGGCTGAAGCGAGCGGGCCTCGTTCCTCAAGGGCTCGAGCGTCACGGCGTACATGGACCTCAACGACGACGACGCCATCCAGAAGCGCGAGAAGACCCCGGTCCCCGGCACCAAGAGCGGAGCACAGTTCCCGCTGAAGAAGTTCGGCCCGAAGGCGTCGGGATTCTGCCGGCAGTGGGTCTGCACCTGGAACCCGAAGGTGAAGAGGTCCTGGCGCACGAACCGGTTCGAGGCGACGACCAACGGCTTCTACTTCGCCAGCAACTTCCATGACTACCTGGCCAAGCCGCCCATCTCCTTCACCAAGGCGGCGGGCAACTTCTCCGCCAGCGGCCACGACCCGGTCAAGCTGAACGCTCTGGACGGCGCCGACACCGACCACGGCATGCCCGACGGCAACCACATCGACAACGCCGACATGGCGACGCCTCCTGACGGCATCTCGCCGATCATGCAGATGTACCTCTTCCACGCCCCGGGTGTCCCCGACCGCTTCGAGCCGTTCGTCCCGACGACCGGCTCGCTGGACGCATCCGTGGAGTACCACGAGTACACCCACGGCCTGTCCAACCGGCTCGTCGTGGACCCCAGCGGGAACTCGACGCTCAACGACATCCAGGCGGGCGTCGATGGGTGAGGCGTGGAGCGACTACTACGCGATGGACTACCTGGTCACCAAGGGGTTCCTCAAGGACACCAAGAAGTCCGGGGAGCTGCTCGAGGGCAAGTACGTCGCCGCCAACCAGCCCCTGGTCCGGACCATGGCGATCGACTGCGCCGTCGGCGCCAAGAACCCCGGACTGTCACTCCGGCTTCGACCCGAGGATGCGGGGCGGCTACGTCTACGGCCAGTTCCCGAAGATCGTCGGCGGCGCCGAGGTGCACGGCAGTGGTGAGATCTGGGGCCAGACGCTCTGGGACCTGCGCACCGAGCTGGGTCACAGCGTCGCCGACGCGGTCATCACCCGCGGGATGACGATGTCCGCCGAGGACCCCGACTTCCTGGACATGCGCAACGGCATCCTGCGGGCCGACCTGGTCCAGTTCGGCGGGAAGCACCAGAAGGCGATCTGGAAGGTCTTCGCCCACCGGGGCATGGGCTTCTTCGCGGGTTCGCTGAACTCCGCCGACGCCACGCCGAAGAACGACTTCCACGTGCCACCCAAGCCGTCGACCAAGCGCAACGGCGTGATCGCCGGCCATGTCACCGACCCGTTCACCGGTGACCCGGTGGTCGGCATCCAGGTGTCGGTGGCCGGTCAGGGCACGAACTTCCGGACCGTCACCGACGCCGACGGCCACTACCGGATCACCCATCTCGTGCTCGGCAGGTATGCCAAGGTGATCGCCACCGGTCCGGGCTATCTCGACGACTCGAGTGCCGTGAAGGCCATCCCGAAGTCGAACTTCGACCCGTCCACGGACTCGACCGACTTCGGCGTGACCCGTGACTGGGCGGCCATCTCCGGTGGAGCCAAGGTGACGGCCTTCGAGGGTCCGAACTTCGCCGACTTCGGGTGCTCGCCGAACGAGGGCTTCGACACCAGCCTGACCACCGGCTGGGGCAGCGCGAGTCTCGACGAGGACGGGACGCCGGACAACGTGTTCGACCCGAAGTCGGTCACGGTGCGGCTCGCGCAGCCGGTGGACGTCACGCACTTCCAGGTCGATCCGGATGCGACGTGCGGAGACGACCCGAGCTCCGCGGTGGCGGACTTCGAGATCGAGACGTCCACCAACGGCACGACGTGGCACACGGTGGCCTCGTCGACGTTCGACGAGTCGAACCTCGGCAAGTTCAACCAGGTGGATCCGTCCGGGTTCGACACGAACGTGAGCTTCGTGCGGTTCACCATCGTCAGCAACCAGACGCCGAACTTCGGGACCACCTGTCCCGACGGTCCGCTGTCGGGCTGCGTGTTCACGGACCTGACCGAGCTCGCCGTGCTCGGATCTCCCGCCGGCTGACGGACGACCCGCCGACGACGACGGCCCGGGCCACGCGGCCCGGGCCGTCGTCTGCAGTTACGGTGTGCCGGTGAATCACACCCGCCGAGTCCTGACGACGGTCGTCTGTGCCGCCCTGCCACTGGCGCTCCTCCCCCTCTCACCCGGAACGGCTCCCGCCGCTGCCGCGGCGGCGAAGCCGAGCCACCGGGTGACGCTGGCCGCCGGGACCGGCGCGCTGACGCAGTGGCCGGCGTACGCCGCGAAGACGGCGCGGTTCGCCGTCGTGCCGTCGAGCGCCGCCAACGACTCGCTGCGTCGTGACCGCGTCGACCTCCGACCCGAAGGGGAAGGTGCTCGTGGACGGCCGCCCGGTTCGCAGTGGCCGACCGACGACCGTCACCGGGCTCGCTCCCGGAGACGAGGTGAGCGTGATCATCGACGACGCTCGCGGCCACTCCGCCCAGAGCTGGATCTACCTGCCGTCGACGTTCCCCCAGCTCTCGACGAAGGGAAACCTGGACGAGGGCAAGAAGCACGTCTTCCTGACCCTGAGCAACTTCCTGACCGCGACGCCGTACGAGACCGTGGTCGACCAGAACGCGGTGCCGAGCTGGTTCGAGCAGGACAACGGCTCCGACCTGAAGCCGGTCGACCTCGGGCGCACCCGCTACTCGCTGGCGCGGCACGACGGGGGCGGTGGCTACCGCATCGACGAGCTCGACCGCCGCTTCCACACGATCCGCTCCCACCAGCTGGACGACGTCCCGGCGGCGACCGACTTCCACGACTCCGAGCTGCTGCCCGACGGCCGCTCCCTGCTGCTGGGGTACGACGGAGACTCGCGTGGTGGGCACAGCTACTTCGACGCGGTGATCCAGATCGTCGGAAGGGACGGCGCGGCCGACTTCACCTGGAACAGCAAGGACCACGTCGACCCGGCGGAGGCCTACGTCGACGGCGGCACCGGTGACTACGCCCACATCAACTCGCTGCAGTACCTCCCGAAGTCCGGCGACATCCTGGCGTCGTTCCGCAACCTCAGCCAGGTGATGCTGATCGCCGGTCCGGACGACCCCGACCATGCGGCAGGCACGGTCATCTGGCGGCTGGGCGGCGTACAGAACGACTTCACCTTCCTCGACGACCCCGACGGCGGGAACTGTGCCCAGCACATGGCCCGCATCCTCCCGAACGGCCACCTGATGCTGTTCGACAACGGGTCACGCGCCGACCCGACCGGGCCGATCGGCGCGCAGAGCGGGAACATGTGCCCCGACCCGGCGAACCCCGGCGGGGCTCGGATCGCCCGCCCTCAGACCAGGGTCACCGAGTACCGGCTGAACACCAGCGACCCGGGCCATCTGCGGGCCCGGCTCGTGTGGAGCTTCGTGCCGGACAACCGCTACGCCGCGTTCGCCGGCAGCCAGCAGCGACTGGCCGACGGCCGGACCTTCGTCGGCTGGTCCCAGGCCAACCCGGCCGACGGCACCCCCGGGCAGGAGCCGGTGGCGAGCCTGGTCTCGCCCAGCGGTGAGAAGGAACGCTGGAGGCTCTTCGGCAGCGGCTGGTTCAGCTACCGCGCCGCCATCGGCCCCTCACCCGACGCCGTCCGCCCGAAGGTCACCGTCTCCTCGCCCCTCGAAGACGCGGTCTTCAAGAAGGGCGACAAGGTGCGGCTGCGCTTCCGGTGCACCGACACCGGGTGGCTCCGGCCTCGACACGTGTGGCGGAACCGTCGCCAACGGTCACCGGCTCCCGACGTCGCACGCCGGTCACTACACGGTCACCGTCACGGCCCGCGACGGCGCCGGCAACCGGAAACGGCACACCGTCACGTACCGCGTCCGGAAGTGAGCCTGCCGGACGCGGCTACGCCGGCATGACCATCCAGTGGTAGGCGAACCGCTGACCCTCGTTCCATGTCGCCTGCTCGTCCGCGGGTACGTCGACGAACCCGGCCGCGACGTACGCGCGGATGGCCTGGGCGTTCTCGGGACGCACCCGCAGGATCACGTCCGGGAGCTCCGGGTGGGTGCTACGGGCGCGAGCGACCAGCTCACGGACGAGCACGCGACCGAGCCCCAGGCCACGGTGCTCGGGCGCGACGAGAAGCCGGGCCAGCTCCACCTCGCCCTCCTCGTCGTCGAGCCAGAGCTCGCCGTACGCGACCGGGGCTCCGCCGTCGGACGCGGCGAAGAAGTAGGCCTCGACGTCATCGGCCTCGGACCAGCCCTTGACGACGTCCGCAGGAACGGCGTCACCCTCGACGGCGCACCAGGCCCGCACGATCTCGTCGCCCACCGCCCAGCTCGCGACCAGGGCCGCTCTGGCGGGGTCGAACGGCTGCAGCATGCGCGACATGGTCCCGGAAAGTCGACGACGGTCGCACCCCGATAACGAGCCGGAACGACGAACGGCCCGCCCCGAGGGGGCGGGCCGTTCGGTGTCGAGCGGTGTCGGCGGTCAGTCGTTCCCGCCGGTGAGCTTCTCGCGGAGTGCCTGCAGCGCCTCGTCGGAGGCGAGCGAGCCGCCCGTCTCCTCGCCGGCCTCGACCTCGTCGGTCGTGCCGGAGGAGTAGGACGCGGCCTCGCCGGCCTCGACCTCGGCCTGCTTGGCCTCCTCCTGCTGCTTGATGTGGGCCTCCCAGCGGGCGTGCGCCTGCGCGTACTGGTCCTCCCAGACCTTGCGCTGCTCGTCGTAGCCCTCGAGCCACTCACCCGTCTCGGGGTCGAAGCCCTCGGGGTAGATGTAGTTGCCCTGGTCGTCGTACGTCGCGGCCATGCCGTACAGCGTCGGGTCGAACTCCTCGACGTCGGCGGCGGTGGCGGTCTCGTTGGCCTGCTTCAACGACAGCGAGATGCGGCGACGCTCGAGGTCGATGTCGATGATCTTGACCATGACGTCGTCGTTGACCTGGACGACCTGCTCCGGGATCTCCACGTGGCGCTCGGCCAGCTCGGAGATGTGGACCAGACCCTCGATGCCCTCCTCGACCCGGACGAACGAGCCGAAGGGCACCAGCTTGGTGACCTTGCCCGGCACGATCTGGCCGATCTGGTGGGTGCGGGCGAAGTGCTGCCAGGGGTCCTCCTGCGTCGCCTTGAGCGACAGCGAGACCCGCTCGCGGTCCATGTCGACGTCGAGCACCTCGACGGTGACCTCGTCACCGACGTTGACGACCTCGCTCGGGTGGTCGATGTGCTTCCACGACAGCTCGGACACGTGGACCAGACCGTCCACGCCACCGAGGTCGACGAACGCACCGAAGTTCACGATCGAGGACACGACGCCCTTGCGGATCTGGCCCTTCTGGAGCTGGGTCAGGAAGCCGTGACGGACCTCGGACTGGGTCTGCTCCAGCCAGGCGCGGCGCGACAGCACGACGTTGTTGCGGTTCTTGTCGAGCTCGATGATCTTGGCCTCGAGCGTCTGGCCGACGTACGGCTGGAGGTCGCGCACGCGGCGCATCTCGACCAGGGACGCCGGCAGGAAGCCGCGGAGCCCGATGTCGAGGATCAGGCCGCCCTTGACGACCTCGATGACGGTGCCCTCGACGACGCCGTCCTCCTCCTTGACCTGCTCGATCGTGCCCCAGGCGCGCTCGTACTGCGCGCGCTTCTTGGACAGGATGAGCCGGCCCTCCTTGTCCTCCTTCTGGAGAACCAGGGCCTCGACCTTGTCACCGACGGTGACGACGTCATGGGGATCGACATCGTGCTTGATCGACAGCTCGCGCGAGGGGATGACCCCCTCGGTCTTGTAGCCGATGTCGAGCAGGACCTCGTCCCGGTCGACCTTGACGATGGTGCCATCCACGATGTCACCGTCGTTGAAGTACTTGATGGTGCCGTCGATCGCGGCGAGGACGTCCTCTTGGGACCCGATGTCGTTGACTGCCACCTGAGGGGCGTCGATGTCGGCGTAAGCGAAGGTGCTGCTCGTCATATGGAAGAGATTTCCTTGGGTGGATGGAGTTGTGGGCGGGCACGCGTGAGGTCCAGTCACTACCATCGGGATCTCCGCGGTCGACCACAGTGTTTGAGCCGGCGACCACAGTGTTGAGATAGCGAGCCGGTGTCCGCTCCGTCCGGGACGTCGGCAGACTCCAAGCGCCCTGGGAGTCTACGCGGAGCCCCTGTGACCCGTCCAACTCACGCCACGCGGACCGAGCTTGCGAGGTCCGCGATCATGGCGGAGTCGAGGAGCGCTCGGCTCGACCGAGCCTGCGAGGGCGAGCGACGCGTCTCGAGACCCGCGGGCGTGGACCGAGCGGGGTCTCGGGCCCCCGAACGAACAAATATGCAGCCTGCATCTAGACCTGGCCCGTCGACTGGGTTCAGGATCGACGCGTGCACGTGCTGCCGCAGCACCCGGGCGTCGTTGCCGTCGTCACGATGGCCGCGCTTGCCGTCGCCGGCTGCTCGGCATCCACGGCGTCGAGCGACTCGACGGAGGCGGCGCGCACGGCGACCCCGAGCCACACGGATACAGCGTCTGCGAAGCAGCGCTACCTCGACCGGGTGAACGCCCTGTGCGACACATTGCTGCCGAAGGTCATCCGGGTCACCCACGGCGGAAGCATCGACGTCCCCGCGCGGCAGTACCTCCGCGACTGGCCCGCTCATCGACGTGTCCTCGTCGCGTTCGACGCATCGCTGGCGGACGTGCCGGTTCCGGACGCGGCAGCCTCGGCGGCCAGGGCGATGAGGCAGTACGTGGAGTTCGCCGACACTCTCGACTCCACCCGCCTCAAGGCGGCACAGCAGGGAGAGCGCGCGTGGCGTCGCGAGGTGGCGGCCGAGGTCGACGTGGAGAGCGATCCGTCGATCACCGCACGGAACGCCGCCGGGTTCGCCGACTCGTGCGACGCGCGTTGACGCGAGCCACGGCAGCATGTGGCTCCATGCCTGTCGGAGTGGCGGTGGCATTGCCTGAGTTCCCGCTGTCGCAGGCCGTCAGGCAGAGCGCCACGATCGAGAGGCGTGCGGACATGCGGCCGCGACCCATCACGTGGTCCCTCCTGACCGTGCGAACGGATGAACCCGCAGCCAAGAGTCCGGCAATCAGGGAGCTCTACGCGAGGCGATGTCGCCCAGAGTCCTCGGGGAGCTCGATGGCTCGTCGCGCGTTCTACTCGCGCAGGAGCATCCCTTGGGCTTCGCGTTCGAGGTCGATGTAGGGCTCGCCGCTGACGTCGACGGCGACTCGCTTGATGGTGCCGCCGGTGAAGCGGTAGGGACGCTCGCCGGGATAGTCCTGGGTCACCGGGTCGCCGACGTCTCGTCCCACGGCCAAGCCTTCCCCGGCGACCATGAAGCCGCCTGGTTGGGTCTTGATGCGCCCCTCCCCCACCTTCACGTCGCCGTGATAGAGCGACAAGATGCCGGTGGCGACGGGGGGCGGGTCGTCGCCGTCCTTCTCGAATGAGGCGGAGAGGATCACGTCGTCGCCGATCGGTAGGTCCTGGGTTGCGACGATCTTCTGCTCGAAGATGCCGACGAAGCTGTTGACGTAGTGAAGCCGGTTGTCCTTGAGGTAGAGGCTGTGGCCACCGAAACGCGAGCCCTGGGCGAAGAGGACTCCCTCGGCACCGGCTTCGGGGAGATCGACCTGGGCGCCGATCACGAAGGAGCGGCCGCGGATCATGACCGCCTGAGCCTCGGGGACCTCCGCGTGGTTGGGGTAGTAGACGAACCTGCTCCGCGGTGCCGAGAGCTTGGGACGCTCCGCCATGAAGATCTCCAGGGCGGAACGGTCATCGAGCGGGAACCCGTCGTTCGCCCCGGCCTCGGCGTGCCAGAGGTTCACGAGCTCGTTGAGCTTCTCCGGCTCCTCGGCGGCGAGGTTGTGGAGCTCTGAACGGTCCTCCTCGACGTGGTAGAGCTCCCACTCGTCGTCGTTGAAGTGCGACCAGCCGCTGATGGTGGGATGGGTGGTCACGGCCTTCCAGCCGTCGTGCCAGATGCCCCGCGAGCCCAGCATGGAGAAGAACTGGGTGTGTCGCTGACCAGCGGCTTCGGCCTCGTCGAAGCTGTAGCGCATGCTGAGGCCGTCGAAGTGGGACTGGGTGTGACCCTTGATCGTCTCGGGCGGAGTCACCCCCAAGACGTCGAGGATCGTCGGGGTCACGTCGATCGCATGGTGGTACTGGTGCCTGATCTCGCCCCTGGCCTCGATCCCGGCGGGCCAGGACATGATGCAGGGGTCAGAAGTGCCACCGTTGAACTCATAGCGCTTCCACATCTTGAACGGCGTGTTGAACGCCATCGCCCAGCCGTTGGGGTAGTGGTTGTAGGTCTCCGGGCCGCCCAGCTCGTCCAGCATCGCAAGGTTGGCGGTGATGTCGTCCGGGATGCCGTTCATGAACTTCATCTCGTTGACCGACCCGTCGGGTCCGCCCTCACCGCTCGCGCCGTTGTCGGAGACGACGACGATCATCGTGTTCTCGCGCTGGCCGGTCTCCTCGAGGTAGTCGAGGAGTCGCCCGATCTGGTGGTCTGCGTGCGCCAGGAAGCCGGCGTACACCTCGGCCATCCGTGCGAACAGTCGCTTCTCGTCGTCGGACAGCGAGTCCCAGGGCCGGGTCACGTCCAGGGGCGGAAACGGCTGCCCCTCCGGACCGCTACGCGTCTCTGGAGTCCCCAGGGGGTTGGCCGGGGGGAGCTCGGTGTTCTCCGGAACGATGCCCATCTGCTTCTGACGCGTCAGAGTCTCCTCGCGCATCGCGTCGTAGCCCTGATCGAACTGCCCGCGGAACTTGTCAATCCACTCTTTGGGCGCGTGGTGCGGGGCGTGAGCGGCGCCCGGCGCGTAGTACAGGAAGAACGGCTTCTCGGGCGCGACCGCTTTGGCATCCATGATGAACTCGATGGCCTTGTCGGTGATGTCCTCACCGAAGTGGTAGCCGTCCTCCGGCGACTTCGGCTGGTCCACGGGATGGTTGTCGTAGGTGAGCTCGGGGTACCACTGGCTGGTCTCGGCACCGAGGAACCCGTACCACCGCTCGAAGCCCCGGCCCGTCGGCCAGTTCCGTCGGGTGGACGCGAGGTTCATCTCCACCGTCGGGCACAGGTGCCACTTGCCGACCATGTAGGTGTTCCAGCCCAGCTCGCCGAGGATCTCGGGAAGCATGCCGTTCTCCGGAGGGATCGTGCCGGACGCGTTGCGGAAGCCGCTGGCACCTTCGGTGATGCACGCCATGCTGTTGCGCGTGTGATTACGACCGGTGAGCAGGCAGGACCGCGTGGGCGAGCACAGCGCGGTGGTATGCCACTGGGTGTAGCGGACTCCGTCGCCGGCGATCCTGTCGATGTTCGGCGTCGCGATCGGGCCACCGTACGAGCTCATCGCCGAGAACCCCACGTCGTCGAGCACGACGTACACCACGCTGGGCGCGCCCTCGGGCGCCCTCGGCGGCTCGAACGGTGACCAGTCCTCCACCGAGTCACGGATGTCGACGTTGACCGTGCCGCTGAACTGCTTGCTCACGCTGGAGCTCATTTCGTTCAAGCCGAGGTTCGTGTCAATCGAGTCGTTGAGACCCTACAACCCGCTCAGCGGCCAGGCGGCCGCAGTCCTTCACACCCCCGTGTGTTGAGGAAATGCGCGTCGCCGCCCTGCCGTCCATCCGCTCATCGGCATGTGAGGTCACCCGGGCAGCGGCATGTGCGGATGTTGCCGTCGGAGCACCCGGCGGCATGCCGCAGTCAGGGGCGGTGTTGTTTCAGCCAGGTCACGACTGCTTGGAAGAGGTAGTAGTCGCCGTATGCGGTGCCGATGTCTGGGGGGTCGACGCCGAAGGTCGAGTCGCTACCGTTGAGGGTTGCCTGGCCCTGGACGGCGACATAGTTGTCGGCCAGTGATGACAGGATGCGCGATGCGTTGAGCGCGTAGCGCTTGCGGCGATCGGCGTCGGGGTCGAGTCGCGAGAGTTGGAGCATTCCGGCTGCCGCGATGGCTGCGGCTGAGGTGTCGGTGGGGGCGTCGGGGATGTCGGGGGCGTCGAAGTCCCAGTAGGGGACGCAGTCGGCAGGGAGGCCGGCGATGAAGTAGTCGGCGGTGCGGCGTGCCGCGATGAGGAGCTGCTTTTTGCCGGTCTGCGCGTAGGCCGTGGTGAATCCGTAGGCGGCCCATGCTTGGCCGCGGGACCACGTCGAGTCGGCGCTGTAGCCCTGGGGGTTGCCCGTACCGAGCACATCACCCGTGGCGGGGTCGAAGTCGACCAGGTGGATGACGCTGCCGTCAGAGCGCACGAAGTGCGCCGCGGTGGTCAGCGCGTGCCGGACTGCGATGCGTTTCCAGGCTCGCTGGCCCCCGTGCGTGCTGGCCCAGAAGAGCAGCCGCAGGTTCATCATGTTGTCGATGATCACCTTGAAGTGTTCGGTGTTGCTCCTGGCTCCCCACGATCGGATGGCGCCGACGGTCGGGTTGTAGCGGGTCGCCAGCGACTTCGCGGCGCGCATGATGATGTTCTTGTAGGTCTTGTCGTGGGTGATGGCGTAGCCGTTGCCGAAGCTGCTCATGATCTGGAAGCCGATGTCATGAGTTGACGTGTCGTTGGCTTGGCCGGCGAGAACATGTGTCCAGGCACGAGCCTCGGTCTTGAAAGCCCGCCGACCAGTTCGCTGATACGCCAACCAAAGACTTCCCGGGAAGAAGCCACTGGCCCACTGCTTGGCAGTAACGGTCTGCCAGGTGCCCGCCTGGTCTGTGATGGAGGGGAACACGCCGGGTTGGTAGGTGCCGCTGGTGGTCGTCAACCTGGCTTCCGCTACGCGCAACACGTGACGGGCCTGGGTATGCGTGAACCGAGCAGCCTCACAGGCTGAAGGTGAGGTCGAGGTGGCGAAGGCCCTGAACGACCCGGCCGTCACGCCAGCGAGGCTGGCGAGAATCGCTACAGCCGTGATCGCGGTCTTGGGCACATGAACGTTGCCTTTCATTCCCACGAATGGCTGCATTGAACCACCCCCTGCCGCCAGAACTAGGAACAGGGACGGCCGCTCATCGGCATGAGCGGGCGTTGGGGACGACGTCGGGTCATGCTCACTTTCCGGAGTGCCCGAGGACATGGCTACCAAGGTCCCCAAGGAACTTGAGGACCCGGAGCGCAGAGATCAGCCCCGCCGCGACCACTGCCACCGTCAGCGCCAGACTGAGCTCGTCCTCCGGCCGACCAGTCGCGTCGGCAAACGCTCCGGTGATTCGCCTGGCTCCGCTTCTCTGCGCCATATCAAGACCTCCGTCCGCCATCATCCTGCACCTTCACGCGAACCCGGCACCAGGACGTGTCCGCGAGCTTCACGGGAGGAACGGACTGCGGCATGAGGGTGCGTTGCCGGTGGCCTTGTCTGCTTGGGAACGCCCGGGCTCACAGGTAGGAAGGCTGACATGAGAGTCGGGGATGAGGCGTGAGCGGGAAGTCCGCACTCATGGCTGCCGGGGCGTTCCTGGACCGCGCCGCTGTCCAGCCCTGCGATACGGCGGAGGATGGAGCGGGCGAGATCGTGTCGACCATGGACGGGCAGGTAGTGACCGGGGGCCTGGTCAGGGCCGAGGCCGCCACCGAGCCGGACGGTCTAGCACTCCTCCGTCAGGTTTGGTGACGACCGCACATCGGCATGAGCGGGCGCCCGGAAAGCGGCATGAGCGGTCGATTCGCCTCAGCCGTGGTTCGGGTCGAGCAGGGTCTTCAGGATGTCTTCCATCTCGTCGAGGCTGTCTTGATGGCCGTCGAACCGCGTCATGTGGTCACGCCCAGCCTGGTCGCGGAACGCCAGCTTCCAGGTCAGCGTCGTGACTCCGTCCGTTTCGTGCAGCTCCATGGTCTCGACCGCCTCTGCATCCGGCCACACGTTGAAGAGCCACGTCTGCACGGTTCGGACCGGCGGCTCGACCTCCAGATAGGTCCCGCTGAACGAGAACACGGTTCCGTCTCCGGTCACGAAGGATGAGTGGTACGTGCCGCCGACCCGCAGGTCGATCGAGCACTCCGTCATCCGGTCCGGGGGTGTCGCACCCCACTTGCTCACATGCTCGGGCTTCGTCAACACGTCGAAGACGAGAGCGATCGGAGCATCGAACTCTCGGGTGATGACGACCTGGAGCTCGTTTGGAAAAGTGATGACTGCAGAGCCATGCCGATCAGGTGCCACTGTCCTCTCCTTGTCGTTGCAATTCTTCGAGGTAGTCCTCGATCCGATCCAGTCGGTCGTTGATCGCCCGCTCGTACTTGGCCACCCACTCGTGCAAGGGCTGAAGAGACTCCGGGGCCAGGCGGTAGAGCCGGCGGCGACCATCGGCCCGGCACCTCACGAGACCCACCTCACCGAGCACCCGAAGGTG
The DNA here is from genome assembly GCA_963812055.1 of uncultured Actinomycetota bacterium. Classification (GTDB taxonomy): domain Bacteria; phylum Actinomycetota; class Actinomycetes; order Propionibacteriales; family Nocardioidaceae; genus Nocardioides. Next base: position 43,553 of record CAWEUA010000023.1, read on the forward strand.
CCTGGAGACCTGAGGCTGAGACATCGAGACGTCGCGGACGATCGCCCCCACCGCCTTCTCGCCGGTCAGCAGCCCATCGAGGATCGCGCGACGGTGGACGTCACCGACGGCGTTGAAGACATCCGAAGTTGTCGAGGCGCGGGCCACAGTTCAAACATATCTCCATATTGACATGTGTCAACACATCGGACCCTGAAACGCTGCCGAGTGGACGCCCGGCGCGTGCGGGGCGGAAGGAGGACCCGGGAGCGGACCCCGGCGTGGCACGTGACTGCTAGTTTCGGATCCGTGTGTATGCCCGGCGCATGTGGCGGGGAGCGTGCGAGGCGGGCCGCTTGGTGAGTTCCTCGTCAACTCCCCCGATCCGTACGCCGGATCAACGTCTGCGCGTGTTCGTCTCGTCGACCTTGAAAGAACTCGCGGACGAACGGCTCGCGGCCCAGCGCGCCATCGAGACACTGCGCCTGACTCCTGTGATGTTCGAGCTCGGTGCCCGACCGCACCCGCCCCGAGCGCTGTACCGCGCTTACCTCGAGCAGAGCCACGTCTTCCTCGGCATCTACTGGCAGTCGTACGGGTGGGTGGCACCCGACGAGGAGATCTCAGGCCTCGAGGACGAGTACCGGCTGTCCGGAAGCCGTCCCCGGCTCGTCTACATCAAGGCGCCGGCTCCGGAACGGCAGGACCGACTCGATGCCCTGCTCGGACGTGTCGAAAGGGACGACCGGGCGTCCTATCGGCGCTTCGCCACCGCGGAAGAGCTCGAACAACTCGTCAAGGACGACCTGATGGTGCTCCTGAGCGAGCGGTTCGAGGCAACGGGCGTGCCTGACGAGCACCGAACGGCGCGTCGCGCACCGACCGCGCCCCCCGTGCCGGTCACCCCGACCGTGGGGAGGGACCCAGCCATCGCCGAGGTACGGCGGCTCTTGGCCGAGGGCTGCCGAGTCCTCACCCTCATCGGACCCGGCGGGGTGGGCAAGAGCCGGCTGGCACTCGAATCCTGCCGGCAGCCGATGCACGTCTTCCCTGACGGGGTGGCGTTCGTCCCCTTGGAGACTCTGAACGAACCCTCCGACGCCATGCGGGTCCTCGCTGACAAGGTCGGAGCCACGGCGGAGGGCAACCGGACGTCGCTCGACGTGGCGATCGATCATCTGAGAGGGCAGCGGATGCTGCTGCTCATCGACAACTTCGAGCAGGTGTTGGAGGCCGGTCCCGGGCTGGCGGCCCTGCTCGACGCATGCCCCGGTGTCAGTGCCCTGGTCACGAGCCGCCGCCCGTTGCGGCTGCGCGGAGAGCGGCAGATCGTCGTGGAGCCGCTCGCGGTGCCCGCCGCGGCGGCCGAGCTGGGGACTTCCTCCCGCGCCGTCGAGGCGGTAGTCGGGGCTCCCGCGGCCGAGCTGTTCGTCGAACGAGCGCAACGGGTGCACCCCCGATTCGTCGTCGGCCCGGGCAACGTCGGAGCGATCGCTGACCTCGTGCGTCGTCTGGACGGGCTCCCGCTGGCCATCGAGCTGGTCGCGGCTCGGGCCCACGTTCTCGAACCGAGGCAGATGCTGGAGCGGCTCGACCGCGGTATCGGAGTCCCAGAATCGGCCGGCCAGGACTTCCCCGAACGGCAGCGCACGTTGCGCGCGACCCTGGAATGGAGCTACGACCTGCTGGCACCCTCGCAGCAGACCCTTCTCGCCCGGCTCGGGATGTTCGCCGACGGGGCCACGCTCGAGGCCATCGAGTCTGTGTGCTCGGGACCTCCGGTCTCCGACCTGCTCGAGGACCTGTCCGTGCTGCTCGACAACGGTCTGCTGCGGGCCGATCGTCAGAGCGGCGAGGGACAACCTCGCTTCGTGCTGTTCTTGACCGTGCGTGAGTTCGCCGTCGAGCAGCTCGACGCCGCAGCCGACGTCACGGCTATCAGGGCCAGGTTCGTCGACTGGGCGCTCGAGTCGGTGGCGAAGGGTGATCCGGTGCTGCATCGGGATGCGCCGGCCCGGTGGCCGGATCTCGCGCTCGAGGCGCGCAACCTGCAGCTGGCTGCAGAGCTCTTGATCGAGTCCGGCGACTGCGAGGGCTTCACCCGGATGGCGTGGGGGATGTTCCACTGGGTATGGCGTTTCGGCAACATCGGCGCGCTCGCCCGGTGGGCAGAGCGTGCGCTCACCGTATGTGGGAGTGGGCCGAATGCCATGGACCCGGTCGTCTCGGCACGCCTTCGCGCAGCTGTCTCGTGGTCGCGCTTCTTGATCGGTGATGTCTCCGGCGCGCTCGCGGTACAGGACGACCTCGACCTCGAAGCCGTCGCAGTTTCGGACCCGGCCTGCGCGGCACTGCTCCAGAACTCTCGCGCCATGGCCTTGCCGATGACCGACGGTGGTCGTGCAGCCCGCGATGCAGCCGAACGTGCCCTCGCTCTCGCCGACAGCAGTGGTCTCGTCGTCGTGCGGGCCTACAGCCACGCATTCTTGGCCACTCTCGATCTGATCGACCACGACTTCGCCTCAGCACAGCAGCACTGCTCGGAGTGTCTGTCGATCGCGACCGAATTCGGCCTGCACTCGCTGGCCGGTCAGCAGTACGCGCAGCTCGCCCTCGCCGCCATCGCGCAGGGCGACATCGATGACGGCCGTCGTCAGCTCGCCGCTGCCTTCGAAGCCCTTCACCCGGACCACGACCTGCTCGATGTGGCCTTCCTGCTCGGTCATTCCGCCGTGCTGGCGGCAGCTGAGGGGCGGGTGGCCGACGCGACGCGCGCACGCGCGGTTTCCGACGCGCTCATGGCGCGACTTGGACTCGTGCATTGGCACATGTACGAAGGTGCCCGTGTCGCTGCGCTGGGCACCGGGCCTGACCCGGTTCAGGCAGATCCACACGCCGACCTTGGCGACACAGAGCCCTGGGACTTGCTCTACGCGACTTTGAACATGCCCGCCATTGACGCGGACTCAGGTGCCATCACGACGGACACCGCCTAACGCACGTGCGGCAGTCGTGTGACAGGGGGCGGGGGTGGCTCTCGCCGGGAAGTCATTCTCGTGGACCCCGAATCACTCAAAGCCTTGTCGTCCACTTTGTTCTGACCCGGCGATGAGGTGCAGCGATGACACCCGCTCATCGGCATGTGCATGAGCCGGGCAGCGGCAGGTGTGTGCGATTTCAGCCGAGGCGTGGGTGTGCGAGCACGACGCTGCTGGATGACGGGGAGCGCCATGAAGCCGCGACCCTGAGGGGTCAGCGGAGCGTAGAGGATGCACACCGAAGTCCGCCACACTGCTCGGGGATGACAGGAGGCGCCGCGTGGTCGAAGCATTCTTGTGGGGGCTGTTCGGTGGGGCATTCCTGCTGGTGGGCGCGTGGTGGGCCTACCGCTTCAATCCGGGCCGTGTGCCGATCGCCATCGTCATGGCGATTGGCTCCGGGGTGCTGTTCGGGGCCGTGGCCTATGAGTTGATCGACGAGGCCCTGAAGACGCAGTCGGTGGGCCGGGTCGGCATCTTCGTGCTGCTCGGTGCCTGCACCTTCGCCGTTGGAGATTGGCTCATCAGTCGCCGTGGCGGCGGGGAGCGGAAGGACTCCAGCGGGAAGCAAGCATCGGGCTCGCCGATGGGGATCGTGTTCGGATCCATCCTGGACGGCATTCCGGAGTCGTTCGTGCTGGGACTGACGGTGCTGCAGGGAGCCGTGAGCGTTCCGCTGCTTTCCGGTATCGCACTGTCGAACCTTCCCGAGGGGATCGCCTCCTCGAGCGGTCTCAAGATCGCTGACTGGGCTCCGCGGCGGGTGTATCTGATGTGGTCGGCCGTCGCGTTGGCGTCGGGGTTCTCCGCGGCGGCGGGCTACCTCATCTTGGACCCGGCCAGCGGGCTGACCGGAGCGCTGGCCCAGGCCTTCGCAGGCGGAGCACTCATGGCCATGGTGGCCGACGAACTGCTCCCGGAGGCCTATGAGGTCGAGGGTGTGCTGACCGGTGTGCTCCTGGTCGTCGGATTCGCCATCTCGATCCTGCTCGACGCCCTCTGACGCTGCTCGGAACGATTCTCGCTCATCGGCATGACCACCCGCCTCGACCGGTGATCGTGATCGAGATCGTCACTAGCGTGGGTGTCGTGATCATCATTGCCGGGCATCTGCGTGTGGCCGCCGCTGAGCGGAGTCAGTATCTGGATGCAGTGGCCGATGTCGCGGTCCAGGCGCGCCAGGCGGCCGGCTGCCACGACTTCGTCCAGTCCGCTGACCCGCCCCCGACTTCCTAGGCTTCCGGACGTGGGGGCGGGACTTGGAAGCGCCGGACCTCCTGCGGCCAACCGCAGGCGGCTGCAGCCTTTCCGGCCCACATTCGAGCCGCCTCCTCGTCGGCCACATCGACGATCGTGAAGCCTCCGAGGTGCTCTTTGGTCTCGGCGTAGGGACCATCGGTGAAGACAGGGGCGCCACCGGAGGCATCCACGCTGAACACGGGCATTGAGTCGTCCAAGCCCCCAAGGAAGACGTAGACCCCCGCAGCCTTCATCTCCGTCCGTAGTGCCCGAACAGCCTTGGACCTCTCCGCCATCTCCTCGTCCGTGTAGTCGGGCACCCATTCACCGTTGAATGCAATCAGGTACTCGGGCACGTCTCCTCCTCTGCGCGAAGATGGCCCCTGTCTGGCCACCATCTACCCAAACCACGAACGGCGAGAGCCCGATTCGACACACCGGGCGGGTCAAACGTACGTGCCACCGCGCACGCCCATCGGCATGAGCGCGCACGGACAGCGGCATGAGCGGACACGCTTTGCCGCCCGCATCGCTGATGTGCGGATGATCGATGGCGCCTTCGCAAGGCGCACCGCTGTACTTGAGGAGCCTCAGAGGCTGCAGCCATCGTGGCCAATTTCCGGGCGCTGTGGGCCCTGCGAAGGGACGCCATGAGTCTGACCGTTGAAGAGCTGGCCGGCCAGTATCAGCAGGCGTGGGCTGATCTCGAGCCTGCGGCGATTGCCGCATTGCACACCGATGACTCGGTCTTTCACATGCATGGAGTGGCCCCGAGGCGGTGGGCCGGACCGATGTGGCCGCGCTCATCAGCACCCTGGTCGGTCTCATGCCGGATCTCGCTTTCACGCTGAAGCGGGGCTACGTGGCGGCTGATCACATGGTGATCGAGTACGCGATGAGCGGTACGTTCGGCGGTTCACCGTTCGTGTGCGATGGTGCTGACGTCATGGCGGTGAAGGACGGTTTAATCGCCCGCAAGGACACCTACCTGGATCTGATGGCGCTGGTCAGTCAAGTCGGACCCCTCCCAGACCTCGCTAATGCCGCCTGAAACGAGCTGAGCGGCCACACCACGTCCGTCGTGCTGTGGCGAGACTTGAACCAGAGGGGACGCCCGCTCATCGGCATCAGCGTGTACCGGACAGCGGGGTGGTCTCATCCGTAGGAGACCGTCGCCCTTGGTGCGAGTGAGGAGATGGACGTGCACGTGAGGCACTTCTTGTCCTGCGGCCTCACCGTTTGACTGCCAGATGCTGATACCGGGCGGATCGCAGACGCTGCGCAGCGCCTTGGCAGCCGTGACCACCGATGCCATCAACGTCGTCGCGCTCCGATCGGAGAGTTCGTCGATCACCTCGACGTGCTGGCGAGGAAGGATCAGGAGGTGTGCGACGTTCGGCCAACCCGGCTGTCGTAGGTCGATGATTCCCACGGTGTGCGCATCCTCGTAGAACCCGACGCTCGTCGCCTCACCGGTGATGATCTGGCAGAAGAGACACGACACCAACCGATCATGCATCAGGGATGTACCGGGACCGACGGAAGCACGCTCGTCGGCAGACATCCCAGGTTCTTAGGTGTCAAGCGGTATCGGCCAGGATGTGTGCCCAGGCGGTGTGTTCGTCGTAGGTGGTGTGGGTTTTCAGGCATCCGTGCAGGATGCCGACGAGGCGGTTGGCAAGCTGACGGAGTGCGGCTTCGTGACCGATCTTTCGGTCACGGAGCTGGTGGTAATAGGCGGTGGCTCCTGGTGATCCGCGCAGTGAGCAGAACGCCCATTGCTGGAGGGCGTCGCCGAGTCTGCGGTTGCGGGCGTAGCGCGCCAGGACGACTTTCTTGGTGCCCGAGGCTTTGGTGATGGGCGAGGTGCCGGCGTAGTTCTTGCGGGCTTTCGCGTCGCGATAGCGTTCCGGGTCGTCGCCGAACTCACCCAGGATTCGGGCTGCGAGCTTCACACCAAGGCCGGGCTGGCTGAGGTAGATCTCAGCGTCCCGGTGTCGGCCAAAATGGTCGCCCACCACCGTCCCGAGCCTGTCGATCTGGGTGTTGAGCGCACCGATGATCGCGACCTCGCTGGCCACGACTGCGGCGTACCCGGTCTGCAATACCGGTGGCTGTCGAAGCTCGGGTGCACGCAGGATGTTCTGCAGCTGGCCGATGCGGTCCTCGACGTGGCGCCGGCGGGCATGTGTCAGGGCCGCTCTGATCGTCTTCGAGCTGAGTTGGGCGGCCTGGTCGGGTTCTGGGGCGCGGCCCAGCAGCTCGAGGGCGTCGGGTGCGTGGAGATCGTCGAAGGCCACCAGTGCTGCGGGAAAGTACTCCCGCAGAGTGGACCGCAGTCGGGCCACGTGACGGCTGCGGTCCCAGATCAACGACTGATGGGTGCGAGCGGTCAGCTTGATCGCCTCGCCCAGATCGGTGTCCTCAGCGACCGGCCGATGGTGGTGGCGGTCAAGCCGAACGATCTCGGCCAACAGGTGCGCGTCGGCCGCATCAGACTTGGCCCCTGAGGTGGAGTGACGCTCGCGATAGCGCGCCACCGACAGCGGGTTGATCGCGTACACCTCGTAGCCGGCCGCGACCAGAGCAGCAACCCAGGACCCCCGGTCGGTCTCGATGCCGACCTTCACCAAAGCCGCGGCCTCCTCGGGGCCACCATCGACCCAGTCATCGGGCATCTGCGAAGCCACCAACGAATGCAGCCGAGTGACACCCTCGATGCCCTCAGGCAACCTTCTACGGACCAGCACCTTCCCGTCATCATCGACGATCTCGATGTCGTGATGGTCCTCTGCCCAGTCATCTCCCAGGAACAACATCAGCACTCCCGTCCAGTTCTGCACCCTGCAGACACCCTCGGCAGCGTGGAGGAGACAGCCAGCGATCTAATGGTCAAGTGCTCATCGCAGAACTCACGGGGCACCACATCCCAGCAGCGGTTTTCGCCTCCTCACGACCAGCAGGCGCACGGTCTGCCGCAAGACCTGCACGGGTCAGATGAGAGGAGTGCTGACCCACCAGCCGCTACCGGAACCAAGCCTGGCAAACAGGCCCAGCAGATGCCATTAGATGAGTGCGTTCCCATGCCGTGCTACGGCAGGGCATGGAGGTCTCCTGACCGGGCGATAGCGACGAGGTGTTCGTGCGCTCGATCCGCCACCGGGTTATGGCCACGCCGCGCGGCCAGGTCGACCAGCGCCCAGAGGTCCGCGGCCCGGGCGAGCATCAGGGCGTCCGCACGGGACCCGCCCCGGCGGTCGCACCAGACGCCCAGGGCTGCATCGGCGTACGCCGGACCCCGGTCGAAGCGCAGGAGGTTGCCGAGGTCGGTGAACGGGTGGCCGGAGTGGGCGAACTCCCAGTCGAGCAGCCCGGTGACCGCCAGGGTGTCGGGGTCGACGAGGAGGTTCTTCGGGTTGAGGTCCGAGTGCACGAGGCAGGTGCGGCCGACTCCGTCGAGCAGGGCCTGGGCGTCGGCCGCGACCGGCTCGAGCCGATCGACCAGGTCGGGCCCGAGGGCGTCCGCGTGGGAGGCCACGAACCCCGGCAGCCCGTCGTCCACGCCGAAGTCGCCGATGGTCAGGTCGGCATCCACGAACGGGCCGGCGCGCAGGGTCGGCATCCCGGCCAGGTCGGCGAGGAGCTCACCGAGGTGGGCGCCGAGGGTGGCGGCGCCGTGCTCGTCGAGCTCAGTGAGAAGCAGGTCGCCGCGCTGACCCGGGAGAAAGGACGTCACCAGCAGCCCGGGGCGGTCCGCCGTGGCGATCCCGCGGCGTACCTCCACGACGTCGGCGACCGGGACCACGCCACGCACGAGGTGCAGCACCGCGGCGTCGATCTCGGGAGCCGCGTCGTCACGCCGGCCGGGCGGGTAGATCCGCACCACACTCCGCTCCCCCGCGACGTCGGCCACGAACGTCTGCCCGGACCAACCGCCCTCCAGCGGGATCAGGTCACCGACGTCCATGCCCGTCACCCTGCCAGGTGCCAGTAGCCTCGCTCGCGTGGAGGACCACCTGCCGCAACGGGTGCGCGTCGAGCGCCGGTCCGTGAGCGAGGAGGAGTCGCGCCGAGCCAACGGACCCGACTGGGACCGGTACGCCGACGAGTACCAGGCGACGCACGGCGGCTTCCTCGGTGACACCGGTTTCGTCTGGGGGCCCGAGGGCTTGACCGAGGACGACGCCGGCGTGCTGGGCGACGTCGACGGTCGCGACGTGCTCGAGGTCGGCTCCGGCGCGGGGCAGTGCTCCCGGTGGGTGCGCGTCCACGGCGGCAGGTCCTACGGGATCGACCTCTCGGCCCGGCAGCTCCAGCACTCGAAGCGGATCGACGAGGAGTCGGGGATCGCGGTGCCGTCGGTGCGGGGCACGGCGACCGCGCTGCCGTACGCCGACGCCTCCTTCGACGTCGTGTTCTGCTCGTTCGGCGCGATGCAGTTCATCGCCGATCTCGAGGCCGCCGTCGGCGAGGTGGCACGCGTGCTGCGTCCCGGAGGCCGGTTCGCGTTCTCGGTCACCCATCCGACCCGATGGAGCTTCCCCGACGACCCGTCCGAGGCGGGACTGACCGCCACGTCGTCGTACTGGGACCGCACGCCGTACGTCGAGGTGGACGACGACTCGGGGCAGGTGTCCTACGTCGAGCACCACCGGACGCTCGGCGACTGGGTCGGCGTGCTCGCTCGGCACGACTTCCGGATCGTCGCGCTGGTGGAGCCGGAGTGGCCCGAGGGTCACGACCGGGTGTGGGGCGGCTGGTCGCGCGTGCGGGGCCGGCTCACCCCGGGGACGGCGGTGTTCGCGGCTGACCTCGCGTCCTGAGGTCTCAGGACGCGGCCGGTGCCGCCTTCTTCCGGTTGCGGATGGTGAGGAAGAGCCCGATCAGGAAGAGCGGCACGCCGAGGGGGTAGCCGACGAGCGGCACCCAGGTGCGGATCAGCTTCAGCTGTTTGCCGTTGTCCTTCGCCTCGTCGACCAGGGTCTGGACCTGGTCGTCGGTGAACGCGATGTGCAGGTCGATGACCGGGTTGCCCTCGAGGTCGGTGCGCACCTGGTGCTCGACCTGGTTGAGCACCGACCCCGTCAGCTGGTCGACATACAGCTGCTTGTCGTCGGTGTAGTAGCCCTTGATGCCCTCGGCGACGTCCATCTTCGTCTTCGGCACCTGCACGTCGTAGACGTACACCTCGTGCCCGTCCAGCTCGTCGGTGCCGGCGTACGTCGCCTCGACGCCCTTCTGCAGGGAGTCGTCCCAGTAGGTGTAGGTCTTCTTCTCGGCGAGGAACGGCCACTTGTTGACGACGCCGGAGTGCGGGATCGCGCCGGCCGGAAGGTACTTCGGGTCGTTGACCGACTCCGCGGTACGGCGATCGGTGGCGTAGTCGTCCGTCGTCGCCGAGAGCAGGCGGTCCTGCGGGTCGTCGGACGGCACACAGCCGGTCGGGTTGCCGATGTCCTTGACCAGGCACTGGGAGTTCTGGAAGGAGACGACCTTCGAGTCCGAGAGGGTGGTGTCGACGTGGTAGACGCTCCACGCGAGCACGGGGGTCTCCTCGATCTTCCCCTTGGCGTTGGGCACCTGCGCGGTGCCGTCGACGTGGATGATCTCGTCGACGTCCAGCGGGGTCCTCAGCAGGGCCTTGCCGACGTAGAACTGGGCGAGGAGCCCGATCGCCACGAGGAAGGCACCGACGAAGCACACAATGGGCCCGACGAACCTCCGCATGGACACTCCCTCCGCGCTCAGTGACACGGGACCCTAGCAGTCGGTGACCGGCCGGTAACTACGCCTGCGGCGCCCGCGGGTCAGCACGATCTGACCGCGACTACGCTGCCGCCCATGTCGGAGGAAGTGCGCACGGAGCCGGCGCTCGCCGGGACCGCCGGCACACCCGAGGAGGCCGCGCGCGTCCGCCTGTACGACGGCCTACGCGGCATCGCGATCGTGCTCGTCGTCCTCTCCCACGGCTGGCTGGTGTGGCCCATCGACTGGATCGACGACCACGCCTGGGTGCGCCCGCTCTTCCGCAACGGCAACAGCGGGGTCACGGTGTTCCTCGTCGCCGGGGGCTTCCTGATGACGCGCGCGCTGACGGCCCGCCGCGGCCTGACCGCGATGCGTCCCGACACTGCGCTGGTACGCCGGATCGCGCGGGTCGGCCCGAGCCTGTGGCTGTTCCTGGCCGTCGCGGTGGTCGTCGCCGCGGTCGACGGCTCGACCGACACCTGGCACGCCGACGTCGGCGCCTCGGTCCTGCACGTCGTGACCTACACCTGGAACTGGTACGTCCAGGGCAACCTGCTCCACTCGGTGCCCGACTTCGGGCACCTCTGGTACCTGTCGGTCGACATGCAGGCGTTCCTGTTCATGGCCGGTGTGCTCTACCTGCTGCGGCGCCGGCCGGTGGGGCTGCTGTGGACCCTCGGTGGCCTCTACCTGCTCTTCACCTGGTGGCGCTTCCACATGGAGGCCGGCCCCGAGCCGCTGATCCTGGTACTGCTCCGGACCACGGTCAGGATCGGGCCGTTCGTCCTCGGCGTCCTGGCCGCCTCGGCCCTGCCGCTGCTCGCGCGCCTGCGGTGGCAGCCGCGGGTGCTGTCCACGATCTCGTCGCTCTCCGTGCTCGCCCTCGTGCCGCTGCTCTTCGCCTGCGACCGCGACGCCGAGTACCTCACCTGGGGCGGGACGGCCCTGGAGTGGACGGTCGCGGTCTTCTTCACCGCCATCGCGCTCGGCGGTACGTCGCGCCTGCTGGACGGCGTCGTCGGCCACCGGACCGTGGTCTGGCTCGGCCGCAACTCCCTGCTGCTCTACATCTGGCACTACGCGATCTTCATGTCCCTGTCGCGCCACATGCCGTCACCCGAATGGTCGTGGTGGGTGCGGACCGCGGTCGCGCTGGCCCTGACCGTCGCGGTGTGCCTGCTCGCGGACCGGATCCTCGAGCGGCGGGTGCGTCGCTGGCTGCGCTCCCCCGGCTGGCGGGACCTCGACGGGGCGCCTCCGTTCGTCGCTCAGCTACTGTGCGCGGGGCGGGATGCCCACGAGCGACGGGGTACCGACGACGCGAGGACGCGGGTTGGGACGAGGAGAGGGAGTGCCGGCGTACCTGAACGCGCGGCTGCGCGACCAATGGGACCGGCGGTTGTTCCACCGCCGACCCCGAGCCCCGTGGTCGGGCTCAGTGATGCTTCCGGCGTAGCCGGTCGAACACGCCGAGCACCCGGTGGGCTCCTGCGTCGGAGAGCCCGAGCCGGCGCTTCATCCGGTCGTAGAGGTCGAGCGCCACGCGGTCGGCGGCGATGGCGGCGCGACGACCCGCACCCTCCTCCGGGCGCGCGCGGTAGTGCGTCGACCGGCGTACCGGAGCGGCCTCCTCGGTGAAGTAGTAGAGCGCCATCGACCGGCGGGCCTCACCGGGCGGACACGTCAGGCCGTCGGGATGCCCGTGGAAGCTGTCGAACGACGTCGTGAAGACCAGCATCCGGTTGCCCCGGGGCGACACGCGGTCCCGGCACTGCTGCATGTCCCGGTCCCACAGCTCGAGCCGGCCGCCCCAGTCGTCGTGCCACTCCTCGTTGAGGTAGAGCAGGATGTTGATCCGCCGGGCCCAGGTCTCGTGGACGTGATGGGTCGTGAAGTCCGCGTGGATGTTGAGGTGACCGCCGCGCAGCGTCTGGTGGAGGCCGCCGCCGTCCATCGACCAGTCGGGGATCAGGCCGGGGATGCCGGTCAGCTCCTCCAGGTAGGAGACGAACGCCGGCGACGTCAGCTCGCGCGCGACCTCACGGATGCTGTCGGCCCAGGTGTCGGGCTGGACGTTGCAGTACTTGGTCTCGTTGACGTGCAGGTAGCCCTTCCAGAACTCGTCGTCGACCGCCGGGAAGTCGGCCGCCGCAGCCGCGAACGCGTCGGGCCGCAGCACGTCGTCGACGACGATGTGCGGGAAGGGATCGGCGGCGGCGTACTCCTTGGCCGCCACGCCCACCTCGGCCTGCAGCCGAGCCAGGTCCACGAGCGCCAGGTCGGTCATGCGCGCATGATGCCACGGGGTCGTGGACGGACCGGAGGGTCAACCGTCGGTCGGTACACTCCTGCCAACTCGAGCGAGGGAGACGTGAGGGTGCTCGATCCGTCCGAAACGGCCGCGGCACCGACCTCCAGGGTCGGTGTGCTCGTGGTCGCCTACAACGCGGCCGGCACCCTGGCCCACACCCTCGCGCGGCTGCCCGAGTCGTTCGCCGCGACCGTCGACCACGTGATGGTCTGCGACGACGCGAGCACCGACGACACCTACCAGGTCGGCCTCGCCGTCCAGGAGTCGTCGCGACTGCCGATCACGGTGGTGCGCCGCGAGCGCAACCTCGGGTACGGCGGCAACCAGAAGGCCGGCTACGCGTGGGCCGTCGAGCACGGTCTCGACATCGTGGTGCTCCTCCATGCCGACGGGCAGTACGCGCCGGAGGAGATCGAGCGCCTGGTCGCGCCGCTCGCGTCCGGCACCGCCGACGCCGTGTTCGGCTCGCGGATGATGGTCCGGGGCCAGGCCCGGGCGGGTGGCATGCCGGCGTACAAGTACGTCGGGAACCGGATCCTCACCACGTTCCAGAACAAGCTCACCGGCGCCCAGCTGTCGGAGTGGCACAGCGGATACCGCGCCTACCGCGTCGACGCGCTCACCGACCTCCCGTTGGCGTCGTACTCCGACGGGTTCGACTTCGACACCGAGATCATCCTCGGGCTGCTGTCGGCGGAGAAACGCATCGTCGAGGTGCCGATCCCGACGTACTACGGCGACGAGATCTGCTACGTCAACGGGCTGGGCTACGCGCGCGACGTGTCGATGGACGTCGTCCGTCACTGGGCGCACGGCCGCGGGTTCGGCGGCGGCGTCTCGTCGACCGGGGCCGACAGCTATGCCGTCAAGGCGGACTACGGGTCCCACGCGGTGCTGCTGCGCTGGCTGTCGGAGCGCCCGGCCTCGCGCATCCTCGACGCGGGCTGCTTCGACGGTCGGTTCTCGGACCTCGTCCGGAGCAGCACCGAGCACCACGTCACCGGCCTCGACGTGCAGAAGCTCGACGGCGTGGCCCAGCGCGTCGACGCCTTCATCGAGGCCGACCTCAACCAGCCGCTCCCCCACGCCCTGCACGGAGCGTTCGACGTGGTCGTCGCCGGTGACATCCTCGAGCACGTCGTCGAGCCGCACTCGCTGCTGGCAGACCTCGTAGGTGCGTTGCGGCCGGGCGGCGAGATCCTGGTGTCCGTGCCGAACTTCGGGCACTGGTACCCCCGCGGGCGCACCGCCCTCGGCCGGTTCGACTACGACCAGCGGGGGCCGCTCGACCGCGGCCACCTCCGGTTCTTCACCCGCGACTCGATCGAGTCACTGATCGCGACCTGTGGCCTGCGGATCACCGACCGCGCCACGGTCGGCACGCCGTTCGACAACGTCGTCGGCGGGGGCTCGCGGGCGCGCGAGCGGCTGGCGGCCACGGCGGTCCGCACCGACCGGGTGGCGACCCGGGTCTGGCCGCGGATGTTCGGGTACCAGTTCCTGTACCGGCTGGAAGTGATGTGATCCCTGCGTCTGGCACGGAACGCAACCGACTCTTCGCCACGATCGCAGGACTCACCCTCGGCGGGCTCGCCTATTTCCTGACCCTGCTCGACTACCGCGCCAGCCTCACCCGGACCACGCTGCAGAGCGGGCTGTTCTCGACGTTCTACGACCAGCAGGCACGCGCCTTCCTGGACGGTCACATCGACCTCCCCGCGAACAGTCTCGGTATCGAGGGCTTCGTCCACGACGGCCGGACGTTCATGTACTTCCCGCCGTGGCCGGCGATCCTCCGGCTCCCGGTCCTGCTCACCACGCACGAGTACGACGGGCGGCTGACGCTGCTGTCGATGACGATCGCCTGGATCGTGTTCGCGGTCATGGTGACCAAGCTGGTGTGGCTCCTGGTTCCCCGACTGAGCGGCTTCGAGGACGTGACCGTCGGCACCGGGGCCGTGGTGGCGCTGTTCCTGGCCGCGGCGACCGGCGGCACGTTCCTCACCTTCGACGCCGCCCAGCCCTGGGTCTACACCGAGGCCTACTTGTGGGCGGTCGCGGCCGCGATGGGCGGCCTGTACTGGCTCGTGCGGCTGATCGCCGACCCGACGCGGCACGCGACCTGGTGGCTGTTCGTCTTCGCCCTGATCAGTGTCGGCACCCGAGCTACCGAGGGCTGGGCACTTTCACTGGGTGCGATCGGACTCGGAGTGTTCTGGCGGTTCTGGCCCCGGCGGCCCGCGCGGAGTCCGCTCTGGTGGCGGGTGGTGCTGGCCGGCGCGGTCCCGCTGGCGCTCTCGATCGCCCTGAACGAGTACAAGTTCGGCAGCGTCTACATCTTCCCGCTGCAGGACCAGGTCTGGACGTCGCTCAGCGAGCACCGGCGTGACGCGCTCGCCGCCAACGGCGGCGGGCTGACGGGCCCGCAGTTCTTCACCACGTCGTTCATGGCCTACCTCCGACCGGACGGCATCCGCTTCGTCGACTACTTCCCCTTCATCACGTTGCCCGCTCAGCCGGCGCCGGCGTACCACGGGGCCGTCGTCGACCAGAGCTACCGCACCGGCAGCGTCACGTCGTTCATGCCTGTGCAGATGCTGATGTTCCTGGTCGCACTGGGGTCGGTCGCCTGGCCCCGCGCCCGGCGCGAGCTGGCCCAGCTGCGACTCCCGCTGCTGGTCTCGGTCCTCGTGACGGGTGGCGTCATGGGCTACGGCTACTACGCCGCGCGCTACGCCACGGAGTTCGTGCCGGCGTTGGTGCTCGGGGGTGCGATCACCACGGCTCTGCTGACCGGACTCCTCCGCCACCACCGGTCGTGGCGGGCGCCGGCGCTCGGCCTGCTCGCCGTCGGCGCGGTGTTCTCGATCCTGGCGCAGATGTCGATCGGCACGACCGCGGAGGCCTACGTCCACCGCGGAGACTCGCTCGTGCGCTACCTGTCCTGGCAGCACGCCGTGAGCCCCGGGGCACAGGCCGGCCTGGTCCGCCAGGTCGACGGCCTGCCGACCGGCGGCAGCACCGACGACCTTGCGATCCGGGGCGACTGCGACGCGCTCTACCTCAACACCGGCGATCGGTACCAACCCTGGGTTCCGGTCGAGGAACGCGACCGCGTGCTCCAGCTCGACCCGACCGGCCCGAAGCTCCATCCGGGGCGCGTCACCCTGCTCCAGGTGACCGGCACGGACCCGCAGAACGTGCGGGTCGAGGTGAACCACCGGCAGCAGCTGCGCTTCGTCACCCGGTACGGCGACGTCCGCGCCCGGACGCTGTGGTTCGACCTACCCACGTCGGGTGGCGTCCGGCTCGGCATCCGCAACCAGATCGCGCTCGGCTTCTACCAGTTCGTGGCGACTCCGGGTGGCCAGGTCGGCTACCTGCCTTCGGTCTACTTCGACCGCGACCAGAACACCCTTCCGGCCCTGCTGTCGTACACCGACGCGAGCCGGGGTCTCGCCTCGCTCGGGCTCACGATGCGGAGGCTGCCGGGTCTGCCGGTGACGTTGTGCGAGAACCTCGCGCGGGAAGCCGGCATCGACGTGTCGGGCGACTCGTAGGTCGTGTCCATGCGGATCGCGTTCCTGTCCTGGCGGGACACCGGGCACCCCGACGGCGGCGGGGCGGAGGAGTACATCGAGCACGTCGCCGAACGGCTGGCGGCCCGCGGACACGACGTCACGATCAGGTGTGCGGCGTACGACGGTGCCCGGCGCGACGAGGTCCGACGCGGTGTGCGCCTCCTGCGGCGTGGTGGGCGGCTGACCGTCTACCCGCGCGGACTCCTCTGGGCGACGATCGGGCCGGGCCGGCGGATGGACGCCGTGGTCGAGGTGGTCAACGGGATCCCGTTCGGGGTCGGCCTGGTCCGGCGCCGCACGACGCTGCCACTGGTGCACCACCTCCACCGCGAGCAGTGGCGGATGATCTACCCCGGCTGGCAGGGCCGCGTCGGTTGGCTGATCGAGCGATGGACCGTGCGCGCCTACCGCGCCCTGCCCTTCCTCACGGTCTCCCGCGCCACCGCCGCCGACCTGGAGGCGCTCGGCGTGGTCGGTCCGGTGCACGTCGTTCCGAACGGCGCCGAGCCGCGGCCGCTGCAGGACGTCGCCCGGTCGCCACTGACGCTGTGCACGCTCAGCCGGCTGGTCCCGCACAAGCGGCTCGAGCAGGCGGTCGACGTCGCTGTCGCCCTGGCCGACCGTCACCCCGGCGTACGGCTGCGGGTCATCGGCTCGGGCTGGTGGGAGCCCGAGCTGCGGCGGTACGTCGAGAACCGCGGGGCCGGTGACGTGGTGGACCTGGTCGGGCGGTTGGACGCGGACGAGCGTGACCGGGAGCTGGCGGCGGCCGCGGTGATGCTGCTCCCGTCGGTGCGCGAGGGCTGGGGACTGGCCGTGATCGAGGCCGCCCTGCAAGGGACGCCGACGGTCGCCTACCTGTCGGCCGGAGGCGTCGGCGAGTCCGTCCGGCACGACGAGACCGGCCTGCTGGTGGGCTCAGCCGCCGAGCTCGAGCGAGCCGCCGAGCGCCTGATCACCGAGCCGGAGCTGCGGCACCGGCTGTCGCAGGCCGGCCGCGAGTGGGCCCTGTCGTTCGACTGGGACGAGACCGCATCCGCGGTCGAGGCACTCGTCGAGCGCCTCGCCGACGGTCAGGTGGCCGGCTTGCCGTAGGTGAGGATCGGCGCGTTGGCCGGGTTGGTGCCGGGCGCCTTGTTCTGCGAGTAGACCAGGCCGAACGACACGCCCGTAGCCAAGATCGCTCCCACGAGGGCGGAGGCGATGGCAGGCACCATGTCAGGGCTCCTTCGGCGACGGCTTCGCCGACTGTAGCAGGGGCTCGCCGGCGTCCCCGATGGCCCGAGAGCGACCGGCGAGCAGCCCGGCCGCGGCCGATCCGAGCACCAGGAGAAGGGCCAGCAGGTCCGCCGTGATCACGGTCAGCCGACGCCAGGTGGCGGGCTCCGGAGCCGCGTCGGCGCCCGGCACGGCGTACAGGGTGAGCTCGGGGGTCTCGAGCTCCCGGCGGAGTCCGGACACGTCGACCTGCGGCGCGGCCGGGTCGTCGGAGTACACCACCACCCAGCCGACGCCGTACGACGGGAGCACGTCGGCGGCGCTCCGCCGCAGCAAGGCGTCGCCGATGCGGGCCGCCACCCTGCTCTCGCCGCGGACGACCCGCTCGCCGACCCCGAGGTCCTCGGAGGTGATGACCGGACGGTCGACCATCCGCACCAGCGGGTCGGAGGACGGGTAGCCGGTGCCCCACGCGAAGTTCCGGTAGGAGCGCCACGGCAGCGTCACCAGGGCGCGGCCGGGTGGCCCGGCGTCGACCGTGGTCGCGACCTGGTCGAGCGCATCGGGGAACCGGACGGGCTGCACGGTGCGCCACACGGCACCTGGCCCGTCGGGCACCAGACCGACGGGGACGAGCACGAACAGCACCCCGACGATCGCCACCACCTCGTCGCCGTACCGAGCGAGGGCACGCGCGGCGACGTCGACCGCACCCCCGAACAGACACGCAACGAGCACGACGAACGGTGCGAGCAGCTTCTGCCCGTCCCGGAGCAGCCCGACCCCCGGTACGGACGTGACGGCGTGCCGGAGCAGGTCCTGGCCGAGGTCGGTGGTCAGGGCCAACGCCAGCGCGAGGCCGACCAGGCCGAGCGCGGTCACCCGTGGCGCGAGGTCGGGCGCGGACGCCCACCAGCGGCGTACGCCGACCACGGCGCTGACGGCGACGAAGACGATGGCCGCCACGGCCAGCCAGGTCTGCCGGGTGTCGGGGACGCTCAGACCGTCCCAGATGCCACCGAGTCCGAGGAGGGCGAGCGCGGGGTGCCCGCTGGCATCGGAGCCCGGGGCGAACACCGCGACGCCGGCGGGGTCGGACGTGCGAGAACCCCCGCCGACCAGCGAGGGCACGACCCACGGCAGCTGGAGGAGGGCGACGGCGAGCACCGGCAGCCAGGACCGCAGGCGCCGGGACGCACCACCGGTGACGACCGCCGCCATCGCGAAGAGCCCGCCCGTCGGGGTCAGCGAACCCAGGGCCGACCAGAGGACGACGGCTGCGAACGACCGGCGAGAGCGGGTCCGCCGGAACGCGGCGGCGGACATCAGCACCCACGGCAGGACGGCGTACCCGAGCACGAGTGCCCACTGACCCAGGCTCATCCGCTCGACCACGAACGGGTTCCAGACCGCGAAGCCGGAGGCGGCCAGCCGCGCCGTCGTGCCGAGTCCGTCCGTCAGCCGGAGCGTGCCCCACCCCGCGATCAGCAGGGTGAGGACGAGGAGGAGACGTCCGACCACGCCACCGTCCACGACGGAGGTCATGACGGCGACGACGGCGTCCAAGGGCACGGAGCGGGGCGCCGCGCCACCCAGGCCGATCGCGGCGTCGGTCAGCGGTTGGTGCGGCACGAAGACCAGGTCGCGCGCCAGCAGGTGGCCGGGGTGGCGCAGCGGTGCGAGCAGCACCAGCGCCAGCGCGACCGGCCACAGGACGAGCAGCACCACCCGCGCGCGGGCCATCCGTCCTCCGATCGCCCCTATCCTGGCCGCCGGTCAGCCTAGCGATGCCACCAGGGAGGACGGTCGTGGACGACAGCCGGCTCCTGTTCGAGGACGCCTGGGCGCACGCGTCGGCGATCGAGGGCTGGCTCACGCGCGACCAGGCACGGGTGCTGTTCGACGCCGCAGGGTCGCTGCCGGCCGGCAGCACCGTCGTGGAGATCGGCAGTCACCAGGGCCGGTCGACGGTGGTGCTGGCGTCCGCGCTGCCCTCCGGCGGGCGACTCGTCGCGGTCGACCCCTTCGACCCGGCGTGGAGGTACGGCGCGCCGTCGACCCGGGACCACCTGCTCGCCCACCTCGGTGCCGCCGGCGTGGGCGACCGGGTCGAGATCGTGGCGACGACGTCCCGCGAGGCCCGGGCGTCGTACGCCGGCAAGGTCGACCTGCTGTACGTCGACGGCAAGCACGACTACTGGACGGTGCGCGACGACCTCCGCTGGGCGGCCCGCGTCCCGGATCGCGGCGTACTGCTGGTGCACGACGCGTTCTCGTCGTTCGGTGTCACTCTCGCCCTGCTGCGCACCCTGCCGGCCTCAGGGCGGCTCGCGTACGCCGGCCGCACCGGCTCGCTGGCCCGACTCGAGGTGCGGCGCCCCACGGCTGCCGAGCGGGCGCGTCCGCTGCGGGAAGTCCCCTGGTGGGTGCGGAACCTCGTCGTGAAGGCGCTCCTGCGGCTCCGGATGCGTGCCGTCGCGCGTCTGCTCGGCCACACCGGTGCGGCCGACCCCTACTGATCCGGGTCGTCAGGTCGGCGGACCGCGCGTACCACTGCGTCGACGCCACTGCCGGTCGCGGCCCGGCGTCGCTCCTCGGCGAGCACGACGTCCCAGTCGCTCGTCCCCAGGCCGTCCAGCGCGCCGTCCACCGACACCTGCACCTGCCCCGCCGCCGGTGTCGGCTTCCCCGTGGCCGGGTCCACCGGGAGATGTCCGACCAGGAAGAGGCTCCCTCCCGGCGCCACGCCGCTGCCGAGCCGACGCACCATCTCGGGCACCGAGCCGTCGACATGCACGTACACGCTCAGCACGAGGTCGAACGTCGCCTCCGGAGGCGTCCACGTGCCGAGGTCACCCTCCACCCACTCGATGCGTCCGGCGACCTCCGCACCGACGCTCGCCGCCGTCGACCGGGCGATGTCGAGTGCCGTGGCCGAGAAGTCCACGGCGGTGACGTGCCAGCCTCCTCGCCGCCAGCCAGATCGACTCCGCTCCGTGCCCGCACCCCGCGTCGAGGGCACGGCCGGGCGGCAGGTCGGCCAGCTCGGCGAGGACGTGGGCGTTCGGTGGGCGTCCGGCCAGCGCGTCCGGATGGTCGCTGCGCACCTGGGCCCAGCGCTGCTCCCAGAAGTCGCGGTCGAACGTCTCGTCGGTCATCTCACTCCTCGGCCGATCCCGACCCTATGCGTCGGGTGCGGCTCACCTCGGCGCGGCTTCCTTCCATCGGGTCGTGACCGCCGAGAGCAGCGCAGCGACCGCCGGCTCGTCGAGCGTCGCGTCCTCTCCGCGCCGCAGCGCGACCGCGGCGTCGATCACGCCCGGGTCGGGCCAGCGCTCGCGCGCCCGGATGGCGCGCCCTCGAGCTTCGACCCCAGGACGTCGTCCGCAGCGAACCTCCAGGCGCGTGGGAGTCGGCTTCGGCGGCGGCGTCGACGGCTGCGTCGACGACCTCGGCGACCTGCCGAAGGGAATCGATGCCATCCGTCGGGATGTCCGAGTCGCCAGGTCATCGCGTTCTCCCCGAACTCGTAGCGCAACCCCGGCGCGCCAGATCGGCGGGAGCCGAGGGCAGCGTCGCGGCCAACTAGGCTGCGGCCATGGCGTCGGGAGCGAGAGCGTCCGATGCTGTCGCCAAGTTCCGCGGTGGCGGTGCCGTCGCGCTGGCGATGTTCGTCCTCAACATCACGACCTACGGCTTCGTCATCGCCGCGGCGCACATCCTCGGGCCGGACGACTACGGGGCGCTCGCGGCGTGGATGAACCTCCTGCTCGTGGTCAACGTCGGGTCCCTCGGACTGCAGGCGACGACGGCGCGACGGTTGTCGTCCGCGAAGGGCGCTCTGGACGGGCTCGAGCCACAGCTCGTCCGGCTGACCCTGGTCACCTCCGGCGTACTCGGCGTCGTTCTGCTGGCGCTCAGCCCGCTGATCAACGCCGCCCTCCAGCTCGACGACCTGCTGATGGCCGCCGTGCTCGGAGTGACGGCGGTGCCGCTCACCCTGCTCGGCGGTCTCCTCGGGATCCTCCAGGGCGAGCGTCGCTGGGGCGCCTTCTCGACGGTCCAGATCTGTCTCGGAGCGCCGCGGCTCGCCATCGGGCTCGGTCTCTTGCTGTGGCGTCCGGAGCCGCGGTGGGGAGCGATCGCCATCTGCGTGTCGTTGATCGTGCCGGTCGTCGTGGCCCTGTACGCGCTCCGCGACCGGCACCTCGGGCTCGGCCGGGGGCGTGGCGACCTGCGGTCACTGGTGTTCGAGCTGGGGCACAACTCGCAGGCCCTGCTCGCGTTCTTCGCCGTCAGCAACGTCGACCTGATCGTCGCCCGACACGTCCTCGACTCCCACGACTCGGGGCTGTACGCCGCGGGGCTGATCATGGCCAAGGCGGTCCTGTTCCTCCCGCAGTTCGTCACGGTCGTCGCCTTCCCGTCCATGGCTGCCGGGAGCAGCCGGCGTACGTTCGCCACCGCGATCGGCTCGGTCATCGGGCTCGGGGCGCTCGCCACCCTCGGGACCGCCGTCCTCCCCGGGCTCGCGCTGGTCTTCGTCGGCGGCTCGGCGTACGACGACATCCGCTCACAGCTGTGGGCCTTCGCCACGCTCGGCACGCTGCTCGCCTGTCTGCTGATGCTGGTCTACGCGCTGCTCGCGCGAGGGGGCCAGCGGAGCGTCTACCTGACCTGGGTCGCGCTGGTCGCGATCGTCGGGTTCGGACTGACCGTCTCCAGCATCACCGGCTTGCTGACGGTCGTCATCGCCGTGGACGCCGTCCTGGTGGTGGTGCTGTTCGTCGCCCATGAACGCGGGGGCGGAGGGGCCGGCGGCGGTGGCGTCAACGAGCCGTACCTGACGGCGTGAGCACGCAGCAGATCCTCCTGATGATCTGACCGGTTCTCGACATGCTCGACCGCCATCAGCGAGGGCGCGCAGTCGCTGCGCTCCTGCGCCCCTCGCTCAGTGCGCGGCGTCGTGCCAGCTGCGGCCGGTGCCGACCGAGACATCGAGCGGGACGGTGAGATCGGCCGCGCCCCCCATCTCGCGCCGGACGAGTTCCTCGAGGGTCTCCCGCTCACCCTCGGCGACCTCGAACACGAGCTCGTCGTGCACCTGGAGGAGCATCCGCGAGCCGAGCCCGGCCGCGCGCACCGCGGCGTCGACGTGCAGCATCGCCACCTTGATCACGTCGGCCGCCGACCCCTGGATCGGCGCGTTCAGCGCCATCCGCTCGGCCATCTCGCGACGCTGCCGGATGTCGCTGCTGAGGTCGGGGAGGTAACGTCGCCGGCCCAGGATCGTCTCGGTGAAGCCGGTGCGGCGGGCCTCGTCGACCACCCCGGCGAGGTAGTCGCGGACGCCACCGAAGGTCTCGAAGTACTCGTCCATCAGCCCGCGTGCCTCGCCCGGGTCGATGCGGAGCTGCTGACCCAGACCGAACGCCGAGAGCCCGTAGGCCAGCCCGTAGTTCATCGCCTTGATCTTGGCGCGCTGACCGGGTGTCACCTCCTCGGCCGGCACCCCGAACACGCGGGACGCGGTGATCGAGTGGAAGTCCTGCCCGGACTTGAAGGCGGCGATCAGCTCGGCGTCCTCGGAGAGGTGAGCCATGATCCGCATCTCGATCTGGCTGTAGTCGGCGGTCAGGAGGCAGTCGAAGCCCTTGCCGACCACGAAGCCCTCGCGGATGCGCCGGCCCTCCTCGGTGCGGATCGGGATGTTCTGCAGGTTGGGGTCGGCCGAGGACAGGCGGCCGGTCGCCGCGATCGTCTGGAAGAAGGTGGTGTGGATGCGGCCGTCGGACTGCACGGTCTTGAGCAGGCCCTCGATCGTCTGCCGCAGCCGGCTGACGTCGCGGTGGCGGAGCAGGGCCATCAGGAACGGGTGCTCGGTCTTCTCGTACAGGCCCTGCAGCGCGTCGGCGTCGGTGGTGTAGCCGGTCTTGGTGCGCTTGGTCTTCGGCATGCCGAGCTCCTCGAAGAGCACGACCTGCAGCTGCTTGGGCGAGCCGAGGTTGATCTCCTTGCCGATCACCCGGAACGCCTCGGCCGCGGCGTCGCGCACCTCGGTGGCGAAGTGGCTCTCCAGGGACTCGAGGTGGTCGAGGTCGACGGCGATGCCGGTCTGCTCCATCGTGGCGAGCAGGTCGACGAGCGGAAGCTCGACCTCGGCGAGCAGCCGGGTGCCGCCGGTCTCCTCGATCTCGCCGTCGAGCGTGTCGGCCAGGTCGAGCACGGCCCGCGCATGCAGCATCGCCGTCTCGGCGACGCCGCCGCCCGTCGTCTCGTCCTCGAAGAGCAGCTCCTCCTGGGCCGTGTCGGCACCCTCGGCCGTGCCCTGCTTGAGCTCGCGCTTGAGGTAGCGCAGGGTCAGGTCGGCCAGGTCGTAGGAGCGCTGGTCGGGTCGCACGAGGTACGCCGCGAGCGCGGTGTCGCTGACCAGCCCCTGCAACGGCCACCCGCGGGCGGCCAGGGCCAGCATCGGTCCGTTGGCGTCGTGGAGAACCTTGTCGCGGGCGGGGTCGCCGAGCCACGCCATGATCGACGCGTCGTCCTCGGGCGTGACCTCGGTGGCGTCGATCCACGCCGCCTGACCGTCGGCCGCCGCGAGCGCGAGCCCGCGGACCTCGCCGGTGCCTGCGCCCCAGCCGCCGTGGACGGTGATGCCGGTGCGGGTCTCCGGGCCGGCATGCTCGGTGAGCCAGTCCGCCACCTCGCCGGCACCGAGCATCGCGCCGGTGAGCTCGAACCCGGAGTCGTCGATGTCGGCGTGCTGCACGTCCCACGACTCCAGCAGCCGCTCGCGCAGCACCCGGAACTCCAGGGAGTCGAAGAGTGTGTGCACCAGCTGGCGGTCCCAGGACTGCGCCTCGAGGTCGGCCGGCGCCAGCTCGAGGTCGAGGTCGCGCACCAGCTCGTTGAGCCGGCGGTTGCGGATGACGTCGCCGAGGTGCTCGCGCAGCGCCTCGCCCTTCTTGCCGGTGATCAGGTCGGCGTTCGCCACGACGCCGTCGAGCCCGTCGTACTCCTTGAGCCACCGCGCCGCGAAGCCCGGCCCCACGCCGGGCACGCCGGGAAGGTTGTCGGAGGTCTCGCCGACGATCGCCGCCAGGTCGGGATAGCGCTGGGGCGTCACGCCGTAGCGCTCCTCCACCGCGGCCGGCGTCATCCGCGCGAGCTCCGAGACGCCGCGCATCGGGTACAGCACGGTGGAGTCCTCGGTGACCAGCTGGAAGGCGTCGCGGTCACCGCTCAGGATCAGCACCTCGAACCCCTCGGCCAGGGCCTCGGTCACCCACGTGGCGATGATGTCGTCGGCCTCGTAGCCCTCCTTGGAGAGGTGCTGGATGCGCAGCGCGTCGAGCACCTCGTCGATCAGCGGGAGCTGGCTGGAGAACTCCTCGGGCGTCTTGTTCCGCTTCGCCTTGTACTCCGCGTACTCCTGGAGGCGGAAGGTCTGCCGCGACTTGTCGAAGGCCACCGCGACATGGGTCGGCTGCTCGTCGCGCAGCACGTTGATCAGCATCGAGGTGAACCCGAACACCGCGTTGGTGTGCTGGCCCGTGGTGGTCGAGAAGTTCTCCACCGGGAGCGCGAAGAACGCCCGATAGGCCAGGGAGTGACCGTCGAGGACGAGCAGCCGAGGCCGCGTGGCGGTCGAGGTGGCAGGAGCAGCGTCGGGCACCTGCCGACTCTATCCAGAGCCACCGACAGCCGGACCCGGCCGATCCGGCAGGATGGCGACATGAGCACTCCCCTCGACGACGACCGGCTCCTCGCGGCGTTCATCGCGGGTGACGACGCCGCCATGGGTGCGCTCAACCACAAGATGGGCGTGAAGATCCTCGAGGCCTCGGCCGACCGCGTCGTCGCGACCATGCCGGTCGAGGGCAACACCCAGCCCTACGGCCTGCTGCACGGTGGAGCGTCGGTCGTCCTGGCCGAGAGCGTGGGCTCCCTGGGATCGGCCATCCACGCCCACCCGGACCGCATCTCGGTCGGCGTGGACATCAACGCCACCCACCACCGCGCCGCCACCAGCGGCATCGTCACCGGCGTCGCGACGCCGCTTCACCTCGGGCGGAGCATGGCGTCGTACGAGGTCGTGATCACCGACGAGAGCGACCGACGCGTCTGCACCTGCCGGATCACCTGCGCCCTGCTGCCGCGCGACCGGACGTGACCGGCCGGCGGGCTCAGCGACCCGAGTAGGACCGGGCGTGCCGCAGGCTGCGGCGTACGGCGAGGACCTGCGTCACCTGGCGCGCCGCCGGGTACCGCGCGGAGAGCTTGGCGCGCACCGCCGGTGTCGGGGCCATCCGGAGCACCGCCTGCGGGCCGAGCGCCAGACGCGCCATGAAGCGGTTGGCCTCACGGGAGCCCGACGACGTGGCCGTGCCGAGGTGACCGATGCCGAGCTCCTCCGCCCAGGTGACCGCGCACTCCATCAGCGCCTTGCCGACGCCGCGATGGCGGTGCTCGCTGACGACCATGGCGTTGTGCGCCTGGAGGACCGGCTCGGGGTTCACCGGCGAGTACGTCCCGGCACGCAGGTAGACACCACCCGCGAACTCGCCGTCGTACTCGGCGACGACCAACCGCTCCCCCGGCCGTTCACCGAGCTGCTCGATCGCCGTCGCCAGGTCGAGCAGCTGCTCGTCGCTGCCACGTCGCAGGAACGGCTGCCACAGCTCCGCGAGGAGCGGGACATCGGCGAGGGTCGCGTCGCGCAGGGTCACCAGGGACCGGCTCATGCCGCCCTCCCGAGGTGTCCCAGGCGCGATCCGGGGTACGCCGCGTGCATGCAGCGCGTGTTCATCCGCAGACCTCCGGGTGGACGCAGGAGCGGCATCATCCGGTCCCCCCGTTGATGCCGCACGGGCAGACTACGCTCAGGGAGCCCGCTTTGTCCCAGGTCTTCAGGAGGAATGTTGATCGCCGGTTCAGGAACCGCCGTCAACGTCCTCACGGTGCTGGTCGGATCGGCCATCGGCGTGCTCGCGGGCAACCGTCTTCCCATCCGCACCCGCGATCTCGTCACCGACGCGATCGGGCTGATCACGCTGCTGATCGCGGGTCTGTCCGCGGTGGCGGTGACCGATCCGGCCCTCGCCGAGAAGGTCGGTCCGCACGCGCCGCTGCTCATCGTGCTGGGCGCCTTGGTGATCGGCGGCATCATCGGGTCGATGCTCCGGCTGGAGCAGCGGGTGGAGGGGCTCGGCGGCTGGTTGCAGGTCCGGCTGCAGGGCGGGTCGGACTCCGCCGAGCGCGTCCGCTTCATCGAGGGCTTCGTCACCGCGTCCCTGATCTTCTGCACCGGTCCCCTCACCATCCTGGGGTCCCTCTCGGACGGCCTCGGCAACGGCGCCGACCAGCTGTACCTCAAGGCCACCCTCGACGGCTTCACCGCGATCGCCTTCGCCGCATCCTTCGGCTGGGGGGTCGCGGCCAGCGCCCTGACGGTGCTCGTCGTCCAGGGCTCTATCACCGTCCTCGGCGCCGTCCTCGGCGACGTGCTGCCCGACGCCGAGCTGGCCGCCATCACCGCCGCCGGTGGCCTGATGCTGGTCGGCGTCGCCCTGCGGTTGCTCCGCATCCGTGAGATCGCCGTTGCGGACCTGCTCCCGGGGCTGATCGTCGCGCCGTTACTGGTGCAGGCGGTGGCGGCTTTCAGGTAGGTCTCGGATCTCCGAGAGGTCCCAGGCACCCGCCATGGCGCCGCCCAGGCACCGTCACTCGGTCTCGACACGCGGTTGGCAGCTCGCAGGCTCGCTGCCACGGCTCGCTCGACCCGATCTCTCAGACGGGATCCCACTCGCGAGCTCGTGGAGTCCCTAGAGGTCGCCCCCGAGGTAGGCCGCCTTGACCGAGTCGTCACCGGAGAGCTCCTCGCCCGTGCCGGACCGGACGATCTCGCCGGTCTCCAGCACGTGCGCCTGGTGGGCGCGGCGGAGCGCCTGGGCGGCGTTCTGCTCGACCAGCAGCACCGTGGTGCCCTGCTCGTTGATCTCGGTGATGATCGAGAAGATCTGTTGGATCAGCCGCGGAGCGAGCCCCATCGAGGGCTCGTCCAGCAGCACCAGCCGCGGCCGGGCCATCAGGGCTCGGCCGATGGCCAGCATCTGCTGCTCGCCGCCCGACATCGTGCCCGCGGCCTGGTTGACGCGCTCCTGCAACCGGGGGAACAGGTCGAAGACGCGTTCGAGGTCCTCGCGGTACGCCGCCGTCTTGCGGTCGGTGCGCACGTACGCGCCCATGTCGAGGTTCTCCCGGACGGTCATGCCCGGGAAGCAGCGGCGCCCCTCGGGCGACTGGCTGATCCCCAGCTTGACGCGCTCGAACGACGGAGCGTGGGTGATGTCCTTGCCGTCGAAGATCACCTTGCCCTCGCGGACCTTGCGCAGGCCGGAGATCGTCTTCAAAGTGGTGGTCTTGCCCGCGCCGTTCGCGCCGATCAGCGCGGTGATCTCGCCCTGCTCGACTCCGAACGAGATGTCGCGGATCGCCTCGATGTGGCCGTAGTTGACGCACAGCCCCTGGACCTCAAGAAGCATCGTCTTCGTCCACTCCCAGGTAGGCCGCGATCACGGCGGGGTTCTCGCGGATCTCGGCGGGCGTCCCCTCGGCTATCTTGCGCCCGAACTCCAGCACCACGATCCGGTCGGTCACCCCCATGACCAACCGCATGTCGTGCTCGATGAGGAGGACGGTGTACCCCTGCTCCCGCACCTTGCGGATCAGCTCCATCAGGCGCTGTTTCTCGGCCGGGTTGAAGCCGGCCGCCGGCTCGTCGAGGCAGAGCAGCTTCGGCCGGGTCGCCATCGCGCGAGCGATCTCGAGGCGGCGCTGGTCACCGTAGGAGAGGTTCTCGGCCAGCTCGTCCGCCCTGCCCCCGACGCCGACGAAGTCGAGCAGCTCGTACGCCGTATTGACGGCTTCCTGCTCCGTCCGGCGATGCAGAGGCGTCCTGAACAGTGCGTTGAGAACCCCGACCCGGCTGTTGGCGTCGGCGCCGACCATGACGTTCTCCAGGGCGGTCATCGACTTGAAGAGGCGGATGTTCTGGAAGGTGCGCGCGATCCCCAGCTTGGTGATCTTGAAACGCTTCATCCTCGCCAGCGGCCTGCCATCGAAGCGGACTTGGCCACTGGTGGCTTGGTAGACCCCGGTCATCACGTTGAAGCACGTCGTCTTCCCGGCACCGTTGGGGCCGATCAGGCCGAGGATCTCGCCCTCCTTGATGTCGAAGTCGACCTCGTCGAGCGCGGCGACGCCCCCGAAGCGCATGGTGACGTTGTCGACCTCGAGCAGCGGACGCCGCGTCCCGATCGGCGACTCGAGGTCGGTCTCGGTGTCAGGCATCGACCGTCGTCCCTTCCAGCTCCTCGATCTCGGCCTTCGCTCGGAGCGCCCGTCGCGTACGGCGTGGTGGCAGGAGTCCCTGGGGACGCAAGTTGACGATCACCATCAGGCTCACACCGAAGATCAGCAGCCGCCAGTCGCTCAGACTTCGGAAGCGTTCGGGCAGGTAGGCGACAAGAACACCGCCGAAGACGGCTCCCCAGCGGTTGCCGGCGCCACCGATGATGACCCCGGCCACGAAGAGCATCGACAGCAGGATGAGGAAGCTGGTGGGGTTGATGTAGCCACCCTGCCCGGAGGCCAGCATCGAGCCCGCCAGACCGCCGATGGCTGCTCCGAGCGCGAAGGCGAGCAGCTTGTAGCGGAAGGTCGGCACGCCCATCAGTTCGGCGGCGTCCTCGTCCTCACGGGTCGCCTCCCACGCGCGTCCGACCCGGCTCTCCTTGATCAGGAAGTCGCAGAACAGCACGATCAGGAGCACCGTCAGGAGCAGCCAGTAGTAGGGGACGGCGTCGAGCACGTCGAAGACCAGGAACGGCGTTTTGCGCGTGTCGTCGATGCTCGGGATGAGCCCGTTCCACGCCAGGTGCGGGATCTGGAACAACCCGTCCTCTTCCGTGCCGATCGGGTTGGGTCCGATGCTCGGCGGGGACGGGATGTCCTTGATGCCGGCCGCTGCACCGAGCCACCCGGTGTTCAGCGTGATGATCCGGATGATCTCGCCGAAGCCCAGGGTCACGATCGCGAGGTAGTCGCCGCGCACCCGCAGGGTCGGGGCCCCGAGGATCACGCCGGTCACCATGGTGACGGCGATGGCCACCGGCAGCGCGAGGAAGAACGGCCAGTGCCAGTGCTGCGGAGGTGAGCACGCCCGTGGTGTAGGCGCCGACCGCATAGAAGCCGACGTACCCGAGGTCCAGCAGCCCGGCGTACCCGATCACGATGTTGAGCCCGACCGCCACGAGCGCGTAGGACGCCGCCTCCACCATGACCCCGCCGAAGTCGGACCCGGTGGTGGTGATGAGCGGGGGACGCAGGATCGGGAGCGCGTAGGCCAGCAGGATGCCGACCACGATCATGATGAGGCGAGCTGACCGCGATCTCAGGAACGACGGTAGCTCGAAGCGGGCCGGGCGGCTGGAGCGACCCTTCGTGATGGCTTCGGTGCGACTCATCCGGAGCCCCCGATCCGCGGCCCGGACGATGAGGTACGCACGGGGGTGCTCACGCGCGTGCCTTTCCGAGGGACTCACCGAGGATGCCGGAGGGTCGCAGGAGCAGGATCAGGATCAGGAGGACGAACGCGACGACGTCCTTCCACTGGGTGCCGAAGACGGCGGAGCCCCAGTTCTCGACGACGCCCAGGACCAGGCCGCCGAGGAGAGCGCCACGCAGGTTGCCGATACCGCCCATGACCGCCGCCGTGAAGGCCTTGACGCCGAGGATGAAGCCGGCGTCCTGCCGGGTGGTGCCGATCTTGATCATGTAGAGGGTCGCGGCCGCGCCCGCCATCAACCCGCCGATCAGGAAGGTCGCCTGGATGACCCGGGTGGAGTTGACGCCCATGAGTGCCGCGGCCTCCGGGTCCTGGGCGACCGACCGGATGCCCCGGCCGAGCCGGGTCCGGGTCACGAACGTGTCGAGCGCGACCATCATCACCAACGCGGCGCCGATGACGAGGAGGTCGACGTCGGTCACGTGGTAGTTGGCGATCTTGAACACCTGGTGCGGGTCGATGGTGATGGGACTGGAGTACACGTTGCGAGCCTGGCCGACGTAGTTCGTGAGGTTGTCGTCGAGCCCGAACCAGCCGACGATCCGGTCACGCAGGCCCATCGCCTCGGCCAGAGCGAACGAGGCACCGATGGCCGAGATCAGGATGACCAGCTTCGGCGCTCCCTTCCGGATGAGCGGTCGGTAGGCGACGCGCTCGATGAGCAGCGCGATCGCGGCGGAGGTCAGCATCGCCGCGACCAGACAGAGCGCCAACAACCCGAGGGTGCTCCCCAGGCCCTGCGACGCCTGCCCCGTGCCGTGGACGAAGACCACGACCCAGGCGACCGCGAAGGTCCCGAACATGAACACTTCGGAGTGTGCGAAGTTGATCAGCTGGAGGACGCCGTACACCATCGTGTACCCGAGGGCGACCAGCCCGTAGATGGCGCCGAGCGCGAGACCCGTGATCGTCAGCTCGGCGAAGTTGTTGAACAGGAACGCGAAGTCCACGGCGATCCAATCCCGGGCTCTGGACAACGGCTGCGACCGGGTGTGCTCCCGGTCGCAGCCGTTGCGAGGTCCTGGTGGCAGGGACTACTTGATCGGGGTCGGGTTGGCGGTGTCGAGCTTGCCGTTCGACACCTTGTAGGCGTAGATCGTCGTCTCGGTGATGTCACCCTTGTCGTCGAACGCGATCGGACCGCTCTCGCCGTCGCCGGTGTAGGCACCGATGAAGTCGTTGATGTCCGCAGCGCTCGACTTTCCGGCCTTGAAGGCGGCCAGGAAGATGTTCGTGGCATCGTACGCCTGGGTCGAGTACAGACCGGCGTCACTGCCGACCACGGCCTTGTAGTCGGTGTTGAAGGAGGCCGGTGCGGGGCCGGCGGGCGCTGACAGGATCGCACCGTTGGCTGCGGAGGCACCCGCGGTCGTGATGAACGCCGGGTCTTCCGAACCGTCGCCCGACATGAACAGGCCCTTGTAGCCGGCCTGGCGCAACTGCTTCACGAGCAGACCGCCCTCAGGGTAGTAGCCGGCGAAGAAGACGGCGTCGGCACCGGAGCTCTTGACCTTGGTGACGGTCGCGGAGAAGTCGGTCTGACCGGTCTGCACGGTGTCGGTGTTCGAGCTGTCGTAGGCCGAGCCGAGAGCCTTCTTGACGCTCTCCGCGAGTCCCTTGCCGTAGTCCGAGCCGTCGTCGATGACGAAGGGCTTCTGGGACTTGGCGGTGTCGGTGAGGTACTTGGCGTCGGCCGCACCCTGCGCCGCGTCGTTACCGATGAGCCGGTGCCAGGTGGTCCAGCCCTGCTGGGTGATGGTCACGTTGGTGGCCGAGGGCGAGATCGACGGCAGTCCGGCGGCGGCGAGGGTCTTGCCGGTCGCCAGCGACTCGGTGGAGAACCCAGGGCCGATCAGGCCGACGATCGAGGGGTCGTTGACGATCTGGGTGGCCAGCGGCGTCGCCTTGGTGGCGTCACCCTGGGAGTCGAACACCTTCAGCCCGATCTTGCAGTCCGGGTTGGCCTTGGTGTACTTGTCCAGCGCGAACTTGATCCCGCCGATCATGTTCTGGCCGAGTGCACCAGCAGGCCCGGTGGCCGCCCCCAGGAACGCGAGGTTCTTGCCACAGTTGGCGGGGCCACCACCATCGCTGGCTGACGTGCTGCTGCTGCTGTCGCTGCTGCCGCATGCGGACAGCGCGAGACCGGCCGCGGCGAGCACGGCCAGCGGGCGCAGGATGTTCTTGGTGTGCAAAGGATCCTCCGTCAGGGCTCCGCCGCCCCCGGGGCGGCTGTGTCGAGATTGGGGCAAGGTAGCACCCCGGAGGGGTGAGTCCCCGCACCAGAGGCTCGAAATGGGCGGTTTGCAACCAAAAGGTGCCGCACCGGGCCAAGGGTCCGCGAAATCCGTTGCGGATGCGCGCCGATCGGCAGGGACAGGTCGGGGCCAAAGTCCCTAGCCGATCTCTCGGCGCGAGAACCGTCAGGGCGGGGAGACGCCGTGCTCGACGACGCCTTCCGCGACCTCGCGCATGGTCCGGCGCAGGTCCATGGCGGTCTTCTGGATCCAGCGGAACGCGTCGGGCTCGGTCAGGCCGAGCTCCTTCTGGAGCACGGCCTTGGCACGCTCGACGGCCTTGCGCGTCGCCAGCTGCTCGGCGAGGTCGGTGACCTCCTGCTCGAGGGCACCGAGCTCGCCGAACCGGCTGAGCGCGATCTCGATCGCCGGCACCAGGTCGCTCCGGGTGAACGGCTTGACCAGGTAGGCCATGGCACCCGCGTCGCGCGCCCGCTCCACCAGCTCGCGCTGCGAGAACGCCGTCAGGATGACGACCGGGGCGATCCGCGCGCGGGCGATCTGCTCGGCCGCGGCGATCCCGTCGAGGACCGGCATCTTCACGTCCAGGATCACCAGGTCCGGCCGCTCACGCTCGGCCAGCTCGACCGCTGCCGCACCGTCGGCGGCCTGCCCCACGACGGAGTACCCCTCCTCGGCGAGCATCTCCGCGAGGTCCATCCGGATCAGCGCCTCGTCCTCGGCGATGACGACCCGTCGCGGCTCCGAGCTGGTCATCCGGTCAGGCTATCCGGGCGGAATCCGGCCGCCGCCGTCCGGTAGTTTGGCCGTCGCCCAGCCGGGTTGGCGGAACTGGCATACGCGGTGGTCTCAAACACCACTGTCCGAAAGGACGTGTGGGTTCAAATCCCACACCCGGCACCGTCTTCCTCGGGTTCATCATGAGAGGTAGGCGAACCGGAGGTTCCCTGGCGGAGTTCACCACGAGAAGCTCCGGTTCAGGCACAGAACATGGTGAACCCGTAGCGGCTCGGGCACCCACAGCTCCGGCCGTTACCGTCGGGTCGTGCAGCGCGTGGCGATCAACGGCAGCCTCGGAGCCGGGAAGAGCACGCTGGCGGCGAGCCTGCACGAGCTGCTCGGCCTGCCCTACGTCGAGATCGACTCGCTGAAGCACGGGCCCGGGTGGCAGGACAGCCCGACGTTCGTCGCCGACGTGGCTCGGTTCGTCCAGGGCGAGCGCTGGGTGATCGAGTACCAGTACGACGATGCTCGCCCGTTGATCCTGGAGCGCACCGACACTCTCGTGTGGCTCGACCTCCCCGTCCGGAAGGTGATGTGGCAGGTGGTCCGGCGGACGGTACGCCGCCGGTGGCGTCACGAGGAGCTGTGGAACGGCAATCGGGAAGGTCCCCTCTGGCGGAACCTGGTGGACCGCGAGTACCCCATCCCCTGGGCCTGGCACACCCGCCGCTGGCCGGCGAGCCGGGCCGACGAGGCGCGGAGGGGTCGTCCGGATCTCGCCGTCGTGCGCCTGCGCAGTCGCGGCGAGATCGACGCGTGGTTGGCGGGCCTCAGGTCCGCCGGTACGCCGGGGTGACCTCGTTGATGGCATCTCCCATGCGATGGATGCGCAGCGCGTTGGTCGACCCCGGGATCCCCGGCGGCGAGCCCGCGATGATCACGACCAGGTCGCCCTGCTCGACCCTGCCGATCTCGAGCAGGGCCTCGTCGACCTGGCGGACCATCTCGTCGGTGTGCTCCACCGGCTTGGTCAGGAACGTCTCGACACCCCACGACAGGGCGAGCTGCGAGCGCACCTTCGCCTCGGGGCTGAACCCGAGGACCGGGACGCGTCCGCGGTAGCGGGACGCGCGGCGGGCGGAGTCGCCGGACTGGGTGAAGGCGACGAGATATTTCGCGCCGACGCGCTCGGCCACCTCGGCGGCGGCCTTGGCGATGACGCCGCCCCTCGTCTTCGGCTGCCAGTCGATCGCGGACATGCTGGCGAGCTCGTGGTCCTCGGTGGAGGCCACGATGCGGGCCATCGTCTCGACCGTCTCGATCGGGTACTTCCCCACACTGGTCTCGCCCGAGAGCATCACCGCGTCGGCCCCGTCGAGGACGGCGTTCGCGACGTCGGAGGCCTCGGCCCGCGTCGGCCGGGGGTTCTCGATCATCGACTCCAGCATCTGGGTGGCCACGATCACCGGCTTGGCGTTGCGCCGCGCCTTGTCGATGACCCGCTTCTGCAGGAACGGCACGTCCTCGAGCGGACACTCCACCCCCAGGTCGCCGCGCGCCACCATGAAGGCGTCGAACGCGTCCACCACCTCGTCGAGGTTGTCGATCGCCTGCGGCTTCTCGATCTTCGCGATCACCGGGAGGAGGATGCCCTCCTCGCGCATGATCCGGCGTACGTCCTCGACGTCCGCCGCCGACCGGACGAACGACAGCGCGACGTAGTCGACCGAAGTGTGCAATGCCCAGCGCAGGTCCTCGATGTCCTTCGTCGAGAGTGCCGGGACGCTGACCGCGACACCGGGCAGGTTGAGGCCCTTGTGGTCGCTCACCTGGCCGCCGACCTCGACGCAGGTCGTGACGTCCTCGTCCCCGACCTTCACCACGCGCAGGCGCAGCTTGCCGTCGTCGACCAGGATCGGGTCGTCGACGGAGACGTCGCCCGGCAGTCCCTGGTACGTCGTCCCGCAGATCGTCTCGTCGCCCTCGACGGTCCGGGTCGTGATCACGAACTCGTCGCCGGCGGACAGCGTCGCCTTGCCACCCGCGAAGGTCTCGAGCCGGATCTTCGGTCCCTGGAGGTCGGCGATGATCCCGACGCCGTGTCCGGTGGCGTCGGACGCCTGCCGCACCATGTCGTACCGCCGACGGTGGTCTTCGTGGTTGCCGTGGCTCATGTTCAGCCGGGCGACGTCCATGCCCGCCTCGACGAGACGCTGGATGTCATCCGCCGTGTCCACGGCAGGACCGAGCGTGCACACGATCTTGGCTCTCCGCACGACGTTCAACCTAGCCGGTGTTGGATCGTTCCAAGTGCGAGTCCCCCCACCCGAGTTCCTCCGGACCCCGGAGTCAGACGACGAGCGGCCGCTCGGTGGGCGCGATCGGGCGCGGCAGGCTGGTGTCACCCGTGAGGTACCGGTCGACGGCGGCCGCGGCGGACCGCCCCTCCGCGATCGCCCACACGATGAGGGACTGCCCGCGCCCCGCGTCCCCGGCGACGAAGACCCCGTCCACGCTCGAGGAGTACGCCGCGTCGCGGGCGATCGTGCCGCGATCGTCGAGCGCGAGGCCCAGCTGCTCGAGCAGGCCCTCGCGCTGCGGACCCGTGAACCCCATCGCCAGCAGCACGAGCTGTGCCGGGATCTCCCGTGCGGAGCCCTCGACCGGCTGGAACGACGTCGTCCACCTCGACCAGTCGCAGGGCGCGCACCCCGCCGGCGTCGTCGCCGAGGAACTCCTGGGTGGACACGGCGTAGACCCGGTCACCGGCCTCCTCGTGCGCCGACGAGATGCGGAAGGTCATCGGGTACGTCGGCCAGGGCTGGTGCGCCGGTCGGACCTCCGGCGGCTGCGCCAGGATCTCGAGCTGGGTCACCGACCGCGCGCCCTGCCGGATCGAGGTGCCGAGACAGTCGGCTCCCGTGTCGCCGCCACCGATGATCACGACGTCCTTGCCCGCGGCGGTGATCTGGTCCGCCACCTCGTGGCCGAGGGAGGCGCGGTTGGACTGCGGGAGGTACTCCATCGCCTGGTGGATGCCGCCGAGCTCGCGACCGGGCACCGGGAGGTCGCGGGCCGATCGTCGACCCGACCGCGAGCACCACCGCGTCGTACCGCTCACGCAGCCGGTCGCCGGTGAGCGCCGACCCCTCGGCGCCGACGTCGACGCCGGCCCGGAAGACCGTGCCCTCGCGCCGCATCTGGTCGAGGCGACGGTCGAGGACCGCCTTCTCCATCTTGAACTCGGGGATGCCGTAGCGCAGCAACCCGCCGATCTTGTCGGCTCGCTCGTAGACCGCGACCGTGTGCCCGGCCCGGGTCAGCTGCTGCGCCGCGGCGAGCCCGGCCGGCCCGGAGCCGATGACCGCCACCGTCTTGCCCGACAGCCACTCCGGCGGCCGCGGCCGGACGTAGCGGGAGTCCCAGGCCCGGTCGATGATCGCGACCTCGACGTTCTTGATCGTCACGGCGTCCTGGTTGATGCCGAGCACGCAGGCGGTCTCGCAGGGCGCCGGGCACAGCCGCCCGGTGAACTCCGGGAAGTTGTTGGTCGCGTGGAGCCGGTCCATCGCGCCGTCCCAGTCGTCGCGGTAGACCAGGTCGTTCCACTCGGGGATCAGGTTCCCCAGCGGACAGCCCTGGTGGCAGAACGGGATGCCGCAGTCCATGCACCGCGACGCCTGGGTCGAGATGATCGGTAGGAGCGCGCGGCCCGGCCCCCCGGCGTAGACCTCGTGCCAGTCGTGGACCCGTTCGTCGACGGGACGGCGCTCGGCGACCTCGCGGTCGTGCCGCAGGAAGCCACGGGGGTCAGCCATGGAGCGCCTCCATGATCCGCCGGTCGACGGCATCACCGTCGAGTCCGTCACCTTCGCCTTGCGCCCGGACGTCGAGCACGCGGCGGTAGTCGCGCGGCATGACCTCGGTCAGGCGGCCCACCGTGCACGACCAGTCGGCCAACAGCTCTCCAGCCACCTGCGAGTCGGTCTCCTCGTGGTGGCGTACGACGAGGGACCGCAGCTCCTCGGCCACGACCACCGGGACCGGGCCGAGGTCGACGAGCTCGGGGTTCACCCGCTGGTCCTCGAGGTCGAGCACGTACGCCGTCCCACCGCTCATGCCGGCGGCGAAGTTGCGTCCCGTCGGCCCGAGCACGAGGACGCGACCGCCGGTCATGTACTCGCAGCCGTGGTCTCCCACGCCCTCGACGACGGCGGTCACCCCGGAGTTGCGGACGCAGAACCGCTCCCCCACCCCTCCGCGGATGAACAGCTCGCCCGATGTCGCGCCGTACCCGATGACGTTGCCGGCGATGATCTGCTCGTGAGCCGCGAAGGTCGCGGCCCGGTCCGGGCGGATCACCAGCCGCCCGCCCGACAGCCCCTTGCCGACGTAGTCGTTGGCGTCGCCCTCGAGCCGCAGCGTCACTCCACGGGGCAGGAACGCGCCGAACGACTGGCCCGCCGAGCCGACGAAGGTCAGGTCGATGGTGTCGGGCGGCAGCCCCTCGGCGCCGTACCGCTTCGTGACCTCGTGGCCGAGCATCGTCCCGACGGTGCGGTGCACGTTGCGGACGTCGAGGCGGGCGCGCACCGGCTCGCCGTTCTCCAGCGCGGGACGTGCGATCCGGATGAGCTCGTTGTCGAGCGCACGGTCGAGGCCGTGGTCCTGCTGCCGGGTCTGGTGAAGGGACTGGCCGGCGAACTGGTCGCCGACCTCGGCGACGTGGAGGATCGGCGTCAGGTCGAGCCCGGACGCCTTCCAGTGGTCGACCGCGCGGGTGACGTCGAGGGTGCCGACCTGGCCGATCGCCTCCTCGAGCGTGCGGAAGCCGAGCTCGGCCAGGATCTCGCGCACCTCCTGGGCGAGGTACTCGAAGAAGGTGACGACGAACTCCGGCTTGCCGGTGAACCGCTGGCGCAGTACCGGGTTCTGCGTCGCGACGCCCACCGGGCAGGTGTCGAGGTGGCAGACGCGCATCATGATGCAGCCGCTGACGACCAGCGGAGCCGTGGCGAAGCCGAACTCCTCGGCGCCGAGCAGTGCGGCGATGACGACGTCGCGGCCGGTCTTCAGCTGACCGTCGGTCTGGACGACGATCCGGTCGCGCAGCCCGTTGATCAGCAGCGTCTGCTGGGTCTCGGCGAGGCCGAGCTCCCAGGGGCCGCCCGCATGCTTGAGCGAGGTCAGCGGGGAGGCACCGGTACCGCCGTCGTGACCCGAGATCAGGACGACGTCGGCGTGCGCCTTGGAGACACCGGCCGCGACGGTGCCGACGCCCACCTCGGCCACCAGCTTCACGTGGACCCGGGCGGACGGGTTCGCGTTCTTCAGGTCGTGGATCAGCTGGGCGAGGTCCTCGATCGAGTAGATGTCGTGGTGCGGCGGTGGGCTGATCAGGCCGACGCCCGGCGTCGAGTGCCGCGTCTTGGCGACCCACGGATACACCTTGTGACCCGGGAGCTGGCCCCCCTCGCCGGGCTTGGCGCCCTGCGCCATCTTGATCTGCAGGTCGTCGGCGTTCGTGAGGTAGTCGCTGGTGACGCCGAACCGGCCCGACGCGACCTGCTTGACCGCGCTCCGGCGTTCGGGGTCGTGGAGCCGGTCGGTGTCCTCGCCACCTTCACCGGTGTTCGACCTCGCCCCGATGCGGTTCATCGCGATCGCCAGCGTCTCGTGCGCCTCGTGACTGATCGATCCGTACGACATCGCGCCGGTCGAGAAGCGACGGACGATCTCCGAGACCGGCTCGACCTCGTCGAGCGAGATCGGACCACGTCCGGTGGCGGCGCCGTCCCGGAAGCGGAAGAGGCCGCGCAACGTCATCAGCCGTGCGGACTGCTCGTCCACGCGGGCGGTGTACTGCTGGAAGATGTCGTACCGCTGCGCGCGGGTGGAGTGCTGGAGCCGGAAGACGGTCTCGGGGTCGAACAGGTGTGGCTCGCCGTCGCGGCGCCACTGGTACTCGCCGCCGACGGCGAGCTCGCGGTGGGTCGGGCTGATCCCCCCACGCGGGTACGCCGTGCGGTGGCGGCGCGCGACCTCCTCGGCGATGACGTCGAGGCCGACTCCGCCGAGCTTCGACGTGGTGCCGGTGAAGTAGCGGTCCACCAGCGCCTGGGACAGCCCGCACGCCTCGAAGATCTGGGCCCCGGTGTAGGACGCGACGGTCGAGACGCCCATCTTGGACATCACCTTCAGCACGCCCTTGCCCAGACCCTTGATCAGGTTCCGCACCGCGGTCTCGGGGTCGACCGTCACGTGGTAGCCGTCGCGGGCGAGATCCTCGACCGACTCCATCGCGAGGTAGGGGTTGACCGCGGCGGCGCCGTACCCGATGAGGAGCGCGACGTGGTGGACCTCGCGCACGTCGCCGGCCTCCACCAGGAGACCGACCTGCGTGCGCGTCTTCTCGCGGACGAGGTGGTGGTGGACCGCACCGGTCAGCAGCAGCGACGGGATGGGCGCGAGCTCGGCGGTGCAGTGCCGGTCGGAGAGCACGATGACGCGGGCGCCGCCGGCGATCGCGGCGGAGACCTCGGCGCAGATCTCGTCGATGCGCCGGGACATGGCCTGACCGTCACCGTCGACCTCGTAGAGGCCGCGACTGACGTGGGTGATGAAGCCGGGCATGTCACCGTCGCGGTTGACGTGCCGGATCTTGGCCAGGTCGTCGTTGTCGAACACGGGGAACGGCAGCACGACCTGGCGACAGGAGGCCGGGGTGGGGTCGAGCAGGTTCGCCTCCGGCCCGATGGTTCCCGCCAGCGAGGTGACCAGCTCCTCGCGGATGGCGTCGAGAGGCGGGTTGGTCACCTGCGCGAACATCTGCGCGAAGTAGTCGAACAGCAGCCGCGGCTTGTCGCTCAGCGCCGCGATCGGGGTGTCGGTCCCCATCGACCCGATCGGCTCGGCACCGCTGTTCGCCATCGGCGAGAGCAGGACGCGGAGCTCCTCCTCGGTGTAGCCGAAGACCTGCTGGCGCCGGGTGACCGACGCATGGGTGTGGACGACGTGCTCGCGCTCGGGCAGGTCGGCGAGATGGATCAGGCCGGCGTGCAGCCACTCGTCGTACGGGTTCTCGGCGGCGAGCTCGCCCTTGATCTCGTCGTCCTCGATGATGCGGTGCTCGTCGACGTCGACCAGGAACATCCGGCCGGGCTGGAGCCGCCCCTTGCGGACGATGCTCGCCGGGTCGAGGTCGAGCACGCCGACCTCGGAGGCGAGCACGACGAGGCCGTCGTCGGTGACCCAGTAGCGGCTGGGGCGCAGGCCGTTGCGGTCGAGGACCGCACCGATCTGGGAGCCGTCGGTGAACACCACGCAGGCAGGGCCGTCCCACGGCTCCATCAACGAGGAGTGGAACTCGTAGAACGCCCGGCGCTGCCGGTCCATCTCCCGGTGGTTCTCCCAGGCCTCCGGGATCATCATCAGCACCGAGTGGGGCAGGCTGCGACCGCCCATGTGCAGCAGCTCCAGGACCTCGTCGAAGCTCGCGGAGTCCGAGGCGCCCGGCGTGCAGATCGGGAACAGCCGCTCGAGGTCGCCCGGGATCAGGTCGGAGTCCAGCAGTGCCTCACGGGCCCGCATCCAGTTGCGGTTGCCCATCACGGTGTTGATCTCGCCGTTGTGTGCGATGTAGCGGAACGGGTGGGCCAGCGGCCAGCTCGGGAACGTGTTGGTGGAGAAGCGCGAGTGGACGACGGCGAGCGCGGACGCCACCCGCTCGTCGGTGAGGTCGGGATAGAAGGTGTCGAGCTGGGCCGTGGTCAGCATGCCCTTGTAGAGCAGCGTCCGTCCGCTGAGCGAGGCGAAGTAGACGTCGGTCTCGTGCTCGGCGCGCTTGCGCAGGCAGAACACCATCCGCTCCAACGCGTGCCCGGTGATGCGGGCGCCCTTGGCCTCGACGAACACCTGGCTGAAGTGCGGCATCACGCCACGGGCGGTGACGCCAACGCCGGTGGGGTCGACCGGTACGTCGCGCCAGCCGAGCACCGCCAGACCCTCCTCGTCGGCGAGCTCCTCGATCCGCGCCCTCGTCTTCGCGATGTGGTCCGCGTCGCCGTCGAGGAACGCCGTACCGACGGCGTAGGCGCCGAGCGAGGGGAGCTGGAAGTCGATGACGGCTCGGAGGAACGCATCGGGAACCTGGATCAGGATCCCGGCCCCGTCGCCGGAGCTCGCCTCGGCACCGGCCGCGCCGCGGTGGTCGAGGTTGTGGAGCGCGGTCAGTGCGTGCTCCACGATGTCGTGCGACGCCTCGCCGGTCAGCGTCGCCACGAAGGCGACACCGCACGCGTCGTGCTCGAAGCGCGGGTCGTAGAGCCCTTGTGCGGGTGGGCCAGTCTGCAGTGCGCGCATCCGGTGCTCCGTCGTCGGCGCCCGCCGGCGTGATGACGGTCGGGCGATCGGGCGAGGCGTGCAGGGGACGGCGTTGGCCCAAGCACGCTCAGGCTAACAACGAGAGCCGCGGCGGTGTGTGACGTCCTGAGGCGCGGACACGGTCGAGCGGAGTCGGATCGAGAGAACGCAGAAGGATTCGCGGTCAGTCCGGGGATTCGGCCGATTTCTTCCGGGCTTTCTCCTCCTCGGGAGGGCGAAGATCGTCGTCCGGGGTCGATGTCGCCGTCGGCGCGTCGGCCGCCACGAGTGCTGCCTCGTCCCCAGCGGCGGCCCGGTCCTGGGCCAGACGCTTCTCGGTGTAGACCTCGACCTCACGACCGCCGCGGGTGCGGCCGACGACCACGAAGTACGTCGTCGCCAGGCAGAACAAGATGATCGACGTCCAGACGTTGAGCCGCAGGCCCAGAACGTGCTCGTACTCCACGGTGTCGATCCGGAGCATCTCGATCCACGCCCGCCCGGCGGTGTAGGCCATCACGTAGAGCGCCATCACCCGGCCGTGCCCCAGCTTCCACCGGCGGTCGGCCCAGATCACGAAGCCGAAGGCGGCGACGTCCCAGATGCACTCGTAGAGGTACGTCGGCTGGAAGGTGGCGTACTGCTCGTAGCCCGGTGGCCGGTTGCCCTGGTCGATCTTCAACGCCCAGGGCACGGTCGTCGGCTTGCCGAACAGCTCCTGGTTGAACCAGTTGCCCCACCGGCCCATGGCCTGCGCGACCAGGACCCCCGGGGCGAGCGCGTCGAGCACCGGTGGAACCCGGATCCCCTTGGACCGGGCGCCCAGCCAGATGCCCACCCCGCCGAGCGCGATGGCTCCCCAGATGCCGAGGCCGCCGCGCCAGACGTAGAGCGCCTGGATGGGCGACTTGTCGGCGCCGAAGTAGAGGTCGTGGTCGGTGATCACGTGGTACAGCCGGCCGCCGATGACTCCCAACGGGACCGCCCAGAGAGCGAGGTCGGTGACCTCGCCGCTCGTACCGCCGCGGGCGACCCACCGTCGCTCGCCGATCCAGATCGCGGCGACGATCCCGGCGATGATGCAGAGGGCGTAGCCCCGCAGGGGAAGCGGGCCGAGATACCAGACGCCCTCCGAGGGGCTGGGGATGAAGAGCGCGGTCACGGGGGTCCTCGGTCGTCAGGAGAGCAGCTGGTGGATGTCGTGGGCGAACTCGGGGGCCGTCGTCCCGAGGGTCCACACGACCGGGATCTGGTTCTTGCCGTCGAGCCCGAGCACCTGGGTGCCGTGGGTGACGTCGTAGCCGCCCGACGGGAGGCGGCGCCCCTTCGCGATCGGGACGCCGACGTCGGTGGCGACCGCCTTGATCGTCGGCAACGGGCCGGTGACGCCGACGAACGACTTCGAGAAGTGGTCGAGCCACTGGCGGATCACCGGGCCCGTGTCGCGGGCGGGGTCGGTCGTGACGAACACGACCTGGACGTTGTTCCGGTCGGAGTCGTCGAGCTGGAGGACGGCCGAGGCCAGCGTCCCCATGGTGGTCGGGCACTCGTCGGGGCAGTGGGTGTATCCGAAGAAGACCAGCGTCAGCCGCTTGTCGGTGCTGTTCGCGAGGGAGAACGGCCGGCCGTCGGTGTCGGTCAGCTCGGTCGCCGGCGCGTGGTACACCTCGTGCAGCTCGACGCCCGCGAAGGTGTTCGCCGAGCTCTTCGAGCAGGCGGCCAACGTCAGACCCAGGACCACGGTGGCCACGGCCGCGAGCGCCCTACGCACGGCGTACCCCCTCGGCGAGGTCGCCGGTCAGCGCCGACAGCGCACGCAGGGCTGCGGCCGAGTCGTCGTGGTCGAGCAGGCAGCGGACGAAGGCCGAGCCGACGATCACCCCGTCGGCGTACGCCGCGACCTCGGCCGCCTGCTCGCCGGTGCTGACCCCGAGCCCGACCGCGACCGGGGTCTCCGTGACCGCCTTCGCGCGGGCCACGAGGGGACCGGCGAGGTCGCTGGTCGTCGCCCGCGCGCCGGTCACGCCCATGACCGCGGCCGCGTAGACGAAGCCTCGGCTGGCGGCGGTGGTCAGGGCGATGCGCTCGTCGGTCGACGAGGGCGCGATCAGGAAGACCTTGTCGAGGTCGTGACCGTCGGCCGCGTCGATCCAGTCCTGCCCGCTGTCGGGGGTGAGGTCGGGCGTGATCAGGCCCGCTCCCCCGGCGTTCGCCAGGTCGGCGGCGAAGCGCTCGACGCCGTAGCGGTCGATCGGGTTCCAGTACGTCATCACCAGGGTCGGGGTGCCGGTCGCCGCGACGGCCTCGACCGTGCGGAGCACGTCGCGGGTGCGCACACCACCGTCGAGCGCTCGCTGCGCCGCCTCCTGGATGGTCGGGCCGTCCATGACCGGGTCGCTGTAGGGCAGGCCGACCTCGATCACGTCGCATCCCGCGTCGACCATCGCGCGCAGCGCGACGATGCCGTCGTCGACCGTCGGGAAGCCCGCCGGGAGATAGCCGACCAGGGCCGCCCGGTCGTCCGCGCGCGCCTTCTCGAACGCGGCCGAGACGCTCACGCCGGGTCCCCTGCGTCGGCGTCGCCGAGATGGAACCACTCGATCGCCGTGCCCATGTCCTTGTCGCCGCGGCCGGAGAGGTTGATCAGGAGGATGTCGTCGGGCCCGTAGGCCTGCGCCACCTT
The DNA here is from genome assembly GCA_963812055.1 of uncultured Actinomycetota bacterium. Lineage (GTDB taxonomy): Bacteria > Actinomycetota > Actinomycetes > Propionibacteriales > Nocardioidaceae > Nocardioides. Next base: position 87,320 of record CAWEUA010000023.1, read on the forward strand.
CAGCGCACCGGCGATCGCGTGTGCGGACTCCACGGCCGGGATGATCCCCTCGGTCCGGCTCAGCAGGGCGAAGGCGTCCATCGCCTCGGCGTCGGTCACCGAGGTGTACGACGCGCGTCCCGACGCGGCCAGGTGGGCGTGCTGTGGCCCGACGCCCGGGTAGTCGAGACCGGCCGAGATCGAGTGCGACTCGATGGTCTGACCGTCCTCGTCCTGGAGGACGTAGGTGCGCGCGCCGTGGAGGACACCTCGGTCGCCGGCCTGGATCGTGGCGGCGTGCCGCCCGGTCTCGAACCCGTCGCCTCCGGCCTCGAACCCGTGGATCTCGACGTCGTCGTCGAGGAACGCGGTGAAGAGCCCGATCGCGTTGGAGCCACCGCCCACGCAGGCCGCGATGCCGCGCGGCAACGCGCCGTACCGCTCGAGGCACTGGGCGCGCGCCTCGTCACCGATGCTGCGGGTGAAGTCACGGACCATGCTGGGGAACGGGTGCGGTCCCGCCGCGGTCCCGAAGAGGTACGCCGTGTGGTCGACGCTGGCGACCCAGTCGCGCAGAGCCTCGTTGATGGCGTCCTTGAGCGTGGCGCTCCCGGAGTCGACCGGGACCACCTTCGTGCCGAGCAGCTGCATCCGCGCCACGTTGAGGGCCTGACGCTTCACGTCGACCGCTCCCATGTAGACGGTGCAGTCGAGCCCGAAGTACGCCGCGGCGGTCGCGCTGGCCACGCCGTGCTGCCCGGCGCCGGTCTCGGCGATCACGCGGGTCTTGCCCATCCGCCGGGTGAGCAGCGCCTGGCCGAGCACGTTGCGGATCTTGTGGGCGCCGGTGTGGTTGAGGTCCTCGCGCTTCAGCAGGATCCGGCAGCCCAGCTGCTCGGACAGCCGGGTCGCCTCGAAGAGGGGGCTCGGCAGTCCGGCGTACTCGCGGCCGATCGTGGCGAGCTCCTCGGTGAAGCCCGGGTCGGCCATCGCCTTCTGCCAGGCGACGGTGAGCTCGTCGAGCGCCGTCACCAGCGCCTCGGGCATGAAGCGCCCGCCCCAGCCCGCGTCGCCGTCTCCGAACCAGCCGAGCTCGTCGGCGTCCCACTCGGTCATGCCGTCACCCCGGTCATGGCGCCGACGGTGCCTGCGGGGTCGCCGTCGCGCACCAGGGCCTCGCCGACCAGCACCACGTCGGCGCCCTCGCCGACGAACCGGCGTACGTCGTCGGCGGTGGTGATGCCGCTCTCGGCGACCTTGACGACACCGTCGGGCAGCTGCGGCGCGATCTTGCCGAAGGTCGCCGGGTCGACCTCGAGCGTCTTGAGGTTGCGGGCGTTCACGCCGATCAGGGACGCGCCGAGATCCATCGCCCGCTCGGCTTCGGTCTCGTCGTGCACCTCGACGAGCGGGGTCAGGCCGAGCTCGAGCGCGTGGTCATGGAGCGTCCGCAGGTCGTCGCCGGGTAGGGCCGCCACGATCAGCAGCGCGAGGTCGGCGCCGTGAGCTCGCGCCTCCAGGAGCTGGTAGTGGTCGACGACGAAGTCCTTGCGCAGCACCGGGACGTCCACCGCGGCGCGGACGGAGTCCAGGTCGGCGAGACTCCCGCCGAACCGGCGCTCCTCGGTGAGGACGCTGACCGCGGCCGCGCCGCCGCGCTGGTACGCCATGGCCAGAGCCGCGGGATCGGGGATCGCGGCCAGGTCCCCCTTGCTCGGGCTCCGGCGCTTCACCTCGGCGATCACCGACGAGCCGGGCTGCCGGAAGGCGGGCATCGGGTCGAGCGCCGGCGGCACCTCGAGGAGGCGCGCCCGGAGGTCGGCCTCGGAGGTGGTCGCCCGCCGTTGTGAGAGGTCCTCGCGCACGCCCACGACGATGTCGTCGAGCACGGACATGGCAGGGCCTCCAGAGCCTCCAGGGGATGCGCGGAATCGCCGCCAAGCCTCTCACGCGGCCCCAACCGCGAAGGCAGCCGCCCACGACGGTGCGACCCGTCACGGGAGACCGGCGGATAGGGTCACCGACCGAGGTGGTCGGACCGGCCGCCCGGAAGGGACCGCCCGATGAGCAACGACTCACCACCGCCCGACGGGCCCTCGCCGTACGGCGCACCCGAGCCGGGCTCGACACCGGGTCTCGGTACGACGCGACAACCCGAAGGCGTTGTGGTCGCTGATCCTGGGCATCATCAGTGTCCCGATCACCTGCCTGTGCGGCTTCGGGCTGCTGATCGGCATCCCCGCGGTGTACCTCGGGTGGCAGGCGAAGAACCAACCGACCGGTCGTGGCATGGCGATGAGCGGCCTGGTCCTCGGTGCGGTCGCGATCGTGCTCGGCGTCGTGTGGCTCGTGCTGCTCGCCAGCGGCGCGGTCGACGCTCCGGAGAACTGAGGACTCAGGGCGCCAGCCAGCTGCCCGGGAGGTTGCGGGCGACCGTGAAGAGCGCCGCGAGCACGATCAGCCCGTAGGTGACCGCGCGCGGTAGCTCCGGGATCGCACGCACCTCTCGGCCGCTCCACGCACCGGACACCCACCGCACGAAGACGATGGCCGCGAACGGCAGCACCAGCACGAGCAGCAGGTTGCTGGACGCTGCCTGGCCCACGTGGCCGTTGCTCAGGTCGTTCACGCCGCGGAGGCCACCGCAGCCGGGGCAGTAGAGCCCGGTGAGCGCGTAGAGCGGGCACACGCCCCAGGAGTGGCTGACGTGGGGGTCTCGCACGTGCAGTGCCAGGGTCGCGGCGGCGACCGCCGCCGCGCTGAGCAGCGGTGTCCGGAGCCGTTCCGCACGGGAGCGGGTGTCGGGCGGCGCCGCTGTCAGGGTCATCAGTGACCGGGCCCGTTGAGCCCCATCCTGGCCATCACGACGAACACGACGAACGACGCGCAGCCGATGGCGGCGCCGACCCAGAAGATCGTCGTGCTGATCGGGTCGAACATCAACCCGATGCCGGCCACCACGAAGCCCAGCATCGCGACCGACACCGCGGCCCAAGCGGCCGGGGTGTTGCCGTGGTTGTCAGACATGCGGGGCTCCTCAGCAGGGTCCAGCGGATCGGCTGACCCGCATCCTAATCGGCACTCGGGTCCGTCGGGTCGCGCCCCTGGTCGATGGCGCGCCACAGGTCGACGTCCTCCATGTCCGCGGGGTCCTGCTCCTGACGGGGACCTGTGGGGGCGTCGTACCGGCTGCCCATCTCCGGCCAGTCGCGTGCGTGGCGTACGGCGAGTGCGGACGCCGCGAGCGCGACGACGGCGGCGACCAGGGCGAACCACCACCACCCGGTGACATGAGCCCCGGTGGGCGTCTCGCCGAGGTCGACGGTGGCGTGGCGGGCGGAGTCGAGCGCCGACGAGCGGCCGATCACCGCGGTCGACACCAGCCCCACGGCCACGAGGGCACCCAGCACGGCCACGAGCCGTCGCACCCAGCCACGGGTGACCAGCAGGACGCCCCAGCAAGCGAGTCCGGCGAGCCCGAGCGCCGCGGCCAGCGGGACGTGACCACCCGTCTGGTCGACGAGGGTCGAGCCCGCTTGTCCGTCCGGTGAGGCCCACGGCTTGCCGCCGGCCAGTGCGCACGCCCCGGTCGCGGCCAACCCCCCGAGGACAGCCGGCCCGAACCAGCGACGACCGTCAGGCACGAGCCGTGCCGGCCGGGTCGGTCTCCCACACCAGGCCGTCGTCGAAGCAGGTGCGCGTGCCGGTGTGACAGGCGGGGCCCTCCTGGTCGACCTGGAGCAGCACCGTGTCGCCGTCGCAGTCCAGGCTGACGCGGCGTACCCACTGGCGGTGGCCCGAAGTGTCGCCCTTGGTCCAGTACTCGCCGCGGCTCCGGCTCCAGTACGTCGCGCGTCCCGACGCCATCGTGCGGGCCAGCGCCTCGTCGTCCATCCACCCGAGCATCAGCACCTCGCCTGTGTCGTGCTGCTGCGCGACGGCGGGGACCAGGCCGGCGTCGTTCCGCTTCAGGCGCGCGGCGACGGCGGGGTCGAGGTCCATGACGTCAGTCTTCCATCCGGGCTCGAACGGCCCGGAGGGGCCGAGCGGCTGCGCCGGCCAAGGTAAAAACTTGCCGCTGGCGGTGCGAGCGGCCCGACCACGCGATTCGTGGCGGAAGCGGCTCCATCCGGGTCATTCCACGCTCCGTATGGTCATTCACGGCCCGAGATCGCACCCCGACACTGCGCCCACGCCGTGTTCCGGGAGGGTCGCCCGACCATCAAGATTGCGCAAAGTCACCACGGGTGGGTGGGTTGCCCGGCTACCTTGTCGAAAAGTGGCCACACCCCCCAAGCCCTGGCCACGACGAACGGCGCTCGCGCTCTCCATGCGAGCGCCGTTTGGGGATTTCAGGGCAGGTTCGCTGCCCGGTGGAGACCGGCCCAGAACCGCCCGCCGCACCCGTCGAGCACGTGGTCCGCTACGGCCGTCAGGGGACCGGGGTCGCCGGCGAGCGCTCGCCGGAGGGCGTCGTCGAGGTCGGCCGTCAGGTCCGTCCCCTGCTGCGTGTCGAGCCGGCTGAGCTCGCGCACCAGCCACTTGCCCGTCCCGTGCCAGGTCCCGGCGCACGCCAGGGCGAGCTCGGCGGTCTCGCGCCACACGCCGAGCGCGACCGCGGTCGCCTCGAGTCCAGGGGTGGCCCCGGCCAGGTCGTCGAGCAGATCGGTGAGGCCGTAGCGCATCAGCTCGAGATCCTCGGCTGCCACGGGTCCCGGGCCGCGCTCGAGCACCTCCTCGCAGTGGCGGCGTACGTCGCCGCCACCGTCGCCGAGCAGCGGGACACCGGACGCCACCAGCCGGGCCATGGTCGGATGCCGACGCTCGAGATCCTTGGCCACGAAGAACGCGATCGACGCTGCCGTGTGCACGAACAGCTCCACCGGCCACCCGGCGTACTCCAGGGACTCGCGATGCACGTCGACCTCGGCCAGGAGGACGGTGATGTCGAGGTCCGAGGTGGCGGTCGCCCGGCCGGTGGTGGTGGAGCCGGCCAGCCAGGCCTGGATCGCGTCCGGAAACTTCTCGGCCACCAGGGCTCGTGCAGCGTCCTCGGCGGGAGGTCTCATCGGACCGCATGTCCCGCGTCGCTCAGCGCCGTCTTCACCTCGGCGATGGAGACGGTCCCGAAGTGGAAGACCGTCGCGGCGAGCACCGCATCGGCGCCGGCGTCCACCGCCGGTGGGAAGTCCGCGGCCGTACCGGCGCCGCCGGACGCGATGACGGGGATGGTCACCGCGGCTCGGACCAGCCGGATCAGCTCGAGGTCGAAGCCCGCCTTCGTGCCGTCGGCGTCCATCGCGTTCAAGAGGATCTCGCCCGCGCCGAGCTCGGCGCCGCGCTGGGCCCACGCGACGGCGTCGAGCCCGGCGGGCTTGCGGCCGCCATGGGTGGTCACCTCGAAGCCAGAGTCCGGACGCCACTCGGTGGTCGAGCCGGTCGAGACCCGGCGCGCATCCACCGAGAGCACCAGCACCTGTGAGCCGAAGCGGGCTGCGATCTCGCCGACGAGCTCCGGGCGATGGATCGCCGCGGTGTTCACCGCGACCTTGTCGGCTCCGGCTCGGAGCAGCCGGTCGACGTCCTCGACCGCGGACACTCCCCCGCCGACCGTCAACGGGATGAAGACCTCCTCGGCCGTCCGGGACACGATCTCCATCGTGGTGGCGCGGCCCTCGTGGGACGCGGAGATGTCGAGGAAGGTCAGCTCGTCGGCGCCCTCCGCGTCGTACCGTCGGGCGAGCTCGACCGGGTCGCCGGCGTCGCGGAGGTTCTCGAAGTTCACGCCCTTGACCACCCGGCCGGCGTCGACGTCGAGGCACGGGATGACGCGTACGGCGAGACTCACCGGCCGTCCCCGTCGGCCGAGACCACGTGCAGCGCGTCGGTGAGCGTGAATCGGCCCTCGTAGAGCGCGGTCCCGATGATCGCGCCCTCGACCCCGGCGGGCACCAGGCCGGCGAGAGCCTCGAGGTCGGCGAGCTCGGTGATGCCGCCGCTCGCGACGACCGGCCGGTCGGTGGCGGCGCAGACGTCGCGGAGGAGCTGGAGGTTCGGCCCTTGGAGCATGCCGTCCTTGTTCACGTCGGTGACCACGTAGCGGGCGCAGCCCTCGGCGTCGAGCCGGGTCAGCACCTCGTAGAGGTCGCCTCCCTCGCGAGTCCATCCGCGCGCCGCGAGGGTGCGGCCGCGCACGTCGAGACCGACCGCCACGCGGTCGCCCCACGCGGCGATGGCGGCGGCGCACCACGCCGGCTCCTCGAGGGCGGCGGTGCCGATGTTCACCCGGCGGCAGCCGGTGGCCATGGCGGCGGCGAGCGAGTCGTCGTCCCGGATGCCGCCGCTCAGCTCGACCCGGATGTCGACCCGGCCGACGATGGAGGCCAGGAGCTCGCGGTTGTGGCCACGTCCGAACGCCGCGTCGAGGTCGACGAGGTGGATCCACTCGGCGCCGGCCTCCTGCCAGCGCAGCGCCGCCTCGACCGGATCGCCGAAGCGCTTCTCGGACCCCGCCACGCCCTGGACGAGCTGCACCGCCTGGCCGCCCGCGACGTCGACGGCCGGGAGCAGCTCGAGGTACGTGGACATGGGGTGTGACCCTACTTTCGGTGCCGGCGTGGTCGCGTCCCCGTCTCGCGGCGGACGGCGGTCACCACGTCGCCGATCTCCACCGGACGCGTGGTGTCGACGATCACCGTGCGGGGCGCACCGAGCGCCTCGGGGTGCTCGGCCGCGTCGCGGATCCGCGCCAGGGTGTCGTCGTCGGGCGGGAGGTGGGGCCACGACCGCGGGCGCGCGGCGTACCGCTCGACGGCGACGGCCGCCGGGACCTGGCACCGCACCTCGACGATCCGGTCCCACCATCGCTTGAGCAGGTCGCGGACCCGATCTGTGTCGCGGCGCGGAGCGATCCAGATGTCCACCACGGCCTCACCGTCGAAGGCCTCGAGCCGATGGACGAGCTCGGCCTCGGCGTCGTACCGCAGCCAATCCCGAGGTGTGTCCTCGGCATCGACGGCGAGCTCCTCCTTGATCTCGTCGAGCGAGATCAGGGCACATCCGAGTCGTTCGGCCAGCGCGGTCGCCAGGCCGGTCTTGCCGGCGCCGGGCACGCCGGTGACCACGACGAGGGACTTCATGGTTTCCGCACCGCCAGGAGGACGACCGGGAACACGACGATGCTGACGACGGCGGCGCCGACGCGAGCGGCCCAGTCGGGCCGCACGATCCAGACGAGCACGTTGAGCACGAGCAGCAAGCCGGCCGCCGCCATCAGCTCCGCTCGCCGTCGTGCCGCGAGCGCTCCGGGCATGAGGTGCGGGCGCGGGATCCAACCGGTGAGCGCCTGGCGCCGCGCCTGAGCCCGTTTCCGGCGGTCGGCGGCCCGCTGTCGCGCGGCGGCCTGGTCCGCCGCGGCACGCTCGCGCTCGGCCCGGCGCTGGGCTCGTTCCTTGCTCACAGCGCGCTCACCCAGTTCCGCAGCAGCGTCGCCCCGGCGTCACCCGACTTCTCGGGGTGGAACTGCGTCGCGCAGAGCGGGCCGTTCTCGACGGCGGCGACGAACCTGTCGCCACCGTGCTCGCTCCAGGTCACCAGCGGAGCCCGCGTGTGCCCGTCGGTACGCAGCTCCCAGGACCGCGCGGCGTACGAGTGGACGAAGTAGAACCGCTCCTGCTCGACGCCGGCGAACAGTGTCGAGCCCGCAGCGACGTCGACGGTGTTCCAGCCCATGTGCGGCACGACCGGCGCCTGCAACCGATCGACCACCCCGGGCCACTCGTCGCAGCCCTCGGTCTCGACCCCGTGCTCGACGCCGCGCTCGAAGAGCACCTGCATGCCGACGCAGATGCCGAGCACCGGACGGCCGCCGGCGAGGCGACGGCCGATCACCCGGGGTCCGTCCACCGCCCTCAGCCCCGCCATGCAGGAAGCGAACGCACCCACGCCGGGCACGACGAGGCCGTCGGCGGCCTCGGCTGCGGACCGTTCGGAGGTGAGCTCGACCTCGGCCCCGGCACGTTCGAGGGCGCGGACCGCCGAGCGGAGGTTGCCGGAGCCGTAGTCGAGGACTACCACCTTTCGTCGGGCGCTAGCCACAGGGATCGGGGTCCCCGCGGCGTTGTCCGGCGGAGGAGCGGAGCGGGGGAGGTGGAGAACGTCGTGGGGTGATCAAAGGGACCCCTTGGTGGAGGGGACGCCGGTCTCGCGCGGGTCGATCGCCACCGCGTCGCGGAACGCCCGGGCGAACGCCTTGAACTGGGCCTCCACCAGGTGGTGGGGGTCGCGCCCGGACAGCACTCGGACGTGGATGGCGACCTGGGCGTGGAAGGAGAGGGTCTCGAAGACGTGCCGGGTCAGCGAGCCGCTGAAGCCCGGGCCCTGGTCTCCCCCGATGACGACGTAGGCCTGCCCGTCCGGCTCGCCGACGTGCACGCAGTACGGGCGACCGGACACGTCGACGGCGCACTGCACCAGGGCCTCGTCGAGGGGCACGGTCGCATCGCCGAACCTCCTGATCCCCTGCTTGTCGCCCAGGGCCGCGTGCAGCGCCTGACCGAGCACGATCGCGGTGTCCTCGACGCTGTGGTGGGCGTCGATGTGGGTGTCCCCCTCGGTGACGACGGTCAGGTCGACGAGCGCGTGCCGGGCGAACGACGTCAGCATGTGGTCGTAGAAGCCGACCCCGGTCGAGACGTCGGCGCGACCCGAGCCGTCGAGGTCGACCTCGACATGGACCTTGGACTCCTTGGTCTGCCGGTCGAGCGTGGCGGAGCGGCTCATGGGCGGGTCCCCTCTGGGTCGGGCACAGTCGTCACGGTCGTGAGTGCCTCACGGAATGCTGCCATCTCGGGCGCGGTGCCGATCGAGACGCGGAGCCAGCCGTCGGGCCCGGTCTCGCGGATCAGGACCCCACGGTCCAGGAGACCCTGCCAGACGGCGTGCCGGTCGGGGACGGTGCCGAACAGCACGAAGTTCGCATCGCTGTCGGCGACCTGCCACCCCTCGGCACGCAGCCACTCGACGGTGGTGTCCCGCTCGTCGCGGAGCCGGTCCACGGCAGCCAGCAGCTCGTCGGCGTGCCCCAACGCGGCCCGAGCGACGGCCTGGGTGACCGCCGAGAGGTGGTACGGCAGCCGGACGACGCGCAGCCCGTCGCAGATCTCGGGCGACGCGGCGAGGTAACCGACCCGGGCGCCGGCCAGCGCGAACGCCTTGCTCATGGTGCGGGTCACCACCAGGTTCGGGTACGTCGCGAGGAGCTCGAGGGCGCTCGGCGTCCCGGCCCGCCGGAACTCGGCGTACGCCTCGTCGACGACCAGCAGCCCGTCGCCCAGCGCCTCGCACAGCGCACCGATGACCTCGGGCGGCAGGGCCGTGCCGGTCGGGTTGTTCGGCGACGGCAGCAGCACGACGTGTGGACGACGGTCTCGGACCAGGGCGACCGCGCGATCGACGTCGAGGGTGAAGTCCTGCTCGCGGTGGCCGGTCTCCCACGCAGTGTGGGTGTCGCGGGCGTACTCGGGATACATGGAGTACGTCGGCGCGAAGCTCAGCGCCAGCCGCCCCGGCCCGCCGTACGCCTGGAGGAGGTGCAGCATCACCTCGTTGGAGCCGTTCGCCGCCCAGACCTGGCTCGGCGTGACGCCGTGCCCGAGGTACGCCGCCAGCGCCTCGCGCAGGGCGGTGAAGTCGCGGTCGGGATACCGGTTGAGGCCGCGGGCCGCCTCGGCGACGGAACGCTCGATGTCGGCCACCACGGCCGCCGATGGCGGGTAGGGGTTCTCGTTGACGTTGAGGAGGACGGGGACGTCGAGCTGCGGTGCGCCGTACGGCTCGATGCCTCGCAGCTCCTCACGGAGCGGGGCGGGGCTCATCGTCCGAACCGCACCTTCACGGCCTCGCCGTGGCCCGGGAGATCCTCGGCGTCGGCGAGCGCCACGACGTGGTCGGCCACCTCGGCCAGCGCGTCCCGGGAGTAGTCGACGACGTGGACCGCCTTGAGGAACGAGCGGACGGACAGCCCCGACGAGTGGGCCGCGCAGCCGGCCGTCGGCAGCACGTGGTTGGAGCCGGCGCAGTAGTCGCCGAGCGACACCGGGGCGAACGGTCCGAGGAAGACCGCGCCGGCGTTGAACACCCGCGCGGCGACCCCCGCCGGGTCGGCCGTCTGGATCTCGAGGTGCTCGGCGGCATAGGCGTTGACGACGGCCAGCCCCTGCTCGAGGTCGTCCACCAGCACGATGCCCGACTGCCGGCCTCCCAGCGCGGCCAGGATCCGCTCCGTGTGCCGGGTGGCGTGCACCTGCTTGTCGAGCTCGGCCTCGACGTCGTCGGCAAGGCGTGATGAGTCGGTCACCAGGACGCTGGCGGCCTGCGGGTCGTGCTCGGCCTGGCTGACCAGGTCGGCGGCGACGTACGCCGCGTCGGCGCCGTCGTCGGCCAGGATCGCGATCTCGGTCGGCCCGGCCTCCGCGTCGATCCCCACCCGGCCCTTGAGCAGTCGCTTGGCCGCGACCGTGTAGATGTTGCCGGGGCCGGTGACCAGGTCGACCCGCTGGCACTCCCCCGCGCCGTAGGCGAACATCGCGATCGCCTGAGCCCCGCCCACGGCGTACACCTCGTCGACGCCGAGCAGGGCACAGGCCGCGAGGATCGTCGGCTCCGGGAGCCCGGCGTGTTCCTTCCGCGGCGAGCTCGCCAGGGCGATGGACGAGACGCCCGCGACCTGGGCCGGGACGACGTTCATCACGACGCTGGAGACCAGCGGGGCCAGGCCGCCCGGCGCGTACAGCCCCACCCGGCGTACCGGCACCATCCGGTGGGTGACCGTCGCACCTTCGCCGAGCGAGGTCGTGACGTCGCGCTCCAGCTCGGCCTCGCAGGTACGCCGGAGGCGCGTGACCGACTCCTCGAGCCCGGCTCGGACGGCCGGGTCCAGCTCGGCCAGCGCGCGGTCGAGGGCCGCCGCCGGGACCCGCAGCTGCTCGGGGACGACCCCGTCGAACCGCTCGGAGAGCTCGGCGATCGCCTCCGCACCCCGCGTCCGGACGGCGTCACAGATCGGCCGCACCACCTCGACGGCAGCGTCGACGTCGACGTCCGCCCGCGGCACCACCTCTCGGTAGTCCTCGGGCGCACGGCCGCGCAGGTCGATCCGCCGGATCATGGGACGAATCCTAAGTGCCGAGCCAGGACGTCCACGTCCGGCGCAGCCCGCGTGGACGGCCGGAGCGAGCGACGGCGCGCGTGTGCGCGCGAGTCGGCACGCGGTCCACCTCTCGATGGCTACGCTCGACCCATGAGCGACACGCTCCCGATGTTCCCGCTGAACGCGGTGTTGTTTCCGGGGATGAGCGTGCCGCTGCGGGTCTTCGAGGACCGCTACCGCGCCATGGTCCACCACCTGCTCCGGGTGGAGGACCCGATCGAGCGGGTCTTCGGCTCGGTCGGCATCCGCGAGGGGTACGAGGTCGGCGAGCACGGCGCCCAGTGGCTGTTCCGCGTGGGGTGCCGGGTGAAGATGACCGAGGTCGAGGCGAACCCCGACGGCACCTTCGAGCTGGTCGCGGTCGGGCTCGACCGGATCGAGCTCGAGCACCTCGACACGTCCGGCCTGTATCCCGTCGGGCACGTCACCCCCCTGGCCGAGACCGAGGTGAACGTTCCGGACGCCGTCACCGGCGCCGCTCGCGCGACGTACGACGCCTATCGCGAGGCCCTGCTGGAGATCGACCGTGAACCTCCGAGCGACGACCTGCCCCACGACCCGGCGTACCTCTCCTGGGCGCTGGCCGCCCTGGCACCGCTGACCCTGGCCCAGCGTCAGGCGCTGCTCGAGGCGGAGGAGGCCGAGGAGCGGCTCCGCATGGTCACCGAGGTCCTGCGCGCCGAGCTGCGCACGATGCGGGCCTTCCCGTCGGTGCCGGCCACCGAGATCGCCCGCACCCGCTGGTCACCGAACTAGGGCCCCAGGCACCGTCACCGGGTCTCGTGACGGTCGCAGAGCGACCTCCTCGACCAACAAGTACGCCGCCGCCGCGTCGGGCGCCGGAGCGGAGGCCGTGGGAGCGTGCGCAGGCGCGGCGGCCGCCAGCGAGCTCAGCCATTGCGGGCGCTGTGCGGCCGACGCGCGGCCGCCAGCGACGTAGGACTCCGATGCGGCGCCCAACGCAAGGTTGCCTGAGGGCCCCAGGCACCGTCACCGGGTTTCGAGACGCTCGCAGAGCTCGCTCCTCAACCAGCCGGCGGTGGCGCTCAATTGGTCGAGACCTTGAACGAGAACCGGATCACGCCGTCGTCGTTCCACGACGAGAGCCCGACGGCTTGCAACGGCTTGACGTTGTCGATCGTCTCCTGGTCGCCCGCGGCGGCCTTGGTGATCGACGGCTCGAGGGCATCGACGTTCAGGTAGAACAGCGAGCTCGCGTCACCGGCGTCCGGCACCGCACTCGTGAAGGTGCCGTTGTCGCCGAGGTTGCCTCCGTCGAGCACCTGCTGCCGGTAGTCCGCGGACGGACCGACCGCCACGAGGCCGTTCTGGGTGTCCGAGTCGAGGAAGGCCAGGTCGCCCGCCCGGGCGCGGATCTTGTCCAGCACCTGCTCGATCGCGTGCGGGTCGCCCTTGATCGTCGCGGCGATCGGCAGGCCGCTGCCGTCGTCGGAGTTCTCCGCTGCTTCGAAGTCGAAGTCGTGGCCGACGGAGATCGAGATCCCCGAGCCCAGCAACGTCTCGATGTCGGCAGGGACGTCGAGCCCGGTCTCCTGGGAGAGCTCGCGCACGACATCGTCCTTCGTCATGCCCATGCCGCCGAACATCGACGACATCTGGTCGAGCTGACGGTCCAGCCAGCCCTTCGGCAGGCTGACGCCCGCGGCCGCGGCGGTGTCGTCCGGGAGGCGCTGCACGAGGGCGCCACCGGTGTTCCCGGTGACCTCCGCCAGCTGCGGGGAGCCCCCGTCGGCGGCCGCGGCGAACTCGAGACCGTCGCTGGTGAAGCGCAGGGTCGCCGCGCCTCCCTTGAAGGAGGAGAGGGCCTTGCTGAACGGGTCGTCGCCGACGCCGTCCGCCGTGGTCAGGGTGTAGGAGGCGGGCATGGCACTCTGGACGGAGGTGGCTCCGAGCGTCGGCATCCCGCCGCTCAACAGTCCGCCGAGCTGCCGGGCCAGCGCCCGACCGGCCTCGGGTGAGGCGTAGGCGTTGACGACGCCCGCCTCGCCCACGGCCTCGGTCCACTTCTGGTACGTCGCGTCATCGGCCAGCGTGCCCTTGTCGGTCGCGGCCAGGACCGCATCGACGTTCGCCTGGGTCTGGGCGAACACCGCCCAGCCGTCGTGGAACCCGACCGCGGGCTCCTCGCCGGAGTCGTCGCAGGCGTTGAGCTTCTTGATCCCGTCGCGGGCCTGGCCCTCGTCCTTGACCTGGAGGACCGCGACGACCTGGGGGTCGGGGTCACCGCCGAGCTCGACGGCCGCGACGGCCATGCGGTCGCCGAGCCACGGGTCGATGTCGCGGTCGTAGTCGAGTCCCGGGCAGTCGGCCTCGCCGACCAGCTGCTCGCCGATCTTGTGCCGCAGCTCGTCGACGCTGTCGACGCCGACCTCGTCCTTGAAGGCGGGGAACTTGTTCAGGGTCCGGAAGGCGTCGATCTTCTGCCCGCCGGCCGGATCCAGGTCGACGCTCACGTACGCGACGGTGGAAGACGGGAGTGCCTCCGCGGGCTGCTCACCCTGCTGGAAGAACCCGAGCGCCGCCCAGGCGCCGGCTCCCACACCGAGCAGCGCGATGACGCCGCCACCGATCCACCAGCCGCGCCGACTGCGCCGGCTCGGTGAGCCTTCGCCCGGGGATGCCGACTCGGTGGGAATCGGTGATCCGCCGCTGTACTCGAGGTACTCGGGCGTGCCGGAAGGCGGCTGGTTCTCTGACATCTGTGGACTCCCCGTGAGAAACGCGCATCGAGCTGGCGCGGAGCGTGAGCCTACCCGTGGCGGGCGCCCGGAACGTCCGCTTCGCGTGGATCCGCGGGGTGGGGCCGGAGGCGCTCGAGCTCCACCGGCGAGACGGGCACGGCGAAGAAGACCAGGGACAGGACCATCAGCGACGTCATCGGCCAGACCAGGTAGGGGCTCTTCACCCCCAGGACGGTCTTGCCCTCGACGGTGAGCTCGACCGGCGAACCGTGGTGCGCTTGACCGTGTGGGCCGCGATGCTCGCCGGGTCGGCGGGGCCCAGGTGGGTGCCGACCTTGAGCATCACCGCCGCGCCGACGGCCGACCCGACGATCACCAGGCCCAGGGTCAGCAGCCCTCGACGACGCGTGCGCAGGCACACGAGAAGGGACACCAGCGCGCTCGCGAGCCCCCCGACCAGGACGTACCAGCCGGTGCCGGTGAAGACCCCGCGCAACGAGGCGTAGCTGTCGAAGAACACCTGGTGCTTGGCGATCACCTGGCCGGGTGGCGTCCAGACCGCCTCCCAGACGATGCCCGCCACGACACCCATGACGGCGTACGCGAGGAGGGTCAGCAGGACGGCGCGCAGGATGGACAGGGCAGGGCTCCCCGACGCGAAGAGCCCTCGACTCGCGTGGTCGACGTTCTCGTTCATCCGCTCAGGCAGCCCGGACCGAGCAGGTGCTTGAGGTCGGCGTACAGAGGTGCTCCAGCGGCCACCCGGAAATTGTCGCCGACGCGCAAAACCTTGGTGTGCTCGCGACCGTGCAGCCGCAGGTGGACCTCGGTGACGCCGGGATGGGTGCGGAGCACCTCCTTGAGCTGGTCGACCACCGGGGGCGTGCACCGGGTGACCGGCAGACTCACCACGACGGGCCCCGCCGGACCGTCCTCGAGGTCCGGGACCGTGACCTCCTCGGCCCGGATCTCTGGCTGGTCCTTGCTGCGCGAGATCTTGCCCCTCACGGTCACGATCGCGTCCTCGGCGAGCAGCCCGCCGGCCAGCTGGTAGGTGCCCGGGAACAGCAGCACGTCGATGCCGCCGTCGAGGTCCTCGATGGTGACCACGGCCCAGGTGTCGCCCTTGCGCGTGATCTTCCGCTGCACGGAGGTGATCAGGCCGGTGATCGTGATCGGGCTGTTCTCGGGGCGCTCCTCGTCGAGGAGCAGCTGCCCGATGCTGCAGTCGGAGGTCGACTGGAGGAGGTGCTCGAGTCCCGTCAGCGGATGGTCGGAGACGTAGAGGCCGAGCATCTCCCGTTCGTGCCCGAGCAGGGTCATCTTGTCCCACTCGTCGATGTCGGGGACCGCCACGGTCATGTCGAAGATCGGGGGCGCGTCGCCGGACATCAGGTCGTCGAACAGGGAGTCCTGACCACCACCGGAGTCCTTC
>CAWEUA010000024.1:0-375873 GCA_963812055.1 uncultured Actinomycetota bacterium
GTTGCGCGAGGCGGCCTATGACGACCTGATGCCCGACGAACGGACGCGCATCCACGGGAGGCTGGCCGAGATCCTCCAGGCCGGGATCGATGCCGAGCCCGATCCCGGGGTGGCGACGCTGAGCCGGCTCGCCTTCCACTGGAACGCCGCCCACGACCTGCCCCAGACCCTGGCAGCGTCGCTGCGCGCCGGATCGCGGCGAGGCGACTGGGAGCCGCCGAGGCCGTCACCCAGCTCGAGCGCGCTCTGTCGCTGTGGGACCGGGTACCCGACGCCGAGACCGTCGCCGGACCTCCGCAGGCCGAGCTCGTCATCCTCCTGGGCAGAGTCGGCGGCGATCGCAGGGTGACTTAGATCGCTGGCACACGCTGATCCGCACGGCGGTGGAGATGCTCGGACCCGACCCCGACCGGTTGCTGGCCAGCCGCGTCTACTCCGCATTGGTCCCGCCCTCCGCGCCGGGGACGCGATCGGTAGGCAGGAGGCGATCCGGCTGGCCATCGAGTACGCCGGCGAGTCCCCGACCGAGGAGCTGGCACGGGCACTGAATCGCCCAGTCGCAACATCTGCTCCGGCACGGCCACTTGCCGCCAGTGTCGAAACCGCACAAGCGAGCCATCGGCGCAGCCAGGAGTCGCGGGGAGCGTCGAAGCCGAACGGGGGCCATCTATCTGGGATCCCTCTCGCATTTCTATCTCGGCCATATCGGCGCCTCCTTGGCCGGGATGGAGCAGCGCCAGAGGCCGTGGGACGGACAGCCGGTAGGCGGGCGGTCGCCCTCGGCGGGATCTCCTTGCGTACATCGAGGCCGGGCAGATCGATCGTGGTCTGGTGGTCGCGGGTGAGGATTTCGACGAGGGCATGGCACTGGGGCTTCCGCGACTAGCCGTCCATGTGCGGGCAGTGCGTTGGTAGCACTCGTGTGGCGCGGTCTCTTCGACGAGGCTGAGCAGCGGCTCAGTGAGCTCGAGTGAGCTCGGGCTGCACGCAGCCTGAGTGGCACCTTCAGAGGGCGGGGCTGCTGGTGGCGCGAGGTGACCCGGCCGCGGCGGCCCCTCTGGTCAGCGAGATGGCGCCAGATAGGACGAGGAAGGCGATCAGCCGTTCGACACCGACGTCCTGATCGAGTTCGAGCTCCAGGCGTTGCTCGACGACCAGACGGCGCCGTCGACCTCGCGTCGTCGTACCTGGCGCAGCTCGACGACAGTGACTCCCTGCTGGTGGCGGCCTCGGGCGCACGAATCGGCTTCCAGGCGCTCTGTCTGGGTCGTCGACGCCGATGTCGAGACCGACGGGCTCCGGGAACGTGCGGCTCTTCAGCTCGAGAGGGGGCCGGGCCGGGCTCACCGACGAGTGGCGCTCGACCTACTACGGGGTGCAGCTCGCTCTCGCCGAGGCCTACGCCGCCAGGTACGCCGGAGAGCCGGCCGTCGGCCAGTTCCGAGATGCGACGCTCCTGGCCGAGCCGTTCGGCGCCTATTTCGCCCTCGAGCCACGCCTGAACCTGGCCACCGAGCTGCTCGCCCACGGCGGCCGCGACGAGGGCCGCGAGCTCCTCGTCGAGTGCTGGAGCACCGCCCACGCCATGGGGGCGCACGACCTCGAACGCCGCGCACTCCGGCTCGCGACCCGTACCCGCATCCCCCTGCCCCAGTCGGGAGCAGGCGAAGGACCGTTGAGCCGGCTCACCCCTCGCGAACGCGAGGTCCTCGACCTCCTTGCCACCGGCGCTACCAACAAGACGATCGCGACCACCCTGGTCATCACAGAGAAGACCGCGAGCGTGCACGTGTCCAACATCTTGACCAAGCTCCGCGTCGACAACCGCGGCGCGGCCGCCGCCCTCGCCCGAGATCTGGTCGGCTGACCGTTGAGCCAGAGCCAGATTTTGGTTGTGACACCACGACGGGCGGCACACCAGCAGCGGCAGGAGCATCACCGCGCCTGAGTGCCGCGCGGTCCTTCGTCGGCGAACGGGCGTGTCCGTTGGGAGCGCGAATGCGTCTGAATGGCGCGAGCGGAACCCCCGACGGAGCGGCACGATCGAAGAGTCATGCCGAATCAACCACTCGATCCTCAGGAGAAACCGATGCTGATCTGCCTTCTCGACCTGCGCACCACGGCGGCTGACCGGGATGCGGCCCTGGCCCAGCTCGATGCCGAGCGCGACGAGATCCGCGCCATGCCCGGCAATCTCGACTTCCGGGTGCACGTCGCACGCGACAACGAGGAAGGGGTCTCGGTGACCCACGAGTGGGCCGACGAGTCCTCGTTCGCCGCCTATCTCGCCTCGGAGGCGTTCGCCCGCTCGAACGCGGTGATCCGCCCGTTGATGTCTGCGCCACCGGTCAGTCGTCGGTTCCATGCCTCTCTGCTGGAGACGGTCTGACTCGCGGCTCGCCCCTAGGGTGACCACGTGCGAGGGACTCCCGTGCGGCGAGAGGCGTTCGCGTTCGCGCGCGAGTTCGCGGCGGCCCCTCCTTCTGAGCTGAGGATGGACCGGCACTACCTGTTGTGCGCGTCCCGGGGTGCGCTGCGGCTGGAAGCGCAGGGGAAGGTCTGGCTGCTGCCGCCGGCACGCGCCGCCCTGATCGCTGCCGGCGAGCCGATCCAGGTGGCCATCCCACAGCCGGTCACCACCTCGTCGGTGCTGTTCGACCCCGTCTTCGCCCCGGAGCCACCGGCCTCGCTCACCGTGTTCGACCTGACCCCGCTGGCCCGAGCGCTGGTGACCGAGTGTGTCGAGTGGCCCGACGCCGAGGAACCGCTTCCGCCGTACGCGCGCAGCATGTTCGGTGCCTTGGCCGCGGTGGCGTGGCAGCTGGCCGAGCATCCCAGCCCGGTCAGCGTCCCCGCCGGCCAGTCGCCGGAGCTCCGTCGGGCTCTGGCCCTGACCGGTGACGGGTTGGCCGACGCGCTCAGGTTCGCCGACATCGCGCGCGAGGTCGGGCTGGTGCCGCGATCACTGGCCCGTCGGTTCGACGACGAATGCGGGATGACCTGGAGCGCCGTGCTGCGTCGGATGCGGGTACTCCGCGCGATCGAGAGGCTCGCCACGAGCGAGGACTCGGTGACCACGATCGCCCATGCGGTCGGGTACACCTCCCTGTCGGCGTTCAACCTCGCCTTCCGCGACCTCACCGGACGGACCCCCACCCAGTACCGCTCGACGTTCCGTCCCTGACTCGGCGCGACCCCGTCGGGACCGGGATCGCCGCGGCGCCGGGAATCCC
Source organism: uncultured Actinomycetota bacterium (assembly GCA_963812055.1). Classification (GTDB taxonomy): domain Bacteria; phylum Actinomycetota; class Actinomycetes; order Propionibacteriales; family Nocardioidaceae; genus Nocardioides. The sequence continues at coordinate 3,234 of CAWEUA010000024.1, forward strand.
ATCCCAACGGATGGTTCTCCGCGGGCGTGAGGTCCTCTAGCGTGGGTGGTTCACGGGAGTTCGGTCTAGATCCGGCACCCCGCGGGTGAGGGCCCAACACACCGCGGGGTGCCCCCGTCCCTGTCGACGCCCCGCGGCTTCCCCCCGGTTTCGCCGCGGGGCGTCCCTGATCGGGGCCTACAGGTCCGCGTGGTCCTCGAGCTCGCTCTTGAGCTCGTCCTTGCGCATGGACGAGGCGCCCTCCAGGTCGATGTTGTCGGCCTGCTGCTCGAGCTGCGCCTTGGTCATGTCGTCCGGCTGGTCGCCGAGGTGTTCGGCGCGGGCAGCGAGGAACTTCTCCCCGAGGTCGTCGAGCTGCGTCGGCGGTCATCCGCTCGCGCATGTGCGGGAGCACCGACTCCTCTTCCTCCTCGAGGTGGTGGGTCACCGCGTGGACCAGCTCCTCCAGGACCGTGCCGAACTCGTCCGACTCGGGATCGAGGCCGGTGAGCCGTTCGGCCAGCTGGTCGGCCACGAGGTGCTCCTCCTGGCTGTGCTCGACGTCCTCCTCGCCACCCGCGGCCCGGGCGCCGGGGTAGACCTCGGACTCCTCGGCCCGGCTGTGGGCGAACAGCAGCGTGCTCATCACCGGCGCGAGCGCCTTGCGCTTGGACGGATCGGACTGCAGCTCCTCGAACATGCGCTGGAGCTCGCGGTGGTCCTGCATGATCAGGTCGACGACGTCGGTCATGGGTCTTCCTTGGCGGATGTGGTCGCGTACCCGAGCGGGCACGTCGCGAGGGGTCGAGATGAGCGGAGCCCGCCGACCCTCATACCCGGACGAGATCGGCGAGCTCCACTGTGATTGCCGTACCCCGGAACGCCGATGTCACGCGTCGTCGGCCGGCCTCGATCACGCCGGCCGGAGCGGGCGCGTGGCCGGGCCCTCGAGAACTCTGCCGTCGGCGTCGAACCGTGAACCGTGGAGGGGGCAGTCCCATGACCGCTCCGCGTCGTTCCAGCTGAGGATCCCACCGAGGTGCGTGCAGACGGCCGTCACCGAGCAGAGTCGGCCGTCGACCCGCGCCCGGCCCACCGGCATCACCCCCCGGCGTCCGACGACGCCTTCGCCCTCGATGGGTTCCGGGAGCGCTCGCAGCTCCGCCCGGGCCAGGTCACCGAGGAGGTGCACAGCCACCGCGGCGTTGAGCCGGGCGATCTCCAGGGCTCCGCTCGGGCGGGTGATCCGGTGCGAGATCACGGTCTGCCAGTCCGCTCGCTTCCCGTGGATCTGCTTGACCAGGGAGATGGCGGCCGCCACCCCGTTGGTGAGCCCCCACTTGCCGTACCCGGTCGCGACGAAGACGTGGCCGCGTCCGCGCGGAAGGGTGCCGATGGCGGGCAGCCCGTCGTGGGACCAGTAGTCCTGCGCCGACCACGCATGCGTCTCGTCCGCGCCCGGGAACCACTCGTCCGTCCAGGCCCGGAGAGCATCGAGGCGGTCGTTCGTCGATCCGTGGTGCCGTCCGACCGTGTGTCCTTCGCCGCCGACGATCAGCAGGGACCCGTGCGGCGACGGCGCGTCCCGGACCGAACGGGTGGGGGAGCCGGCCGAGAGCAGCATGAGCTCCGGTGGCGAGGGTTGCCGGAACGCCAGAGCGTACGAGCGCTGGGGCTCCACCTTGGCGAAGTAGAGGCCACGGTCGAGCACCGGGATGCCGGTCGCCAGCACGACGTTGTCAGCGTGGACGCGCCCTCCCGTGTCCAGGTCCACGGCGGACGGGTCGGCGAGGGGTGCTCCGACGACGCGCCTCCCGGTGACGACGGTGCCGCCCTCGCGACGTATCTCCCGGACCAGGGCGGCGCAGAGCTCCATCGCGTCGAGCTGGGCCTGGGCGTCGAGGACCGTGCCGCCGGCGTGGGGGAAGGGCACACCCAGGTCGTTCTGCCAGCCGACCTCCAGGCCGAGACTGCGAGCGGCGTCGTGCTCGGCGCGGGCGGTGCCAAGGCTTGCCTGGTCCGCGGCGTAGGTGACGGCGGGGCGTCGCTGGTACGCCACGCCGTGGTCGTCACAGAACCGCAGCAGCCACGCCTGCCCCTCCCGGTTGGCCTCGACGTACGCCTGCGCCACGCGCCGTGACTGGCGTTCCAGGATGCGCGAGAGACGTGTCCCCTGCAGCAGGGAGACCTTCCCGGTGGTGTTCCCGGTGGTGACCGCGCCCACGTCGCGGGCCTCGACGACAGCCACCGAGCGGCCGGAGCGCGCCAGAAGCAGGGCCGTGACGAGGCCGGTGACGCCGGCTCCCACCACGACGTCGTCGTAGCGCTCGCCGAGATCCGCGTCGGTCTGGACAGGTGGGCGGTCTCGCCACACCGACGTCAGGGCGTGGTCGTCACGGTTCGTCGGAGGCATAGGCACTGGTACCCCCGTTGCCGTGCCGGCACGCGCGTAGCGAGCTCCGGGACCGGGTACGTGTCCGACGTGATCGAAGTCGAGGAGACAGTTCAGACGACACCCGAGTCGGTGTGGCGGGTGCTCGCGGACGGCTGGTTGTACCCCCTCTGGGTGGTCGGAGCCTCGCGCGTCCGGGAGGTCGACGACACCTGGCCGGAACCGGGTTCGAGGATCCACCACTCGGTCGGTCTCTGGCCGGCCGTGATCAACGACGAGACCGAGATGCTCGCATGTGTGCCGGGGAGTCGCGTCGAGCTGAAGGCCAAGGCATGGCCCGGCGGCGAGGCCAGGGTGACCATCAGCCTGCAGGCACAGGGAGCCGGGACCCGGGTGCGGATGCGGGAGGACGTCACGGGAGGCCCGGCCAGGCTCGTCCCCCAGCTCGTGCGGGCGCCGGCGCTGGTGTGGCGGAACCGGGAGTCGCTCCGGCGGCTCGCGTGGCTGGCGGAACGGCGCGGGTGATCGGAGGGTGACGTCGTACGACGCCGTCGTGGTGGGCGCCGGACCCAACGGTCTGGTCGCAGCCAACCGGCTGGTCGACGCCGGCTGGTCGGTGCTGGTCCTCGAGGCCGCTCCGGAGCCAGGTGGCGCGGTGCAGAGCCACGACGACGTGCACCCCGGCTTCGTGCACGACACCTTCAGCTCCTTCTACCCTTTGGCCGCTGCGTCGGCCGCGATCCGGTCGTTCGCACTGGAGGACCACGGGCTCGTCTGGCGGCACGCCCCGGCGGTCCTCGGGCACGTCCGCGGCGACGGGAGCTGGGCCCTGCTCCACCGTGACCGCGCACTGACGGCACGGCTGCTGGACGACGCTCGCTCGGGCGACGGCGATTCCTGGCTCGAGCTGTGCCGACTCTGGGACCGCGTGGGGGAGCAGGTGATCCACGCACTGCTGACGCCGTTCCCGCCGCTGCGCGCGGGGCTGGGCCTCGCGGCCCGACTCCCGCGGGCCGGAGGCCTGGATCTGGTGCGCACGCTGCTGACACCCGCCGCCGACCCGAGCCTGTGGCCCTTTGCGGGCGACGCGCCGCGCCTGCTCCTGGCGGGGAACGCCGGTCACTCCGACATCCCGCTCCACGCCCCCGGATCCGGGCTGATGGCGCTGCTGTTGACGATGCTGGGACAGAGCGTCGGGTTCCCGGTGCCCGAGGGCGGCGCCGGCGGTCTGGCCTCCGCACTGGCCCGGCGACTGGCGGCACGCGGTGGCGAGCTCCGGTGCTCCACGCCGGCGGTCCGGATCGTGGTCGCCGGTGGCCGTGCCGTCGCGGTGGACGCCGCCGATGGGACCAGGGCGACCGCACGCCGGGCTGTGGTCGCCGGTGTGGTCGCCCCCCTGCTCTACGGCCGCCTCCTGGTCGAGGACGACGTGCCCCGACGCGTGCGACGCGGCATGCGCCGGTTCCAGTGGGATCCCGGCACGGTCAAGGTGGACTGGGCGTTGAGCGGGCCGGTTCCGTGGGCCGAGCGTCCGGCGTACCCCGCCGGGACGGTGCACATCGCCGACGACCTCGCCGACATGAGCGAGGCTCTCGGCCAGGTCTCGTCGGACCTCGTGCCGGCGAACCCGTTCCTACTGGCGGGTCAGATGACCACCACCGACCCCACCCGCTCGCCGGAGGGAACCGAGTCGATGTGGGCCTACACCCACGTCCCACGAGAGACGGTCGGCGACGCGGGTGACGCCGGGATCACCGGGCGTTGGGACCACGACGACCGCGAGCGTTTCGCCGACCGGATGCAGGCGCGGATCGAGGCGAGGGCACCGGGATTCGGTGCGCGGGTCCTGGCCCGGCGAGTGCTCGGCCCGCGCGAGCTCGAGGCCCGCAACGCCAACCTGGACGGCGGTTCCGTCAATGGCGGCACGTCACAGCTCCACCAGCAGCTGGTCTTCCGGCCGGTCCCCGGCCTCGGCCGCGCCGAGACCGGCATCCGTGGTCTCTACCTCGGGTCGGCGTCGGCGCACCCGGGCGGGGGAGTACACGGAGCTCCGGGCATGAACGCCGCGCGCGCCGCGCTCGCCCACGATCGGCTGCGCCGCCTCTTCAACCGTGGGTGAGGCCCGCGTCAGACGTCATCGACGTCGACGACCAGGGCACGGTGATCCGAGACGGCCAGCTGCACCACGCGGGCGCCGCGAGGCGACGGCGCACGATCACCCAGGATGTGGTCGATCTGCACCCGTGGGCGGTCCGCGGGGAACGTGGCGCCCACCGCGAGCGGAGTCATCCCGGTGATCCGGCCAGCGGCCCGCGGCCCCATGTTCAGGTCGCCGAGCAGCACGAGCGGGTGCGGGCGGGGAGCGAGCACTGACGTCAACCGCCGGAGCTGTCGCGCGTTCCACGGGCGCAGGAACGACAGGTGGGTGGTCACCACGTCGACCCGCCCTCGCGATGTCTCGATCTCGGCGGCGACGGCGACCCGCGGCTCGTCGCGGATCCACCTCGGCAGCAGGCGCCCGGGGGAGAGGTGAGGGGTCCGGACGGGTGCGGCCGGCAGACGTACGACGCGCCAGTCCAGCACGGCGTACCTGCTGAGGAGGGCGATGCCGTACGCCGGCGAGTCGGGACCCTCCTCGCCCGTGGCGGCCGACCACGTGGCCGGTGGCCCGACGAGCGCGGGCACGAAACGTCGATGGGTCGCGCCCATCGCGGCGGCCGCGATCGCCGTCAGGTCGGCGTGGCCCGAGCGGGGCTGGTTCCGATCGACCTCCTGGAGCCCCAGGATGTCGGCGTCCAGACTCGCGATCGCCGCCCGGAACGTCTCCTCGTCGAATCCTCTCGCGACCGAGCGGCCGCTGAGGATGTTGAACGTGGCGATCCGCACGCCGTTCAGACAACCACGGCCGGTCGTGCGTCAGTCGAGCAACGCGGCGTACCGCGCGAGGTACAGCGGCCAGCCCTGGTCACCCTCGACGCCTTCGCTGACGGACTCCCAGCCGGTGCCGTGGCGGTCGAGATTGCGGTGCTCGAGCTCGACCAAGGTGCGCTCCGGGCCGTCAGCGACGAACCGGACCTCGACCTCGCTGGTGAGGTCCGGGTCGGTCTCGAGCTGCCACCGCGGGTCGATGTCCCAGCTGAAGACGATCCGGTTCGGCGGGTCGTAGGCCAGGATCCGCGCCCACCGGCACTCGCTTCCGTCGACCGCCCGGTCGACGATGTGGCCGCCCACCCGTGGCTCGAGCACCGTCTCGGCGATCGGCGCGGTCAACAGGTTGTGCTCGGGCGGCTTGATGTCGCCGAAGCGCTCGGTGAACACCGCGAAGGCCCGCTCCAGCGGAGCGGCGACGGCGATCTCGAGGTGGACGGCGGTCTGGGTCTGGCTCATCGGTTCTCCTCCGGGTCGGGCGCCACGTCATCGTTCGCGTCCTCGTCGTGGTCAACGAGGTCGGCGTAGCGGGTCAGGGATCGCTGCCAGTAGGTCTCGAGCTGATCGCGCAGGGCGGCCAGCGCCACCGGGTTCACCCGGTAGATCCGCCGGGTGCCCTCGGCCCGCTCGGCGACCAGACCGGCGTCCTTGAGGATCTTCAGGTGCTGCGAGACGGCGGATCGGGAGACGGGGAGCTCGGCCGCGAGCTCCCCGACCGGTCGCGGCCGCTCGACCAGGCGCGAGACGATCTCGCGGCGGGTCGGGTCGGCCAGGGCACCCCAGCCGTCGTCTACTCGGTTAGCGTTCACTAACGGTTAGTAGATCCTGACCGAAAGGTCGGTGTCAAGAGGATCGACGGTCCGGGTCAGGCCTCGCGCCGCCGGTAGTGGCCGTCGAAGGCCGTCTGCCACGTGGAGCCGTCGTCGTCGGAGGTCTCCCAGTGCTGACGTACGCCGTCCGGCCCGGGAGTCCAGGTGATCCGCTGCCGCTGCGAGGCGCCGCCGTCAGCGGCCACGGCCGAGCCCTCGAGCACCATCGACCCGTCCACGAGGTGGCCGTCCAGGAGCAGCAGTCCGCCGGTGGAGTCGACCCAGGTCTGGTGCCACCGGTCGGTGGCCGGGTCGTAGGCGTTGAGGCTGTGACCCTCCACGTCGCCGGCGCCGTGCCAGTGCTCGGCGATGGCGCCGCCGCCGTACAGGGACGTGATCGAGTTCCTGCCCGCCTGCCGCTCCTGGGGACCGAACACGTCCCACTCGCCCAGCCAGAAGTCGAAGTCCCGAGACGACCCACGCTCGTCCATGCGCCGAACCTAGGAGCGTGACGTGGACGTGGGGGAGTGGCAGCGACGAGTCGTCACCGGATCGAGACCGAGCCGTGACGCCTCGCCTCACCGGACCGGGAGGCCGCCCGCCGCGGTTACGCCGGGCGCATGCCAGACGGCTCAACCCTCGGTCGCCCCGGCGGCCGCCGGGGAGGAGCGCGGCTGATCCCGACGCTGCTGCGCTACACCGCGGGGTCGGTGATCGCCGCGGTGTGCAGCGAGGCCACATTCGTCGTGCTCTACGGCTTGCTCGCCGTCGGCACCACTGGTCGTCGATCCTGGCCTGGCTGGCCGGCGCGGTGCCGAACTTCTGGCTCAACCGCAACTGGGCCTGGCAGCGTCGAGGCCGTCCGAGCCTGCGGCAGGAGGTCCTGCCGTACGTGGGGATCATCCTGACCACCGTGCTGCTCGCGACACTGCTCACGCACCTGGCGGATGTCTGGCTGCACCATCAGGGGGTCAGCTCGACGGTCCGGGTCACCCTGGTGGCGGGCGTGTTCCTCGGCACGTATATCGGCGTCTTCGCGCTGAGGTTTCTGCTGCTGGATCGGCTCTTCCGACGCCCCGCGACGTGCGTACGGCTCCGACGACTCCCAGGCGGGACCGGCATGACCGACGACCCCGCCGGCGACCTCACCGGCAGCAGCGCGGATGCGTTCAGCGCGGCCACGGGGCGTTCCCTCGAGGACACCTCGGGTGTGAACCAGCTCCGCTACCGCGCCTTCCAGCTGTGACCTGATCGAGCCGCACTGCGGTCCCGTCGGTGCTGGAGGTCGGCTCCGGGCTCGGGGAGTTCGCCTCCCAGTTCCAACGGTCTCGAGCGCCACGTGGTGACCGACGTCGACCCAGGGGCAGTCGCCGCGCTGGCCGAGCGCTTCGCCGACCGACCCGAGGTCGAGGCACGGGTCGCTCGACCTGCTGCGAAAGGCGCGGCATCGACCTGGGACACCGCGGTCGTCGACGGTCGTCGGCCATCAACGTCCTCGAGCACATCGAGGACGACGCCGGGGCGCTGCGGTTGCTGGCCGGCATGGCGGAGCCAGGCGGCCGCATCGTGCTGTGGGTGCCCGGCGTACATGCAGCTGTACGGCGACTTCGACCGCGCCGTGGGCCACGTCCGCCGCTACACCCCGCGCACGCTGACGCGACGCGCTGCGCGGTGCCGGTCTCGAGCCGGAGCTGGTGAAGCCGGTCAACCTGCTGCGGTGGCATCGCGTGGTGGCTCGACGGTGCGCCGCGGCGGGGTCGGCGCGCCCAACCCCCGTCTGGTGCGCGTCTACGACCGGTTCGTCGTGCCGCTCACTCGGAGCCTGGAGCGACGGGTGACGCCCACCGTTCGGGCAGTCGGTTCTGGCGCGTCGCGCGACGGTCGCCGGCGTCGACGCGAGCGCTCGCGATGCCGTGTCCAGCGCCAGCACCGAGCGGCCATGGGCAGCAGCACGACCGCGGTAGCTGGTAGCGCCAGACGAACTCGGCGGTGACGTCGGGTACGGCGATCAGGCACCAGCGGCAGCGTCAGCGTGAGCGCGATGAGCGGCCGCAGCGACGGGACATCGCGGCGGCGTACGACGGCCCCCGTCGACCGCGAGCACGAGCAGGAGCAGGGCCATCGGACCGCGCAGGTACACGTGGTGCTGATAGGCCACCAGGCGAGTTCGCGAGCGGCTGACGTGTCGTCGGCATGCTGCCCGCCGTGGGCGCGCGTAGGCCGGCCGGGTCCAGGCCGGTGGGTTCGTAGTCGACGTAGGTCACGAACGTCCACTTGCAGCGACGTCGTCGTACTCGTAGTGGTCGTCGCGACTGCCGGCGGTGAAGGTCAGTCAGGAAGTCGCGCGCACACGATGCGGGCGTAGTCGCCCGGTTGCGCCTGGATCGCGCGGACGGCGAAGTCGCGCATCGCCTGCGTCGGTCGTGACGCCCGGTGGCGGGTCGCAGCCGCGGGATGGTGTCCGGGACGTGCCAGCCGTAGTACGTCGGGTCCAGCCGCGTGCCCGAGCGGCTCGGCGGGACAGAGCACGCGCTCGTAGTCGGGGACCGTCGAACGTGTTGCAGTCGACGAACGCCGTCGTGCGCATGTAGAGCGCCCGGCCGCTCGGCCTCCGTCAGGGCCAAGACGCCGTGCTCGAAGTGGTACCACGCGGCGTACGCCGCGACGGGGACGAGCGAACGCGACGATCACGAGGCCGACGAGGGCGCAGCCGCGCGTCGCCACGGCGTACGCGGCGAGCAGGCAGGAACACCGCGGCCAGCACGATCAGGGGCTCCCCGACGACGCGGACGCAGACCGTGGCGAGGCCGAGGAGCGAGACCGGCCAGCGCGGTGGCCACCACGGCGCGGTCGGCCGCCAGGCCAGCGCGGCGACCGCCGCCGACGACGAGGAAGTCGAACAGGACGTCGCTGAGCATCGTGTGCTCGAGCAGCGAGCTGCATCGCGTCGAAGAGCACGGCACGCGTCGCCAGCGGTGGCGACCCAGGCCGCTGACGCCCCAGCGGCGCAGCAGCGGCGTACGCGAGCGACGGCGGTCAGCAGGCCGAGCAGGTGCTGGACGGCTGATCAGCCAGGACGAGCGAGCGGTGACCGTCGGACAGGCCGCGCAGGAAGAAGCCGTAGCCGACGGGCCGGTCCGGGCTGCGGCTGCGAGGTGGTCGGCGAAGCGAGAGGTACGTCGGCCCGTCGCTGCATGAGGAACGCCGGCGGGAACGGCGACCTGCGACGACGACGCGCAGCACGGCAGCGACCAGCGCGAGCGGTGACCAGGAACGGCCGCTCGCGGCAGGCCACCGGAGCCGGGCCTGGCAGTCGCCATGCGTCACGAGTGTGGTCGCAGGCGCCGGTGCCGGTCTCGCGTGACCGGGCCGGGCAGCCCTCGCGCCACCAGGTGCCGAGCACGACCCGGGCGTAGCGGCGGCCGTAGACGAGGTTGCGGCCCTTCTTGGTGGCCCCGGCCGAGCGGAGGTGCATGGTGGCCGGGCACCTCGAGCACCCGGAAGCCGTGCGAGACGACGCCGACGAGCAGCTCCGAGGACTGGTACTGCGGCTGGTTGAGGGTGACCGCCGCCGGTGACCTCGGCCCGCATGGCCCGCAGCCCGAACGAGGTGTCGGTGACGCGCCGCCCGGTCAGCGCGCTGGCCAGCCAGGCGAAGACGTAGACGCCGGCCCGGCGCACCGCGGTCGCGGGTCTCCTGGTGACCCGAGGCTGCCGCGAGCCGGTCACGAAGTCGGCCCGGCCCTCGAGGATCGGGGCGAGGACCGCCGGCATGTCGTCGGGGGCGTACTGCCCGTCGGCGTCGGTCGTGATCGACGTACGTCGGCCCCGTGCTCGCGCGCGATGCGGTAGCCGAGCCGCAGCGCCGCCCCCTGACCGCGGTTGACCGGGCACGACGACGACGTGGGCGCGGCCGTGCTCGAGCGGCGCTCGGCGGTGCCGTCGCGTGCTGCCGTCGTCGACGACCAGCACGTCGACGTGGCAGGCCGCACACCTCCGTCGGGCAGGCCGGCCAGCACGGCCGGGAGCCCGTCCGCCTCGTTGTACGCCGCGATCACGACGACGACGGGCCCGAGCCGCGGTCGCCGTAGCGCTCGCGCGAACTCGGCGAGCGCCAGCGTCGTCGACCTCGTCGTTCTGCGGGGCGGCGCGTGGCCCGCGCCGCGGCGCCGCGCAGCAGCGCCGTCAGCCCGAGCGCGCCGCGCGACGACGGCCACCACGCCGAGCATGCACCTCGTGGACCGTGCCGACGACGCGACGCAGGCGCCGAGACAGCGACCGCGCGCGTCACGCGATGGCGCCGCGCGCCAGGCCGACCGCCGCCAGCAGCCGCGAGCAGCGACGGCCAGCCCAGCAGCGAGGCGCCGAGAGCCGGAGCGACGCGACGTCGGATGCCCGGGGCGTCGTGCCGCCAGCGGTCCCGCGACGCCGCCAGCCGCCGCAGCAGGACGCCGACGACGAGCGCGCACCGATCGGGCGCCGAGCCCGGCGAGCGCGACGCAGACCGAGAGGCGGTGCGAGCAGGGCGAGGTGGCCAGCGCGGCTGCGACCAGCAGCCGGCGCTGACGCCGCACGGCACCGCGAGCGAGCGCGGCGAGCCACCCCGGTGCGGCGAGCGTGCGCGCAGCACGACGGAGGCCCAGCGACGCGCGGCCAGCGCGGCCAGCCAGCGCCACACCGCCCAGGCGTCGTCGGACGCGCACGGAGTAGAGCCCGACGACGCCACGGCGAGCGGCCAGGACCAGTGCCGGTCGAGCGCACCGCGCCGAGGTCACAGGTCAGGCTCGGACGCCGCGGCTCGAAGTCCGCCCACGGCGCTGCGCATCCCCTCGACCAGGGACACCGCGGGTCTCGAAGCCGAGGCGGCGCGCTGCCGTGGTGTCGACCACGCACGGCGGGCATCTCGCCGGCCTGGGCGGCACGTGCTCGGCGGGGATCGCGCAGCCGGTGGCCTCGCGGGCCGCCTCCACGCAGGTCGAGCACCGTGACGGACGAGCCGCTGCCGATGATGATCGGCCCGCTGGGCCAGCCCGACGACAGCGCGGGCGAAGGCGTCGCGCCACGTCGCTGGACGTGCACGAGGTCGCGGCGCTGCGTGGCCGTCGCCGTAGACCTGCGACGCCCTCGCCCGCGGCCGCGGCGCGGAGCAGCCGCGGCACGAAGCAGTCCTTGGTCCCATGCCGGGTCCGTAGACGTTGCGTGAGCCGGAGCGCGACGCGTGCGGAGGCCGTAGGCGCCGGCGTAGCCGGAGAGGAGCATCTCCGCGGCGGCCTTGGTCGAGCCGTACGGCGTCAGCGGTGCGCAGCGGGAGCGTCCTCGGTGAAGGTCGCCGTCGGTGGCGCCGACGACGGCGTTGGTGGAGGCGAGCACGAACGTCCCGACGCCGCGTTCGCGGGCACAGCTCGAGCAGCGCGCCCGTCACCTCGACGTTGACGCGGTGCACGCAGGGAGGGGCGCTGGACGGAGCCGAGCACCGAGGTCTCGGCGGCCAGGTGGACGACGGCGTCGACGTCGTCGGTCACAGCCGCGCTCGCGGACGTCACGATCGGTGAGCTCGACCGACCACGGACGCGACCTCGGGGTCATCGACGCTCGTGCCGGTCGACGACGCACGACCTGGTGTCCGCGCTCGCGCAGGGCGGGGACGACGTGGCGACCGATGAACCCGGAGCCCCCGGTGACCAGCACGCGCTGGGTCCGGAGGGAGCCCTCGCTCATCGGCCGTTCACGTCGTGCTGTGGTCAGGGACTGCCGCCAGTGCACCTGGGGCGGGAGCAGGTCGAGGTCGACGCGGTCCTGGTGCCGCTCGATGACGCCGTACATCGTGCTCGAGCAGCGTGTCGCCCAGCAGGTGCGGCTTGAGGCCGAGCGACTCCAGCGCGGTGTGGGTGAAGTTGTAGTAGTGGTTCTCGATCTCCACGCGCGGGTTGTCGATGTGCTCCACGTCGACGCTGGCCGGGGAAGGAGTTCGGCGACCAGCTTGGCCAGCTCGTGCGAGGGAGAACTGCTCGGTGGCCTGGTTGAAGACCCGGAACTCGCCGGCGTCGGCGGGGTTCTCGCAGGCCAGCCGGATGCACTCGACGGTGTCGCGGATGTCGAGGAACGCCCGGGTCTGGGAGCCGCCGCCGTAGATCGTGAGCGGGTGGCCCAGCACGGCCTGGATGGCGAAGCGGTTGAGCACGGTGCCGAACACGGCGTCGTAGTCGAGCCGGGTCGCCAGCTGGGGGTCGAGCACGGTCTGCTCGGTCTCCTGGCCGTAGACGACGCCCTGGTTGAGGTCGGTGACGCGCAGGCCCCAGATCCGGCAGCCGAACTCGAGGTTGTGCGAGTCGTGCACCTTGGAGAGGTGGTAGAAGCTGCCGGGCTTCTTGGGGTAGAGGACCCGGTCCTGACGACCCTTGTGCTCGATCTCGAGCCAGCCCTCCTCGATGTCGATGTTGGGCTGGCCGTACTCGCCCATCGTGCCGAGCTTGACGATGTGGATGTCGCGGTCGATCTCGCCGATGGCGTACATCAGGTTGAGGGTGCCGACGATGTTGTTGGTCTGCGTGTAGACCGCGTGCTTGCGGTCGATCATCGAGTACGGCGCGGCGCGCTGCTCGGCGTAGTGCACCACCGCGTCGGGGCGAGCGTCACGGAGCGCCGTAGACGAACTCGGCGTCGCAGAGGTCGCCGTGGACGTCGCGATCCGGAGCCGGACACTCGCGCCAGGCCTTGACGCGGGTTTGCAGCGACTCGATCGGGACGAGGCTGCCGGAGCCGAGCTCGTCGTCGTACTGGCGCCGCACGGCGTTGTCGAGGACGGCACACGTCGTGTCCGTGCGCGGAGAGGTACATGGCAGTGGGCCAGCCGAGATAGCCGTCGCCACCGAGAACCATGATCCGCATGGACTCTCTTCGACGACGCCACGGCCACGGCGGCGCGAAGTCGGGCGGACGCCCGATGGGCGGAACATCGGTCAGGTGTTCGAGAGCATATCCAGGGGGCCCGTGGACCCGGGCCACCCCCGTGGGTGACCGGGAGGTGCCGACCGGGGCTGCCGGATGAGCCATGATGAGCCGGCGCGCGGGGCCCGGTACCGCGCTCGTGCGAGGGAGGTCGAGCCGGCGATGGTGGTCTCACTGCTGATCATCGTGGGAGGCACGGCGCTGGCCGTGCTCGCGATGCTGCTGGTACGCCGGCTCGCGCCACCGGGCGGGCTGCTGGGCGACATGGAGTCGGCAGACGGCATCTTCAGTGCCGCCGGAGCAGGGATCGCGGTGATCCTCGCGTTCGTCATCTTCACGGTGTTCTCGAGCTACGAGAACGGCCGCGAGGCCTCCGGCCAGGAGGCGGTGGCCGCCCAGCAGATGTTCCAGACGGCCGGGTTCTTCCCGGACAAGGACCAGGAGCTGAAGGGGCAGGTGATCTGCTACAGCCGGTCGGTGATCCACGAGGAGTGGCCCGCCATGCAGCACGGCCGGGAGAGTGCCGTGACCCAGGGCTGGATCGACGACCTGATCACCACGATCCAGCACGCGCAGGTCACGGGGAACCGCCAGGGAGCGGCGCTCGAGCACTGGTTGCAGCTCAGCGAGGACCGGCAGGACGCACGGCGTACCCGGATCGCGGAGGCGCAGCCGTTCGTGCCGCCGTTCGTGTGGGTGATCCTGATCCTGATGGTGGTCGTGGTCGTGGGGTTCCAGTGCCTGTTCGCCGACCCGTCGGCGACGGCGTTCGGTCAGTCGGTCGCGATGGCGTCGATGGCCGCGACGCTGTTCGCCGCGCTGAGCCTCATCTATGTGCTGGACCGACCCTTCAACAACCGGGGGGCGGAGATCACGCCGAGCCGGATGGCGGCGTCCCTCGCCGTGATGAGCGGCCAGGCGGGATTCCCCGCGCAGCTGCCCTGCGACGCCTCGGGGATCCCCCACTGAGGCCATCTCACGACGGGTGGCAGCATCGAGGCATGCGCGCTGCCGTCCTCGGAACCGGGATCATGGGGTCCGCGATGGCCCGTTCGCTCGCTCGTGAGGGTCACGACGTCACCGTGTGGAACCGCACGCCGGAGCGCGCCGCGGCCACTGCCGGGGAGCGCATCACCGCGTGTGGGGCGGTCGCCGACGCGCTGCTCGGAGCCGACGTCGTCTTCACCATGCTGTACGACGCCGACTCGGTGCTGGACGTGACGCCCGAGATCACCGGGGCGCTGGCCGACGGAGCGGTCTGGGCCCAGAGCACGACCGTCGGCCCCGACGGGATGCGCCGGATCGCGGAGGCCGCGGGGGCGGTCGGCGACCGGCTCCTGGACGCACCGGTGCTGGGCACGAAGCAGCCGGCCGAGGACGGCAAGCTGACCGTGCTCGTCGCGGGGCCGGCCTCCACGGTCGAGCGCGCGCGACCGGCGTTCGACGCCGTCGGGGCGCGGACGGTGGAGCTCGGGGAGCGACTGGGCGACGCCAGCGCGCTGAAGCTCGCGGCGAACTCCTGGGTGGCATCGTTGTGTGCCGCGACGGCCCAGGCGCTCGGCCTGGCCGAGTCACTCGGGCTCGAGCCGCGGCTGTTCCTCGAGGCGATCACAGGCGGTGCCGCGGACTCGGCGTACGCCCAGGGGAAGGGCTCGATCATGCTCGGGCACACGTGGGACGACCCGGCGTTCGCGATCGACAGCGTGGTGAAGGACGTGGGGCTGATGGTCGACGCCGCCCGCGACACCGGGTTCCCCGACGAGCTCCTGACCAGCCTGCTGGCGCTCTACGACCGGGCCTCCCAGCGTGGCCTCGGTGGCGCCGACATGGCGGCGGTGCGGGCGGCCTTCGACCGCTGAGCCGACCCGGCGCGGGGGCTCAGCGGCGGCCGACGACCCAGTAGGCGAGGGAGTTGCCGGGGTTGATGCCGATCAGCACCCGCCAGAGCAGCTTCGGACCGCGGACCTCGGCATCGGTACGACGGGCGAGGTCGCGGAAGGCGAACGCGGCGGCGACGGCCTCGACGGCCACGACGGCGATGACGACTTCCTTCGGGGGCTTGCGCATACCTGGACCGTAGCCAGCGCGTGGGTGCGCATGCGGCGGGTTGATCGGGGGTACAGACGGGCGTGGAGTTCGACCGACCTGTCCGTGTGCGCCTCGTGAACGAGTGCGAGCTGGTGCACGCCGGACTCACCCAGATGCTGGCGGAGCACGCCGACCGTGTGACCGTCCTACCCCAGGGAGCGGGGCGGGACGAGATCGCGGACGTGGCGCTCGTCGACCCGTTCACCCGCCGAAGCGAGGACGACGCGTCCGTGCCCACCACGGTGACGCGCCCACCCGGTACGGCGCGCGTGGCGGTCTTCAGCTGGGAGTGCCGCGACGGCTTCATCGAGCGGGCCATGCTCGGCGGGGCCGACGGCTACCTCGCGAAGGAGCTCCCGGCCCTCGAGCTGGTCGCGGCGATCGAGAAGGTCCAGGCCGGGGAGCGCATCGTCGCCCTCGACCTCCGCCGGCGTACCGAGCCCCAGGCGTCGCCCGTCATCGGGCTGACGCCGCGGGAGACCCATGTGGTGTCGCTGATCGCCGCCGGGGTGCCGAACAAGGAGATCGCTCGCCAGCTCGAGCTGTCCATGAACACCGTGAAGTCGCACATCCGGACCGCCTACCGGTCGATGGGCGTGACCAGCCGGACACAGGCGGTGCTCTGGGCCGTCGACCACGGGATCACCGCCCCGTGGGTCGCCGTCCGCGACGAGGTCGCGTCCTAGGGGCTCCTTCGGACCCGACGGGTGTCGTCGGGGAGGCGGACCGTTCGGCCGGAGCGGTCGAGGTGTGCGAGCAACGGGAGCACGACGCGTCGGCTCGTGTCGAGGGCCTGACGAGCCTGGCTGGTCGTGAAGGGCTGCGGGAGCGCGGCCAGCACGTCGTAGGCCGCGTAGTCGGCACGAGGGAGTAGCGACGACGCCTTCGCCCAACGACAAGAGATGTCCGTCGCGGGCCAGCCGCGCGATCGTCGCAGGATCGAGTCCGAGGGCGGCCAGCCGCTCGGCGTCGGGAGCCCGGAAGGGTGCCTCGGTGAGCTCGGCCTGGAGGGCGCGCAGGGCAGCCTGCAGCGCGTTCGGGCAGGTGCTGGTCGATCATGAGGCGTCCGGACCGCATGGAGAGCGGCTCGTGGACCAGGGGTGACAGCAGTGCGGGCTCCGGGAACGCGAGTACGCGGGCGGCAGCGGCGGGTGAGATCCCGTCCGGGGCGCCCGCGACAGCCGCTACCAGCGCCTCGCGCCACCCGGCGAGCCGGGGACGCGGAGACGAGCCAGTCGCCGATAGCCACGGCATCGGGAGGCAGCGGGGTGTCGGAGACGCCGAGTCGGCGGAGGAGGCTTCGGCGCACGGCCCCACGACGTTCGAGCTCACCGGCGGCGTCCGCCTGAAGGGAGTCCAGCTCGGCGGCCCGGTATCGAGCCGCGCCGCGGCGGCCCAGCCCGGGTGGGGCCGCGTCGAGGACGTCCGCGGCCCACAGCGACGCGCCTCCCCGGGTCGCGGATCACCAACCGGTCACCGTGCCGCAGGGGCAGGGGATGCGAGAGGCGCAGACGCGCGTGCCGGTCGCCGAGCGGTCGTGCCGGACAGCGACGTGAGTGCTGCCGAGTGGAGAAGAGGACGTTCGGGAAGGCGATCGTCGCCGGTGATTCGGACGTCGATCTCGTGCACGTCGGCGTACGCATCCGGGGTGAGCAGCACCGCGCCACGCCCGAGATCGGCCGAGGGGATGTCGACCGAGCCGAAGGGCGAGCCGGGCCGGGCCCGATGATCTCGGACACTGCTCGGCCCAACGACTCGAGTCCCCGCACCCGGAGCAGCTCGCGGCCGAAGGCGAGCTCGTCACCCGACTCGCACGTGCCGACCGGGAGGGTGCCGGTGACGACCGTCCCGGCTCCGGCGAAGCGTGAAGCACCCGGTCGACCCAGAACCGCACGTCGCATCGGAGGCGTATGGCAGCTGTGAAGCGCCACGGCAGAGCGGCTGCGTAGCTCGGCGAGCCCGCTGCCAGTACACCCGCTCACGACGAGCCAGGACAGCCCGGCGAGGGAGGTATGGTGACCTCGGCTCTCGACCGGGCGAGCGCAGGAGCCGGGTCAGCGAGATCGGAGCGGGTGACGGCCAGAACTCCGTAACGGATGCCGAGGGCGTCGATCGCGGCCAGGTGCTCGGCGGCTTGCGGCATCCACGGATCGTCGCGGCGACGACGAGCAACACGACGGGGACGGGCCCGAGCCCGGCGAGGGTGGTCGAGAGGAAGCGTTCGTGACCGGGTACGTCGACGAAGGCGATGTCACGCACACCGTCGAGGTCGGTCCAGCAGTAGCCGAACTCGATGGAGAAACCGCGACGGTGCTCCGCCTCGAGGCGGTCGGGGTCCTGGCCGGTGAGGGCACGGACGAGGGTGGACTTGCCGTGGTCGACGTGCCCCGCGGTCGCGACGACGGGCATGTCAGCTGCGGCCCTGAGCGCGACGAACGGCTTCGATGAGCGTGTCGTCGAGCGAGGCGTGGCACGGTGATCAGGTCGAGGAGGAGACGACCACCGGTCGAGTGACCGATGACGGGTGGGTCCCGGCGCGCAGAGACGTCGGCCAGGAGGGGAGGGAGCACCACGGCGGCGCTCGGCGAGCACGACGCCGGGCGCGCCGCCGCCGCCGACGGTTGCCTCCGTGGCGGCACGGCCTCGGCCAGATCGCCGACCCGCGAGGCCGGCGATGCGAAGGGCACGGCGCCATGAGCTGGTCGGCTCTCACGCCGAGGATCGGCGGGAACCGGAGGTGTCGGCCGACGAGCGTGGCCTCGAGGGCGGCGAGGGTGAGCTTGTCGACGCGCATCGCCCGTGCGAGCGGGAAGCGCCGCACCTGCTCGATCAGCGACGCGTCACCGAGGAGGAGCCCGCACTGGGGACCGCCGAGGAGCTTGTCGCCCGAGGCCGTGAGCGACGGCGGCGCCGGCTCGCAGGTCGAGCGCGCGTCGGGCTCATCGGGCAGTCGCGGATGGGGGGCGAGAAGGCCGGACCCGATGTCGGCCACGACGGGGACGCCGAGCGCGGCCAGAGCGTCGACGGGCACCGAGGAGGTGAAGCCCTCGACCCGGAAGTTGGACGGGATGGACCTTCAGAACGAACGCCGTCTGTCGGGCCGATGACGTCCTCGTAGTCGGACGAGGTGTACACGGTTGGTGGTCCCGACCTCGCGGAGCCGGGCGCCGACGGACTCCAGCAGCTCGGGGATGCGGAACCCGTCGCCGATCTCCACCAGCTCGCCACGGGCCACGACCACCTCGCCGGCCGGCGCCGAGGGCACAGGTGACGTAGAGCGAGCGCGGCCGCGCCGTTGTTGACGACGTGGACGGCGCGCGGCATCGGGGACGGCGGCGGCCAGCGCGGCCAGGGCGCCACGTCCGCGGGGTCCGCCGACCGGTGAGCAGGTCCAACTCGACGTCGGTGTGGCCGGCGACGGTCACCACGGCGTCGATCGCGGCCGCGGAGAGTGGCGCACGTCCGAGGTTGGTGTGGACGACGACTCCAGTGGCGTTGATCACCGAGCGCAGTGAGGAGGCGGCCGGCGGGAGACCCACGAGGACGTGATCGACGACCGCGTCGGCCGGCAGCGCGCCGTACGGCACCCGCTGGAGCGCCTCCGCCGACCGCACTCTTGACCGAGAGCGCGCCCCAGGCGGTCGGTCGCCTCCACCAGCCGCGGGTCGGCGAGGACGACATCGGTGCGCGGCGTATCGACGGCGGGGGTCCGGGCCGACGTCATGTGCCCATCTTCCACGCCGACCTTCCGGGCGGATGGTCACCCGCTCCTCCACGCGCTCAGCGGAGGCGGACGGGAATCGAACCCGCCTGACTGGGATACCCGGTCACATACGGTTTTGAGGACCGAGCCCGTCACCAGACGAGAAACGCCTCCACGGTCAGGGTAGAGGCGTGACCGAGAGGATGTGGCGCGCCGAACGCGTTCGAACGCGCGCCGGAGTGGCTACGAGGCTGTTGTGAGCACTGGGCTCTCGGATCGCGGCGTGGACCGGCGCTGCGCCAGCTGACCGGTCGAGACCGACTGGGGCGAGGCGACGGCCGCGCGGTCCGAGCGCAGCCGCACGCTCGAGCCACGGACGGCGCACGGCCGATCGCGTCGTGGACTCGGTGTGCCCGTACTGCGCGGTCGGCTGTGCGCAGAAGGTGTTCGTGAAGGACGAGCAGGTGATCCAGATCGAGGGCAGCGCGGCGAGCCCGATCTCGCGCGGGCGGCTGTGTCCCAAGGGCAGCGCCTCGCTGCAGCTGGTCACCTCGCCGACCCGGGTGACCAAGGTCCGCTACCGCCGCCCGCACGGCACCGAGTGGGAGAACCTCGACCTCGACACGGCGATGGACATGATCGCCGACCGCGTCATCAAGACCTGCAAGCGAGTTCTGGGAGTGGGAGAGCGACGGGAAGCGTACCCGCCGCCCCTGGGCATCGCGAGCCTCGGAGGAGCGACCCTCGACAACGAGGAGAACTACCTGATGAAGAAGCTCTACACCGCGATGGGCGCGATCCAGATCGAGAACCAGGCGCGCATATGACACTCCTCCACGGTGCCCGGTCTGGGTGCCTCGTTCGGCCGCGGTGGGGCCACCACCTAACCTGCAGGACCTCAGCAACGCTGACTGCATCCTGATCGAGGGCTCGAACATGGCCGAGGCGCATCCGGTGGGGCTTCCAGTGGGTGATGGAGGCGAAGCGGAAGGGCGCGACGGTCATCCACGTCGACCCGCGCTTCACTCGCACGTCGGCCATCGCCGACATCCATGTGCCGATCCGGGCCGGTTCCGACATCGCGTTCCTCGGCGCCCTGGTCAACCACGTACTGAGCAACGACCTCGACTTCCGCGAGTACGTCGTGGCCTACACCAACGCAGCCGACGATCATCGACGAGGAGTTCCGGGACACCGAGGATCTCGACGGGCTGTTCTCGGGTTTCGACGAGGAGACCGGCGCACTACGACCCGCGTCTCGTGGCACTACGAGCCACCCGAAGATCGTCGAGGACGACCGCCGCAACGCCGAGGAGCTGGCCGAGGACGAAAGCGGAGGCTGCAGCGCCAAGCAGTCGCACCAGGCGGCGCACGTCCGAGACCCACGGCTCCGGGGGGCCCCGGTCAGCTGGAAGGGACGCCGCGACGAGACGCTCCAGCACCCGCGCTGCGTCTTCCAGATCCTCAAGCGCCACTACGCCCGCTACACGCCGGAGATGGTGCAGGAGGTCTGCGGGATCGCGCCCGGAGAAGTTCGCGCAGGTCGCCGACGCGCTCGACCAGCAACAGCGGACGGGAGCGGACGGGCGCGATCTGCTACGCGGTCGGCTGGACCCACCACAGCGTCGGGGTCCAGATGATCCGTACGGCGGCGATCCTGCAGAGCGCTGCTGGGCAACATCGGGCGCCCCGGCGGCGGGATCCTGGCGCTGCGCGGCCACGCCTCCATCCAGGGCTCGACCGACATCCCGACCCTGTTCAACATCCTGCCCGGCTACCTGCCGATGCCCCACGCCGACCAGCACCAGACGCTCGACGACTGGGTCGGTGACGACGAGGGCAAGGCCGGCTTCTGGGGCAACATCAGGCCGTACGCCGTGAGCCTGCTGAAGGCGTACTGGGGTGACGCCGCCACGGCCGGACAACGACTTCTGCTTCGACTACCTGCCGCGCCTCACCGGCGACCACTCGACGTACACGACGGTGAAGTCGATGATCGACGGCGGTTGCAAGGGCTACTTCGTGGTGGGGGAGAACCCCGCGGTCGGCTCCGCGAACGGCAAGATGCAACGGCTCGGTCTGGCCAACCTCGACTGGCTGGTGGTGCGCGACCTGCAGCTGATCGAGTCGGCGACGTTCTGGAAGGACGGTCCCGGAGATCGAGACCGGCGAGCTCGTCACCGAGGAGATCGGGACCGAGGTGTTCTTCCTCCCGGCCGCCACGCATGTCGAGAAGGCCGGCTCGTTCACGCAGACCCAGCGGATGCTGCAGTGGCGGGACAAGGCGGTCGACCCCCCCGGGGACTGCCGCAGCGAGCTGCAGTTCTACGTCGAGCTGGGCAACCGGATCCGTGCGAAGCTCCACGGCTCCACCGACGAGATGGACCGTCCGATCCTGGACCTGGCCTGGGACTACCCCGGTGAACGAGAAGGGTGAGCCCGACGGCGAGCAGGTGCTCCGCGAGATCAGCGGAACCGGCGCCGATGGCGCCGCCTGTCGGCGTACACCGAGCTCGAAGTCCGACGGGTCCACCTCGTGCGGGTGCTGGATCTACTGCGGGGTCTTCGCCGAGAGGTGCCAACCAGGCGCGACGCCGCAAGCCGCACTGGGAGCAGGACCTCGTCGCCGCCGAGTGGGGCTGGGTGTGGCCCGCCAACCGGCGCATCCTCTACAACCGCGCGTCGGCGGACCCGGACGGCAACCCGTGGAGCGAACGCAAGAGAGTACTCTGGTGGGACGCCGAGCAGGGTCGCTGGACGGGCTCGGACGTGCCGGACTTCGTGCCGGACCGTCCGCCCGACCACGTCCCGGAGCGAGGGAGCGCGACGGGCCCCGACGCGATCGGTGGCCGAGACCCGTTCATCATGCAGACCGACGGCAAGGCCTGGCTCTTCGCGCCGCTGGGCGTCGCCGACGGGCCGATGCCGACCCACTACGAGCCACCGGAGTCCCCGCTGGCCAACTCGCTGTACGGGCGGCAGAAGAACCCGTCGCTCCAGACTCTCGACCAGGCGGCCAATCCGATGAACCCCAGTGAGAGCGACGTCTTCCCGTACGTGTTCACCAGCTACCGGCTGACCGAGCACCACACGGCCGGCGGGATGAGCCGGACCCTGCCGTTCCTCAGCGAGCTGCAGCCCGAACCGTTCTGCGAGGTCTCGCCGCAGGCTCGCCGCGCGAGCGTGGCCTGGAGCACGGGGCCTGGGCGACGGTGGTCACGGCGCGATCGGCGATCGAGGTGCGCGTCCTGGTCACCGAGCGCCTGCGCTCGCTGCGGCTGGGCGACCGGTGGATCGAGCAGGTGGGGCTGCCGTACCACTGGGGCGGCAACGGGTCTGACGCACCGGCGACTCGGCAGAACGACCTGGTCAACGTGCAGATGGAGCCCAACGTGTACATCCAGGACAAGGTCGGCACCTGCGACATCCGGCCCGGGCGCCGTCCGCGCGGCCCGGCGCTCACGGCGGACGTGGAGGACTACCGCCGCAGGGCCGGCATCCCGCGGCTGCCGGACCGAGGGAGAGGAAGACTGATGGGCAGGCTCTCCGGCACGCTCCACGACGTCTCCGGTGACGCCGGGTACGACGCCTCGCACCCGCCGCGGATGGGGTTCTTCACGGACACGTCGGTCTGCATCGGCTGCAAGGCGTGTGAGGTCGCCTGCAAGACCTGGAACGAGGTGCCGGACGACGGCTACCTGCTGACGGGCATGTCCTACGACAACACCGAGGAGCTCGGGGCGAGCACCTGGCGGCACGTGGCGTTCGTCGAGAAGAAGCCACCTCGAGCCGTCAGCTAGACCTCGGGATGCCGGGGAGCGGGCCACCGTCCACCGAGATCCCCGACGGCCAGGACCAGGCCGCCGAGTCCGATGACGGGGCCGTCACGTGGCTGATGTCCTCGGACGTGTGCAAGCACTGCACTCATGCGGCCTGCCTCGACGTCTGCCCGACGGGGGCGCTCTTCCGGACCGAGTTCGGGACCGTCGTCGTCGAGCCGGACGTCTGCAACGGCTGCGGCTACTGCGTGCCGGCATGCCCGTACGGCGTCATCGACCATCCGCCCGGAGGACGGGCGGGCGTTCAAGTGCACGCTGTGCTACGACCGGCTCCAGGAAGGCGAGACACCCGCCTGCGCTCAGGCGTGTCCGACCGAGTCCATCCAGTTCGGCGAGCTCGACGAGCTGCGCGAGCGGGCCGACCGCAGGGTGGCAGAGCTGCATGAGAAGGGGGTCGACGTCGCCCGGCTCTACGGGCGTGACCCCGAGGACGGGGTCGGTGGGGACGGTGCGTTCTTCCTGCTCCTCGACGAGCCGGAGGTCTACGGGCTCCCGCCCGACCCGTGGTGACCACCCGCGACCTCGGGTCGATCTGGAAGAGCGTCGGCGCGGCTGCGGCGGCCGTCGCGGCACTCGGCTTCGGCGCCTTCGTGGGAGGGCGGCGCGGATGAGCCCGCGCGAGGAGCTGATGGTTCCCGACCCGCAGTTCGAGTCCTACTACGGACGCCAGATCCTGAAGACACCGACGTGGAAGAGCCCCGACATACCGCTCTACCTCTTCCTCGGCGGACTGGGCGGGGCGTCCGCCGTCCTGGCAGAGGGCGCTGCCCTGACCGGGCGGCCTGCCCTCGAGCGTGTCGCCCGGGTCGCGGCTGCAGGCAGCGCGGCCCTCGGCACGGTCGCGCTCATCCACGACCTGGGGCGACCGGAGCGCTTCTTGTCCATGCTCCGCGTCTTCAAGCCGACGTCGCCGTTGTCGGTGGGCTCCTTCATCCTGGCTCCGTTCGCCTCGTTTGTCGGCGGCCGCCGCCGCGTCCCACGTCACCGGACGTCTGCCGCGGGTCGGCCGGCTCGCCGGTGTCGGCGCCGCCGCGCTGGGGCCACCGCTGGCGACCTACACCGCCGCCCTGCTGGCCAACACCGCCGTCCCGGCGTGGCACGAGGCGCATCGCGAGCTGCCGTTCGTCTTCGGCGGTCCGCGCTCGACGGCAGCGGGTGGCCTGGGCATGCTGGTGACGCCCACCGACGAGTCGGGGCCGGCTCTGGGAATGGCCGTCGGGGGTGCCGTGCTCGAGACGGTCGCCACGGAGCTGATGACCAGGCGGCTCGGCATGGTGGCGGAGCCGTACGAGCGCGGACGTTCCGGACGGCTGATGAAGGCGCAGCGACAGGCTCATAGACGGAGGCGGGGCTGGTGCTCGGGCTCTCGGCGTACGCAGCCCGCTGGCCAGGAGAGCCGCCGGGGTGGTCCTGGTCGCGGACTCGTTGGTGACCCGGTTCGGCGTCTTCGAGGCGGGAAAGGAGTCCGCGCGCGACCCGAAGTACACCGTCGTCCCGCAGCGCGAACGACTCACGCGGCGTGCTCGCGAGGAGCACGAGGCGGCGACGGGACCCCGCACTAGCCTCGACGTATGACGCTCGAGGCCCCGGCCCGACTGACTCAGTACGCCGCCGGCGGCGGCTGTGCCTGCAAGGTGCCCCCGGGCGAGCTCGAGCGGGTGCTCGCGACTCTGCCCGGAGGCCGGGCGACGGGGGATCTGCTGGTCGGGCTCGAGAACGGGGACGACGCGGCGGTGGTGCGCATCGACGGCGACCGGGCCGTCATCGCGACCGCGGACTTCTTCACGCCGGTCGTCGACGACCCGCGTAGGACTGGGGCCGGATCGCGGCCGCCAACGCCCTCTCCGACGTGTACGCGATGGGTGGTGAGCCGCTGGTCGCGGTCAACCTGCTGGCCTGGCCACGGGACCAGCTTCCGTTCGAGCTGGCGGCCGAGGTCCTCGCCGGGGGAGCCGAGGTCGCGGCCGAGGCGGCGTGCCACCTGGCCGGTGGACACAGCATCGACGATCCGGAGCCGAAGTACGGCCTGGCCGTGACGGGCCTGGGCGATCCGGCCCGCCTGTTGCGCAACGACGCCGGCACGGCAGGGCTGCCGTTGACGCTGACCAAGCCCTTGGGCCTGGGGGTCCTGAACAACCGGCACAAGGCGACGGGGAACCCGGTTCCCCGAGGCGGTGGCCGTGATGACGGCACTCAACCGTGATGCGTCGCGCGCAGCCCTGGCCGCCGGCGCCACTGTGCGCGACCGATGTCACCGGCTTCGGCCTGCTCGGACACCTGCTCAAGCTGTGCCGCGCGAGTGGGGTCGACGCCGAGATCGACGCGGCCGCCGTGCCGTACGTCGCCGGCGCTCGGGCGGCCCTGGCCGAGGGCTTCGTGCCGGGTGGTTCGGGGCGCAACCTCGACTGGGTCCGTCCTCACCTGGACGCGACTGTCGATGACGACGAGCTGCTGCTGCTCGCCGACGCCCAGACGTCCGGTGGGTTGCTCGTCGCGGGTGAGCTGCCCGGACACCCCGTCGTGGGTCGCCTGCTGCGTCGTACCGGACCCGAGGCGCGGATCCGCGTTCGCTGACGCGCCAGGCGCGCCGGAGGACCGGACGTCAGGGTCGCGTCAGGAACGGCCGGCTGACCGTTAGGAACCCGTGAGGACGGGCGGCGCGGACGTCGGGGTGCGCTCCGATGGGAGACGAACGGTTTCCCATCGTGGAGGTGTGTGGTGCTCGATGTCGCCCTCGTGGCGCTGACGATCCTGGTCTTCGTCGTCCTGGCCCTGGTTCTCAAGGGGCTGGAGCGGCTGTGAGTGTCGAGAACCTCGTCGGCCTGGTGCTGGCGATCCTGTTGACCGGGTACCTGGTGCTCGCGCTGCTCTTCCCGGAGCGGTTCTGATGAGCGACACCGCGGCCGGGCTGCTCACCGTCCTCGCGCTCCTCGTCGTCCTGGCCGTCACGCACGTCCCGCTGGGCGACTACATGGCGAGGGTCTACTCCTCCACGAAGCACGGGCGGGCCGAGCGAGCGTTGTACCGCCTGTGCCGGATCGACCCCGATGCCGACCAGTCTTGGCCGACGTACGGCCTCTCGGTCCTGGGGTTCTCCCTCGCCTCGGTGCTGTTCCTCTACGGCCTGCAACGGGTTCAGCAGCTGCTGCCCCTCTCCGTGGGCTTCGACCCGGTCGAGTCGCACCTGGCGTGGAACACCGCAGCGTCGTTCGTCACCAACACCAACTGGCAGAACTACTCCGGTGAGGCGACCATGGGTCACCTCGTCCAGATGGCCGGTCTCGCGGTGCAGAACTTCGCTTCCGCGGCGGTCGGCATGGCCGTGGTCGTGGCGCTGGTCCGCGGATTCGCACGATCGCGGACCAACCGGGTCGGCAACTTCTGGGTCGATCTCACCCGCGGCACCTTCCGCATCCTGCTCCCGTTGAGCATCGTCGCCACGGTGCTGTTGATCGCGGCCGGCACGGTGCAGAACCTCGCCGACCCGCACACGGTCAGCACGATCACCGGTGCCACCCAGCACATCCCGGGCGGGCCGGTGGCCAGCCAGGAGGCGATCAAAGAGCTCGGCAACAACGGCGGGGGACCGCTCAACGCGAACTCCGCGCACCCGTTCGAGAACCCCAACCCCATCACGAACCTGCTCGAGATCGCGCTGCTCCTGTTGATCCCGTTCGCGCTGCCGCGCACGTTCGGCAAGCTGCTCGGTGACAAGCGCCAGGGCTGGGCGATCCTCTCGGCGATGACGGTGATCTTCGCAGCCTCGCTGACGCTGATCACCGTGTTCGAGGCCCACCACTCCGGTGCCGCTCTCCAGGCCGCAGGCGCGTCGATGGAGGGCAAGGAGGTGCGCTTCGGGGTGCCGTCCTCGGCACTCTTCGCGAACGCGACCACCTTGACGTCGACCGGCGCGGTGAACTCGATGCACGACTCGTTCACCCCCCTGGGCGGTGGAGTGTCCATCCTCAACATGATGTTCGGCGAGATCGCACCGGGAGGTGCCGGATCCGGGCTCTACGGGATGCTCGTGCTCGCCGTCGTCACGGTCTTCGTCGCCGGGCTGATGGTGGGACGTACGCCGGAGTACCTCGGGAAGAAGATCCAGGCGCGCGAGGTGAAGTTCGCGGCCCTCTACATCCTCACCACACCCGCGGTCGTGCTCATCGGCACCGGGGTCGCGATGTCCTTCCCCTCGACCCGCGCCTCGATGCTCAACGCCGGACCACACGGACTCTCCGAGGTGCTCTACGCGTTCACGTCGCAGGCCAACAACAACGGCAGCGCCTTCGCCGGGCTGACGGGGAACACCGGCTTCTACAACGTCGCCGGAGGGCTGGCCATGCTGGTCGGGCGGTTCCTCCCGATGCTGTTCGTGCTGGGCCTGGCCGGCTCCCTCGCCGCGCAGCGACCCGTCCCTGCGACCGAGGGCACGTTGCCCACCCACCGGCCGCTGTTCGTGGCGATGCTCGTGGGCGTCGTGGTGGTCGTCGTGGCTCTCACCTACTTCCCGGCCCTCGCGCTGGGACCACTCGCGGAAGGAATCACCCGATGACCACGCAGACGGCCGCGCCGGCCGTGCCCCGGTCGGGCCGGATCGGCGCCGGACTCCTCGACCCACGGATGCTGGTCACCCAGCTACCGGCGGCCTGCGCGAAGCTCGACCCGCGCACCATGGCGCGCAACCCCGTGATGTTCGTCGTCGAGGTGGGCGCCGTGCTCAGCACGGCGCTGGCGATCGCCGATCCCTCGGTCTTCGCCTGGCTCGTCGTGGTGTGGCTGTGGGCGACCGCGGTGTTCGCCAACCTGGCCGAGGCCGTGGCCGAGGGTCGGGGCAAGGCCCAGGCGGCCTCGCTGCGCCGCAGCCGCCAGGAGACCAGTGCCCGAGTGCTCGTCGGGGACGGAGAGCGCCTGATCCCGGCCGCCGAGCTCACGGTCGACGACTGCGTCGTGTGCGAAGCAGGGGACGCGATCCCCAGCGACGGCGACGTCATCGAGGGCATCGCCAGCGTCGACGAGTCGGCCATCACGGGAGAGTCCGCCCCCGTCATCCGGGAGGCCGGAGGCGACC
This sequence comes from uncultured Actinomycetota bacterium, assembly GCA_963812055.1. GTDB lineage: Bacteria > Actinomycetota > Actinomycetes > Propionibacteriales > Nocardioidaceae > Nocardioides. The sequence goes on from CAWEUA010000024.1 coordinate 30,988, forward strand.
GGTCGGCGGTCACCGGCGGCACGCGCGTGCTCTCGGACCGGGTCGTGGTCCGGATCACCGCGAAGCCCGGAGACACCTTCCTCGATCGGATGATCGCGCTGGTCGAGGGGGCGTCCCGGCAGAAGACGCCGAACGAGATCGCGCTGAACATCCTGCTCGCCAGCCTGACCATCGTCTTCCTGCTGGCCGTGGTGACGCTCCAACCGCTGGCGATCTTCAGCGGTGCCCCGCAGTCGGGGATCGTGCTGGTCTCGCTGCTGGTCTGCCTGATCCCGACCACGATCGGGGCGCTGCTCAGCGCGATCGGCATCGCCGGGATGGACCGGCTCGTGCAGCGCAACGTGCTCGCGATGTCGGGGCGGGCCGTCGAGGCCGCGGGCGACGTCAACACGCTGCTCCTGGACAAGACCGGGACGATCACGCTGGGCAACCGTGAGGCGGTCGAGCTCCTGCCGCTGGCCGGCGTCGACGCCGACCACCTGGCGAACGCCGCGCAGCTGTCCAGCCTGGCCGACGAGACCCCCGAGGGCCGGTCGATCGTGGTCCTCGCCAAGCGGGAGTACGGGCTGCGCGATCGCACACCCGGAGAGCTGACCCACGCGACGTTCGTTCCGTTCACCGCCCAGACGCGGATGAGCGGCTGCGACCTCGCCGAGAACGGCCACGCCCGGAGCGTCCGGAAGGGCGCGACCAGTGCCGTGGTCACGTGGGTCCGCGAGACCGGTGGCACACCACCTGCTGACCTCGGCCCGATGGTCGACGCCATCTCCGGGGGCGGAGGTACGCCGCTCGTCGTGGCCGAGCTCGACGCGGACGGCCCGCGGGTCCTGGGGGTCGTGCATCTCAAGGACATCGTGAAGAAGGGCATGAGCGAGCGGTTCGACGAGCTCCGACGGATGGGCATCCGGACGGTGATGATCACCGGCGACAACCCGCTGACGGCCAAGGCGATCGCCGACGAGGCGGGCGTCGACGACTTCCTCGCGGAGGCGAAGCCGGAGGACAAGATGGCCCTGATCAAGCAGGAGCAGGAGGGGGGTCGGCTGGTCGCGATGACCGGCGACGGCACCAACGACGCCCCGGCTCTCGCGCAGGCAGACGTCGGCGTCGCCATGAACACCGGCACGTCGGCCGCCAAGGAGGCCGGCAACATGGTCGACCTCGACTCCAACCCGACGAAGCTGATCGAGATCGTGGAGATCGGCAAGCAGCTGCTGATCACCCGCGGATCGCTCACGACGTTCTCGATCGCCAACGACGTCGCGAAGTACTTCGCGATCCTGCCGGCGATGTTCGCCCCGGTCTACCCGGGTCTCGACCGGCTCAACGTGATGCACCTGTACAGCCCGTCGTCGGCGATCCTGTCGGCGGTGATCTTCAACGCCCTGGTCATCGTCGCGCTCGTGCCGCTGGCCCTGCGCGGTGTCCGGTACACGCCGTCGTCCGCGGCGGACATGCTGCGGCGCAACCTTCTGGTCTACGGCGCCGGCGGGCTCGTCATCCCGTTCGTCGGCATCAAGCTGATCGACCTCCTCGTCCAGTTCATCCCCGGAATCAGGTGACCCCCGTGAACATGCTGCGCCAAACGCTGGCCGGTCTGGCCGTGCTGCTCGCCTTCACGGTGGTCTTCGGGCTCGGCTACCCGCTGCTGATGACCGGCGTGGGACAGCTGGCCTTCCACGACCAGGCCAACGGCTCCATGGTCCAGGCGGATGGTCGGGACGTCGGCTCCTCCCTGATCGGCCAGGAGTTCACGGGGGCGGAGTGGTTCCACTCGCGTCCCTCTGCGTCGGCGTACGACGCGCTGGCCTCGGGCGGCACGAACCTCGGTCCGAACTCACCGGAGCTGCTCGAGGCGGTCCGGAAGGCTCGCGCCCACGTCGCGACGGAGAACGGCGTCGACCCGAGCCGGGTCCCGCCGGACGCGGTCACCTCCAGCGCCTCGGGGCTCGATCCCGACATCAGCCCGGCGTACGCCGACCTCCAGGTGGCCCGAGTCGCCCGGGCGCGGGGCATGAGCGCGGCGGAGGTCCAGCGCCTCGTGGACGACCATACGCAGGGACGGACGCTCGGGTTCCTCGGCGAGCCACGCGTCGACGTGCTCGAGCTGAACCTGGCCCTCGCGCACGCGGCAGGGTGACCGGGAGACCCGCGGACGGGAGGATGGGCGCGTGAGCCGTGGGCGTCTGCGTGTCTACCTGGGGATGGCCCCCGGGGTGGGCAAGACCTACGCCATGCTCGACGAGGGCCGACGCCGGCTGAGCCGCGGGACCGACGTCGTCGTGGGGTACGTCGAGACCCATGGGCGCGCGCACACCGCGGAGCGCCTCGAGGGGCTCGAGGTGGTGCCGCGCGTGCGGCTGGGCCACGGCGGGACGACGTTCGAGGAGATGGACCTCGACGGCGTCCTCGCGCGGAGCCCGGCGGTGGCGCTGGTCGACGAGCTCGCCCACAGCAACATCCCCGGCAGTCGGCACGAGAAGCGCTGGGAGGACGTCGATGCCCTCCTCGACGCCGGCATCGACGTCATCACGACGGTCAACATCCAGCACCTCGAGTCCCTCAACGACGTGGTGCAGCAGATCAGCGGGGTCGAGCAGAAGGAGACGATCCCGGACGAGATCGTCCGGCGTGCCGACCAGATCGAGATCGTGGACATCTCGCCCGAGGCGCTCCGCCGCCGGATGGTCCACGGCAACATCTATCCCGCCGAGCGGGTCGACGCCGCGCTGTCGAACTACTTCCGGGTCGGCAACCTCTCCGCGCTGCGTGAGCTGGCCCTGCTGTGGGTGGCGGAGCGCGTCGACGAAGGACTCCAGCGCTACCGCGCCGCGCACGGCATCGACCAACCCTGGGAGGCGCGCGAGCGGATCGTCGTGTCGCTGCCGGGAGGTCCCGAGGGCGAGACCCTGCTCCGGCGGGCCGTCCGCATCGCCGCACGGACGACCGGCTCGGAGCTGCTGGCGGTCCATGTCGTGAGGGCTGACGGCCTGGCCGGCGTCGACCCGACCGAGCTCGGGCGGCAACGGCGCCTGGTGGAGTCGATGGGCGGCTCGTGGCACCAGGTCGTCGGAGACGACGTCGCCGTCGCCCTCCTGGACTTCGCCCGGGCGGAGAACGCCACCCAGATCGTGCTGGGCGCGAGCAGTCGCGGGCGCCTCGAGGCCTTCCTGGCCGGCGAGGGCATCGGGGCCCGGGTGACCCGGCTGTCGGGCAAGGTGGACGTCCACCTCGTCACCCACGAGGCGGCGTCGTCGGCCGGGACCCGCGTCTCCGTGCCCGTAGCGGGGCTGACCACGGCGCTCAGCCTGCGTCGGCGGCTGCAGGGTGTGGCCCTCGCCGTCGTCGTGCTGCCGCTCCTGACCCTCGGGCTGTCGCAGGTGCGGGGCGATCTGAACCTGACGACCTGCATCCTGCTGTACCTCGCCGTGGTGATCGCCGTGGCGCTGCTCGGCGGCCTGTGGCCGGCGCTGGCGACCGCGGTCGCCGCCAGCGTGCTGCTCAACTACTACTTCACGCCACCGCGGCACACGTTCACCATCTCGGACCGGAACAACTCGCTGGCGCTGCTCTTCTTCATCGGGGTGGCGGCCCTGGTCTCGGTGCTGGTCGAGCGTGTGGTGCGACGTACGACCGAGGCCGGGCGGGCGCAGGCCGAGGCGGCGATCCTGGCCGGGCTGGCGGGAGGCATCCTGCGGGGCGAGACCTCGCTGCCTCAGATCCTCGGCCGGGCGCGCGAGACGTTCGGGCTGACGTCGGTGTCGCTGCTCGAGCGAGGCGAGGACACGGGGGAGTGGGCGATGGTGGCCGAGGTGGGGGAGCAGGGGGATGACCCGGTCACCGAGCTGCCTGTCGGCGACAACCTGATGCTCCGCGCCGCCGGGACCGTGCGTGATCCCGACCGGCGGCTGCTGACGGCCTTCGCGGCTCAGGCCGCGGTGGTGCACGAGCGCGCCGAGCTGTCCGACGCGGCGGCGCGGGCGGTCGTCGTGGCCGAGGCGGACCGCACGCGCTCGGCCCTGCTGGCCGCCGTGAGCCACGACCTGCGCAGCCCGCTGGCGTCGGCGAAGGCGAGCGTGACGTCGCTTCGCAGCGACCGCGTGGAGTGGAGCCCGGAGGCCCGCGACGAGCTGCTGGAGAACGCCGACGAGTCGCTGGACCGGCTGACCAGGCTGATCGAGAACCTGCTCGACATGAGCCGGCTCGAAGCCGGGGCGCTGGGCGTGAGCCTGTCGCCGGTGGCCCTCGAGGAGCTGGTGCCGCTGGTCCTCGACGCGCTCGGTCCGGAGGCGGGCTCGGTGGTGGTCGACGTGTCGGAGACGCTCCCCGAGGCGTCCGCGGACCCCGTCCTGCTCGAGCGGGTGCTGGTCAACCTGCTCGGGAACGCCCTGCGGTACAGCCCCGTCGGCAGGCCGCCCCTGCTGTCCGCGAGCTGTCACGCAGGCTCGGTCGAGATCCGGGTCGTCGACCGCGGCCCCGGCGTACCCGAGCAGCAGCGGGAGCGGATGTTCGCTCCCTTCCAGCGCCTCGGTGACCGCGACACGTCAGCAGGGGTCGGACTGGGCCTTGCCCTGTCCCAAGGCCTCACCACCGCGATGGGCGGCTCGTTGACGGCGGAGGAGACTCCCGGGGGCGGGCTCACCATGACGGTGACCCTGTCGCAGGTCGGGGAGGCCGCATGAGCAGGGTCCTGGTCGTCGACGACGAGCCACAGATCGTGCGGGCGCTGGTGGTCAACCTCCGTGCCCGGGGGTACGACGTGCTGGTGGCGCGCGACGGGCGGAGCGCCCTGCAGATCGCCGGCCAGCACCCGCCCGACCTGGTCATCCTGGACCTCGGGCTACCCGACATCGAGGGCACCGAGGTGATCGTCGGCCTTCGCGGCTGGACGACCGCGCCGATCATCGTGCTCACGGGACGTACCGAGCAGATCCAGAAGATCGCCGCCCTGGACGCGGGCGCCGACGACTACGTCACCAAGCCGTTCGGGATCGAGGAGCTGTTCGCCCGGATGCGGGCGGTCTCGCGCCGGGTGGCGCCCCACCACACCCCGAGCGTCCGCCTCGGTGACTGGGTGGTCGATCTGGCGGCGCACCGCATCCGCCCCGTCTCCGGCGAGGGCGACGACCAGAAGCTGACGCCGACCGAGTGGCGCGTGCTGGAGCTGCTCGTGCGCAACCCCGGCCGGCTGATCACCAAGCAGCAGCTGTTGCACGAGGTCTGGGGGCCCGAGTACGACACCGAGACCAACTACCTGCGCCTCTACCTCGCGCAGCTGCGCCGCAAGCTCGAGCCCGACCCCGCCCGCCCGGCGTACCTGCTGACGGAGACGGGGATGGGCTACCGGTTCCTCCCCGACGAGTCGGACGAGTCAGACGGGCTCGTCGTGGAGCCGTGAGCTCGCCACCTCGTCGAGGGTGACGCGCGCCCACGTCAGGGCGTCGACGCGGACGCCGCCGCTGCCGGGGACGTCGCGCGGCGGAGGCCGGCGCGGTGCTGGTCGGCGCACTGGTCGGCGCACTGCTGGTGGGCGCGCTGCTCGTCGGCGGGGCGGACGAGGACGACGACGTGGTGGGCGCGGAGGTCGGGGTCGTGGGCGCCGACGTGCTCGAGGACGAGGTGGGGCTTCCGGACGGGGAGGGACCGGTGCTGTGCACCGCCGGCGACGGATGGTGACCCTGCGCGGGCGTCACGGGGTTGGGGGAGACGACACGCTGGCCGGCCGGTGCCAGCAGGATGGCGGCCAGCGCGACGGCGCCGCCGACGGCGGCCAGCCCGGCCACGGTGACGGTCGCGGGGTGCGTGCCGAACCGCCGGAACTCCGTACGCCGCCGCTGGACGAGGTCGGCCGGCAGGCTGGCCCGCTGGGCGGCGAGGCTGTTCAGCGGCGCCGAGACGAACGCGACCGTGGGCCACACCAGGAGTGCCGCCGTGACGTAACCCCCGAAGCCCCCGGCGGCGGCCGACCCGACGATCCCCGCGACGCCGAGCAGTGCGAACAGGGACTCGGCGGGGTTGCCGCGGATGGCGTCCCACCACCGCGCGTCCTCGGCTGTCTTCGGGGTGCGGAGGAACTCCGCCTCCTTGGCGAACAACCCCTGGACCGAGGCGCGGGCGACCACGATCGAGGTCGACTGCCAGACCATGAACGCGCCGAGCGCGTCGCGCCAGGTGGCACCGGTCCCGCGGCGCAGGAGCGCCACCGCCCGCACCAGGCCGAGCACGGCGAGCAGGGGGATGGCGGCGAGCAGGAACCCGCTGAGCTTGCGGAACAGCAGCTCGCCACCGACGGCGACGTTCGCGGCCCCGAGCAGCAGGAACAGGAAGAAGACGACGGCCAGCAGGTCGCCGTACCACTGGACGGCGCCGGACAGGTACGCCCAGCGCTGGCCCTGGTCCATCCGGTTCCGGGAGGAACCCCAGGGCATCATCAGCCGCCAGTGACGGCGCAGGATCTGGATACCCCCGAAGCACCAGCGGAACCGCTGGCCCTTGAGCGCCTCGAAGGTCAGGGGCATGACGCCGACGCCGAAGGAGCGGTCGACGTGCAGCCCGGACCAGCCGTCGCGCAGCAGGCGCAGCGACAGCTCGGCGTCCTCGGTGATGCACCACTCGTCCCAGCCACCCGCGCGCTCCAGTGCCTCGCGGCGGATCAGGCCCATGGTGCCGGCGAAGATCGCCCCGTCCCGCTCGTTCCGGGACGGCTGCGACACCGCGAAGAAGTACTTGTAGGAGTAGTACAGGCGCCGGAAGAAGGGCGCCTGCTCCCAGTCGCGATAGTCCTGGGGAGCCTGGATGAAGCCGATCTGCGGATCGGCGAAGAGCGGAGCACACGCCGACAGGAAGTCCGGTGCGAGCTGGTAGTCGGCGTCGATCACGCCGATGAGCTCGGTCCTCGGGTCGACCATCTCGCGCAGGGCGTAGTTGAGCGCGCCCGACTTGTACCCGGGCCAGTCCGCGAGGTGGGCGAACTTCACCTGGTGCTCGTGGCACCACGCCTCGACCGGTCGCCAGAGCGCCTCGTCGTCGGTGTTGTCGTCGATGACGATCACCTCGTACGCCGGGTAGTCCAGCGCGACGAGCGACTCGAGCGTCTCGATCACCATCTCCGGCGGCTCGTTGTACGCCGGCACCTGGAGGCTGACGAACGGGGTGTGCGCGCGCTGCTCCGGCGGCGCGCCGTCACGCACGCGGCGTACCCAGGACTCGCGGCCCAGGGCGTCGCAGAGCTCCCACAGGTAGGCCACGCCGAGGAACGCCGCGAAGGCCTCCATCAGCCACAGGAGCAGGGCTCCGGCCGTGCCGAACGCACCGAGGTGGCTGACGAAGGTCCACCACAGCATGTAGGCGAGATAGGCGGCGAAGAGGTAGAAGGTCGCCGCCCAGGCGAGGTGGGCGCGGGCCACCCAGTGCCGGGTCGCCGGCAGCCACAGGGCGCTGACCACCAACAGTCCCGCGACCCCGGCGATGATGTTCGCCCGCGTCACGTCGAGGAGGTACAGGACGACCGCGACGACCGCCGCGAGGACGACGGAGCCGACCACCGACAGCAGGAGCCGGCGGGCGGACCACCAGGCACCGGCGCGCACGGGCGAGGTCATGGTCCGGGTGAACAGCGCCAGGGTGGCGAGCGGCGCGGCGACCAGACCGGCCAGCAGGAAGGCAGCGAGCACGGGGAACTCCTGTCCGGGCCGTCAGCCACGACGACCGAGCGGCAGCCTAGGAGCGATCCGGGGGCCGCAACTCACCCCTCCGGCGTACCTCGGCCGACCCCGCGGGAACGAGCCGGGCGAGCTGTCAGCTCGTCCGACCCGTCCCGATCGCCTCCGGAGGCCGGAGGCGCGCCCCGCCCCTCAGACGCCTTGCATGACCCCCACGGACTCCGGTGTGAAGCCCGGGAACACCGCCGACGGCGAGCTGCCGAAGCGGCTGGACACGATCTCCGCGAGGACGCTGCGGTAGTCGGTCGTGACCGTGACGTCGGCGTCCAGCCCGGTGCCGAGGTCGGGCCAGGTGGGGCAGTGGTACCCGCCGTTCACGCCCTTGCCGGCCACGAACATCACGTTGCCGTAGCCGTGGTCGAGCCCGTAGTTGTCGTTCTCCGCGACCCGGCGGCCGAACTCGCTGAGTGCGACCAGGGTGACCTTGTCGCTCTGCGCCCCCAGGTCGTTGAAGAACGCCGCGATGGACGTCGCCAGGTTGCCCGCGTTCGTGATCATCTGTCCCCACGCGAGCGTGCCGAGGTTGCTGTGCATGTCCCAGTCGCCCTGGTCGACGGTCAGCACCTCGACGCCGACGTCCGCGCGAATGACGCGGGCCACCTCGGACAGTGCCTTGCCGAGGTCCGAGCCGCCGTACGACGCGGTGTTGTCGACCGTGGCCTTCACCGGCGCCAGATCGGAGGTGGCCTGGAGGGTCGAGCGCATCGCCTTGCCGAGCACACTCGTGTCGTCGTCCCAGAGCGTCCCGAGTGAGCGACGCCGCTTGCCGGGAGGATCGGTGTCGTACTGGTCGTCGCCGGCGATGGACATGTCGTCCACCGAGCCGACCGTCATCAACGGGATCGGACCGACCAGCTCGGTCGGCGCCGGCCCGGACAGCATGCCGACGCCCTGGAGGGGCGTGTGGTGGTTGCGGGTGCCGACGAGCCGGTTCAGCCAGCCCACTCGCTTGCTCGACCCCGGGTCGGCGTCCTCCAGCTCCTCCATCGCCGAGAAGTGCGAGCGGTTCGGCGCCGGCAGCCCGGTCGCGTGCACCGCCGCGACCTTGCCGGCGTTCCACAGGGGCAGCAGGGGAGAGAGGTTGGGGTGGAGACCGAAGAAGGAGTCCGCGACGAGGAGCTTGTCCTGCGGGATCGCGATGTGGGGTCGCGCCGTGTAGTACGCCGGGTCGCCGTGCGGCACGACGAGCGAGAGGCCGTCGGCCGCTCCGCGCAGGGAGAGCACGACGAGCACCGAGGTCGCGGGGACGATCGAGGAGGCCGAGGCGGACACCACCGCCGAGCCCACCATCGTCGTGGCGCCGCCCAGCGCGAGGGCACCGCGCAGCAGGCTGCGGCGGCTCATCGCGGCGAACTCCTGGCAGCAGGCATCGCCGTCGGTCACGTTCAGGGTGCTGGTCATGGACCTGGTCTTCCGATTGGTCATCGTCGTCACCGCCGGTAGTGGGCCGAGGAGTCGAGCAGCGTGGCCATCAGCCGGACGAACATCCACCTCATCACCGGATGGTCCTTGTCGATCTGGTCCATCGGCTTGGCGTTGACGGCCTGGCAGCACGCCTTGAGCAACGCGTCGGTGGAGTGCCGGTGCAGGATCTCCTGCGACATGTGCTCGACCAGCACCTTGAACGGCGTGGTGTCCTTCGGCAGCCAGGAGACCGGCTTGCGGTAGTGGATCCCGGCGTTCGGCCAGTAACCGCCGGAGGTGCTGTAGTGGAAGGACATCGAGCCCAACATCCGCGAGGGCGACGCCCAGGACGCGTTGTCGTACGGCTGGCCGTCGGGGCGCGGCCATTCGAAGACGCCCTGGCCGATGCTCCGCGCCACCCAGGTGATCTGGTGGGCGGCCGTGTCGCGTGACCTGGGCTTCTTCACGTCGACGCCGAGCACCCGGTAGGTCGCGACGAAGTCGCCCTGCGGGTCGCGGATCCTGTCGCCCACCGAGTCCTTGAACGCGTGCGAGTCGACCAGGGCCTCGAGGACCGGTGGGATCCGGGTGCCGTGAGCCAGGTAGACCTTCGCGAGGTGGTTGACGAGCGCGCGCGGGGGGTCGTCCTTGACGAACACCGTCGCCAGCTTGGTGGCGATCCGGTGCGCGGTGTCGGGATGGTGGGCCAGGTAGTGGAGGTAGTCCCGCGTGACCTTGCGCCCGTCACTGGACCCGTTCTTCGCGGTGAAGGAGCCGACCTTCACGTGTCCGACCCAGTGCGCCGTGGTGTCGTACTTCGCGGCCCAGGTCTTCCACATGTCGACCTTCCACCCGGTCAGGATCCGGGCGGAGCTCTTGACGTCGTCCTCGGTGTAGTTGCCGACCCCGACGGTGTGGAGCTCGAGCAGCTCCCGGCCGAGGTTCTCGTTCGGGTGGTCCTTGTCCGAGACGGCGTTGTTCAAGAAGATGCCCATCGCCGGATGCGTGATGGCGCCCCACAGGAGGTTCTCGAAGGAGTCCAGGGCGTGCTTGCGGATGACGTCGCCGTACCGCTTGCGCCAGGTGTAGACGCCGTCGCCGTACACGGGGACGTAGAGGTGGTTCTCCCAGAACTCCGTCATGGTCTCGAGGAGCTGCCGGTTGCTCTGCACCCGGCGCAGCAGCACCCAGCACTGGTAGTCGGCCATCACCTGCCAGCCCGGCGTGCCGCCCATGGTGGTCTGCTGCCAGAGCTTGAGCGGTGACCAGGCCAGCCCCGGGTACCACGTGACGATGCGGCTGGCGTCGTGATCGGGGATGTGCTTCGGGGACAGCTGCCAGTCGAACCACTTTCGTGCGCCGCCGTGGTGCCGCACCTGCCGGGCGAGCCCGGGGGTCACGCCGTAGGCGAAGCGCCCGACCAGATGACGGGACTTCGTGCCGAGGAGATGGGCCCCGTGCGCGCGCGCAGCGGAGTGTGCCGTGTCGGCGGCCTCCGCGACGCCCGGCAGCAGCGTTGCTCCGGCGGCGAGGCCGGCGCCGGCCAGGACGACGCGCCGTGCAGGCGACGGCGACTCCTCCGTGGCGCGCGCGGTCGCGTCGGTCGTTCCCGTGGCTTCCATGGCGGGGGCTCCCAGTCGTGCATGACCGCGGGAACCCCCCGGACCGGCGGCGAAGTGTCAGAGGTCGGAGACGAACTTACGACGCGCGGGCCGTCAGCGGAGCCGAATCCGGAACTTCGGGGTTTTCCGGCCTCGTCCCAGGCGGTGGCGGGCTCGACCAGGCGTTCATCCGGTCGTCACCGGGTCGTGACCAGAATCGGGCTAGGCATCGCGGGGATGTGCGATTACCGTCGTAGACACGATGTACGGGGGACAGAAGCGATCTCGGGATCGGTCCGGCCGACGCGTTCAACTTCAGGGACTCGTCCGGGCCGGCTTGGGCGCGTGCTTCTTCGCCTTGTTCGCCTACGCGCTGATCGGCAGCGGCCAGCAGCCGACCCGCGAGATCCTCGCGACCGCGACGACCGGTGCCCAGCCGCCGCAAGCGCCTGAGACGGCGCCACCGGTCGTCCTGCCCCACCCGAGCGGGCGGGCGGTGCACCAGCCCGCATCGCTGTCCGCACCGGAGTCGGGCGCCGACGCGGCCACCACCGGGATCCCCGGTGTGGCTCTGACGGCCTACCAGCGTTCGGCGGTGGTGATCGGCACCGCAGATCCGCACTGCGGGCTCGACTGGGCGCTGTTGGCCGCGATCGGTCAGGTCGAGTCCGACCACGGCCAGGTGGGCGGAAGCCACCTCGACGCGAACGGTGTCGCCCACCCGCCGATCCTCGGACCCCTGCTCGACGGCCGGCACGGCGCCTCGCGCATCGCGGACACCGACGCCGGGCGCCTCGACGGCAGCCGGCGCTTCGACCGGGCCGTCGGCCCCATGCAGTTCCTGCCTGCGACATGGGCGGCCGTGGCGGTCGACGGGGACGACGACGGGCGGCGCGACGTACAGGACATCGACGACGCCTCTCTCGGTTCGGCGGTCTACCTCTGCGCCGACGGCGGCGACCTGTCGACGACGAACGGTCAGCGCCATGCGCTGCTCCGCTACAACCACAGCAGCGCGTACGCCGCGCGGGTGCTGGCGATCGCCGAGAAGCTCCGTGACAGCAGCGTGCTGGCGACGTCGGACGACACCACCCTCGACGCCGGAGGCCCGCTGCCGGACGTGCGGCTGCGCGAGCCTCGATCACACCCCGATGGTCACCAGCCCGGGTCGGACCCCAGCCCGCCCCGCGCCACCGCGTCCGTCGTACCGACGGCCCCGGCTACGAGCAGTCCGCCGCCGACGGACCCGCCCACGGACCCGCCCACGGACCCACCGACGGACCCGCCCACCGACCCACCGACCGACCCGCCGACCGAGGCGCCGGTGCTCACGGACCCGCTGCCGGACGAGCTCGCCGACCTCACCCCGGACCAGGTCGACGCCGACAACGCCGCCTGGGCAACGTGCGACGACGACCTGGCGGACGGCTGGTCGGCCGACCAGGACACCGTGGACGACCTGACGCTGTGCCTGGCCGGAGAGCTCGGCATCACGGGGAACAACCCCCAGGACCCGCAGCTGCTCGCGTTCGTGGACTGGCTCGTGCTCAACGAGGACCCCGCGAACGAGTGATCCGGCCGGCAGCCAGCGCGGTGCGATGGCCGCCGGGGTGCTGTCTGTAGAGTCTCCCGACACACGTCTTCCGAGTCCGAAGGACCCCGACCCGCCCATGGACGGCTCTGACAGTCGCCCCTCACCCTGCTCCTCTCGGCGCTCGGGCGTGGCAGCGTGCTGACCGCCTGGTTGTTGCTCGGGGTCTCCGTCCTGCTGGTCATCGCCGCGGGCGTCTTCGTCGCCGCGGAGTTCTCCTTCGTCACCGTGGACCGGTCCAAGGTGGCGCGGGCAGCCGAGGAGGGTGACGCACCGGCGGCCGGGGTGCTCCGGGCTCTCCGTTCGCTGTCGACGCAGCTGTCCGGTGCCCAGGTCGGCATCACGATCACGAACCTGGCCATCGGCTTCCTCGCCGAGCCGGCCATCTCCCGCTTGATCAGCGGGCCGGTGCGAGCCCTCGGGCTGCCCGAGAACGCCGTGCAGCCGGTCGCGGTCGCGATCGGGCTCACGATCAGCTCCCTGGTGACGATGATCTTCGCCGAGCTGGTCCCGAAGAACTTCGCCATCGCCCGGCCGATGGAGACCGCGCGCGCCACGCAGGGCTTCCAGCGCCTCTTCACCGCCGTGATGCGTGGCCCCATCCGTGTCCTCAACGGGTCGGCCAACGCGATCGTCCGGCGCCTCGGGATGGAGCCCCAGGAGGAGCTGCGGTCCGCGCGGTCGTCCACCGAGCTGGCCTCGCTCATCTCACGGTCGGCCGACGAAGGCACGCTCGACGCGGACACCGCGGAGCTGATGGAGCGATCGGTCGAGTTCGGCACCCGCACCGCCGGCGAGATCATGACGCCGCGGGTCCGCACGATCAGTCTCGAGGCCAACGACCGTGCCTGGGCGGTGATCGAGCTCGCCCGCCAGACCGGGCACTCGCGCTTCCCGGTGCTCGACCAGGACGACGTCGTGATCGGCACCGTCCACGTCAAGCACGCCGTCGCCCTGCCGACCGGTGAGCGCCAGACCACCAAGGTCAAGCACCTGATGACCCGGCCGATCGTCGTCCCGGACTCACTCCGGCTGGACCCACTGCTGGCCCTCCTGCGACAGGAGGGGCAGCTCGCCGTCGTCCTCGACGAGTACGGCGACCAGGCCGGCATCGTCACCATCGAGGACGTCATCGAGGAGATCGTCGGTGACATCGCCGACGAGCACGACCGGCTGGGTGCCCGCGGCCGGCGGCGCACTGACGGCTCCTGGTCCCTCTCGGGACTGCTGCGGCCGGACGAGGTCGAGGACCTGACCGACATCGAGCTGCCCGACCACGAGGACTACGACACGATCGCGGGTCTCGTGCTCCAAGTGCTCGGCCGGATGCCCGTGCGGGGCGACGTCGCCGAGGTCCCGGTTCCCGATCGCTCCGACCCCGACCAGCCCGAACGCCAGCGCCTGGCCGTCCTCACCGTCGAGCACATGGACGGGCTGCGCATCGACCGGTTGTCCCTCCGGCTCCTCGCGGGAGCGGACGACAGCGACGCCGGGAGTGGTCCCCGATGACGACCACCACCTCGATCCTGCTGGCCCTGCTCCTGCTGCTCGGCAACGCCTTCTTCGTGGCCGCGGAGTTCGCCCTCGTCTCGGCACGCCGTACCCAGATCGAGCCGCGCGCCGAGGAGGGCTCCCGCCTGGCCCGGACGACGCTGCACGCGATGGAGAACATGTCGCTGGTCATCGGGGTGAACCAGCTCGGCATCACCGTCTGCTCGCTGGTCCTCGGTGCGGTCGCCGAGCCGACGGCCGCGCGCCTGCTCGAGCCGGTGCTGCACGCCGTGCACGCGCCCGAGTCGCTGCAACACCCGATCGCCATCACGATCGGGCTGGCGGTCGTGGTGTACCTCCACGTCGTCCTGGGCGAGATGATCCCGAAGAACATCGCGCTGGCCGGACCCGACCGAGCCGCGCTGGTGCTGGGCACTCCGATCTGGGCGATCGTCTCGGTGACCCGCCCGGTGATCCGCGTCGTCAACGCGATGGCGTCGGCGGTGCTGCGGCTCGTCGGCGTGCGGCTCATGGACGAGGTGAGCTCGACGTACACCCGCGAGGAGGTCGCCGCGCTGGTGGAGGAGTCCCGCGGAGAGGGGCTGCTCGAGGACGGGGAGTACGACCGGTTGTCCGGTGCCCTCGGGTTCACCGAGAAGACCGTCCAGACGGTGCTGATGCGGCCCGAGACCCTCCAGACCGTACGTCGCGGCTCGAGCGGCGCGGATGTCGAGGCGCTGTGCGCCGCGACCGGCTTCAGCCGGTTCCCGGTGATCGGCGACGACGGTGGACTGATCGGCTACCTCCACATCAAGGACGTCCTCGAGACCGACGAGGTCCGGCGCAACCGCCCGGTCGAGGACAAGTGGATCAGGCCGTTCGCGCCGGTGCACCACGACGACCTGCTCCACGACACCCTCGAGAAGCTGCAACGCCGCGGGGCGCACATGGCCCGGGTGGTCGACAGCGAGGGCAACACCGTCGGCGTGGCCACCCTGGAGGACGTGATCGAGGAGCTGGTCGGGGAGATCCGCGACAGCGCTCACCTCGAGGCGCCCTCGTATCCCGGAGCGACGGAGCAGAGCACCGACGAGCGACCTGCCGAGTGACGCTTCGAGTGACCTACGCGCGGCCGGTGGATGCGCGACGAGGGGTCACCGGTCGGTAGGTCCGGCCGGATAAGGTGTGCCCGGCGATCGAGGAAGCGCTCACACGGCGGTCTCACCGTCGGGTGAGGCTGGACCTGGGCGGGGAAGGTGCAGGCAGCAGTGGCGGACGACGCGGCACGCGACGAGGCGCGCGTGTGGACCGTCCCCAACGCACTGAGCTTCCTGCGCCTGCTCGGTGTCCCGCTGTTCCTCTGGCTCGTCCTCGGCCCGGAGGCCGACGGCTGGGCGCTGGCCCTGCTCGCCGCGTCGGGCGTCACCGACTACCTCGACGGCTACCTCGCCCGCCGGCTCAACCAGACCTCGCGGCTCGGCGAGGTGCTCGACCCGGTGGCCGACCGGCTCTACATCCTCGCCGTCGTCATCGGTCTCGCCCTGCGCGACATCGTCCCCTGGTGGTTCGCGGTCATCCTGCCGCTGCGCGACGTGCTGCTCTGGGGCCTGGTGCCCATCCTGCGGACCCGCGGCTACAGCGCCCTGCCGGTCCACTTCCTGGGCAAGGCGGCGACCTTCAACCTCCTCTACGCCTTCCCCCTGCTGCTGCTCGGCGACGGCACGGGCGCCACGGCGACGCTGGCGAAGGTGTTCGGCTGGGCGTTCGCCGGGTGGGGGATCGGTCTCTACTGGTGGGCCGGGATCCTCTACGCCTACCAGGTCTACAAGCTGGTGAAGACCACCGAGCGACGGGCTGTCGCCCATGGCTGAGGCACCCACACGTCCGGGGCCGAGCCCTCGTCGCCCGTCACCCGACCTCCCCGAGCACGTCACGGAGCCGCTGCTCGAGCTGATCACCCAACGGTCGCTCGACGCCGACTACGAGCACGCCGCAGCGCGGCGGCGCGCGGCGGGCGCCGCACCGCCCGACCACGCGGTCCCGCGGCGTACGGCGGGACTGGTGCTGCTGGTCTTCGGGCTGCTGGTCACGGTGGCCGCGGTCCAGACGAGCCGCAACGCCTCGGCCTCCAACGCGAGTCGCGACTCCCTCGTCGAGCAGATCAACCTGCGTCGCGATGGCCTCGGCCAGCTCCAGAAGGAGCTCGACAGCGAGGGGGCCAGGGTGCTCGCGCTGCAGTCCAAGAGCAGCCAGATGACCACCGACGAGAAGGCGGCTCAGGCCCGCATCCAACGGCTCGGGGTGGGCACCGGTTTCGGCGCGGTCAAGGGCCCTGGTGTCCAGGTGACGGTGAGCAGCGCCCCCGACAGCGCGGACAACCTGCTCGTCCGCGACTCCGACCTCACGTTGCTCACCGATGCCCTCTGGGCCGCCGGGGCCGAGGCGATCAGCGTCAACGGCCAGCGCCTCACGGTGCTGAGCGCGTTCCGCAACGTCGGCATCGGCGTCCTGGTGAACGCGCAGCCGATCAGCCCGCCGTACGTCTTCAAGGTCGTCGGCGATCCCGACACCATGCCGGCCGACCTGCTCTCGAGCTCGATCGGTGAGAAGTGGTACGCCCTCAAGGACAGCCTCGGGTTCCGCTTCGACGTCCGCAACGGTGGCACGATGTCGCTGCCGGCGGCCCCGCCGCCACGCCTGCTCTCGGCGCAGCCCGACACGGGGGACGACGGCCACACACGCACGCAGACAGGGGACAGCGGGTCATGATCGCGGCACTGGGACTTCTCGTGGGCGTCATCCTCGGCCTGATCTTCACGCCGGACGTCCCGGCGGGACTCGACCCCTACCTCCCGATCGCCGTCGTCGCCGCGCTCGACGCCGTGTTCGGCGCCCTGCGCGCCTACCTGGAGGGGATCTTCGACGACAAGGTGTTCGTCGTCTCCTTCTTCTCCAACGTCGTGATCGCGGCCGCCATCGTCTACCTCGGCGACAAGCTCGGCGTCGGTGGACAGCTCTCGACCGGGGTGATCGTCGTCCTCGGCATCCGGATCTTCTCCAACGTCGCCCAGATCAGGCGGTACGTCTTCCATGCCTGACGAGACCGACGAGCCGGAGGCTGCCCCGGCTCCGGAGACACCGACCGAGAGCGACTCCGGAGAGCCGTCGCCGTTCGGCGCGCCGGTGGCCGCGGACGAGGTCGGCCGGCAGCGCCTGCGCCAGGCTCTCCTCCGGCCGTCGCGCGGCCAGCTGATCGTCGGCGTGCTGCTCGCTGTCCTGGGGTTCGCCGCCATCACCCAGGTCCGGACGAACACCACCGGCAACACGTACGCCGGGTACCAGGAGCAGGAGCTGGTCGACGTCCTCTCGGGCCTGTCGGCCACGTCCGAGCGGGCGCAGAAACAGATCAACCAGCTCGAGGGCTCGCGGCAGCGGCTCGAGCAGAACCGGCTGGCTCAGAGTGCGGCCATCGCGGCCGCACAGAAGCAGGCGGAGGAGCTCAGCATCATGGCCGGGTGGGTTCCGGTGACCGGTCCCGGCATCCGCATGACGGTGACCGAGGGCCCGCGGCCGGTCGACGTGAACACGGTTCTCGACACCGTCGAGGAGCTCCGCTCGGCCGGTGCGGAGGCGATGCAGGTCAACGGCAAGGTGCGGCTGGTCGCCCAGAGCGCGATCGAGCCGGCACCCGGGGGTCTGCGCATCGACGGGACGCTGGTGACGTCGCCGTACGTCTTCGACGCGATCGGCGACCCGCACACGCTCCGGGGTGCGCTCGAGCTGGTCGACGGCCCGATCGCGCAGTACAAGAGCGACGCCGACGCGAAGGTCGAGCTGGAAGAGCTCGACTCCCTCGACATCACCGCCATACGTCAGCCCACGACCCCGCAGTACGCCCAACCCCAATGACCACGAGTAGCCTGCCGACAGGCCGTGTCGACGAAGGAGAGCCGTGTATCCCGACGACCTGAAGTACACCTCGGAGCACGAGTGGGTGCGCAGTCCCGGCGAGGCCGACGGATCGGTCCGCATCGGCATCACCCACTACGCCCAGGACCAGCTCGGCGACATCGTGTACGTCTCGCTGCCCGCCGTCGGCGACAGCGTGAGTGCCGGCGCCGCCTGCGGTGAGCTCGAGTCCACGAAGTCCGTCAGCGACGTCTACGCACCGGTCGACGGAGAGGTGGTCGCGGTCAACGAGAGCCTCGACGCCACCCCGGAGCTGGTCAACAGCGACCCGTACGGCGGCGGCTGGCTCTACGAGGTGGTGCCCGCGGACGCCGGCGCCGTCGACGGTCTCATGGAGGCCTCGGCGTACCAGGCGACCCTGGGGGAGTGACGGCCGGGGACACGATTCCCCTGGTGCTTTTCGGGACACCGTTTCCGCGCGCGACGTGCTCGCGCGAACCCGTCCGAGGGCTGCGAGCTGCCTGATAGATTCGCAGCAACCATCAACCTCAGCCCCTCACTGAGGGTTGGACAGGAGACGATCACCGATGCCGTACTGCACCAACTGCGGCAAGGCGAACCCCGATGAGGCGCGTTTCTGCTCGCACTGCGGTACGCGCCTGGCGACCGAGCCGGTGCCTCCGGCGGTGGCCGGCGACTCGACCGCGACCATCAACATCGCAGGTGCCGCCGAGCGCTCCGAGATCTCCTCGGACCGACAGCTGAACCCGGTGGATGCCGCCGCGGTCGACGCGCTCCCCGTCGGGTCCGCGCTCCTCGTCGTCCAGCGCGGTCCGGGTGCCGGTAGCCGGTTCCTGCTGGACAAGGAGGTCACGACGGCCGGCCGGCACGCCGACAGCGAGATCTTCCTGGACGACGTGACCGTCTCGCGTCGCCACGCGACGTTCACCCGCGAGGGCAACGCGTTCACCGTCGCCGATGCCGGGAGTCTCAACGGCACCTACGTCAACCGCGACCGGATCGACACGGTCGTGCTCAAGGACACCGACGAGGTGCAGATCGGCAAGTACCGTCTGGTCTTCTTCCAGGGTCACGAGCCCGCCTCCGTCACCGCGGCCCCGCCGCAGGTGTGACGGGCGCGTGGAGAGCAGCGCGGCCGCATCGGGACGGGTGCGGCACAACATCGGGGAGGTCCTCGACGTCCTGCGCCCGGACTTTCCCGGCATCACGATCCCCAAGATCCGCTTCCTCGAGGACAAGGGTCTGATCAAGCCCGAGCGCACGCCGTCGGGCTACCGGAAGTTCTCGGTCGAGGACATCGACCGCTTGCGCTACATCCTGCGGATGCAGCGCGACCACTACCTGCCGCTGCGCGTGATCGGCGAGCATCTCGACGCCATCGACCGGGGGATGGAGCCGCCGCCCCTCGAGCCGGTGGTGCCGACCGTGCCGACCGTGGCCCTGGCCGCAGACGGGATGCCGTCCGCCGACTCCTTCACCCGGCGCGACCACCTGCGGCTGTCGCGCAAGGAGCTGCTGAAGATCGCCGAGGTCTCCGACGACCTGCTCACCCAGCTGGAGCAGTTCGGCCTGATCTCGCCGCGCACGGGCACCGGCCACTACGACACCGATGCTCTGGTGATCGCCACGACCGCGCGCGAGCTGTCCGAGTTCGGCCTCGAGCCGCGGCACCTGCGGGCGTTCAAGACGGCCGCCGACCGCGAGGTCGGTCTGGTCGAGCAGGTCGTCGCCCCGCAGAAGCGAGGCAGGGACGCCGGTGCCCGCGGCCGTGCCGAGGAGACGGTGAGCGAGATCGCCGCCCTGTCGGTACGCCTCCACGCCACCCTGGTCAAGGCCGGTCTGCGCAGTCGCTGAGCAGGTGCTCCCCGCCTCGGTGATCCCCTGGAACGGCCCCGGAGTGGGCTCGTGGCCCGGGGGTACTGTGGAGGCATGCGCGAGGTCGACGTCCTGGGTGTCCGGGTCGAGATGCCGTCGAACAGTCCCATCGTGCTGTTGCGCGAGGTCGAGGGGCAGCGGTACCTGCCGATCTGGATCGGGGCGGTCGAGGCGACCGCGATCGCGTTCGCGCAGCAGGGCGTCGTACCCCCTCGGCCGCTGACCCACGACCTGCTCAAGGACGTCCTGGAGTCGACCGGCAACGAGCTCAGTGAGGTCCGGATCACCGAAGTGAAGGACGGCATGTTCTTCGCGACGCTCGTGCTCGCCTCCGGCATCGAGGTCAGCGCCCGGCCGTCGGACTCCATCGCGCTGGCCCTGCGCACCGGGAGTCGCATCCTGTGCGCCGACGAGGTGCTGGCCGAGGCGGGGCTCGACGCGCCGGCCGAGCAGGAGGACGAGGTGGAGCGCTTCCGGGAGTTCCTCGACCAGGTCACGCCGGAGGATTTCGAGAGCCACTGAGCCACCCCTGGCCGGCGGAGGCCATCACTCTCCACCTGAGGTTGAGGGTTGCGACACGCCGGACCGCTCTTTGACGAGGGTGGGGTGCGGGCTTACCTTGAACTGTCCTCGTTGTAACTCCACCGATGTGGCTCGCGCCGTACGGTTCCCCGGGAGTCACTGCACGCGAGGTTTCCACCACGGAGGTTCACAGTGTCCGACACCGAGCAGCGCGGGACGCACAGCCCGGCCGACGAGACCGACGCGGTACTCGCGGCCGAGGCGGCGGAGGAGCAGGGTCTGCTCTTCGCCGATGACGTCTCACCGCTGCCGAGCGACACCGGCTACCGCGGCCCGACCGCGTGCAACGCCGCGGGCATCACCTACCGCCAGCTCGACTACTGGGCACGCACCGGCCTCGTGGAGCCGTCCGTGCGCAGTGCGACCGGCTCCGGGTCGCAGCGGCTCTACTCCTTCCGCGACATCCTCCTGCTCAAGGTGATCAAGCGGCTCCTGGACGCCGGCATCTCGCTGCAGCAGATCCGGACCGCCGTGCAGCACCTCCGCGAGCGCGGCACCGACGACCTGACCCGGGTGACCCTGATGAGCGACGGCGCCTCGGTCTACGAGTGCACCACCGACGACGAGGTCATCGACCTGCTCCAGGGCGGGCAGGGCGTCTTCGGGATCGCCATCGGTGGCGTCTGGCGGGAGATCGAGGGCACGCTCTCCGAGCTCCCGAGCGAGCGCACCGCCGAGGACGAGGACGCTCCTCACACCAACGACGAGCTCGCCGCTCGTCGCGCACGCCGACTGGGCTGAGTCCCGCTCCACACGCTCCAGGGCCGGTCCGGGGTCACCCCGGGCCGGCTTTGCGTTGACCTCGGGGGAGTCGGCTATGCGGGCGGGCTAGAGTGGGCGCGCTGACAATCCCGCGCGGGAGAGTCTTCGCTCGGGGGCCTGCTGATCGTGGGGCCGCCGGGACCGGAGCGCCGAAGGGGCAACCCCTCCCCGGAACCTCTCAGGCGCCAGGACCGTGCGGGTCAGGCAACTCTGAAGCACCGGCACCACCCACGCGCCGGGACGACAGAGGGGGAGGCGAATCTGACGATCCAGTCGAGGAGCCACCCGTGAGCCAGCAGCCCGTCTTCGCCGACCGCCATGTCGGACCCCGCCCGGACGACGTCGCCCGGATGCTCGAGCGCGTCGGGTTCGACTCGCTCGACGACCTGATGGGCGCCGCCGTCCCGGCAGGCATCGCCTCGCGCACCCTCGACCTGCCCGAGCCCCTCTCGGAGTACGACGCGGCCCGCGAGCTCCGCCGGCTGGCCGACCTGAACCATCCGGTCGAGTCGATGATCGGCGTCGGCTACCACGCGACGATCACCCCCGGAGTGATCCGCCGCAACGTGCTGGAGGACCCCAGCTGGTACACCGCGTACACGCCGTACCAGCCCGAGATCTCGCAGGGCCGACTCGAGGCGCTGCTCAACTTCCAGACGGTCATCGGCGACCTGACCGGCCTGCCGACCGCCAACGCGAGCCTGCTCGACGAGGGGACGGCCGCGGCCGAGGCGATGACCCTGGTACGCCGCGCGAGGCGCACGCGCCTCCGGTCCGTTCGTGGTCGACGCCGACGCGCTGCCGCAGACGATCGAGGTCGTCCGCACCCGGGCCGAGGCGATGGGCATCGACGTCGTCGTGGCGGACCTGGCCGACGGCCTTCCGGACGGAGACCTGTCCGGCGTGCTCGTGCAGTACCCCGGCGCGTCCGGCCGCATCCTCGACCCGCGGCCGATCATCGAGGCGGCGCACGAGCGCGACGCGCTCGCCGTGGTCGCCGCCGACCTGCTCGCGCTGACCCTGCTCGAGTCGCCCGGCCGGCTCGGCGCCGATGTCGTCGTGGGGTCGTCACAGCGGTTCGGCGTCCCGATGTTCTACGGCGGCCCGCACGCCGGCTTCATGTCCGTCGCCGCCGGCCTGGAGCGGCACCTGCCCGGACGACTCGTCGGCGTCTCGGTCGACGCCGAAGGCCGCCCGGCGTACCGCCTCGCGCTGCAGACACGCGAGCAGCACATCCGACGCGACAAGGCGACGTCCAACATCTGCACCGCCCAGGTCCTCCTGGCGGTGGTGGCGTCGATGTACGCCGTGTACCACGGGCCCGAGGGTCTCCACGGGATCGCGATCCAGATCCACCGGCGCGCCCATCGTCTGGCCGCGATGCTGCGATCCGCCGAGGTCGAGGTCGTGCACGCCGAGTTCTTCGACACGGTCCTGGCCCGCGTGCCTGGAGGGGCGAGCGCAGCAGTCGCGCGTGCGCGCGAGGCCGGCCTGCACCTGCGACTCGTGGACGACGACCACGTGGGCATCAGCGTGGGGGAGACGGCCACGGACAAGACCGTCGCCGCAGCGGCGAAGGCGATCGCGGGCGAGCGAGAGATCGGTGGCTGGATGGACGGCTCCTCCGTCCCCGAGAGTCTCGAGCGGGCGACGCCGTACCTCACCCACGAGGTGTTCTCGACCCATCGCAGCGAGACGCAGATGCTGCGCTACCTGCGCACCCTGTCCGCGCGCGACTACGCCCTCGACCGCGGGATGATCCCGCTCGGCTCGTGCACGATGAAGCTCAACGCGACCACCGAGATGGAGCCGGTCTCGATGCCCGGCTTCGCGGAGCTGCACCCGTTCGCACCGGCCGCGGACGCCGAGGGCTACCGCGAGCTGATCGACCAGCTCGAGTCGTGGCTCGCCGAGGCGACCGGCTACGACCGCGTCTCCATCCAGCCGAACGCCGGCTCGCAGGGTGAGCTCGCCGGGTTGCTGGCCATCCGCGGCTACCACCGCGCGAACGGCGACGGCGCGCGCGACGTCTGCCTGATCCCGTCGTCCGCGCACGGCACCAACGCAGCGTCGGCGGTGATGGCGGGGATGCGCGTCGTCGTGGTGAAGGCGGCCGACGACGGCGCCGTCGACCTCGACGACCTGCGCCGGCTGTGCGAGGAGCACGGCGACTCCCTGGCGGCGATCATGGTCACCTACCCGTCGACCCACGGCGCGTACGAGAGCACCATCACCGACCTCTGCACGATCGTGCACGCGGCAGGGGGCCAGGTGTACGTCGACGGCGCCAACCTGAACGCCCTGCTGGGCTACGCGCGGCCGGGCGAGTTCGGCGGCGACGTCTCCCACCTGAACCTGCACAAGACCTTCTGCATCCCCCACGGGGGCGGCGGACCGGGCGTCGGACCGGTCGCGGTGCGCGAGCACCTCGCGCCGTACCTCCCGAGCCATGCCGGTCACCCGGAGTCCGACAAGCGCAAGGGCGTCGGAGCGATCAGCGCGGCGCCGTACGGCTCGGCCGGCATCCTGCCGATCTCCTGGGCCTACATCGCGATGATGGGCGCCGAGGGGCTGAGCCGTGCGACGGCCACGGCCGTGCTGTCGGCGAACTACATCGCCTCCCGGCTCGACGAGGCCTACCCGGTCCTCTACAAGGGCCAGGGCGGGCTCGTCGCGCACGAGTGCATCCTCGACCTCCGCGGCCTGACGAAGACCTCGGGCGTGACCGTGGACGACGTCGCCAAGCGCCTCGTCGACTACGGCTTCCACGCGCCGACGATGTCGTTCCCGGTCGCCGGGACCCTGATGGTCGAGCCCACCGAGTCGGAGGACCTCGCGGAGATCGACCGCTTCTGCGAAGCGATGCTCGCGATCCGCGCCGAGATCGACCAGGTCGAGCGAGGGGAGTGGAGCGTGGAGAAGTCCCCGCTGCGCGGTGCTCCGCACACGTCGCGCGCGATCGTGGGCGACTGGGACCGCGCCTACCCGCGCGAGGTCGCGGCGTTCCCGACCGGACCCGACCCCGACAAGTACTGGCCGCCGGTGGCGCGCATCGACCAGGCGTACGGCGACCGCAACCTGGTCTGCTCGTGCCCGTCGCCGGAGGCGTTCGCCGAGCTCGACCCGATCCAGTGACCGTCCCGTCGATCGCGGTGGCGGACACCACCGGGCGTCGACTGCTCGCCCTGCTGGCCGAGCGGCAGGTCGCCGGCCGCCTTCCGTCGTTGGTCGCCGGCGTCGTGCGCGACGGCGAGCTCGCCTGGTCGGGCGGGTACGGCGACCTCGAGGGCGTCGCCGACCTCACGGACCGGCAGTACCGCATCGGCTCGATCACCAAGACCTTCACCGCCGTGCTCGTCCTCCAGCTCGTGCGCGACGGAAGACTCGACCTGGCCCAGCCCGCCTCCGATGTCGTCGGCAGCGTCGGCTACGCCGACCGGTCGCTTCGAGCACTCCTGTCCCATGCGTCCGGGATGCAGGCCGAGCCGAACGGCTCGTGGTGGGAGCGGTCGGACGGCGTCGACTGGGACACGCTCGTGGCCGCCAACCCCGAGGGCGCGGTCTTCCCGGACGGTCAGCAGTTCCACTACTCCAACCTCGGCTTCGCGCTGCTCGGCGAGGTCGCGGCCCGCGTGCACGGCACCACGTGGTGGGAGGCCGTGCAGACGCGGATCCTCGAGCCGCTCGGCATGCGCCGCACGTCGTACCTCCCGGAGGAGCCGGCCGCCCCGGGCTACAGCGTCGACCCGTATGCCGGCACGCTGACGCACGAGCCCGCGACCGACACCCGGGCGATGGCGCCGGCGGGCCAGATGTGGTCGACGATCGGCGACCTCGCGCGCTACGCCGGCTTCCTCGGTGCGGGTGACGACGAGGTGCTCGACCTGGAGTGGCTCGAGCTCGCGTCGCATCCGCAGTCCGGCGACCACCACGACGCCCTCGAGTCGGCGTACGGGCTCGGGTTCCAGCTCGGCCGCGGTGGGTCCGGCAGCCTGGTCGGCCACACCGGGTCGATGCCCGGTTTCCTCGCCGCATGCCTCGTCGACCGCGGACGCCGTACGGCGGCCGTGGCCCTGTGCAACGCCACGAACGGGCTCGCCCCGGGCGCGTTCGCCCGGGCGCTGCTGGAGGAGCTGGAGGACCGGGAGCCGACGGTGGCGCGTCCCTGGGAGCCGACGAAGGTCGTGCCGGCCGAGCTGGCGGACGCGCTCGGACCCTGGCACTGGGGCAACACACCGCTCGTCCTGCGCCTCGAGGGTGGCGAGCTGGTGCTGGGCAGCCAGCAGGATGCCTGGTGCCGGTTCGCGGTCCGCGACGAGGCGATCGTGGGCACGACCGGCTACCTCGCCGGCGAGACCCTGCACGTCGTACGCCGCGAGGACGGCTCGCTGAGCCACCTGGTGTGCGCGACGTTCGTGCTCACACGCACGCCGTACGACCCCGACGCGCCGATCCCAGGAGGTCTGCCGACCGACTGACCTTGTGTGTCTGACGTCCAGTCGCCTCACGGATGGTCTGACTGTTCCGTCATTCAGTCCGACGCGCCATACTCCGTGCATGAGCATGTGGCGATTCGTCGGCTCGGGTCTGGTGTCCCTCTCGCTGGCGACGGGCGTGCTGCTGGCGCAACCGCCGGCCGACGGGGCATCCAGCCCCGCTGCGCCCAGCCTGGCGCCGACGATCCAGGTGTCGGTGATGACGCAGAACATCTTCTACGGGGGAGACGACTACGACCTGCGGACCGGCGACTTCTGTCCCGTCGCCAACGGCTGTCCGAAGGCGCTGCACCGGCTGGCGCACATCATCGACGTGAGCGGCGCGGACGTGGTCGGCGTCCAGGAGGCCGAGGACAACACGCGCAAGCTGGCGCGCCTGCTCGGCTGGCACGCCAGCCCACAGGCCCACGTCATCTCGCGGTTCCCGATCCTCGACCCGCCGCACAGCCACGGCCTCTTCACCTACGTCGAGCCGGTGCCCGGCCGGGTGATCGCCGTGGCGAACACCCATCTGCCGTCGTCGCCGTACGGGCCGTACAAGGTGCAGGCTGGGATGGTCGCGCCATCGGGTGCTGAAGCTGGAGCGCAAGCTGCGCGTGCGAGCGCTCCCGCCGCTGCTGCACCGGCTGCCGCGGTTGGCCGACCGTGGCGTTCCCGTCTTCCTGACCGGCGACTTCAACAGCCCGTCGTACCTCGACTGGACGAAGGCCGTGGTGAAGGCTCGCAAGCCGGTGCGGTACGCCGTCCGGTGGCCGGCCAGCAAGGCACTCGCGGACGCGGGCTTCGGCGACTCCTACCGTGACGTCCACCCCGACCCGGTGGCCGACCCGGGCTTCACCTGGTCGCCCGGTGGCCCCGAGACGCAGCAGCACGACTTCTTCGACCGGATCGACTGGGTGCTCCACGCCGGACCCGCGACCACGCTGACCAGCCGGCTGGTGGGGGAGAAGGGCAACCCCCAGGTCGACCTGGCCTTCCCCAAGCCGTACCCGACCGACCACCGTGGCGTCGTCTCCACCTTCGACCTCACGCCCGCTCCCGCCCCGCTGATCGTCTCGCCCAAGCACCGGCGCGTGGTCATCGGCTCCGGGAAGCTGGCCGTCCGGTTCCATGCCAAGGGTGGCGCCCACGAGGTCATCGGACTCCGGCGCCATGCCGAACGCGGTCGTCCGCAGCACGCCGTGTCGACCGGAGGTCACCAGGACGGCCTGGTCAGGCTCCGCACGGCCCGGCTCCGGCCGGGGAGGTACGACCTGGTCCTCTACAACTCCAAGCGACACCGCACCGAGACCTCCGCACCCGTCTGGCTCTACCCGAAGGGCAGCCGTTCCCACCTGTCGACGAACCGGCACACGTACCGCGCCGGCACCCCGATCCGGGTCAGCTGGACGCGGGCACCCGGCAACAACCTCGACTGGGTCAGCCTGTTCCGCTGCCACGTCCGGTGTGACGGTCCGGGTGGCTACACGATCTACCGATACACCCGGACGGCCGTCGAGGGGTCGCTGACCTTCGGCCGGGACGACTACCTGGGTTACGGCTCCGTGCGGTCCCTGGCTCCCGGGCGCTACATCGCCCGCCTGCTCACCGACGACGGCTACCACGCGATCGGGAAGTCACCGCGCTTCCGGATCGTGCGTCGCTGAGCTCACAGGGCCTGGGAGACGCTCGACATGTTGAAGTCCGGCACACGGAGGGCCGGCATCGCCGTACGCGAGAAGTAGTCGTCGCCCCACTCACGGCTGAACGCCGGCACCGTCGCGGAGGCGTGGGTGAAGCGTCGGAGGAGGTCGACCGGACTCTCGTTGAAGCGGAAGTTGTTCACCGCCCCGGTGATCTCGCCGTTCTCGACCAGGTAGACGCCGTCGCGGGTGAGCCCGGTGAGCAGCAGGGTCTGGGGGTCGACGGCGCGGATGTACCACAGACAGGTCAGGAGCAGTCCGCGCTCGGTGCCCGCCACGAGGTCGTCGGCACCGCCGGTGCCGTCGTCGACCTCCAGCACCAGGTTGTCGATCTCGGGAGTCACCGGCTGGCCGGTCAGCGCCGCGGTCTCGCGGGTCTGACGCAGTGCGGTGAGCGTGCCGCCGGAGATCCAGTCGGTCCGGGCGAGCGGGAGCCCGTTGTCGAACACCGACTGGTCGTCACCCGACGACGAGGCCACGACGTGAGGGGAGCACTCCAGCCCGGGATACGTCGGGTCGGAGGCGAGCGTCACGCCGCTGCGCACCAGCGGGTCGCCGATCCGGGTGCCGCCGCCGCGTCGGCTGTACACGGAGTGACCGTCGTGCGCGTCGCGCGCTCCGGCGTACCAGTAGGCGTCGATCATCAGGTCGGCGACGGCGGTCGGAGGCAGGATCGTGTCGTACGGACCGGCGGGCAGGTCGACCCGCCGCGCACCCCAGCCGAGCCGCCGCTCGAGCTCCGCCTCGACCGCCAGGGCGTCGACCCCGACGAAGTCGCGCGTCGCGCCACCGACCCAGGCGCTGTTCGTCAGGTCTCCGGTCTTGCCGGTGCAGCCGTAGTGACCCGTGGGCTGGACGTGACGCCGGCGCAGGCCGGTGCTGGAGGCGAGGTACGTCGTGGTGATGCCGTGGTCGACGAACCCGTACAGCACGCGTCCTCCGGCGCGGGCACGCCCGAACGCCTCGCCGAGCGCCGGTGCGAAGGTGTCGAAGACGTGGATGTCGGTCTCGACGGGCGCCTCGTCCCAGTCGGCGGACGCCTCACCGGGCACGAGCTGCTGGGCGTCGGTCGCGGGGTCGGCGGCTCGGGCAGCGGCGTCGGCCCCGGACACGAGGTCCGCGACCTGCTCGAAGGTGCTGACACTCCCGGACACCGAGGCCGCGGCCGGGCCACCCGCTTGGCGGACGAACGAGATCACGGTGACGTCGACGCCCCGCATCGAGCCGTTCGTGGTCAGGGTGTTGTTGGCCCAGCGCAGGTTGGCCCGGGTGTGGTGACGGGCGATGACGATGCAGTCGTCGGCGGTGGTGGACGCGAGGGCCCGGTCGACGAGCTCCTGGGCGGTCGCGGTGGTCGTGGTGGTCATCAGTGAGCACCCTCCTCGTCGGTGTTGAGGATCCGGACGTCGCGGAACAACGCGGTCGGGGCGCCGTGGCTGACCGACGCGACCTGGCCCGGCTGGGCCTTGCCGCAGTTCATCGCGCCGCCGAGCACCCAGGTGTCGGGCCCGCCGACCGCTTCCATGGAGCCCCAGAACTCGGTCGTCGTCGCCTGGTACGCCGCGTCGCGGACCTGCCCGGCCAGCTTTCCGTCGCGGATCGCGTAGAAGCGCTGACCGGTGAACTGGAAGTTGAAGCGCTGCATGTCGATCGACCAGGACTTGTCGCCGACGACGTAGAGCCCGCGCTCGACCCGGCCGATCAGGTCGTCGGTCGAGACCTCCTCGGACCCGGGCTGCAGCGACACGTTGGCCATCCGCTGGATGGGGATGTGCCCGGGGGAGTCGGCGAAGGCGCAGCCGTTGGACCGGCCGTCGTTGAGCTCGGGATGCAGGTGGGCCATCGGCCGGTCGAGCTGGTAGCCGACGAGGACGCCGTCGCGGACGATGTCCCAGCTCTGGGTGGCGACGCCTTCGTCGTCGTACCCGATCGTCGACAGGCCGTGCTCGACGGTGCGGTCGCCGGTCACGTGCATGACCTTCGAGCCGTACTGCAGGGTGCCGAGCTTGTCGATGGTCGCGAAGGACGTGCCGGCGTAGTTCGCCTCGTAGCCGAGGGCGCGGTCGAGCTCGGTGGCGTGGCCGATCGACTCGTGGATGGTCAGCCAGAGGTTCGACGGATGGATGACCAGGTCGTAGGTGCCGGCCTCGACCGTGGGAGCGGCGAGCTTCTCCGCGAGCAGGTCGCCGACCTCGGCCAGCTCGGCGTCCCAGTCCCACGCGCCGTCGGCCGGTGACCCCACGACGTACTCCCAGCCGCGAGCGACCGGCGGTGCGATCGACGCCATGTCGTCGAAGATGCCGCGCTCGTCGTCGTTCCCCATCGCGGTGAACGTCGGGAGCAGCCGGATGCGCTGCTGCGTCGTGCGGGTGCCGAGCAGGTCGGCGTAGTACTTGTTCTCGTGGACCTGGAGCACCTCGGCCGTCGCATGCTGGACCGCCGCGTGGGCTCGCAGCCGCTCGGTCCAGCCGATCAGGACGTCGCTCTTGTCGTGGACGGAGACCTCGAACGGGTCCTGCACGTACGACGAGACCCAGGTGACGTCGTCGTGCACCGGCTCGGGAGCGATCTCGACGGGCACGGTGGTCAGCGCGGACGACACCTTGGCCACCTCGACGGCGGCCTCGGCCACCCGCCTCGCCTCGTCCAGGGTGAGGTGGACCCCCGAGGCGAAGCCCCACGCCCCGCCGTGGATCACCCGCACCGCGAAGCCCAGGTCGACGTCGTCCGCGGCTCCCTGCAGGGAACCGTCGCGGACCCGGATGTCCTGCCACCGCACCCGCTCGAAGCGGAAGTCGGCATGGCTGGCACCGAGCTCCTGGGCGCGCTGCAGGGCGGCGTCGCCGAGTGCACGGTAGGGGAGTGCGGTGAATCCGAGATCGAGACCAGGCATGCCCGAAAACCTAGCCTCCCCGGCCGACCACTCCGAGCGTGGACCCGGTGCGGGCCTTGGTGACGACGAGCTGGGTCGGGATGCGGTCGCGCATCTCGGCGACGTGGCTGACGACGCCGACCGCGCGGCCGTTCTCGCGCAGCGAGTCGAGGATGTCGAGCACGTCGTCGAGGGTCTCGGCGTCGAGGGATCCGAACCCCTCGTCGACGAACAGCGTCTGGAGGTCGGCGCCCCCGGCCTCGTGGGCGACGACGTCGGCGAGGCCGAGCGCGAGGGCCAGGGACACCACGAACGTCTCACCACCCGAGAGGGTCGCCGGATCGCGGGACTCGCCGGACCAGTCGTCGCGCACGACGAGGCTCAGGCCGCCCCGCGTCTCGCCGGCGCCGCGGCGTCCGACGTGCTCGAGGGAGTAGCGCTGGTCGCTCATCCCGGCAAGCCGTGCGTTGGCGGCGGCGACGACCTGGGAGAGGCGGAAGGCCAGAACGTACGCCGAGAGCCGCATCTGCCAGGCGTTGTCCGGTGCCTTGCCCTCGGCGAAGGCGGACACGGAGCTCGCCAGGGCGAGCTCCTCGCGCACCGGCGACCACGATGCCAGCGCGGAGTCCAGCTCGTCGGCGAGGAGGCGCACGCGCTCGTGGGCACGGGCGGCGACCTGTCGTGCGGCGCGGCTCCGCTCCACGGTCTCGGCGGCCTCGCGTGCCAGGGCCTCGGCGGCGGGGACGTCGGGGTCGGGCGTCGTGAGCAGGTCCAGGGAGTCGGGCTCGTCGAGCACCTCCCGGGCGGCCGCGAGGGCGGTGCGGTGGTCGTGCAGGGAGCGCTCGAGCTCGGCAGTCTCACCGGGGGAGAGGACGGCCGCGCGGGCCTCGTCGGGAGTGTCGAACCCGGCCTCCTGGACGGCCCGCCCCAGGGCCGTGGTGGCGTCGCCGAGGGACTCCGACGCGGCCTCGAGCGCGGTGGCGTCTCCTCCGACGAGGCGCATCAGCTCGCGGCGGGCGGTGAGCGACGCGACCGCCGCACGCAGCGCGGGATGCTCGCCCCGCGCCGACCCGACCTGCTCCTCGAGCTCCGACACCCGGGCGCGGAGGTGCTCGCGGGTGGTGTCGAGCTCGGCGGTCCTGACCTGACGTGCGGAGGCCGCCGCCGCCAGCTCGGAGGCGCGGCCGGACGCCTCGGCGATGCGGGGCCGCACGGCGATGCCCGCGGACTCGCGACCACGCAGCTGGTCGAGGGTGCGCCGGGCCTCGGCGAGCTGAGTGCGGACGACCTCGGCGGTCGCCATCCCCGCCGTCGTGCGAGCCGCCGCGAGTGCGGTCGCGACGTCGCGCACCCGGAGCTGCTGGGCCAGCTCGACGGCCTGTGCGTCGTCGACCGCTCGCTGAGCCTCGCGCTCGGAGTCGGCGTCGGGATGTGCGGCCGAGCGGACGGCCGGATGCGGGTGGTCGTGGGAACCGCAGACCGGGCAGTCGCCACCGACGACCAACCCACCGGCGAGCTCGGCGGCCATCCCCGCGATCCGGCGTTCGCGGAGGTCGAGCAGCACCTCACGCAGGTCGACCACGGCGGCACGGGCGGCGGCATGCTCGGCCGATGCCGTCTCGTGCTCGACGGTCAGCCGGCCGGCGTCGTCATGGGCTCCGGCGATGGCGCCCAGTCGCTCGAGCTCGGCCTCCGCGCCGGGCAGCGCGGCCGCGGCCTCGTCCGCCTTCTGGGCCACCTCGGCCAGCTCGGCGTGCAGCGCGGCCAGCGACGTGGCCTCGGCGCTCGCGAGCTCGTCCTCAGTCGCCAGCTGATCGAGCTCCGCGTGGATCGCGGCCTGCTGCCGACGCAGGTCGTCGAGGAGCTGCTCGGCGGGGAGCAGGGTGGTCACGGCGGCCAGGTCGTCGGCCAGGCGGTCGAGCGCCGCGGGAAGCTCGTCGACGTCGATCTCGGCGCGCCGCGCCTGCTCGCGGGACGCCTCAGCCCGGCGCTGTGCCTCCGCACACGCCTGCGCGCGCTGGTCGACCAGACGAGCCAGCGGGCGCACCCCCTCGGCACGACGGGCGCGTTCGAGCCGCGCGGCCTGAGCGGCGTGGTGCTCGCTCTCGAGGTCGAGGCGCTCGATCGTCTCCGCGGCGGTCACCACGCGCGTCCTGGAGGTCGCGAGCTCGCGGGCGGAGGCGAGTGCGGCAGCGGCGATGTCATGGGCGGCCTCCGCGTCGTCCGCCTCGGCCGCCGTCGTCGTACGCCGGCTCGCGGCGTCGGCGCGGACCGTCTCGACCCAGGTGGGCAGAGCGTCGTCGGCGGCGGAGGCCAGGTCGGCGCAGTCCGTGGGCACGGCCGTGTGCGCCACCTCGGACAGGCGGCTGACCAGGTCTCCCACGCTCTGCGCCTGGATCTCGGACCGACGCCGGAGGGCGAGCCGATGGTCGCGCAGCCAGGCCTCCACCCGCTCGAACCGGCCGGTACGGAAGAGCCGCGCCAGGAGCCGCTGTCGCTCGTCGGGCTTCGCCCGGAGGAACGCCTGGAAGTGTCCCTGCGGCAGCATCGCCACCTGGCAGAACTGGTCGAGGTTCATCCCCAGCAGGCCCGAGACCAGGTCGCCGGCCTCGTCGAGCCGGCTGGTCAGGTGGACCCACTCGTCGGCCACCCGCTCGCTGAGCGTCACGCGCGCCTGCTCGCGGGTGGTGCCGGTGCCGCGCTTCTTGGGGCGGTCCCAGGCCGGCGAACGGTCGACCCGGAACCGCCGGCCGGACAGGCTGACCTCCAGCGACACCTGGGGTGCCAGCCGCAGCGGCGCCTGGTCGGAGCGCAGACGGCCGGCGTCCTGCCGGTCGCCGGGCACCGCGCCGTACAGCGCGAAGCAGACGGCGTCGAGCACGCTCGACTTCCCGGCGCCCGTGGCCCCGGACAACAGGAACAGCCCGGCGGCGGAGAGCTCGTCGAAGTCGACCTCCGCGGTGTCGACGAAGGGCCCGAAGGCGGTGACCGAGAGCCGGTGGAGACGCATCAGCCGTCACCCGTGGCAGCCGAGACCAGCACGTCGGCGTCCGGGTCCTCGGCACACGCGTCGCAGGCACGCTGCAGCAGCGCCGACTCGTCGGGAGAGGCCGGCGCCCCCCGCATGGACTCCACGAAGTCGAGCGCCACCTCGTGGTCGGTGCGGCCTCGCGCGGGCTCCGCCACGACGCTGGGGGCCGCCCGGCCGGCGGGCGCGAAGGACAGCACGAGGGCGTGGGGGAAGCGGGTCCGGAGCCGCTCCATGGGGCGATCCGGCCGGACGGCGTCGGTGAGGGTCGCCTGCACCCAGTGGGTCTCGGCCGACGCGAGCCCGGGATCGGTGAGCAGGGTCTCCAGCTCGCCGGTGAGCACCGAGAGCGGCCGTGGCACGGGTGCCTCGACGAAGGTCGTGCCGGTCACGCCGTCGCGCCCCAGGTCGACGAGCCAGCTGCCCTTGGTGTGTCCGGCCTCGGAGAAGGAGTAGGCGAGCGGGGAGCCGCTGTAGCGAAGCGTCTCTCCGAGCACGGCGCGTCCGTGCAGGTGACCGAGCGCGGTGTAGGAGATCTCGTCGAACAGCTCGCTCGACACCACCGAGACGCCGCCGACGCTGATGTCACGCTCGGAGTCGCTGGGCAGGCCGCCCGCCACGAAGGCGTGGGCCAGCACGACGGAGCGAGCCGGTCGCGCGGCGAGGTCGGCGCGCACGCGTCGCATCGCCTCGGCGAGCGCAGCCTCGTGCGTGCGCGCGGGGAGCCGCCACGGCTCGTGCAGCGCCTGCGGGTCGAGGTAGGGGATGCCGTGGACGGCGACCGGCCCGTGGTCGTCCTCCAGGAGCACCGGCGAGCCGACCGACGACGCGTCGGTGCGGACATGGACACCGGCCGCGTCGAAGAGACGGGAGCCGAACCCCAGGCGTAAGGCGGAGTCGTGGTTGCCCGAGGTGAGCACCACGCGGGCGCGGGAGGCGGCCAGTCGGGCCAGTGCCTCGTCGGCGAGCCGGACGGCGTCGACGTGGGGGAGTGCGCGGTCGTACACGTCGCCCGCGACGACCACCAGGTCGACGCTCTCCGTGGCGACCACGTCGAGCAGGTGGTCGACGTACGCCGCCTGGTGCTCGAGCATGCCGACACGATGGAACGAGCGTCCCAGGTGCCAGTCGGAGGTGTGGAGTATCCGCACAGGTCGAACCTAGGTTCGACGACCGACAGGACGGCGGAGGCACGCCTCAGGCGTAGCGGACGGTCCGCTCCTGGCGGGTGAACCCGAACAGCCCCAGCCCGGCCTCCCGGGCCAGGTGGACCGAGAGGGACGTCGGCGCGCCCACGGCGACCAGCGACCCGACGCCGGACGCGACGGCCTTCTGCACCAGCTCGAAGCCGGCCCGGCCGCTGACCACGAGATAGGCGTCGGCCGGCGACTCGCCGGCCAGGAGCCGGGCGCCGGAGACCTTGTCGACGGCGTTGTGCCGCCCCACGTCCTCGCGTACGACGAGCCGGTCGCCCTCGGCGGTGAACAGCCCGGCCGCATGGACTCCACCGGTGCGCGCGAACACCGACTGCTCCTCCCGCAGCATGGCCGGCAGCCGGCGTACGACGTCGGCCTGCGGCTCCGGCCCGGTCCAGGTGGTGCCCCGCACCGTCGACAGGGCGGCCTCGATGCTGTCCTTGCCGCACACCCCGCAGGCGGACGAGCCGGCCGACATGGCGTCGTGGCGATGGGCGAGGTCGACCTCCGCTGTGGCGCGGATCGTCACCACGTTGAACTCCTGCTCGGCGGTGAGGTCCTCGTCGGTGCAGTAGGCGACCTCTGCGAGCCCGCCGACGCCGACGATGCCTTCGTGGAACGCCCAGCCGGCCGCGAGCTCGAAGTCGTGGCCGGGCGTCCGCATGGTCACCCAGGCGCGCCGAGCGTCGGCACCGGGTGACGAGATCCTGATCTCGAGCGGCTCCTCGGCGACGACGTGGTCCTCGCGCTCGAGCTCGCCTTCGCCCGTCTGCTCGGCGACACGGACTCGAGAAGTGGGCCCGATCCGTCTCGCCAGCTCGCTCACGCCTCCAGCCTATGCCGGGTGGCCACCACGCCGGTCGGGAGCGGCCAGGTGCGGGCGGTCGGGCGGGTTTCGGACCGTTACGGTGTCGACATGAGTGACGAGACCCTGCGCCAGCTCGACCTGACGCAGATCGGTGAGGGTCGGTACAAGGCGGTCAATGCCCGCGGGGGAGTGGTGCCCGTGGGGTCGGGCGGCGACGACCCGGACTTCACCCCGGTGGAGCTCCTGCTGGCCTCGCTGGCGGGATGCACCGCGATCGACGTCGGATTGATCACCGGCAAGCGTGCTTCTCCCGAGTCCTTCGACGTCCACGTCGCCGGTCACAAGGTGCGCGACGACAACGGGTCGCATCTGGTCGACCTCCAGGTCACGGTGTCCATCCGGTTCCCGGAAGGGGAGGCGGGGGACCGGGCGCGAGAGGTGCTGCCGCGCGCGATCCAGCAGACGGGCGACCGGTTGTGCACGGTCGGCCGTACCCTCCAGGTCGGTACGTCGATCGGCTACCAGCAGGACTGAGCCGGTCTCGGCGGATGCTCAGTTCTCGGTGACGGTGTCGATCGTCACGGCGACCTTGGGGTGTCCGTCGCCTTGGCCGAAGGCGTTGTCGGTGCCTTGCTTGGCCATCTTCTGGACGGCCTTCACGCCGGCGGCGTCGACCTGGCCGAACACGGTGTACGTCGGCGGGAGCGGCGTGTCCCGGTAGACGATGAAGAACTGCGAGCCGCCGGTGTCCGGCTGACCGGTGTTGGCCATCGCGAGGGTCCCGGGACCGTAGGTCTCCTTGCCCGTGAGCTCGTCCGGGATCGTGTAGCCGGGCCCGCCCGTGCCGGTGCCGGACGGGTCGCCGCACTGCAGCACGAAGATGCCGGTGGTGGTCAGCCGGTGGCACGGCGAGCTGTCGAAGAAGCCCTGCTTGGCCAACGACACGAACGAGTTGACCGTGCACGGTGCGTTGTCGGCGTCCAGGGTCGCGCCGAGCGTGCCGATCGACGTCTTGATGGTCACCGGGACCTGCCCCTGCACGTCCGGCGTCGACGGCGGCGGGTCGACCTTGCGGGTCGCCGCCTGCGGGTCAGCGGGGTAGTCGCAGCTGACGTCCCCGTTGGTGCTGCTCGAGCTGGACTCGCTCTGGCTGGGGGAGGTACCGGGATCGGCGGCCGTCTGGCTGGACGAGCCACCACCGCACGCGGTGAGCAGGACGAGCAGGGCGGCTGCGGCGGCGGTGCCGGCTACCGGCAGGAAGGGACGGGTGAGCACGGCGTCGAGAATAGGAGAGACCCGGTGAGAACGACTCCCCGGACCCGCTGAACGCGCACCTGCTAGACAGTCGGCATGTCCCGGACCCTGCGGCGGATCGTCGTGTTCGTCACCGGGCTGTTCCTGATCATCCTGGGGCTGGTGCTGATCGTGCTGCCCGGGCCGCTGACGATCCCACCGATCCTGCTGGGCGTGTGGGTGTGGTCGCGGGAGTTCGAGTTCGCCCAGCGCTGGCTCCGGCCGCTGAAGGAGAAGGGCGCGGCCGTCTGGGAGACGGCTCAGACGAAGCCGGTGCACACCACCGTGGTCACCGTCCTCGGCCTGATCGGGGCCGGAGTCATCATCTGGGCGGCGTTCCGGTACGACCTGATCCACCGCAGCTGGGAGCTGGCCGGGCTCGGCTGAGCCCCAAGCAGAGACGACCCCGGGCACCGCGTGGGTACCCGGGGTCGACGTACGGCGTTCGGCCGGTCAGCTCTGCGGCGCGAGCGCGAACTGGACCCGGCCGGCCTCGTCCACCGAGGCGTCGAGGATCTGGTCCTCGAGCTGCTCCGATGCCGGCGGGTCGAGGTACACGACGGCGCCCTGAGACTCGATGGTCTGGTCACCGGGATGCGGCTGCTGGGCCGCGGTCACCATCAGACCCGTCTGCGGGTCCTCACTGCTGATCCGCAGACCGGTGGAATCGACACCCTGCTGGGCGGCGATGTCCTTCACGATCGTGCTGGCGTTCTCCGTCAGGGTGAGCACAGTTGCTCTCCTTCGTCGATTGCTGGCAGGACCCGTTCCACCATTCCGCGCATCCCGCGGTCATGCAAACCGGCGTGTCGATCAGGCGTCCAGCGGCTGGAAGGGGAGCGGGACGGTGGGCCTGAGTCTTCGTGAGTTGACATAATGTCGGTTATCGGCGATTCGTTCACGCCTGGGAGACGCTCTCGGAAAGGGCGGCGTCGGTCACGCCGGATCCCCTGCCTCTTGGGGTGTGAGGCCTCTCGCCACGACGCGCCCGCGGGCCCGGTCCGCGGGCGGGCATCAGCCGGCGCGGCAGACGCAGGGGCATTGACTGGCTGTTCAGTCGGCTGTCACGATCCGGGGATGACACGACCTTGATCCGCATCCGGAACAACTGGGTGGGCGACAAGGTCAGCGCCCAGCGGTCGATCAACGGGCTCGCGGACGCGCTGGTGGCGTACTGCCGCTGAGCACGGCAGCTACCGCAGGGCGGTGACGCTGCCGTCCGCGTCGCTGCTGTGCACGGCGACCAGCGCGGCCAGCTGCGCGCGGGAGGCGATGTCGAGCTTGGTGAAGATGTGCGCGACGTGTGTCTGCACGGTGCGTCGCGAGACGAACAGCCGCTCGGCGATCTGCGGGTTGGACAGGCCCT
Source organism: uncultured Actinomycetota bacterium (assembly GCA_963812055.1). Lineage (GTDB taxonomy): Bacteria > Actinomycetota > Actinomycetes > Propionibacteriales > Nocardioidaceae > Nocardioides. The sequence goes on from CAWEUA010000024.1 coordinate 68,686, forward strand.
CGCCGACCAGTCCGGCGACGGTGCCTTCCGTGGGGGTCAGGCTCCCCCATCCCTGCTGCGGTCGCTGGCGGGCGCCGCGTCGGCCCCGGCGTACGCCGAGCGCACGGAGGCCGGCGTCCACCCGCATGACGCCGCGACTCGCGTCGAGCCCCTCGTAGACGTCGCCCGACCTCTCCATCAGGGAGCGGGCCAGGTCGCGCTCCCCCAGGCGGGCAGCAAGACCGGCTGCTTCCTCGCCGGCCAGAGCCACCTCCAGGGGCCGTTGACCCTCGGCGTACGCGTCGACCGCCTGCGTCGCGGCTTCCAGGTCGTCGGTCAGCAGGGCGCGGCAGCGCAGCGCCGCAGCGGTGATGGAGGGCACCTGGTTGCGCTCCGCGACCTCGTCGACGGCGGCCACCACCTCCGTGGCGAGGTCGACGTCACCCGCGGCTCGCGCCAGGCGCACCAGGTCCGGGCCCACGGCCGGGTAGTCGATGGCCATGCCGACGGTGCGGCAGAGCCGCCACCGCTCGGCCAGCGCCGAGTAGGCCCGCGCGGCGTCGCCCTCGGCCTCGACCAGGAGGGCATGTGCCAACAGCACGCGGTAGTCGAACAGCTTGGATCCCCGGTCGGCGACGGCTTCGGCGTCCTGGACCGCCCGCCGGGCGCCGGGCAGGTCGTTGCGGTGGAGCCGGATCATCGCCTGGGCACTGTGCGTGGGCTTCAGCGCGTAGGTGACACCGGTCTCCTCCGCCAGCGCGATCCCCGCCTCGAGCTCGGCCACCGCGTCGTCCCACTCCCCGACGACGAAACGCTCGACGGCCAGGTAGGCCTGGTACGTCGCCAGCGGCCAGCGCACGCCGAGCTCCTCGCAGATCTGCCGACCCGTGTTGAGTGCCTGACCCGCCTCGGCGTGCCGATCCTGCTCCATCAGGATCCAGCCGCGCGGGGCGTACACCGGGAAGGCGTGGCCGACGCGAAGGGGGCTCTGGTCGGCCAGCCTCACGGCCTCGTCGCTGAGCTCGATCGCCTCGGCGAGCTGCCCACGCATGCACGCCACGACGGCCCGGGTCGCCAGCGCCCCGGTCATGGCGCGATGGTGGCCGCAGCGACCGGCCACCGAGCGCGCCTCCTCGGCTGCTGCCTCCGCACCGTCGAAGTCACCCAGCCAGAGCCGGGCGAAGCTGGCCTCCGAGAGGCTGAGCGCCCGTCCCTCCTCCGTGCCGTCCGCGGAGTCCGTGACCGCATCCAGCGAGCGGAGAGCCTCGGCCGGCCTGCCGTTGACCATGAGCGCGGCACCGAGCCGGAGCCGGGCGGGCGCGTCGGCCTCGGGTCGATGACCTCGCGCCAGGACCGACTGGCACGTGGCGACGGCATCGATCACCTGTCCGCCCAGCATCAGGCTGTCGGCCCGTTCGACCTCCAGCAGGTCTCGCCGTGGATCCGTCGCCTCCATCAGGCCGACGGCGCCCTGCAACAGCTCCGCGGCGGTCTCCGGGGACGTCGACGCCGCCTCTCGAGCAGCCCGGGTCAGCCAGTCGATCGCCTCGGGGTCACCGCTGGTCGCACCACGGGCGAACTGGTCGGCCACGCGGCTCGACGGCGCGCCGACGTCGGCGAGGCGGATCGCAGCCTCCCGGTGCAGCCCGAGGCGCAGGCTCGACGGCATGTCCGCATAGACCGCCTCCCGGATCAGGTCGTGGCGGAACCGCAGCAGCACCCCGTGCTCGTCGAGCACCCCGGACGCCAGGATCGCCTCGACGGCGGGGATGAGCTCGGTGACCGGCCGGGCCAGGACCGTGGCGAGCTCGGTGATCGAGAACGTCGATCCGAGCAAGGACGCGACCCTGAGCACCTGGATCGCCTCGTCCGGGAGCGAGCTGAGTCGACCCAGGATGGTCAACGGCAGAGACGGTGGCAGGTCCGAGTCGCTCACCTCGGCATGCCCGTCCGTGGTGCTCAGGCTGCCGTCCTCCACGATCGCGTTCAGCAGCTCGGTCACGAACAGCGGGTTGCCCGAGGCGCCGGCGACGACCCCGAGAAGTCCGGGACCCGGAGTGGCTCCGACGACCTCGGCGACCACGTCCCGCACGTCGCCGTCCTCGAGCTGGCTCAGCTCGATCCGCCGGAGCCCGGCGTTCTCCAGCGACTCGAACAGACGCAGCATCGCAGGCGGGCGTGGGAAGGGTCGGCAGCACGCGATGAGGGCCACCGGCATGCCCAGCGCGGTCCGGGCCAGGGCACCCAGGGTGACCAGGCTCGACGGGTCGGCCCACTGCAGGTCGTCGAGGGCGAGGACCAGCGGTCGGTCGGTGGCCAGCGACTCGACCAGGTCACACAGTGCGTCCACCACCCGGAACTGGAGTCCAGGGTCGCTGCTGACGGTCAGCGGTCCGTGGTCCCGACCGTCGTGGGCGGAGATGAGGTTCGCGATCGTGGCGCGGCGCCCGTCGGGGGCGTCCCGAGCGCAGCCCAGCGCGGCCGCGATGACGCCGAACGGCCGACCGTGCTCCATCTCCTCGGCCTTCGCCGTCGCCACCTGGCAGCCGGACTCCCCCGCGATCTGCAGAGCCTGGTCCAGCAGGCGCGTCTTGCCGATCCCCGCCTCGCCCTCGATCACCACGACGGAGAGCCGCCCGGACATGGCGCTGTCGACGGCCGAGCGCAACTCGCCGATCTGGTCGTCCCGGCCTCGCAGGGTGGGCTCGCGCGACGTCCCGAGCATGCGAGTCATGCTACGACGGTCCCGGATGCGCGACCCGTTCAGGTCTTCGGCTCCCGCGCGGAGTCTCCGGCCGGGGCGATGGCGCGCGAGAGCGCACGTAAGAGACCGAGCCACCCGGTGAACGGGGCCGACCATTCGTCGTGCCCGGATTCCGCCGGCGGACCCGTCACCGTGAGTCGGCCGACAGGCGGTTCTGATTGGTCGAGCCAGATGTGCACCTCCATGACTGCACTCAAGCGGGCCCGATCGGCGACTTCATCGGCCACCTGGCGGATGCTCGGCGGTGTTCTCGGCTGGCTCTCGGCTGGCTCACCGCAGATTCTGGGCCGTTTCTCGGCCGCGCCGGCGCGTTCCCGGCGCCCGCACCGGGGTCCGGGACGCCCCGGCGACCCCGATCGGGTGCGGGATACCCGCCAGCGTGCCGATGTTCTGGACAGCAACTCGGCGCAGGGTGGCGGAAACCAGCAGGAACCCACGGAGGGGGACCCATGCATCCCGACGTTCACACGATGGAGGCACATGCCCGCATCGACCAATGGCTGCGCGACGCCGTGCAGGCCCGACTGGCCGCCCAGGCCCGGGCCGGCCGGCGCCACCACCGGCACCACCGGCACCTGTCGGGGGTGAGCGCGTGAACCGGCCCGAGGACCTGGACTTCCGGCTGGTCGGCGTCGGACCCGGCCTCGGTCACTACCCATGGCCCTGCCGCGAGGACCCGGACCTGTGGTTCTCGTTCCGCCCCGAGGAGGTCGAGCGCGCCAAGCGCATCTGTCACCACTGCGCGGCCGTCGACCACTGCCTGGCGGCTGCGCTCGCCCGGGGCGAACGCTGGGGGGTGTGGGGCGGGCAGCTCCTCGAGGAGGGACGGGTGGTGCCCCGCAAGCGCGGGCCCGGACGGCCCCGCAAGCGGGACAAGGCCGCCTGAGCCGGGCCGAGAGCTGCCGGCGCCCACGGGGGTCGACCGGCGCGGGCCGGTCCTCGGGCGCCGGCTCCTCGGCTCAGACCGGGACCTGGCGCGTCTCGGTGAGGTTCGTGTCAGGACCCGACGTACGCCGCGAGGTGCTCGCCGGTGAGCGTCGTTCGCGCGGCGACCAGGTCGGCCGGCGTGCCCTCGAAGACCACCGTGCCGCCGTCGTGGCCGGCGCCCGGGCCGAGGTCGATGATCCAGTCACCGTGGGCCATCACGGCCTGGTGGTGCTCGATGACGATCACCGTCTTCCCTGAGTCGACGATCCGGTCCAGCAGCCCGAGCAGCTGCTCGACGTCCGCGAGGTGCAGCCCCGTCGTCGGCTCGTCGAGGACGTAGACACCGCCCTTCTCCCCGAGATGGGTGGCGAGCTCGAGCCGTTGCCGCTCGCCGCCGGAGAGGGTGGTCAGCGGCTGCCCCAGGCTGACATAGCCGAGCCCCACGTCCCTCAGCCGCTCCAGGACCCGGTGGGCGGCGGGCGTGGCCGCCTCTCCCTCGCCGAAGAAGTCGAGCGCCTCGGTGACCGGCATCGCCAGCACCTCGGCGATGTTCCTGCCACCGAAGGTGTACTCCAGCACCTCGGCCTGGAACCGCTTCCCCTCGCAGACCTCGCACGGCGTCGCGACGCCCGCCATCATCGCCAGGTCGCTGTAGATCACGCCGGCGCCGTTGCAGCTCGGGCAGGCGCCCTCGGAGTTCGCGCTGAACAGTGCCGGCTTCGTGCCGGTCGCCTTCGCGAACGCCTTGCGGATCGGGTCCAGCAGCCCGGTGTACGTCGCGGGGTTGCTGCGCCGCGAGCCCCGGATCGCGCCCTGGTCGACCGCCACCACCCCGTCCCGACCGGAGACCGATCCGTGGATCAGCGAGCTCTTGCCTGACCCGGCGACGCCGGTGACCACCGTCAGCACCCCGACCGGGATGTCCACGTCGACGCCCTTGAGGTTGTGCGTGGTGGCACCCCGCACCTCGATGACACCGCTGCGCTCCCGCACCGTCTCCTTGAGGGACGCGCGGTCGTCGAGATGGTGACCGGTGACGGTGTCACTGGCGCGGAGCCCCTCGACCGTTCCCTCGAAGACGATGCGCCCGCCGTCGATGCCCGCCCTCGGCCCCAGGTCGACCACGTGGTCGGCGATCGCGATGGTCTCCGGCTTGTGCTCGACGACGAGCACGGTGTTGCCCTTGTCGCGCAGCTGGAGCAGCAGCTCGTTCATCCGCTGGATGTCGTGCGGGTGCAGCCCGATGGTCGGCTCGTCGAAGACGTAGGTGACGTCGGTCAGGGACGACCCCAGCTGCCGGATCATCTTCACCCGTTGCGCCTCACCGCCGGAGAGCGTGCCCGACGGCCGCTCGAGGGAGAGGTAGCCCAGCCCGATCCGCACGAACGAGTCCAGCGTCTCCCCCAGCGCCTCGAGCAGCGGCCCCACCGAGGGCTCGTCGAGCTCGTCGATCCATGCCACCAGGTCGCGGATCTCCATCGCGGACACGTCGGCGATGTTCTTCCCGCCGATCCGCGAGGACCGCGCCTCCTGGGTCAGCCGGGTTCCCTCGCAGTCGGGGCACGTGGTGAACGTCGCCGCCCGCTCGACGAACGCGCGCACGTGCGGCTGCAGCGAGTCGATGTCGCGCGCGAGCATCGAGCGCTGCATCTTGGTGACCACGCCCTCGTAGGTGAGGTTGATCCCCTCGACCTTCAGCTTCGTCGGCTCTCGGTACAACAGGTCCTCGAGCTCGCGCTTGGTGTACTTCGCGATCGGCTTGTCCATGTCGAAGTAGCCGCTGCCGCCGAAGATCCGGCCGTACCAGCCGTCCATGCTGTAGCCGGGGACCAGGAGAGCTCCCTCGTTCAGGGACTTGGACTCGTCGTACACCGCGGTCAGGTCGATGTCGTTGACGGAGCCGCGGCCCTCGCACCGCGAGCACATCCCGCCGAGGTACACGGTCTTGCGGACGACGAGCCTCTTGCCGCGCCCCTTGTCGACGTCCATCGCACCGCTCGCGGTGCGGGTGGGCACGTTGAAGGAGAACGCCGTGGGCGGCCCGACGTACGGGTCTCCCAGCCGGCTGAAGAGGATCCGCAGCATCGCGGAGGCGTCGGTCGCGGTGCCGACCGTCGACCGCGGATCGGCACCGAGGCGCTCCTGGTCGACGATGATCGCGGTCGTGAGGCCGTCGAGCACGTCGACGTCGGGACGCGCCATCGAGGGCATGAAGCCCTGGACGAAGGCGCTGTAGGTCTCGTTGATCAACCGCTGTGACTCGGCGGCGATCGTGCCGAACACCAGGGACGACTTGCCGGAGCCCGAGATCCCGGTGAACGCGGTGAGCCGCCGCTTCGGCAGCTCGACGCTGATGTCCTTGAGGTTGTTCACCCGGGCGCCGGTGACCCGGATGCGATCGTGGCTGTCGGCGGCATGGGGTGTCGCGTCGCTGCTGCGGCGGCTCGGGCTCATGCGGGTCTCTCCGGTACGTCGGGGTGTGCGGTCAACCTACGGGTGGCCCGTGCGGTCGTGCCGCGGTGCTGCCGTGGGCGGCCGTCGCGATCCCTGCGTCGAGCACAGCCTCGGTCCGAGTCTCGTCCACCGGCACGGTGGGTGGGAGTCCGCCCGCAGACGAGACCGGGACCTGGCGCGGACCGGTGGTCGCGGCGTACCGCACCTCCGGTGGAAGCCCTGGATGGCACATGGCTCGGTGGCCGGTCAGGCCGACGGGCGCTGCTGGATCCGGACCAGGTTTCCCGCGGGATCGCGGAAGGCGCAGTCGCGGATGCCGTACGGCTGGTCGGTCGGCTCCTGGACGACCTCGACGTCGTGGCCGGCCACCTGCTCGAACGCCGCGTCCACGTCGTCGGAGGCGAGCAGCAGCACGGCGTAGGTGCCCTTGGCCATCATCTCGGTGACGATGCGGCGCTCGTCGTCGGTGATGCCGGGGTCGACGGCGGGCGGGTGGAGGACGACGTTGGTGTCGGGCTGGTTCGGCGGGCCGACGGTGAGCCAGCGCATCGTGCCCTGGCCGACGTCGAGTCGGACCTCGAAGCCGAAGGCGTCGCGGTAGAAGGCGAGCGACGCCTCGGGGTCGGTCTGCGGAAGGAAGCTCGAGTGAATCGTGATGTCCATGCAGGGAACGCTAGGCCCGGCCGGTCAGGGGTGCTTCTCCATTCCTGATCGATCTCGTGGTGGTGCGGATCGGGCGGGTGACCTGCTTGGTGATGCAGGACGGCGTCTCCCCGGCGGACTCCGCCATCTCCGCGGCCATCCGGTCCCGGTAGGCGCTCGGCGAGACCCCGACCAGCTCGGTGAAGCGGGTGCTGAAGGTCCCGAGCGAGGAGCAGCCCACCTCGAAGCAGACGTCGGTGACGCTGAGGTCCCCGCGCCGGAGGAGCGCCATCGCGCGCTCGATCCGTCGGGTCATCAGGTAGGAGTACGGCGGCTCGCCGTACGCCCGCTTGAACTCCCGGCTCAGGTGCCCCGCCGACATGTGGACGCCGCGTGCCAGGGCCTCGACGTCGAGTGGCTGGGCGTACTCGCGGTCGATCCGGTCGCGGACGCGACGCAGCAGGACGAGGTCCTTCACCCGCTGGTCGTCGCTCGTGCCGGTCACGTCGTCATCGTGCCATGCTCCCCGCGTGGACGATCCGCTCGACGCCCTGGACCGCGCGGCCGAGGCGAACGCCCACTTCCGTCCGGTCGAGATCGACGGTGCCGTCGTCACCCGCCCGGCCACGGCGGCCACGCCCACCGTCCACCGGCTGCTCCGGCACCTCCGCGCCCAGGGCGTGGCCGGCGTACCGGAGCCCCTCGGGATCCACGCCGGTCGCGAGTCGCTGCGGTTCCTCGAGGGAGAGTCCGGCGGTGACGGTTGGTACCACCAGCACACCGATGGCGGTCTCGCCTCGGCGGCCCGCTTCCTGCGACGCGTGCACGATGCCGGCGCCGACTGGGACCCACCCGACGACGCCGTGTGGGGCGCACCGCCGGTCCCCGGCGACGACATCGTGCTCTGTCACGGCGATCCCGGACCGTGGAACTTCGTCTGGCGCGACCAGGCGGCCGTCGGCCTGATCGACTGGGACTACCTGCACCCCGCGCCGCGGCTGGACGACGTGGCGTACGCGCTTCGCTGGTTCGTGCCGCTTCGCGCCGACGACCACGTCCTGGACTGGCATCACTTCTCGGAGGTCCCCGACCGGCGCCATCGCGTGCGCGTCTTCCTCGAGGCGTACGGCGACCTCTCCGGCGTTCGACGTCGCCGACGCGGTGGCCCGCCGGATCCGGGCCACCCGTGACCTGATGGCGTCACTCGCGAACGACGGCGTGGAGCCGCAGCACACCTGGGTGGCGGACGGCGCGCTGGAGCGCGAGGACCAGGAGATCCGCTGGATCGAGGAGAACCGGCGACTGTTCAGCTGAGCGGGACGGTTACCGGCCCCGCGTCTGCGCGGCCGCCCACCGACCGTCCGCCAGTGCGGCCTCGACCTGGGCCAGACCGGGCCCGCGCATCCGTCCGGCGGCGCGCAGCTCCCCGACCTTGCGAACGTTCAGCGCCGACCAGTTGCTGTGGGGACGACGAGGCACGTACTTCTGGAGGTACCACGTGTCATCCAGCCCGCGACGCTGACCGGAGATCCAGCCCCAGCACAGGCCGACGTCGACCGCCTCGTCGCTCGTCATCGACGGGATCCCGCTGGAGCGCTTGGCCAGCTTCAGCCAGACGCCTGGTTGATGGTCGTGCCGCTCGGCGAGCCACGCGTCGAACTCCCCGGCGTCTCGGAACGGACGCACCTCGGCGCCGTCCTCACCCGGCTCCGTCACGATCGCTCCTCCAGGTGGAGATCGACGAACGGCACGGTCTGGCCGTCGAGGACGTAGCGGTCGTGCTCCACGAACCCGTGACTCACCGCGAACGCGAGCCCCTCGGCGTTCGTCTCGAGGACCACGGTCTCGATCCGGCTCGGCCCCAGGGCACGTGCGTCCGCCAGGGCCGCGTCGAGGTACGCCGTGCCGAGCCCGCGCCGCCGGAACGGCTCGAGGATCCGGACGATGACGGTGGCGGTGCCCGACTCCCCCGCCGGGGGACGGACCGTGGCGCAGCCCACGAGGGTGTCGCCCACGTGACCGACGGTGAGGCGATGGCGCGTCGCGCGCTCGGCGACCTCAGCCTCGGTGAGCGGCGACGTCGGGATGATCTCGTTGTGCACCTCGCGCCACGCCGCGAGCTGCTCGGGCCCTGCGGGGACGACGCGCAGCAGGTCGGCGCCGAAGACCAGGACGTCGCCGTTCTTGTCGGCCCGACGCTCGAGCCGGAGCCCGATGTTCTGCGCGACCTTCTGGGAGGGCAGGTTCTCCGGGCGGATGATCGCGACCAGATGGGGCTCACCGGCGGAGGTGGCCGCCTGCCGGACCGCCGCGGCCGCCTCCGTGGCGAGTCCACGGCGGCGGAGGTCGAGCGCCACGTGGTAGCCCACCTCCAGGTGCTGCTCACCCTCGATGTCCTGCATCGTCAGACCGCAGTCCCCGACGAACCGCCCGTCGTGCGTCTCGATCACCCACAGCCCGAAGCCGTAGGTGCGGTAGTTGTCCTGGTTCCACGCGATCCAGCGCTCGGCGTCCGCCCGGGTGCGGGGAGTCCGCATGGGCCGCACGGGGTCCGGCGCTCCCAGCACGGCCGAGAGCGGATCGAGGTCGTCGACGGTCATCTCGCGGAAGCGCAGGCGCGGCGTCGGTGACGGCAACATCCTCTCCACCCTAGGCGGCTCACCCCGGCGTCGTGGCGTCGAGTCCCGCCGCCGTGAGCCAACCGCCGAGGATCCGCACGAGGGTCGATCGGTCGCGCGGCGAGAGCGGCGCGAGAGCCTCCTCGTCGGCGGCCATGACCGCAGCGAACACCTCGTCGAGCTTGGCCGAGCCGCCTTCGGTGAGGGCGACGTAGACCGTCCGTCGGTCGTGCTCGTCCCGCACACGGACGACGTACCCGTCGCGCTCCAGTCGCTGCACCCGTTGCGTCGTCGCACCCGGCGTGACCCGGCACCGGCGGCTCAGCTCGCCGGACGTGAGCCGGTACGGCGTTCCGGCTCTCCGCAGCGCCCCGAGAACGTCGAGCCCGCTCTGGTCCAAGCCGAAGCCGGCCAGTGCGTCGGCGCGGACCCGCTGCAGTGCTGCGCCCAGCCGCCACAGGGGCGTGACGACCAGGATGGACGAGACGTCGTCGTCGGGTCGTTCGCGTCGCCAGGCCGCCACGATCTCCCCCACCTCGTCGCCCCTGCCCGTCGTCATGCGATTACTTTAGCGCTAAAGTGATGTCCATGACGGGATCATCCGACGAAGACGTGCTCGTGGTCACCGGCGCCGGCTCCGGGATCGGTCGCGCGGTCGCGGTGGCGCTGGCTCCCCGACCGGAGCGGCTGGTGCTCGCCGGCCGCCGGCGTACCGCCCTCGAGGAGACCGCGGCGGCGCTGACGAGCCCCTCCCCTCCCCTGCTGGTGGACGCGGACCTGGCGACGCCCGACGGTGCCGAGCGACTCGGCGAGGCCGTCTCCGAGCGGAGGGTGGCCGGCCTGGCGCTCGTCGCCGGCGGAGTCGCCGCGTCGTCCGGACGCGTGGGTCTGGCGGGTGTCGCGGACTCGTGGGACGCGTCCTGGCAGGCGAACGTGCTCACCGCGGTGCTCGCGCTCGAGGCGCTGCGGGAGCGGCTGGCGAACGGCGCGGCGGTGGTCGCGCTCGGCTCCATCGCCGGCACCCGCGGAGGCGGTTCGTACGGCGCGGCCAAGGCGGCGCTCACCCCGTGGGTCCGCGACCTGGCGCGAAGCCTCGGACCACGCGACATCACGGCGAACGTCGTGGCTCCCGGCTACACCGAGGACACCGGGTTCTTCGGGGACTCGATGACGCCGGAGCGTCGGGAGCGACTGCTGGCCGAGACCTTCACCCATCGGCCCGGGCGTCCCGAGGACGTCGCCGGGCTGATCGCCTTCCTGCTCTCTCCCGCCGGACGACACGTGTCGGGACAGGTCCTGCACGTGAACGGTGGCGCACTTCTCGCGGGCTGAGGCCCTCAGGCAAGAGCCGGGCGGACTGATGGGATCCTGGACCGGTGCCCGACGAGAGCCTTCATCCGCTGCTCTCCAGCCGGTGGAGCCCGTTGCGCTTCGACGACACCCACGTCCTGACCACCGACGAGGTCGTGCTCCTGCTGGAGGCCGCGCGGTGGGCGCCGTCGGCCGGCAACAGCCAGCCGTGGGCGTTCATCGTCGGGCGGCGCGGTGACGACGTGCACCAACGGCTGGTCGGGCACCTGTTCCCGAGCGCGCGGCGGTGGGCGCCGTCGGCCGCGCTGCTCGTGGCGAACCTCTCGCATCGTCTCGTCGAGAGCACCGACTGGGAGTTCTCCGAGTTCGCCCACTACGACCTCGGCCAGGCGGTCGCTCACCTGACGCTGCAGGCCCAGGCGATGGGGCTCGGCATCCGGCAGTTCCGGGCGTTCGACCGCGACGCCCTCGCCGTGGACTTCGAGGTGCCCGGCCACTGGGAGGTGACGTCGATGGCGGCCATCGGGCGCCCGGACCACGCCTCGGCCCCACCGTCCGCCGACGAGGCGCCGTCACGGCAGCGGCTCAGCCTGGACGAGATCCTGTGGGTGCCGTTGGAGGACGGGTCAGGCTGACGCGGTCGCGTCCAGCAGGCGCCGGCCCAGCACCACCATGGCCTCGCGGACCTCGGGCGACCCGACCAGCCGGAACGGGAACGGGAGGTTGGCCAGCTGCGCGGCGTACCAGTCCGGCTCGTCGGTGGTGGCGACCAGCCGGGTCGTCGCGGCGTCGACCTCCTCGAGCCGGCCGAACGTGCGGGGCAGCCAGTGGCGGCAGTCCTCGACCGGGGCGTCGATCACGGCCTCGACGTCGTACCTCCAGCCCATCGAGAGCTGCTCCTCGAGCGCGGCCAACGCGTCGAGGTCCTCGGGCCGCTCGAACCGCTCGGGGAGCACCTCGACGTGGCGCACCCGGTCGACACGCAGCACCCGGCGGGCGTTCTTGCCGTGCGACCACCCCAGGACGTACCACCGCCGGTGGCGCACCACCACGGCCCACGGGTCGAGCTCGATCTCCCACTCGCGGACGTCGTCGATGCCGTAGCGCAGCCGGACCCGGTGGCCCGCGTCGGACGCCTGCACCAGCTCGGCGGTGACCTCGACGTCCGGGACGACCACCTGCCAGCCTCGCGTCGGGATGCGGCGTACGGCGTCCGCGGGACGCGCGAGCGGCTCGGGCAGCGCCCGCACGATCTTGCCGAGGGCCTGCCCGACCGGGTCCTCCTCCCCCGCCGGATGGCCCTCGAGCACCGCCATCACCAGGCCGAGCGCCTCGGTCGGCGTGAACATCAGCGGCGCCAGCCGCATCCCGCGGCCGATCCGGTAGCCGCCGTACCTCCCCCGGGTCGACTCGACCGGGACGCCCGCCTCGCGCAGGATCGTGACGTGCCGCCGAACAGCGCGGTCGCTGAGACCGAGCCGGTCGGCCAGCCGGTCGGCGGTGATGCCGGGGGCGTTCTGGATCAGCTCCAGGACCAGGAGCGCCCGGGCTGCCGGGCTCGCGTCGTGCACCACCACAGCCTGCCTCCGTATCCGGATGGAAAGCGTCCGGAAAGGACTCTAGCCTCGGCGACATGACCTCGGAGCAGACCCCTCAGACAGCCCGGACACCCGCCGTCCTCGCCGGCCCGCCGCCCGACGGCGGTGAGATCGACACCCTCGTCGGCGGCCTCGAGCGCAACCGGCGCACGTTCGCCTGGAAGTGCAGCGGGCTGGACGCCGAGGCGATGCGCCGTACCGTCGGAGCCAGCACGATGACCCTCGGCGGACTGGTCAAGCACCTCGCGCTGGTCGAGGACGAGTACTTCACCCGGCAGCTCACCGGGGCCTCGATGACCCCGCCGTTCGACGCGGTCGACTTCGACGCCGACCCGGACTGGGAGTGGCGCACCGCCGCCGACGACAGTCCCGAGGAGCTCCTCGCGCTCTGGGAGTCCTGCGTGGCCCGCTCGCGCGCGAACGTCGCCGCGGCGTACGCCGAGGGCCCGGACGCCCGCTCGGCCGTCGCCTGGATGGACGGCGAACCGCCGTCCCTGCGGCGGCTGATGGTCGACCTGATCGAGGAGTACGCGCGGCACACCGGCCACGCGGACCTGATCCGTGAGTCGATCGACGGGCTGGTCGGCGAGGGACTGCCCCAGTGACCTCCGACGCCTACCCGCCGTGGGAGCCGCCGTTCGCCGGCACCGAGACCGAGCACGTGCTCGGTTCGCTGGACCGGCTCCGAGTCACCTTCCGCTGGAAGGCCGACGGCCTCGACGCCGACCGCATCCACGCGGTGGCGGCACCGTCCTCCCTGACGGTCGCGGGCCTGCTCAAGCACCTGGCCGCGCAGGAGGACTACGCCGCCCAGGTGAAGGTCGCCGGAGAGTCGATGCCCTCCGTCTGGGACGACAACGGCTGGAACGGGGACGACGAGTGGGAGTTCACCTCCGCGGCCGAGCAACCGCCCGCCGAGCTCTACGCCCTGTACGACGCCGCCGTGGGGCGGTCGCGCCGCACGATCGGAGCCGCACTCGACGACCGCGGTCTCGACGGCGAGTCCGCCGTGACGCTGCCGGACGGCAGCAAGGCCAGCGTCCGCCGGATCCTCTTCGACCTGCTCGAGGAGTACGGCCGGCACACCGGCCACCTGGATCTCGTGCGCGAGGCGGCGGACGGACGCGTCGGCGAGGACCCACCCCCGACGTGGATCCCGCCCACCCGCTGAACGAGGGGACGACGCGAGGAGAGACGCCGTCGGCGACCCTGCCGAGTAGGGTGTGGCACTCGGCGGTGGGGCTCGCCGACACCGGTCAGCATGCCGGGTGTGAACCGCGGAACGATCCGCCAACAGTCCCTACCTGAAACGGTAGGAGCCCGCATGCCCGCACCCGACGAGGACCCGTTTCCCGGGCTCCCGGTCGATCCCGACGTCACTCGCGACGCCGACGTCGCGCCACCACGGATCCACGGATCCGTCGTTGCAACGGTCGCCCTCGGCGGCGCCCTCGGGTCGGCGGCCCGGTGGGCGGTCGCCGAGGCGATGCCGCACGCGAGCGGACAGCTCCCCTGGGCGACGCTGCTGACCAACGTCGTCGGCTGCGCCCTGATCGGCGTCCTGATGGTGCTGGTCGCGGAGCGCTGGCCCGACCGCCGGCTGGTTCGCCCCTTCCTCGGCACCGGGATCCTCGGCGGCTTCACGACCTTCTCCACGTACGTCGTCGACACCCGCACGCTGGTCGCGACCGGCCACGCGGCTGTCGCGACCGCCTACCTCCTCGGGACCCTCGTCGCGGGCCTGCTTGCCGTGGTCGCCGGGCTCCGGCTGACCGAGCGCCTGGTCGGGCGACCGATCGGGAGGACCGTCCGGTGACGCTCCTCCTGGTCCTCCTGGGCGGTGCCGTCGGCGCCTCGGCCCGCTACCTGACCGACGTCACCGTGCAGCGCCGCCACCGCTCCGACGTCCCGTGGGGCACCTGGACCGTCAACGTCCTGGGCTCCTTCGTCCTCGGGGTCGTCGCCGAGTCCGGGCCGCACTGGGTCCTGATCCTGGTGGGGACGGGCTTCTGCGGAGCGCTCACGACCTTCTCCACCTTCGGGTACGAGACCGTCCGCCTGCATGAGCAGGCCCGGCCCGGACTCGCTGCCGCCAACGTCGCCGGCAGCCTGGCGGCGGGACTCCTCGCCGCGGTGCTCGGGTGGTGGCTGGGCACCGCACTGTGAGCCACCGCCTCCGGTCCGACCTCAGGTACGACGCCCGTACCGCTGGTGCATCGCCTGCTTCGAGACGCCCAGCAGGGTCCCGATCTCGGCCCAGCTGAGACCGGCCGCGCGGGCGCGGCGCACGGCGACCTCCTCGGCCCGGCCGAGCTCTCGCTTCGCCGCTGCGATCCGCGCCAGCTGCTCGACCGGGGTCTCCCCTCCCCCGTCCGTGTCGACCCGCATCGCCATGCCGTCAATCTACGTTGACGGCGGGAGGTCGTCAACTGGGCTTGACGCGGTGTTGGATACCAGGCATGCAGCCCGAGTCAGCCGAGGAGTTCTACGCCCGCGTCCTGGCCGCCACCGGGGAGGAGCGCCGGCTCGCCGTGGCCGTGGAGGAGATGCCCGGGTGGGACATCTTCCCGTTCGAGATCGACTCCCTGCGGATCAAGCCGCTCCAGCCGCTCGCCGACGAGGAGCCACCGCGCGCCGGCGAGGACCCCAGCGAGTGCTCCTGCACCCGGCCGCCCGACCCGGCGAGCGCAGAGCACCGGGTGTGGAGCAACGAGCGATGGGAGCTGAGCCTCGACACGTTCATGAAGCTCCCGATCGGCGTCAACCTCGGGCCGCGTGAGCACTGCGACCTGCCCACCGTGCCCGACCACCTCGCCGGCGAGATGGGGCAGCTGATCGTGGCGGTCTCGGCCGCGATCGAGTCCCTGCCGAGCGTCGGCCGGGTCCAGCTGGCCAAGTACGGCGACGGCGGCGCCCACCTGCACCTGTTCCTGTTCGGCCGGCCGGCGCGGATGCTGCAGCTCCGCGGCTCGCCGCTGCTCGACTGGGAGGAGAACCTCCCGCCGGTCCCGCTCGAGGTCCACCGGGCGAACGCCGAGCACGTCGCCCAGCGGCTGGTCGACACCGTCGGCGGCTCGGGGCCGGGCTGGCTCTGAGTTATACAAGGACTCTTGTACGACGGTCCGTCGCCGGGCCAGGCTGGTGGCATGGCCCGCCGTACCGCCGCCGAGAGGCACCTCGAGTCCGCTCCGCAGAGGAGCCCTGACCGCAACCCGTCCGACGAGCTCGCCGAGCTGCTGATGGCGTTCCACCACCCCATCCGGCGTTGGCTCACCGAGCTCCTGGGAGTCGAGGGTCCGGCGAACGTCGGTCAGCTGGCCGCCGCCACCGGCATGGCCGTGGGCTCGGTCAGCCACCACCTCAAGGTGCTGCACCAGCAGGACCTGATCGAACCGGCTCCCGAGCTCGCCCGCGACACCCGCGAGAGCTGGTGGAAGCTCAAGCCTCGCTCGATGACGTGGAGCGTCGAGGACTTCGACCAGGGCACCCTCGGCCGGCGGGTGGCCCAGACGGCCGAGGTGGAGAACCTCCGCTTCCAGGTCCGCGCGATGCAGGAGTGGCTGCGGCGCGCGCCGGACGAGTCCCCGGGCTGGCGCATGGCCGCAGCCTCCACCGACACCTACGTGCCTGCCACCGAGGAGCAGGTGCGGGACCTCGCCGCCCGGTTGAGCGAGCTCTTCCGCGACTGGTCGGCGGACTGCATGACGGCCGCCGAGGAGGACCCCGACGCGGCCCGCCGGCCTGTCCGGGCGATCGCGCGCGTCTTCCCGAGCGAACCGGTCCGCCCGTGAGCGGCACCCTGGCGCAGCAGCCCGAGTTGCTCGGGGCGCCTCCTCCCCCGGTACGCCGGGACCCGATGGTCCTGGTCTGGCTCGGTGCCGTGGGTCTGTCCTGGTTCGGCGACTTCGCCTGGAACGTCGCGCTCGCGTGGACCGCCGCCCACACCCTCTCCCCCGTGCTCGCCGGCGTGGTGCTCGGCGCGGAGATGCTGCCGCAGGCACTGCTGGTCCTGCTCGGCGGCGTGCTCGCCGACCGCTACGACCCGCGCGGTCTGCTGGTGGCCGGGCAGCTCGGCCAGGCGGCGGTGCTCGTACTCGGCGCTCTGGCGTGGTCCAACGGAATGCAGGGAGCGCCTGTCCTGCTCGCGATCGCCGTCTCGTTCGGGATCGCCAGTGGGCTGACCATGCCGTCGGGGATGACGCTGGTGCGCCAGATCGTGGCCAGCGAGGACCTCGGCACGGTCCAGGGGTGGAACCAGATCAGCAGTCGCGCGATGAAGCTCGCCGGGGCTCCCGTCGGCGGTGTCCTCGTGGCCTGGGGAGGACCCGTGACGGTGATGCTGGTCGATGCCGGGACCTTCACCGTGATCGCCGTGGTGCTCCTGTTCGTCGTACGCGCGCGCTACCTGCTGCCGCGGGCCACCCAGGGCCGCTGGCGTGAGTCGCTGGCCGAGGGCTTCTCCCATCTCCGCCATCACGAGACGGCGAAGCTGTTCGTGATCGGTCTGACCGCCCTCAACGTCTTCGTCACGCCGGTCACCGGCCTGGGGGTGGCGCTGCGCGTCAGCGGCTCGGGCTGGGGCGCGCACTGGCTCGGCATCGCCGATGCCTGCCTGGCGGCCGGCGCGATCGTCGGCAGCATCGTCGGCATCCGCTGGCAGCCGACGTACGGCGCGGCCGCGGCCTTCCGGATGCTCGTCGTCCAGGGCCTGGCGATCGCCGGGGTCGGCGTCGGCTGGCGGCCGATGCTGGTGGTCTCGATGGCGGTGCTCGGCTTCACCGCCGGCGCGGCGTCCGTCTGGCTGAGCGCGGCGTTCATCCGCGCGATCGAGCCCTCGCACCTCGGCCGCGTCTCGTCGGTCACCAGCCTCGGCGACATGACGTTGACGCCGCTGTCGGTCCCAGCCATGGGCGCGGTGGTGCGAGCCTCCAGCGTGCTCGTCGCCACGCTGATCTTCGGCCTGGCGATGTCGGTGATGTGCCTGTGGTTCGCCACTCGCCGGGCCATCCGGGACCTGGCCGCCTGAGCCATCCGCACCATGCGCGGTGTCGAAGGGCTCTCGTCCCTAGCACGTTGTGACCATTTGTCGCCTTTCCGACTGTGGCGCCCTCTCCGTCGCGCAAGCATGGAGATCACTCCGGGTGAACCGTCTGGGGAAGGGACAGCAGCCATGTGGGACACGGTCAGCGACAACGACCAGCACCTCTCGCATGACCTGCCCTGTCCCCGCTGCGGGCACGCGATGCACACCTACTTGGTGTGCGACGAGCACTGTGACTGCGCTCCGTGCGAAATGCCGGGCAGCCACCGACTGAGTGCGCGTCCCCGCTGACGGAACACCCGGAGCAAGGCCGCCCCCCGGCCATCGCCGGCTCCAGGCTCCCGCGACCACGTCGCGGGAGCCCGAGCGAGGACCGTCCGAAAGGGCGAAGCCCTTCGGACGACCGCAGCGAGCGGCGAAGCGTGCTTGCACGCGAGTCGCCGCTTCTCACGTCCGCCCGGCGATGATCGCCTCCAGCTCCGCGATGGAGCGTCCGGACTCCTGGTGGAGCACGGCATGCCAGCCGGCGGCGCGCGCGGCGTCCACGTTGGCGGGGACGTCGTCGAGGAACGCGATCTCGTCCGGCCGGACTCCCAACCGTGACGCGGTGAGCTCGTACACGGCCGGGTCGGGCTTCTTCAACCCGACCTCGTGGGAGTACACGATGTCGTCGGTGACCGTCTCGAAGCCGTAGCGCCGCTCGGCCTCCCGGGCACCGGGGCCGGAGTTCGACAGGATCCCGGCCCTGAGCCCGCGGGCACGCAGCCCGGCGAACCAGTCGAACAGCGGCCGGTCGAGAGTGCCGACGTACCAGCGCCAGGAATCCGCCACCAGCTCGTCCGCCTGCTCGTCGGTCAGGCCGAGCCGCGCCTGCCAGTGCCCGCGGGTCTCGGCCTCGGTCATCTCTCCCAGCAACGCGTCGCGCGGCCAGTCGCTGGCCTCCGCGACCGCGCCCGGCGCCAGCCCGTGTCGCTGCTCGAACGGCGACGGGAAGACGTCGTCGTCGATGACCTCGAGGACCGAGCCGATGTCGAGCACGACGGCCCGGATCATCGGCGTCCGGCCGGGTCGAGGTCAGGACCGCCGGTCGCACCCCTGGCCCTCCTGGGTAACGTCATGCCGGACATCCTGACCCACTCGGACACGCGACCAGGGAGTGTGGACTTATCTCACACATGAGATACCGTGGCCTCATGACGGAGGACTTCAAGGGCCGCATCGGCAACCTGATCCGCGACGCGCGCACCCACCGCGGGCTCACGCAGCAGCAGCTGGCCGATCGCCTCCAGACCAGCCAGAGCGCGGTCAACCGCATCGAGAAGGGTCATCAGAACCTCTCCCTGGAGATGGTCGCCCGCATCGGCTCCGCCCTCGACTCCGAGATCGTCGCCCTCGGTGCCGGCCCGACCCACCTGCGGATCACCGGCCCGACCACGCTGTCCGGGGAGATCGACGTCAAGACCTCGAAGAACGCCGGCGTCGCCCTGCTCTGCGCCTCGCTGCTCAACCGCGGGAAGACGACGCTGCGCAAGGTCGCCCGGATCGAGGAGGTCAACCGCCTGCTCGAGGTGCTGGGCAGCCTCGGGGTCCACACCAAGTGGATCGGCGACCAGGGCGATCTCGAGATCGTCCCGCCCAAGGAGCTCGACCTCAGCTCGATCGACGAGGCGGCCGCCCGGCGTACCCGGTCCGTGCTGATGTTCTTCGGTCCCCTGCTCCACCGTGCCGACACCTTCGAGCTCCCGTACGCCGGCGGCTGCCAGCTCGGCACCCGCACCATCGAGCCGCACATGGCCGCGCTGCGCCCGTTCGGCCTCGAGGTGAAGGCGACCGAGGGGTACTACCACGCCACCGTGAACCGCGTCATCGAGCCGACCCGCCCGATCGTCCTCACCGAGCGCAGCGACACCACGACCGAGAACGCCCTCATGGCCGCGGCCCTCCACCCCGGCACCACGATCATCCGGAACGCCTCCTCGAACTACATGGTCCAGGACCTCTGCTTCTTCCTGCAGAAGCTCGGCGTCGGCGTCGAGGGCGTGGGCACCACGACGCTCACCGTCACCGGCTGCGAGGAGATCGACATCGACGTCGACTACTCCCCCGCCGAGGACCCGATCGAGGCGATGTCGCTGCTGGCCGCCGCGATCGTGACCGAGTCGTCGATCACGATCCGTCGGGTCCCGATCGAGTTCCTCGAGATCGAGCTCGCGGTGCTCGAGGACATGGGCTTCCGCTACGACCGTTCCGAGGAGTACGTCGCCGACAACGCGCGCACGCGGCTGATCGACATCACCACGCACCCGTCGACGCTCCGGGCGCCGCTCGACAAGATCCACCCGATGCCGTTCCCCGGTCTGAACATCGACAACCTGCCGTTCTTCGCCCTGATCGCGGCCGTCGCCGACGGGCAGACGCTCATCCACGACTGGGTCTACGAGAACCGCGCGATCTACCTCGTCGAGCTGAACAAGCTGGGCGGCCAGGTGAAGCTGCTCGACCCCCACCGGGTGATGGTGGAGGGCCCGACCCGCTGGACCGGCACCGAGATCGTCTGCCCGCCCGCGCTGCGGCCGGCGGTGGTCGTGCTGCTGGCGATGCTCGCGTCCAAGGGCACCTCGGTGCTCCGGTCGACGTACGTCATCCACCGCGGCTACGAGGACCTCGCCGAGCGGCTCAACCAGCTGGGCGCCCAGATCGAGACCTTCCGGGATCTGTAACCGCCAGCGGGCGCGAGCCGACATCCTCGCCGCGAGTCCATAGCCGCGCGACAGCCCGCGATACTGCTCCCATGCGCACCGGGTTCCCGTTCCTGGACGACGGCGGACCGGTGCTCGCGTTCGCCCACCGCGGTGGCGCGACCCACCCCGACCTGGTCGGGCTCGAGAACACGACGACGGCCTTCGCCCACGCCGTCGCGCTCGGCTACACCTACCTCGAGACGGACGTGCACCTGACGCGCGACGGTGTGCTCGTCGCCTTCCACGACGCCCTGCTCGAGCGCGTCACCGACGGGACCGGCTCGATCGCGGGCATCGAGTCCGCCGCGCTGGCGGAGATCCGCGTGCGGGGTCGCGAGCCGGTGCCCACACTCGCCTCGCTCGTGGCGGCGTTCCCCGAGCAGCGCCTCAACATCGACCTCAAGTCGGATGCCGCCGTCGCCCCGCTCGCGCGGTTCGTGCACGACCATGACCTCCAGGACCGCGTGCTGGTCGCGTCCTTCTCGGGGCGCAGGATCCGGCGCTTCCGTCGCCTGGCCGGGCCGCGCGTGCCGACGGCCGCGTCGCCGGGCGAGCTCGCGGCGTACGTCGCCCTGCCGGCCGGGCTGGCCCGGAGGGTCACCCGAGCGGCGCCGTCGGCCCTGCAGGTCCCGAGTCGGCGCGGTCCCCTGGTCGTCGCCTCACGCTGGCTCGTACGCCGCGCCCACGCCGTGGGTCTCCACGTCCATGTCTGGACCGTCGACGACCCCGACGAGATGGACGCGCTGCTCGACCGTGGTGTCGACGGCCTGATGACCGACCGCACGGACATCCTCCGAGAGGTGCTTCAACGACGGGGCATGTGGCAGGCACCCGATCCGGAACGGAGCAGCGGGTGAGCGACCAGCAGGAGTTCGTCGACCTCGAGCCGCTCTGGCGCTCGCGGGAGCAACGCGCCTGGAACTGGTACGACTGAAATTGCATGACCCAACGGGTAAAGGTTCGGTCTCCTGTTCTTCTGGGCGAGCCTTCGGTCCTCCTGTTGGGAGGCGTTCATGGTCCTGTTCATGCTGTATCACGCTGGTGCACCCAGATCTGCCCCCGCAGCCTGCCCACACGCGTCATCTGACGATGGGCCTTCACAGGGCGCGATGTCGTGCACGCCCCTCCCGAGCGCGCCAGCATGGCGACCGTCGCCGGCTTGGTACCCGGTCCCCGGCGTTCACCAATGCGGTGCGGGTGGCCAGCATGAGGTCCTCCTGCGACGTGTCCCGGTGTTCAGCGGAGGTCACGGCGCTGGGCGGCGGTCTCGCGCAGGTAGCGGCGGCGTCCGAACAACCGGTAGCCGACCCGGGCAGGGATCGGGACGTGCTTGAGGAACGCTGCCCGCTCATCGTTGTCGGCGTCCTCGAGGATGTGCCCGAGGAGCACCAGCAGGCGTGGCTTGCTCATCGCGGCCATGCCGCGCTGGGAGAGCTCCTCCCATTCCGCGGCCGTGAGGGTCTCCGCGACGACGGGCAGGATCGCTGTCTCCTCCTCATCGAGGTGCTCGTTGAGGGCGATCGACACCTGGTCGAGCAGCGAGGCGAGTTCCGAGCCGGACGTCGGGTCTGCTGTCTCGGTGAACCGCTGTAGGGCATGGTCGAGGGCGGCGAGCAACTGGCCGATGACCTCGTGCTGGGTTTGCGCTCGGTCGACAAGCCAGGCGTCGAGTTCGGCGCGTTCGCGCAGCCTCGGCCACACCAGCTCGTCCTCGGCGGTGTGATGGTGGTGGAGCATCGCAGTCATCTCCCGGGCGTGGGTGCAGATCACGCCTCGCTGTGTGAGATCTCCGGGGGAGACGGCGCGCACCATGCGCGGCAGGAGCGCGAACTCGCGTCGGAAGGCACGGTGCACGACGACCATGTCGTGGGTCTCGCAGCCCGAGGAGGTGGTGGTGGTCATGACGGGTTCCCTTCTGGGTGGTACGGCGTGGGTCAGGGGCGGCGGGCGGTGGCGACCAGGGCCAACCCGGGCAGGTGGTAGCCGTTCGGGGTCGCATAGTCTGCGAGAGACGCGCGGGCGAGCTCACGGATCGCTGTCCCACCTTGCTCATCGATTCGGCTGAGGATCGTGCTGAGAGGTCCCGCGAGTCCGGAGGTCCGGGCCCACCAAGATTCGAAGCCGTCGGCGTCCATCGGCACCGAGACCTGGTGCACTTCGACGTCGCAGAGGCCGGCAGCGTCGAACATCCCGGCTAGCCGCTCCGGCTGGGACAGCGAGAACGGGCCGGGCATGCCGGGTGGCGGAACCTGGTGGCCGACGTGCGTGCGGACGGCGTCCATGACCACGCCCAGCCACGGGTTTGCCTCCGCCGGCCCCCATACGCTCACCGCGATCCGGCCTCCGGGCCGCAGCACCCGAGCGATCTGTTCGGCAGCGGCGGTCGGCTCGATGGTGAACTGGAGCCCGTGCCGACACAGCACGACGTCGTAGGAGGCGTCCGGCTCCGCGATGTCCTCCAGGTCGAGCACCCGGATCTCGGTGTTGAGCGCCCCCGCAGCATCGGCCCGCGCCGCGGCGATCTGGGTCATCTCGGCCGCGACGTCGGACAGCACCACCCGCCCGGTCGGCGCGACCAGTTCCACCGCGGCCAACCCCAGCCCTCCTGCTCCGCAGGCCAGCTCGAGCACGTGCTCGCCCTGGGCGGGCGCCACGGCAGCGAGCATCGTGGAGGTCTCCGGGGCGTGGCGAGCGTCGGTGTAGTCGGCGTACTCCGCCCATGAACCCGCCACCGCGGCCCACGTGGCGTGTACGCGTCGGCGACGCTCCTGCTTCCCGGCGTTCGCGTCGGGAGGTGTATCGGTCTGTGTCGAGTGCTCGGTCATCGGAGCGCCTTTCATATTGAGGTTAGTCACTGTGTAATGAATCTGGTGCTACTATAACCAAATGAGCCAGCGAGTCAAAGGCACGCGGAGCTACCACTCACCGCGACGCGTCGAACAAGCCGCGGCCACCAGGGAGCACATCCTGAGGACGGCACGGGCGGTCCTCGAGTCGGAGGGGTACGCGACCACGTCCGTGGCGGCGATCGCGGCCGCGGCGGAGGTCTCGTCCAAGACCCTGTACCTGGCGTTCTCGACCAAGAGCGGTCTGCTCCGTTCGCTGTGGGACCTCGCCCTCGGCGGCGAGGACGACCAGAAGCCGGTGACCGCCCGGGAGTGGTACCGCGAGATGGCCGACGAGCTGGACCCGGAGCGCCGCCTGCGACTCAACGCTCGCAACTCCCGTACGGTCAAGGAGCGCGCGGGGGGCATGCTCCGGGTGATCAGCGACGCGGCCCAGGTCGACCCCGATGCGCGTGAGTTATGGCAGCTGATCCAGACCGAGTTCCACGACAACCAGGCCACCGTCGTGCAGCTGCTGCACGACCAAGGCGGCCTTCGCCCGGGACTGGAGGTGGACCGGGCCTCCGACATCCTGTGGACCCTCAACCACCCCGACCTGTGGCGCCTCCTGGTCTCGGACCGCGGGTGGACGCCCGCGGCCTACGAAGACTGGACAGCCGACACCGCATGCGCCCAGCTGCTGGCCACGGCGTCCGAGTCATCGTGCTGACCGCCGAGCAGAGGACTGGTGAGCACCCTCTCGAGGGGCCGATCGGCTCGCATGCCGCCGTTGGCTGCGCACTCCCCTCCCAGCGCAACGTCCTACGGCGCGATCGTTCGATGGGGGCCCGGAGGCGTCTTGAGTCGCGGACCCATGCCGCACTGGTGAGAAGGGGCCTTCATCGCGGGCTGGCGCCACGCACGTCTAGTGTGCGGAACATGGAAGCGATTGTGCTTCGTATTCGGTTGACCAGCGGCGACAGCATCGATGTCACGTACGAGGATCGCGAGGCGCGCAGCGAAGCCGAGGTCATCGACCACGTCGTCTCCACGCTGTCCGAGGCATCCGGGGTTCTGCGCTGTAGACACGGCGAGCGACTCGTAGTCCTGTATGCGCGGGGAGTCGCCGCTGTGGAAGTCGCGCCCCGCGGCGCAGTCCTCTAAGTGGCGCTGCTCGCCTCGCGCGGCGCTGGGTTCCTGGACGTGACCGCTCACGCCCGCGGTCTGCTCGATGCGGACCCGTCCGCTGTGGAGCCTGATGATGATCACCACGCCGCCCGAAGGAATCCACATGGTGGCCGCCGGGTGATCCGGGATGCGAGCGCGGACAGCGGCAGGTGAGTGCGGCTTCGCTGTTCGTCGCTGTCCATCTTGGGCAAGCTCGGGGCCGTGAGCAGACCCCGCCTTGACCGAGCAGGTTGGGATTGCGACGGTCCTCTGGTCGGTTGCCTACTTCAGGGCGACCCAGTCGAGGAGGCAACGATGAACGAAAACGATCTCCACTCCACTGGCCTCGATACACGGCGCGATGTGCTTGGCCATGAGTACGTCGGGGCCAGTCTGGCCAGCTCCGACGAGTTCATGATGGCCTTTCAAGACGCGGTGACTGAGATTGCCTGGGGGTACGCGTGGAGCCGTCCCGGGCTCGACCGGAGAAGTCGCCTCATCCTCACGTTGGGCATCCTGGCCGGTCTGGGGCGCCACCAGGAGTTGGGCATTTACGCGCAGGGCGCGATACGCAACGGCGTCACGGTGGATGAGATCAAGGAGATCCTGATCCACGTGACGTCCTACTGCGGGACGCCGGCAGGGCACCAGTCTTTCCTTGCAGTGCACGACGCCCTCGACGAGATCGACGCGCTGCCCGAGACCGCGCCGTAGCACCCCTGAGCCGGACAGCGGTGGACGGGCGCAGCCTCTGTCTGGACAGCAGCGTGACCCACCGCTGCCCCACAGGCCTCTTTCGGGCACCTGACGCACGGTCATGGAGCCATCCTGTTAGACGGGAAGGGGGCCTCTGACCTGTACGTTTGCGTCTGTGACGGTCGCTGACCCTGGTCTCGTCGAGAGGGTCCGTGAGCAAAAAGCATGGAACTGGTACGACTGGGCCAACTCCGCGTACTACACGACGGTGCTGAGCGTGCTCTTCGCGCCGTTCATGATCACCGTCGCCGGTCGGGCGGCCGGCTGCGGCAACTCCGCCGACGACACCTGCGACAAGACCGTCGACGTCCTCGGGCTGCACCTGGCCGCGGGGTCCTTGCCGTTCTACCTGACCAGCTTCGCCACGATCGTCAGCGCCTTCGTCCTGCCGGTCGTCGGCGCGCTCGCCGACCGCTCGTCGCGCAAGCGCGTGCACATGGCCGCCTTCGCCTGGACGGGGTCGTTCTTCGCCGCCCTGCTCTTCTTCATGTCGGGAGACCGCTGGCAGCTCGGTGCGTTCGCCGTGATCGTCAGCAGCATGCTGGCCGGCTGCTCGCTGGTGAGCTACTACGCGATCCTGGTCGACATCTCCTCCGAGGACGAGCGCGACCGCGTCTCCTCCCAGGGGTGGGCCTGGGGCTACCTCGGCGGCGGGGTGCTGCTCGCGCTCAACCTGGTCGTCGTGCTCGCCCACGGCGCGGTGGGGCTCGACAAGGAGCTCGCGGTCCGGCTGTCGCTGCTCTCGGCGGCGTTGTGGTGGGCCGGGTTCACCTTGATCCCGTTCCTCCGGCTCCGCGACCATCCGCCCCAGGACGTCGTTCCCGAGTCCGGCGGCCTGGTACGACGCTCGTTCGGGCAGCTCTTCACCACTCTGCGTGAGCTGCCGCGCTTCCCGATGACGCTGACCTTCCTGGTCGCCTTCCTCTTCTACAACGACGGCATCCAGACCGTGATCGGCGTGGCCTCGACGTACGGGTCCAAGGAGCTCGGCTTCGGCGACGGCGTGCTGATCGCGACGATCCTGATGATCCAGTTCGTGGCGTTCGGCGGCGCCCTGCTGTTCGGGCGCCTCGCCGCGCGGTACGGCGCCTACCGCTGCCTGCTCTACGGCACCTACGCCTGGATGGTGATCGTCGTGCTCGCGATGTTCCTTCCGCGCGAGAACGTCGTGACCTTCCTGCTGGCGGGCGTCGCGATCGCCATCGTCCTCGGCGGCACGCAGGCCCTGTCGCGGTCGTTCTTCAGCCTGCTGATCCCGCGCGGCCGCGAGGGTGAGTACTTCGCGCTCTACAACGCCTGCGAGCGGGGCACCTCGTGGTTCGGCACGTTCGTGTTCGCCGTCGTCTTCCAGGTCACCGGGTCCTATCGGCCGGCGATCCTGGCCCTGATCGTGTTCTTCGTGCTGGGCGCGGTGTTCCTGCTCCGGCTCGACGCCACACGGGGCATCCGGGAGGCCGGGAACGCCGTTCCGGCGGTCGTCTGAGCCCGCTGAGGGCGACACGCCCGAGAATCTCCATCGGAAACCGAACCGATGTGACGCGAGTCGCGTCATCATGGAGGAACAGAGCGCAACCGGCGTACGTTGGACAAGACAGAAATCCGTCACGTGTGTCCATCACGAACACGGGGTACGGACCACTTGTCGATGTACGCCTCGGGAGCGTACCGGGGGCTACAGAACGCTGGAGGTGAACCTCATGGCAGAGCGCACACTTCGTGGCGCGCGGCTGGGAGGACAGAGTTTCGAGGACGAGCGCGGCATCGAGTTCGCCGCTCGTCAGCAGTGCGGCTACCGCTGCGTCAACGGTCACGAGTTCGAGGTGACCATGTCGGTAGAGGCGGAGGTGCCGGCGGTGTGGGAGTGCCCACGCTGCGGTGCCGAGGCGCTCAGCACCTCGGGGATCCGTCCGGAAGAGAAGGTCGAGAAGCCGGCCCGCACGCACTGGGACATGCTCCTCGAGCGCCGCTCCGAGAAGGAGCTCGAAGACATCCTCAAGGAGCGTCTGGAGCTGCTCCGCGAGGGCGAGATCGGTCCCGCCCACCTGCACCGCGCGAACGCCAGGCGACGGACGAAGAGCAAGGCCTGACCGAGGACGTTCCGACGCGACGCAGTCGTGGCGGAACGGCCGGAGGGAACGGCGCCGCGAGCTTGCTCGCAAGCCGGCCTGACAGCGGGCCGCGACGCAGTCGTGGCGGAACGGCCGGAGGGAACGGCGCGGCGAGCTTGCTCGCAAGCCGGCCTGACAGCGGGCCGCGACGCAGTCGTGGCGGAACGGCCGGAGGGAACGGCGCCGCGAGCTTGCTCGCAAGCCGGCCTGACAGTGAGCCGCGCAGGGTCCTGCTCGTCACGAATCGTCGTCGATGACTTCGCCCCGGACCACCGGGCCTTCGGGCCCCGGTCCGGGGCGTCGTACGTCGTAGCGCACGTCGGTGAGCCGGCGGGTCACGACCCGGGTCAGGATGCGCCGGGCGACCGGCCGCGTGAACGGCAGGATCAGCAGGATCCCGGCGATGTCGGTGACGAACCCGGGGCTGATCATCAGCGTCCCGCCGACCAGGATCAGGGCACCGTCGGCCAGCTCCCTGGCAGGCATCCGCGCCGACTCGATCGTCATGGTCAGCGCCTCCCAGGCGCGGCGGCCCTCGTGCTTGATCAGCCAGCTGCCGAAGATGCTGTCCGCGATCAGCAGCAGGATCGTCCACCACGCACCGATCACCTGGCCGACCTGGATGATCACGTAGATCTCGAGGATCGGCACCAGGATGAACGCCGCCACCAGCGCCCACCACGGGAAACCTCGGCGCCGGGCGGGACCGCGACGGAACTGACCCGTGCTCATGCGCGCCTCCGGCGTCGAGTGAGCTGCTCCCGTCGTTCGCGCAGGCCCCAGACCGTGATCCGCCGCAGGGACTCCGCCGCGACCTGGCCGGTCATCTTCGAGTCACCCCGCACTCGTTCGACGAACTCGATCGGCACCTCGCGCACCCGTAGGCCCCGGCGCAGGCAGCGGACGACCATGTCGGTCTGGAAGACGTAGCCGGTGCTCTGCACCGACTCGAGGTCGATCGCCTCGAGCGCCGACCGGCGGAACAGCCGGAACCCGGCGGTGGCATCCCGCACCGGAACGCCGAGCAGGACCCGCACGTAGAGGTTGCCGCCGCGCGAGAGGAGCTCGCGCCGGAACGGCCAGTTCACGACGCTTCCCCCGGCCACCCAGCGGGACCCGATCACGAGGTCGGCGTCCACGAGGGCATCCAGGAGGAGCTGGAGCTGCTCGGGCTGGTGGGAGCCGTCGGCGTCCATCTCGCCGATGACGTCGTAGCCGGCGTCGAGGGCCACCCGGAACCCGTGGCGGTACGCCGCCCCGAGGCCACCCTTCTCCGAGCGGTGCACCACCTGGACGGCGGCGTCGGCGGCCGCCAGCTCGTCGGCCAGCTTCCCCGTGCCGTCCGGGGAGTTGTCGTCGACCACGAGGACGTGGACCTCCGGCTGTGCCGTCACGGAGGCGTCCGACGATCCAGCCGAGGTTGTCGGCCTCGTTGTACGTCGGGACGACCATCACCACTCGCCCGAGCGGCGACGGCTCCGGGGTGGGGCTCTGCGGGGTCATGCGGGCGTCCTGTCGGTGGGGCCGACGACAGCGGGGTCGGTCGTCGCGGCGTCCACGCGTTGAGGGAGCGCGGGGATCGCCTGGGTCCGGCGGGTCCGACGATACTGGCCGAGCGCCAGCAGCCATCCCAGGACCACGAGTCCGGCACACGCGCGTCCCAGCCAGGGACCGATCCGGACGGCCGGCGTCACCGTGTCGAACAGCTCGACCGGGCTGTCGACGTACGCCTGGGTGCGGGTGGGCACGCTGGCGACGACGGACCCGTCAGGTGCGATCACGCCGGTGATGCCGTTGATCGCCGCCACCACGACGTACCGGTGGGTCTCGATCGCCCGGAGCCGGCTGATCGCGAACTGCTGGTCGATCTGCGAGGTGTGGATGAACATCGCGTTGCTGGTCTGCACCACCACCATCTGACCCCCGTGGGACAGCTGGGCGTAGAGGCCGTCGTCGTACGCGACGTCGAAGCAGATCGCGTCCGCGACGCGAGCGCCGCCGACGTCGAGAGGCTCCACCCGGGTGCCGCTGACCATGTCACGCGAGATCTGGTTGAGCTGGGCGAGGTGGCTCCCGAAGAGCCAGCGCCACGGGATGTACTCGCCGAAGGGCACCGGATGCCACTTCGTGTAGCGGTCGCCGGCACCCGTGACCGGGTCGTAGACGATGCCCTGGTTGTACACGTGCTGGGGCCCGCCGTCGACGACCACGCCGGCCAGGATGGGCACGTCGATCACCTCGAGGGCCGCCTCGATGTCGGCATCCATCTGCGAGTCCTCGAACGGATCCACGGCCGTCGAGTTCTCCGGCCACACCACGAAGTCGGGCTCGGCGGTGCGGCCGGCCCGCACGTCGGCGGCGAGCTGGCCGGTCTCCTTCTCGTGCTGGTCGGTGATCTGGCGGTAGTGGGCCAGCACGTCGGTGCCGTTGCCAGGGACGTTGCCCTGGACCGCCGCCACGTCGACGCGACCCGTCGTGTCCGCCGAGTACGGCGTCACCTCCGGCACGGACGCCAGCGCGAGCACGCCCACGGCCACCGCCACCGGGACCAGTCGTGCCCGCCCCCGCGTGCGGTACGCCGCGGCGAGCAGCGCTCCGGCCAGGGCGAGGACGAGACTGACCCCGGTCGCACCGATGAACGGCAGTGAGCCCGCGACGGGAGTGTCCACGACCGCGTAGGACAGCCGGCCCCAGGGCATCCCGCCCGCCGGCCACGTGCAGCGGATCGACTCCATCGCCACCCACGCCGCCGCCAGCCAGACCGGTCCGCCGGGAAGCTTCCGCAACGGGACCACGGCCGCGCCCAGCACGGCGTACCAGACGGTCTGGGTGAACGAGAGGCCCAGCCAGGGCACGGTCCCGACGACGTGCAGCCACCACAGCAGGCTCACCTGGAAGGACGTGCCGAAGACCAGGCCGGGAATCCACGCCCGCCGCATCGGGAGGTCGTCGGTGACCACGAAGAACGCGGCGACCGCGAACGGGAGCACCCAGAACGCATGGATGGGCGGGAACGCCGCCGCGAGCGCCAGCCCCGCCACGAAGGCGACGAGACAGCGGGTGCGCATGGAGAGAAAGTAGCCGTACGCGCCTGAGATGAGAGAGCCGAGCGGAGGGGGATGTGGCCCTTCGGGCCGACCGTGCCGCGACTGGGTGCCGCGACTCCGGAAGTTGTCTAGGGGGACCACGTCCCCCTCCGGTCTCGCTCTCGCCGGCCCAGAAGCGACCTCCGCGGACCGGCTCCCACGATGGGCGGTGTCCCAGCGCGCGACCCGGTCACTTGGACGTCGGTCTCGACCGACGAATGCCGAAGCGATTGGGCGTCACCCTTTGGCATCGCCCGGTCTGTTGTCAACCGTTCGCTGACCTGCGCAGACGCGCGAAGCCGCAGGTCAGCGGAGGCCCGGCGACGAGAAGTTCACCGACAATTTTGACGAATTCGCGGCGTGTTCGGCATCGACACGCCGCCCAGGTGAACGGTCCTTAACCGGCGTCGCGAAGGACGTGCGAGCACGCTCGCTGGGTTGCTCCCTGCGCCCGCTCCCCCGCTCCTACGTCGCGTCGGTGCGCCCTCACTCGGGAACGACAACCGTCCCGGTGGCCGTGGTCGCGACCAACGGCTGGTCGAGGATCTCCGCCGCACCCGGCTGGTCGTCGCTCGGGTTCCCGCGAGCGACCACCAGGACGGACAGGTCGAGGCCGCGGCTGCGGGTGCCGACCCTGACCAGCTCGCAGACGATCTCCAGGACGTCGCCGGCCCGGACCGGCTCCTTGAACTGCACGTCGGAGTACGACGCGAACAGGCCCTCGTCGCCGTCGGTGACGATGCACATCTCGGTCGCCACGTCGCCGAACAGCTTGAGGCTGTAGGCGCCGTCGACGAGGTTCCCGGCGTAGTGGGCGTCGGAGTACGGCACGTAGCGCCGATGGACGACGCGGGTGCCGACGTCCCTCCCGCTCTTCGTGGCCACGGTGTCAGCTCGCCTTCTGCTCAGGGGTCCCGGGGAGGGGCGCCAGCCGGTGCACGAGGTACGACGCGACCTCGCCGGGCGTCGTACCCCGGGTGAAGACCCGGTCGACGCCGAGGTCGCGTGCCATCGTCTCGTCGAACCGCGGCCCGCCCACGATCAGCAGCGGGCGCTTGTCGGCCGGGTAGGACTCGCGGAAGGCCGCCGACATCTCGCGGGTGTTGAGCAGGTGGGCGTCGCGCTGGGTGACGACCTGGGAGACCAGCACCGCGTCGGCCCCCTCCTCCCTCGCCGCCTCGACCAGGTGCGGCACGCTGACCTGCGCTCCGAGGTTCACGACCTTCAGCTCGCGGTAGTACTCCAGCCCCTTCTCCCCGGCGAAGCCCTTGATGTTGAGAATGGCGTCGATGCCGACGGTGTGGGCGTCGGTGCCGATGCAGCCCCCCACGACCACGAGCCGGCGTCGGAGGGTGCGCTTGATCGCGGCGTTGGCCTCCTTCGGCGTGAGCATCGGGAAGTCCCGCTCGACGACCTCGACCTTGCTCGGGTCGACGAGGTGGTGCACCCGCCCGTAGACGACGAAGAACGTGTAGCCCTCCCCCATCGGCTTGGCGTGCACGACCAGCGCGGGGTCCATGCCCATCTTGTTGGCGAGCTGGACGGCGGCACCTTCGGCGACCTTCGAGTGCGTCATCGGCAGGGTGAAGCTCAGCTGCACCATGCCGTCGCCGGTGGTGTCGCCGTACGGGCGGATCGGCCCCGTCACCTCGGTGGGGCTCGTCGAGACCTCGGTCTTCTTGCTCATCGACCGGCCTCCAGGATCTCGCTCGCGGGGTTCCAGTAGTCGGGTGCCTTCCGGGCGACGCCCTCGAGCCCCCGGCCCTTGTCGGCGGGACGCTTCATCAGGCCGAAGGTGCCGTCGGCGATGGCCTCGAGCAGGGGCGCGTGCCCGGGCTCGTCGGCGATCTGGTCGAGCAGCTCGATGGTCTCGGCGAGCACCTGCCTGGCGCGCTGGGCGATGAAGCCCTCGGGCTCGGGCCGGAAGTCCTCGCGGAGGTTGCCGGCGGCGTTCATCACGTAGCGGACGTTCTGCAGGGCCAGGTCGCGGTCGGAGAGCCAGGGGGTCACGACCGCCTCGGTCATCATCCCGACCAGCAGGATCCCCTGCCCGGTGAGCGCCCCCACGAGGTTGAAGAAGCCGTCGAGCAGGTAGCCGCGGAACACGTCGCCGGTCATGTGCCGGGTCGGCGGCATCCACTTCAGCGGCGCGTCGGGGAACAGGTCACGGGCGAGCATCGCGTGGGCGAGCTCGAGCCGGAACGAGTCGGGGACGTCGGGGTCGATCTCGAACGCGTGCCCGAGGCCCAGCTGCCAGTCCTCGAGACCCGCCTCCTTGGCGAAGTACTCGTTGAGGAGCTGGCTGGTGGTGACGGTGTGGGCGGCCTCGACGGCGTCGGCGGTGGTGAGGTAGTTGTCCTCGCCGGTGTTGATGATGATGCCGGCGCGGGCGTGCACCTGACGGCTGAAGCGCTGGTCGACGAACGTGCGGATCGGGTTGATGTCGCGGAACAGGATCCCGTACATCGAGTCGTTCAACATCATGTCGAGCCGCTCGAGACCGGCCAGGGCCGCGATCTCGGGCATGCACAGCCCGCTCGCGTAGTTGGTCAGCCGGACGTAGCGGCCGAGCTCCTTCGACGTCTCGTCGAGGGCGGCCCGCATCAGCCGGAAGTTCTCCTGCGTCGCGTAGGTGCCCGCGAACCCCTCACGGGTGGCGCCCTCGGGCACGAAGTCGAGCAGGCTCTGCCCGGTCGAACGGATCACCGCGATGATGTCGGCGCCCTCGCGGGCCGCGGCCTGCGCCTGCGGGATGTCCTCGTAGATGTCGCCGGTGGCGACGATCAGGTAGATCCACGGCTTCTGGGGAGCGTCGCCGATGCGGGCCACGAGTCGCTCGCGCTCCTTGCGGCGGCCGTCGATCCGCTTGATGCCGGCGCCCACGGAGCGCGCGGCGGCGGTCCGGGCGCGCTTGGCCTCCGGTCCCTCGGGCAGCCGGAAGGTCACCGACCCGGCGGAGGCCTTCTCGGCCAGCTCGCGGAGATCGGCTCCCTCGGAGCGCCGGAGGGCGTCCCACACAGGGAGCGCGACGCCGTGCTCGAGCCCGACATCGGCCCGGACCACGTCGACCAGGCGGTTCACCCAGGGCGTGCCCTCGGCATCGGCGCCCTCGAGCCCGGCCAGCCGAAGCGTGGCGCGCTCGACCGAGACGGTGGTGTGCTGCTGCGCGATCCGGACGATGGGCCGACCGACCTTGCGCGCGAGCGAGCGCGCCTGCCGGACGGTGGCCGGGTCGAGGTCGAGCTTGCCGCGCCGTCGCCGCGTCGTGGTCGCTGCCATCACAGTCTCCGTTCGAAGAGCCGGCGTACGCCGTCGTCGGACCGCAGCAGGTCCATGGCGTACGCCGCGTGGCCGGGTGCGTAGCCGTTGCCGACGAGCATGGTGACGTCGGCCGCCAGGCCCTCGGCGCCGAGCGCCGCGGCCGAGAACGACGTGGCCATCGAGAAGAAGATCACGGTTCCGCGGTCCGCGGTCGCCAGGATGGCGCCTCCCTCGCAGCCGGGGACGTCGACGCACACGACGGTGATGTCGGCCAGACTCCCGGTGGAGAGCACGGCATCGCGGAGGGCGATCGGGTCGCGGGCATCGGCCACGACGACGTCGTCGGCCACCCCGCTGTCACGCAGCAGGTCGGCCTCAGCGTCGTTCGGGACGACGCCGATCGTGCGTCGGGCTCCGGCTCGCGCTGCGGCCGCGAGGCTGAGGGAGCCGGACTTGCCGGCGCCTCCGATGACGGCCACGACGGGCTGCTCGTACCCCGCCACGACCCGGTGGGTGAGCGC
Source organism: uncultured Actinomycetota bacterium (assembly GCA_963812055.1). GTDB lineage: Bacteria > Actinomycetota > Actinomycetes > Propionibacteriales > Nocardioidaceae > Nocardioides. The sequence continues at coordinate 102,485 of CAWEUA010000024.1, forward strand.
CGGGGCGCCGCACACGTCCATCACCGAGAGGCTCAGGGCCGGCGGCAGGTCGTCGGGGATCGTGGCCGCGATGGAGCGGCCGAAGAGGATCGCGTACCCGTCGGCCGGCACGCGCTCCGAGGTGCCGTCCCAGCGCGCGAGGCCGTCCTCGATCACGAGCGGCGTCAGGCTGAGCGAGACGAGGGTCGCGACGTGGTCGCCGACCGCGAGGCCGAGCGTCGACTCGGGGCCGACCTCCTCGACCGTGCCGATCAGCATGCCGCCGGAGCCGGTGACGGGGTTCTGCATCTTGCCGCGGGTGGCGACGATCTCGAGCACCTCACGGCGTACGGCGTCGCCGTCGTGGGCGTGCTTGGTCTCCAGCTGGCGGAACGACGCGGCGTCGAGGTTCAGGGTCTCGACGCGCACCCGGACCTCGTCGGGCCAGAGCTCGCGCCGGGCGTCGAGACGCTGCGCGGCCTGCGGGAGCACCACCCCGTCGTCGAGCACCCGGTGGAGACCGGTCGGGTCGCTCGAGGTCCGGGAACCGGAATCGGTCGCTGGCACCGACATTTCGAGAGTTTCCTCCGCTCGATGGCGTGAAGTGCGAAAGAATCTGCGGTTGGGCATTGGACTCACCGCACGTTCTCCGCCTACTCTGACATGAGAGCGGCGAGCCTCACAACTGGCACGCCGTCCCTCTGCACGCCGCCCGCTCGCCGTCGACGAAGGAGCATCCACGATGAGCATCGAGACCTCCATCGGTCTTGAGACCGGCCAGCCCTACCCGTACCGACGCGTCGAGCTGGTCGAACCCGACTGGACCCGGTTCCCGGGCTGGAAGGACGTCACCACCGAGGAGTGGGCGTCGGTCCAATGGCAGCGCGCGCACTGCGTGAAGAACCTCAAGCAGCTCCGCGAGCTCATGGGAGACCTGCTCGACGAGTCGTTCTACGCCGATCTCGAGCGCGACCAGGCCGAGCGGGCCACGATGTCGATGCTCGTGCCGCCGCAGATGATGAACACGATGGCGCCCCGCGTCGACCCGGCCGGCGCCGGCTCGCTGACCGACGCGTTCTACGCCGACCCCGTGCGCCGCTACATGCTGCCGGTCTTCAGCGACCGGCGTACCGACTGGTCGTCGCACCCGCACGCCACCCGCGACTCGCTGCACGAGCACGACATGTGGGCGACCGAGGGTCTGACCCACCGCTACCCGACCAAGGTGCTCGCCGAGCTGCTGCCGACGTGCCCGCAGTACTGCGGCCACTGCACGCGGATGGACCTCGTCGGCAACTCGACCGCCGTGATCGACAAGCTGAAGTTCGTCGGCAAGCCCAACGACCGCCTCGGCGACATGCTCGACTACCTGCGTCGTACGCCGGGCGTCCGCGACGTCGTCGTGTCCGGCGGCGACGTGGCCAACATGCCGTGGCCGCGCCTCGAGTCGTTCCTGACCGAGCTGCTGGAGATCGAGAACATCCGCGACATCCGGCTGGCCACCAAGGCCCTGATGGGTATGCCGCAGCACTGGCTGCAGCCCGAGGTCGTCGAGGGGATGACCCGGATCGGCAAGACCTCGCGCGAGCGCGGAGTGTCCGTGGCGATCCACACCCACGTCAACCACGCCAACTCGGTGACGCCGCTGGTCGCCGAGGCGACGCGCACGATGCTCGACACGGGCGTCCGCGACGTCCGGAACCAGGGCGTGATCCTCAACGGCGTCAACGCCGACCCGCACGCGCTGCTCGACCTCTGCTTCACGCTGCTCGATGGCGCGCAGATCATGCCGTACTACTTCTACATGTGCGACATGATCCCGTTCTCGGAGCACTGGCGGGTCTCGGTGGCCGACGCCCAGCGGCTCCAGCACGCGATCATGGGCTACCTGCCCGGCTTCGCCACCCCGCGGATCGTCTGCGACGTGCCCTTCGTCGGCAAGCGTTGGGTCCACCAGCTCTCCGACTACGACACCGAGCGCGGCATCTCGTACTGGACGAAGAACTACCGCACCTCGATCGAGGCCGAGGACGCCGACGCGTTGTCGCGCCACTACGAGTACTACGACCCGATCCACACCCTGCCCGCAGAGGGTCAGGCGTGGTGGGCGGAGCACGGGAAGCTGGACGAGTCGGCTCTCAAGGCCGCCGAGGTCGCCGAGGCGTCTCGGCGTACGGCCGCCCTGCAGGCTCACTGAGCCACTCCTCCCCCGGTCCGGAGACACACGGCATCCGGCGGCGGATGCATGGCCGTCCCTCCCTCGGGTACGGCCCTTGCCTGTAGCGGCAAGCGCCGCATGCATCCACAGGCACGGCTGCCGGGGAGCGCGCAGCCGGCCACGGGGAGGGGAGAACCACGTGGCACACGACAACCACGTCAGAACGGGACTGCTGAGCACCTTGATCACGGGTGCGAAGGACATCCCACGCAATGCGTCATGGCTGGCCGGCAAGGCCCTGCCCCATGACGGCGGCACGAACGGGACAGGCGCTGCCTCGTCCGACAACGGCAGTCCGCGCGGACTCGTCCAGCGCGCCGGCGACGCCGTCCGCGACGCCATGCCCGGGCAGGACTCGGTCGAGAACCGGCTGTCCCAGGCACGCGACGGCGCCGAACGGGCGCAGGAGGCCGAGGAGGAGGCAGTCCAGGCGGCAGAGCGGGCACATGAGCTCAGCGAACACGTCGGGGCCGTCGAGTCCGAGGAGAAGCAGCGCCTCGAGGACGTACGCCGTCAGCTCGACGACGAGGTCGACCGTCGGGTGCGGGCCGCCCAGAAGGAGGCCGAGGAGCGGGTCGCAACCTGCCGTCGCGAGGCCGAGCAGGAGGCGGACCACGCGTTCGAGCAGCAACGGCAGGAGTCGGAGGAGCGCGAGGAGGCGGCACGCGCCGAGGCCGAGCGTGCCCAGCAGGAGGCCCACGAGCGGTTCGCCGAGGCGACCGAGCGGCTCGCCCGCGCGCGCCAGCTGGCGGACGAGGCGGCGGCCCTGGCGCAGGACGCGGCCGAGCGAGCGCGGCAGGACGCGGAGCGCATCAGCGCGTCCGCCCAGTCCGGGCGGAAGCAGGCGGATCAGGCGGTGACCCAGGCTCGCCAGCTCCGCGAGCGGACGCAGAAGGAGGCGGCGAAGGTCACCCGCACGGTGAACCGCTCGAGCCGGCCGGGCACACTCCACGCGATGTCCAAGGCAGACCTGCTTCATCTGGCGCAGGAGCGCGACATCGCTGGCCGGTCGTCGATGTCGAAGAAGCAGCTCGTCTCAGCGCTGGAGAAGAAGCAGTGACCGGGATCGGCCTGGCGCGACAGGCGTGGCAGCGGCTGGGCCACGACTCCGTCCAGGAGCGCATCGCGCAAGCTGCGGCCCCGTCGGCTCAGTCGAGCCTGGTGCGCTCCGGGGTCGCCGCCGGGGCGACGATCGTCGTCCTCTCGGCCGCGAGCGCCGTCACGTCCGCGATCAGGCGGCGAACGGAGGGGACATGAGGCTGACAGCCCTCGGCGCCCTGGCCGTCGGATACGTCCTCGGGACCAAGGCCGGGAGGGAGCGATATGAGGAGATCCGGCAGTTCGCGGGCCGCGCGGCGGTCAAGCTCGAGAGCTACGGGTCGTCGGGGAGCCTGGCGACGCGCGTCGCCGAGATCGACCGGCACCGCCCTCGCGCTCGACGGTGAAGGACGGCTGTCCGAGGGGATCCTGGTCGAGACGCATCTCCTGGCCCGGGTTCTGGGAGTCCGACTGCTCCGGGTCGATGGCGTCGTGACCGTGGCGCCCGCTCGGGTGGCGCCGTCACCGATGGATCCGCGCGCGGTGCCGATGACGTCCACCGTGGAGCTGGGCGCCGGGTTGGAGCGTGCGGCGCATCTCCTGCGTGCCTGCGAGCGACGACGCCCGACCTCTACTCGGTGACGGTGCGGTTCTCGTACGGCGTGCTGAGCACGATCGTCGTCCTGGTCGAGACGTTGGCGTCGGAGCGGATGCGGGCGAGCAGGTCCTCGAGGGCGTGGGGGGTCTCCACCCGGACCTTGAGGATGTAGGACTCGTCCCCCGCCACCGACCAGCACGACTCGATCGCCTTGATCCCACGGATGCGCTCGGGGTAGTCGTCGGGCTGGCTGGGGTCGATCGGGGTGATCGAGACGAAGGCGGTCAGCGCCAGGCCGAGCTCCTCGTGGTTGACCGACGCGCCGTACGCGCTGATCACGCCGCGCTTCTCCAGCCGCTTCACCCGCTGGTGCACGGCCGAGGTCGACAGGCCGGTGGACTTGCCGAGATCGGTGAAAGACATCCGGCCATCGGCCGCCAGGAGCCGGACGATCATGCGGTCTGTCTCCTCCACGCCGACGACCCTATCGTTCGGGGCCACCAGCATGCGTAGGCTTTCGCCCGTGGCGAGCGAGAAACGGCTGATGGTCCTGGACTCCGCGTCGATGTACTTCCGGGCGTTCTTCGGGGTCCCCGAGGTCACCGCGGACGACGGGACGCCGGTCAACGCCGTGCGCGGCTTCCTGGACTTCATCAGCCGACTCGTCGGCGAGTATCGGCCGAGCCACCTGGTCTGTGCCTGGGACAACGACTGGCGGCCCCAGTGGCGGGTCGACCTGCTCCCGTCGTACAAGGCCCACCGCGTCGTGGCGGCGATCCCCGGACCGCGGCCCGACATCGAGGAGGTCCCGGACCCGCTCGAGATCCAGATCCCGATCATCCTCGAGGTGCTCGACGCCGCCGGGCTGTGCGTGGTGGGCGCCGACGGCTTCGAGGCGGACGACGTCATCGGGACGCTCGCGACCGGCGCGTCCATGCCGGTGGACGTCGTCACCGGCGACCGTGACCTCTTCCAGCTCGTCGACAACGCCAACGACGTGCGCATCCTCTACATCGCCCGCGGCGTCGGCAAGCACGAGCGGATGACCGACGAGCTCGTGGTCGAGAAGTACAGCGTGCTCCCCGGCCAGTACGCCGACTTCGCGACCCTGCGTGGGGACGCCTCCGACGGCCTGCCCGGGGTCGGAGGCATCGGCGAGAAGACGGCGGCCAGCCTGCTCCTGAAGTTCGGCGACCTCCAGGGGATCATCGCGGCCGCCGAGGACCCCGAGTCGGAGATGTCCCCGGGCCCCCGACGCAAGCTCCTCGACGCCGAGGACTACCTCCGCGTCGCCCCGAAGGTCGTCGCCGTCGCGCGCGACATCGACCTCGCGCCGTACGACGCGACCCTGCCGGCCGAACCGCGCGACACCGTCCGCCTCGGCGAGCTCGCCGATCGCTACAACCTCGACTCTCCCGTCAAGCGCCTCACCGCGGTCCTGGCCGGCTGAGCGCTGTCAGCGCAGCATCTCCGCGACCGCGACCCGAGCAGCCGACGGGCAGCCCTTGGTGAACCCGTAGAACGGCCCGAAGTCTCGCGTGGCCGCGAAGCCGGTGACGTAGAGCCCGGGCAGGGTGGTCTCGAAGCCCGGCGACAGGTCGGGGAAGCCGTCGGTCACCGAGACCGCATCGAGGACACCGGACAGGTACGGCACCGCGGCCAGGTCGGCGCGGTAGCCGGAGGCCGCGACCACGTGGTCGACCTCGAGCAGGTCACCGTCCGAGAGCGCGAGGCGGACGACGCCGGGGTCGGTGGCGTCGACGGCCGTGACCTGGGTCCGGGGCCGCGACCGGACGACGTCGGGATCCAGCCGGGGCGTCAGCCAGTGCTCGAGCGTCAGCCGCCCGACCTGCCAGAACTCCAGCGCGATCGCCTGCCGGCGCTCCTCCGGCAGGTCGCGCCACCAGCCGCGGTGCGCCAGGGTCTGCTCGACATAGGGGTTCACGAAGGCCCAGCTGACCTTCTCGAACCGCGGGGTGTCGTGGCGGTGGATCACGTCGACCCGCGCCGCACCGTGGTCGCAGAGCAGGGCGGCCCACTCGTAGGCGCTCTGCCGCCCGCCGATGATCGCGACCCGGGCGCCCGCGAGGTCGTCGAACGTCACCCGCTCACTGGTGTGGGAACGCCGGTCGGCCGGGACCTCGGCGTACCACTCGGGGAGCTGGACGAAGTGGGCGATCCCGGGTGCGGCCAGCACCTTCTCGGCGGCGATCGTGCTGCCGTCGTTCATCTCCGCCACGAAGCCGTCGTCGGCTCGAACCAGCGACTCGACGAGGATCTCCTCGACGTCGAGGTTCTTCTGCTCGCGGAACCAGTCGGTGTGGTCGAGGAAGACCGAGATCGGGATCGGGTCGTGCTCGTCCGCGGCGTACCCCCGGTCCTCGAAGTAGGCCTCGAAGGTGTGCTCACCGTCGGCGTCGAGCGTCCAGTCGCGGCCGGAGCGGAGGTACATGTCGGCCGGCATCCGGTCGCGCCAGAAGCTCATCGGCCGCCCGACGACCCGCGTCGCGACACCCCGCGATCGGGCATGGGCGGCCGCGGAGTAGGCGTACGGCCCCGCCCCGATGACCAGCAGTCCGGTGTTCTGCATCTCAGTCCTCCAACGGGGCGACAGCCACGACGCCACGGCGGATCCGGCGTACGACGTCGCGTGCGGTCTCGCGGAGCGGCCCGGGACCGGCGGCGTCGGCCACCTGCCCCGACAGGTCGATCAGCTGCTTGATCCAGCGCACGAAGTCACCGGCGGTGAGGTCGTTCTCGTCCAGTACGTCCGCGAGGTCGTCGCCCTCGGCCCAGCGGTACGCCGCCCAGGCGAGCCCCGCGTCCGGCCGGCGGAGGAAGTCGAGCCGATGCTCGCGCTCGACGTCGGAGAGCTCGCGCCAGAGCCGCTCGAGGTCGTCGACCGCTCGCTGGATGTCGCCACCGGGGACGCGAGGCGAGACGACGTCCTCGGGTCGCCGGGCCTCGAAGACGAGCGTCGACAGCGCTGCGGCCAGTCCGGAGGGCCCGAGGCCGGCCAGAACCCCGATGCGCATCGACTCGGCGACGACCAGGTCGAGCTCGGAGTAGATCCGGCGCAGCGGACGGCCGAGGTCCGTCACGTCGTCGTCGGCGAGGTAGCCGAGGGTCTCGAGGACGTCGCAGACCCGGTCGAACTGCCGCGCCACGGTGTTGGTCCGCTGTTCGACGCGTCTCTCGAGGGTCCTCGCGTCGCGGTCCAGCTTGATCCACCGCTCGGACCAGCGGGCATGGTCCTCGCGGTCCGGGCAGTCGTGGCAGGGGTGCTCGCGGAGCTGACGCCGCAGATCCTCGATCTCGGCGTTCTCCCGCGTCGGCCGTGCGGCGCGCTCGCGTCCGGGTGGCGGGGGCGCCAGACCGTGCGTGATGGTGCGCAGGGACGAGGCCAGGTCGCGCCGCATCTGCGGGTTGCGCGCGTTGAACTGCCGTGGGATCCGCAGCCGGCTGAGGGCCGTCACGGGAGCCGGGAAGTCCACCACGCTCAGCCGGCGTGCCTGGCGCTCGGCCGTGAGCACCTGCGGCCGTGGTCCGTCCGCCGACGTGCCGCGGTCCAGGACGACGGCGTACCCCGCGAACTTGCCGCCGGGCACTCGGATGACGTCGCCCCGGTGCAGCTCCTCCAGGGAGGCGATCACCTCGTCCCGCTGGTCGGCGCGACGGGTGCGCGCGGCGTTCCTCTCCAGCTCCGAGACGCGCTGCCGCAGTGCGGCGTACTCCATGAAGTCGCCGCGGTCGCAGGTGGCGGCCTCGGCGTATCCCGCGAGGGCGTCCTGGCTCTTGGCGAGCTGTCGCGCGAGCCCGACCACCGCCTTGTCCGCCTGGAACTGCGCGAACGACATCTCCAGCAGCTCCCGCGCGCGGGCCCGGCCGACCTGGTGCACGAGGTTGACCGCCATGTTGTACGACGGGCGGAAGCTCGAGCGCAGCGGATAGGTACGGGTGGAGGCGAGCCCGGCGACCTCTGCGGGGTTGATGCCGGGCTGCCAGAGCACGACCGCGTGACCCTCGACGTCCAGCCCGCGGCGGCCTGCGCGTCCCGTCAGCTGGGTGTACTCCCCCGGCGTGATGTCGGCGTGGGTCTCGCCGTTCCACTTCGACAGCTTCTCCAGGACGACCGTGCGGGCCGGCATGTTGATGCCGAGCGCGAGCGTCTCGGTGGCGAACACGGCTTTGCACAGGCCGCGCTGGAAGAGCTTCTCGACGCACTGCTTGAACGCCGGCAGCATCCCGGCGTGGTGGGCCGCGAGGCCGCGGGTGAGCCCGTCGAGGAAGTCGTGGTAGCCGAGGACGGCCCGGTCCTCGTCCGGGAGGTCGGCGCACTCCGCCTCCACGAAGGCGAGGATCTCGTCGCGCTCCTCGGGCGTCGTCAGCCGGATGCCCGAGCGCAGGCACTGCTCGACCGCGGCGTCGCATCCCACCCGGCTGAAGATGAACACGATCGCGGGCAGCAGACCGGCGCCGTCGAGCCGGTCGAGCGACGTCGGCCCGGCTCGGGATCCAGACGCGCCGGCCGTTGCCCACGGGGCGTCGGCCGCCGCGCTGCGGCCGGCCCTTCGGCGTACGCCGGTCGCGCATCCGCGTGCTCGCCCAGTCGTCGCGGGCGATCCGGACGAGCTCGGCGTTGACGGGCGCACCCTCCTTGACGAACCCCGCCGCGGCGTCGACGTCGGTCGTGGCGAACAGATCCAGCATCCGCCGTCCGACCAGCACGTGCTGGTAGAGCGGCACCGGCCGGCGCTCCTCGACGATCGTGACCGTGTCACCGCGCACCGTCTCCAGCCACTCGCCGAACTCCTCGGCGTTGGACACGGTCGCCGACAGCGAGACCAGCGCGACCGAGTCGGGCAGGTGGATGATCACCTCCTCCCAGACCGCGCCGCGGGAGCGGTCGGCGAGGTAGTGCACCTCGTCCATCACGACGTAACCCAGGCCGGTGAGGGTGCCGGAGCCGGCGTACAGCATGTTCCGCAGGACCTCGGTCGTCATCACGACGACCGGTGCCTCCCCGTTGACGCTCGTGTCGCCGGTGAGCAGGCCGACCCGGTCGACGCCGTACCGGGCGACCAGGTCGTGGTACTTCTGGTTGGAGAGAGCCTTGATCGGCGTCGTGTAGAACGCCTTGCGCCCGGTCTCGAGCGCCAGGTGGACGGCGAACTCGCCGACCACCGTCTTGCCCGAACCGGTGGGCGCCGCGACGAGGACGCCCTTGCCCTCCTCCACGACATGACAGGACCGGACCTGGAAGGGGTCCAGCCCGAACTCGTACAGCCCCGCGAACGCGTCGAACACGGGGTGCGGGGTCATACGAGAACCGTAAGCGCGCCGGGGGCGCACTCGACGGTCAGGGGCAGCGGGCCGAAGCGCTCGCCGTCGGCGTACGCCACGATGCCGGGCGCGGCGACGGTCACCGACCGCACGAGGTGGTGCTCGTACTGCGGGTGGTGGATGTGCGTGCCCTTGAACAGCTTCGGGTAGGTACGGACGAGGTCGGGCTTGGTGATCGGCTTGATGATCACGACGTCGAGGAAGCCGTCGTCCAGCACCGCGCCCTCGGTGATCCGCAGGCCACCGCCGAACGACGGGCCGTTGCCGACCGCGACCAGCATCGCCTCCAGCTGGACCTGCCGGTCGTCGAGCTGGAGCGTGTACGGCAGCGGCTCGAACACCCGGAGCTCGGCCAGCGTGGCGATGTTGTAGCGCATCTGGCCCTTCGGCCAGGTCATCCGGTTGGCGCGCTCGTTGACCACGGCGTCGAAGCCGGCCGCGAGGACGGTCACGAAGTACTGCGAGCCGCTGCGTGCGAGGTCGACGCTCCGGGTGTGCCAGGCGACGACCCGGTCGACCGCCGCGTCCGGATCCTTCCGGGGAAGGTCGAAGTAGCGCGCCACGTCGTTGCCCGTGCCCGCCGGCACGATGCCGAGGGGCGTGCCGGTGCCCGCGACCGCCTGGACCGCCACGTGGACCATCCCGTCACCGCCGCAGACGACGAGGGCGTCGACCCCGTCCGCGACGCACTGTCGCGCCAGGTCGAGGGCCTCCGAGGCATCCCGACCCTGCAGGCTGCGGACGCCGAGGCCCGTACCGCGCAGCCGGGCCACGGCCCGGTCGCGGACCTTCTCGCCCCTGCCCTTCCCCGCCGTGGGGTTGGTCAGCAGGGCGATCTCCCGGCTCGGCACGCGCGCAGACTACCCGGGCCCCCAGCCTAGAAGCGGACCTCGAGACGTACGGCGTACGAGCCGGACGCGGCACCGACGGCCCGGGCGAGACGGGCGATGGCGTCGAGGGCGGTCTCGGTGTCCACCCGCGACCCGGGGACCACCAGGAGCATGCGCCCGTGGTCCTCGGCGATCATCACCTCGCCGTGCCGCCAGACCTGGTGCGCGCGCACGCGGATCGCGTCGGTCGCCACCGGCTCGGGATAGGCGTCGTCGACGGCGAGGAGGTCGCAGGGCAGCGGGTCGTGGTCGGCCGCGGCGAGGGCGCCGGTGACGCGGTGCCCGGTCGAGAGCCCGCGCTCGGCGTCCCACGTCACGTGGCACTCCCCCAGCCACTCGGGCAGGTCGAACGGGTCGACCTCGGCGTACGTCGGGGCCTCGTGGCTCATGCTGCGGTCACGGTGCCGTCACTGTGCCCTCACAGGTGCCCTCACAGGGGCGAGACCTCGTCGTCCGCCCACTGGTCGGTCCGGTTGGCTCCCCGCCCGCGGACCCGGTCGGAGACCCGGCAGATGACCTCCGAGATCGCGAACAGGATCAGCATCGGGATCGCCAGCATCAGCATCGAGAACGGGTCGGTCGACGGCGTCGCGACCGCCGCGAACACCATGGTGCCGATCACGATCCACGGCCGGTGCTTGGCCAGCGTGCGTCCACTGATGATGCCGGCGAAGTTCAGCAGGACCACGAACAGCGGGATCTCCATCGAGATCCCGAAGATCAGCAGCATCCGCATCTCGAAGGAGAAGAAGCGGCCGAAGTCGACCAGGCTCGTCACGTTGTTGGGCACGAAGGAGATCAGGACCTCGAGGCCCTTCGGCATGACGTAGTAGCCCAGCGCGACGCCGCCCAGGAAGAGCGGCCCGGCGACCGCCACGAACATCCGGGTGTACCGCTTCTCCTTCGGGTGCAGGCCCGGCAGGATGAACGCCCAGATCTGGTAGAGCCAGTACGGGCTCGAGGCGATGATGGCGACGACGCCGCAGAGCTTCATCTGCAGCAGCAGACCGCCCGTGGCGTCCTGCACCACCTGGATGGAGACCGTGCCGTTGTCCCTCAGGGCCCGCTGGGCGTCGAGGTAGGGGCGGTTCACCAGGTCGAGCAGCTGGTCGTAGAAGAAGATCGCGACACAGAAGGCGATCACCAGGATGAGCGCGGACCGGATCAGCCGGGCCCGGAGCTCCCGGAAGTGGTCGGACAGCGCCATCCGGCCGTCGGGACCGATGGGGTTACGCGGTTTCCCGCGCAGGACGTCGACGACGCCGACGATGGACACGGGACCCGCTGCTCTCGCTCGGGTGCCGTCAGGCGGTGGTGTCGTCGCGGCGCGGCGTCTCGCGCTCGGCGGCCTGCTTGGCCTCGAAGGCCTCACGCTCGGCGTTCTGCTTCGCCTCGAGCTCGAGCTGGGACTGGGTCTTGACGTCGTCGTCGTCGTCGTCGCCCAGGCTCTTGGTCTCGGCCTTGAAGATGCGCAGGGCCCGACCGCTGCCGCGGGCGAGCTCGGGGAGCTTGGATGCGCCGAACACCAGGACGACGATCGCCAGAATGATGAGCAGCTCTGGCGTGCCGAGGTCGCCGATCAGCAGGGGAGACATGAGAGTTCCTGACGTGAGGCTTCCATTGCTTGGTCAGTCTAGCCCGGGGGGTGGTCGTAGAGGGCCAAAGCCCGGCGGATCGCCACACCCGCGCCGTCACCGTAGTGAGCGGGTGAGACGACCTCGGCGTACGGCGTGAGGCGCAGCAGCAGGCGCTGGAGCCAGCGTTCGTCCCCCACCTGCAGATCGACGTCCGAACCGCCCTCCGGCCGGGGCCTGACCGCCTCCACGGAGTAGTACTCCTCCATCCACCTCGCCTGGGGCTGCAGGCGGAGCGTGACCAGGGTCGCCTCCTCGCCGCCGAAGACGCCGTCGGAGAGGTCGCGGGGCTCACGGGGCTCCGTCGTGATCTCGGAGTCGAGCACGGTCGCCTCGTGGATGCGGTCCAGCCGGAAGAGGCGAGGGGCGTCCGCGCTGTGGCAGTACGCGTCGAGGTAGGCGACGCCGTGGTGGGACACCACGGCGTGCGGGTCGACGACCCGCTCCGACTCCTCGTCGCGCGCGGGGACGTAGTAGGTGATCCGGACCTGGCGCCGGTCGCGCACCGCGGCCTCGAGCTGGGCCCGGAGCACCACGGTGCCCGGGATGTCGTCCCCGGGGTCGACGAGAGGCGTGCTGCCGGCTGCGGCGGCCTCCAGCTTCGCCAGGGCCCGGTCGACCACGTCGCGCGTGTCCTTCGCGGATCCGGCCCGCAGCGCCCGCAGCGCCACGATGATCGCGCTCGCCTCGGTGGGTGTCAGCCGCAGGGGGCGAGCCAGGTAGTCGGCGTTGGAGACCCGGATGACGCCCTCACCCTCCAGGGCGTCGAGGTCGACGTCGATCAGGTCGTCCGGGTAACCACCGGGCAGGCCGCACAGGAACAGCACCCGCAGGTCCTTCTCCAGCTGGGCCGGGGGTACGCCGAGCGCCTGCGCCGCCTCGTCCAGCGAGACCTGGTCGCGCGCGTGCAGGTAGGGCACCAGGCGGAGCAGGCGGGCGACCTGGTCCTTGGCGGCTCCGGTGGCGGCGGTGGTCATCCGATCGCCTCCACGCCGGCGCGGAGCCGGTCGACGACCTGGTCCCGGAGCCCTGCCGGCGACTCGACGTAGAGGTCGGGTCCGAAGGCCAGGAGCTCGTCGGCCTGGGCGCCACCGGGCAGGTGCAGCCGGTCCCAGGGGGTCTGCTCGTCGGGGCCGTCGACGTCGGACTCGACGCTGGCCGCGGTCCGCCGCAGCACCGGTGCGGCACCCGGCCGGACCAGGACGACGGCCTCCTCGGCCGGCGATGCCGGGGCCAGGCGCCGGGCGACGTCGCGGACGTCCGTGCCGGGTGGCACCGTGAACGACCCCGGTGACCCGGTCATCGCCGCCGCTCCGACGACGCGGGAGAGACGGAACACCCGCTCCTCGGCACGGTCGGTGTCCTGGCCGACGACGTACCAGCGTCCGGAGAAGCGGACGACGCCCCAGGGCTCGAGGTGGCGCGTCAGCGGGGCGTCGTACCCGGGCCGGCGGTAGTCGAAGGTGACCGGGCGCCGCGCGAGCGTCGCCTCCCAGAACACGTCGAACGACGGCTCATCGGCACTGAGGCGGGGCTGGGCGATCTCGAGCGCGCCGAGGTCGAGGTCGAGACCGGCCGCGGTGAGCTTCCCGACGGCGTCCGTGGTCGCCTCGGCCAGGCGCGCGTGGTCCCAGACGCGGGTCGCGAGCGCGACGACCTGCGCCTCGTCGGACTCGAGGCTGATCTCGGGCAGCGCGAACTGGTCCGCCCGGATCCGGTATCCCGGCTCGTCGTCGAAGTAGGCGTCCATCTGGCCGACCTCGATCGGGACGCCGAGACTGCGCAGCTCGTCCTTGTCGCGCTCGAAGGTCTTCTCGAACGCATCGGTCGACGGCGCGTCGGCGTACAGGATCTCGCGGATGCGCTCCTTGGAGACGTAGTGCCGCTGCACCAGCAACATGATCAGCAGGTTGAGCAGGCGTTCGGTCTTGGACGCGGTCACCGTCTCACCATGGCTGACTCCGGGAGGACATGCCGCACATCCTGCTCAGGCGGCCCCGACGATGTCGACCACGAAGTACAGCGTGTCGGTGCCCTTGATCCCGGCCTGGGAGTTGCCCGCCTTGCCGTACCCGTCCTTCGGCGGGATCTCCATGACGACCCTGCTCCCGACGCGCTGGCCCACCAGGCCCTTGACCCAGCCGGGGATGACGCCGCCGCTCGCGCCGGTCGTGAGCTGGAAGCCCGCCGGCGCGTCGCCGTCGAAGTTCTCGTCGAAGGGCTTCTTGCCCTTGTACACCTGACCGAGGTAGCGGGCGAAGACCGTCTGGCCCTTCTTCACCACCGCGCCGGTGCCGTCGAAGAGCGCGGCGGAGCGGAACTTGCCGTCGGGCTTCGGGGTCTTGGCGAAGTCGAGGCCGGAGATCACGCCCTTGGTCTTCTGGATCTTCGGGAACCACGACGGCGCCGCGTGCTGCTTGCCGTCCGGCTTGTCCAGGGGCTTCCCGATCAGATCGAAGATGATCATGATCGGGTCCTTCTGGCTGATGCCGAGCTGCGGGTTGCCGGACGGACCGAAGATGTCCTCGGCCGGGGCGTAGACGGCGACCCGCGAGCCGATGGTCTTGCCGGTCAGGGCGTCGAGGAACAGCTTCTGGACCTGGCTCGACAGGCTCACCACCTGCGGCTGGTGGTCGTCGTAGGAGCTGGCGACCGTCTTCTGGGTGGTGCCGTCGGCGATCACGGTGTGCAGGATCAACGAGTCACCCTGCTCGACGGTGTCGCCGTCGCCCTCGGTGAGGACCTTCGTCGACTGCGTGGAGTCGGTCACCGCGCCGTCGAACTTCACCGTGGCCTCGGTCCCGACGTCACCGGTGACCGTCGTCGTCTCCCAGCCCTGGCCGCTACTGGTCGGGCTGCTGTCACTGCTGCTGTCACTGCTGTTGTCGCTCCCGCAGCCTGCGAGGACGATGCCGGCTGCCACGAGGGCAGCCGTCAGGAGACGGACTTGGGATGGGGTGTGCACAGAAGGCCCTTCGAGAACGACGACTCGGGTCGATTCACCCTAGCCGTCCCCCGGTTGCCGCCCGGAATCCCGGCCTCTCTGACCTGGGCCTACATCCCGTCGATGAGGCGCTGGACCCGCTCGTCGTACGCCCGGAACGGGTCCTTGCAGAGCACGGTGCGCTGGGCCTGGTCGTTGAGCTTGAGGTGCACCCAGTCGACGGTGAAGTCGCGGCGGCGCTCCTGGGCCTTGCGGATGAACTCTCCGCGGAGGCGGGCGCGCGTCGTCTGAGGCGGCACGGACTTCGCCTGGAAGATCTTGAGGTCGGACGTCACGCGGGCGACGGCCCCGCGGCGTTCGAGCAGGTAGTAGAGGCCGCGGTCGCGCCGGATGTCGTGGTAGGCGAGGTCGAGCTGGGCGATGCGCGGGTGACCGAGCGGCAGGCCGTGCTTGGCACGGTAGCGATCGATCAGCTTCCACTTGATCACCCAGTCGAGCTCGCGGTCGACCAGGCCCAGGTCGTCGGACTCGACGGCCTTCAGCCCGCGCTCCCACAGGTCCAGCGCCTGCTCGATGATCGGCGTCGAGATCTCGCGGCGGTCGACGAAGTTGCGGGCCTTCGAGAGGTACTCGTGCTGGATGTCGAGCGCGCTCGCCTCGCGACCGTTGGCCAGGCGTACCTTGCGCTGCCCGGTGACGTCGTGACTGATCTCGCGGATCGCCCGGATCGGGTTCTCCATCGTGAGGTCGCGCATCACCACGCCCTCCTCGATCATCCGGAGGACCAGGTCGCAGCTCGCGACCTTGAGCATCGTGGTCGTCTCGCTCATGTTCGAGTCGCCGACGATGACGTGCAACCGCCGGAAGCGCTCGGCGTCCGCGTGCGGCTCGTCCCGGGTGTTGATGATCGGCCGGGACCGGGTCGTCGCGCTGCTGACGCCCTCCCAGATGTGCTCCGCACGCTGGCTCACGGCGAACGACGCCCCGCGCGCGGTCTGCGTGACCTTGCCCGCGCCGACGACGATCTGCCGGGTCACCAGGAACGGGATGAGGACGTCGGCCAGCCGGTTGAACTCACCCGCCCGGCTCACCAGGTAGTTCTCGTGGCAGCCGTAGGAGTTGCCGGCGGAGTCGGTGTTGTTCTTGAACAGGTAGATCTCTCCGGCGATGCCCTCGTCGTGCAACCGCTGCTCGGCGTCCTTGAGGAGCCCCTCGAGGACCCGCTCCCCCGCCTTGTCGTGGGTCACCAGCTCGCCGACGTCGTCACACTCAGGCGTGGCGTACTCGGGGTGGCTGCCGACGTCGAGGTACAGCCGTGCGCCGTTGCGGAGGAAGACGTTGGAGCTCCGCCCCCAGCTGACCACCTTGCGGAACAGGTAGCGAGCCACCTCGTCCGGGCTCAGCCGGCGCTGCCCCTTGAACGTGCACGTGACGCCGTACTCGTTCTCGATGCCGAAGATCCGCCGGTCCACCCGGTCAGCCTACGGCTTCCCGTTCACCCGGCACCGGACCCGCCCGACGACGCCGACGACGACGCCAGGACGCCGTCAGGCCCCGTCGTGGGTGTCGCCGGGGTCGGTCGGGAGGTCGGCCGGGTCGATCTCGGCCTCGGCGCTCTCCCCTGCGCCTGCCTCGGCACCGGTGTCGGGAGCAGCCTCGGTGGCGGGCGTGGAAGCCGCAGGAGCGGGGGCCCGGTCGCCCAGCAGCGCCTCGAGGCGGGCCGGGACCAGGCGGACGAACTTCCGCGGCTGCGGACGCGTGCGGTCGAGCACCGCGACCTCGAGGTCGGAGGCGGGGATGACCCGGTCGACGTCGGGCGTGCCGTTCTCGGGGGCGCCCTTGCCCAGGGCTGCGACAGCGACGTGCAGGGCGTCGGAGAGGGAGGCGTTCTCGGTGTAGTGCTCCTCGAGGTACGCCGCCACCAGGTCATCGGCGCCGCCCATCACGGCGTACTGGTGCTCGTCGGTGACCTGACCCTGGTACGTGAGCCGGTAGATGCTGTCGTCGGCCGGCGTGTCGCCGATCTCCGCGACGAAGATCTCCACCTCGTACGGCTTCTCGCCTCCGCTGCTGAAGATCGTGCCCAGGGTCTGGGCGTAGGCGTTCGCGAGACCGCGGCCGGTGACGTCACGCCGGTCGTAGGCGTAGCCGCGCATGTCCGCCAGCCGGACCCCGGCGATCCGGAGGTTCTCGAACTCGTTGTACCGACCGACCGCGGCGAAGGCGATCCGGTCGTAGATCTCGCTGACCTTGTGCAGCGCCTGGGAGGGGTTCTCCGACGCGAACAGGATCCCGTCGGCGTGCTGCACCGCCACCACGGACCGGCCACGGGCGATGCCCTTGCGGGCGAAGTCGGCCCGGTCCTTCATCAGCTGCTCGGGTGAGACGTAGAACGGCATGCTCATCTCGGGGTCCCCCATAGGGGCTTCTCCGGTTGTCGAGCCTGTCGAGATCACGATCAGGTGAGGGTCGCGGCCGGGCCGTCGGGGCGGGTCATCCGGCCGGCGATCACGGAGTCCGCGATCGCGGCGACGTCGGCATCGGGGACCCGACGGCCGCCCTCGGCCGTGATCACCAGGACCACCGGGAAGATGCGCCGGGTGAGATCGGGGCCGCCGGTCGCCGAGTCGTCGTCGGCCGCGTCGTACAGCGCCTGGACGAGCGCGGTCACGCAGTCGGTCTCCGAGAGGTCGTCGCGGTACAGCTTCTTCAGCGCGCCGCGGGCGAACAACGAGCCCGACCCCACCGAGTGGAACGCCGTCTCCTCGTAGCGACCGCCGGTGACGTCGTAGCTGATGATCCGTCCCTGGCTCGCGGACAGGTCGTATCCCGCGAACAGCGGGACGATCGCGAGCCCTTGCATGGCCATCCCGAGGTTGGCCCGGATGAGGCCGGCGAGGCGGTTGGCCTTGCCGTCCAGCGACAGGGTCATCCCCTCGATCTTCTCGTAGTGCTCCAGCTCGGTCTGGAAGAGCCGGACCAGCTCGACGGCGAGTCCGGCGGTGCCGGCGATGCCGACGGCGGAGTACTCGTCGGCCGGGAAGACCTTCTCGATGTCGCGCTGGGCGATGATGTTGCCCATCGTGGCGCGCCGGTCACCCGCCATCACGACGCCTCCGGGGAAGGTGGCGGCGACGATGGTCGTGCCGTGCGGCGCGAGGTCGCCCGCGTGGCCCTGGGGTACGGCGTGGCGCGACGGCAGCAGGTCCGGCGACTGCGACGCCAGGAACTCCGCGAAGCTCGAGGTGCCGGGCGTCATGAACGACGCCGACAGGCGGGAGTCGTCCACTCCTACTGGCCGCCCTTCTGGATGAACGACTTCACGAAGTCCTCGGCATTGGTCTCGAGCACGTCGTCGATCTCGTCGAGGATCGCGTCCACGTCGTCGTCGAGCGCCTCCCGGCGCTCGGAGACATCGGTCTCCGGCGCGTCGTCGGTGACCTCTTCGGTCTCGCCCGACTTGCGCGGCTGCTTCTGCTCCTGGGGCATGCATTCACCCTAGCCGCTCGCCCCCCGCGACGAAGGTGGGTCCGAGCGACCTAGGGTGGCGCAGATGAGCGTGGTTCCCCCGGCCGTCGTCGGTGATCTCGCGCCGGAGGGCGTTCTCCGGGTGTCGATCAATCTCGGCAACGCGGTGCTGGCCGGTGGCACCCCGGACGAGCCCCGGGGCGTGACGGTCGACCTGGCCCGGGAGATCGCAGCGGAGCTCGGCGTCGAGGCGCGGCTGGTCTGCTTCGACGCCGCCCGGAGGTGCGTCGAGGCCCTCGTCACCGGGGTGGTGGACGTCGGCTTCCTGGCGATCGAGCCCGAACGCGAGGCCGAGCTGGCCTTCACCGCGCCGTACGCGCTGATCGAGGGCGTGTACGTCGTGCCGGAGGCGGGTGCCGTCCGCTCCCCCGCCGACGTGGACCGCCACGGCGTCCGCGTCGGCGTGAAGCGCGGGTCCGCCTACGACCTCTTCCTGACCCGTCGGCTGGCCACGGCCGAGGTCGTCCGCGGCGACGAGGGCGTCGATGTCTTCGTCGAGGAGGGGCTGGAGGTCGGCGCGGGTATCCGGCAACCGGTGACCGGCTGGGTCGAGTCCCACCCGGGCCACCGGCTCCTGGAGCCGGCCTTCATGCAGATCCGGCAGGCGGTGGCCACCCGGCGTACCCACGACGCCGCGTCGCTCGACTTCCTCCACGACCTCGTCGAGCGGCGGAAGGCGTCGGGGTTCGTCACCGAGTCGTTCGCCCGGGCAGGACGCTCCGACGTGACGGTCGCGCCACCCGGCTGACCGGTGTCCGCGCATCGCGGGCCCCTGCCTAGCGGGTCAGGGCGCGGAACAGCTCCTCGGCGGTGTCACACCGGTCGATCAGGGCGGCGACGTGCGCCTTCGAGCCCCGCAGCGGGTCGATCGTGGGGACGCGCTGGAGCGACTCCCGGCCGGGGAGGTCGAAGATCACGGAGTCCCACGACGCGGCGGCCACGGAGTCGGCGTACTTCTCCAGGCACCGGCCACGGAAGTAGGCGCGGGTGTCCTCCGGCGGGTGGTGCATCGCGTGCTCGACGGCGTCGTCGGCGAGCAGCCGGTCGATCCGGCCGAGCTGGACGAGCCGGTGGTACAGGCCCTTGTCCGGTCGGACGTCGCTGTACTGGTAGTCGATCAGCTGGAGCTTGGCGTTGTCCCAGTCGATGCCGTCGCGGTCCCG
The DNA here is from genome assembly GCA_963812055.1 of uncultured Actinomycetota bacterium. GTDB lineage: Bacteria > Actinomycetota > Actinomycetes > Propionibacteriales > Nocardioidaceae > Nocardioides. The sequence goes on from CAWEUA010000024.1 coordinate 121,820, forward strand.
GTAGGAGTTCAGCAGCTTGAGCTTGGCCACCCAGTCGAGCTCGCGGGCGCACAGCATGGGGTCCTGGGCGAGTCGGGTGAGGACCGACTCCCAGCGCTCCAGCACGTCGACCGTCTGGGCGTCGGCGTCCGAGCCGAGCCGGTCGTCGACGTACTTCTTGGCCAGCTCGAGGTACTCCCCCTGGAGCTGCAACGCGGTCAGCCGGCGCCCGTCGTGCAGCGTCACCTGTTCGCGCAGGGTCGGGTCGTGCGAGACCGCCCGCAACGCCGCGACCGGACCCTCCACCGTCAGCTCGGTGGTGATGAACCGGTCCTCGATCATGGCCAGCACCAGCGAGGTCGTGCCGACCTTGAGGTACGTCGAGATCTCCGCCAGGTTGGCGTCGCCGATGATGACATGGAGCCGGCGGTACTTCTCCGGGTCGGCATGCGGCTCGTCCCGGGTGTTGATGATCGGTCGCTTGAGCGTGGTCTCGAGCCCGACCTCCACCTCGAAGTAGTCGGCGCGCTGGCTGAGCTGGAAGCCGTGGTCCCGCCCGTCCTGGCCGATCCCCACCCGGCCCGAGCCGCACACGACCTGCCGGCTGACGAAGAACGGCGTGAGGTGGCGGACGATGTCGCTGAACGGCGTGGACCGCGGCATCAGGTAGTTCTCGTGGGCGCCGTACGACGCGCCCTTGTTGTCGGTGTTGTTCTTGTACAGGTTGATCGGGGTCGAGCCGGGCGTCTGGGCCGCCATCCGCGAGGCGTCGAGCATGACCTGCTCCCCCGCCTTGTCCCACAGGACCACGTCGAGCGGCGTCGTCACCTCGGGCGTGGAGTACTCGGGGTGGGCGTGGTCGACGTACAGCCGGGCACCGTTGGTGAGGATGACGTTGGCCAGACCGAGGTCCTCGTCGGTGAGCTGGCTCGGGTCGGCGACCTGCCGGCTGAGGTCGAAGCCTCGGGCATCCCGGAGCGGCGACTCCTCCTCGAAGTCCCAGCGGGCCCGACGCGCCTTGATCGTGGCGCTGGCGTACGCGTTGACGACCTGGGAGCAGGCCACCATGGGGTTGGCATGGGGCTGTCCCTGCACCGAGATGCCGTACTCGATCTCGGTGCCCATCACCCGGCGTACGGTCACGGGCCGAGCCTACGCGCCAGGCCTGATCCGGCGTGCACGCTGCTCAGGCGGTCGACGTCGCGGGCGCCCGACACCTCGACCAGGCGGCCGAGCGGTCCGGCTTCGCGGTGGCTGGCGCGCGTCAGGCGCGCCCGGAGATGGCTGTCCCGGACGTGGTGCCAGCCGTGGTTCCACCCGGCAGCCAGCGCCAGGAGGGCGACGACACCCCAGAAGACGTACACGGACACGTGAGACATCGGACTCCCCCCAGAGCGCTGGGTCCGAGTGTGCCGACTCTCGGGGTGCCGCACATGACACGGCGCGACCACGACCGTGGTCCCCCCGAGCCATGCCCGGACCTGGGGTCAGAGGTACTGGCCGGTGTTGGGGACGGTGTCGATCGACCGGCCCGGCTCGGTGCCCTGCTTGCCGGTGATGAGCGTGCGGATGAACACGATCCGCTCGCCCTTCTTGCCGGAGATGCGGGCCCAGTCGTCGGGGTTGGTGGTGTTCGGCAGGTCCTCGTTCTCCTTGAACTCGTCCACGCACGCCTGGAGCATGTGCTGCACCCGCAGGCCGCGCTGGTCGTGCTCGAGGAAGTCCTTGATCGCCATCTTCTTGGCCCGGTCGACGATGTTCTGGATCATCGCGCCGGAGTTGAAGTCCTTGAAGTACAGGACCTCCTTGTCACCGTTGGCGTAGGTGACCTCCAGGAAGCGGTTCTCCTCGGTCTCGGTGTACATCCGCTCGACCGTGGCCCGGATCATCCCCTCGACGCACGCGTCGCGGTTGCCACCGAACTCCGCCAGGTCGTCGGCGTGGAGCGGCAGCGCCGGCAGGAGGTACTTGCTGAAGATGTCGCGCGCGGACTCCGCGTCCGGGCGCTCGATCTTGATCTTCACGTCGAGTCGGCCGGGTCGCAGGATCGCCGGGTCGATCATGTCCTCACGGTTGGAGGCGCCGATGACCAGGACGTTCTCCAGCGCCTCGACGCCGTCGATCTCGCTGAGCAGCTGCGGGACGATGGTGTTCTCGACGTCGGAGGAGACCCCGGAGCCGCGAGTGCGGAACAGGGAGTCCATCTCGTCGAAGAACACGATCACGGGTGTGCCGTGGCTGGCCTTCTCGCGGGCTCGCTGGAACACCAGGCGGATGTGGCGCTCGGTCTCACCGACGTACTTGTTGAGGAGCTCGGGACCCTTGATGTTGAGGAAGTAGGACTTCCCCTCCTGGCCGGTGCGTGCCGCGACCTTCTTGGCCAGCGAGTTCGCCACGGCCTTGGCGATCAGGGTCTTGCCACAGCCGGGAGGACCATAGAGCAGCACACCCTTGGGTGGCTTCAGCTGGTGCTCGGTGAACAGCTCCGGGTGCAGGTAGGGCAGCTCGACCGCGTCGCGGATCGCGTCGATCTGCGCCACGAGGCCACCGATCGATGCGTAGTCGATGTCCGGGACCTCCTCGAGGATCAGCTCCTCGACCTCGGACTTCGGCACGCGCTCGTAGGCGTACGCCGCGCGCTGGTCGAGCAACAGCGAGTCGCCGGCGCGCAGGGTGTCGGCCTTGAGCGGGTCGGCGAGCCGGACCACGCGCTCCTCGTCGGCGTTCGCGATCACCAGGGCACGCTCGCCGTCGGCGAGCAGCTCCTTGAACATCACGACCTCGCCGACCTCTTCGAAGTCGAGCGCGGCCACGACGTTGAGCGCCTCGTTCAGCATGACCTCCTGGCCCTTGACCAGGGTGTCGATCTCCACGGCCGGGCTGACGTTCACCCGCAGCTTGCGGCCGCCGGTGAACACGTCGACGGAGTCGTCCTCGTTGCGCTGGATGAAGGTGCCGAAACCGGCCGGCGGCTGGGCGAGCCGGTCGACCTCCTCCTTGAGCTTCATGATCTGGTCGCGCGCTTCACGGAGTGTCTGGGCGAGTCGCTCGTTCTGCGCGGTGACCGCGGACAACGAGCGCTGCGTGTCGGCCAGCCGGAGCTCCAGGCCACGGGAGTGGCCGGGTGCGTCGGACAGGCGACGGCGCAGATCGGTGACCTCGGACTCGAGGAACTGCACCTGCTCGGAGAGCTCGCGGGCGCTTCGTCCTCCACCACTGGACGCGCTGCTCGAGGCGTCCTGACCACTGCTCATGGATCTCACCTCCTGATTCGACCCTACTCGTCGGGACCGGGGTCGCACGCGAGAATCGGGTCGCGTTTCTCACGATTTGATCTCAGCGTCCGGGATGAGCCCGTGGCCTCACTCGGGCGGGGATTCCTCCGGTACGCCGGGTGGGCGCGGCCCGGCGTAGTCCGGGCCGTAGGCGCCCGGGGCCGGTCGACGCTTCTTCATCGGGGGCCGCTCGCCGGGCGCCATCCGGCGCGCGGTGACCAGGAACGCCGTGTGGCCGATCATCGAGTGACCGGGCCGGACGGCCAGTCCCTCGACGTGCCAGTCACGCACCAGCGACTCCCAGGCCTGGGGCTCGGTGAAGCCACCGTGGACCCGCAGCGACTCCACGAAGCGCGACAGCTGGGTCGTGGTGGCGACGTACGCGCAGAGGATGCCGCCGGGGCGCAGGGCGCCCGCCGAGGCGTGCAGACAGTCCCAGGGAGCGAGCATGTCGAGGATCACCCGGTCGGCGCGGCGACCCGACGTGGGCAGCTCGTCGGCCAGGTCGCCCAGGGTGAGGCGCCAGGCGGGATGGTCACCACCGAAGAACTGCGTCACGTTGCGCCGGGCGACGTCGGCGAACTCCTCGCGGCGCTCGTACGACGTCACCGTGCCGTGCGGACCGACCGCGCGCAGGAGCGAGCAGGTCAGTGCGCCGGACCCGACACCGGCCTCGATCACGTCGGCACCCGGGAAGACGTCGGCCATGGCCACGATCTGAGCGGCGTCCTTGGGGTAGACCACGGCCGCTCCACGCGGCATCGACACGACGAACTCGGTCAGGAGTGGCCGGAAGACGAGGTACTCGCCGCCGGCGGACGAGGGGACCGCGAACCCCTCCTCCCGCCCGATCAGGTCGTCGTGCTCGAGATGGCCGCGGTTGGAGAAGAACCGCTTGCCCGGCACGAGCTCGAAGTTGTGCTTCCGGCCCTTCTGGTCGGTCAGGCGCACCCACTCGCCCGCCCGTAGCGGACCGCGGTGCACACCCGCCCAGGCGTCCGGTGGGACGTCGGGGTGCCTCGGGTCGTCCGGCGGGTCGTCCGGCTGGTCGGGCATGCCGGGGAGGCTATCGGCCCGCGTGAGCCGTCACGCTCATGCGGTCGCGCGGTAGGCGCGGTCGACGTCCGCGGTGGAGAGGACGCCGTAGATGCTCCCGTCGGCGTCGAGGAGGAGGTACTCCCCCGCGGGTCGGGCGCTGATGGCTCGGATCAGGTCCTCGCCACCGATGCCGGCGGGCAGCTGGAGGCCCTCCTCGAGGGTGCGGGCGACCGACGAGGTCGGCACCCAGGCACGGCGATCGGGCGGGACCGACAGCAGCGCCTGCTCGTTCACGACGCCGATCGGCGCGCCACCCGACGTGACGGTCACGATGCTGCCCGCCTGCGCCTCCTGCGCGCGGCGTACGGCCTCGGCCAGCGGCAGGTCGCCGGGGACGGTGAGGGTACGACGGGCCAGGTCGCGGGCCACGAGGTAGGGCATGCGGGAGCGCACCCGCGCGGACTCGAGCGCCTGGCTGGCACCGCTCCACAGGAAGATCGAGATGACGCCGGCGAAGACGAAGTCGACGACGGTCGGCTTGCCGAGGAACTTGGCGGTCAGGAACGGATAGCCGAGGGCCAGCAAGGCGACGATCCGGCCACCCCACGCGGCGACGATGGTGCCGCGGTGGGTGTCACCGCTCGCGCCCCACACGAGGGCCTTGAGGATGCGGCCGCCGTCCAGCGGGAGGCCGGGGACCAGGTTGATGATGCCGACGAAGAGGTTGGTCCAGGCGAGCCCGGAGAGGGCGAGGCCGATCAGGCCGCCGGGAGCCACCTGGTACGCCAGGTACGCCACGAGGGCGACCGCCAGCGAGGACAGCGGACCGACGACGGAGACCCAGAACTCCTGGCGCGGGGTCTCCGGCTCGCCGTCGATGGCGGTCATCCCGCCGAAGAACTGGAGGGTGATGTGGGAGACGGGCAGGTCGTACCGACGGGCGGCGTACGCGTGCGAGGCCTCGTGGGCCAGGACCGAGAGGTAGAGCAGGACGGCGAGGGCGAAGCCGCCGACGTACTTCAGGTCACCGAGCCCGGGCTCCACCTCCTCGACCGCAGGCGCCGTGATCACCGCGATCAGGCCCGCGATGAGGAACCACGAGCGGCTGACGAGCACGTCGCTCCCCGCGATGGTCCCCACCTTGAACGTCCCGGGAGGACGCGGTTGGGAGCCGCGGCTCGGGCGGTCGTCGCTCATACATCGAGGCTAGGGCACGTCCCCCCAAACGGATGCACCTGCGGCCGGGCGCGCGGCGTCCCGGACGCTGTCGGTGGTCTCGCCTAGATTCGTCCCATGAGCACGACGCACCCCTCGCCGACGTCGCCGGCGGAGATGCGCTCGACGCCCGTGGACGGCGTCGACGTGCTGGGAGCCCTGTCGCCGAGCCGGGCCTCGGACTTCATGACGTGCCCCTTGCTGTACCGCTACCGCACCATCGACCGCCTTCCCGAGGAGCCGTCGGTCGACGCGCTCCGCGGCACCTTGGTGCACAAGGTGCTGGAGGACCTCTTCGACCTGCCGTCCACGACGCGCACGCCCGACCAGGCGCGCGACCTCCTGGTGCCGACCTGGGACTCGTTGCTCGAGGCCGAGCCCGCGCTCGCCGAGCTCTTCGCCGAGGACGGGCGTGACGTCGGCGAGTGGCTCGCGTCGTGCCGCACCGTGCTGGACGCCTACTTCACCCTGGAGGACCCGCGTCGGCTCGAGCCGGCCGAGCGGGAGCTCTACGTCGAGGCGTTGCTCGACTCGAAGCTGCTGCTGCGCGGGTTCATCGACCGGCTGGACGTCGCGCCCGACGGTGCCATCCGCGTGGTCGACTACAAGACCGGGCGATCCGTGCCGGAGTGGTTCGAGGCCAAGGCGCTGTTCCAGATGAAGTTCTACGCGCTGGTCATCTGGCGCACCCGAGGTGTCGTCCCGGCCATGCTCCAGCTGGTCTATCTCGGCAACGCCGAGATGCTGCGCTACGTCCCGGACGAGGCCGACCTCCTCGCCACCGAGCGCAAGGTGGAGGCGATCTGGCGAGCGATCGTGCACGCCCAGGAGTCGGGCGACTGGCGGCCCCACAAGTCCCGACTGTGCGACTGGTGCTCCTTCCAGTCGCTGTGCCCCGAGTTCGGTGGCACTCCGCCGCCGCTGCCGGACCGCACCGGCGACTCCGGCGAGCTCACCCCGGCCGACGTCGCCTGATCAGCCGATGCCGTTCCGCTCGGCCCACAGCGCGGCCTGGGTTCGGTCGACGACGCCGATCCGCTGGAACGTCGAGGTGAGGTGGGCCTTGACCGTGCGCTCCGAGATCCCGAGCCGACGCGCGATCTGCTTGTTGGCCAGTCCCTGCCGGACCAGCGCGAGGACCTCGCTCTCCCGCGGGGTCAGGTCCGCGGCGGCCGTCGTACGCCGGGCGCCGAGCAGCTCTCTGGCAGCCTTCGGGTCGATCGGCGACTCGCCTCGGGCGACGGCGCGGATGCCGCGCAGCACCTCCTCCGGCTCGGCGTCCTTGAGCAGGTAGCCGAGCGCGCCCGCGTCGAGCGCGCCGACGATCCGCTCGGCGTCCGAGTACGACGTCAGCACCAGCACGTCGGCGAGCTCCTCGCTCACGATCGCCCGGGTCGCGCTGACTCCGTCGACACCCGGCATCTGCAGGTCCATCAGGACGACGTCGGGACGGAGGTCGCGGACGACCGTCACCGCCTCTTCCCCCGACGCCGCCTTGCCGACCACCTCCAGGTCGGCCTCGCCGCCGAGCAGCTGCTCGAGGCCCGCCCGCAGCATCGCGTGGTCGTCCACGATCACGATCCGAATCCGATCCGTCACCGTCGTCCCACCGTCATCCGTACCGTCGTGCCCGCGCCGGGGCTCGACTGCACCTGCACCCGGCCCCCGCCGTCCTCCACCAGGCTCTGCAGGCCGCGGAGTCCGTAGGACCCGTCGGCCACCGCGCTCGACGGGTCGAACCCGACCCCGTCGTCCTGCACCGTCAGCCGCACCTGCCGCTCGTCGCCCCGCACCTCGACCCGCAGCACGGAAGCGTGCGCGTGGCGGACGGCGTTCCGGATCGCCTCCTGGGCGACCCGCCAGACCAGCGTCACGACATGGTCGGGTGCGCCCCCGACGCCGGTGACCGACACCTCGGTCTCGATCCCGGACGAGGCGGCCGACGACGTCAGGTCCTCGAGAGCGGCGCCGAGCCCCGCGGCATTCAGCCCCGGCGGGTGGATCTCCACCAGCAACGACCGGAGCTGTCGGAGCGAGCGCCGCAGCGACTCGCTGGATCCCTTCAGCTCCTCGCGCAGCTGCGGCGGGACCGACGCCTCGCGCGCCGTGCCCGAGAGTGCGAACGCCGTTCCCGCCAGCTCCTGGACGACCCCGTCGTGGAGGTCGCGTGCGATCCGACGCCGCTCCGCCTCCGACGACTCGACGGCCCGCTGCATCAGCCGCTCCCGGGCACGCGATGCACGGGTGAGGCGCAACGTCAGCACGCCGAGCAGCGGTACGCCGAGGAGCAGCAGGGCCAGCAGCGCGCCCGCCGTGATGCGCCGGAACGGCGTCAGCACCTCGGCGGAGCGCTGCTTCACGGCCTCGACGGAGTAGTACGCCTCGAACAGCAGCGGCTGGCCCTCCGGCGACTCGATCCGGGTGTACACCTCGAGCAGCCCACCCTCCTGGTTCTCGAACTCGTTCTCGCGGCGCTGCAGGTCCGACAGCCCGCCCTCGGTGTCACCGGTGTCCAGCACGCTCCGCTGCTCGTCGTCCAGCGCGAACCTCTGGCCGATCAGCTGGGTCTCGTCGCTGTAGACGATCGTGCCGTCGGAGCGCCAGATCTTGATCCGCTGGACGTCGCCGACGATCAGGCGGTCGAGCACCTCGCGGTCGAAGCGGTCGATGGCGCCGGCGTCGCCGTCCACCAGCCCTCTCGGCATCGCCGGCTCCGCCACGGAGTTGGCCAGCACGTCGGTCGTGATCCGCGCGTCGGCGACGGCCTCGGACCGGGCCGCCCGCTGGGAGAAGATCCCGGTGGCCCACCAGGTCAGGCCGAACAGCAGCAGGCTGGCGACGACGAACTGGACCAGCGGACTCGCCCACGGACGCCGCAGTGCCGTCACTCGGCGCTCCTTCCCGGGCCTGCGTGGGCGATCGGTGACCGTGCGGGCTCGGCGGCCGGCTCAGTCGCAGTCAGTACGAGATCGTGCCACGGCACACCTGGCCGCGATGTTCCGCTCGGAAGACGAAGTGGTCCTTGCCGGACAGGTTCGCCATCCGACGCTCCACCTGGAACGACCCGCTCCGCCCACCCGTCTTGTTGGACCCGCGCGCCGAGACGCTCCCGTTGTGCTTGAACTTCCAGGCCCACACCTGCCCGGAGACGTTGCTGTCGATCTCGCCCTCGACCTGGATCCGGCCGTCGTCGGGCTTGGCCTTGAGCTTCCAGTGGGCGCTGCCCGAGCAGTGGCCGCTCGTGCGGACGTCGTCTCCCCCGCCTCCGTGCGAAGCCATGGCGGGACCGACCAGGCACACCGGCAGGGTCAGCGCCGCGAGAGCGACGGCGGTCAGGGTCGTGCGGGCGATCATGTCGAGGTCCTCCGGTCCGTGGGTGAGGACACCAGCATCCGCCCCCGCGGGTCGGGGTCACCATTGGTCGCTGGTACTACGACCAGGCACCGGTGAGGGTTCAGCCCTCGCCGTCGGCGGCGCCCTCGGGGTAGAGCACGCACGCCACCTCCACGCCGCCCGCGCGCCGCAGCAGGGGCGACGGTGCGGGTTCGAAGAACACGGTCACACCGCTCCCGGCGTCCTCGATCGCGGTCACCCCGGACCACAGCGGCTCGCTGGTGTCCTCGGCCTTCATCCCGTCGAGGATCGCGCGTACCTCCGCGCTCCCCCCGGTCCCCAGCGTCGCGGAGGTGGACGGGGTGTCCAGCTGGTCGAGGTCGCCGATGACCTTCTGCTCCTCGTCGTACGCCGAGTCCGCGCGGAGCCAGTGCTCCTCGAAGAGGTCTCGCAGGTCACGCGACTCCCACCCGCAGGCCGCCACCGCCTCCGGGCACCGAGGGTGGAACGCGCAGCCCAGGGGTGGCTCGGCGGCGTCCGGGATCTCGCCCCGCGGCAGGTCGCGCGGGACCATCTTGTCGGGGTCGGGTTCCGGGATCGCCGCCAGGAGGGCCTTGGTGTAGGGGTGGCGCGGGTGCGCGAAGATCTCCTCGGTCGGGCCGATCTCGACCACCCGGCCGAGGTACATGATCGCGATCCGGTCGCAGAAGTACTTGGCGGTCGCCAGGTCGTGGGTGATGTAGACGTAGGTGAGGCCGAGGTCGTTCTTGAGGTCGAGCATCAGCTGGAGGATCTTCGCCCGCACGCTCATGTCCAGCATCGAGACCGGCTCGTCGGCGACCAGCAGCTCGGGTCCAGGACGATCGCCCGGGCCATCACGACTCGCTGCTTCTGTCCGCCGGACAGGTCCCGCGGGTACTTGGTCAGGAACAGCTCGACCGGCGAGAGGCCGACCCGCTCGAGAGCCTATGACGCATGTTGTGGCGTTCGATGCCGACCTCATGCCGTGCACCCGGAGGGCGTCGCCCACGGCTTGCTCGACGGTCATCGAGGGGTTCAGTGCGGCGTTCGGGTCCTGGAAGACCATCTGCACAACCTGTCGGATCTCCCGGAGACGGCGACGGCTCAGGTCCGCGAGGTTCTGGTCGCGGAGGTGGATCGAGCCCTCGGTCGCGGGCACGAGGCCGAGCAGCGCCCGGCCCAACGTGGACTTGCCGCTGCCGCTCTCGCCGACCAGCCCCACGACCTCGCCGGGGCGCAGCTACAGGTTGATGCCGTCGACCGCCTTGATCGTGCCGGTGTCCCGCCCGAAGAGCCGCGCCAGGGTCCCCCCGCGCAGCTCGAAGTAGACCGAGAGATCCCGCACCTCCACCAGGGGGGAGTGGCGGTCGGGGGTGTCAGGCTTCGTCGACAACGGTCAGCTCCTCCTTCTTGAGAGTCTGCTTCCCACCGGCCGGGATCTCGTCCTCCGGGCCGACCAGCCAGCACTCGACGCGCCCACCGCCCGGACGCTCGATGTCGATCGGGTTCTTGGTGGCGCAGACGTTCATCGCCTCCGGGACAGCGTGGATGGAACCGGCACCCGTCGGGCGGGTCGACCAGGTCCGGTGGCGCGCCCTGGATGAAGTTGAGCCCCGTGGTCGTCAACGAGATCGTCGAGCTCAGCAGCGCGCGGGTGTAGGGGTGTTGCGGGTTCTTGAAGACCTCGGCCACGGTGCCCTGCTCGACGATGCGGCCGGCGTACATCACCGCGACCCGGTCGCACGCCTCGGCCACGATGCCGACGTTGTGCGTGATCAGGAGCAACGAGGTCTGGAAGTTGCGGCGCAGGTCGTTGAGGATCTGCACGATCTGGGCCTCGACCAGGACGTCGAGCGCGGTCGTCGGCTCGTCCGCGACCACGAATGCGGGACGCAGCACCAGTGCAGCGCGATCATGAGCCGCTGACGCATGCCGCCGGAGAACTCGTGGGGATAGGACCCGTAGCGGGTCGGCGGGATCCCCATCAGCCGGAGCACCTCCAGCGCGCGCTGCCGGATCTCGTCCTTGGACAGATCCGGCTCGTGCTGCTTGATGGTCTCCTCGAAGTGCTGGGAGATCCGCATCAGCGGGTTCAGCCGGGTGAGCGGCTCCTGGAAGATCATCCCCAGCTCGCGGCCGCGCATCTGGTACGCGGCCTTGGAGCTCATGCTCGAAGATGTCACGTCCGCGGAACAGGACCTCGCCGTCGCGCTTGGCTCCCTCGGGCAGCAGCCCCATCAGCCCGCGCCCGAGCGTCGACTTGCCGCAGCCGGACTCGCCGACCAGGCCCAGGGTCTCGCCCGGCGCCAGGTCGAAGCTGACCCCGTCGACGGCCCGGATCGCGCCGCGCGTCGTGCCGTACCAGACCCGGACGTCCCGGGCCGAGATCACAGGCCCTTCGGCCGCGGCGGCACTGATGCTCTCGTCGGAGAGGTCCATGGTCATGTCAGTTCGTCTCCTCGGTCGCCGATGAGGTGACGTTGCGCGGGGGCATGATCACCGGCAGGAGCCGGCGACGCCTCAGCGTCGGGTTGAGGGTCTCGTTGAGGCCCTCGCCCACCAGGGTCAGCCCGGTCACCAGGAGCACGATCGCGAGCCCCGGGTAGAGCCCCGTCCACCAGACCCCGGAACCGGCGTCGGCCAGGGCCCGGTTGAGGTCGTGCCCCCACTCGGCCGCATCGGTCGACTGGATGCCGAGTCCGAGGAAGCCGAGGCCGGCGAGGGTGAGGATCGCGTCCGCGGCGTTGAGCGTGCCGAGCACCGGGACGCTCTGGATGACGTTGCCGAAGAGGTAGCGCCGCATGATCGTGGCGTCGGAGGCTCCGATCGCGCGGGCGGCCTCGATGTACGTCGCCTCCTTGGCGCTCAGTGTCGTGTTCCGCACGACTCGGAAGTACTGCGGGATGTAGATCGCCGATCAGCGACAACGACACCGCGATGACGCTGCCGCCGAAGATGTCGGTGAGCAGGAACGAGAACACGATCGCCAGCAGGAACGAGGGGAACGCGTACAGCGCGTCCATGATCAGCACGAGGATCCGGTCGAACCAGCCGCCGTAGAAGCCCGAGATCAGGCCCAGCGGGCACGCCGAGGATGATGCAGACGACCATCGAGAGGATCACCACCTCGAGCGCCGTGCGGGCGCCCCAGATCACACGCGAGAGCACGTCGAAGAACAGCCGGTCGGTGCCGAACCAGTGGTCGGAGCTGGGGTGTGCCAGCTTCTGGAACCTCACGCCGTGGTCCGAGGACTGGGCGAACCCGTACGGCGCGAGCCACGGCGCGAACACCGCGCAGACGACGAAGACCGCTGTGAGCAGGACCCCGATGACCAGCATCCAGCGGGCCAGACCCGTGGTCTGGGTGAAGGGCTTGGCGAGGGCGGAGAAGACGCGTCGCATCAGTACCTCACTCGCGGGTCGATGAGCGCGTTGACGATGTCGACCAACAGGCTGATGAACACGACGGCGAGGGCGAAGATCGTGATGATGCCCTGCACGGCGCCGTAGTCACGGTTGTTGATGTAGAAGACCAGCTTCTGCCCGAGCCCTGGCCAGTTGAAGGTCGTCTCGGTCAGCACCGCACCGCCCAGCAACAGCGCGAACTGGAGGCCGACCACGGTGATCACCGGCACCAGCGCGTTGCGGAAGCCGTGCCGCCAGGTCACGTTGCGCTGCTTGATGCCCCGGGCCTCGGCGGCCTCGACGTAGTCGGTCTGCATGGTCTGCAGCATGTTCACCCGCACGAGCCGGATGAAGACCCCGCAGATCAGCAGGCCGAGCGTGATCGAGGGCAGCACCAGGTGCTTGAGGACGTCCTCGACGGCCGCACCGTTCCCGCTGAGGATGGCGTCGATCAGGAGGATGTGCGTCTTCGGCTGGACCTCGAAGATCGTGATCGGGCTCGCGGCACCGGATGTCGGCAGGCCGAGGGGCGGGGCGACGTAGCACCTGCATCAGGAAGCCGATGAAGAAGATCGGGGCCGCGTAGCTGAGGATGCCGAACAGCCGGATGATCACGTCGGGGAACGAGTCCCGGTAACGGCCCGCGAGCAGACCGAGTGGGATGCCGACGACCAGCGCCACGAGGAACGCCGCGACCGTGAGGCTCAGCGTCGCCCCGCCGTTGTCGCGGACCACCCGCAGGACGGGCTGGTTGTCGCTGAACGTGGTCCCGAAGTCGCCATGGATCACCGAGGACAGGTAGTCCCAGTACTGAGCGATCAGCGGCCGGTTGAAACCGAGCCGCTCCCGGGCCTGATCCAGCGCCTGCTGGTTCAGCTTCCCGCCCAGGGCCGCCGACACCGGGTCACCCGGTGCCACCCGGAGCACGAGGAAGACGATCGTCAGGACACCCAGATCATCGGGATCACCAACAGGATGCGCTGCAGGATGTAGCGCGGCAGCGATCCCGCTCCGGCACGACTCATCGACAGGGGCCTCCTCGCAGCGGTCGCGGGGAGAGACCGCTCGGGTCTCTCCCCACGACCGTGGTGCTGTGCGTTGCTCAGCTGTCCTTGGTGACCAGCCAGAACCGGAAGATGAACGACGGGTCGAGTGTGTCCTCCACACCCTTCATGCCCGCGCCGTACACCGCGGTGTTCTGACCGACCCAGGACGGGATGAACGGGACGTCCTTGGCCGCGATGTCCTGCAGCTGCCCGAAGATCTGCTGACGCTTCTTCTGGTCGCTCGTGCCCTGCTCCTCGGCAACGAGCCTGTTGGCCTTGCGGGTTCGTGTACCCGTTCTGGAAGAAGCCACCGTCGACCAGGAACGGCGACAGGTAGTCGTCACCGTCCGGGTAGTCGGGGAACCAGCCGAGGATGAACAGGTCGTAGGCACCCTGCTTGTAGATGGTCTGGTACTGCTCCCACTCGGTGCTCTTCAGGGTGACCTTGAACAGGCCGCTCGAGTCGAGCTGACGCTGCAGCTCGTTCGCCTCGTCCTCGGTGCTCGGACCGTAGTGCGTCGGGGTCCAGCCCACCGTGAGGTTCACCGGCGTGCTGATGCCGGCGTCCTTCAGGATCTTCGCGGCCTTGGCCTTGTCGGGCCCGCCGTACTGCGTCTTGAAGGCCTGGTTCGAGCCGGCGTAGCCCGGCGGAACGATCGAGTACAGCGGGTCGACGGTGCCGTCGTAGGCGTCCTTCGCGATCGCGTCGCGGTCGATGAGCTGGGCGGCAGCCTGGCGGATGGCCAGCTGCTTGCCCACCGGACCGTCGACCTTCCAGACCCAGTAGCGGATCTCCGAGCCCTTGCCGGTGGCGACGGTCACGTTCGAGTCGCCCTTGAGCTCGGCGATGTCGGTCGGCGCGAGGCTGCGCCAGGCCACGTCGACCTCGCCGGACTTGGCGGCGAGCTTCAGGGCCGAAGGCTCCGAGTAGTACTTGACGAAGACCTGCGAGGTCTTACCCGGGTTCGGGCCCGAGTAGTTCGAGTTGAGCTCGAGCACGGCCTGGTCGCCCGCCTTGTACTGGCTCAGCTTGTAGGGGCCGGACCCGATGATCTGGTCGTCGGCCAGCTTCTTGTCCGCCGGGAAGACGTCCTGGTCGACGATCGCCGCCGCGCCCGGGTAGGTGAGGACGTACTGGAACGTGGTGTCCGGGTGGTCGAGGTGGAAGACGACCGTCGAGTCGTCCGGCGTCTCGATGGCGCCCTTGTTCAACGTCACCGTGCCGTCCTTGGCGGTGTCGGTGATGCTGCCGAGCAGGTAGATCGCCGCGCCGTTGGCGTCCTGGATCTTGATCGCCCGCTCGAAGCTGTACTTCACATCCGCGGAGGTCAGCGCGTCACCGTTGGAGAACTTCTCGCCCGGGTTGAGCGTGCAGGTCAGCGTCGTGGGGTTGTCGTAGGTGCACGACTTCGCGGCGTCGCCGACGATCTGCGTCGAGTTCGGCGGGACCGTGACCAGGGTCTGGTACAGGTTGTACTCGAGCGTGGAGGAGCCCAGGTCGTAGGACCCGGCGGGGTCGAGCGCGGTGACCGTGTCGGTCGTACCGAGGATCCAGGGCGAACCGACTCCGCTCGCGCTGGTGGTCCCCCCGCTGCTGTCGCTGCTGCCCCCGCAAGCCGCCAGAGCAACGGCGAGTGCGCCGGCGCCTGCTACGGCCAAGAGTTTGGTTCGGATCACGAGTCATCCCCTCGTCATTTTTCGGATGTGCCGCGCCAAGACCCACTCCGACCGGGCGCGTTCGTCCGCAGAACATAGTCGCTGGCAGGGGTGGGGTCCATCACCGCATGGTCCTGATGAGGTCCCGATCGGGCAACGATTGCCTGCGGGCGCGGTCGTCGCTCTCGGCCGACGTGGCTCACCCGGGCAGCAGGGAGGCCGCCGAGAGCCCCGCCAGCGACTCGGTGAAGAGCCGCCCCGGACCTGCGGGGACCCCGACGTGCAGGGGTGAGCACAGCACCGTGCACCCGGCCGCGGTGGCCGACGTGGCCCCGGTGTCGGAGTCCTCGATCGCCAGGCACTCAGTCGCGAGTACGCCGAGCTCCCGGGCCGCGGTCAGGTACGGCTCGGGATGTGGCTTGCCGCGGGACACGGTGTCTCCGGTGACCACCGCGCCGAACGTCTCCGGCGGAAGCCCCTCCAGGATCGGCTTGACGAACCGGGTGTACGACATCGTCACCAGCGCACACGGCACCCCCGCGTCGCTCAGCGACGCCAGCAGCTCGCGCGCGCCGGGCCGCCACGGCACCTCGCGCTCGACCTGGGCGATCACGTCGTCGAGCATCTCGTCGACGATCTGTTCCGGAGCGAGGTCGATGCCCATCTCCCGGCGCAGGTGGTGGGCGGCGTCCAACAGGTCGAAGCCGACGACCTCCAGCGACCGTTCGGCCGACCAGGTGCCGCCGTAGCGGTCGGCCAGGGCCAGCTCGGCGATCGTCCAGTTCGGCTCGGTGTCGACCAGCGTGCCGTCCATGTCCCACAGGACCGCGGCGTACGAGTCGATCCGACGTCCTCGAGCGTCGGCTGGCATGTCCACGCGGTCAGTCCTCGGGGTCGTAGCCGAGGTTCGGCGACAGCCACCGCTCGGCCTCGGCGAGCGTCCAGCCCTTCCGCTCGGCGTAGTCGGCGACCTGGTCGGGTGCCAGGCGGCCGACGACGAAGTACTGCGCCTCCGGGTGGCTGAAGTAGATGCCGGACACCGACGCACCCGGCCACATCGCCATCGAGTCGGTCAGCTCCATGCCGGTGTTCGCCGTGACGTCGAGCAGGTCCCACAGGGCCCGTTTCTCGGTGTGGTCCGGACTCGCCGGATAGCCGGGTGCCGGCCGGATCCCGTGGTACTGCTCCTTGATCAGCTGCCGGCCGTCGAGGTGCTCGTCGGGCGCGTAGCCCCACAGCTCGCGGCGTACCCGCTCGTGCATGCGCTCGGCGAACGCCTCGGCCAGCCGGTCCGCGAGCGACTCGAGCAGGATCCCGGAGTAGTCGTCGATGTCCTGCTTGAACTCCTGGATCTTCTCCTGGGTGCCCACGCCCGCGGTCACGGCGAACAGGCCGATGTAGTCGCGGATCCCCGTCTCCTTGGGCGCGACGTAGTCGGCCAGCGACCGGTTGGGTACGCCGGCCCGGTGCGCGCCCTGCTGCCGGAGCTGGTGCAGGACGGCGCGCGGCTCGTTCCGCGCCTCGTCGAGGTAGACCTCGATGTCGTCGCCCACCGCGTTCGCGGGGAACAGCCCCACCACGCCGTTCGCGGTCAGCCACCGCTCCTCGGTCAGGCGGTCGAGCATCCGCTGCGCGTCGTCGTAGAGCTTGCGCGCCGTCTCGCCGGACTCGTTGTCGTCATCGGTGTCCTCGAGGATGGCGGGGAACGACCCCTTCATCTCCCACGCGTTGAAGAACGGCTGCCAGTCGATGTAGCGGCGGAGCTCGGCGAGGTCGGCGTTGCGGAACACCCGCACGTGCTGGGTCGCGCCGCGGCCGCCGGTGATCGGCGAGATGTCGTGGTCCTGCTGGAGCAGCAGGTGCGGCCGCGGCGGTCGGTAGCCCTGCCACTCGATCGGCGTCCGGGCCGAGCGAGCCTCGGCGAGGGTCGCCAGCGGACGGTCGTTCTTGGCGGCGTGCCTGGCCCGCAGGGCGTCGTAGTCGGCCTTGACGTCGGCCAGGAGCTTGTCGCGCTGCGTCGCGTGCAGCAGGGAGGCGGTGACCGGCACCGAGCGTGACGCGTCCTTCACCCAGACCACGGGGCCGTCGTACTTCGGGTCGACCTTCACCGCGGTGTGGGCGCGGGAGGTGGTCGCGCCGCCGATCAGCAGCGGGAGCGTGAAGCCCTGACGCTGCATCTCGCTCGCGACGTTCACCATCTCGTCGAGGCTCGGCGTGATCAGGCCGGACAGGCCGATCGCGTCGGCCTCCACCTCGCGCGCCGTGTCGAGGATCTTCTGCGCCGGCACCATCACACCGAGGTCGATCACCTCGTAGTTGTTGCACTGCAGGACGACGCCGACGATGTTCTTCCCGATGTCGTGGACGTCGCCCTTGACCGTCGCCGTCACGATCGTGCCGTTGGTGTCCTTCTGCTTCGCGAGCGTGGGGTCCTTGGCCTTCTCCTCCTCGATGAACGGGATGAGGTGGGCCACCGCCTTCTTCATCACCCGCGCGCTCTTGACCACCTGCGGCAGGAACATCTTGCCGGCGCCGAACAGGTCGCCGACGACGTTCATCCCATCCATCAGCGGTCCCTCGATCACCTCGATCGGCCGGCCCTTTGCGGCCGCGATCTCGAGCCGGAGGGCCTCGGTGTCGGCCTCGATGTGGGTGTCCATGCCCTTCACCAGCGAGTGGGTGATGCGCTCGCGGAGCGGGAGCTCGCGCCACTCCTCCGCGGCCTCCTCGGCGGCCTCCCCCTCGACGTTGAACCGCTCGGCGACCTCGAGGAGGCGTTCGGCCGCGTCGGGACGTCGGTTCAGCACGACGTCCTCGATCCGCTCGCGCAGCTCCGTGTCGACCTGGTCGTAGACGACCAGCGCACCGGCGTTGACGATGCCCATGTCGAGGCCGGCCTCGATCGCGTGGAACAGGAACACGGCGTGGATCGCCTCGCGCACCGGGTTGTTCCCGCGGAACGAGAAGCTGACGTTGGAGATCCCGCCCGAGACCAGGGCACCGGGCAGGTTCTGCTTGATCCAGCGGGTCGCCTCGATGAAGTCCCGGCCGTACGTCGCGTGCTCCTCGATCCCGGTCGCGATCGCGAAGACGTTCGGGTCGAAGATGATGTCCTCGGGCGGGAAGCCGACCTGCTCGGTGAGGATCCGGTACGCCCGCTGGCACACCGCGGTACGCCGCTCCAGGCTGTCGGCCTGGCCGTCCTCGTCGAAGGCCATCACGACGGCGGCCGCGCCGTACCGGCGGCACAGCCGGGCGTGCTCGAGGAAGACCTCCTCGCCCTCCTTCATGGAGATGGAGTTCACGATCGCCTTGCCCTGCACGCACTTGAGCCCGGCCTCGATCACCTCCCACTTCGAGGAGTCGACCATCACCGGCACGCGCGAGATGTCGGGCTCCGAGGCCACCAGCTTCAGGAACCGGTCCATCGCGGCGACACCGTCGATCATGCCCTCGTCCATGTTCACGTCGATGACCTGCGCGCCGTTCTCGACCTGCTGCGCGGCCACCGACAGGGCGGCGTCGTAGTCGCCGTCCTTGATCAGCTTGCGGAACCGGGCGGAGCCGGTGATGTTCGTCCGCTCCCCGACGTTGACGAACAGGCTCTCCTCGGTGATCGTCACCGGCTCGAGACCGGACAGCCGCATCGCCGGCGCGACCGTCGGCACCGCACGCGGTGCGACGCCCTTGGCGGCGTCGGCGATGGCCACGATGTGCTCCGCGGTCGTGCCGCAGCAGCCGCCGACGATGTTCACGAGCCCGCTGGTGGCGAACTCGCCGAGGATCTCGGCCATGTGGTCCGGCGTCTCGTCGTACTCCCCGAAGGCGTTGGGCAGACCGGCGTTCGGGTGCGCCGAGACGAAGCAGTCGGCGACCCGGGACAGCTCGGCGACGTACGGACGGAGCTCCTCGGCCCCGAGGGCGCAGTTCAGCCCGATGGTGAGGGGGCGGACGTGCCGCACGGAGTTCCAGAACGCCTCGGTCACCTGCCCGGACAGGGTCCGGCCACTGGCGTCGGTGATGGTGCCCGAGACCATGACCGGCCAGCGTCGGCCGCACTCGTCGAACAGGGTCTCGACCGCGAAGATCGCCGCCTTGGCGTTCAGGGTGTCGAAGATGGTCTCGATCAGCAGGATGTCCGCACCGCCGTCGACCAGCCCGCGGGCCTCCTCGAGGTACGCCGCCACGAGGTCGTCGAAGTCGACGTTCCTGGCACCCGGGTCGTTGACGTCGGGCGAGATCGAGGCCGTCTTCGAGGTCGGACCCAGGGAGCCGGCGACGAAGCACGGTCGGTCGGCGGTGGTGACGTCGTCGACCGCCTCGCGCGCGAGCCTCGCGGCCGCGACGTTCATCTCGTAGCTGAGGTCCTCGAGACCGTAGTCGGACTGCGAGATGCTCGTGCCGTTGAACGTGTTGGTGCAGATGATGTCCGCGCCCGCATCCAGGTAGGCGCGGTGGATCTCCCGGATCACGTCGGGGTTGCTGATGGACAGCAGGTCGTTGTCGCCCGCCAGGCTCCCGTCGTACGACGCGAACCGCTCGCCGCGGTACGCCGCCTCGTCGAGCCGGTGTCCCTGGATCATCGTGCCCATCGCGCCGTCGAGCACGAGGATGCGCTCGCGGAGCAGCTCCGCGAGCTCCTCGGTCGCGTCGGGACGATGTGTCCCCGTTGGCGCAGTCACGGGACTCCTCGCGTCGGTGGACCATCAGCCTAGGAACCGAGTCCCGACAGGTGGACCTGATTCCCGCATCGTGACACTGCGGCCGGACCAGGGGGAAATCCCGGAACCGTCCCAGCGGTGCCCGGCGTCACCAGGTGTCACGCGTCGATGACTACTGTTGTCGGGTGATCGAGATCGAGGAGATCGACGACCTGGTCGACCCCGTCGTCATCGCGGCCTTCGAGGGATGGAACGACGCCGCGGACGCCGCCTCGGCGGTCATCGACCACCTCATCCGGTTCTGGGACGCCCGGATCATCGGCGCCATCGACCCGGAGGAGTTCTACGACTTCCAGGTGAACCGACCCGTCGTCAGCAGCGACGAGCTCGGCCACCGCCGGGTCACCTGGCCGAGCACCCAGATCGCCGTCGCCTCTCCCCCCGACCTCGACCGCGACGTGATCCTGATCCGCGGGATCGAGCCGAACATGCGGTGGCGTCAGTTCTGCGCCGAGCTGCTCGCCGCCTGCGACGACCTCGGCGGCGACCTCGTGATCACTCTCGGGGCCCTCCTCGCCGACACCCCGCACACGCGGCCCATCCCGGTGACCGGGACGGCCACCGAGCCCGACCTCGTCGACCGGCTCAAGCTCGAGCAGTCGACGTACGAGGGCCCGACCGGCATCGTCGGCGTGTTCCAGGACGCCTGCGTGCGTCTCGACGTCCCCGCCGTGTCGTACTGGGCGGCCGTACCCCACTACGTCGCCCAGCCGCCGTGCCCGAAGGCGACGCTGGCGCTCCTCGGGCAGATCGAGGAGCTGCTCGAGTGCAGCATCCCCCTGGGCGAGCTCCCGGAGGACGCCCGCGCATGGGAGCGCGGAGTCGACGAGCTGGCCGAGGAGGACGAGGACGTCGCCGACTACGTCCGGGCGCTGGAGGAGACGCGCGACACGACCGATCTGCCGGAGGCCAGTGGCGAGGCGATCGCCCGCGAGTTCGAGCGCTACCTCAAGCGGCGCTCCGAGGACGGCTGAGACCGGCTCGACCGAACCGCGACGAGGCCGTCGGCATCAGTCGAGGCACGGCCTCCTCAGAGCAGCAGACCCAGCGCCGAGTCCACCAGCGAGCGCATGGCCGCGCCGGCCTCCGGGTCGCGGGTGTCGGCCAGTCCGGCCGTGCCGAGCGTGGCCGCGGCCCAGGCGTCCACCGCCGCCACCGCCGTCGGTGCGTCGAGGTCCGCGGCCAGGGCGCCGAGGACGGCGTCGACCACCGGTGCCGCCGGCGCTCCTGCCCCGACCGCGAGAGCTCGGCGCCACACGGACAGCCGGTCGACCGACTCCCACAGCTGGTCGTCGGTCCACTCCCAGTCGGACCGGTAGTGGTGGCGCAGCAAGGTCAGCCGGATGGCCATCGGGTCGACCTCGCTGTTGCGGAGCTGGGAGACGAAGACCAGGTTTCCCTTCGACTTCGACATCTTCTCGCCGTCGTAGGCGACCATCCCGGCGTGCACGTAGGCCTGGGCGTACGGCGCACCCGTGAGCACCTGGGCCTCCGACGCGCACATCTCGTGGTGCGGGAAGACGAGGTCGGTCCCGCCGCCCTGGACGTCGAACCGTTCGCCGAGGAGGTCCAGCGCCATCGCCGTGCACTCGACGTGCCATCCGGGGCGCCCGCGTCCGAGGGCGCTCTCGAGCGCCGGCTCCCCCGGCCGTTCCGCGCGCCAGACCAGGCAGTCGAGGGGATCCTTCTTGCCGGGGCGGTCCGGATCGCCACCACGGTCACCGAAGACCGCGAGCATCTGCTCCCGGGTCCACCCCGACTCCTCCCCGAACGCCGGGTCGGTCGCGACGGAGAAGTAGAGGTCGTCGTCCACGGCATAGATCGCGCCGGCGTCCTGCAGTCGCTGGATCAGGCCGACGATCAGGTCGAGGGACTCCTCGGCACCCGGGAAGTGATCGGGCGGCAGGATGCGCAGGGCGGCCATGTCCTGACGGAAGAGCTCGGTCTCGCGGGCCGCGAGGTCACGCCACGCGATGCCGACCTTCGCGGCTCGCTCGAAGAGCGGGTCATCGACGTCGGTGACGTTCTGGACGTACACGACGTCGTGCCCGGCGTTGTGCCAGGCCCGGTTGAGGAGGTCGAAGGCGACGTAGGTCGCGGCGTGGCCGATGTGTGTGGCGTCGTACGGCGTGATGCCACAGACGTAGATGCGGGCCGGTCCGTCCGGACGCGTCTCGACGAGCGCGTTCGTGGCCGTGTCGTGCACACGGACGGGCGGGGCCACCACGGGGAGGGCGGGCAGGTCCGGGGCAGGCCAGGCACGCATATGCCGGAGACTACGGCAGCCCTCGCGACCGCCGTCCGGGTGTCAGAAGGGTGGCCAGGGGATCGCCCGCCAGCCCTGGCCGGGCTCCGGCAGGGTCCCGACCCGCAGCAGTCTCTTGACCCGGCGCCGGGTCGCCTCGACCTCGTGGGGCGTCACCAGCTCCAGGAGGCACTCGCCCAGGTCGGCCTCGAGGCGACCGGACAGCCGCTCGAGAGCGGTCCGGTCGCCGTCGTCGAGGAGATCGCCGGCCCAGCCCCACAGGACCGTGCGCAGCTTGTGCTCGACGTGGAACGTCAGCCCGTGGTCGACGCCGTACCGGTGTCCGTCGGTCATCGCCAGCACGTGCCCGCCCTTGCGGTCAGCGTTGTTCACGACGGCGTCGAACACGGCCATCCGGCGTAGCTCCGCGGTGTCCTCGTGCACGAGTGAGACGACCTGGTCCCGGTCGTCGAGCCCCTCGAAGACGTAGAGGTACCCCTCCGGCACGTCGGTGTCGCGGACGATCGTGACGGCCTCCTGGACCGGGTCCGGCTCCTGCCAGAGCTGCACCATGCCCGGCCCGTGCGGCCCGTCGCGGTGGAAGGTCGGCGGGACGATGTCCCAGCCGAGCGCCTCGGAGACCAGGTACGCCGCCACCTCGCGATCGGCGAGGGTGCCCTCCGGGAAGTCCCAGAGGGGCCGCTCCCCCGCGACCGGCTTGTAGACGACCCGGCGTCCGTCGATCTCGCCCACGAAGGTCGCATTGGACGCCGGCATCACTCGGCCGTGCAGGCTCAGCTCGTCGGTCAGCAGGCTCTGTTCCATCACCCGCGCCCCATCAGCAGGACTCCATCAGGACGGGTCGCGACGACGGAACCCGTTCGCGCGGACGCAGAGGTGACCCTCGGGGTCGATCGGGTTGCCGCAGAACGGGCAGTCGGGGCGCCCGGCCTCGATCACGAGCTCCGCCCGCTTCACGAACGCCCGCGCGCGTCCGGCCTCGAGGCGCACCAGGAAGACCTCCGCGGGCTCCGGCTCCTCCTCGTCCTCCTCGGTGGAGTCGGTGAGGGGGAACACCTCGATCACGATCCGGGCCAGGCTCGGGTCCCAGGAGAGGGTCATCGTGCCGGCGCGGAACTGCTCGTCGATGGGCTGCTCGAGCGGCTCGGAGTCGTCGAGACCCATGGGGGCGACCGCCGGGATCAAGGTGTCGTTCCCGGTGCTGGCCATCACCTCGTCGAGGAGCTCGTCCACGCGCTCGGCCAGCACGGCGACCTGCTGCTTCTCCAGCGCGACGCTGACCAGTCGCGGGCCGGTCCGCGCCTGCAGGAAGAAGGTGCGCCCACCCGGCTCGCCGACGGTGCCTGCCACGAAGCGCTCGGGCGGGTCGAACTCGTGGATCACGGGCATGGCTCCACCTTATGAGGCGGGTGGAACGTCCTCACCCGGGTCCCGCGCCACCCCCGACCGCCGCACCGGGGTCGGCGGCACGCTTGGCTCCCTTCCGTGCTCTGCTCTTCGGACCCTTCGGCGGCGGGACGAGCCAGGACAGGTCGCCCTCGTGGGTGTTGGACGCGAGCACGTAGGGGCGGGCGTCGGTGTAGCGGATGACGGAGATCGAGGCGGGATCCACCTGGATCCGCTGGAACAGGTCGAGGTGCATCCCCAACGCGTCGGCGAGCACGGACTTGATCAGGTCGCCGTGGCTCACGGCCAGCCAGACGGCATCGCCGCCCTGGGCCGTCGTCAGGGCGGCGTCCCGACGGCGTACGGCGGAGACGGCGCGTGCCTGCATCTCCGACAGCGACTCCCCACCCGGGAACGTCGCCGCCGACGGGTTGGTCTGCACGGTCTTCCACAACGCGAGCCGAGCGAGCTCGCGGAGCTTGCGGCCCTGCCACTCGCCGTAGTCGCACTCCGTCAGGCCCTTGTCCTGGTGGACCCGCGGCTTCGCCGCCTGCCGGGACGCCACCGCCTTCACGGTCTCGCGGCAGCGCTCCAGGGGGCTCGTGACCAGCTCGGCCAGGGGGACGACGGCCAGCCGCTCGGCGGCGCGCTCGGCCTGGGTCCGCCCGACCTCGTCGAGACGGACGCCCGGGGTGCGTCCGGCCAGGGTGCCGCTGGCGTTGGCGGAGGTCCGGCCGTGTCGGAGCAGGATCACCGTCGCCATGCCACGACCCTAACCAGCCCGTCGTGGCGGCGTACGACGTCCAACCCGGACTAGCGTGGGCGCCGTGATCGTCGACAGCGCCGTGTACCGCCAAGGCAGGCGGATCGTGGACGACCTCCCGCCGAGCGAGCTCGGGCGCGTCCGCAAGCTCGCCACCGAACCCGGCGACTTCGTCTGGGTCGGCCTGCACGAGCCCAACGAGCAGGAGCTGGCCACCGTCGAGGAGGAGTTCGGTCTGCACCCGCTCGCCGTCGAGGACGCCTTCACCGCCCACCAGCGGCCCAAGCTCGAGCGCTACGAGCACACGCTGTTCCTCACCCTCAAGTCGCTCTGGTACGTCGACGAGAGCGATGCCGTCGAGACCGGCGAGATCAACATGTTCGTCGGTGACGACTTCGTCATCACCGTGCGCCACGGCTCGGGGTCCGAGCTCCACAGCGCTCGGCGCGACCTCGAGGCCAAGACGACCGTGCTCACCCACGGACCCTCCGCGGTCGTGTACGCCGTCTGCGACCGCGTCGTGGACGGCTACCTCACGGTGATGGATGCGCTCGAGGAGGACGTCGACGAGGTCGAGACCTCGGTGTTCTCGGCGCAGCGCACCAGCGACTCGGCCCGGATCTACACCCTGAAGCGGGAGATCGCCGAGGCGAGGCGCGCGGTCCTGCCGCTGCGCGAGCCGATGCGTCGCTTCGCCACCGGCGCGGTCCCCGGCATCGACGAGAAGGCGGCCCCCTTCTTCCGCGACGTGCTCGACCACCTGAACCGCGTCGCCGAGACCGTCGACGGGCTGGACCAGCTCCTCTCCACGGCGTTCGACGCCCACCTGGCTCAGATCTCGGTCCAGCAGAACGAGGACATGCGCAAGATCTCGGCCGGCGCCGCGATCGTCGTCGTACCGACGCTGATCGCCGGGGTCTACGGCATGAACTTCGACCACATGCCCGAGCTCTCGTGGACCTACGGCTACCCCTTCGCCATCGCCCTGATGGCCGGTCTGTGCCTGATCCTCTGGGTCTGGTTCAAGCGGTCCGGCTGGCTGTGACGGGCCCGCCACCAGAGTCAGGTGGCCGACACGACCCCGCTGGCCAGCAGGACGATGAGGATCGTTCCGAGCGCGACGCGGTAGGGCACGAACCACGTGATCGGGTGGTGCGCCACGAACCGCAGCAGCCAGGCCACCGTCGCGTAGGCCACGACGAACGACACCGCGGTCCCGACGAGCGTCACGCCGATGGGGATGTCGCCGCCGAGCGCGTCCTTCAGCTCGAAGATGCCGGCGGCGAGCAGCGCCGGGATGGAGAGGAAGAACGACAGTCGCGTGGCCGTGACGCGGTCCAGGCCGCGGAACAGGCCGGCCGAGATCGTGGCGCCCGACCGGGAGACTCCGGGGATCAGCGAGAAGCACTGGACGAGGCCGACGACCACCGCGTCGGTGAGGTTCAACTGCTTCTCCGAGCGGTCCTGCGTCGCCGCCCGCTCCGCCGCCCACATGACCGCGCTCCAACCGATCAGGGCGAACGCCACCACCCAGAGGCTCCGCAGGTCGTTCTTGATCACGTCCCTGAACAGCAGCCCCACGATCCCGACCGGGATCGTGCCGACGATGACGTACCAGCCCATCCGGAAGTCGCGGTGTCCGCGGTACTCCGGCTTGACCAGCCCGAGCGCCCACGTCCGGATGATGTTCCGGATGTCGCGGGCGAAGTACACGATGACGGCCACGATCGCGCCCATCTGGATGACCGCGGTGAAGCCGGTGACCGCCGGGTCGTCGACCTCCAGACCGAGCAGCTGCTCGGCGATCGTGAGGTGGCCGGTGCTGGAGACAGGAAGGAACTCGGTGAGCCCTTCCACGATCCCGAGGATGATCGCGTCGAAGTAGTTCATCGGTGGTTTCCGGCTCCGGGGATGACGAGGAGGATGGCGGCCGGACCCCAGGCTAGGGCCCAGCTCCACGTTCCGGGTTGCGGCGCCCCGGGACGGATCGAGGGGCTACGTTTGTCCGCATGCAACAGCGGTCGGTCGGCGCTACGGGCCTCACGGTCTCGCGGCTCGGCCTGGGGACCATGTCGTGGGGTCGGGAGACCGACGAGCACGAGGCCCGTGACCAGCTGATCGCCTTCGCCGAGGCCGGCGGCACACTCGTCGACACCGCCGCCGGATACGTCGACGGCGCGTCCGAGGAGCTCGTCGGACAACTGATCGGCGACGTCGTCGCCAGGGACGAGATCGTGATCGCGACCAAGGGAGGGGTCTCGCGCCGCCGCGGCGAGCGCGAGACCTACGCCTCCCGAGGTCGGCTCCTGGCCGACCTCGACGCATCTCTACGCCGGCTCGGGGTCGACCACGTCGACCTGTGGCAGGTGCACACCTGGGTCGACGGCGTCCCGATCGAGGAGACGCTCACCGTCCTGGACCACGCGATCTCGAGCGGGCGGGCGTCGTACGTCGGCATCTCCAACTACACCGGCTGGCAGACGGCCCAGGCCGCCACGTGGCAGCGCGCCGTTCCCGGTCGTGCCGTCCTCGCCTCGACGCAGATGGAGTACTCCCTGGTCAACCGCCGGATCGAGTCGGACGTCGTCCCGGCGGCCGACGCGCTGGGCCTCGGGATCCTGCCCTGGTCGCCCCTCGGGCACGGCGTCCTCACCGGCAAGTACCGCAGCGGCATCCCCTCGGACTCACGCGGTGCCTCGGAGGCCTTCGGCCCGCTCATCGAGCGCTATCTCGACTCCCGCTGCCAAGGGATCATCGAGGCCGTCGCGAAAGCCGCCGACGGCCTCGGCTGGTCGATGACCGAGGTCGCGCTCGCGTGGGTCCGCGACCGGCCCGGAGTCACCGCACCCATCGTCGGCGCCCGCACCGTCAAGCAGCTGCTCGGCGCCCTCGGTGTCGAGGACCTGACCCTGCCACCGGAGATCGTCGCCGCCCTCGACGACGTCTCGGAGGACTGACGAGTGCCGGCCGTGCTGCGTCGTCCGCCGTCCCGCGGAGTGGAGTGGGAGTTCGAGCGGCTGACGATCGCGCGCGACTTCTCCCGCAACGTCGTCACCAAGATGCTCGTCGATCGCGCGGAGCACGGCGGCTGGGAGCTCGACCGGGTGCACGTCTCCCCCGACGGCACCCGCCGCGTGGTCCTGCGTCGCAAGATCATCCGGATGCGGCCGACCCTGACCTGACCGCGGGGCGCCCGTGACTCAGGCGTCCTCGAGGAGACGGTCGAAGACCCTGGCCCCGAAGGCCAGCGAGTCGACCGGGACCCGCTCGTCGACACCGTGGAAGAGCGCGGCGAAGTCGAGGTCGTCCGGCAGCATCAAGGGCGTGAAGCCGTAGCTGCGCAGACCGAGGCGCCGGAAGTGCTTCGCGTCCGTGCCGGCGCTCAACAGGTACGGCGCGACGCGGGCGTCCGGGTCCTCGGCCAGCAGGCTGCGCGTCATCACGTCGACGAGATCCCCGTCGTACGGCGTCTCCCACGGCTGCTGGTGCGAGACGATCGACCGCTCGATGCCCTCGCCGCAGAGCTCGGCGATGGTGTCGAAGAACTCGTCCTCGAAGCCCGGGAGGAACCGGCCGTCGACGTGCGCGGTCGCCTCCGTCGGCACGACGTTCACCTTGTAGCCGGCCTGCAGCATCGTCGGGTTGCAGGTGTTGCGGATGACCGCACTGACCATCCGCGCTCCCCCGCCGAACTCCTCGACCAGCGCCTCGGCGTTCTCCGGCGTCGCCTCGATGCCGGCCATCTCGCCGACGGTCGCCAGCAGCACCTGCATGGAAGGGGTGAGCCGCACCGGCCACTGGTAGGCGCCGATGCGGGCGACCGCGGCGGTCAGCCGGTTGACGGAGTTCTCGGTGTTGATCATCGAACCGTGTCCGGCTCGTCCGCGCGCGGTCAGCTTCAGCCACGCCATCCCCTTCTCCGCGGCCTCGATGAGGTAGAGCCGCTGGCCGCGGATCGTCGTACTGAAGCCACCGACCTCGCCGATCGCCTCCGTGCAGTGCGCGAGGTGCTCGGTGTGCTCGTCGACCAGGACCCGTGCGCCGTGCATCCCCCCGGCCTCCTCGTCGGCGGTGAAGCAGAGCACGATCGGCCGGTCGGGCAGCTGCCCGGCACGGGTCCGGGCGCGCACGGCCGACAGCACCATCGCATCGAAGTTCTTCATGTCGACCGCGCCGCGACCCCAGAGGTAGCCGTCGCGGATCTCACCGGAGAAGGGGTCGATCTCCCAGTCCTCGGCGACCGCGGGAACGACGTCCAGATGGCCGTGCACCAGGAGCGCGTCCTCGCCACCCGGCGTCCCGCCCCACTGGGCGACGACCGACGTACGCCCGGAGTCGAGCTCGAACAGCTCGGACTCGATGCCGACCTCGTCGAGCAGCGCGGCGACGTGCTCGGCCGCCTTCCTCTCGCCCGGCCCGGAGTCGTCGCCGTAGTTGCTGGTGTCCATCCGGATCAGGTCCCGGCAGATCTCCACCACCTCGCCGGCGGGGTCGTAGGAGGGGTCGTACGACGGGTGCTCGCGGTCCGCTGCCATGCCGCCCATCCTGACACCCGGCGGGCGTCCTGCGACCTCCGCGCGGGCCGGCGTCCGATGTGAGGAATGGGGCCGCCGGTTGCTAGAGTTCCCTCCGCACTCGTCCGGGTGGCGGAATTGGCAGACGCGCTAGCTTGAGGTGCTAGTGCCCGTATTAGGGCGTGGGGGTTCAAGTCCCCCCTCGGACACCATCTCGACGGGTGACGGCACCCCGACAGCACCCCGTCGGCACCTCACGGCACCGCGATCACACCGCGACCACACCGCAACCAGTGGGCCTCAGGAAAGATTTTGCCCACCATGCGCCTCACGAGCCACTCCTGTGACCGGGGGCTGAACGGGTCGTTGTCATACCCGGTGCCGCAGTTCACTCTAGGCGCGGGGTTTCTTTCGCAGGGGGGCGAAATTATGGGGGGACGCGCGCTTTCAGCGTCATTGGACGAGACTGAAGACGTGGCACGACGGAATCGGACCGAACAGGTCGATCAGGGCGACAGCCCAGCCATCCGTCTGCTCGATGCGATGCGGGCGGGCGACGATGCCGGCGTGCTCGCCGTCTGTGGCGAGACCACGACGGTGTCCGCGGACAACATGAGCTGGTCGTGTCGAGGTCGGGACGAGATCCACGACATGCTCGACGAGGTACGCCGACGCTTCCCGGGGATCACCTTCGAGTCGCGCACCCGCCACGTGGGCTTCGGCCTGGTCATCGACGAGGCTCGGGTGCAGGACGTCCGACCGGACGGTGAGGAGGAAGTGAGCGCCGAGGAGACTCCGGTCGAGGAGGCCCCGGCCAAGCACGTGGCCGTGCCCGACCCCGACCTCCACCCGATGTGGGACGAACCGGTCACCGAGCAGCGCAACGTGATCGAGGTGTGGCGCGAGACGTCGTTCGACCACCTGCCACCCGCACGGTTGAACATGCCCGTGCGGGTCACCGTGCGGCACGACGACCTGCAGGTCCACGACGTGACCCTCAGCTTCCCGGCCGCCCTGCTCAAGCGGGCCCTCGGGATGCCGGTGGATCCGCTCGAGGTCTCGCTCAGCGAGGTGCAGTCGGCGTTCATCGCGCCCGTCGGAGCCGGGTTCACCAGCTACGAGCTGGCGCGCCCGGAGCTGACGCTCGTCCCGCCGCCGCCGCCCGAGCCCGAGAAGTGGGCCGTGGACGACGAGCCGCCTCGCCGGCGTCGCCGCATGCTGGTTCCGGTCCTGCTGACGCTCCTGGCACTGTTCGCCGCCGGCGGCTGGTGGGTCGTCCAGGGCCAGGACAGCAACGTCGCGGCGAACCCGCCCTCGACGTCGCCGACCAAGGCCCCGGACAAGCAGCCGACCGCGTCGCCGTCCCAGCCGACGACGTCGAAGAGTCCGGCTGTGACGCACGCGAAGCCGTCGGACGCTCCGACGCGGAAGCCGAACATCACGCTGACGTCGGACCTCGCCTTCGACAAGAACAGTGCTCTGCTGTCACAGGCGGCGAAGGACCGGATCGATCAGATCGCTCAGCAGGTGCAGGACGCCGACCTCAGCGGCAAGATCTTCGTCGACGGCTACACCGACGACCTCGGGTCGGCGGCGTCCGGCATCCGACTCTCGAAGGCGCGGGCGACGGCGGTCTCGCTCTACCTCCGCTCGCAGCTCCTGGGCGCCCCGGTGTCGATCGTGGTCGTCGCCCACGGCGAGAAAGACCCGATTGCGAAGAACACGACCGAAGCCGGGCGGGAGAAGAACCGCCGGGTCACGATCACCCTGCCGAAGCCCTGATCCGGAGGGTCGAGCGGAGAGAGCCTCCGCGTAGGGTGCAGGCGTGCCCGCAGCCCTGCTCCTGATGGACTTCCAGGTCGGTGTGGTCGCGGGCTTTCCCGGATCCACGCGCGCCGTCGAGAGCGCACGTGCTGCGCTCGACGGCGCGCGACGCCACGGCGTACCGGTCGTGTTCGTGCGCGTCGGCTTCCGTGCGGGTGCGCCCGAGGCGAGCCCCGCAACAAGACGTTCTCCGCGCTCGCCGAGCGCACGGACATGGGCGAGCACGATGCGGGAACCCAGGTGGTGGACGAGCTCGAGCCCCTGCCGGGCGAGGTCGTCGTGGTCAAGCGGCGCGTCAGCGCCTTCACCGGCAGCGACCTCGAGGTGGTGCTGCGTGCGGCGGGCATCGACCACCTCGTCCTGAGCGGCATCGCGACCAGCGGCGTGGTGCTCTCGACCCTGCGCGAGGCCGCCGACCGGGACTACCGGCTCACCGTCCTCGCGGACGCCTGTCTCGACCGTGACGACGAGGTCCATCGCGTCCTGACCGAGACCGTCTTCCCGCGGCAGGCGGACGTCGTCACCGTCGACGAGTGGGTCACGAGCCTTGGCTGAGGTGCTGCGGCTCGGGTTCGTCACCGGCACGACGCCGGACAAGTGGGCGCGCGCCTGGCGCGACCGACGGCGTGAGCGGCTGGAGCTCGTCCCGATCACCGAGGCCCAGCAGGACGACGTCGTGCAGCGCGGCGAGGTCGACCTGGCGCTGGTCCGCCTCCCGGTCGCCGTCGACGACGTCCACTGCGTCCGGCTGTACGACGAGCTCCCGGTCGTCGTGGCCGGACGGGACCACTTCGTGGGGGCCGCCGACACGGTCACCCTCGACGACCTGGTCGACGAGCAGCTGGTGCGGCCACACCCATCCGGCTGGCGACCGACGGCACCCCAGCTGGACTGGCCACCGATGAGCGAGAGCGATGCGATCGAGACGGTGGCGGCGGGCACCGGCATCGTGCTCCTGCCGATGTCGGTGGCTCGGCTGTTCCACCGCAAGGACGTGGTGAACCGGCAGGTCACCGACCTGCCGTCCTCGACGGTGGCCCTCGTCTGGCGACGCGACCGCGACGACGAGGTCACCCAGGCGTTCGTCGGCGTCGTCAAGGGACGCACGGCCCACACGTCGCGCGGCTGAGCCCCTAGGCTGCGCCCATGTCACCGCTGGTCGCGTCGGCCCCCGGCCGGGTCAACCTGATCGGCGAGCACACCGACTACAACGGCGGGCTCTGCCTGCCGGTGGCACTCCCCCAGCGCACCACCGTCTCGGTGGTCGCCCGCACCGACCGGGCGCTCAGCCTGTCCAGCGCTCAGGAGGACGGCGTCTGGGAGGGCGCGGTCGAGGACCGACCGGACGGCTGGGCGGCGTACGTCGCCGGTGTGGTCTTCGTCCTGCGCGACGACGGGTACGACGTGCCGGGCTTCGACGCCGTCATCGAGTCCGAGGTGCCGGTGGGTGCCGGGCTGTCGAGCTCCGCCGCCCTCGAGTGCTCCGTCGCGACAGCGCTCGCCGGCCTGCTCGAGCTCGACCTCACCGACCGGGCCGAGCGGCGGCGTCTCGCGGCAGCCTGCATCCGCGCCGAGAACGAGTACGTCGGCGCACCCACCGGCGGGATGGACCAGACCATCGCGATGCTGGCAGAGCCAGGGCATGCCCTCCTGCTCGACTTCGCCGACGGGAGCGCGATCCCCCTGGAGCTTCCGCTCGAGGACGCGGGTCTCGTCCTCCTCGTGATCGACACCCGGGTCAGCCATGCCCTCACCGACGGGTCGTACGGCGACCGCCGGAGCGAGTGCGCGGCCGCCGCCGAGGCGCTGGGCCGGCCGTCCTTGCGCGACGTCCCGCTGGACGCCGTCGAGGCGCTGGCCGACCCGGTGCTGCGACGACGGGCCCGCCACGTGGTCACCGAGAACCTCCGCGTCCTCACCTCGGTCGGTGCCATCGGCGACCGGGACTGGTCCGCGCTGGCCCGGCTGCTCGACGAGTCCCACACGTCGATGCGCGACGACTTCGAGATCTCGTGCACCGAGCTGGACCTCGCCGTCGAGTCGGCACGTGCTGCCGGGGCCCTCGGTGCCCGGATGACCGGAGGCGGGTTCGGCGGCTCCGCTGTGGCGCTCGTGCCGGAGTCGGCGGTTCCGCAGGTGCAGGAGGCCGTGACCGCGGCCTTCGCCCGAGACGGTCACCGGGAGCCGGCGTACCTCGTGGCGACACCGGGCGACGCCGCGCGGGTCGACAGCGTCAGCTGAGTCGCGCCGGGAGCGACAGTCCTGAGTCGCGCAGCTCCAGGGCGGCCAGGGCCGTCACCACCTCGCGGTCCCGCGCTCGCCACGCGCCCGCGGGATCGTCGCTGACCTTGGCCAGGACGTGCATCGGCTGGCGCGCCAGTGCCCGGAGCGCGAAGAGGTCCAGGTCCTCGGCCGCGTCGATGAACCGCGCGCCGGCGGTCGCCTCGCGGGCGAAGCGCCATCGCGCCGGCAGGAAGAACACGCCGACCGTCAGGATCGGGATCGTCGCGATCGAGATGCCCAGCACCCAGGAGAGCCGGTTGACCGCCGAGACCTGGGCGCGACCCGCGGCCGCCAGCGCCTCGGACGCCGACGACATCTGGTCGAACGGCTCGGAGACTCCTCCGCCGACCACCGGCAGATCGCGGAGGGAGTCACCGGCACTGGTCAGGCCCGACGCGAGCGAGCTCGCCGACTGGTCGGTCTGCTGTCCCACGCTCGCCAGCTGGGCGGTGCCGTGCTGGACCACGTGTCCCACCCACACCCAGCCCGCCAGCCAGAGGACGAACAGGACATCGGCGAGGAGCTGCCGCGTGCGTCGGGCGGGAGCGTCGGCGTAGACCTTCATGGCCCCATCCGACCAAGGACGCGGGTCCAGGTCGAGTGCGCGTCCTCAGCCGGGACCATCCCGGCAGCGCGGTGCTGCCACAATCCCGATCGTGTCCTTGCCCGATCCCGCACTCGTCGTGCTCATCGGCGCTGCGGGGTCGGGCAAGTCCACGTGGGCACTCGATCGCTACCGCCGCGCCGAGGTCGTCTCCTCCGACGACCTGCGCGGCATCGTCGGTTCCGGGCCCGCCGACCTCGACGCCTCGGCCGACGCCTTCGACCTCCTCGAACGCATCGTCGCCGCCCGCATCTCCCGCGGACTCACCACCGTCGTCGACACGCTAGGTCTGGACACCGACCGCCGGATCGCGTGGCGGGACGCCGCCCGCGCGGCCGGCCTCCCGACGGTCGCCGTCCTCGTCGACACCCCGGCCGACGAGTGCCGTCGCCGGAACTCCCTCCGCGACCGCCCCGTCCCCGCGCCCGCTCTCGCCGAGCAGATCCGTCGCTCCTCGGCCACCCGGGACACCCTCGTCGGCGAGGGCTGGGACCGCGTCGAGGTCGTGTCCGGCGCAGAGCCGCGAGACGGTTCGATGCCGGTCCGCACGACTGCGCCCGGAGAGGGCGACGTTTCCGACCGTTCGGCGACCCCCCTGCCTTCCCACGGGTTGCGGGTGGTGCTGCAGCTGTCCCGGTTCCCATGGGGTGAGGACCCGGGCGCGTGGGTCAAGGAGATGGCGCTGGCGGCGTCGGACGCGGGGTTCGCCGGGATCGCGCTGATGGACCACCTCATCCAGATCCCCCAGGTCGACACCGCCTGGCAGCCGATCCCCGAGCCCTGGGTGACGCTGGGCCTGGTCGCGGGGCTCGACACCCGGCTCGAGCTCGGGACCTTGTGCACCCCGGTGACCTTCCGCCCCGCCGGCCTCACCGCCAAGGCCGCCGCCACGCTCGACGCCGTCTCGGGCGGGCGTGCGTTCCTCGGCATCGGTGCGGGATGGTGGGAACGCGAGCACGCGGCGTACGCCGTGCCCTTCCCGCCGGCGTCCGAGCGGCTCGACCTCCTCGAGCGCGCGATCGAGACCTGCCGCGCGCTCTGGGCACCCGGCACCAAGGCGTACGCCGGCGACCGTGTCGACCTGCCGGAGACCACGTCGTACCCGCGGCCGGCACACGACATCCCGGTGATCGTCGGCGGCAGCGGCGAGCGCCGCACCCTCGACATCGCCGCCCGCCTGGGCGACGCCTGCAACCTGCCGTCCCAGGAGGACGTGCTCACCGCCAAGCTGCGGACGCTCGACCGGCACCTGGAGCGGGCCGGCCGCACGCGCGACGACGTGGCCGTCACCGTGCTCGACCTGCCGGTGGTCGGGCGCGACCGCGACGACGCCTGGGCGAAGGTCGAGCGCCTCCGTGGACGCACCGCGGCGGCGACGTTCGCGCTGCGTACCCATGCCGGCGTGGTCGAGCAGCATCGCGAGCGGTACGCGCGACTCCGCGACCTCGGGGTGAGCACCGCGTTCGTCGGGGTCCGCGGCCTCGCGGGTCCCGACGAGGTCCGTGACCTCGCCGGCCTCAACCAGTGAGGGGGCGCTACTTCAGCTCGGTGCTCGAGAGCCCCAGCACACGACGCGCCACGATCAGCTGCTGGATCTGCTGGGTCCCCTCGAAGATGTCGAGGATCTTCGAGTCACGGGCCCACTTCTCGAGCAGCTCGCCCTCGCTGTAGCCGACCGACCCGCACAGCTCGACGCAGCCGAGGGTGACGTCGGAGGCCATCCGGCCGGCCTTGGCCTTCGCCATGGACGCCTCCATCGCGTTCGCACGGCGGTTGTCGGCCATCCAGGCGGCCTGCAGCATCAGCAGGCGTGCGGACTCCCAGTCCGCCTCCATCTGGAGGAACCGCGCCGCCGCGGCGCTCTGGGTCACGGCCGGGCGGTCGTAGTCGATGGTGACACCCGCCTGCTCGAGGAGGTCGCGGGTGAGATCGAGGGATGCCTGGGCGCAGCCCACGGCCATCGCGGCGACCAGGGGCCGGGTGTTGTCGAAGGTCGCCATCGCGCCGGCGAAGCCCTCGCTGGTGTCGACCTCGGGTGAGCCGAGGAGGTTCTCGACGGGCACCCGGCAGCTCTCGAACCGGATCGTGGCGGTGTCCGAGGCCTTGATCCCGAGCTTGTGCTCGAGCCGCTCGACGGTCATCCCCGGTGTGCCCTTCGGCACGACGAAGGACTTGATGGCTGCGCGACCGAGGTCCTTGTCCAGCGTCGCCCAGACCACGACGGCCTCCGACCGGTCACCCGAGGTCACGAAGATCTTCTCGCCGTTCAGGACGTACGCGTCCCCGTCGAGGACCGCGGTGGTCCGGATGCTCGCCGAGTCTGAGCCGGTGTCGGGCTCGGTGATCGCCATCGAAGCCCACGTGTCACCGAACCGCTCCTGCTGCTCGGGCGACCCGACCGACGCGATCGCGGAGTTGCCCAGTCCCTGTCGCGGCAGGGAGAGCAGGAGCGCGACGTCGCCCCAGCACATCTCGGCGATGCCCATCACCGAGGCGAGGTTGGTGCCGTTCTTGATCCGCCCGTCGTCCTCTAGGTCCTCGCGCTTCACGCCCGACGCGCCGGCACCGCTGCTCGCGCCGGACTCGGACAGGCCGTCGATCATCGCAGCGAGGAGGTCGAGCTCGCGGGGGTACTCGTGTTCGGCGCGGTCGTAGGTGCGGCTGATCGGCCGCAGCATGTTCATCGCGACCTGGTGCGCCTGGTCGCGCAGGGGTCGGAGCTTCTTCGGGTCGTCCAGGCTGATCATGGCTTTTCGGGGTCCCCTCGGAGTCGTGAGCGGAAGGAGCGAAGCGGGAGGAGCGAGCGACTTCGTGGGGTGTTCAGACGAGCACCCCGCCTTCCATGATCGACACGGCCCGGAGGTCGCGGTACCACCGCTCGACCGGGTGCTCCTTGACGAAGCCGTGGCCGCCGAGGAGCTGGACGCCGTCCAGGCCGATCTGCATGCCCTTGTCGGCGCAGAGCTTGCGCGCCAGCGCGACGTCGCGGGCGATCTCCTCGCCGGCGGCGGCACGCCCGGCCGCCTTCCAGGTGAGCAGGCGCATCGCCTGCAGCTCGATGGCGATGTTCGCGACCATGAACGCCACCGACTGCCGGTGGGCGATCGGCTCGCCGAACGCCTGCCGCTCCTTGACGTACGGCGTGACGTAGTCGAGCACGGCCTGCCCCACCCCGACCGAGAGGGCACACCAGGCCAGGCGCGAGAGCCGCACGCACTCGGCGTACGTCGTGCCCTCGAGGTCGCCGAGGACGTTGCTCTCCGACACTCGGACGCCCTCGAGCGTCAACGTCGTGAGGGAGGCGGCCCGCACGCCCATGGCCGGGTCGGCCTCCACCGAGAGCCCGGCCGTGCCGGACTCGACGATCACCAGCACGTTCCGGCCGTCGAGACGTGCGCCCACGACGAACAGCTCGGCGTCGGCGCCCCGGGGCACCATCGACTTCACGCCCGCCAGCACCAGCTCGTCGCCGTCGCGGGTGGCGGTCGTGTGCGGTTCGAGGGCGTCGAAGAGGGGGCGCGGCTCGGTCAGCGCCAGCGCCGCAGCGGCGACGTCGTCCCCGGTGAACGCGGGGAGGTAGGTCTGCTGTTGCTCGTCGGTGCCCCAGGTGGCGATCGCGGTCGCGACGGCACCGGGTGCCAGCGTCGCCACGGCCAGGCCGAGGTCGCCCTGCGCCAGCGCCTCCGCGACCAGCGTGCCCGCCATCACCGCCCGCTCCTCCGAGATGCCGCCGAGCGACTCGGGCACGCCCAGGAGGGGCAACCCGATCTCGTTGGCCGCGGTCAGCACCTCGCCCGGCGCGGCGCAGGCGACGTCGGCGTCGGCCGCGGCCGGCCGGAGCACGTCGGACGCGAGCTCGGTGACGACGTCGACGAGCATCTGCTCGTCCTCGGTCGGCGTCAGGTCGAAGACAGCCGCTGGGCGCGGTGTGGGTCGCCCGCGTCCCGGCCCGGCCGCGCTTCCCGGCGCTGGCGAAGGCGCGGCCCGCGGTCGTCGCCGTCCGGAAGCCGCCTCGCGTGAGCGTGAACACCGCTTGCTCGGCCGGCTTGCGCAGCCGCAGCCGGTCGAGGAGATCGCTCCGGGCCAGCCGGTTCATCGCGGCGACGGCGTACCCGATCGGGTCGCGCGTCTCGTCGTCGGCGATGCCGAACCGGCCCCCGGGGCGGAGGTTCTTGAGGAGCAACATGTCCATAATGTAACTCTGAGTTACATTTCGGGGCCACCAGCGGACCGGGTGCTCCCGGTCACAGGTGTCATCACTCCCCTCCCTAGGATCTCGGCATGCCGCTGGACTCCGCCGAGCCGGTTCACGCGCCGTACGGCCCGCTCCCCGAGGGCGGCACCGTGCTGCCGGTCGTCCGCTGGGGCACGCCGGTGATGCATCGGCGGCAGTCCGACGTGACGGCGTACGACGACCACCTGCGCAGCCTGGTCGCGGACCTGGCGGCGACGATGTACGCCGCCGACGGAGTCGGGCTGGCGGCATGCCAGGTGGGCGTGGACCTCCGCGTCTTCGTCTTCGACTGCCACGACTCGTCCGGAGAACGCACGCTCGGGGTCGTGTGCAACCCGGAGGTGACCCTGCCGGAGGGGAAGGACCGCCGGCTCGTCGAGGAAGAGGAAGGCTGCCTGTCGCTACCGGGCGGCTACGTGCCCCTCGCCCGCCCCGATGTCGCGACCGTGCACGGCGCGGGCGTCGACGGGGCGACCGTCACCTTCTCCGGCGACGGGATGCTCGCGCGCTGCCTGCAGCACGAGACCGACCACACGCTCGGCACCGTCTTCGGCGACCGGCTCTCGACGCGCTGGCGCAAGCGGCTGCAGAAGAACCACGACAAGGTCGCCGACCACTACCCGGAGGAGTGGCCGGCGGTTCCCGCCTCGGTCGAGTGACTGCTGCCGCCCCGCGCCTGGCGCGCTCAGCGGTGTGCGACGACGTAGCAGGCGACGGCAGCGGCCGCCGCGACGTTCAGCGAGTCGATGCCCTCCCTCATCGGGATGACGGCCCGGCGGTCGGCGCTGTTCTCCCAGCGCGGCGACAGGCCGTGACCCTCGGTGCCGAGCACGAGCGCCAGGCGGTCGGCCCCCGCCACGGCCTGCTCGACGGGAAGGGCGTCGGCGGCGAGCGTCAGGGCGACGGTGGTGAAGCCCCGCGCGGAGAGATCCGGCAGCGCGTCGTACCAGTCCGGGAGACGGGTCCACGGCGTGGTGAACACGGCCCCCATCGCGACCTTGATCGACCGGCGGTACAGCGGGTCGGCGCAGCGTGGCGCGAGGAGCACGGCGTCGAACCCGAACGCCGCTCCGCACCGGAAGATCGCACCGACGTTGGTGTGGTCCACGACGTCCTCCAGCACCAGGACATGGCGAGCGTCGGCCAGCACCTCGTCGATCTCGGGCAGCGGACGTCGTGCGAGAGAGCGCGAGCGCACCGCGGTGGACGTGGAAGCCGGTGACCTGCTCCGCCAGCGCCTCGCTGACGACGTAGCAGGGCGCCTCGCTGGCGCCCAGCACGTCCGCGAGACCGTCCAGCCACCGCGGTGCCATCAGGAAGGACCGGGGCGTGAAGCCTGCCTCGAGGGCACGGCGTACGACCTTCTCGCCCTCGGCGAGGAACAGGCCGTGCTCGACCTCGAGGTGGCTCCGGAGCTGGACGTCGCGCAGGTCGCGGTAGTCGGCGAGCCGTGGGTCGGCGACGTCTGTGACCTCGATCAGCTCGGCCACGACGGTCTCCGCTCGGTCACGGGGAGAAGTGTTGCGGATGCGCCACCGCGACCACGTCTCCGACCACGATGATCGCGGGCGGGCGTACGTCGTGCCGGTCGAGGTCGGAGCCGACCTCACCCAGGGTCGTCAGCACCGTCCGCTCGCCGGGCATCGACCCCTCGCAGACGACGGCGACCGGGGTGCTTGCGGCGCGGCCGGCCGCGACGAGCGACCGTGCGATGGCCGCGGCGTTCTCGACGGCCATCATCAGCAGCAGCGTGCCGCGCAACCGGCCCACGGCGTCCCAGTCGACCAGCGAGTCGGCGTGCCCGGGCGGGAGGTGGCCGGAGACGACCGTGAAGTCGTGCGCGACCGCCCGATGAGTCACCGGGATGCCGGCGACGGCCGGCACCGCGAGCGGGCTCGAGAGACCGGGGATGACCTGCACCGCGACGCCGGCCGCGCGGCAGGCCTCGATCTCCTCGTAGCCACGGCCGAAGACGAAGCTGTCGCCGCCCTTGAACCGCGCCACCCGCTGACCGGCCAGCGCCCGCTCGACGATCAGGGCGTTGATCTCCTCCTGCCGCGCGGCTCTCCCCCGGGGCAGCTTGGCCACGTCGACGACCTCGGTCGTGGCGGGCAGGTCGCCCAGCAGCTCGCGGGGTGCCAGCCGGTCGGCGACCACGACGTCGGCCTCCATCAGCGCCTTGCGTCCGGCGACGGAGATCAGGTCGGGATGGCCCGGCCCGCCGCCGACCAGCGTGACGCCGGGCACGGAGGGCCTCCGCTCGCTGGCGGCGACGGTCCCCTCGTGCAGCGCGGTGACGATCGCGTCGCGGACGGCCGCCGTACGGCGTGGCTCGCGGCGTCCGAGAACGGCGAGCGTCAGCCCGTCGTACCGACCGACCGCCGGGGTCCAGGCCGTCGCGCTCGTCCCGTCGTCGGACCGGACGCAGAACACCCGCTCCACCTCGGCCGCCTTGCTCACCTGCTCGTTGACGTCGGGATCGTCGGTCGCGGCGATGACGTACCAGGTGTTCGCGAGATCCTCGTCGGCGAACCCCCGCTCCACCCAGACGACCTCACCGGCCAGCACCTGGCCCTCGATCGCCGGCGTCACCCGGGGCGAGACGACCACGACCTCGGCACCGGCCGCGAGGAGACCGGGGATCCGCCGCTGAGCGACCTGGCCCCCGCCCGCGACCACGACCCGACGTCCGGCCAGGCGCAGGCCGGACGGATACGGGGGGTGGTCGTCCATGGGTTCCATGATCGGGCGATCCGGCCGGGCGCGGCTCGCTCGACCATTCTTCGAGAAGGCCGGCGACGTGGAGCGCCGACGTGGTCATGGCACCGGTGGTCTCGTGACGGTCGCAGAGCGACCTCCTCGACCAACGGCATCACGCGGAGCGGGCTCCTCGACCACGGCATGGCGCGGAGCGGGCTCCTCGACCAACGGCATCACGCGGAGCGGGCTCCTCGACCACGGCATCACGCAGAGCGGGCTCCTCGACCAACGGCATCACGCAGAGCGAGCCTCCTCGACCAACGGCATCACGCAGAGCGACCTCCTCGACCAACGGCATCACGCGGAGCGCTCCTCGACCACGCATCACCTGAGCGACCCCGACGGGGGGCGAGGTAGGTTCGAACGGCCCACGATGTCCGCGAACCAGGAGCGCAGATGAGTCTCGATCGTCCCGTGAAGCCCGACCCGTACGACCTGCTGCCGAAGGTCCCGTCGTTCACCGTCACCAGCGACGACGTGACCGACGGCCAACCCCTCAAGGACGACCAGGTCGCCGATTCCGGCAACTCGTCTCCCCAGCTGTCGTGGAGCGGTGCACCGGAGGGCACGAAGAGCTACACCGTCACCTGCTACGACCCCGATGCCCCGACCCCGAACGGCTTCTGGCACTGGTCGCTGGTCGACCTCCCGGCCGACGTCACCTCGTTGGCGGCGGGAGCGGGAGCGGAAGGTGCCGACCTGCCCGGCGACGCGTTCATGCTCGTCAACGACGGCGGCGTCCGCGGCTTCATGGGCGCGGCTCCGCCGGAGGGCGACCAGGTCCACCGCTACTTCTTCGTGGTGCACGCCGTGACCGAGGAGCACCTGGGTGTCGACGACTCGGTGTCCAACGCCGTGCTGAGCTTCAACCTCGTCTTCAAGACCGCCGGCCGCGCGATCGTCACGGGCACCTACCAGCACTGAGCTTTCCCCCTTGCCGCCCGGTCTCGTGTGAGCGAGACTGGGCGGCCCACAACCGCACAACGTGCACGTCCGACACCCCCGTCTCTTCGTGAGACGGGGTCACTTGGCGTGTGCGGTCACGGTTCCGACCGACCTCGGGAGGAGGACTCCGGGTGCTCTACGCCGCCGTCGCCGCGCGGTCGTTCCGACGCTTCAGCACCTATCGCGCCGCCACCCTGGCGGGCGTCTTCACCAACTCCGTGTTCGGAGTGATCTACAGCTACGCCTACCTCGCGCTGTGGCACCAACGACCCGATGCCGGCGGGTACGACGCGACCGATGCCGTCACCTACGTCTGGCTCGGGCAGGCGCTGCTGATGACGACCGCGCTGTGGGGCGGCGGCACCACCGACGACCTCGCCGACCGGATCCGGTCCGGTGACGTCGCGGTCGACCTCTACCGGCCCATCGGCCTGGTCGGCTGGTACCTCGCCGGCGACCTCGGCCGCGCGGCGTACCACGTCATCTCGCGGGGAGTTCTGCCGACGATCGTCGGGCTCCTGCTGTTCGACATCGCCATGCCCGCGACCCCGGCGGCCGCACTCGGATTCACGTTGAGCCTGGTCCTGGCCGTCGTCACCAGCTTCGGGATCCGGTTCATGGTCGCCTGCTCGGCGTTCTGGCTGCTCGACCAGACCGGTCTGCGCACGCTGTCGGGAGTGCTCGCCATCTTCCTGAGCGGGATGACGCTGCCGTTGGT
Organism: uncultured Actinomycetota bacterium; assembly: GCA_963812055.1. Lineage (GTDB taxonomy): Bacteria > Actinomycetota > Actinomycetes > Propionibacteriales > Nocardioidaceae > Nocardioides. Next base: position 163,806 of record CAWEUA010000024.1, read on the forward strand.
GATCTTCCCCGAGCCGTTGCGGAGCATCGCATTGGCGCTGCCGTGGGCGTCGTACCTCCAGACTCCCGCGGACATCTGGCTCGGCCAGCGCACCGGCCTCGCGATCCTGGAGGGCCTGCTCCTGCAGGCGGTGTGGGCCGTCGTCCTGCTCGCGCTCTGCCAGGTCGTGCTGAACGCCGCGACTCGGAAGGTGGTGGTGCAGGGTGGCTGAGCCGTGGGTGACAGGTGTCCGGGAGGCTCCCCGTGAGTATCTGTGGATCGCGCGGATGTGGGTGCGGTCCTCCCTGGCGTACCCGTTCTCGTTCTGGATGCTCACCGTCGCGGGGTGCCTGGTCACCCTGTTGGACTTCGTCGGGCTCGCGCTGATGTTCCACTCCATTCCCACGCTCGGCGGCTTCGGCCTGCGCGAGGTCGCCCTGTTGTACGGCGTGAGTGGGATCGGCATCGGGATCGGCGACCTGGTCATCGGCAGCGTCGAGCAGATCGGTGTCCACGTGCGCACGGGCACCCTCGACGCGATGATGACCCGGCCGGTCCCGTTGCTCGTGCAGGTCTGCGCCGACCAGTTCCAGCTGCGGCGCCTGGGGCGCATCACCCAGGCCGTGGTGGTCTTCGTCTACGGTGCGTTCGCGGTGGACTGGACGGCGCCGCGGGTCGGAGTCGCTGCCTTCATGCTCGTGTCGGCGAGCGCGATCTTCTTCTCGTTCTTCGTGACGTTCTCGTGCGTGCAGTTCTGGGTCGTCGACTCCAGCCAGTTCGCCAACGCCTTCACCTACGGCGGGAACACGATGACGCAGTACCCGATGACGATCTTTCCCCGCGAGGTCCTCAAGGCGCTGACCTTCGTGTTCCCCGTCGCCTTCGTGAACTGGTACCCGTGCCTGTACCTCCTCGGCCGCCCCGATCCCTTCGGGCTGCCCTCGTGGTTCGCCTTCCTCTCCCCCGTCGTCGCCGTCCTCACCCTCGTCGTCGCCGGCCTCGCCTGGCGCACCGGCGTCCGCCACTACACCTCCACCGGGAGCTGAGATGACTCATTCGGGTCGAGCGAGCACCGTGGCCGCGACCGTGCGGAGCAGGCACTGTGCCCTGTCCACGGGCATGGCCGAGACCGGTGCGCAGACAGCGCCGCGCAGCCCGTCGAGCACTGCCACCACCGTGTCGAGCCGCGGGTCGGCCGCCTCCAGCTCGTGCAGTTCTGCGAGTGCGCGCCGTTCACGCCACCGCAGGTCTGTCACCGTCTCCTCCAGCCAGGGCTCGCTCCGCCAGAGCTCGCACCACGCCAGCCAGGCCCGCGTCAGCCTTCTGGTCTCGTCGTCACTCGGCAGGAAGGCGTCCAGCCCGATCCACAGCGAGTCCGACTCGGCGGCCGAGATGAGTGTCCGTCCGGTGCGGTGGGCAGCGATCCGCAGCATGCGTTCACGGGTGTCGAAGTGGTGCATCAGCGATCCGGTGCTGATGCCACTCTCCCGCGCGATCATCCGCATGGTGAGACCCGGGATGCCGTGCGAGGCCAGCACGCGGTTGACGCCGATCACCAGGTCCGCCGTGCGGAGGTCGCGGTCGATCAAGCGTGGCATCCCGACATCCCAACAGACTCCGCGTGATCCTGCGCAGCTCCGTCCACAGCCCCCTTCTGGGGTGCTTCGCGGCGTAGTACGAACGTTCGTACTACGCGGACCTCACCCGGTCGGCCACCACTTCAGGAGCGCCTCATGAGTCTCATCGACGTCCGCGACCTCGCCCGGACCTTCGTCGTCCGTAAGCGGTCCCGCGCGGGCCGGAGCCTCGGCGGTCGCACCCGCACGGAGGTGCGGGCCGTGCACGACCTGAGCTTCCAGGTGGAGGCGGGCGAGATGATCGGCTACATCGGCCCCAACGGAGCCGGCAAGTCGACCACGATCAAGATGCTGACCGGCATCCTGGTGCCGACGTCCGGGGAACTGCGCGTCGCCGGACTCGAGCCCAGCCGCGAACGCACCCAGCTGGCGCGCCGGATCGGGGTCGTGTTCGGCCAGCGGACCACGCTGTGGTGGGACCTCCCGCTGCGCGACAGCTTCGAGCTGCTCCAGAAGATCTACCGGGTCGAGCCGGCACGGCACCGGCGGACCCTCGAGGAGTACGTCGAGCTGCTCGACCTCGGTGACCTGCTCGACACCCCGGTCCGCCAGCTGAGCCTCGGCCAGCGGATGCGCGGCGACATCACCGCGGCCCTGCTCCACGAGCCCGAGATCCTCTACCTCGACGAGCCCACCATCGGCCTCGACGTGATCAGCAAGGGACGGCTGCGGGAGTTCCTGCGGACCCTGAACGCCGAGCGAGGGACGACGTTGCTGCTCACCACCCACGATCTCCAGGACATCGAGGCGCTGTGCGACCGGGTGATCGTGATCGACCGCGGGACCGCCGTGTTCGACGGTCCGCTCGACGACCTGCAGCGGCGTGGTGAGTCGCAGCGCACGCTCGTCGTCGACCTCGTGGACGAGGCACCTCCGATCTCGGTCGCGGGCGCGACGACCCGCAAGGTCGACGGGCCGCGCCAGTGGCTCAGCTTCCCGGCCGGGGCCAGCGCCGCGCCGATCGTGGCGGCCGTCGCTGCGGCGTACGACGTCGCCGACCTGTCGATCCACGAGCCGGACATCGAGGACGTGATCCGCGACCTGTACGCCGGGGTCTGAGTCAAGGTGGGCATGATGGGCCCGTGCTCCTGGCCGCCTGCCTCGCAGCCGTCCCGTTCATCGCGTTGATGGTGCTGACGGGTCGCGGGCAGCTCCAGCGCGGTGGAGGGACTGCCGTGGTCGTCCTCGCCGGACTGTTCTTCCCGATCGCGTGGGTGGTCTGGTACGTCGCGGACCGGCGATCGGTGTCAGGCTCGCCAACGCCCCTGTGAGGCGTCGTAGTCGTCCAGACGCCACGCCATCGCGCGCCGCGGGCGGATCGCCCACAGCACGTCGAAGGCAGGATCGTCGGTCGGCAGGTACTGCGCGTCGGCCGGATCCGGATACTTCAGCGCCAGAGCGGCGACCACCCGACTCGAGTCCGCGGGTGCCCCGAGGTCCTCGACCTCCCCGTGCACGATGACCACGTCCTCGGCACTCTCGAGGTGCACGGCGACCCGGGCGTCGACCGCGAGGTTGCGCGCCTTGAGGGTGCTGCGTTCGGAGTAGATGTACAGGACGTCGTCCACCACGACTCCCCAGACCGGAGCGACGTGCGGCGCGCCGGTGAGTGACACGGTGGCGACCCAGTAGCTGCGGGCGGGGGCCAGCCGGGCGCTGACGTCGGTCCAGGTGAGCTCGGTGTTCTCGCGGGCCATGGCTCATCATCGACGTCAGCGCAGGGGCGCCGCCAGCGTCGGCCGGACCGGGAACAGCTCACCGGCGAGATCGATCTCGAAGACCGCGGCGTCGAGGTCCTCCTGGCGGACCGGTCGATCCGCGCGTAGCAGCGCGAGCCCGACGCTCGCGCCGACGCTCGCGCCGTACGCCGCGCTGGTCACCTGCCCGGCCGGGGAGCCGTCACGCAGCAGCAGCTCGCCGCCCCACACCATCGGCTCGGGGTCCTCGACGACGAACGACACCAGACGTCGCCGGGGACCCGCCCCACGGAGGCGGTCGCGGTGGGCGGTCAGCGCTGCTCGCCCGAGGAAGTCCTTGTCGCTCCCGCCTCTCCCGCCCACGGCCGTCGCGAAGAGCAGCCCCGCCTCGACCGGCGTGAGGTCGGGGGTGAGGTCTCGACCGAACGCGCGGTAGCCCTTCTCGAGCCGCAGCGACTCGATCGCGTGGTAGCCCGCGTCGGCGATGCCCAGATCCTCGCCCGCGGAACGGAGCTCGTCGTACACCGACGGTGCGTCGGCCACCGCGACGACCAGCTCCCAGCCGACCTCGCCGACGTAGGTCATCCGCGTCGCGCGCAGGTCGACCTCCCCGACGCGGACCGCCTGGCTGGTCGCGAACGGGAACGCCTCGTCCGACCAGTCCGCCGCGGACACGCGCCCGAGCAGCTCCCGGGAGCGCGGGCCCATCACCCCGATCACGGACAGCTCGTCGGTCCGATCGACGACCGCGACGTCGGCACCCGGGGCCAGGTGTCTCCGGATCCAGTCCAGGTCGCGGATGGTCGTCGCGGAGCTCGACACCAGGAGGAAGGAGGCGGGGCCGGTGCGGGTGACGGTGAGGTCGGCCTCGTAGGTCCCTCGCTCGTTGAGGAACGGCGTGTAGACGCAGCCGCCCACCGGGACGTCGACGTCGGCCGCGCAGACCCACTGGAGCGTGCTGACGGCGTCCGCGCCGCTGACGTCGTACAGCGAGAACGACGTCTGGTCGAAGACGGCGACACGCTCACGCGTCGCGCGCTGCTCCTCCAGGCACCACGGCAGCCAGTCGGGCCTCCCCCAGGTGTACGGCGCCGCCGGCGCTTCCGGGGGTGCGAACACGAGCGGGCGCTCCCACCCCATCCGGCTCCCGAAGACGGCGCCCCGCGACGCCATCCGCTCGTGGAGCGGCGACACCCGCTGCGGTCGCCCGGTCTCGGGCTCGCGGAGCGGCCAGGGCACCTCGTAGTGGAGGCCGAGGATCTCCGCCACCCGCGACCGCAGCCAGGCCTCGTCACCGTGGAACGCCGCGAACCGGCGTACGTCGACAGCTACCAGGTCGCTGGTGGGCTCGCCCTCGACGATCCACTCGGCGAGCGCTCGCCCGGCGCCGCCCGCCGAGGCGATCCCGACGGAGTTGAAGCCCGCGCCCACGAAGTAGCCGCGGAGCCCCGGGGCCTCGCCGAGCACGAACTGGTTGTCCGGCGTGAACGCCTCCGGGCCGTTGTAGAACTTCCGGATCCCGGTCTCCGCCAGCGCGGGGATGCGGGTGACCGCCTCCTCCATCAGCGGGGCGAAGTGCTCCCAGTCCTCCTCGAGCAGCTGGAACTCGAACGGGTACGGCAGGTCGGACGGCGACCGCCACGGCTTGGCATCGGGCTCGAAGCCGCCGACGACGAGCCCGCCGACCTCCTCCTTGAAGTAGGTCCAGCCGTCAGGGTCGCGCATGATCGGCAGGTCGGGGTGGGTGCCCGGCACCGCCTCGGTGACGACGTAGAAGTGCTCGGCGGAGTGCAGCGGCACGGTGACCCCGGCCAGGTCGCCGAGCGCCTTCGCCCACTGCCCGGCGCAGTTGACCGCCACCTCGCACTCGACCGTGCCCTGATCTGTCAGCACGCCCGTGACCCGCGGTCCCGCGCCGTCGTCGTGGACGTCGAAGCCGGTCACCCGCGCCCCTTCGACCACGCGCGCTCCGCCCTGCCGCGCCCCGCGCGCGAGCGACTGCGTGAGGTCGGCCGGGTTGACCTTCCCGTCGCCCGGCAGCCAGAGCGCCCCGAGCAGGTCGTCGACGCGCATCGGCGGCCACAGCTCCTGCGCCCGCTCGGGCGTGACCACCTCGCACTCGAGGTCGTAGGCGACCGCGTTGGCGGCCGTACGCCGGAGCTGGGTCATCCGGTCCTCGGTCCGGGCGACGATCACGCCGCCGACGTTCCGGTAGCCGGTGGCGAACCCGGTCTCGGCCTCGAGCCCGGCGTACAGCTCGGCGGAGTACTGCACGAGCCGGGTGCCGGCCTCCGTCGCCCGCAGCGGACCCACCAGGCCGGCCGCGTGCCAGGTCGTGCCTCCCGAGAGCCGCCCCTGCTCGAGCAGGACGACGTCGGTCCACCCCAGCTTGGTCAGGTGGTAGGCGACCGAGCAGCCGATCACGCCTCCGCCGACGACCACCACCTGGGCGCGGGACGGGACCTCAGCCACGACGGCTCACCCCGGTGGCCTTGCCTCAACCACCGGCGGCTACCTGCTCGAGCAGCCGCGGCAGCCCACCTCCGCGGAACGTCGCCGCGGCCTTCTCGTAGCGCTCCAGCCCGAAGGAGTGGAAGTCGTAGTCGATCGCACTGGCGGCCTCCTGGATGAAGCCCCACAGCGACCAGCCGTACTGGCTGCAGAGCGCCTGGACGCGCACGCGAGCGCGGTCGGCCGGCGTCGGGTCGCCGAAGTAGGCCTCGCACCACGCGTCGATCTGGTCCTCGGAGAAGTTGCACTCGGTGGTGGTGTTGCCCAGCTCGAAGCAGGCGTCGTTGTTGCCGGAGTACTCGTAGTCGATCAGCCACGTCTTGCCCTTGCCCTCCCAGGCAGGGTCATCGATGTAGTTGGCGGCCAGCAGGTCGTTGTTGCACGGGACCGTCGGCCGAGGAGCGGCCGCCAGGGCCCGGCGTACGTCGTCCCACGCGGCCGCGTGGTCGGTGTAGCCGGCGGGCAGAGACATCCCGTTCTCCCGCACCACCTCGAGGTAGCCCGCCTGCCGAGCGAACATGTCGAAGTCGCCGGTGAAGCGGGGGCCCTGGTGGAGCAGGCGTACGGCGTGGGCGGAGCGCCTCAGCACGGCCGGGTCGGCGAAGTCGCCGTCCGTCAGGGGCGTCCCGATGACGAACGCTCACCACCATGATCGAGAGGTCGGGTCGGTACTCGAGCACCGCGCCCGCGACGCCCGCCTGGTATGCCGCTCCCGCGTTGTCGCGCTCCGCCTCGCGGTCGATCCCGAGCAGCTCGGCGTTCCCGCGCGTCCACCGCACCACGACGTCCAGCGGATCACCCAGTTCCGTGGGGTCGTCGGTGGTGCGGACGCGCAGGTTGACGTTGGTCAGCCCGCCCTCGAGCTCGTCCACACGCCAGGACCGCCCGGCCAAGCAGGCCAGGCGGTCCAGCGCAGGTTGCTCGTCGGTCACCCGTCGAGGTGTATCAGTCGGCGGTCAGCTTGTCGTCACCGAACGCCTCGAGGACGGCCTCGTCGATCGTGTGCTTCGGACCGGTGAACCAGTTCTTGGCCGACACCTGCCACCAGATCGCGAGCAGCCACGACGGCTCCGATGCGTGACGATCGGTGCGTAGTTCACGAACTTCCACTCGAACTCGTCGCTGAACGGCACCGCCGCCGGGGCGAACGGCATCATCAGGTAGACGGAGACGATCACGATCTCGGCGACCGCGATCGGGTTCATCCACTTGTACTTGACTGCCGTTGTTCCAGGACCCGACCTCGAACTTGTCACCGTGCCGGAACCTCAGCCAGATCGGGATCGCGAAGGCCAGGTACAGACCGATCACGGCGATCGACGTGACGGCGTAGAACGCCAGCGGGATGATCACCGGGGCTCGCGGGCCGACGTCGACCTTGATCAGCGCCGGCAGGGTCACGATCGCGGCGCACGACACCGACGAACATGACGGCGTTGGCCGGAACACGGCTGGGGGTCAGCGCCGACCAGCGCTTCGAGCCCGGGATAGCACCGTCACGGCTGAACGCGAAGGTCATCCGCGAGGCGGAGGTCATGCACGAGGTCGCGCAGAAGAACTGGCCGACGCGATGAGACGAACAGGACGAAGCCGGCCCAGTGGGAGCCCATGGCCCGGACGAAGATGGCTGCGACGCCACCGCCGCTGCCAGCAGGTTGTCGGGCTGACCGTCGGCGGCGTTCGGAATCGCGAACACCACGCAGAGCAGCAGGATGTAGCCGCCGATGACCGAGTAGAAGATCGACTGCCAGATCCCCTTGGCGGCTGCCTTGGCGGCCGAGCCGTCTCCTCGGAGAGGTGTGCCGACGCGTCGAACCCGGTGATCGTGTACTGCGTCAGCAGGAAGCCGAACGGCAGGATCGCGAACCAGTACCCGAAGTTGCTCGTGCTGCCGCCGCCGTATCCGGAGTTGTTGAACCGCTCGGTGAACACGTAGCTGAACGACTGGTGCTGGTCAGGCACGAAGATCAGGATCAGCACGATCGCCGCCGCGCCGATCACGTGCCACCACACCGAGGCGTTGTTCATCAGCGCCATCAGGTGGCCGCTGAAGATGTTCAGCACCGCCGCGACGCCGAGCACGATCAGGAACGTGATGAAGACCCGGGTCAGCGAGTAGCCGTCGGAGTACGACGTCGACCAGGTGCTGATCGTCAGGTCGATGAAGGTCGCGCAGCCGTAGGCCACACCCGCGGTGACCGCGACGAGGCCGATCAGGTTGAGCCAGCCGGTGAAGAAGCCGGCCTCGCGGGCCGCCCAGCTTGGACGCCCACCAGTAGATGCCGCCGGACGTCGGGTACGCCGACACCAGCTCGCTCATCGTGAAGCCGATGATCAGGATGAAGACGCCCAGGATCGGCCACGACCACGAGATCGAGACCGGGCCACCGTTGTTGAAGCCGGCCCCGAAGTTGGTGAGGCAGCCGGCGAGGATCGAGATGATGGAGAACGAGATCGCGAAGTTGGAGAAACCCGACCACGATCGGTGCAGGTCCTGGCGGTACCCGAGCTTGGCCAGATGTTTTTCGTCCTCGCTGCAGTTCGTGAGGCGAGACGGCCTCATGCGCTTCGGGCATCGGATACACCTTTCAGGAATGGAACCGGTTGGCCGGAGGCTAGACCCGTACGGAATCCGTCGTAAAGGCCCGGACGGAAATTTCGGTATGAACCCAGACCATTGACAGCAGCCGCGCGCCTGCCACACTGACCCGCGTGACCGCCCCGTCATCTGCCCCGACAGCCGGGCCGACTGCTGGGTCGCAGCTGCCCGACCTGGCGCAGGTCGTGCTGCGGCCGGTCCGCGGGCACCACGCCTTCGAGGCATGCGTCGAGCAGCTCGCGACCGCGATCCGGCTGGGCGTCCACCCGAACGGGAGCACGCTCCCGTCCGAGCGCGATCTCGCCGAGCGGATGCACGTCTCGCGGGCGACCGTGCGCGAGGCGATCACGGCCATGAGGACGGCCGGGATGGTCGAGACGCGTCGCGGGCGTGGCGGCGGGAGCATCGTGACCTACTCGCCGCGCCGGCCGCGCGCTCGCGCCAAGGCACCGCCCGCCGAGACCCTCGCGACGTGGCTCGACAGCCTCGCCTTCCGGCGGATCGTGGAGCCCGGTGCGGTGGCGACCGCCGCCGCTCACGACCTCACCGAGAAGCAGCGCGCGCTGCTGACGACGGCGTACGCCGGTGTGACGAAGGCGTCGGGGTCGGCCGCGCACCGCCAGGCCGACAGCCGCTTCCACCTCGCCTTCGCCTCCGTCACCGGGTCGCCGTCCATCATCGACGCCGTCACCCGTGTCCAGGCGACGCTGCACGACATGCTGCTGCAGATCCCGGTGTACGACGTGAACATCGCGCACTCGGACCGGCAGCACGAGCGCATCCTGGGAGCCGTCCTCGAGGGCCGGCCCGACCGGGCGCGTCAGACCATGGAAGAACACTGCGACGACACGGCCGCGCTGCTGCGTGGCCTGCTCGGCTGAGCCCGACGAAACGAGGGAGTGCATGCCACCCAACGACCGTTACCTGACGCTCGACACGCTCCGGAAGCGGATCGAGGACGACGAGATCGACACCGTGGTGCTCGCGTTCACCGACATGCAGGGGCGACTCCAGGGCAAGCGACTGCACGCGCAGTACTTCCTCGACGTGGTGGTCGAGCACGGCACGGAGGGCTGCAACTACCTGCTCGCCGTCGACATCGACATGAACACGGTCGACGGTTACGCGATCTCGTCGTGGGAACGCGGGTACGGCGACATGGAGTTCGTCCCCGACTGGGACACGATCCGCCTCCTGCCGCACCTGCCCGCGAGCGCGCTCGTGCAGTGCGACCTGGTCTGGCTGGACCACGCGCCCGTCCTGCAGTCGCCGCGCACCATCCTCCGGACCCAGCTCGACGCCTTCGCCGAGCGCGGTCTCGTCGCGCTGGCGGGCACGGAGCTCGAGTTCATCGCGTTCAACACGACGTACGAGGACGCCGGACGGATGCACTACCGCGGCCTCGACCCGGTCAACCAGTACAACGTCGACTACTCGATCCTCGGCACGACCCGCGCCGAGCCGCTGCTGCGCGACATCCGCAACACGATGTACGCCGCCGGCCTCGACGTCGAGGCGGCGAAGGGCGAGTGCAACCTCGGCCAGCACGAGATCGGCTTCCTGTACGCCGAGGCGATGGTCAGCGCCGACAACCACAGCGTCTACAAGACGGTCGCCAAGGAGATCGCAGCCCAGCGCGGGCAGTCGATCACCTTCATGGCGAAGTACAACGAGCGTGAGGGCAGCTCCTGCCACATCCACCTCTCGCTGCGCGCTGAGAACGGCGACGTCGTCTTCTGGGACGGTGACAAGCGCTCGGCGATGTACGACAGCTTCGTGGCCGGCCTCCTCGCCACGATGCGCGACTTCACGCTGCTCTACGCGCCGAACATCAACTCCTACAAGCGCTTCGCCGACGGCTCGTTCGCCCCGACCGCGGTCGCGTGGGGCGAGGACAACCGCACGTGCGCCGTCCGCCTGGTCGGACACGGCCCCAGTGCGCGGATGGAGAACCGCGTGCCCGGCGGCGACGTGAACCCGTACCTCGCGATCGCCGCGATGCTGGCCGGCGGCCGCTACGGCATCGACCAGGGGCTCGAGCTCGGCCCCGAGCTCAAGGGCAACGCCTACCACTCCGACGCGCCGCACGTGCCCCACACCCTGCGCGAGGCGCGTGACGCGTGGGCCTCCTCCGAGATCGCCCGGGCGACGTTCGGGCAAGAGGTCGTCGACCACTACACGAACATGGCCGACGTCGAGCTCAAGTCCTTCGAGGCCGCCGTGACCGACTGGGAGCTCGCCCGCAGCTTCGAGAGGATGTGAATGAGCACCACACTGATCAACCCCGCTACGGGCCGCGAGCTCCGCGACGTGCCCGCGGCCACCGAGGCCGAGACCGACGCCGCCATCGAGCACGCCCACGACGCCTTCCCGGCCTGGCGTGACCTGGCTCCCGGAGAGCGAGCGAGGTTGCTGCGTGCCTTCGCCGCGATCGTCGACGACCACAACGAGGAGCTGGCCCGACTCGAGGTCGAGAACTCCGGACACACCATCGGCAACGCGCGATGGGAGGCGGGGAACGTCCGCGACGTCCTGAACTACTACTCCGCCACCCCCGAGCGCCTGGTCGGCAAGCAGATCCCGGTGGCCGGGGGCGTCGACATCACCTTCCACGAGCCGCTCGGCGTCGTCGGCGTCATCGTGCCCTGGAACTTCCCGATGCCGATCGCCGGCTGGGGCTTCGCGCCCGCGCTGGCGGCGGGCAACACCGTCGTGCTCAAGCCCGCGGAGATCACGCCCCTGACGGCGATCCGGATCGGCGAGCTGGCGCTCGAGGCGGGCATCCCTCCCGGAGTGTTCACCGTGGTCCCGGGCAAGGGCTCGGTCGTCGGCAACCGCTTCGTCACCCACCCGGGGGTGCACAAGGTCGTCTTCACCGGCTCGACCGAGGTCGGCCGCCAGATCATGGCCGGCTGCGCCGAGCAGGTGAAGCACGTGACGCTCGAGCTCGGCGGCAAGAGCGCGAACATCGTCTTCGGTGACGCCGACGTCGCCGCGGCCGCTGCCGCGGCGCCCGGCGCGGTCTTCGACAACGCCGGGCAGGACTGCTGCGCACGCTCGCGGATCCTGGTCCAGCGATCGGTGTACGACGAGTTCCTCGGCCGGCTCGAGACCGCCGTCTCGGACTGGCGCGTGCTGGACCCGACGGACGAGTCCAGCCAGATGGGGCCGATGGTCTCGGCCGGGCAGCGCGACTCGGTCCAGCGGTACCTCGACGACACCGCCATCGCCTTCCAGGGCGCGACGCCCGGCCGGCGACGGCTACTGGCTGCCCGCGATGGTCACGGAGGCGAAGGACGTCGCGGAGCCGGTGTGGCGCGAGGAGGTGTTCGGTCCCCTCGTGGCCGTGATGGCGTTCGACGACGAGGACGAGGCGGTCGCGCTGGCCAACGACTCCGACTACGGGCTGTCGGGCTCGATCTACACCCGTGACCTCGGCCGTGCCCTGCGCGTGTCGCGGGGTGTGCAGACCGGCAACCTGAGCGTGAACAGCCACGCCAGCGTCCGCTACTGGACGCCTTTCGGCGGCTACAAGATGTCCGGCCTCGGCCGGGAGCTCGGTCCGGACGCGCCGTATGCGTTCACCGAGGAGAAGAACGTGTTCATCGCGCACTAGCCGGTGGTGGAGGAGGTCGCTCTGCGACCGTCTCGAGACCAAGGGAAGGACGAGAAGTGGCAGGACGTATCGAGGGCCGGGTGGCCGTGGTGACCGGCGGCTGCTCGGGGATCGGGCTGGCGACCGTGCGCCGGTTCGCCGAGGAAGGCGCGAAGATCGTCATCGGCGACATCGACGACGACGGCGGGGCACGTCTCGTCGACGAGCTCGGTGGGGAGGCGAAGGCGACGTACGTGCACGTCGACGTCACCGACAAGGACCAGGTGGACGGGCTCTTCCGGACGGCCAAGGACACCTACGGCTCGGTCGACATCGCGTTCAACAACGCCGGCATCAGCCCCCCGGACGACGACTCGATCCTCGACACCGAGCTCGACGCCTGGCGCCGCGTGCAGGAGGTCAACCTGACGTCGGTCTACCTGTGCTGCAAGGCGGCCCTGCCCTACATGCTCGAGCAGAAGCGCGGGTCGATCATCAACACCGCGTCGTTCGTCGCCGTGATGGGAGCCGCGACGTCCCAGATCTCGTACTCCGCGTCCAAGGGCGGCGTGCTCAGCATGAGCCGCGAGCTCGGCGTGCAGTTCGCGCGCGAGGGCGTGCGCGTCAACGCGCTCTGCCCCGGGCCGGTGAACACCCCGCTGCTGAAGGAGCTGTTCGCGACCGACCCCGAGCGTGCCGCGCGCCGGCTCGTGCACGTGCCGATGGGCCGGTTCGGGGAGCCCGAGGAGATCGCGAGCGCGGTGCTGTTCCTGGCCTCCGACGATTCCTCCTTCATCACCGCCAACACGTTCCTGGTCGACGGCGGCATCTCGGGCGCCTATGTCACCCCGCTCTGAGGCCGTGCCCGCCCAGCGGCCGGTGATCGGCCTGTCGACGTACCGCGAGCGTGCGCAGTTCGGGGTCTGGCACACGACAGCGGACGTGCTCCACGCCCAGTACGCCGATGCGATCCTCGCCGCCGGTGGGATCCCGGTCCTGCTGCCCCCGGCCTCCGGCTCCGCCGAGGTGGCGCACGAGGTCGTCGGCCGGCTCGACGGCCTCGTGGTGACCGGCGGGGCGGACGTCGGCCCCCACCGCTACGGCCAGGAGCCCGCCCCGCAGACGCTGTCCTGGCGCGAGGACCGCGACACCTGGGAGCTGGCTCTGCTGCAGGCCGCGGAGGCGTCCGGGCTGCCGGCGCTCGGCGTCTGCCGTGGGATGCAGCTGATGGCCGTGGCCGCCGGCGGCGCGCTGCACCAGCACACGCCCGAGCTCGTCGGGCACGAGGAGCACAACCCGGGGGCCGACACGTTCGGCGACACCCGGGTCACCACGGCCGAGGGGTCGACGGTGCACGGGCTGCTCGGAGAGTCGGTCCGCGTCGGCTGCCACCACCACCAGTCCGTCGCGTCGCACCCGGGCTTCACGGCCACGGCGTGGGCGGACGACGGCTCGCTCGAGGCGATGGAGCTTCCCGGCGACCGGTTCTGCCTGGCCGTGCAGTGGCATCCGGAGGTCGGCGACGACGCCCGCCTCTTCGAAGCCCTGGTCGTCGCCGCGCGAGGCGGTCGCCGCAGTGTCGGCCCGGCCTGATACCTCTGGGTCGTGACCGCGGAGGTGCCGGAGACGACGACCGACCGGGTCACCGTCCGGCGGATGCTGGGCCTGGCGACGTCGGCGTTCCTGGTGCTGGCCGCCGAGCCGCTCTATCTCCTCGTCGACACGGCCGTCGTCGGCCACCTCGGCGCGCGTGCCCTGGGAGCGCTCGCCATCGGTACGACGCTGATGGCGCTGCTCGCGATCGTCGGCACGTTCGTGGAGTACGGCACGACGGCGCGCTCGGCCCGGTGGTTCGGCAACGGGCAGCGCGACCGGGCGATCGCGGAGGGCGTGCAGGCGTCGTACCTCGCGATCGGCATCGGCCTGGTCGTCGTGGTCGCCGGCCAGCTCGCGGCCGACCCGCTGGTCGGACTGCTCACCGGGTCGTCCTCCCTGCACGACCCCGCCGAGCAGTGGTTCCGGATCGCGCTGTGCGGCATGCCGATGGTGCTGCTCGTGCTCGCGGGCAACGGCTGGATGCGCGGCATCCAGCTGACCCGCGCCCCGGTCGCGATCGTGCTGGTGGCGAACGGACTCTCCGCCGCGGCGTCTCCCCTGCTCGTCTACACCTTCGGGATGGGCCTGGTCGGCTCGGCGTGGGCCAACGTCGGCGCACAGGTCGTCGCGGCCGTCCTGTTCCTGCGTGCGCTACGACGCGAGGCCGTCGCGTCGGGCGCTGCCCTGACCCCGGACGTCGAGACCATGCAGGCGCAGCTCGTCCTGGGTCGCGACCTGATCGTGCGCGCCGCGGCGTTCCAGGCGGCCTTCATGGTCGCGGCGGGTGTCGCGGCCCGGATGGGCACTCCCCAGATCGCGGCCCACCAGATCGGGATGCAGCTGTGGGGGTTCACCGCCCTGCTGCTCGACTCGTTCGCGATCGCCGCGCAGTCACTGGTCGGCGCCGCCCTCGGCGCGAGCAACGCCGCGGCCGCGCGCCGGCTCGGCGGTCAGGTGGCCCGGTGGAGCGCCGCCTCCGGTACGGCGTTCGCCGCTCTCTACGCCGCCGGCTGGTGGGTGATACCCCGGCTGTTCACGTCGTCCCCCGCCGTGCTGCACCAGGTGCACGTGCTGTGGCCGTGGTTCGTCCTGATGCTGCCGGCCGCCGGCATCGTGTTCGGACTCGACGGGGTGCTGATCGGCGCGGGCGACGTCGCCTTCATGCGCACGATCACCATCGTCGCCGCGCTCGGCGGGTTCGTCCCGATCACGCTCGCTGCCGCTCGCTGGGACTGGGGCCTCGGCGGGGTCTGGGCCGGACTCACCGCGTTCATCATGGTGCGGCTGGTCGGGATGGTCTGGCGGGTGCGGACCGACCGCTGGGTGGTCCTCGGCTCGGGCTGACCGGCTGCCAGGATGAGCGCATGACCTCGAGCGGACCGGATGGCGTCGTACCCGACATCCTGGGGTCGCCGTACACCGCCGAGACGCTGCACCTGCCCGACGACGACGAGGGACAGGTCGTCGCGACCCTGGTACATCGGCCCGCGGCCCGGCGTACCGACCGGGCGGTGCTGCACGTCCACGGGTTCGCCGACTACTTCTTCCAGACGGCCTACGCCGACTGGTGGATCGAGCGAGGCTACGACTTCTACGCGCTGGACCTGCGCAAGTACGGCCGGTCGATCCGCCCCCACCAGACGCCGAACTACGTCACCGACCTCGCGCACTACCATCCTGAGCTCGATCTCGCCTGGGACCGCGTGACCTCCGGGCACGACCACGTCGTCCTGAGCGGGCACTCCACCGGCGGGCTGGTCGTCCCGCTCTGGGCGGACGCCCGACGCAGCGAGGGTCGCGTCGTCGCGGCCGACGGGATCGTCCTCAACGCTCCCTGGTTGGACCTGCAGGGGAAGGCCTGGGTCCGCCTCGGGCTCACGCCTGTCGTCCAGCAGGTCGCGAAACGGCAGCCGATGCGGGTCGTCCCGCGCACGGTCACCGGGCTCTATGCCCGCTCCCTGCACCGCGACCACCAGGGCGAGTGGGACTTCGACCTGGCCTGGAAGCCGATCGAGTCGTGGCCGGCGTACGCCGGCTGGCTGGCCGCCGTCCGCCGCGGGCAAGCCACGCTGCATCGCGGGCTCGACCTCACCTTTCCGGCGCTCGTGCTGTCGAGCGCGCGGTCGACCGCTCCGACCGAGCTCGGCGAGGACGTCCACTCCACCGACATCGTCCTCGACGTGGAGCAGATCCGCCGCTGGTCGTCCTCACTCGGCCGCCACCTGACCTATGTCGGCATCGAGGGCGCCCGGCACGACGTCTTCCTCTCCCGGGAGGAGCCCCGCGGCCACGCCTTCGCCGAGCTCGGCCGATGGCTCGCGGCGTACGTCGAGTCCTGAATGGCACACCCCCTTCGTCGGATGTCGGGGTCGGACACACCCCGCGAACGAGGCTCTTACTCCTCCCGTGGCCGGAACGTGTCAGCTGCGGCGATCGCCTGACCGCTCCGTGACAACCTTCGCCCGTCCGGCGCTGAAGGAGTGAGAGGTGCCTGCCTGGTGGGGCGCCGCCGCAGAACTGGGGCCACACCCAGCGGGGCGCCAGGGCCGAGGGCGCCACCTGGGCCGATCTGAGGGCCGCTGGCATCACTCCGGGGCAGTCCTGCAACGGGCACTCCGGCTGGTTGGTCAACCCGCCACCCGCACCAGAGTGAGCGGCGACCTCACAGCAGAACAGGTCTAGACGCGATGCCCCGGCGGGCGCTTGACGCCGGGGCATCGTCGCGTCGGCCTCAGGATCTGCGACCGCACTCAGCGGAACTCCTGGGGCAGCGGCAGGCCGAACGTCTCGCAGAGGACCGCCACGTCGTGCCGGTCGACGTCGCGGATCGGGTAGCCGGTGTGGTTGCGCAGCGCGAAGTCCGGGGTCTCGCAGCGGACAGGCCGCCCACCGATGTCGCCCGTCCCCGAGAGGCTCTCGGCGTCGAAGACGAACGGCGCGGTGACGCTGCCGTAGTGGAGCCGACCGTCCTCGAGCGGTTGGTAGAGGTGGAGATCGACCCGACGGCTCACGGCGTCGTGGAGCACGAAGTTCCAGGGACGGTCGCCGGGCCACGGGTGGATCCGGTCGAGACCGCGGTCGGCGAACGCCGCGAACAGGCCCTCGAGACCCGATGCCTCGACCCACAGGTCGAGATCGGCGTGCTCGCGCGTCCGGCGGCCGACGAGTGCGTCGATCGCCCATCCGCCGCCGACGCAGGCGTCGACACCGCGCTCGACGAGGGCCGACACCAGGCCAGACGCCACCTCGGGCGGCATCGAGTACGACGTCACGGGCGTCAGTGGAGCAGGAACGTCGCGAGGGCGACAAGCCCGACCACGACGATCACGATCCTGAGGACGAGGGGTGAGAGTCGACGGCCGACGGTCGCACCGATCTGGCCCCCGACGACGGAGCCGGCCGCGATCAGGGCGACGACGGTCCAGTCGACGTCGGCGACGAACACGAAGATCAGTCCGGCGACGCCGTTGACGAGCCCGGCGAGCACGTTCTTCAGGCCGTTGAGGCGCTGGAGGGTGTCGGCGATGCCGATCCCGAGCAGGCCCATCAGGATCACGCCCTGAGCGGCGCCGAAGTAGCCGCCGTACATGCCCGTGGCGAAGACCGCCGGCCACACCCACCAGGGTCCGAACTCCCCACGAGCGCCCTCGTGTCGGGCGTCGACCCACGCCGAGATGCGCGGCTGCAGGACGACCAGGACGAGCCCGACCACGATCAGGGCCGGCACGATCGCCGAGAACGCACTCGACGGGAGCGAGAGCAGCAGGACCGCGCCGACGATCCCGCCGGCGACCGAGGCGGAGCCGAGCCGGATCGCTCGGGCGCGCTGCCCGCGCAGCTCCCGCCGGTAGCCGATCACGCCCGACGCCACTCCCGGCACCAGGCCGATCGTGTTCGACACGTTGGCGGTGACCGGTGGTACGCCGAACGCCAGCAGGGTCGGGAACGTGATGAGCGTCCCCGACCCGACGACGACGTTGATGGTCCCGGCGGCCATGCCCGCGAAGAGCACGGCCACCATCTGGAGGAAGGTCACTGAGCCGGCGGAGCCTCCGGCGAGTCGCCACCGGCCGGGGCGGTCGGGGGCTCGGGAACGTCGGCCAGGTGCTCCCCTTCGGCGTTGCGTCCGGGGTTGGCCGACCGCTCGGCCTCGGCAATCGCGTCCTCCACCGCCTTGTTGGCCTTGGAGAGCTCGAGGTCGGTGTTGCTGGGCAGGGTGGCCGGATCGGTCGAGCCCATGTCGACCCGGTTGCGCACGCCACCCGTCTGCTTCGGGATGCCGGCGATCTCCTGCATCGAGGAGCCGAGGCCTTCGAGCGCCTTGGTGAACTCGGACGGCACGACCCAGACCTTGTTGGCGTCACCCTGGGCGATCTTCGGCATCATCTGGAGGTACTGGTAGGCCAGCAACGACTGGTCCGGCTGCCCGTCGTGGATCGCCTGGAAGACCGTCTGGATGGCCTGACCCTCACCCTGCGCCCGGAGGATCTGTGCCTCGCGGTCGGCCTGCGCCCGCAGGATCTGCGACTCCCGCGCACCCTCGGCGGAGAGGATCGCCGACTGCTTCTCACCCTCGGCCGTCAGGATCGCGGCCTGCCGCCCACCTTCGGCGGTGAGGATGGTCGCGCGCTTCTCGCGATCGGCGCGCATCTGCTTCTCCATCGAGTCCTTGATCGACGGCGGCGGGTCGATGCCCTTCAGCTCGACCCGGTTGACCCGGATCCCCCACTTGCCGGTCGCCTCGTCGAGCACGCCGCGCAGGCCGGAGTTGATCTGGTCGCGGCTGGTCAGCGTCTCCTCGAGGTCCATGCCGCCGACGATGTTGCGCAGCGTGGTCATGGTCAGCTGCTCGATCGCCTGGATGTAGTTGGCGATCTCGTACGTCGCCGCGATCGGGTCGGTGACCTGGAAGTAGATGACGGTGTCGATCGACACCACGAGGTTGTCCTCGGTGATCACCGGCTGCGGCGGGAAGCTGACGACCTGCTCGCGCAGGTCGATCAGGTAGCGCACCTTGTCGACGAAGGGCACGACGATGTTCAGGCCGGCGGGCAGCGTCTCCTTGTACTTGCCGAAGCGCTCGACGATCCCGGCACGTGCCTGCGGAACGATCCTGACGGTTCGCCAGAGCAGGATGATCACGAACAGGAACACCAGGATCGGTAGTCCGATGTAGACCTCCATCGAGGGGCCTTCCTTACTTTCGGTCGTGGGACAGGGACGCCGGGCGTGCGCTCATGGCATCAGCTCACCGACAGGGTGAACGTAGGCGGTGGCGCCGCGGATCGCGAACACCTCGACCATCTGCCCGGCAGCGATCGTCATCGACTCGTCGTACGGGCAGGCCGACCAGATTTCGCCGGCGAGCTTGACCCGGCCCGGGTTGTGGGCGGACAGCGGCTCGGTGACGACTCCTTGCTGCCCGACGAGCTTCTTGGTGCCGGTCAGCAGGTCGGGACCGGTGTGCAACTTCTTGATCAGGTTGGGACGCACGAGGGCGAGCATCGCGGCCGAGCTGCCGGCCGCCAGCAGGATCTGGAGCGCGACAGGGAGCGACGCGATCGCGGCCAGGGCACCGACGAAGGCACCCACCGCGACCATGAGCAGGATCAGGTCGAGGCTGACCAGCTCGGCAACGCCCAGGGCCACCGCCAACACCAGCCAGGCGGCCCACAGATGATCGCCCAGCCACTCCACGCCGAAAGCCTATCTCCCGCACTGTCAGGTCACGGGTCATTCAGCGGGTCTGCGACGCGTCCGCCGCCGCGCTGTCCACCGGCCGCCCTCGAAGCTCAGGACCAGCGGCATGTCGAAGGTCTCGGTGAGGTGATCCTCGGTGACCACCTGGCGGATCGGACCGGACGCGACGACCCGGCCCTGCCGCAGCAGCAGTGCGTGGGTGAAGCCCGGCGGGATCTCCTCCACGTGGTGCGACACCAGCACGGTCGCGGGTGACCGCGGGTCGAGGGCGAGGGTCGACAGCGTCGAGACCAGGTCCTCCCGGCCGCCGAGGTCGAGGCCGGCCGCCGGCTCGTCGAGCAGCAGGAGCTCCGGGTCGGTCATCAGCGCGCGGGCGATCTGGACCCGCTTGCGCTCGCCCTCGCTGAGCGTGCCGAAGGTGCGGTCGAGGAGGTGCTCGGAACGGACCGAGGCCAGCAGCTCATGGGCGCGCTCGTGGTCGAGCTCGTCGTAGTCCTCGCGCCAGCGCCCGACCACGGCGTACCCCGCGCTGACCACGACGTCGCGCACCCGCTCGTCGCGGGGGATGCGCTCGGCCAGGGCGGCGCTGGTGAGCCCGATCCGCGGGCGCAGCTCGAAGACGTCGACGGTGCCGAGCACCTCGTCGAGGATCCCGGCCACCCCGTCGGTGGGGTGCATCTGGGCGGACGCGACCTGGAGCAGGGTGGTCTTGCCGGCTCCGTTCGGCCCGAGGACGACCCAGCGCTCGCCTTCCGCCACGCGCCAGGAGATCTTGTCGAGCAGCGTCGCCGAGCCCCGTCGCACGGTCACGTCGGCGAACTCGATGACCGCGACCATGAGACGCACCCTAATCTCGGGTCGTGCAGCCCGCTCTTCCGGTCTCGGCCCGTCTGGCGTGGTGGGGAAGCGCCTGGCTCCGTGGCGTGGTCGTGACCGACCTCGTGCTCGACGCGGTCCTGCTCGACGACGCCACCCATGTGGTGGCCGGCCTGCCGGGGGTCGACGGGTCGGTTCCACTGGCGCGGGCGCTGGCCGAGCTGCGTGTGTCCGGCGTCCGTTCGCTCGGTCTGGCCCTGCCGGCACCCGGCGACCCCGTCGGGATCGGCGGTCCACGCGACTTCGGCTCGGCCGCCATGGAGGCGGGCGAGGCCGTGGTGGCCGGCGGCCTCGGTCTCGTACCGCGCCGGGTGGGTGCGGCGGTCGAGTGGACGGCGTACGACGCGTGGGCGCGGCAGGTGGTCGACGTCGGTGAGGCCGACCGCGGGCTCCGCCGCGGCCTGCAGGAGGCCGCGGGCGCTCTCGCGGCCCTCGACGTCGCCCGGTGGCGACCGGAGGCCGCGGACGCGCTGATGAACCTCCACCACGCTCCGCGGCTCGCCCCTCCGCCCGGCACTCCGGCGCGGTGCGTGGACCTCGCCGCCCGGGCACTCCAGGCGTGGGCGATCGTCGACCTCGCGCTCGAGGACGAGGGCGGTGCGGTCAGCGCGGCCGAGACCGCCGGCCGACGCGCGGCCCTCCAGCCCCTGGGTGCGGCGGCGCGCCGCGGTCTCGTCGCGGCGTGCTCACCGGAGGTCTGGCCCGAACGAGGACGCTTCTGACCCGGCGAAGCCGGGACAGAACGGCCGCAGTGAGCGGCGAAGCGAGCTTGCTCGCGAGCCGTCCTTGCTCAGGCCTGCTGGGCGGCGGACGCTTCTGACCCGGCGAAGCCGGGACAGAACGGCCGCAGTGAGCGGCGAAGCGAGCTTGCTCGCGAGCCGTCCTTGCTCAGGCCTGCTGGGCGGCGGACCGAGCTGGTGCGCGACCCGGCGAAGCCGGGACAGAACGGCCGCAGTGAGCGGCGAAGCGAGCTTGCTCGCGAGCCGTCCTTGCTCAGGCCTACTGGGCGGCGGTCCCGAGCTGGTGCGCGCAGATTACTCCGATGTCGATCTCAGGCCTGACTCCAGACCGCCAGTGAGTTGCCGGCGGGGTCGGTGAAGTGGAACCGCCGACCGCCCGGGAACTCGAACGGCTCCTCGTCGATCGTCGCCCCACCCGCCCGCACGGCCTCGAGCGTGGCGTCGAGGTCGTCGCTGTAGAGCACGACGAGGGGCAGCCCGGGCCCGGCCGGTCGCTCGGGGTTGAGTCCGCCCATCTCGCCCTCGCCGCCGGGACGGTGGATGCCGGCGTAGGCGGGGCCGTAGTCGGTGAACGACCAGCCGAAGGCGTCGCCGTAGAACGCCTTGCCGGCCGCGATGTCGGGGGCGGCCAGCTCGACGTAGTCGAAGGTGTGATGACGGGATGCGGACGTGTCTGCCATCCGCGACACGGTACGGACGAGCACCGACAGTCGGCCCAGACCTCGGTAGCCTCGAACTGCCATGACGGAGCAGACGCCGCAAACCCTGCTGCTGACCGTCTCCGGGAAGGACCGGCCGGGGGTCACCTCGGCGATGTTCCGCACGCTGACCCGCGCGGGCGTCGAGGTGCTCGACATCGAGCAGATCGTGCTCCGCCGACGCCTGGTCCTCGGCATCCTCGTCACCGCCCCTCCCGACTGGAAGAAGCTGCGGGCCGCGGTCGAGGAGACCGCCGCCGCGCTCGGGATGCATGTCGAGGTCGACCGTGGATCCGGCGACAACCGGGGACGACGCGAAGGGCGGTCGCACGTGACCGTGATCGGTGCACCCCTGAAGGCGGCGGCGATGGCCGCGGTCGCCGGGCGGATCGCGGACGCCGGCGCCAACATCGACCGGATCGAACGGATGGCGCGCTACCCGGTCACCGCGATCGACCTGCATGTCTCCGGTGCCGACCCCGATCACCTCAAGGCGCTGCTGTCTCTCGAGGCCGCGACCCAGGGCGTCGACATCGCGGTGCAGCCGGCCAGCCTGCTGCGCCGGGCGATGCGGCTGATCGTCATCGACGTCGACTCCACCCTGATCCAGGGCGAGGTGATCGAGCTGCTGGCCGCGCACAGCGGGCACCGCGCCGAGGTGGCGGAGCTCACCGAGCGCGCGATGCGCGGCGAGCTCGACTTCGAGTCGTCGCTGCGCGAGCGGGTGGCCCTGCTGAAGGGCATCCCGGAGTCCGCTCTCGACGAGGTGTACGACGAGCTGGTCCTGGCCCCCGGCGCGCGCACGCTGGTGCGGATCCTGCGCCGGCTGGGGTACCGCTTCGCGATCGTCTCGGGCGGCTTCAGCCAGATCACCGACCGGTTGGCGGCCGACCTCGGCATCCACTACGCGCGGGCCAACGAGCTCGAGATCGTCGACGGGCTCCTCACCGGCGGGATCATCGGCGACGTCGTCGACCGGGCGGGCAAGGCGACCGCGCTCCTCTTCTTCGCCGAGCAGGTCGGCGTCCCCGTCGAGTCGGTCGTCGCGATCGGTGACGGCGCCAACGACCTCGACATGCTCGAGGTCGCCGGTCTCGGCATCGCGTACAACGCCAAGGCGCTCGTGCAGCAGGCGGCCGACACGTCGGTGAACGTGCCCTACCTCGACGCGATCCTCTATCTCCTCGGCATCAGCCGCGAGGAGATCGAGGCCCTCGACCTCGAGCACGGCTTCGTGACGCCGGCGCCACCGCTGACCTAGGTCGGCTCAGCCGCGACCGACGTGGAAGGCGACGAGCCGCGCGGAGGCGAGGTCGAGGTCGGCCCAGGCACCGGTCACCTCGAAGACCGCGAGCGCACCTGTGGGGAACCCGACCGCCATCTGCTTCCCGGCCTCCTCGTCGCCACTGCCGTCGTCGAGCAGCTGGGCCAGGTAGGCGATCGTCGGGTTGTGGCCGACCACCACGAGCGCGTCGACGTCGTCGGGGGTCTCTCGGACCAGGTCGAGGGCGGTCTCGGGCCCGGCGCCGTACAGCGCCTCGGAGGCCGTCGGCTCCACGTCGAACGACCCTCCGTCCGCGATCGCGAGCCACGTCGACGCCGTACGCCGTGCGGACGACACCAGGGCCCCGTCGACGACGAGCCCACGGTCCGCGAGCCATCGGCCCGCCTCGACGGCGTCGTTCCACCCACGCTGCGCCAGCGCTCGCGCATGGTCGGTCTCACCCCCCGGCTCGGCCTTGCCGTGGCGCATCACGACGAGGTGCCGGGTGGGCAGGTCGGACTGCTCCCTCACACCGGCACTCTCGCACCGGCTAGCCTTCCCTGTCATGCCTCGCCCCGATCACCAGGTCGCCGACGAGCAGCCCCGGCCCTCGCCGGATTCCGGCGCCCGGCCCGGCCCCCTGATGATCATCGGCGGCGCCGAGGACAAGCTCCACCGACGCGGCATCCTCACCGCCTTCGTCGGCGCGTCCGGGGGGTCGGACGCCCGGATCGTGGTGATCCCCGCGGCCTCCAGCCTCGGCGACGAGGTCGTCGAGGTCTACGACGCCCTCTTCCGGCGCCTCGGCGCCGGTGAGGTCATCGCCTGCCGGCCGGAGAGCCGCGAGGAGGCCCACGACCCCGACCTGGTGAAGCTGGTGGACGAGGCGAGCGGCGTCTTCATGACCGGGGGCAACCAGCTCAAGCTCTCCGCCGTGATCTGCGGTACGCCGGTCGGCGACGCCGTCGTCCGGGCCCACCAGCGCGGCGCCGTCGTCGGCGGTACGTCGGCCGGCGCCAGCATCCAGTCCTCGCACATGGTCGCCTTCGGTCCGGGCGGAGCCACTCCCAAGCAACGGATGACCCAGGTGGCGGCCGGGCTCGGCCTCCTCCGCACGACGGTCATCGACCAGCACTTCGACCAGCGCAACCGCTACGGCCGGCTGCTGATGATCGTGTCCCAGTCGCCGGAGCTCCTCGGGATCGGCGTCGACGAGGACACCTGCGCCACCGTGACCGTCGAGGACGGGCACGAGGTGCTCCGGGTGTCGGGGCGCGGGGCGGTCACGATCCTCGACCCGGCCCGGGTGGTGACCAACGCCTACGAGGCGAAGCGCTCCTCCCCGCTGCTGGCCAGCGGCATCGTGCTCCACGTGCTGCCCGCCGGCTCGGCGTACGACCTGACCGACCGCGCCCTGGTCCAGGAGCCCCCCACGGGCTCGGCCAAGGACGCCGCCGAGATCGCCGATGCCCGGGCCGACCTCCACGGCATGGCCCGCGACATCGCCGCGGACGACGTCGGACCGTCCCACCTCCGGCGTCGCCTGGCCCGCACGCGATCACCCCGCCAGGAACGGCACCATGACGAACAGGACGGAGACACCCGGTGAGCGAACGCCCGACGCCCGACCTCCAGATCGTCGAGACCCGCGTCTACCGCGGCCCCAACGTGTGGTCCTACGACCGGGCGATCCACCTGGTCGTCGACCTGGGCGCGCTCGAGCAGTTCCCCACCGACAAGCTGCCGGGCTTCGCCGATCACCTCCTCGAGGCCCTGCCCGGCGTGGCTCAGCACTCGTGTTCACGCGGCCGCAAGGGCGGGTTCGTCGAGCGCCTGCACGAGGGCACCTGGCTCGGTCACGTCACCGAGCACTGCGCGCTCGGCCTCCAGCAGGTCGTCGGCCACGACATCCGTCGTGGCAAGACCCGCGGGGTGAAGGGCGAGCCGGGCCGCTACAACGTCATCTACGGCTACCAGGACGAGAACGTCGGGCTCGCGGCCGGCCGGCTGGCCGCGCGACTGGTCAACCACCTGGTCCAGGCGGATCCGGAGTTCGACTGGGACGACGAGCTGGAGCGGTTCATCATCCGGGCCGAGCGCACGGCGTTCGGTCCCTCGACGCAGGCCCTCGTCGACGAGGCCGTCAGCCGCGACATCCCGTGGATCCGTCTCAACCCGTACTCCTTGGTGCAGCTCGGTCAGGGTGTCCACGCCAAGCGCATCCGCGCCACGATGACGTCGGAGACGAGCTCGATCGCCGTCGACGTCGCCTCCGACAAGGACCTGACCACCACGCTGCTGGGCGCGGCCGGGCTCCCGGTGCCGAAGCAGGAGTCGGTCCGCAACGTCGACCAGGCGGTCTCGGCGGCCACGCGCATCGGCTACCCGGTCGTGCTCAAGCCGTTGGACGGCAACCACGGTCGCGGCGTCTGCCTGAACCTGATGAGCGACGACGACGTGCGCGAGGCGTATCCCATCGCCGAGGAGCAGTCCCGGCGCGGGGTCTGCATCGTCGAGTCGTTCATCACCGGCAAGGACTACCGCTGCCTGATCATCGACGGCCGGATGGCCGCGATCGCCGAGCGCGTGCCGGCCTCCGTGACCGGAGACGGGCGGTCGACGGTGCGCGAGCTGGTCGACCTCACCAACGCCGACCCGCGTCGGGGCGTCGGGCACGAGAAGGTGCTGACCCGGATCAAGGTCGACGCGGCCGCCGATGAGGTCCTCCAGAGCCAGGGCCACAGCCTCGACTCGGTGCCGGCCGAGGGCGAGACCGTGAAGCTGGCGCTGACCGGCAACATGTCGACCGGCGGCATCTCGATCGACCGCACCTTCGAGGCCCATCCGGAGAACGTCGAGATCGCCGAGGAGGCGGCCCGGATGATCGGGCTCGACATCGCCGGCATCGACTTCATCTGCCCCGACATCACCGAGCCCGTGCGCGACACGGGCGGCGCGATCTGCGAGGTGAACGCCGCTCCCGGCTTCCGGATGCACACCCACCCGACGATCGGCGAGCCGCAGTTCATCGCGAAGCCGGTCGTGGACATGCTCTTCCCGCCCGGAGCGCCGTCCCGGATCCCGGTGGTCGCGGTCACCGGCACCAACGGCAAGACGACGACCTCGCGGATGATCAGCCACATCTTCAAGGGCATGGGTCGCAAGGTCGGCATGACCTCGACCGACGGCGTCGTGATCGACGAGCGGCTGCTGATCAAGGCCGACGCGTCGGGCCCGCGGAGTGCCCGGATGGTCCTGCAGAACCCGCGCGTCGACTTCGCGGTCTTCGAGGTGGCCCGCGGCGGCATCCTGCGGGAGGGGCTCGGCTACGAGCGCAACGACGTCGCGGTCGTCCTCAACGTCCAGCCCGACCATCTCGGCATGCGCGGCATCGACACCGTCGAGCAGCTCGCCGACGTGAAGGCGGTCGTCGTCGAGGCGGTCCCGCGGGACGGGCACGCCGTCCTGAACGCCGACGACCCCCTCGTGCGCGAGATGCGACGCCGGTGCTCCGGACAGGTGGTGTGGTTCTCGATGGAGGAGCCGGGCTCCGACGTCCGGGAGATGATCGACGCCCACTGCCGCCGGGGCGGCAAGGCGCTGGTCCTCAACCCGTCCGAGCGGGGCGAGATGATCGTGGTCAAGCACGGCTCGCGGGAGATGCAGCTGGCCTGGACCCACCTGCTGCCGGCGACGTTCAGCGGACGCGCCCGGATGAACGTCCAGAACAGCCTGGCCGCGGCCGCCGCGGCGTTCGCCGCCGGAGCTCCGCTCCACGACATCCGACAGGGTCTGCGGACCTTCTCGACGAACTACTACCTCTCCCCCGGCCGCCTCAACGAGGTCGACGTGAACGGCGTCCACGTCATCGTCGACTACTGCCACAACGCCCCGGGCATGCGGATGCTCGGCGACTTCGTCGACCGGGTGGGCGAGTCCCTCTCGGCGACGTCCGAGCTCGGCAAGCTGTCGCGGATCGGGGTCGTCGCCACGGCCGGTGACCGCCGCGACGAGGACATGCGCGAGCTCGGTGACGTCGCGGCGCAGCACTTCGACGTCGTGATCGTCCGCGAGGACGACGCCCTCCGGCGGCGCGAGCGCGGCGACACGTCCACGCTCGTGGCCGAGGGCGTGAAGCGGGCGATGGCCGCGGGCGCGCGCTGCCGGCAGGTCGAGGTCGTCCTCGAGGAGATCGACGCCGTCCGACACGCCCTCTCCCGGGCGAACCCCGGCGATCTCGTCGTCATCTGCGTCGACCAGCACGGCCGGGTGATGAGCGAGCTCGAGACCTGGTCCAACCGCGCCCAGGCGGGCTCCGGGGAGAACCCGGACGCGCCCGCGGCGGACCCGGACTACACGCCCGCCGAGGTGCCGGCGACGTAGGCACGCACCGCGCTCTCGAGCCGGTTCATGGCGTCGGGGACGGCGTCGGCGTCGATGCCGGCGAACCCGATCGCGAGCCCCGGCCGAGGCAGTGCGCCACGGTGGTGGTCCGACAGCCCCTCGACCCGGACGCCGCGCTGGGCGGCGCGGCGTACCACGGCCCGGTCGTCGACCTCCTCATCTCGGAACCGCGCGGCCACGTGCAGACCGGCCACCGCCGGCACGACCAGAAGAACGTCGTCGAGCCGCGCGAGCCCGTCGAGCACCAGGTCGCGGCGCTCGCGGTAGACGCGCGTGGCGCGACGGACGTGCGCGGCGTGGTGGCCCTCGGCCAGGAACGCCGCGAGCGCACCCTGCGTGGTCTGGTCGCCCTCCCACGAGGTGACCTGCTTCGCCTCGCGCAGGGCCGGGAGCAGGGACCGCGGCGGCACCAGAAAGCCGGTGCGGAGGGCGGGCAGCAGCGACTTCGAGAACGTGCCGACGTAGACCACCCGGCCGTCGCGGTCCAGGCTCTGCAACGGCTCGACGGGCTGCTGGGCGTAGCGGTACTCGCTGTCGTAGTCGTCCTCCACGATGACGGCGTCGTGGCGGGCGGCCCAGCGCAGCAGCGCGACCCGGCGTGACATCGACATCGTGACGCCCGTCGGGAACTGGTGGGAGGGCGTCACGTAGACCAGACGCGCATCGGACGGCAGGGCGTCGACCACGAGGCCCTCGTCGTCGACCGGGACGCCGCGGACGCGTGCCCGGTGCGTGTCGAGGAGACGGCGTACGGCGAAGTAGCCCGGGTCCTCCATCGCGACGACGTCCGCCGGTGCCACCAGCACGCGGGCGACGAGGTCGATGGCCTGCTGGGCCCCGGCGGTGACGACGACGTCGTCGGGCGCGCAGACGACGGAGCGTGACAGCCCGAGGAAGCGGGCGATCTCGCGCTGCAGCCGGAACGACCCGCGCCCGCCGTACGTCGCCTCCTCCAGCCGCGACCGCCGCAGCTGGGCCGAGACCAGCCGGCGCCAGACCTCGAGAGGGAACAACGCGGGGTCGGGGAGGCCGATCGACAGGTCGTGGAGGCGGCGGTCGCGCGGCCTGGGCGGCTCGACCGGCACCTCCCAGAGAGGCAGGGGCCGCACCGCTCCCGTCCGCGCGTTGCGGGGAGCGGGATCCGGAGCGGTGAGCTCGAGGTCGGCGACGTAGGTGCCCGAGCCGGCGCGCGACTCGAGGAAACCCTCGGCGCCGAGCCGGTCGTACGCCGCGGTGACCGTGCCGCGGGCCACGCCCAGCTGACCCGCCAGGTCACGGGTCGCGGGAACGCGGTCACCGGCCGCCAGACGGCCGTCGAGCACGGCGTCGCGCAACGCCTGGTAGATCCGGGCGACCCTGGTGTTGCGGTCGCCCGGACCTTCGAGGGTGACGTGGAGCTCCACGGGGGAACGTCCGGACTCAGCTGTCCAGGACCGGCTCCCAGGCACGGGTGGCCACGGCCAGGCCGTTCCACGCGTTGATCGTCACGATCAGGCCGAGCAGCGCGCCGACCTCGTCGGGCGACCAGTGGGCCGCGACGGCGTCGTACTCCTCGCGCGGCACGTGGGTGTCGGCCACCCGGGTGACGACCTCGGCGAAGCGGAGGGCGGCACGCTCCCGCTCGGTGAAGAAGGGCGACTCGTTCCAGATCGCGACGGCGTTGATGCGCTGGGTGGACTCGCCGACGGTGGCGGCGTCCGTTGCGTGCATCTCGACGCAGTAGGCGCAGCCGTTGATCTGCGACGCCCGGAGTCGGATCAGATGGCTCAGCCCGACCGGGATGCCCACACGCTCGAGCTCGCGGGTGGCGGTGGTGTCCAGGTGCGCCATCGCCTTGCTGAAGGCGGGGACGGCGGCATCCACGTCGAGGCGGCTCGGGACTTGGTGGAGGGTGTCTTCCTGGGTCGTGGTCATGGCTCCACCCTAGGCTCGATCCGGACCAGAGGGATGAGCCAATTCCGACCATTTCGACTGGTCCAGTGCCTCATCGGATGCGGAGCACGCGTGCCCCGCCGGGCGGCCTGTTCCGGAACGCGTGCGGCGGCACCCGTGCGCCCAGCTCCAGGCGGTCGCCGTACCTGCGGAGAAGGCCTCGGGCGGCACCCTCGGCGACCACCAGATCCGCCGACCGCAGGTGACGGACGGCGATCAGCCGTCGGACCAGCGCGTTGACGCCGGCGTACGGCGGGTTGGCCACGACCCGGAACGGGTGGCCGGGCCACCGGAACGCGGCCACGTCCAGCTCCAGCACCGCGACCCCCGGAACCGGCGAAGCGGTCCCGCAGGGCAGCGGCGCGCGCCGGGTGGAGCTCGACGGCGAGCACCCGGCAGCCCGCTCGTGCCAGGGGGCGGGTCAGGGCACCGTCGCCGGCCCCGAGGTCGACGACGACATCACCGCACCGGACGGGTGAGGCGTCGACCAGGCGGTCGGCCCACTCAGGCCTGAGCGGATGCCATCCCCAGTACGCCGTCCGGCGCCGCGGCTGGGCCGCGGCCACGGCGGACCATCACCATGTACGTCACCATGGCGCCGACCCTAGGCAGCATCGACCTCGCGGGGCGACCCGATTTCCGGACGCTCCGCGTCGGCGACGACGGGGACCACCGCCCGCTCCCCCACCAGCAGCACCACGAGTGCTCCGAGCAACGACACGGCGGCGGTGACCAGAGCGGCGCGGTTCCATCCGTCGACCAGTGCCGACGCCGTCACCGGGCCTGACGGCACGGCCACCACCGACACGACGGTCACGCCGAGGGCGGAGCCGAGGTAGCGCGCGGTGTTGTTCGCCCCGCTGCCCAGGCCGGCCTGCTCGGGCGGCACGCTCGCGACGCTCTCGCGACCGAGTGCGGCGTTGAGCACGCCGGTCGCGACGCCGGCCAGGAGCAGGCCGGGGACGAACCGTCCCGCGGTGCTGCTCGTGTCGACCCCCCACAGCATCAGCTGACCCGCCGCGATCACGGCCAGCGCGCTCCCCATCCGGGCACGCCCGGTCCAGTGGTGCGGCAACCGCCGCGCCGCCAGCGCCGTGACGACACTGGGTCCGGACCAGGCCAGCATCAGCCAGGCCGTCGTCGTCGGGGGCAGGCCGAGCGCGATGCCGGCGAACCCGGAGACGAAGGACAGCAACGCGATGATGCCGCCGCCGGTGGCCAGAGCCGCCGCGGTGACCGCCGCGAAGGCGGGACGCCGGAACAGACCGAGGTCGATCATGGCGTGGTCGGAGCGACGCTCGACCACGACGAAGGCGGCGAGCAGGACCACGCCGACGGCCAGCAGGATGAGGACGAGCGGGCGGGTCCAGCCCTCGCGGCCCTCCGTCAGACCGGCCAGCAGCGCACTGGTGCCCACCGCCAGCAACACCACCCCTGGTACGTCGAGACGCGCGCGGTGGGACGACCTCGACTCGGGACAGCGCGTGGCGCCGAACGCGAGTGCCACACCGGCCACGGCGAGGATGGCGTACACGTCACGCCAGGAGTGCCAGCGACCGAGCCAGGTCGACAGGATGGGGCCGACCGCGATCCCGGCGCCCACGCTCGCGCCCCACCAGCCGGTCGCTCGAGCGCGCTCGAGCGGGTCGGGGAACGCGGCCGCGATCATCCCGAGCCCGGCGGCGACGACCGCCGCTCCACCCATCCCCTCCAGGATGCGGGCCAGCACGAACACCTCGACGTCGGGCGTGAGCGTCGCGACCACCGATCCGACCGCGAGGACGAGCGAGCCGGCGACGAAGGTCCGCCGGCGCCCGAAGTCATCGGCCACGCGTCCGGCCGTCAGCAGGAACGCGCCCAGGCCGATGCTCATCGAGCTGAGGATCCAGGTCCGGCCCGAGACGCCGGCGCCGAGGCCGGCGGCGGTCTGGTTGATGTTGGCCAGCGGTGCGGTGAACGCCACCAGCACCGTGAGGGTGCCCAGCGTGGCGCTGAGGAGGGTACGACGGGCGTGGTCCACGATGGCTCCATTTGGTCTGGTGATCGAACTCAAAACACCGTAGCATAGAGTCTGGTCACCAGACCAACCGCTTTTCGCGCTCGACCCGGACGGAGACCCAGATGCCCCTCGGCACGGACTACGCGCGTCAGGACTGCTCGCTCGCGCGGGCGCTCGAGCTCGTGGGTGAGCGGTGGACGATGTTGATCCTGCGTGACTGCTTCCTCGGCGTACGCCGCTTCTCCGACTTCCAGGCCCACCTCGACATCTCCCGGGCCGTCCTCGCCACGCGGCTCGACGCGCTGGTCACCGACGGGCTGCTCGTCCGGGCCGGCTCCGGTCACCCGGAGTACGAGCTCACCGACACCGGTCTCGCCCTGTGGCCGGCGATGTTCGCGTTGCTCCAGTGGGGCGACGAGCTGACCACTCCCGGTGCTCCGCGAAGGATCTATCGCCACGTCGGGTGCGGCGACCTCGGCCGGGACGGGCAGTGCGTGACCTGTGGCCGGTCCCCCGCGCCCGGCGAGCTCGAGGTGCGTCCGGGGCCCGGGGCTGACCCCACCCTCCGCGACGACGCGGTCTCGGTCGCGCTGCGGCAACCGCACCGGCTCCTCGAGCCGTTACCGGTGCGCTGAGCGGTCACACCTGGGCGGCGCGGACCTTCTCGCCCAGCCGGTGCGGGGTATCGGCGCTGCCGCCGTGCCCGGAGATCCACTCGTAGGCCTCCTCGCGCTGCGCGTGGCACATCAGCCCGACGACGTCGCCCGCGCGGGCTTGTCCGACGAGCGCCGCGAGGCAGTCCACCTCGGTCGGGTACGCCGTGACGTCGGTGACCCCGACCCGCTCCGCGCCGGCGCGGAGCAGGCCCTCGAGCTCGTCGAGCGTGCGCCCACGGAGGTACTTCTCCTTGTGGGCGATGGCGACCACATCGGCCCCCATCGCGCCGATCTCGCCGAGCCGGCCGATGATGTCGTCGGTCCGGTCGCCCACGGCGCCGAGGCCCAGCAGCAGCCGCGACCCGGGCGGCCGGATCCCGGCCATGATCTCGACCAGCGCCTCGAGTCCCGCCTCGTTGTGTGCGAGGTCGATCACCACCGACGCCTCGCCGTCGGCGACCGGGACGCTGAAGATGTTCATCCGTCCCGGGTTGTGCTCGGCGTCCGGTCGGAACGACGTCAGGCCCTCGATCACGGTCTCCCGCGAGAGCCCGGCGGCCAGGGCCGCAGACGCGGCGGCGAGGGTGTTCTCGACGTTGAAGCGTGAGAGTCCACCCAGGGTCATCGGAACGTCCGCGAGCTCGACCAAGGGGTCCGCGTCACGGTGCGGCCGGAGCACCGACACCCAGCCGTCGATGACGGTGGTGGCGCGGCCGGCGACGTCGAGGGTCTCGCGCACGGCCGGCGAGTTCGGGTCGCGGGAGAAGACCCACGGACGGGCGCGGATGACGTTCCGCATCGCATAGACGCGTGGATCGTCGCCGTTCAGCACCGCCCAGCCGCGGCGCCGGGTGATCCGCGGCACGACCGCCTTCACCTCCGCGAGCTGGTCGAGGGTGTCGATGCCCTGCACGCCCAGGTGGTCGGCGCTGACGTTGGTCACCACCGACACGTCGTTCCGGGTGAGCCCGATGCCCTTGAGCAGGATCCCGCCGCGCGCCGTCTCCGTCACCGCGAACTCCACGCCGGGCAGGTCCAGCACGCGTCCGGCACCGCTCGGCCCCGAGTAGTCGCCGGCCTCGACCAGCTCGCCGTCGAGGTAGATGCCGTCGGTGTTCGACCAGCCGACCACCTGACCGGCGGTGCGGGCGATGTGGGCGATCATCCGGCTCGTCGTCGTCTTGCCGTTGGTGCCCGTCACCGCGACGACGGGGATCGTCGGGACGATCGTGTGCGGACCATCGCCCTGGGGTGAGGAGACGACGCGCTCGGCGGCGTGGCTGACGGCGTCCTCGACCACCTCCCCCGGCAGCGCGTCGAGCACCGCCGCCACCGCCCGGCCCATCTCCTCGGCGCGGTCGCGATGACGCCACGGATAGGCCACGACGACCACGTGGGGGTCGCTCGTCGGCCGCACCCGGACGGCGAGCCGGACGGTGCCGGACTCGCGCGCGATCGCGCGCACCAGGCGGGCGACCGCTCGCAGGGCGAACCGCTGCCGGAAGCCGGTGTCGGGCTCACCGGGTTGTGCCGCGCTCAGGCCGATGCGCCGGGCGAGCCGCTCGGCCGTGCTGGTGGGTGCGGACGCGAGCCCGGTGATGTCGACGGTGAGCTTGATCGCGGCCCGCGGGAAGTAGAGGTTCGGCCCCTCGAGCACGCGGAGCTCGATCAGCGAGGTCACGCGGGAACGCTACCGATCCGACTCAGTCGGCGTCCGGCTGCGCCAGCGGCGCGCCCATCGCGTGGTACCCACCGTCGACGTGGATGATCTCGCCGGTCGTCTTGGGGAAGAAGTCGCTGAGCAGGGCGACGACGCTGCGGGCGGTGGGCTCGAGGTCGTTCAGGTCCCAGCCGAGCGGGGCTCGCTTGACCCACTCCTCCTCGAAGAGGTCGAACCCGGGGATCGCCTTGGCGGCCAGGGTCTTCAGAGCTCCGGCGCTGACCAGGTTGCAGCGGATGCCGTGCGGGCCGAGGTCTCGGGCGAGGTAGCGGTTGCACGACTCCAGGGCGCCCTTGGCGAAGCCCATCCAGTCGTAGCCGGGCCACGCGACCGACGCGTCGAACGTCATCCCGACGATGCTCCCGCCGGGACCCATCAGCGGCAGGGACGCGGCCGTCAGCGCCTTGAGCGAGTACGCCGACACATGGACCGCCTGCGCGACGTCCTCCCACGGACCGGTCAGGAACTTCCCGCCGAGGATCGTCTCGGGGTTGCCGTAGGCGATCGAGTGGACCACCCCGTCGAGACCGTCGACGTGCTCGCGCACCGCATCGGCGAGACCGTCGAGGTGCTCCTGGTTCGTGACGTCGAGCTCGAGCACCGGCGGCTCGGTGGGCAGCCGCTTGGCGATCCGCTTGGTGATGTTGAGCGCCCGGCCGAAGTTCGAGATCAGCACGGTCGCGCCCTGCTCCTGGGCCACCTTGGCCGTCGCGAACCCGATCGACGAGTCCAGGGTCACCCCCGCGACCAGGATCCGCTTGCCGTCCAGGATGCCGCTCATGTCTGCTCCTTCTCCGTCGTGGTCTCGACCGGTCAGTGGCCCATGCCCAGGCCGCCGTCGACCGGGATGACGGCGCCGGAGACGTACGAACCGCCCGGCGATGCCAGCCAGGTGACCGCCGCGGCGACCTCGCCGACCGTGCCGTACCGCTGCAGCGGCACCTGGCCCATGATGGTGGCCTTCTGGTCGTCGCTGAGCACCGCGGTCATGTCGGTCTCGATGAAGCCGGGCGCGACGACGTTCGCGGTGATGGAGCGGGAGCCGAGCTCTCGCGTCAGCGACCGCGCCAGCCCGACGAGCCCCGACTTCGAGGCGGCGTAGTTGACCTGGCCGGCCTGTCCGGTGAGACCGACCACGGACGAGATCAGGATGATGCGTCCGCGGCGCAGCCGGAGCATCCCCTTCACGGCGCGCTTCGTCAGCCGGAAGGTGCCGGTCAGGTTCGTCTCGATGACAGAGGCCCAGTCCTCCTCGGACATCCGCAGCAGCAGGGTGTCGGCGGTGATGCCGGCGTTGGCCACGAGGACCTCCACCGGCCCATGAGCCCTCTCGGCGTCGACGTACGCCTGCTCGACGGCTGCCGGGTCGGTCACGTCGCAGGTGAGGTGGAGCGCGCCCTCGGGACCGCCTCCGGACCGGGACGTCACCGCGACCTGGTCGCCCAGCGCCAGGAAGGCCTCGGCGATGGCGCGGCCGATCCCGCGGTTGCCGCCGGTCACGAGCACCGAGCGGGGCTCGGGCTGGGCTGCGTCTGGGGCCTCGGGTTCGCTCACGGCGTCGACGCTAGTGACTCTCGGTGGTCACCGACAATCGGGGGCCTCACTCGTCCTCGAGCCGGAACCCGACCTTCATGCCGACCTGGAAGTGCTCGACGTCGCCGTCCTTGATCTGGCCCCGGACCTGCGTCACCTCGAACCAGTCCACGTGCCGCAGGGTCGTGCTGGCCCGGCGGATGGCGTTGCGGATGGCCTCGTCGATGCCCTCGGGTGAGGTTCCGACGATCTCGGTCACGCGATAGGTGCGGTTGCTCATGCGTCGGGACTCTAGTGTCCCGGTTCGCTCAGGGCGTCTGCTGACTCGCACCCGTCTTCCACGTCATCGGGGTCTCGAGACGCGTCGCTGGTCCGCGACTTCGTCGCGTCCTAGCCGACGCTCCTCGACCTGTCGCCTTCGCTTCGGCCGCGCGAAGCGCGGCCCGCGGGCCGTGAAATAACGACGAGTGCCAGACAGCCACGGGGGAAGCTTTCCGGCACTCATCGGTGCCCACCGGCTCGGGGAACCCGGCGAGCACGAGGGCGATTCTTGCACGACGGGTCGGGCTCAACCAACCCCGAACGGCCGCGAAATCATTCGGAATTCGTGCCCGGTGGCAGCTGTCTGTCCTGCGATGCCCCGTCCCGCAGCTCGAAACCATCTGATTTCGTGTCGGCCGCATTGGCCATCACGACGGCGACGTACGGCAGCACCACCGCACCGACCACGAAGATCCACGGCAGCCAGCCCGGTCCGAAGTGGCTGATCGCGAGCACCGCGACGGCCACGAAGCAGAGTGTGCGGACGCCCATCGTGATGATGTAGCGCTTCTGGCGCGAGGCGATGTCGGCGTCGGCGCCGGAGGACGCCGTCGTGATCCTGATCGGGCTGTCCGACCCTCGCTTGGTGCGCGCCATACCCCACCCTTGGGTTCCGAGACTCTCCACAGTAGTCCGCCGCCAAACAGGATCCGGATGGGTGGGTCGATCGCAGTGGATCCGTCATCGGATTTCGAGACGCGTCGCTGTGCCGAACGCTCCTCGATCCTTCGCTTCCTCGGCCCCTTCACGGAGCTCAGGGGCAGCGCTCAACCCCCGATGGCCGACATCG
This sequence comes from uncultured Actinomycetota bacterium, assembly GCA_963812055.1. Classification (GTDB taxonomy): domain Bacteria; phylum Actinomycetota; class Actinomycetes; order Propionibacteriales; family Nocardioidaceae; genus Nocardioides. The sequence goes on from CAWEUA010000024.1 coordinate 200,053, forward strand.
GCCGATCGGGCTGCAGGAACGTCGGGTCGTTGATGCCGTGACCCGGGAGCTTGGTGGCCATCGCGGCGACCCACCGCTCGGCCAGCTCGTCGTCGGACGCGCCCGAGCGCAGCGCTGCCCGCAGGTCGGACTCCTCGCGGGCGAACAGGCAGTTGCGGATCTGACCGTCCGCGGTGAGCCGGACCCGGTCGCAGTCGCCGCAGAACGGACGCGTGACCGAAGCGATCACCCCGACGGTCCCGGGACCACCGTTGACCAAGAAGAGCTCCGCCGGGGAGCTCCCCCGCGGCTCGCTCGCCGGCGTCAGGGTGAAGTCGCGGCCGAGCCGCTCGAAGATCTCGTCGGCGGTCACCATCTCGTCGCGGTGCCAGTCGTGCTGGGCGTCGAGGGGCATCTGCTCGATGAAGCGGAGCTCGTACTCGTGGGCGATCGCCCAGGCGAGCAGCTCGCCGGCCTCGTCGTCGTTCACCCCGCGCAGCAGGACGGCGTTCACCTTGACCGGCGTGAGTCCGGCCTCGTGCGCCGCCTTCGCGCCACGCATGACGTCGTCCAGCCGATCGCGACGGGTGATGGTCTTGAACCGCGCGGGGTCGATCGTGTCCAGGCTGAGGTTGACCCGGTCGAGTCCGGCGTCGGCCAGAGCCGTGGCCATCCGCTCGAGACCGAGCCCGTTGGTCGTCGCCGAGATCTGGAGGTCGTCGCCGAGTGCGCGGGTGCGGCGGACGATGTCGACCAGGCCCCGCCGGATCAGCGGCTCGCCGCCGGTGAACCTGATGTCGCGGATGCCGAGCCGGCGCACGCCGATCTCGATCAGGCGCACGACCTCGTCGTCGGTCAGCACCTCGTCGTGGGGCAACCAGTCGAGCCCCTCGGCCGGCATGCAGTAGGAGCAGCGCAGGTTGCAACGGTCGGTCAGCGAGACCCGGAGGTCCGTCGCCACACGGCCGTACGCGTCGGCCAGCGGTCGCTGCATGCTCACCGTCCCGAGTCTAGGCGGTCCCACCCCAAGACCCCGCTTTCCGCTCACCGTCCGGCCGATAGCCTCGAACGGTGCCTTCCGGTGGCGGCAGCCTGCGCTTTCTCCTGAGTCGACGCTGGCTGTTGCTGCTCCTCGTGGTCCTGCTCTTCGGCTACGCCTGTCTGCTCCTCGGTCGCTGGCAGTGGCACCGGCTGGAGAGCACGAAGGCCGGGAACGCGATCATCCGGACCAACCAGAAGGCGGATCCGGTGCCGGTCGACCAGGTGCTGCGGCACGGCGTCGACCCATCGGACGCCGATCAGTACGCCGTGGTGTCGGCGACCGGCACCTATGACCCCTCGAAGACCGTGATCGTCCGGTACCAGACCCGCGACGGCAACGCCGGCGTCGACGTGGTCGTGCCGCTGGTGACCGACTCCGGCACCGCGCTCCTGGTCGACCGCGGGTGGGTGGCCACGTCGAACCAGGGACTCACCTCGCCCTCGCAGGTGCCCCCTCCACCGACCGGCCGGGTGACGATCACGGGCTCGGTGCGACAGAACGCGGGCGGCAGCTCGGCCGAGGTCGTGAACGCCTCCACCCGGTCCGTCTCCAGCACCCAGATCGAGCCTGCCATCGGGGTGCCGACGTACGGCGGGTTCGTCCAGCTCCTCACCGAGTCACCGAAGGCGGCCACGCCGCTGACGAAGGCCGAACCGCCCGACCTCAGCAACGGCCCGCACTTCTTCTACGCGCTCCAGTGGTGGTTCTTCGGGATCCTGGGCCTGTTCGGCTATGGCTACCTCGCGTGGGAGGAGTTCACGGGCCGCGGCGCCCAGCGCCGCGCTCAGCAGCCCGCCAAGAGGCCGACCCCAGGCAGCGGGTCAGAGCGCCCGCATGACCCCGCCGTCGACGGGCAGCATGGCGCCACTGACGAAGGACGCCGCCGGGCTGAGCAGGAACGCCGCGGCACGGCCGAACTCTGACGGCTCGCCGTCACGCCGGAGCGGGATGCGCTCGGCCGCGCTGGCCTTCGCCGCCGCCGGGTCGTCCTGGAGGGCGTCGAGCTCCGCTATCCGTTCCGTGCCGATCCGGCCGGGCAGCAGCCCGTTGACCCGGATCCCGCGCGGCCCGAGCTCGTCGGCGAGCTGCTTGGCGACCATCGCCAGCCCGGGCCGGAGGCCGTTGGAGATCGCCATCTGGGTGAGCGGTCCCTTGACGCTGGTGGACAGGACGAACGCGATCGCCCCGCCCTCGCCCACCTCGGACGCGACCTCCCGGGCGGCGCGCACGGCACCGAGGAACACCGCCTCGAACGCCGACGTCCACTGCTCGTCCGTGGTCGACGAGACCGTCCCGGTCGGCGGTCCCCCGACGCTGATCAACGCCCCGTCGAGGCGACCCCATCGCTCCAGCGCCGTGGCGATCAACCGCCGGGGCGTCTCGGCGTCGGCGTTGTCGCCCACGACGTACGCCGCCCGGTCGCCGAGGGTCTCGGTCGCCGCCGCGAGCGTCTCCTCGGAGCGCCCCGACAGCACGACCCGCGCGCCCTCGGCGACGAGCACGTCGGCGGTGGCCCGCCCGAGCCCACGCCCTCCTCCGGTGACGAGGTACACGCGGTCAGCCAGCCCCAGATCCATGGCCCCGAACCTACTGCCGTCGCCCGGTCACTCGTCGCCGGCCGCGGTGGGCAACGACCTCACATCGGGCAGGAACTGGGTGCGGTAGAGATCGGCGTAGAGGCCACCCCGGGCGAGGAGCTGGGCGTGGGAGCCTCGCTGGACGATCGTCCCGGACTCGACGACCAGGATCTGGTCGGCGTCGCGGACCGTCGAGAGGCGGTGCGCGATCACCAGCGAGGTGCGACCCGCCAAGGCCGCGTCGAGCGCGCGCTGCACGGCCACCTCGGACTCGCTGTCGAGGTGTGCGGTCGCCTCGTCGAGCACCACGATGGCCGGTGCCTTGAGCAGCAGCCGGGCGATGGCCAGACGCTGTCGCTCGCCACCGGACAGGCGGTACCCACGGTCGCCCACCACGGTCTCGAGACCGTCCGGCAGGGCATCGACCAGCGAGGAGATCTGGGCCGCGCCCAACGCCTCCCAGATCTCGTCGTCGGTCGCCAGCGGTCGGGCGTAGAGCAGATTGGCCCGGATCGTGTCGTGGAACATGTGGGCGTCCTGGGTCACGTAGCCCACGACGTCCTCGAGCGACTGCAGGGTCACGTCGCGGACGTCGCGGCCACCGACGCGGACGGTGCCGGAGGTGGCGTCGTACAGCCGGGCGACCAGGTGGGTGACGGTCGTCTTGCCCGCTCCCGAGGGGCCGACCAGGGCGATCATCTGGCCGGGCTCGGCCGCGAACGAGACGCCGTGCAGGACCTCGCCGGACTCTCGGGACTCGGTCCGCGCGACTCCCTCGAGCGAGGCGAGCGAGATCTCGTCGGCGCTCGGGTAGGTGAACGAGACGTCCTCGAACTCCAGGGACGCGGCCGTCGGCGGCAGGGCGACGGCGTCGGGGCTCTCCTGGATGAGCGAGGGCAGGTCGAGCACCTCGAAGACGCGGTCGAAGCTGACCAGCGCGGTCATGATGTCGACCCGGACGTTCGACAGCCCCTGCAGTGGCCCGAGCAGTCGCAGCAGCAACGTGCCCAGAGCGATCAGGGTCCCGACCGAGAGGTTGCCCTGCACAGCGAGGTAGCCGCCCACGCCGTACACCAGGGCGGTCGCGAGTGACGGCACGAGGGTCATCACGGCGAAGAACAGCCGGGTCAGCAGGGAGATGCGGATGCCGAGGTCACGGACGTTCGCGGCCTTCTCCGCGAAGCGCACGTCCTCGGTCTCGCGGTGCCCGAACAGCTTGAGCAGCATCGCGCCACCGACGTTGAACCGCTCGGTCATCGCCGTGGCCATGTCGGCGTTGCCGTCCATGCGGGTGCGGGTCAGGACCGCCATCCGGCGGCTCACCCAGCGCGAGGTCAGCAGCAGCAGGGGGAACAGCAGCAGGGGGAACACGGTGACCTGCCAGCTGAGCGCGAGCATCGTGATGCCGACGACGACGACGGACACGATGTTGGAGACCGTGCCGGACAGCGTCGAGGTGAACGCGCTCTGGGCACCGATCACGTCGGAGTTCAGCCGGCTGACCAGAGCGCCGGTCTGGGTGCGGGTGAAGAACGCCAGCGACTGGCGTTGCACGTGGGCGAAGACCTGGGTGCGCAGGTCGAAGATCAGGCCCTCGCCGATGCGCGCTGACAGGTATCCGGTGAACAGACCCAGCAATGCGTCCGCGACGGCGGCCGCGGCGATACCGACCGCGAGCCACACGACCACGGAGACGTCGCCGGCTCTGATCCCGTCGTCGATCAGCCGGGCGATCAGGAGCGGGGGTACGACGACCAGGCAGGCGTCGAGGACGGTGCCGACCAGGAACAGGCCGATGAGCTTGCGGTGAGGCCGGGAGAACCCGATGACGCGTCGGAGGGTGCGGCGCTCGATCTTGTTCTCGAGGATGCCGCGGTCGGAGTGCAGGGTGCGCCAGGCCGAGACGCCGATCATCGACACGGTGTTCCCCTCTCCTCCTCAGGCCATCAGTGCGGCGAGCTCACGGAACCGCCGGATCTGCGCCTCTCGCTCGCACGTGCGCTGCTCGTCCAGGGTGCGGCCCGACGCCGACTGGAGCAGTGCCTTCGTCTCCCGGACCGCGCCGGCCATCGGAGCCGTCACCGCCGCCACCAGGTCGGCGAGGGCGGCGTCGAGCTCCGTCACCGGGCAGACCAACGTCGCCAGCCCGATCTGGAGCGCCTCCGCCGCGCCCACCACCCGGGTGGTGGCGCAGATCTCGAGTGCCCTCGCGTAGCCAACGATGTCGACGAGCGGCTTTGTTCCCGTGAGGTCGGGCACGAGCCCGAGGGCGGGCTCCTTCATGCAGAGCTGCGCGTCCTCCCCCAGGACCCGCAGGTCGCAGGCCAGCGCCAGCTGGAACCCGGCACCGATCGCATGCCCCTGGACGACGGCGATCGAGACGAACCGGGGGTCGCGGAGCCAGGTGAACCCGCGCTGGAAGCCGTCGATCGCCGCCGACACCTCGTCGTCGGGGCGGGACAGCAGACCGACCACGGACTCCGGGTCGTCGGCCGACCGCGGGTCGAGCAGCGCGCGGTCGAGCCCGGCGGAGAAGCTGACGCCCTCGCCCCGGACGACGACCACGCGGACGTCGTCCGGGACCTCGTCGCCGATGGCCGCCAGGGCTCGCCACATCGCCGGGGTCTGCGCGTTGCGCACCTCGGGGCGGCTCAGGGTCACGGTCGCGACCGCACCGCTCACGGCGTAGCGCAGGCCGGCGTCCGCGAGCCCCTCGGGAGTCATGTGGTCACTCTAGGAGCGGGCAGGGACATCCTTCCGCGGCGATGACCCCGCGTTGCTTCCAGATGTGCGCTCTCACGCGAGGGCGACGAGGTCGGCGTACGAGTCGTTCCAGAGGTCCTCGACGCCGTCGGGGAGGATCAGCACCCGATCGGGCTGGAGGGCACGGACGGCGCCCTCGTCGTGGGTGACCAGCACGATCGCGCCCTGGTAGCCGCGGATCGCGGCCAGCACCTCCTCACGCGAGGCCGGGTCCAGGTTGTTGGTCGGCTCGTCGAGCAGGAGCACGTTCGCGCTGGAGACGACCAGGATGGCGAGCGCGAGCCGGGTCTTCTCCCCACCGGAGAGCACTCGGGCGGGCTTGGCGACGTCCTCCCCCGAGAACAGGAACGACCCCAGCACCGAGCGCGTCTCGGTGTCGGTCAGCGACGGCGCCGCTGTCCGCATGTTCTCCAGGACCGTCCGCGAGATGTCCAGCGTCTCGTGCTCCTGGGCGTAGTAGCCGAGCTTCAGCCCGTGGCCGGGAGTCACGACGCCGGTGTCCGGTCGGTCGACCCCGGCCAGGATCCGCAAGAGAGTCGTCTTCCCCGCGCCGTTCAGCCCGAGGATGACGACCCGTGAGCCCTTGTCGATGGCGAGGTCGACGTCGGTGAACACCTCGAGCGAGCCGTACGACTTGGAGAGCTCCGAGGCTGTCAGCGGGGTCCGGCCGCAGGGTGCCGGCTCGGGGAACTTGATCCGGGCCACGCGGTCCGAGCGACGCTCGCCCTCGACCCCGCTCAGCAGCTTCTCGGCCCGCCGCATCATGTTGTGCGCGGCCTGCGCCTTCGTCGCCTTGGCCCGCATCTTGCCGGCCTGCTCGAGCAGAGCGTCGGCCTTGCGCTCGGCGTTGAGGCGCTCGCGCTTGCGACGGCGCTCGTCGGTCTCGCGCTGCGAGAGGTACGCCGACCAGCCCATGTTGTAGACGTCGATCTCCTGGCGGTTGGCGTCGAGGTGGAACACCTTCGTCACCGCCTGCTCCAACAGGGCCGTGTCGTGGCTGATCACGACCAGACCGCCCTTGTGGGCCTTCAGGAACTCGCGCAGCCAGGTCACCGAGTCGGCGTCGAGGTGGTTGGTGGGCTCGTCGAGCAGAAGCGTCTCGGCGCCGGAGAAGAGGATCCGGGCGAGCTCCACGCGGCGGCGCTGCCCGCCCGACAGCGTGCGCAACGGCTGGGTCATCAGGCGGTCCTCGATCCCGAGGGAGGCCGCGATCTGCGCGGCCTCGGCCTCCGCGGCGTACCCGCCACCGGCGTGGAGCGCGGCGTCCGCCCGTTCATAGCGCTTCATCCCCCGCTCGCGGACGACCGGGTCGTCGCTACCCATCTCGTCCTCGGCCTCCCGCAGCCGGCGTACGACGGCATCCAGACCGCGAGCGGACAGGATGCGCTCGCGCACGGGTACGTCGGGGTCACCGGTACGCGGGTCCTGAGGGAGGTAGCCGACGGAGCCGGTCGCGGTCACCTGACCCGACGCGGGCAGGCCCTCGCCGGCGAGGATCCGGGTCAGCGTGGTCTTGCCGGCACCGTTCCGCCCGACCAGCCCCACCTTGTCTCCCGGCCCGACCCGGAAGGAGACGTCGTGCATCAGCAACCGCGCCCCGGCCCTGACCTCGAGCTGCTGGGCGCTGATCATGAGGGTGGTTAGTCTAGGGCGGCCGGGCCGGCCCTTCTGCCGCCCCCTGACCCCTCTCGAGGAGCCGGACGATGCGGTTCAACCCCAAGGCTCGGCTGGACACCAGTCGGGTGCGCGACGGCGGCCGCGGTTCCGGTGGCGGCCTCGGCAGCCCGGGCGGTGGCGGCATGCGCATCCCGATGCCGGGAGGCACCAAGGCCGGCGGTGGCGTCGGCTTCCTGGTGATCGTCGTGGTGATCCTGCTTCTCAAGGCCTGTGGTGGCGTCGACCTCACCGGCGCCGTGACCGGAAGCGGGCTCGGTGGGTACGACCCCAGCAGGTTCCAGGGAGCCGACTCCACGACGTACGCGAACTGCGAGACCGGCCAGGACGCCAACGACCACCCCGACACCTGTGGCCTCGTCGCGGTCGAGAACTCGCTGGTCGACTACTGGCAGCACACCCTGGCGCAGCAGGCGCCCAGCGCGACGTTCCAGCCCGAGGCGGCGATCATGACCTTCTCCGGCTCGGCGCCCAGCGGGTGCGGCCAGGCGTCGTCGGCGATGGGGCCGTTCTACTGCCCGACAGACCAGTCGATCTACTTCGACCCGTCGTTCTTCCACGACATCCTCCAGGGGCAGCTCAACGGGCCGTCCGGTGCGTTCGTCGAGCCGTACGTCATCGGCCACGAGTTCGGGCACCACATCCAGAACCTCCTGGGCACCATGCGCAAGGTGAAGACCCAGCAGGGTCCGAACAGCGACTCCGTGCGGCTCGAGCTGCAGGCCGACTGCTACGCCGGCATGTGGACGCGGAACGCCACGCAGACCGAGGACAGCCAGGGGAACGTGCTGATCGAGGACCTGTCGAACCAGGACATCCAGGACGCCATCGCGGCGGCCAAGTCGGTCGGCGACGACACCATCCAGAAGGAGACGTCCGGCCGGGTGAACCCCGAGCAGTGGACGCACGGCTCCTCCGCAGCGCGCGTCAAATGGTTCCAGACCGGCTACCAGAACGGCACGCTCGACGCCTGCAACACCTTCAACGGCCAGCCCGTCGAGTAGGACCATGCGTTCCCCTCGGGGAACGGGTCGGGAACAGGCCGCCGGGTGCTGGGTCGACTTCTGGGGTGCGTCCACTACGGTGCACCCTGGGAACGACGAGGGAGGCCCACGACAGTGCTGTCGGACATCGAGATCGCCAATGCCGCGACGCTGCGACCCATCCGGGACGTAGCCCAGGAGACGCTCGGGATCGAGGAAGAGCATCTGGTCCCCTACGGCCACTACAAGGCCAAGGTGGACCTCGGCTATCTGAACTCGCTGGCCGACCGCTCGCTGGGCAAGCTGGTCCTGGTCACGGCCCTGTCACCGACACCGCCGGGCGAGGGCAAGACCACGACGACCGTCGGTCTCACCGACGCCCTGCACGGACTCGGGCACAAGACCATCGCCTGCCTGCGTGAGCCGTCGCTGGGCCCGGTCTTCGGGATGAAGGGTGGTGCCGCCGGCGGTGGTTACAGCCAGGTCGTGCCCATGTCCGACATCAATCTGCACTTCACCGGCGACTTCGCGGCTCTCGCGCTGGCCAACAACCTGCTCGCCGCGCTGATCGACAACCACATCCACCACGGCAACCAGCTGGACATCGACGTCCGCAGCATCACCTGGAAGCGCGTCGTCGACATGAACGACCGGGCGCTCCGCCAGATCACGGTGGCTCTGGGCGGGCCTGCGAACGGCTACCCGCGCGAGGACGGGTTCGACATCGTCGTGGCGTCCGAGCTGATGGCGATCTTCTGCCTCACCGAGTCGTGGGCGGACCTCAAGCGGCGCATGGGTGACATCGTGATCGGCTGGTCGCGCACGCAGAAGCCGGTCACCGCACGCGAGCTCAAGGCGGACGGCGCCATGGCCGCCCTCCTGCGCGACGCGCTCGCCCCGAACCTGGTCCAGACGCTGGGCGGGGCGCCGGCGTTCGTGCACGGCGGCCCCTTCGCGAACATCGCGCACGGTTGCAGCTCGGTGATGGCCACCCGTTCGGGACTCCGACTGGCGGACATCGTGGTGACCGAGGCCGGATTCGGCGCCGACCTCGGGGCCGAGAAGTTCGTCGACATCAAGTGCCGCAAGTCGGGCCTGCGGCCCGACGCGGCCGTCCTCGTCGCGACGGTGCGCGCCATCAAGTACCACGGCGGCGTCGCGCTCAAGGACCTCGGCACCGAGGACCTCGCGGCGGTCGAGACCGGGTTCGCCAACGTACGCCGCCACCTCGACAACGTGCGGAACTCCTACGGCATCCCGGTGGTCGTCGCCATCAACCGCTTCCCCACCGACACCGACGCCGAGATCGCCAAGGTGGTCGAGCTCGTCGGCTCCGAGGGAGTGCAGGCGTTCCCCGCGACGCACTTCGTCGACGGTGGCGAGGGCGCCACCGACCTGGCCAAGGGCGTGCTGCAGATCCTCGACGAGCCCTCGCCGTACACCTTCGCGTTCACCTACCCCGACGAGGCGTCGTTGACGGAGAAGGCGGAGGCCGTCGCGACCAAGCTGTGGGGCGCGGGCTCGGTGACCTGGGATGCCAAGGCGCGACGTCGACTCGAGCGGATCGAGCGCGACGGCTTCGGCCACCTGCCGGTGTGCATCGCGAAGACGCAGTACTCGTTCTCGACGGATGCGGGCCTCCTGGGAGCCCCCTCCGGGCACGAGCTCAACGTGCGCGAGGTCCGGCTGTCCGCCGGTGCCGGGTTCGTCGTGCTCGTCTGCGGCGACGTGATGACGATGCCCGGGCTGCCGAAGGAGCCGTCGGCCTGGAAGATCGACCTCGCAGAGGACGGGACCATCCTCGGCCTGTCCTGACCTCTTGTTAGGTTCGGCCGGGTGAGCAGTCCGGGAGCCTCGACGTCGTACTCGCACCTGTCGCACCTCGAGTGCTCGCGTACGGGGACGACGTACGACGCCGACCGGGTCCAGGGCGTGAGCGACGTCGGTGCGCCGTTGCTGGCGCGCTACGACCTCGACCGGGTCCGGGAGAGCGTGACGCGCGAGCAGATCGCCGGGCGACCGGCGACGCTGTGGCGCTACCACGAGGTCCTGCCGGTCCGCGACCACCGGCACGTCACGACCCTGGGCGAGGGGATGACGCCGCTGCTGCCTCTGCCGGCGTACGGCGCGCAGATCGGCGTACCCGGACTGCTGATGAAGGACGAGGGCCTGATCCCCACCGGCACCTTCAAGGCCCGCGGTGCCGCGGTCGGGGTCTCGCGGGCGCGGGAGCTCGGCGTCAAGGCGATCGCGATGCCGACCAACGGCAACGCCGGCGCCGCCTGGTCGGTGTACGCCGCGCGAGCCGGTCTCGGCAGCCTGATCGTGATGCCGGTCGACGCCCCCGAGATCACGCGTCGCGAGTGCGTCGCGGCGGGTGCCGAGCTGTATCTCGTGGACGGCCTCATCAACCACGCCGGTGCGCTGGTCAAGGCCGCGGTCGAGGCGCGCAGCGGGTACCAGGAGGTCTCCACCCTCAAGGAGCCGTACCGCATCGAGGGCAAGAAGACGATGGGCTACGAGATCGCCGAGCAGCTCGGCTGGCGGGTGCCCGACGTGATCCTCTACCCGGCGGGCGGCGGGGTCGGACTGATCGGGATCCACAAGGCGATGCTGGAGATGCGTGAGCTCGGCTGGATCGGCGAGACGCTGCCCCGGCTGGTCGCGGTGCAGTCGACCGGCTGTCCGCCGATCGTGACGGCGTACGACGCGGGGCTCGACGAGAGCACGCTCGAGGAGGGCACGCACACCCTGGCCTTCGGCATCAACGTGCCCAAGGCTCTGGGCGACTTCCTGGTGCTCCAGGGCGTCCGCGAGTCCGAGGGCACCGCGGTCGCCGTGTCCGACGAGGCGATCCTCACCGAGCTCGGCAACCTCGCGGCCGCCGAGGGGACGTGGATCTGTCCCGAGGGCGCTGCGTGCCTGGCCGCGGCCCGCGAGCTGCGCGAGAGCGGCTGGATCCGGGAGGACGAGCGGGTCGTGGTGCTCAACACGGGGGCCGGGCTGAAGTACCCCGAGACGGTGCCGGTCGACGTACCCGTGCTTCCGCGGGACGGAGTGCTCCCGCCGGGCTGACCAACCTCCGGTCAGAGAAGCGACTCGATGAGGGGGAACTGCCGCTGCAGGCGGCGGAGGTACGGCGCGACGGCGGGGTGGCGGTACTTGCCGGCGAGCGCGCCCTCTCCCCCGGCCACCCGGGCGAGCGCCCACTCCGCGCGCGACAGGGCGGTGTACGCCGCGCTGACCTTCATCCCGCGGGCGACCTCCTCACCGGTGGCGACACCGGGCGGCAGACCCAGGAGGTAGGCGTCGAGCAACGGCTCGGCGTCCTCGCGGGCGTTCTGCAGGAAGAGCCCGAGGTCGGCACCGACGGGACCCGTGCCCAGCGTCCCCCAGTCGATCGCCACGACGTCGTCGCCCTGGCGTCCGGGGAGGTTCTGCGCTGCGGGGTCGCCGTGCTGCGGCACCTGCGGCAGCGCGTCGAGCTCGCGCAGGAGTGTCTCGCGACGCGCCCACAGCCGGTCGGCGACGTCGGCCACCGTCGTCCGGGCGAGCGTCGGCCACCCTCCGCGACGCTCGACCTGGCGCAGGCGGTCGCGCAGCTGACCGACGGCGAGCCACTGGTGCCGGCCGAGCTCGGCGCCGGCGAAGCGACCCAGCGCGTGTGCGACGTACAGACCGTTCAGGGCCGCGTCCTCGACCCACTCGCTGGTGAGAGTGATGCCCTCGTCGTCCTCGACGACATCGGTGGGAGCGGCGAGGAGTCCGGGGGTCTCCGCGGTGATCCCGGTGATGGCGACATCGGCCTGCCGACGCCAGTACGCGAAGTGATGCGCCTCGGAGAACTCCGGCGGGTCGTCGGGTCCCGGCGCGGCGAGTCGTTTGACGACGAGCGCCCGACCCGCACGCTCGGTGCGCCAGACGCCGACAGTCGAGGTCCCGGTGCCGCCGGTCAGGGCGAGCCAGACGGGATCGGGCTCCCACACGAGGCTCATCCTGGCAGAGCGAAGGGGCAGATCCCGTCAACGACGTGCCCGTACGTCAGCGCAGGTCGCGCCGCACGAACGCCGCCTCTCCGGCCGCGCTCAGCGCCGCCGCGATCAGAAGCAGCACGAGGAAGGGCGCCCAGCTGAACGGCTCGGCCGGAACCAGCGCCAGGTGGTGGTACGGCGAGAGCTGCTGAACCCAGTCGGGCAGGTGCAACAACGGTCCGAAGAACAAGATCACGACGCCCAGCCCCAGCCCCAGCCAGGCCAGGTAGGCCCAGCGCGGCACCACGCCGTACAGGAGCCAGGCGAGCCCGGCCAGCACCAGCGTCGCCGCGGCGTACCCGACGGTGTCGAGGAGGAACGGGCCGGTACGGCCGCCGTCGCCGGTCACCAGCGCGTAGCCCAGCCCCAGACCGAGCCCGCCGCCGACGAGGACCGCCACCGTGCCGGCGACGGTCACCGCGACCTGCGCCGTCAGCCACCGCCGGCGGGTCAGGCCGGTCACCAGGAGTGCCTCGACGCGACCCTCGTCCTCCTCCGTCCGGGGACGCAGTGCCGACGACACCGTGAAGCCCGCACCCACCAGGGCGATCATCACGATGGCGACGGCGTAGAACCCGTCGACGAGACTGCCTCCGCCCTGGACGAACACGTCCTGGGAGGCGGTCGAGTCGCCGATGAGAGTGCCGACGTCGTCCCCGATCGATCCGTAGGCGAGCCCGAGGAGCACCATGCCGGCGGTCCACCCGACGACCGAGCCGCGCTGCAGCCGCCACGCGAACCCGAGCGGGGAGGACAGAACGGCGTCGGCCCGGTCGGGCCCCGGGCGCGCGGCCCACAGACCGGTCCCGAAGTCCCGGACGCCGAACAGGAGGTACGCGGCAGCGGTGGCGACCGCGGCCAGAGTGAGCAGCAGCAGCGCCGGCCACCAGCGCAGCCCGGAGTACGGGTGCATGGCCTGGTACCAACCGATCGGGGACAGCCACGACAGCGCGGGGTTGCCGACGTCGCCGATCGCCCGCAGGGCGTAGGACACGGCGATCACGGAGCCAGCGATGCCGTACATGCTCCGCGTGGACGAGGTGAGCTGGGCGGCGACCAGGGCCGTCGCGGTGAAGACCCAGCCGCACAGCATCAGCCCGACCCCGACGGCGATCGAGTCCGGCGCGGACAGCGGGAAGGTCACCAGGCTCACGGCCACCAGCGCGCCGAGCACGACGTTGGCGAGCAGGGCGTCGGCGAGGGCGGCGGTGAGGGACGCGTGCCGGCTGACGGCGGCCGCCCGGACCAGCTCGTCACGCCCGCTCTCCTCCTCGGCGCGGGTGTGCCGGCCGACCAGGAACATGCTCATCAGCCCGGCCACGATCGCGCCGAACGCCGAGGCCTGCCACATCACCTGGCCGCCGATGGTGTTGAGCGCGCGGGCGGGGCCTGCCATCGCGACGAACGCGCTGTTGCTTGCCATGCTGCTGGCGGCCTTGTCGAACTCCGCCTGGGTCGTGTACAGCCCCTTCACGCTGACGGCCTGGCTGTAGTAGAGCAGTGTCGCGCCGAGGGCCCACCACAGGTAGAGCCAGCGGTCCCGTCGTAGGAACGCACGCAGGAGCGTCGCCGATCCGGTCACGAGATGTCGGCCTCCTCCTCGACCGGGATGTCGTCGCCGTAGTGACGCAGGAACAGCTCCTCGAGCGTCGGCGGAGTCGCCGTCAGCGACCGGATCCCGGCGTCGTGGAGCAGCCCGAGCGCAGCGTCGAGCCGAGGAGTGTCCACCTCGAAGGTCGCGCGCGTGCCCTGGAGGTCGACGTCGTGGACGCCGGGGAGAGCGGCCAGCCCGGTCACGGGTCGCGCGAGCTCCGCGGCGACGGACGTGCGGGTGAGGTGGCGGAGCTCGGACAGCGTGCCGGTCTCGACCCGGCGGCCGGCCCGGATGATGCTCACCCGGTCACACAGGCGCTCCACCTCGGCCAGGATGTGGCTCGACAGCAGCACGCTGCCACCGCCGTCGCGGAACCGCTCGACGTACTCCTGGAAGACCGACTCCATGATCGGGTCGAGCCCGGAGGTCGGCTCGTCCAGGACGAGCAGCTCGACGTCCGAGGCGAGCGCGGCGACCAGCGCGACCTTCTGCCGGTTGCCCTTCGAGTAGCTGCGACCCTTCTTGGTGGGGTCCAGCTCGAAGCGCTCCAGCAGCTCGCGTCGCCGTTCCTCGTCGAGACCGCCGCGCAGCCGGCCGAGCAGGTCGATGACCTGGCCCCCGGTGAGGTTCGGCCAGAGGCTCACGTCGCCCGGCACGTAGGCCAGTCGCCGGTGCAGGGCCGCCGCCTCTGACCACGGGTCGCCGCCCAGGAGCCGCACGTCGCCGGCGTCCTTGCGCAGCAGGCCCAGCAGCACCCGGATCGTCGTCGACTTGCCCGCGCCGTTCGGGCCCAGGAAGCCGTGGACCTCACCCCGGGAGACGGTGAGGTCGAGCTCGTCCAGGGCCCGGGTCGAGCCGAAGTTCTTGGTGAGCCGGGAGATCTCGATGACCGCTTCGTCCACGATTTCAACGTACACTTGCTTCAGTAGTTTGTGAAATAGATATAGGCTGAGCGTGTGTCGACCCCCGAGCAGCGTGCGGACTTCGTGGAGCGGCTCGGCGGCGCACTCACCTCCGCCGGCCTGGCCCGCCTGCCGTCGCGGATCTTCGCCGCGGTCCTGGTCGACGACGACGGCCGGATGACGGCCGCCGAGATCAGCGAGGCCCTCGGGGTGAGCCCGGCCGCGGTCTCCGGGGCGGTCAAGTACCTCGACGGCGTCGGCATGGTGCGCCGGGAGCGAGAACGCGGGTCTCGCCGCGACGTCTTCGTGGTCGACGACGAGGCCTGGCACGACACCCTGCTGCAGGCCGACACCATCTACTCCCCGATGATCGCCGCCCTCGAGCGCGGCATCGACGACCTGGGTCCCGACGACCCGTCCCACCGTCGGCTGACGGTCTCGCGCGACTTCATGCGGTTCATCCTCGACGAGCTCCACGGCATCAACGAGCGCTGGACGATCCGCCGCAGGGAGCTCCACCTCGACCCGTGAGGGCCCGGTAGCGTGCGCGACATGCCGGCGCTCCTCGACACCACCACCCGATCCCTGCACCGCATCGCGCTCCAGAAGCAGCGCGACGGGCGCGTGCCAGGCCTGTACGCCGCGGTGTGCCGCGGAGGCGAGCAGCTCTGGGGCGAGGGCATCGGGCGGGCCGACCTCGCGGGCGAGCGGGCGCCCGGCCCCGACGACCAGTATCTGATCGCCTCCAACACCAAGACCTTCATCGCGGTGATGGTCATGCAGCTGCGCGACGAGGGCCGGCTGTCGCTCGACGACCTCCTCGGCGACCACGTCCCCGAGGTGTCCCACCCGATCACGATCCGGCAGTGCCTCGCCCACGTCTCGGGCATGGCCCGCGAGCCTCTCGGCGATGTCTGGGAGACCCTCGAGAACCCCACCGCCAAGGAGCTGCGACGCGACTTCGACGACGTCGAGCGGGTGCTCAGGCCGCACCAGCACTGGCACTACTCGAACGTCGTCTTCGCGATGCTCGGCCAGCTGATCGAGGAGCTCGACGGGCGGTCGTGGGAGGAGTCGCTGCGCACCCGCTTGCTCCAGCCGCTCGAGATGCGGCGGACGAGCAACGGCTTCGACGACGGCCCCCACGTGACCGGCTACTACGTCCCGCCGTACGACGACGTGCCGCGCCCGGAGCCGGTGATGGACCTCAAGGGACTCGCCCCGTGTGGCGGTCTCGCCAGCACGGCCGGCGACCTGGCGAAGTGGTCCGCGTTCGTCGCCGACCCGGGCGACCTGCTCTCGGCGGACACGATCGAGGAGATGTGCCAGCCGCAGATCCTGCTGACCACGGACAGCTGGAACGCCGCGATGGGCCTCGGCCTGTTCCTCATCCGGACCCCGACCGGTCGCACGTACGTCGGCCACACCGGCGGCATGCCCGGGCACATCACCGGGGTGTTCACCGACCGCGAGTCCGGCACCGGCGGCATCGTGCTGATGAACAACACCGCTCCCCCGCCGCCGGACGCCTTCGCCATCGAGCTGGCCGACCACGTCGTCGAGCACGACCCGGTCGACGCCGACCCCTGGCAGCCGGGTACCTCCGTGCCCGACGAGCTGCGCCCGATCCTCGGTCGGTGGTTCTCCGAGGGCCAGCCCTTCGTGTTCTGGGTGGAGCAGGGCGAGCTGCGGGCACGGATCGACAAGCCCGGCGCGGAGAAGTTCACGGCGTCGCGCTTCGAGCGGGTGTCCGACGACGTCTACCGCGACGTCTCCGGCCGCGAGCGGGGCGAGACCCTCCGGGTCACCCGCGACGCCGGCGGCTCGGTGACCAAGCTGAACTGGGCGACGTACCTCTTCACCCGCGAGCCGATCGCCTTCGGCGAGCACCTGCGCGGCTGACGTCTCCGCCGATCCGTGGCCTCTCGTCAGCGGCGAGGGAAGTAGCCCGTGCCCCGGAGAAGCTGCCAGATCTGCTGGTCATGGGCCACCAGCGTGCTGGGAAGGTAGTGCCGCCGGTCGCGCCAGACCGGCTGTCCGTCCAGGAGGGCCGCGCACAGCGGGAACCCAGGACACATCACCCGGTTGACGTCGATCGTCGACACGTCGGGGTCGTCGGCCGCGGCCGTGAGGTAGTAGGAGTCGAGCGGCTCGAGCTTCTCGGACTGAACCTCCTCGCATTCGCTCTGGTCGCGGGCCGCGGAGAGACAGCTCAGTGAGCTGATCGAGGTCGTCAGCATGCTCCTGACGATGACGGTCCGGGCTCCCGCGGACTCGATGTCGCCGGTCACCTCTCGGACGGCGCGCGAGGCCAGCTGGGGGAAGGCCAACCCCGAGTCCCGGTCCGAGACCAGGCGGCTGCGGGGCAGCTGCGTGAGCACCACGACGTCGATGTCCAAGTCGTGCACGACGTCCGGAAACAGGTCGTCGCGGGCGGCGTGACAGTCCCGGTTCTCGGTCTCCGTGTGCCGGGTGGCGGTGGTGTGCGGGAACCAGGAACAGCTCCCCACCACCGAGCCGTAGAGCGTGAAGTCCTGCTTCTTCGCCAGGTCGAGGAAGGCTTCGCCCAGCACCTTGCTGTGGGAGTCCCCCACCAGCAGCACGCGAGGCCCGTTGCCGCGATGGAGAAGGCAGCTCTGCGTGTCCTGGCGTGTGCACCACGTGTCGTCGAGGCCCTTCTCCTCTCCCAACGCCCTCCAGTGCAGGCCGGCGGGCACCGGTCCGGTCGGCAGGACGGTGTGGGCGCTGTTCCGCTGGTGGGCCGCGATGGCCGGCGACGCCTCGCTCCCGAGGATGCGCGGAACCACGGTGACCGCCAGCAACGCCGACAGGCCGACTCCGACCACGACGGTCGGCAGCTTCAGCGGCGCGAGTCGACGAGAGCGCCGGATCGGCTGCTCGAACACCTCGAACGAGACGGCGGCCAGTCCGGTCGAGATCGCCGCCGTCATCGTGGCGATGACCATCGGGCCGCTCCGGAAGATCTGGTGCAGGGTCAGCACGACGGGCCAGTGCCAGAGATAGATCCCGTACGAGATGCGGCCGAGGTACGTGACGACCGGCCGCGTGAGCAGCCAGCGCGCCACGGGATCGACCCCGCTCATCACCGCGAGGATCAGCGGTAGTGCCACGGCTGGTGGCGAGCAGCCCGCGCACGCTGGCGGACACCGAGACGACAGGCGTGGCGACCAGCACCAGCACCCCGAGGAGGGCCAGCGTGCTGCCTGGGCGTCGGATGGCGGAGCCGGACCGGAGGTCGCCGACGTCACGGCCGGCCGAGCGGCGCCACACGAGCGCACCGAGAACACCGGCGAGCAGTTGGTAGATCCGGGCGTCGGTGGCGTAGTACGCACGCTCGGGGTCGTGCATCGCCCAGTACAGCTGCGACGCGAGGGACCCGACGACGAGTACGGCGACCACGACGGCCAGTGCTCGAGCACGCGGCGGACGGTGCCGCCCCGCGCACGCCACCACCAGCAGCAGCAGCGGGAAGACGAAGTAGAACTGCTCCTCCACCGAGAGCGACCAGAAGTGCTGGAAGGGCGACTTGTCGATGTCCGCACCGAAGTAGTCCCGGGACTCGAACAGGAAACGCCAGTTGGACACGTACAGCAGGGCCGACTGGGCATCGCCGACCCAGGGCAGGCGTCTGATCACGGTCGAGGTCAGCACCGAGATCACCGACGTCGCGACGACCACCATCACGGCCGCCGGGAGCAGCCGGCGTACACGGCGGGCCAGGAACCGGGGCAGGTCGATGGTTCCGCGGGACCAGGCCTCGTCGAGCAGGATCGACGACACCAGGAACCCCGACAGCACGAAGAACACGTCGACTCCGATGAAGCCGCCGCCGAACGCCGCCACCGCCGAGTGGTACAGCAGCACCAGGAAGACGGCGAGCGTGCGCAGGCCGTCCAGCTCGGGCCGGTACACCCAGATCGTGTCGCCTGCGGAGCGCGTCCTGAGGGGAGCGTGGTCGACCGTCGTGGACATGGTGCGCCTCCCCTTCACCGTGCGTCGTCCGAGAGAGCCACATCTGTCCGATGCGCCGGGAGCTCGATCGGTTCGGTGGTTGCGGGTGTTCGAGGTAGACCGACCCGCTCCGTGCCCGCGGGGAGGTCACCCTGGGACGTTCACTCCGGCCCGGCCACGGCGTGCGGCTGGTACGGCGCCTCGAGCCGCGCGCACACGTCCGGGTCGAGGTCGAGGTCGAGCGAGGAGAGTGCGTCCTCGAGATGTGCGGCCCGGGTGACACCCACGACCGGCGCGGTGACGCCCGGCCGGCCGAGGAGCCAGGCCAGGGCCACCTGGGCGGGTGGCCGGCCCAGGTCAGCGGCCACGTCGACGAGTGCGTCGACCACGTCGAAGTCGGCGTCGGAGTAGAGCTGGCCCGCGGCCGGGTCGTTCCCGGACCTGGTGGTGCTGCCGCCGCCCCCGCGCCGTGCGGCTCCCGGTCAGCAGACCGCGCGCCAACGGGCTGTACGGAAGCACGCCGACCCCTTGGTCGAGGCACAGCGGCACCATCTCGCGCTCCTCCTCGCGGTAGGCGAGGTGGTAGTGGTTCTGCATCGCGACGAACCGGTGCCATCCGTTCCGCTCGGCGACGTGCTGGGCCTGGGCGAACTGCCAGGCGTACATGCTCGACGCCCCGAGGTAGCGCGCCTTTCCGGCGCGCACGACCGAGTCGAGCGCCTCCATCGTCTCCTCGATCGGCGTCTCGTAGTCCCAGCGGTGGACGTAGTAGACGTCGACGTGGTCCGTGCCGAGTCGCCGCAGCGACGCGTCGATCGAGGCCAGCACATGGCGCCGCGAGAGGCCGCCGTCGCCCGGGGCGTCGGACATCGGGTAGTACACCTTGGTCGCCAGCACGTACTCCTCCCGGCGAGCGAACACCTCGCGCAGCAGCTGCCCGGTCACCTGCTCGCTCACCCCACGGTCGTACACGTCGGCGGTGTCGTACGCCGTGACGCCGGCCTCGGCGGCCCGGCGTACCAGCGGGCGTGCCGCGTCGGCGTCGAGGTGCCAGGCGCGCTGGGAATGGTCGCCGAAGCTCATCATCCCCAGCACCAGCCTCGAGACCTCGAGGCCGCTGCTGCCGACGTGCGTGTAGCGCATCACGACCTCCTCATGAACCGGCCTGCGCCGGGCGGTGGAGGGCGACCGCGGCTCCGACCAGTGCGATGCCCGCGAGCTCGACCGCGCCCGGGACCTGGCCGAGGACGAGGAGCCCGCACACGGTGGCGGTCACCGGCAGCAGCGCCAGCATCAGGGCGTAGCTGGCGCGCGGCAGCCGGGCCATCGCCCACTGGTCGGCGACGTACGGGATCACCGTGGAGCAGATTCCCACCCCCACACCCCACGCCAGCCACGCCGGGTCGGTAAAGGCGGGCAGAGCCTGGACGACCCCGAACGGCGTGGCGACCACCGCCGCGATCACCACCGCGACGGCGAGGCGGTCGACCCCGCCCGGGCCGGAGATGCGGTGCCCGAGCACGACGTACAGGACGAAGCCGACGCAGTTGGCGGCGGCCCAGGCGAGGCCGGCGGGACTCCCCGCCAGGCTGACCTGGGTGAGCAGGGCGACTCCTCCGCAGACGAGCGCCAGCGCCACGGCGTTGCGTCGCGAGCGTGCGCCGTACGCCGCGAGGGCAATCACCCCGAGGAACTCGATGCTGGCGACCGTGGCGAGCGGGCCGCGGTCGAGGGCCAGGTAGAACGCCGCGTTCATGCCGGCCAGGACCACGCCGAGGGCGACCATGACGCGCCGGTCGGCGGTGGGCGCCGCTCGCAGCACCGTCCACGGGCGGCGCCAGACTGCGAACACGACGGCGGCCGAGGCGAGCCGGAGCCAGGCGACCCCGAGCGCGTCGACGTGGACGAACAGCAGGACCGCGAACGACGGGCCCAGATAGTGGAAGCCGGCGCCGAGCACCACGGCGCCCAGGGCAGAAGAGCTGGCGCGGTCCGGCCGGGTGGCGGGTGAGACGGGATCCGAGACGTCGATGGACATGTGTCCATCTTCGAAAGCCTGCGACTCGATCTGAAGGGTTGAACACAGGCAGTTGGCGTGTTTCTCTTGGGAATCGAAGGTGGAAACGATGACTGACCTGCAACTCCATGAACAGCTCGACGAGACCAACCGTCGCCTCCTGCGCGAGCTGCACGCCGACCCACGGCTCTCGATGTCCGAGCTCGGCCGCCGGGTCGGCCTGTCGGCGCCGGCGGTCAGCGAGCGGGTCCAGCGACTCCAGCGGGCCGGCGTGATCACCGGCTTCCGGATGGAGGTGGACCCCGCAGCGCTGGGACTCGCGGTCACGGCGTTCGTCCGGCTGCGGCCGGCGCCGGGCCAGCTGGGCCGCATCGCGGAGCTCGCGGTGGCGACCGAGCAGGTCAGCGAGTGCCACCGGATCACCGGCGAGGACTGCTTCCTGATCAAGCTGCACGCAGCGACGGTGGCCGGGCTCGAGGAGGTGCTGGACCGGTTCCTCGTCCACGGCCAGACCGTGTCGTCGATCGTGGTGGCCAGTCCGGTGCCCGGTCGACCGCTGCCGATCCCCGACTGACGCTGCGTGAGCGCCGAGGCCTCAGACGGCGTTCCCTCTCGATCGCCCATCCGGAAGGCCGAGGCGTCGGGCTTCCAGCTCGACGACTGAACACCGTTCGTGAGCAGAGCGGTCGCCCTGACAGCGGCATGAGCGGATGTTCGGGGACGGCATGAGGCGAATCGCGCCTGGTGCTCAGTCAATGGCGACCATCACTGGCACCTCCGTTCAATCGGCATGCGGCATGTGAGTGCGTGAGCGCAAGCTTCCTGAAGGACGTGATGGCTGCCAGAAGTCCCGGCCTCAAACGAGACTGGCTGGTCTTGTTCTGCCAGTCCGGCACCTGGTCGGCGACCTCTTGCTGACTCAATACCGTGGGATTACCTTCAAAGCGTGCTCCGCGGCGTGCTGATGCTGGGGCTGATCACACTGGGTGTGGTTGCCGTGGTCTGGTGCGTTTTCAACGGACCAAGGTTCGTCGCCTGGGCGGTCGCGGCGGGACGCCTGTTCCGCATCTTGCCTCCGCCACCGCCCACGCCGCTGGGAATGCCGATCGAGAGGATCAGTGCCGACCTGCGCCGCATCCGCGCGCGGGCGCTGGCGCGGGCTGAGGGCATGCCCATGGTGCAGCGCCGCGCCATCCTGGCGGCGTACGACGATGCTCTGATGGACGCCTGCCGCGCACTCGGCGTCGATACGGACTTGGACGCAATGAACGACGATCTCGACCGGGAGGGTGAGCGGTTGCGTACCGAGGTCCAGCTCGAGCGCGCCGGCATCGACTTGGGATGAGGCCGACCTCGGGCACGGATTCCTGATCAGCAAAGCACGGTCGTCCCCGCACGACCGCTCATCGGCATGTGAATGAGCTGGAGAGCGCGTGTCAGCGCGTTCAACTGGCAGGCTGCGGCCCGTGGAATGGAGCCCGACGATGTCTTGTCGGCCGTGTTGCGGGGCATCGCCACACACAGCATGGGTTACGCTGCCACGCACTGCGCGTCGTCCGACACCTCGGCGAGTGATGAGCGCTCTGGATGGTCTTGGGCGACGTGAAGGAGACCAGGAATGTTTCATGGCCCGTTCTGGACGATCGTCTGGGTGATCGTATGGGTGACAATCGCATTTTGGCCGGCCAGGGTCGCTGCCCGTAAAGGCCACAGCTTCATCCTTTTCTTCCTGTTCAGTCTGGTGTTCTTCCCGGCGGCGTTGATCGTTGCCTATCTCGTGAGGAACCGTCGCCGAGTCTGACGCCGATCTCCCCGATCGGACATTCGCTCGTCGGCATGTGCGTGCGCCCGGACAGCAGCATGTGGGTGCGTCGCTGCGCCAGGCGAGGCGGCGGAAACGCTCTTCGCAGGGCAATCCTCGACCTCGGTCTTGAGGACGGCATCCGCTGGGGGAGAACACCGACAGCTGCAGAGCTGCTGGCGTGATCGCCGCTGGGCCAACAGGATGAGGAATCGCTCTCGGGGCCCTGTTAGCGGGCGCCCGGAAGGACGAGATCAGGATTCTCGTCAGGCCACTCGGATGATCCCGAACCGCGGTACGCCATCGAGCTACACCTCGGACAGGAAGCATCCGGAACGCTGGCTGTCTGCAAGGCTCGGCGAGCCCTCAACGCAAGGTTTCGCGGACGCGGTGTGTCAGATCCTCGAACGGAAGTGAATCCACTACGGACAACTTGTGGGCACGCGCCTGCTCGCAGATCCATTCTCCGCACAGCCAGATTCTGCGGTCCCCCAGACGGTGACGTTCGGTCGGAGGGCGGCCCTCGAGACGAGGGGCCAACGCGGCCGCCACGCTGGCCGGGTCCGCATGGTGGAGGAAGACCGAGAGAATGTCGGTATCGGGCAACGTCAAGCTCGCGACGAAAGCCGGCAGCAACCACGCTCCGCCCGCAACCAGCACTGGCCTCGCCTCAGTTCGAAGGCAAAGACGTCCGGAAGCACCGGCAGATGATCTCCGATGCGGCGACAAAGTAGGCGATCACGTCCTCATCGGAGCGCGCTGGGTCGGCAATCGCGGCAGGTACATCGAGCAGGCTAACGCCGATGATCGCCGACAACTGCCGCCATATCGTGAGCCATATCGTGTCGAGCTGCAGCCAACCAGATCAAGGTCGCGCGCCAGTGCGCGCGCCAGCGACGTCTTGCCCGTACCGGCCGATCCGCCGATAAGGATCAGCTGCTGAACCATGGCGGCATTTTGGCACTGCCTCCGCCGGAACGCCGCACGATGCCGCCGGTACAGGAGATCCAAGCAGCTTGCCGACGAGCGTCCGCTCATCGGCATGTGAGTACGGCCTGAGCCCGCAGGCATGTGAGTGCGTTCGAATGTCAGCGACGTGACAGACGCCGAGGCCATGGCCGGGGACAGTAGAACCACATTCCGAAAAGGAACCACACAGAACTTCCACACAGAAGGAGACGACCATGAACAACAACGCCAACTCGAGCCTGATTCAGGAGTGGTTCGTCTTCAACGACGACCGTTGGGCCCACCTCCTCGTCACCAGCCCAGCGAGGGAGCCCGAGCAGACCGACGCCGGCAGCCTCGCCGCCGCTGCCTGACCGGACCGGGCCTGGCAGTCCGTGTCTCCTTCAATGCCCCCTCCACCCGACGATCGGAGGGGGCATCGTCATGTGTCAGACGATGGCCCGCTTTGGAGGTGTGACGATGCCTCGGCGCTCGCGGGACACCGGGCACCGGGGCATCAGGCGTCAGCGGCTGCCGCCCGGGGGTCACAGCCACGGTCGCCGTGGGCGTCCACTCATCGGCATGATCGGACGCCCGGACAGCGCCATGAGCGGACGACTTGCCGCTCGCGCCGTCCCAGGAACGCTCGTAGCCCAGCGTGTGACGAATAGGCTCGCCGCTCATGGGCAACGGCGACTGGAGGGATGGCGGGTTCCGGCAGCGTCGGCCCTCCGTCGAATCTCTCGCCTGGGTGTCGGCGTCGATGGGCCAGGGCAGTCGCGTCGTCGGCTACCGCCGGTTGAGCGGCGGCGTCTCCTCCGCCGTGCATCGAGTCACTGTCGAACGAGGTGGGGTGCGAACGTTCGTCGTCCTCAGGCAGTACCCAGGCGGGCTCGGCCTGGACAAGAGTCTCCGGAGGGAGATCACAAATCTCGGGGTGGTGTCCCAGAGCGGTCTCCCGGTCCCGCGCCTACTGGGTGCGGATGTGGCTGGCAATGAGACGGGAGGAGCGCCCTCGCTGCTGATGACACGGTTGCCGGGGCACGTTGACCTTGATCCCAAGCAACCTGAGCCGTGGATGAGGAGGATCGTAGAGACCGCTGCATGGGTGCACAGCCTCGATCTTCCCGCGAAGACATTCCGACCTTGGGCAGACTCTTGGATCGCTCCGCAAGAGGGATTCCGCGTGCCGGTCGGCGCACACAGGCCGGAGGTGTGGGAGACGGCGTTTGGCGTCATGGCGGCGCGCCCGCCACGGGATGCTCCCGTCTTTCTGCACGGTGACTTCCTGCCGGTCAACCTGCTCTGGTCCCGGCGCATCGTCACAGGGCTCATTGACTGGAACGGCGTCCACCGGGGGTCACGCGCAGTCGACGTCGGGCACTGTCGGCGATACTTGGCGGCGCTGTATTCACCGGATTGGTCGGACCACCTGCTGGCGCTTTATGAGTCGATCGCCGGGGTCACTTTGGATCCATGGTGGGACCTGTATGCCTTGCTCCACTATGACGACAGCGTCCCGAAGTGGATGAGCCGGCAAGTCGCTGGACGGCGTCCGGTCGACACAGTCGGGATGACCCACCGAGTTGAGGTGGCCGTTGAAAGAGCGCTCCGCCGTCTCGGATGACTGCGGGCACGCAACCGGACCGCGACCCGCTATTTGAGCAACCGCATACGCTCGCTCATCGGCATGAGCGGACGCACGGACAGCGGCATGTGAGAGCGTTCCACTAACTCCGGTGCGGCGCTCCCTGGGTCGCTCGGCACAGCGCTGGACGAGCGATGCTCAGATACAGCGCCGAGCCAAGGACCACCAGAAGCACGATGAGCACCACGAACAAGGGCTTGCTTTGGCTCGCCCTAGCCCAGAGCCAGTCAGGGGCACGCAGAGCCTCAATGAGCGCCCCAAACCAGAGCGTGAACACACTGACGATGAAGCTCAAGAGCGCGACCAGGTTGAGCGCCGATGAGTTGCCACCAGCGAGCGCGACGATCTCACACACCACGAGCACTCCTACCGCGACGAGAACCGTGCGGCCCCAACCAGTGCGAGCCCACCTGCTGCCCATGGTGGTCGGAGCGGGAGGTCCAACGTCGGCGGACTCGGGGGCTTCCATAGCTGCAACCTTCACGTCGAACAAGCCCCACGGCAAGGGCTCATCGGCATGAGCGGACGCCCGGACAGCGGCATGAGCGGCCGATTGGCGGGAACTGCTGTGACCCGCGCGGCGTCCAAGCCGTCCTGAGTCAGGCTGTCGTCGACTGTGACTCGAGTGCTGCCCTTGATCGGCGGCCTCCTGCTACTTGCGTCGTGCGGGTCGTCCCGCCGCCCGACGACGACCGCCCCCGCAGACGTCGTTCCCGACTCTTGGCAAACGGTCTCCTTCGGCGCCGGCTCGTTCTCGGTCCCACCTGGCTGGCTGCCCGGAGACCCGGCCGCGTGGTGCGGGGAGGACCCCGAACGTGCGCCGCGATACACAGTCCCGGGAGATGGTGGCTCGATCAGCATTGGTTGCGGCATGCCTCAGAACTGGTACGGAGCATCCGTTCGCCCGGCCGGATCGCCTCTCACGCAGCAGATGCTCCGATCAGGTACGAGTCTCTCGACGGCCAACACACCTACCCGGCGCATGCCTGGGTCGCGTCTGCCCCGGTCGGCGGTGATTGGATCCTCACCGTCGTGGCGGGGGGTCGAGTGACAGCAACCATGGTTGTCAGCTCGCTCAAGGTGGCGACCTGACCCGACCGCTCATCGGCATGAGCGTGAGCCCGGACAGCGGCAGGAGTGCGTGACGGACCAGCCCCTTACTGCCATCGATCTCTCGGCTCGGATCAGGCGGACTCGCAGATGCAGAGCTGGAGCGGATCAGCGCCGGTGAACGATCGACCCGACCAGTCACCGAAGCGATCGATGAGCCGTAGTCCGCCGAGCGAGAGGAGCAGCGGCAGCTCTTGCGGGAAGATGCTCCTGATCTCCAGCGGCAGGACGATGAAGTCGGGCTCTGAGTCAGTCGAGAGGTGCCACGTCCCGCGGGTCACCTGCGCCCGCGCGTCGTAGGTCTCAACGACATCGACGCTCACGTCGCCACGGTCGGGATCGGTGAACGACAACGACTCCCGCGTGCGCCGTACGCCGACGGCTTCGGCCAGGAGGCGCAGGCTCGGGTTGAAGACGTCGAAGGCAAAGCGCGCGCCCGGTGCCAGGTGTTGCCGGACCGATCGGAAGCAGCTCACCAGGTCCTTGGCGTCGTGGAGGTGCAGCAGAGAGTTGGCCGCGATGAACACGAAGTCGAAGGTGCGGCCCACGTCGAAGTCCCGCATGTCGCCGCGCACCCACTCCACCGCTACCCCGCGCTCGTCCGCCTTGTGGCGAGCCTCGGCCAGCATGTCCGATGAGAAGTCCAGGCCGACGCACGGATGCCCGTCGGACGCGATGGGGATCAGCTTGTGCCCGGTGCCGCACCCGAGCTCCAGGACGCGTCCGCCCGGCCGGGCGGCCTCGGCCCGGTAGAAATCCGCTGCGGGTCCGCCGCTGGGAAACATGAGGTCGTAGAGCTTCGCGTGCGAGTAGAACGCTTCGCTCATCACATCGCTCCTTCCCGACTGATCGAGCCGGCCGTCGTCGTGCCGACAGTGTGCCTGCCGGTGGCCGCGTAGCGGGCGACGGAAAGCCGGCCACCCGGGGTGAACGCCCCGCGACCCTTCCTAGCCTCCGGACGCGGCGGTGGGACGTGGTCGTGCGACCACACCGGCACCCGCGCCTCCCCCGAGCTGCCTGAGGGACGGCCTGACCCACGGCACCGGTCGGTCAGGCGTTCACCACATCGAAGCGCACCGACCGGGCGTCCGCGATCGCGGCATCGAGCACGGCCCGGCGCGGGTCGGGAATGGCCAGCCAGGGTCCTGTCGCGACCAGGCGCCGAAGGCGTGGGTCGGCGAGCACCTCGTCGACCGCAGCGTGGTCACCGCCGGTCACCACCGGCAGCGCGGCCTGGCCCAGGATGCGCACCGCGTGCTCGGCAGCGGCCTCGTAGGCCTGACGGGCCTGGTTGTCGCGGCGCCGGGCGAACCGCTGCTGGCTCTGGCCCCCGGCCTTGGTGCGGCCCTGGACGTGTCGCTGCCCGATCTTGTGCTCGACGAGGGCGGTTCTCTCCAGTCGAGCGATCGCGAACCCGCCCTTGCGGACCAGCAGCACCCCCCAGCGGTCGGGCGCCACGACCGCTGCGGCGAACGCATCGGCGTCGGCGGGCCCGGCGTACGTCGTCTCGAACGGCAGCCGGGCCACGAACGTCGAGCCGTCGGTTGCTCGCCCGCTCAGGGAGCCGTCGGCGACCGCGAGCGTGGTGTCGCCGTGCCGGGTCCCGAAGTTCACCACCCAGCGGGCGACCCGGTCCGCCGGGACGAGAACCTCGTTCATCGACTCAGGACCAGGAGACCCGGACGCTCTCGGCCCACAGCTCGAACCGTTCGTCACTGACCTCGTCGCTGCGGTTCCAGAGTGTGAGGTAGAGCGCCACCGCGGAGCCGCGCAGCACCACGTCGGCCTCCTCGTCGCCGAGTCCGCGCGCCGTCACCGGCGGTTGCTCGCTGATCGCGACCAGCCAGCGTGAGTCGGCGTCCTCCGGGAGCACGGCGATCGTCATCGGGTCCTCGGCCCGGAGCCGTGAGTGAGGTCGCGGGAGGAAGCCGGTCAGCAGCTCGTCGATCCCGTCGAGAGCCACCCGGCTTTCGATCCAGGTGTCCTCCGCCTTCGGGTAGCGGCCGAGGACGGCCGACAACGCGTCGACGGCATGGATGGTGGTCTCGTGGCACTGGCGCCTGGCCCAGAAGCGCTTCGGCGCCGGGGCGTCGGCGAGGAACACCATGGCCTCCAGGTCGTCCGGGGCCGACTCGATCGCGGTGAGCAATGTGTCCGCACCCTCGGCGAAGCCAGGCCACCGGGTCGGCCGATTCCAGGCCCTCCTGCTCGACCGCGTCCGGGTCGACCTGGTCGCCGAGCACGTGCCCGGTCGCCCAGCGGTGGACGAGCCCCTGGTGGGCGAGGAGGCGGCGTACGTCCCAGTCCGGAGTCGTCGGTACGTCGGCCCCGAGCCCGGCCGTCGTCGCGGACCCGGTGAACGCCTCCACCGCCCGACGTACGCCGGCCAGATGCTGCTCGAGCTGCATGGCCGAAGTCTCCCAGCCCGCCGGCGTCCGCGCCCGCGAGATTCTGCTCAGCCGCCCAGCGCGTCCAGGGTCGCCACGTCGTCGTCGGTCAGGCTGAAGCCGGCGACGTCGGCGTTGGAGCGGATGCGCTCCGGGTCGACCGACTTCGGGATCACCACGAACTCGTGCTGGAGGTGCCAGCGGATGATCACCTGGGCCGGCGTACGACCCAAGCGCTCGGCGATCGACACGATCGCGGGGTGCTCCAGGGTGCCACCGCGCAGAGCGCTGTAGCCCTCGAGCACGATGCCACGGGCGCGGTGGTCGGCGACGACCTCGGCGTCGAAGAGCAGCGGGCTCCACTCGATCTGGTTCACGGCCGGTGTCACTCCCGTGGCCTTGGTGACCTCGTCCAGGAGCGCCCCGTCGAAGTTGCTGACGCCGATGTCCCTGACCAATCCGGCCTCGCGCGCCTCGACGAACTCGCCCCAGAGGTCGCTGTTGGCCGACCCCTCACCCGGCCAGTGGATGAGCCACAGGTCGAGGTAGTCGGTCTGCAGCCGCTCGAGGCTCTCGCGGACGGTGTCGAGCCCCGATCCCGCCCGGTCGGGCGGGCACTTCGTGGTGACGAACACGTCCTCCCGGGCGACGCCACTGTCGGCGAGCGCCTGTCCGACCTGGGCCTCGTTCCCGTAGACCAGCGCGGTGTCGAGGTGGCGGTAGCCCGCGTCGAGCGCCGCGGACACGGCGCGCGTCGCGACGCCGCCCTTGATCTGCCAGGTGCCGAACCCGAGCAGCGGCATCCGGCCGTTGCCCAGGTCGAGGGAGTCGTCGGGGATGCGGGGGGCGTCGTCGCTCATGTGTCGAGATTAGGTGACGGCTCAGCGGCACTCGACGGCGATCTGCTGGAGGTGGGCCTGGACCGTCGGGTCGTTCGCACCGAACGACGGGTCGACCAGGTCGCTGACCGGGTAGTCCTGGATCAGACGGCCGGCGATGCAGTGAGCCGCGCCGGCCGGCACACCCGACTTGGAGATGCCGATCGCGATGCCGGCGCGGGTGGCGACGAGCTCCATCGCCTGCTCGGTGGTGTCCGTCCCGGCGGCGGCACCGGTGCCCGGGTCGCAGGTCTGGAAGCGCAGCGCCGAGCCGTCGCGGGTCACCGACGCGGTCGTCGTGGATCCGTCGGCGATCCACCGCTGGAGGTCGGTGTACATCCGGGTGGTGTCGGTCGGCGTCCGCCCGACGAAGGACGCGCGGACGCACGACGTGCCGTGGCGGTGGTAGCCGACGTAGGCGTCGCCGCCCCAGCCGTCAGCCGCCGCGAGCGCATCGGTGAGCGGGAGCCGCTCGCCCAGCATGAAGTACCAGGTGACGACGCCGAGCTCTCCGGAGTCGAACTTCTTCTCGCCCTGACCGAGAGCCGGCACGGCGACGTGCCGGGCGCCCGTCTGGTGGGACAGCACGCGGTACGGGTCGAGCAGCACGGTCTCGTGCGTCGGCGGGTGCCGGAACAAACGGTCCACCGCCGCGTTGCCACCGTTCGCCGCGATCGTCTCGGTGAGCGCCTCGCCCAGCGTGTACGGCGAGGTCAGGATCGAGACGAGGGCAGGCGGGACGTCGCTGATCCGGTGTTGCCCCGCCGCGCTCTCCTTCCGCTGGGCCGCGTCCAGGGCGGCCCGCTGCTGGGTGGTCAGCGAGTCGCGGTACCGGGTCTGTACCCGCCGGGCGTCGCCCTCGATGATCGCGTCGAGCACGGAGGACGCGGTGTCCTTGCCGTCCTTGCGGAGCTGCTTCATCCGGTCGCCGATGTGGAAGTGCTGGTCCTGGAGCACGTGCGTGAGCTCGTGCACCAGGGTCGACTTCATGGCCGGAGTGACCACGTGACCGCGGACGGTGATCCGCTGGTCCTCGTAGGAGTAGTACGCGAGCACCCCGCCGCCGCTGAACCGGTTGACGGACTTGAAGAGGTCGACGTTCCCGCTGATCAGCCCGAACGCCCGCAGCAGGCCGGTGGAGTTCGCGATCTCGGCGCGGTCGTCCTTGCTCAGGTCGTCGGAGTCCTGCGTGACCGTCTTCGCGAAGGCCTTGGGCGCGAGGAACCGGACGGGCACGGGATGCCGGAACGACAGGCCGCGCTCGTGGGCGGCGATCCGCGCGTACGGCGCGATGCGCTTGTCCCAGTGCCCCGGGAACGTCGCGCTCGACGGCGTCCCGGCAGCGGGCGAGTCGTCGTCCCCGCCCTGATCGGTGACGACGCTGAAGACCAGTCCGATCAGCGAGATCGCGACCATCGCGGCGAGGAACAGGACCCAGGACGGAATGTCGGAGGAGCGAGGCTCCTCCGGAGTCGGCGACGATGGCGGCAGCGGCGGCTGCTGCCCGGCGTAGGGCCCCGAGAGGTCGCTCATGCGGCGAAGATCAATCCCGGACGAGCCGGGCCGCGGCCGATTCGGCTCCGGCGGGTCTGAACCTCTTCACTCAGACGTTGAAGCCCAGGGCACGCAGCTGCTCGCGGCCGTCGTCGGTGATCTTGTCCGGACCCCACGGGGGCATCCAGACCCAGTTGATCAGGACGTCGTTGACCATGCCCTCGAGGGCGGAGTTGGTCTGGTCCTCGATGACGTCGGTCAGCGGGCACGCGGCCGAGGTGAGCGTCATGTCGATCACCGCGTTGGTGTCCTCGTCCACGTGGACGCCGTACACCAGGCCCAGGTCGACGACGTTGATCCCGAGCTCGGGGTCGACGACGTCCTTCATCGCCTCGGTGACGTCCTCGATGGTCGTCGTGCCGGCGCCGCCGGCTGCCTGGGGCACCTCGGGCAGGTCGCCGTGGTCGACAGGGTTCGTGGTCACTGGGACTCCTCCTTGGTCTCGACGGGCTCAACCGCCGAGAGTGTCGCGTCCTTCCAAGCCATCCAGGACAGCAGGGCGCACTTGATGCGGGCGGGGAACTTGGCGACGCCCGCGAAGGCGATGCCGTCCTCGAGCACCTCCTCATCGGGTTCGACCTGACCCTTGCCCTGCATCAGGGCGAGGAACTCGTCGTGGATGCGCATCGCGTCGTCGACCGGCTTGCCGATCACCAGGTCGGTGAGCACCGACGCCGACGCCTGCGAGATCGAGCAGCCGAGCGCGTCGTACGACACGTCGTCGACCCGCCCCTCGGTGAGATGCACGCGCAGGGTCACCTCGTCACCGCAGGTGGGGTTGACGTGGTGCACCTCCGCCTCGAAGGGCTCGCGGAGTCCCTGGTGGTGGGGGTGCTTGTAGTGGTCGAGGATGATCTCCTGGTACAGGGCATCCAGATCCGTTGACATCTCGCTCAGTCCAACTTGAAGTAGCTGCGGGTGTATTCCAGGCCCTCGACGAGCGCGTCGATCTCCGCCGGTGCCGTGTAGAGGTACGACGACATCCGGGTCGAGCTCTGCACGCCGAAGCGCGCGTGTGCCGGCTTGGCGCAGTGGTGACCCGCCCGGACGGCGATGCCGCGGCTGTCGAGCACCGTCGCCACGTCGTGCGGGTGGACGCCCGGGATCTCGAAGGAGATCGCGCCTCCCCGCTGCGTCGCGTCGAGCGGCCCGAGCACGGTCAGCCCCGGCACCGTGGCGAGCCCTTCCAGGGCGTACGCCGTGATCGTCTGCTCGTGGCGGTGGACGTTGTCCATGCCGAGAACGGACAGGTAGTCGACCGCGGCACCGAGTCCGACCGCCTCGACGATCGGCGGCGTCCCGGCCTCGAACTTGTGCGGGATCGGCGCGTACGTCGACCCCTCCATCGTGACGGTCTCGATCATCTCGCCCCCACCGAGGAACGGCGGCAGCTGGTCGAGCACCGCACGCCGGCCCCAGAGCACGCCGATGCCGGTGGGCCCGACCACCTTGTGGCCGGTGAACGCCAGCAGGTCCGGGCGCTCCTCGTCGGGCATCGACGCCAGGTCGATCGGCAGCTGCGGGGCCGCCTGGGAGGCGTCGACCACCACCAGCGCACCCACCTCGTG
The DNA here is from genome assembly GCA_963812055.1 of uncultured Actinomycetota bacterium. GTDB lineage: Bacteria > Actinomycetota > Actinomycetes > Propionibacteriales > Nocardioidaceae > Nocardioides. The sequence continues at coordinate 232,481 of CAWEUA010000024.1, forward strand.
GGCGCGCCGGGCGATCTCGCCGATGGGGTTGATCGTCCCGAGCATGTTCGACACCCACACCAGCGAGACGACCTTGGTCCGCTCGGTGATGAGCCGGTCGACGTCGGACAGGTCGAGCTGCCCGTCCTCGGTGAGGCCGAACCACCGCAGCGTGGCGCCGGTGCGCTCGCACAGCAGCTGCCACGGGACGATGTTGGAGTGGTGCTCCATCTCGGTGATGACGACCTCGTCGCCGGGCCCGACCTGGCGCTCCCCCGGCCAGGCCAGGGTGTTCGCGGCGAGGTTGAGCGCCTCGGTCGCGTTCTTGAGGAAGATCACCTCGTCGCGTTCGGGCGCCCCGAGGAACGCCGCCACCTTGTCGCGCGCGTCCTCGTAGGCCGCCGTCGACTCGGCGCCCAGCTGGTGCATCGCGCGGGCGATGTTGGCGTTGTGGCGTTCGAGATGGTCGACCATGGTGTCGATGACCACCTGCGGCTTCTGCGAGGTGTTCGCCGAGTCGAGATAGACCAGCGGGTGTCCGTCGGCGAGCGCGCGCGACAGGATCGGGAAGTCCTTGCGGACGACGTCCAGGTCGGGAAGCAGTCCCTCCATCACCTCTCCTCTCGGGTCCTCTCGGGTCCGTTGGTTATACGGCCGCGGCCTTGACGTACTTGTCGTAGCCCTCGGCCTCGAGCTGCTCGGCGAGCTCGGGGCCGCCCTGCTCGGCGATCCGGCCGGCCACGAACACGTGGACGTAGTCGGGCTCGATGTAGCGCAGGATCCGGGTGTAGTGGGTGATCAGCAGGACACCCTTGCCCTCCTGGCCGCGGAAGCGGTTGACCCCGTCGGCGACGATCTTCAGCGCGTCGATGTCGAGACCGGAGTCGGTCTCGTCGAGCACCGCGACCTTCGGGTTCAGCAGCTCGAGCTGAGCGATCTCGTGGCGCTTCTTCTCGCCGCCGGAGAAGCCCTCGTTGACGGAGCGCTGGGCGAACGTCGGATCGAGGTTGAGCTCCTCCAGGGCCGCGTTGACGTCCTTGACCCAGGTGCGCAGCTTCGGCGCCTCGCCGTCGATGGCGGTCTTGGCGGTCCGCAGGAAGTTCGCGACCGAGACGCCGGGCACCTCGACGGGGTACTGCATGGCCAGGAAGAGCCCGGCCCGCGCCCGCTGGTCGACGGTCATCGCCAGCACGTCCTGACCGTCCAGGGTCACGGTGCCGGAGGTGATCGTGTACTTCGGGTGGCCCGCGATCGAGTAGGCGAGGGTCGACTTGCCCGACCCGTTCGGGCCCATGATCGCGTGGGTCTCGCCGTCCTTGATGGTCAGCGTGACGCCCTTGAGGATCTCCTTGTCCTCGTCGTCGGTGGTGACCGACACGTGGAGGTCCTTGATCTCGAGGGTGCTCATTTCCTGCTACTCATTCCTGTCGAGTTCGTGTGTCTGAGTTCCTGCAATGACCAGTCCTGCGCTGGCGCGCAGCCCTGTTCATTGCGGGGTGACTCCGTTCAGGGTGGTGGTGACGTCGACGTACACGTCCGTGCCGCGTACCTCGACGGGGAAGGTGGCCACGGGCTCGGTGGCCGGAAGCCCGGTCGGCTTGCCGGTGCGCAGGTCGAAGCGCGAACCGTGCAGCCAGCACTCGAGGGTGCACCCCTCGATCTCGCCCTCGCTCAGCGCGACGGCGGCGTGGGAGCAGATGTCCTCGACCGCGAAGTACTCCTCGCCGTCGTGGGCGACGGCGATCTCCTGGTCGCCGATGACGGCGGCAACCGCCTCGCCCTCGCGGAACTCGTCGAGCGAGCAGGCAAGCTCGAACGCCATCAGGCCTCCCCCGCGACGTTCTCGGCGAGAACGTTCTTGGCGAGCTCGGCCTCGACGACCGACTCCAGTCGCTGCCGGAGGTCGGGCACGTCGATCTTGCGGATCAGGTCGTTGAAGAACCCGTGGACGACGAGCCGGCGCGCCTCGTCCTCGGCGATGCCGCGCGAGCGCAGGTAGAACAGCTGCTCGTCGTCGAACCGTCCGGTTGCCGAGGCGTGCCCGGCGCCCTCGATCTCGCCGGTCTCGATCTCGAGGTTCGGCACCGAGTCGGCCTGGCAGCCGTCGGTGAGAACCAGGTTGCGGTTCTCCTCGTAGGTGTCGATGCCCTCGGCGATCTTGCGGATCAGCACGTTGCCGATCCAGACCGTGTGGGCTCCCTGACCCTGCAGCGCACCCTTGTAGGTCACGCGGCTCTTGGTCTTGGGCGCCGTGTGGTCGACGAACAACCGGTGCTCGATGTGCTGGCCCGCGTCGGCGAAGTAGAGGCCGAGGCCCTCGAAGGAGCCGCCCGGGCCGGCGAAGTCGACGTTGGTCGACGTACGCACGAGATTGCCGCCGATCGCGACCTCGAACGCCCGGAGGGTCGCGTCGCGGCCGACCGTGAGGTTCAGCTGCTCGGTGTGGACGGCGTCGTCGGCCCAGTCGTAGACGTTGATCAGGTCGACCTGGGCGCCATCACCGACCAGCACCTGGGTGAAGAGGTTCATGGTCATGCTGCCGCGGTGCTCGACAACGATCGTCGCCTTCGCGTGGGCGCCGATCTCGTAGACCAGATGGCCGAGGCAGGTCCTCTCGACATCGTCACCGGTCATCACCACGTGGATCGGGCGGTCGAGCTGCGTGTCGGCAGGGACGCGCACGACCTCACCACCACGGGGGAAGCCCCCCGCGGCCAGCGCGGCGAGGCGATCCATCGGGGCGACACCGCCCAGCGCCCTCGTCTCCTCGTGGGTCAGCACGGTCCAGCTGACTCCCTCGGGGACGTCGGTGCCCTCCATGGAGAACTCCTCGGCCGACGTCGTCGCCGTGAGCAGGCCTCGCAGGCGCTTCAGAGGCGTGAACCGCCAGATCTCCTCACGACCCGTCGGCTCCGGGTGGTCAGCCAGGTCGTACGACGGCTCCGGATGCAGGTGGGACTCGACGCGCTCGACCTCGAGCGCGTCCTGTACAGCGGCAGTCACTAGCCGACTGCTCCTTCCATCTGCAGCTCGATGAGCCGGTTCAGCTCGAGCGCGTACTCCATCGGCAGCTCCTTGGCGATCGGCTCGACGAAGCCGCGCACGATCATCGCCATCGCCTCGTCCTCGGCCATGCCGCGCGACATCAGGTAGAAGAGCTGGTCGTCGGAGACCTTCGAGACGCTCGCCTCGTGGCCCATGGACACGTCGTCCTCGCGGATGTCGACGTACGGGTAGGTGTCGCTACGGCTGATCTGGTCGACCAGCAGCGCGTCGCACAGCACGTTGGACTTCGAGCCGTGGGCGCCCTCGTTGATCTGGATCAGCCCGCGGTACGACGTGCGGCCGCCGCCGCGCGCCACGGACTTCGACAGGATCGACGACGAGGTGTGGGGCGCCGCGTGCACCATCTTCGCGCCGGCGTCCTGGTGCTGACCCTCACCGGCGAACGCGATCGACAGCGTCTCGCCCTTGGCGTACTCACCGAGCAGGTAGATCGCGGGGTACTTCATCGTGACCTTGGAGCCGATGTTGCCGTCGACCCACTCCATGGTCGCCCCGGCGTCGCACGTGGCCCGCTTCGTGACGAGGTTGTAGACGTTGTTCGACCAGTTCTGGATGGTCGTGTAGCGGCAACGGCCGCCCTTCTTCACGATGATCTCCACGACCGCGGAGTGCAGCGAGTCGCTGGAGTAGATCGGCGCGGTGCAGCCCTCGACGTAGTGCACGTAGGCGTCCTCGTCGACGATGATCAGCGTCCGCTCGAACTGACCCATGTTCTCGGTGTTGATCCGGAAGTAGGCCTGCAGCGGGATGTCGACGTGCACTCCCTTGGGCACGTAGATGAACGAGCCGCCCGACCACACCGCCGTGTTGAGCGCGGCGAACTTGTTGTCGCCGACCGGGATCACGGTGTTGAAGTACTCCTGGAAGAGCTCGGGGTGCTCCTTCAGCGCGGTGTCGGTGTCCTTGAAGATGACGCCCTGCGCCTCGAGGTCCTCGCGGATCGAGTGGTAGACGACCTCCGACTCGTACTGCGCGGCGACTCCCGCGACCAGGCGCTGCTTCTCCGCCTCGGGGATGCCGAGCCGGTCGTAGGTGTTCTTGATGTCCTCGGGCAGGTCCTCCCACGAGGCCGCCTGCTTCTCGCTGGACCGGACGAAGTACTTGATGTTGTCGAAGTCGATGCCCGACAGGTCGGAACCCCACGTGGGCATGGGCTTGCGGCCGAAGAGCTTCAGGCCCTTCAGCCGCAGGTCGAGCATCCACTGCGGCTCGTCCTTCTTCGACGAGATGTCGCGGACGACGTCCTCGTTCAGGCCGCGCTTGGCCACGGCGCCGGCATCGTCGCGGTCGGCCCAGCCGAACTGGTACCGGTCGCTCATGCCCTTCAGCTCGGGGTTGAGCTCTTCGATGGACGTCATCGCGTCTCCTCAGGGGTCGGAAGATCGGTCGAGCTGGTCGAGACCAGCGGTCGCTGGGTGGTCGTGACGTGCGGGATGCAGGTCGTGCAGACGCCGTCGCCGTGGGCGATGGTGGCCAGGCGCTGGACGTGCCGGCCCAGCACCTTGCCGATGGCTTCGGTCTCCGCCTCGCACAGCTGCGGGAACTCGTGGGCGACGTGCGAGACCGGGCAGTGCTGCTGGCACAGCTGCTCGGCCGCGGCGTGGCCGTCGGCGCCGTTCGCGAGCAGCGGCAGGGACCGCACGGAGGCGGCGTACCCCTCGCTCGAGAAGACCTTGGCCAATGCCTCGGCCGGCGTCAGGTCGGGCTCGGCCGCGGTGACGGTCGCGTAGTCACGCTCGATGAACGCGACCCGGCGGCGGGCGAACTCCAGGACCGCCTCGTCGCCACCGGTCTCGGCGAGGTAGCGCAGCGCCTGGACGGCGAGGTCGTCGTACTGCTGATCGAACTGGTCGCGCCCGGACTCGGTGATCGCGAACGCCTTCGCCGGTCGACCCCGGCCGCGCGACACCGTCGGTCGCGGGTCGCGTGCCTCGAGGGCACCGTCGGCCAGGAGGTGGTCGAGGTGACGGCGTACGGCGGCCGGCGTCAGATCGAGCCGCTCCGCGAGGTCGGCGGCCGTGGACGGGCCGTTGACCAGGATCGACCGGACGACGCGCTGGCGCGTCGGCTGGTCGGCCGAGTCGAGCCCGGCTCCGCCCTGGTCCACGAATTCCACAACAACAGTGTGCCGTTAATGCTTTGAGTGATTCAAGTAAGGCTGCCCCTTACCACCCATCTGTCGGGCCGGGGTCCGAGCCGCCCGCATCGCCTAGCGTGAGCGCGACCACATCCGATGCCCCACCTCTGGGAGTCACCCCTCGCCATGCACGGATCATCTCCTCGGGCACGCTGGCCGCGTTCGTCTGTTCGCCGGCAGCCGCTATGCCGCGGTCACCTGACCCTGATCGCCCTGGGCGGACCGTCATCGCCCTCGGCTGGTCGCGGCACGTCGTACGCCGGTGCGGCCGGATGCTGCCCCGTCGACCCCTTCCCCGCCGCGGCAGCTCGCGCACGGTCTTGTGCTCTCGGCCGGCTACCAGCTCTCGATCGCCGCCAAGATCATGGGCCGGGACATCAAGGACAACACCGTCACCACCGCCGGGGGGGGGAGAGGTGGGGTGCGGCGGTGAACGGTGAGCGCGCGACGGCGTGGGGGGGGTGGGTCGGACCGGGGACGGGGCGGGGGGCGGAAGGGGTCGTCGGGTGCGTGGCCCGGCGGGAGGGGAGGAGGACGTGAAGAACCACAACCTGAGGCTGAAGGACCTCTCCTCCTCGGCCACCTCGGGCTTGAAGGGCGACCAGGGAGACACGGGACCGGTCGGACCGTCCGACGCGTACGCCAGTCCCGCCGGCCATCTCCACCAGCTCGGCCTGAGCCAGTCGACCACCCTGCTCGGTTCCGTCAACCTCCCGGCCGGGTCCTACGTGGCCAACGGGAAGACGTCCATCACCCACAACGACGGTGGCGGATCGCAGACCGACGACGTCCATCACCCACATCGACCGTGGCCGTCCAGGCGGCGTTCACGCTGGAGCGCCAGCGAGCCGAGGTCCAGTTCCTGTGCTCGACGACCGGCACCAACGACAGCGCCGAGGCGGTTCAGTTCCAGGTGATCAAGGTCGGGGCGCTGCACGTCTCCAACTGAGGCCGACAGCCCTACCGGAGAGCGTCGCCGGTTCGGGCGTAGGGTCTGACGCATGCCGGGATCCATCCTTGGGACACAGGTACGCCGCGTCGAGGACGAGGAGCTCCTGCTGGGTCAGGGCACCTTCGTCGACAACCTCGACAGCGACGGCGTCGCGCACGCGGCGTTCGTCCGCAGCCCGTTCGCCCATGCCCGGATCACGGCCATCGACACCTCGGCCGCGGTCGCGGCCGAGGGCGTGCTCGCGGTGTTCACGGCCGACGACCTGGGCCGCGACGGCCTCCAGAGCTTCGCCAACGTCAACAAGCTCGCCCCGCGGGCGGCTCTCGCCGTCGACAAGGTGAGGTACGCCGGCGACCCCGTCGCCCTGGTCATCGCCGAGACCCGGGCCCTCGCGGTCGACGCCACCGAGCTCGTCGACGTGGACTACGACGACCTCCCGGTCGTCACCGACGTCGAGGACGCCTTGGCCGACGGCGCGCCGCTCCAGTTCGAGGCGATCGGATCGAACATCGCCACCTTCCGGGCCGCACGCGACACCGCCGACGTCCTCGACGACGCCGAGCACGTCACGCGGGTGCGGATGGTCAACCAGCGCATCGCCGTCGCCCCGATCGAGGGCAACGCCATTCTCGTGCGGCCGACCGACGAGGGCATCGAGGCCTGGGTCTCGACCCAGCACCCGCACATGGCCAGGGACCTGCTCGCGAAGGCGATCGACGTCGCCCCGGAGCACGTCCGCGTCGTGGCGCCCCACGTCGGTGGCGCGTTCGGCGGCAAGGCCGGATCCGGTCCTGACCATGCGGCGATCGCCATCGCGGCCCGCAAGCTCGGCCGGGCGGTCAAGTGGACCGAGACCCGGAGCGAGGCGATGCTCTCGATGCACGGCCGAGGCCAGGTGCAGTACGTCGAGCTCGGCCTCACCCGTGACGGCACCATCACCGGGATGAGGCAGCGGATCCTCGGCGAGTGCGGGGCGTACGCCGGCTTCGGCGGGGCGCTGGCCGTGGGGCCGACGTTCATCATGGCGCCGGGCCCGTACGTCGTCCCGCGGCTGCGCTTCGACGCCATCGGCGTCATGACGAACACCGCTCCCAACGGCGCCTTCCGCGGGGCCGGACGGCCCGAGGCCGCGGCCGCGATCGACCGGGCCCTCGACGTGGCCGCGCTGGAGCTCGGGATCCTTCCCGAGGAGATCCGCCGCAAGAACCTCATCCCCAAGGACGCGTTCCCCTACGAGACGCTGACCGGCCAGACCTACGACATCGGTGACTACGAGGTCCCTCTGCTCGAGGCCCTCCGGATCGCCGACGTCGACGGCGCCCGCGCCGAGCAACGACGCCGGATCGAGGCCGGCGAGACGAAACTGCTGGGCATCGGGATGTCGACGTACGTCGAGATCACCGGGTTCGGCGGCTCCGAGTTCGGCTCGGTGCAGATTCACGAGGACGGGTCGGCCACGGTGATGGCCGGCACGTCGTCCCACGGGCAGGGGCACGCGACGTCGTTCTCGATGATCGTCTCCGACACCCTGGGCATCCCGCTCGAGAAGATCCGCTACCGCCAGTCCGACACGGCGGTGGTCCGCACGGGCGGCGGGACGGGCGGCTCGCGCTCGCTCCAGCTCGGCGGCAACGCCGTCAGCAAGGCCGCCGACGAGACCCGCGACGCTGCCCTCGCCGTCGCCGCACGGATGTTGGAGGCCAACGCCGAGGACGTCGTGCTCGACGACGACGGCTTCGGCGTGGCCGGTGTGCCCGGCGACCGGATCTCGTGGCCCGCCCTCGCGGCGTACGCCCACGAGCACGACGGCGGCCTCGGCGTCGACACCGACTACACCCAGGACGGCGCGACCTTCCCGTTCGGTGCGCACGTGTCGATCGTCGAGGTGGACGTCGAGACCGGACAGGTGACGCCGCTGCGTCACATCCTGGTCGACGACTGCGGGCGCATCGTGAACCCGCTGATCGTCGCCGGACAGCAGCACGGTGGCGGCATCCAGGGCATCAGCCAGGCGCTGTGGGAGGAGATGATCTACGACGAGTACGGCACGCCGATCACCTCCTCGTTCGCCGACTACGCCCTCCCGACGGCCGCCGACGGGATCATGCTCGAGGCCTCGAACACCGAGACCCCCACGCCGGTGAACCCGATCGGCGCCAAGGGCATCGGGGAGTCCGCCACGATCGGGGCGACCCCGGCCGTCCAGAACGCCGTCGTGGACGCCCTCAAGCATCTCGGCGTCAAGCACGTCGACCTCCCGTGCACGGCGCAGCGCGTCTGGCGAGAGATCCAGAACCCCCGCTCCGACGTCTGGCGGGAGCCACCGTCGGCGTTCGACGGTCTGCGCAACGACGGCGACGAGCCCGAGAACATCGAGGCCTAGGCAGGGCCTAGGCGGCCGTGACGCGTGGATCCAGGACGCCGTAGAACACGTCGACGACCAGGTTGGCCACCACGATGAGTACGGAGGCGACCAGCACGGTGGCCTGGATGACGTTGATGTCCAGGGGGTTCCTGAGTGCGGCCAGTCCCCAGTAGCCGATGCCGTTGATGGAGAAGATCTGCTCGACGAAGATCGTGCCGCCGAGCAGGCTGGCGAGGTCGAGGCCGAAGATCGTGACCACCGGGACGATCGCAGCCCGCAGGGCGTGCTTGAACAACCGCCGACGCATCGGCACGCCCTTGGCCTGGGCGGTGCGCATGTAGTCCTCGTTGAGGGTCTCCACCATCTGGCCGCGGGTGAAGCGTGCATAGTCCGTGAGTCCGGTCAGGCCGAGGACGAGCCAGGGCAGCAACATGTAGCTGATCGTCTTGAGCGGATTGTCCGTGATCGGGTAGTAGCCCGTGTTCGGGAAGATCTGCAGCTTGAGGGAGAAGACGATCCACGCCATCAGGACGATGACGTAGTCGGGGATCGACGAGACCACCAAGGTGCTGCCCACCGTCAGCCGGTCGGCCAACGTCCCCCGCCAGCGGGCCGCCAGGGCGCCGAGCAGGACCCCGCCCGTCAGGTAGAGGGCCGCGCCCCCGATGGCCAGAGTCAGCGTCGCGGGATACCGCTGCGCGAGGCCGGTCGAGACCGGTTCGCTCGTGGTGATCGAGATGCCCAGGCACGGTGCGGGGCAGTCGTAGAGCTTCCCGTCGCTGTAGACGTCGTTCCGGCCGACGAGGATGCCCTTGGCCCACTCACCGTAGTTGTGGACCAGCGACTGGTCGTAGCCCATCTGATGCTCGATCGAGGCGAGCTTCTCCGGCGTGCACACGCCCTTGAGCGACGTGCAGTAGTTCACCGCGGGGTTGTTGCCCATGCCCTCGTAGAAGATCGTGAACACGAACATCGAGGTCAGAAGGACCACCAGCACCGCGCTGACCAGCCGCCGAACGACGAACCCCGTCATCGGGCCCCCTCGAGTGGTGTCCGCCGATGGGTGACGCTACACGGCCACCAGGTCACGTTCCCATCGTCACTGCCCACCGTCCACGGCGGTATCGCGGCTTCCTACACTTGGCGCGTGTCAGCACCGCTCGATCCCTCGGCCGGGCCGGCCGTCGAGATCGACGGACTGGTCATGCGTTACGGCGACAAGGTCGCCGTCGACGGCCTCTCGCTGACCGTCGAGCGCGGCACCATCACCGCCGTCCTCGGGCCCAACGGGGCGGGCAAGACGACCACCCTCGAGACGGCCGAGGGCTATCGCTCGCCGCAGGCCGGGACCGTGCGGGTGCTCGGTCTCGACCCCGTCCGCGAGCGGCGAGCCCTGCTCCCCCGGATCGGCGTGATGCTGCAGGGCGGCGGAGCCTGGAGCGGCGTCCGGGCGGACGAGATGCTGCGGCACATCGCGCGGCTGCACGCCCACCCCCTCGACGTGACCGCGCTCTCCGACCGGCTCGGTCTCGGCGAGTGCGGCCGTACGCCGTACCGACGGCTGTCCGGGGGGCAGCAGCAGCGGCTCGGGCTCGCGATGGCGCTCGTCGGCCGACCGGAGATCGTCTTCGTCGACGAGCCGACGGCCGGGATGGACCCCGCGGCGCGTCGGACGACGTGGTCGCTGCTCGAGGAGCTGCGTGCCGCGGGCGTCACGGTCGTGCTGACCACGCACTACATGGACGAGGCCGAGCGGCTGGCCGACCGGATCCACATCATCGACCACGGCCGGATGATCGCCAGTGGCACGGCCCTCGAGCTCACCCGCGGTGGCCACTCCGCGACGATCCGGCTCGTCGTCACCAAGCCGTTCCCGCCCGACGCGCCTGCGTCGCTGCGACATGCCCTCGGTGACCGCGTCGACGTGAAGCTGCTCGACGAGCTGAGCATCGTGGTGACGGGTCCCGCCGACGCCTCGAGCCTCGCCGTCGTGTCGCGCTGGTGCGAGGACAACGGCGTGCTCCCGGAGTCCCTGACGCTCGGCCAGCGCACGCTGGAAGACGTGTTCCTCGAGCTCACCGGGCGGGAGATGGCGACATGAGCCTCGATCTCTCCCCGCGCCCCGGGGCGGCGCCGTTCCCGCGGATGGTGGCGGCGCAGGCGGCGATGGAGGCGCGGCTGATGCTGCGCAACGGCGAGCAGCTGCTCCTCGCCGTCGTGATCCCGGTGATCGTGCTGATCGGTGGCGTCCAGGCCGCCGACCACATCGATCTGAGCCTGTCGCACCGTCCGGTCGACGTGTTCACCCCCGGTGTCCTGGCGCTCGCGGTGATGTCCACGGCCTTCACGTCGCTGGCGATCGCCACCGGCTTCGAGCGCCGGTACGGCGTGATCAAGCGGCTCGGCTCCTCACCGCTTCCCCGCTCCGGGCTGCTCGCCGGGAAGGTCGGTGCCCTGCTGCTGGTCGAGGTGTTCCAGGTGGCGGTCATCTCGGTGGTGGGGCTGCTCCTCGGCTGGGATCCGGCGAACGGCTCCTTCCTCGGCGCCTTCCTCGCCGTCGTCCTCGGGACCGGGGCCTTCGCCGCCCTCGGCCTGCTCGTCGCCGGGGTGCTGCGCGCCGAGGCGACGCTCGCCGCAGCCAACCTGATCTACCTGCTGTTGCTCGCCGCCGGAGCGGTGGTGCTGCCGAGCTCGTCGTACGGCGCGTTCGGCCACGTCACCCGATGGCTCCCCTCGGGCGCGCTCGGCGATGCCATGCGCCACGCCTGCCTCTTGGGGGCGTCGCCTGGCGGGACCTCGGCGTGCTGCTCGTCTGGGGCGTGATCGGCACCGCTCTCACCGCAAGGACCTTCCGGTGGGAGTGAAACGCCGCCGGAGTACTGAGCGAAGTCACTGAGAGATCGCGCCAACCCGCTCACGAGGAACGTGGCATACGACTTGTGTCAGTAGTTCGGCTAGGGGTTCCGTCCTGCTGAGTCCGACCCGCGTGGGCACGGTCAGACTCTCGGCGTGGGAGTGAGCACGTGGCTACGGCGGTTCGCGTGGGCCACGCTCGTCGCCAACATCCTGCTGATCGTGACCGGCGGCGCCGTGCGGCTGACGGATTCCGGCCTCGGCTGCCCGACGTGGCCGCGGTGCACCGACTCGTCGTTCACGCCGCACGGAACGATCGGGCCCCACCAGCTCGTCGAGTTCGGCAACCGGACCCTCACCTTCGTACTGGTCGCGATCGCGGTGGCCACCTACGTCGCGGCTCGTCAGGTCGCCCGACGCCTCGGCCGCCCGGACCTGCTGCGGCTGTCGATCGTGCTCGCGCTCGCCATCCCGGCGCAGGCGGTGCTCGGTGGCATCACCGTGCTCACCGACCTGAACCCGTGGGTGGTCTCGCTCCACCTCGTGCTCTCGCTGGCGATCGTGTCGCTGGCCGTGCTGTTCCTCTACCGGCTCGACCACCCACCGACGGCCGCTGGCCACCGGTGTGTTCCGACGCTGGCGTGGACGGCGTACGGCGTCACCTGGGCGGTGCTGTACGCCGGCACGGTGGTGACCGGCTCGGGACCGCACGCCGGTGACGCCAGCTCCCCTCGCAACGGGCTCGACCCGTTGCAGGTCAGCCAGTTCCATGCGGACCTGGTGTTCCTCCTGATCGGCCTGACCGTCGGGCTGTGGTTCGCGCTGCGGGCCACCGGCGGTGACGTTCGACCGGTTGCGGCGCTCGCCGCGGTGGAGGTGATGCAGGCCGTCGTCGGCTTCGTGCAGTACTTCGCCGACCTGCCGATCGCAGTCGTGATGCTGCACATGCTGGGCGCCGGGCTCGTCATCGCGGCATCGTCCTGGCAGCTGGTCAGCGTGGTCCAGCCGCGTCGCCGTGGACCGCGAGAGCACCGTCGCGCCGCTCTGCGGTGGACCGGCCGGGCTGTTCGACGGTCGAGCGACCCCGGCAGACCTCCGGCGACCCGGAGGGCACGAGAAAGTGGACGACGATTGGCCTACACCCCCGTGGGCAGGCCAACCGTCGTACCTCTACTGACGCACGGTAGGGCCGTTTGGTTGCCTCTGCCGGTGAATTGGAGGAAATACCGAGGTACTTCCTCGGCGTACTCGGTCAGCGCAGCAGGGGCTCGAGGGCGACTGCGACGAACAGCAGGGACAGATAGAGGTTCGAGGCGTGGAACAGCACCATCGGCCTGATCACCGACAGGTCCTCCGTGCCGCGCGTGCGGGCCCACATCCGATGCGCCTGCACGAGGAAGACCCCGCCCAGGACGGCCGCCACCACGGGGTAGACCGGACCGGTGCCCGCGACGGGCCACAACGCGAGTGACGTCGCGACCATGACCCAGCTGTAGAGGACGATCTGGCGCCCGACCACCTCCGCCGGGGCCACGACCGGCAGCATCGGGACGGCGACGCCGGCGTAGTCCTCGCGGTAGCGCAGGGCCAGGGCCCAGGTGTGCGGCGGCGTCCAGAAGAAGACGACCAGGAAGAGCACGACCGGCGGCCAGGCCAGGTGGCCGGTGACGGCGGTCCACCCGATCAGGGCCGGGAAGCAGCCCGCCAGCCCGCCCCAGACGATGTTCTGCGTCGTACGCCGCTTGAGCAGCATCGTGTACACGAACAGGTAGAAGCACTCGGCGAGGAGGGACAGCACCGCCGACAGCGGGTTGACCCACACGTAGAGGATGACCGTCGCCATGACCCCGAGGACCACCCCGAAGACCAGGGCCGAGGTCGGCGTGACGATGTGGCGCGGGATGGCCCGGCGCCGCGTGCGGCGCATCTGCTCGTCGATGTCACGGTCATAGACGCAGTTGAGCGCGGAGGCGGAACCGGCCGACAGCGCTCCGCCGACCACCGTCGCCACGACCAGACCGAGCTCGGGCACCCCGCCGGCCGCGAAGAACATCACCGGGACGGTCGTCAGCAGCAGCAGCTCGATGACGCGCGGCTTGGTGAGGCCGACGTACGCCGCCACCACGTCGCGGAGGCCGGCACGTCCGGTGCCCCGATCCACCTCCGGCACGGAAGAGGCCGGTGCTCGGTGGCCGACGTATGTCACACAGGGTCCTCGGGTACGGGCGGGTGGAAACGAACGGAAGACAAGCAGGCGCCTCGCAGTCTATCGCCCGGGATGAGTAGGCTCGGAGACGCCTGATCCGGCCGCGGCCGGGAGCACACACCACGGCCCCGCAGGGGGATTCGTCCGACACGAACGGATGAGGGAGACGCGTGAGTCCGACACCCGCCAAGCTGGACTGGAACGAGCTGGACGACAAGGCCGTCGACACCGTGCGTGTGCTGGCGATGGACGCCGTGCAGAAGGTCGGCAACGGCCACCCCGGGACGGCGATGAGCCTGGCCCCGGCGGCGTACCTGCTCTTCCAGAAGGTCATGCGCCACAACCCCGCCGACCCGCACTGGGCCGCCCGCGACCGGTTCGTCCTCAGCTGCGGCCACTCCAGCCTGACCCTCTACATCCAGCTGTTCCTGGGCGGCTGGGGACTGGAGCTGGAGGACCTCGAGGCGCTGCGCACCTGGGACAGCAAGACGCCCGGACACCCGGAGTACGGCCACACCGCCGGAGTCGAGACCACCACCGGCCCGCTCGGCCAGGGCATCGGCAACGCGGTCGGCATGGCGATGGCCGCGCGTCGTGAGCACGGCCTGCTCGACCCGAACGCCGCGCTGGGCAGCTCGCCGTTCGACCACCACATCTACGCCATGTGCTCCGACGGCGACATCCAGGAGGGCGTGTCGGCGGAGGCCTCCGCCATCGCCGGCGTCCAGCGGCTCGGCAACCTCACCCTGATCTACGACGACAACCGGATCTCGATCGAGGACAACACCGACATCGCTCTCGCCGAGGACGTCGGTGCGCGCTACGAGGCCTACGGCTGGCACGTCCAGCACGTCGACTGGACGCACGGCGGTACGAAGTACGAGGAGGACGTGCCGGCGCTGTACGACGCGATCCGCAAGGCGGAGGCGGTCACCGACCGGCCCAGCTTCATCGTGCTGCACACGATCATCGCGTGGCCGGCGCCGAACGCGCAGAACACCGGCAAGGCTCACGGCTCGGCCCTGGGCGCGGACGAGGTCGCCGCCACCAAGAAGGTGCTCGGCTTCGACCCCGAGAAGAACTTCGACGTCCCGCCGGGCGTGCTCGACCACACCCGGCAGCTCGTCGAGCGGGGGAAGGCAGCCCAGGCCGCGTGGGACGACGAGTACGCCGCGTGGGCGCGCAAGCCCTCCGCCGACACCGCCCTCTTCGAGCGGCTGCAGCGACGGGCACTCCCCGACGGCTGGAGCGACCACCTGCCGACGTTCGAGGCCGACGAGAAGGGCATCGCGAGCCGCGTCGCGTCGGGCACGGTGATCAACGCGATCGCCGAGCACGTGCCCGAGCTGTGGGGTGGCTCGGCCGACCTCGCCGGCTCCAACAACACGACCATCGAGGGCGTCCCCTCGTTCCTCCCGGGTGATCGCGCCACGAAGATGTGGAAGGCCGACCCGCTGGCCGGCCGGGTGCTCCACTTCGGCATCCGCGAGCACGCCATGGGCGCGATCATGAACGGCATCGCCGTCCACGGCGGCACGCGCGTCTTCGGCGGCACGTTCCTCACGTTCTCCGACTACATGCGCGGGTCGGTCCGCCTCGCCGCGATCATGGGCCTCCCCGTGACGTACGTGTGGACCCATGACTCCATCGGGCTGGGCGAGGACGGCCCGACCCACCAGCCGGTCGAGCACCTCGCCGCCCTGCGCGCGATCCCGGGTCTCGACGTCGTCCGGCCGGGCGACGCCAACGAGACGGCCGCCTGCTGGCAGACGATCCTGGAGCACACGGACCGACCGGCCGGTCTGGTCCTCAGTCGCCAGAACCTCCCGACGTACCCGCGCGGGACCGACGGGTTCGCCGACACCAGCAACGTCCACCGCGGCGGCTACGTGCTGCTCGACGTCGACGGCGGGCTACCCGACGTGGTCCTGGTCGGCACCGGCTCCGAGCTCCAGCTCGCCGTCCGGGCCCGCGATCTGCTGGCGGCCGACGGCGTTCGGGCCCGGGTGGTCTCGATGCCCTGTCGGGAATGGTTCGACGCCCAGGAGGCTTCGTACCGAGAGACCGTGATCCCGCCGACCGTGCGGGCCCGGGTCTCGGTGGAGGCCGGGGTGGCGCAGGGCTGGCGCGAGGTCGTGGGCGACCGCGGACGGATCGTGTCGCTCGAGCACTACGGCGCGTCCGCCGACTTCGCCCGCCTCTACCAGGAGTTCGGCATCACCGCCGAGGCCGTCGCCGCGGCGGCCCAGGACAGCATCCGGAGCGCCACCGACTGACGCTCCGACCAAGGAGGGGAACATGACCGACCGCCTGAAGCAGCTCTCCGAGGCGGGAGTCTCGATCTGGCTCGACGACCTCTCGCGCGAGCGCATCGAGACCGGCAACCTCGCCGACCTCGTCCGCGACCAGCATGTCGTCGGCGTGACCACCAACCCGTCGATCTTCCAGGCCGCACTCAGCCACGGCGAGCGGTACGACGCGCAGATCCGCGAGCTCGCGGGGCTGGGCACCGACCGTGACCAGGCCGTCCGGGTGATCACCACCGACGACGTCCGCAACGCGTGCGAGATCATGCGGCCGGCGTACGACGCGAGTGCCACCGTCGACGGACGGGTCTCGATCGAGGTCTCCCCCGGTCTGGCCCACGACACCGACGCCACGGTCGCCGAAGCGGCCGACCTGTGGAAGACGGTCGACCAGCCCAACCTGCTGGTCAAGATCCCCGGCACCGAGGAGGGCTGGCCGGCGATCACCGAGACGATCGCCAACGGCATCAGCGTCAACGTCACCCTGATCTTCGGGCTCGACCAGTACGCCCACGTGATGGAGGCCTACGTCGCCGGGCTGGAGAAGGCCAAGGAGAACGGGCACGACCTGTCCGGCATCCACTCGGTCGCGTCGTTCTTCGTCTCCCGTGTCGACACCGAGATCGACCAGCGCCTGGACGACTCCGGCGCCGATGCCGACCTCAAGGGCAAGGCCGGCGTGGCCAACGCACGGCTGGCGTTCAAGGCCTTCGAGGAGTTCTTCAGCGGCGACCGCTGGGCCGCGCTCGAGGCGGCCGGCGCGCGCAAGCAGCGCCCGCTGTGGGCGTCGACGGGCGTGAAGAACCCCGACTACAAGGACACGATGTACGTCGACGACCTGGTCGTCGAGGACACCGTGAACACGATGCCCGAGAAGACCATGCAGGCCGTCGCCGACCACAGCGAGATCAAGGGCGACCAGGTGCGTCCGTTCTACGACGACGCCGAGGCCACGATGCGCGCCCTCGCGGACGCCGGCATCGACTACGACGACGTGATCGAGGTCCTGATCAGGGAGGGCGTCGAGAAGTTCATCAAGGCCTGGGACGAGCTGCTCGACTCCACGACCGAGGCCCTCGAGGCAGCACAGCAGGCGGGCCGGTGAGCGACGCCCCCGTCGACGCGACGTCGACGAAGGCGTGGACCCGTCTCGCCGAGCTGGCGGACGGGTTCGAGGTCGACCTGCGCGGCTGGTTCGCGGCCGAGCCCGGCCGGGTCGACCGGCTGAGCTTCCCGGCGGCCGACCTCCACGTCGACCTGTCGAAGTCGCTGTTGCGCGACGACGTGCTGGCGGCGCTGCTGGACCTCGCCGACGAGGTCGGGGTCACCCGGCGTCGCGACGCGATGTTCTCCGGCGAGCACATCAACGTCAGCGAGGACCGCGCCGTGCTCCACACGGTGTTGCGCGATCCCGAGGGCATGAGCCTCGAGGTCGACGGCCAGGACGTCGTCGCCGAGGTCCACGAGGTCCTACGCCGGGTCTACGCGTTCGCGAACGACGTCCGCAGCGGCGCCTGGACCGGCGTCACGGGCGAGCGCATCCGGACGATCGTGAACATCGGCATCGGCGGCTCCGACCTGGGTCCGGTGATGGCGTACGAGGCGCTGGCTCCCTACCGCCAGGACGGGCTCGAGTGCCGGTTCATCTCGAACATCGACCCGACCGACGCCGCGACGACGCTCTCGGGCCTCGACCCGGCGACCACGCTGTTCATCGTCTCGAGCAAGACGTTCGGGACGCTGGAGACGCTCACCAACGCGCGCCTGTGCCGCGCCTGGCTGCTGGAGGGATTGAGCGGTCACGACTCGGCCGAGGCCGTCCGGAAGCACTTCGTGGCGGTGTCGACGGCGCTCGACAAGGTGGAGGCGTTCGGGATCGACCCGGCGAACGCGTTCGGCTTCTGGGACTGGGTCGGCGGTCGCTACTCGATGGACTCCGCCATCGGCACGTCGCTCGCCGTCGCCATCGGCCCCGAGCGGTTCGCCGAGATGCTGGCCGGGTTCCACGCGATGGACGATCACTTCCACACGGCCGAGCCGGCGGAGAACGTGCCGCTGCTGATGGGGCTGCTCAACGTCTGGTACTCCAACTTCCTCGGGGCGCAGAGCCACGCGGTGCTGCCCTACTCCCAGCTGCTGCACCGCTTCCCGGCGTACCTGCAGCAGCTGACCATGGAGTCGAACGGCAAGGGCGTCCGCTGGGACGGCACCCCGGTCACCACGACCACCGGCGAGGTGTTCTGGGGCGAGCCCGGCACCAACGGGCAGCACGCCTTCTACCAGCTGATCCACCAGGGCACGCGTCTCATCCCGGCCGACTTCATCGCGTTCGCGAACCCGGCGTACCCCCTCCGTGACGGCGACACCGACGTCCACGAGCTCTACCTGGCCAACTTCTTCGCGCAGACGAAGGCGCTCGCGTTCGGGAAGACGCCGGACGAGGTGCGCGCGGAGGGCACGGCCGAGGCGATCGTCCCCGCGCGGGTGTTCACCGGCAACCGTCCGACGTCGTCGATCATGGCGCCGGCCCTCACGCCCTCGGTGCTCGGCCAGCTGGTCGCGCTCTACGAGCACATCACCTTCACCGAGGGCGCCGTGTGGGGTGTCGACAGCTTCGACCAGTGGGGCGTCGAGCTGGGCAAGCAGCTCGCCCAGCAGGTCGGTCCCGCCATCGCCGGTGACACGGACGCCCTGGCGGAGCAGGACGCGTCGACGAAGTCCCTGATCGGCTACTACCGGGAGCACCGTCGCTGATGAGCTCCGTTCACTCGGGCAAGGCCAACCCCCTTCGCGATCCCCAGGATCGCCGCCTCCCTCGGATCGCAGGACCGTGCGGCATGGTCCTGTTCGGCGTCACCGGCGACCTGTCGCGCAAGAAGGTGATGCCGGCGATCTACGACCTCGCCAACCGCGGCCTGCTCCCACCGGGGTTCAGCCTGACCGGCTTCGCCCGTCGCGACTGGGCGAACGAGGACTTCGCCCAGGTGGTGCACGACTCGGTCAAGCAGCACGCCCGCACGGAGTTCCGCGAGGAGGTGTGGAAGCAGCTGGCCGAGGGCTTCCGGTTCGTGCCGGGCGACTTCGACGACGACACGGCGTTCAACACCCTGCGCCGCACCATCGAGGAGCTCGACGAGGTCAGGGGCACCGACGGGAACCACGCCTTCTACCTCGCCATCCCGCCGGGCTTCTTCGGCAACGTCGTCGGCCAGCTCAAGGAGCACGGCCTCGCCCAGCCCGCCGAGGGCTCGTGGCGGCGCGTGGTGGTCGAGAAGCCGTTCGGCCACGACCTCGAGTCCGCCCGAGAGCTCAACGCGACCCTGGCGTCGGTCTTCCCGAGCGGCTCGATCTTCCGGATCGACCACTACCTCGGCAAGGAGACGGTGCAGAACATCCTGGCGACCCGCTTCGCCAACACGATGTTCGAGCCGATCTGGAACTCCAACTACGTCGACCACGTGCAGATCACGATGGCCGAGGACATCGGCATCGGCGGCCGCGCCGGCTACTACGACGGCATCGGCGCCGCCCGCGACGTCATCCAGAACCACCTGCTCCAGCTGATGTCCCTGGTCGCGATGGAGGAGCCCACCTCGTTCGACGCCGAGGCCCTCCGCGTCGAGAAGCTCAAGCTGCTCCAGTCGATCACGCTCCCCCGTCGGCTCGACCTCACCACCGCGCGCGGGCAGTACGCCGCCGGCTGGCAGGGCGGCGAGCAGGTCGTCGGGTTCCTCGAGGAGGAGGGCGTCCGCAAGACCTCGGCCACCGAGACGTACGCCGCGATCACGCTCCACGTCGACAACCGCCGCTGGGCCGGTGTCCCGTTCTACCTGCGCACCGGCAAGCGGCTCGGCCGCAGGGTCACCGAGGTCGCGGTGGTCTTCAAGGCCGCCCCGCACGTCCCGTTCACGCGGGCCGCGACCGAGGAGCTCACCCACAACGCGCTGGTGATCCGGGTCCAGCCCGACGAGGGCATGACCCTGCGCTTCGGGTCGAAGGTGCCGGGCACCCAGATGGAGATCCGCGACGTCAACATGGACTTCGCCTACGGCGGCTCCTTCACCGAGTCCAGCGCGGAGGCCTATGAGCGACTGATCCTCGACGTGCTGCTCGGCGACCCACCGCTGTTCCCGCGGCACGCCGAGGTCGAGCGCTCGTGGCAGATCCTCGACCCGGTGCTCGACCACTGGGCGAACAAGGGGAAGCCCGAGGCCTACGACTCCGGCACGTGGGGGCCACCGTCGGCCGACGCCATGCTGGCGCGAGACCACCGGGTGTGGCGGCGACCATGACAGGAGTGCCTCTGTGATCGAGCTGATCGACACCAACGCGTCGGGGATCGCCGCCGAGTTCGTCGCCTCCCGGCTGCGCGCCGGCAGCCCGGCGATGAGCATGGTGATGACTCTGGTGATCGTCGTCGACGAGGACGGCGCGCCCGACGCGATGCGCGTCGCCCGGCAGGCCTCCCACGAGCACCCCGCGCGGGTGCTCGGGGTGATCCTCGGTGACGCCCGCGGAAGGCCGCAGATCAACGCGCAGGTCGGCACCGGCGACGGCTGGACCGGCGAGACGGCCCTGATCCGGCTCGAGGGCGAGGTGGTCAAGCACGCCGAGTCGGTGGTGCTGCCCCTGCTGCTCCCCGACTCCCCCGTGGCGATCTGGTGGCCGTCGGACCCACCGGAGGACCCGGCGTCCGACCCGCTGGGGGCGCTCGCGCAGCGCCGGATCACCGACGCCGCCGCGGCCACCCGCGGCAAGGGCAAGGCCATCCACCGTCAGTGCGCGTCGTACCACCCGGGCAACTCCGACCTGGCCTGGACCCGGATCACGCCATGGCGAGCGCTCCTCGCGGCCGCGCTCGACCAGCAGCCGCTCAAGGTCACCGGTGGTTCGGTGACCGCCGAGCGGATCAGCCCGAGCGCCGACCTGCTGGTCGCCTGGCTGGCCGATCGGCTCAAGGTGCGGGTCGAGCGCAAGGGCTCGAACGGACCCGGCATCACCGAGGTCCGCCTCGACACCAAGGAGGGACCCATCGTGATCTCGCGGCGCGACGGACGACTCGCGACGTTCTCCTCGCCGGACCGGCCCGACCGGCCGGTCGCCCTCAAGCGCCGTCAGCTTCCCGAGCTGCTCGCGGAGGAGCTCCGGCGGCTCGACGAGGACGACGTGTACGCCGCCACCGCCCGCCGGCTGATGAAGCTGCAGGTGTCATGAGCGCGCTGCCGGTCCCCCGGGTCGAGGTCCACGCGTCGGGCGACGAGCTGGCGACCCACGTCGCCGGCGCGTTCCTACGTCTGGTCACCGTCCGTCAGGCTTCGGGCGACGTGCCTCAGGTGGCCCTCACCGGCGGCACCATCGCCCACAAGATCCACCGCGAGATCGCTCGGCTCGGTGCCGACAGCGACGTCGACTGGAGCCGGATCGACTTCTTCTGGGGCGACGAGCGCTTCGTGGCCGCGGACTCCGACGACCGGAACGCCCGGCAGGCCCGCGCGGCGATGCTCGACACGCTCCCGGTCGACCCGGCACGGATCCACGAGATCCCCTCGACAACGGACGCCGACGACGTCGACGGTGCCGCCACGGCGTACGCCGACACGGTCCGGTCGATCGATGGTGGCCGGTTCGACCTGGTGATGCTCGGGGTGGGGCCCGACGGCCACATCGCATCGCTGTTCCCGGGCTTCCCGCAGCTCGACGTCGACGACGCGATCGCGCTCGGCGTCACGGGATCACCCAAGCCGCCTCCCGAGCGCGTCACCCTCACGTTCCCCGGCCTGGCGCGGTCCGAGGAGGTGTGGTTCGTGGTCAGCGGCGCCGACAAGGCCGAAGCCGTCGCCCGTGCCCTCGCCTCCCAGCCGCCGGACGTCCACGAGATCCCGGCCATCGGCGTCCGGGGCCAGGTCGAGACGATCTGGTTCCTCGATCGCGACGCCGCCTCACAGGTGTCCTGACCGCCGAGTCGGCGCAAAGAGACACCTCAGAAACGCCGAGTCGGCCGTGCCGCTCGGCGCGTCGATCACGGCTTGGTGTACTGGGTCCGTCACCGGGTCTCGACACGCGGTCACGACCTCGCAGGCTCGGTCGTGCGCTCGCTCGACCCAGCTTCACCCACGCCGTGCCCTCGTTCCTCGGGCACGACTGTTTGCTAAAAGATGATCTCGCCGGACTTGCGGCGGCTGCGGAGCAGCTGGATCGCCTCGTCCAGGATCGACTCGGCCTCGGCGTCGGAGCGGCGCTCCTTCACATAGGCGAGGTGCGTCTTGTAGGGCTCGATCTTGGGGGCCGGCGGCGGGTTCTCCGAGTCGAGGCTCGCGGGCAGCCCACACTTCGGGCAGTCCCACGAGTCGGGCACGACGGCGTCGACCGCGAACGTGACGACCGATCGATGCTCGTGGGAGCAGAAGTACGTGACCGCCTGCCGGGGCGCGGCTTCGCCACGCTCCGCCTCGCCCATGGGCCCAGCGCCGACCCGACTACCGCGGATCGCGTTTCCTCCACCTGCCACCTGTCAGGAACCTTTCTGAATCAGGAGTAGGCCTGCAACAGGCCCAGGGCGATGACGCAAGCGAACCAGATGGAACCGACACCGATGGTGAAGCGATCCAGGTTGCGCTCCGCCACGGACGATCCCCCGAGCGAGCTGGACACACCACCGCCGAACATGTCGGACAGCCCACCCCCGCGACCCTTGTGGAGCAGCACGAGGAGGATCAGCAAACAGCTCGTGATGACGAGCAGAATGGTGAAGACGGTGGTCACGACGACATAGCCTACGTCACCCTTCCGGGCATCCCGAACCGGCCCACAGGCCGGTCTGGACCGGCGTCACCGAGCGCTTCAGAGTGTGGGCATGTCGTAGAACCGGCAGATCCCGCCGAACTCGTCCGCCTGCAGGCTCGCGCCGCCCACGAGAGCGCCGTCGACGTCGGCCTGGGCCATGATCCCGGCGATGTTGGCCGCCTTGACCGACCCGCCGTACAGGATCCGGCAGCCGTCGGCTGCCTCGTCCCCCGCGCTCTCGCGGAGTCGTCCTCGGATCGCGCTGCAGACCTCCTGCGCGTCGTCGGGCGTGGCGACCTCGCCGGTGCCGATCGCCCAGACCGGCTCGTAGGCGATGACCAGCGAGGCGATCTCCTGCGGCTTGAAGCCGGCCAGCGAGCCGTCGACCTGGGCCAACGTGTGGGGCACCTGCTCCCCCGCCTGTCGTACGTCGAGGCCCTCGCCCACGCAGACGATCGGGGTCATCGAGGCGGCGGCGGCCTGCCGGGCCTTCGCGTTGACCGTGTCGTCGCCCTCCGCATGGTGCTCCCGGCGCTCGGAGTGCCCCACGACGACGTAGGAGCAGCCCAGCTTGGCCAGCATGCCGGCGGAGATCTCCCCGGTGTACGCCCCGGAGTCGTGCATCGAGACGTCCTGTGCGCCGTACCGGAGGGCCAGCCGGTCGCCGTCCACCAGCGTCTGCACGGAGCGGAGGTCGGTGAACGGCGGGATCACCGCCACCTCGGTCCGGGCGAAGTCGTGCTTCTTGTCGGCCAGGATCCAGGCGAGCTTCTGGACCAGCGCCACCGCCTCGGGGTGGGTCAGGTTCATCTTCCAGT
This sequence comes from uncultured Actinomycetota bacterium, assembly GCA_963812055.1. Taxonomy (GTDB): domain Bacteria; phylum Actinomycetota; class Actinomycetes; order Propionibacteriales; family Nocardioidaceae; genus Nocardioides. The sequence continues at coordinate 255,946 of CAWEUA010000024.1, forward strand.
TGCCCGCCATCAGCGGGATGCGAGAGGACATGTCTTCCTTCCAGGGGCCGGTCCCGGCGAGCGCGACCGACGGACGGGTTCAGCGCTCGAGGACCGCGATGCCGGGTAGTTCCTTGCCCTCGAGCAGCTCGAGGCTGGCGCCGCCGCCGGTGGAGATGTGACCGAAGGCGTCCTCGTCGAAGCCGAGCTGCCGGACGGCTGCGGCCGAGTCGCCCCCGCCCACCACGGACAGCCCGTCGACCTCGGTCAATGCCTGCGCCACGGCGCGCGTGCCGTCGGCGAAGGCCGGGGTCTCGAAGACGCCCATCGGGCCGTTCCAGAACACCGTCCTGCCGTCGCTGACGGCCGCGGCGAATGCGGTCGCCGACTCCGGCCCGATGTCCAGGCCGAGGCTGTCCGCCGGGATACCGTCCGCCGGTACGACGCGCGGCTGCGGCTCGCGGTCGTCCGAGGGGAACTCGGTGTCGACCACGATGTCGGTCGGGAGCACGATCTCGACTCCCGACTCCTCGGCCCGGTCGAGGTAGCCGCGGACGGTGTCGAGCTGGTCCTCCTCGAGCAGGCTCTTCCCGACCTCGTGCCCCTGGGCGGCGAGGAAGGTGAAGACCATTCCGCCGCCGATCAGCAGCCGGTCGGCCTTGCCGAGCAGGTTGTCGATCACGCCGAGCTTGTCGGAGACCTTCGAGCCGCCGAGCACCACGACGTAGGGCCGCGCGGGGTCGACGGTCAGCCGGCGGAGCACGTCGATCTCGGTCGCGACCAGCTGACCCATCGCGTGCGGGAGCCGCAGTGCGACGTCGTACACGCTGGCCTGCTTGCGGTGGACCACGCCGAACCCGTCTGACACGAACGCGTCGGCGAGCTGGGCGAGCTCGTCGGCGAACGCGCCGCGCTGGTCGTCGTCCTTGCTGGTCTCACCAGGGTTGAAGCGGACGTTCTCCAGGAGGGCGACGTCGCCGTCCTGCAGTCCGTCGACCGTCTCGTGGGCCGACGGCCCGACGGTGTCGGCGGCGAAGGCGACGTCACGGCCGAGCAGCTCACCGAGGCGCGTGGCCACCGGACGGAGCGAGTAGCGGTCCTCCGGCTCACCCTTCGGACGCCCCAGGTGGGCCGCCACGACCACGCGAGCGCCGGCGCCGGAGAGGTCCTTGATCGTGGGCACGCTGGCGCGGACGCGACCGTCGTCGGTGATCCTGCTGCCGTCGAGCGGGACGTTCAGGTCCGAGCGGACGAGGACCCGCTTGCCACGGAGGCTGCCGCCGAGCTGGGCGGCGAGGGACTCGATGCCCGACACCTTCAGAGCGACTTCCCGACGTAGGTGATCAGGTCGGCCAGCCGGTTGGAGTAGCCCCACTCGTTGTCGTACCAGCCGACCACCTTGACCTGGTTGCCGATGACCTTGGTCAGGGGCGCGTCGAAGATGCACGACGCCGGGTCGGTGACGATGTCGGAGGACACCAGCGGGTCGGTCGAGTACTTCAGGATGCGGCCGTCGGCGGCCTTCTCGACCGCGGCGTTGACCTCCTCGACGCTGGTCTCGCGGCCCGCCTCGAAGGTGAGGTCGGTCGCCGAGCCGGTCGGGACCGGGACGCGGAGTGCGTAGCCGTCCAGCTTCCCCTTGAGCTCGGGGAGCACCAGACCGATCGCCTTGGCGGCACCGGTGGAGGTCGGCACGACGTTGATCGCGGCCGCACGGGCCCGGCGCAGGTCCTTGTGGATGTTGTCCTGGAGGTTCTGGTCGGCGGTGTAGGCGTGGATCGTGGTCATCAGACCGCGGACGATCCCGAACTCGTCGTTCAGGGCCTTGGCCATCGGCGCCAGGCAGTTCGTCGTACAGGACGCGTTGGAGATCACGGTGTGCGCCGACGGGTCGTACGTCGACTCGTTGACGCCCATCACGATCGTGACGTCCTCGTTCGAGGCGGGCGCCGAGATGATCACCTTCTTCGCGCCGCCGGAGTCGACGTGGGCGCGTGCCTTGGTGGCATCGGTGAAGAAGCCGGTGGACTCCACCACGACATCGACGCCGAGGTCGGCCCACTTCAGGTGGGCCGGGTCACGCTCGGCGAACGTCTTGACCACCTGGTCGCCGATACGGATCTCGTCCTCGGTCGCGGTGACGTCGGCATCGAGACGGCCGAGGATGGAGTCGAACTTGAGCAACGGCGCCAGGGAGTTGTTGTCGGTCAGGTCGTTGACCGCCACGATCTCGATGTCGGCGCCGGAAGCCCGGACCGCCCGGAAGAAGTTGCGGCCGATCCGGCCGAAGCCGTTGATGCCTACTCGAACGGTCACTGAATACTCCCTGGTGGTCGCCGTGTCGGTACGTCGAGCCTATCGCCCGACGAGAGGGGCACCCGGAGGGCGTCCCTCTCGGCGAGAAGCCCGGAGGATTCTCGTGACCGGATGATCGGGCAGCCTGGTCGCCACCGTCGCCACCCTGCGGCTCAATCTTCCTCCGCCAGCATCTCCGGCGTCAGCGAGGACTCCGTGTCGGGGACCCCGAGCTCCTCGGCGCGCTTGTCGGCCATCGCGAGGAGCCGGCGGATCCGGCCGGCGATGGCGTCCTTGGTGAGCACCGGCTCGTGCAGCTGGCCGAGCTCCTCGAGGCTGGCCTGCTTGTGCTCCAGCCGCAGGCCACCGGCCATCTTCAGGTGGTCGGGCACCTCGTCGCCGAGGATCTCCAGCGCCCGCTCGACGCGGGCACCGGCTGCCACGGCCGCGCGCGCGGAGCGGCGGAGGTTGGCGTCGTCGAAGTTGGCGAGCCGGTTGGCGGTGGCGCGCACCTCGCGCCGCATCCGGCGCTCCTCCCAGGCCATCAGCGCCTCGTGGGCGCCCAGCCGGGTCAGCAGCTGGGAGATGGCGTCACCGTCGCGGATCACCACGCGGTCGACGCCACGCACCTCGCGGGCCTTGGCCGGGATGCCGAGCCGACGTGCGACGCCGACGAGCGCGAGCGCTGCTTCGGGGCCGGGACAGGTGACCTCGAGGGACGACGAGCGTCCCGGCTCGGTCAGGGAGCCGTGGGCCAGGAAGGCGCCCCGCCAGGCGGCCACGGCGTCACAGGCACCACCGGAGACCACGGCGGGAGGCAGGCCGCGCACCGGTCGGCCGCGGTTGTCGAGCAGGCCGGTCTGGCGAGCGAGCGCCTCGCCGTCCTTGGTGACGCGGACGAGGTAGCGGCTGCCCTTGCGGATGCCGTTGCCCTGCACCATCGCGACGTCGCTCTGGTGGCCGAAGACGTCGGCGATGTCCTTGCGCAGGCGACGGGCGGCGGCACCGGTGTCGAGCTCCGCCTCGACGACGATCTTGCCGCTGACGATGTGGAGGCCACCCGCGAACCGCAGCATCGTGGACACCTCGGCCTTGCGGCAGCAGGTCTTGGTGATGGTGGTGTTCGCGATCTCCGCCTTCACCTGTGCCGTCATGGCCATGCGGCCGATCCTGCCATGCGAGTCAACAACCCTCCGAGCGCGGTTGCCACCTGCGAAGCGGTGGCAACCGTCAGCGAGGACCGTGAGGCGGCTTGCCGCCTCACGGACACCGGTCAGACGTCAGAGCCCGCCCAGGATCTCGCCGTACGCCGCCGCCAGCTTCTCCGGATCGTGCCGCGGGGACCCGTCGTCCCACGCGATGTCGGCGAGCCGGAGCTGCGCACCGCACTTGCCGGCCAGGCCCTCGAGCTCGGCCAGGTCGGTGACCTCGCGCGCGTCGAGGAGGACGGTCCCGACGGGCAGGTCGGGGGCGTGGTCGAGCAGGACACGGAGATGGTCGGCGGCCCGGAAGCCCTCGGTCTCGTCCTCCTGACCGAGGTTGAGGACGACGACCACGTGGGCATCGGTCTCGATCAGGGCCTCGCGCAGGGTCGGCACCATCAGGTGCGGCAGCACCGAGGTGAACCACGATCCCGGGCCGAGCACGACCAGGTCGGACGCCCGCACGGCGTCCCCCGCCTCGGGACACGGCCGAAGGTCGTGGGGGAGCAGCGAGATCGCCTCGATCGTCCCCTTCGAGGTGGCGACCGCGACCTGGCCACGGACGGTGCTCAGCCGCTCGGGATCGCCGGGGTACAGGCCGCTGACCTGGGCGGTGATGTCGAGCGGCGTGAGGGCCATCGGCAGGACCCGGCCGCGCGCGCCGAGGAGCCGGCCGACCCAGTCCAGGGCCGAGACGTGGTCGCCCAACAGTTCCCAGAGACTCACGATCAGGAGGTTGCCCGTGACGTGACCGCGCATCTCGCCGGTGCCGGCGAAGCGGTGCTGGAGGACCTCGGCCCAGGTCTCGCCCCACTCGTCGTCACCGCACAGCGCCGCGAGCGCCATCCGCAGGTCGCCGGGTGGGAGCACGCCGAACTCCGAGCGCAGCCGGCCCGAGGATCCGCCGTCGTCCGCGACCGTGACGACGGCGGTGATGTCGACCGGAAGCCGTCTCAGCGCGGACAGCGAGGCGTGCAGCCCGTGCCCGCCCCCCAACGCCGTCACCCGGTGGGCGTGTGGCCCGCCGTCGTCGAGCACGTCACTCCCGCCCGAGGTCGCGGTGGACCGTGTTGACGTCGTACCCCTTGTCCCGCAGCAGCCGCCCGATCTCCTCGGTCATGGCCACGCTGCGGTGCTTGCCCCCGGTGCAGCCGATGGCGATCGACATGAACCGCTTGCCCTCGCGCAGGTAGCCCTCGGCGACCCCCGACAGCAGCTCGACGTAGCGGTCGACGAACTCGCGTGCCCCGTCCTGCTCCAGGACGTAGTCGCTGACCTCGGCGGCGCGACCGGTCTTCCCACGCAGGTGGGGCACCCAGTAGGGGTTCGGCAGCCAGCGCATGTCGGCGACGAAGTCGGCGTCGACGGGGATGCCGTACTTGAAGCCGAAGCTGATCACCGTGACCTTGAGCCGCCTCGTGTCGGGGGTGCCGAACGACTCGGCGATCTGGTCGGTCAGCTGGTGGACGTTGAGGTCGGAGGTGTCGATCACCAGATCGGCGTTGGCCCGCAGGTTGGCCAGTGCCTGGCGCTCGCGACGCAGCCCGTCGATGAGGCGGCCGCTGGCCTGGAGCGGGTGGGGCCGCCGGACGGCCTCCTGCCGGCGGACCAGCACCTCGTCGGTGGCGTCGAGGAACAGCAGGGTCGTGTCGCGGCCGACGGCGTGCTGCGCGAGGTTGGCCTGCAGCGAGTCGAAGAAGGCACCCGAGCGGACGTCGACCACGACGGCGATCGGCTGGATGGAGCCCCGGCTCTCGTCGACGAGACGGACGACGTCACGCAGCAAGGAGGGAGGGAGGTTGTCGACGACGTAGAAACCGAGGTCCTCCAGCTCCTTGGCCGCGGTGCTGCGGCCGGCGCCGGTCATCCCGGTGACGACGACGACCTCGCCCGCATGCTCGGGGGGCGTCTCGGGGGGCGGCTCGGTCGAGGGCTGGTCCATCAGTCCTCCTGGATCTCGCCCGTGGCCGTGTTCACGGTCTGACGACCAGTCTGACTCCCCGCACGCTCGACCGCATCCTTGATGGCCACGGCGGTGCGCGGGCCGATGCCCGGCACCTGGGCGATCTCGCCGACCTCGGCGGCTCGGAGCTTCTTCAGCGAGCCGAAGTGCTTGACCAGCGTCCGGCGGCGTACCTCTCCGAGACCGGGGACGTCGTCGAGCAGGCTCTCGACCATCGACTTGGAGCGCCGCGACCGGTGGTGGGTGATCGCGAAGCGGTGTGCCTCGTCGCGGACCCGCTGGAGGAGGTAGAGCCCCTCGGAGGTGCGGGCGAAGATCACCGGGTCCTCCTGGTCGGGCAGCCAGACCTCCTCGAGCCGCTTGGCCAGGCCGCAGACCGGGATGTCGACCACACCGAGCTCGCGCATCGCCGCCTGCGCCGCGGCGACCTGGGGCGGCCCGCCGTCGACGACGACGAGACCGGGCGCGTAGGCGAACTTCCGCGGGCGTCCCGTCTCGGGGTCGACCAGCATCGGGCCGGACTCGGTGGCGATCTCGGTCGACCTCGCCTGCTCGTCCAGCAGCCGGCGGAACCGACGGGTGATCACCTCGTGCATGGAGGCGACGTCGTTCTGCCCCTCGACCCCCTTGATCACGAACCGGCGGTACTCGCTCTTGCGCGCGAGGCCGTCCTCGAAGACGACCATGCTGGCGACCACCTCGGTGCCCTGGAGGTTGGAGATGTCGTAGCACTCGATGCGCAGCGGAGCCTCGTCGAGACCGAGGGCCTGCTGGATCTCCTCCAGTGCCTGGTTGCGGGCGGTGAGGTCCGTCCCGCGCTTGGTCTTGTGCATCATCAGCGCCTGTCCGGCGTTGCGGGCGACGGTCTCCTGGAGGGTGCGCTTGTCGCCGCGCTGCGGCACGCGGATCCGCACCCGGCTCCCCCGCCGCTCCGACAACAGCTCCTCGAACACCTCGTGCTCGGGCGGCAGCGCCGGAACCAGGATCTCGCGGGGTACGCCGTCGTCCTCGTCGCCGCCGGCGTACAGCTGGAGGAGGAACTGCTCGACGAGCTCGGCCGTGCCGCCCTCGTCGACGCGATCGGCCACCCAGCCACGCTGACCACGCACACGTCCCCCGCGCACGTAGAAGATCTGCACCGCGACCTCCAGCGGGTCCTCCGCCAGGGCGATCACGTCGGCGTCGGTGCCGTCGCCCAGGACGACGGCCTGCTTCTCCAGCGCCTTCTCGATCGCGCCGAGGTCGTCGCGCAGGCGTGCGGCGCGCTCGAAGTCGAGGTCCTCGGAGGCGGCGTACATCTCGGTCCGGATGCGCTTGACGAAGGTGTTGGTGTGGCCCGCCATGAAGTCGCAGAAGTCGTCGACGATCGCCCGGTGGTCGTCCGCGGAGATGTTGTCGACGCAGGGCGCCGAGCACTTCTCGATGTAGCCCAGGAGGCAGGGACGCCCGATCTGTCCGGAGCGCTTGAACACGCCGTTCGAGCAGGACCGCATCGGGAAGACCCGGAGCAGCTGGTCGACGGTCTCGCGGATCGCCCAGGCGTGGCTGTAGGGGCCGAAGTAGCGCGTCCCCTTCTTCTTCGCGCCGCGGCCGACCATGACCCGCGGGTACTCCTCGCCGACCGTCACCGCGAGCCAGGGGTACGACTTGTCGTCGCGATACTTGACGTTGTAGCGCGGGTCGAACTCCTTGATCCAGCTGTACTCGAGCTGGAGCGCCTCGACCTCGGTGTTGACGACCGTCCACTCGACGGCGGCCGCCGAGGTGACCATCGCGGCGGTGCGCGAGTGGAGGTTGCCGATGTCCTGGAAGTACGACGACAGCCGGGCGCGGAGGTTCTTCGCCTTGCCGACGTAGATCACGCGCCCGCGGGCGTCACGGAACTTGTAGACGCCCGGCTGGGTCGGGATCTCGCCGGCCTTCGGCCGGTAGGACGCCGGGTCTGCCACGCGGTCAAGCCTACGGGCCGCCTCCGACACCGGTCCGGACCACCAGCACGGACGTCAGCGTCGGGTCGGCCGCGTAGGCGATCCGGGCACCGTCGGCGCTGGCCCGCTGCAGCCCGGCGAGGGCGTCCTCGGTGATCCGCTCTCCCGGTGCGAGCACGGGCACGCCCGGTGGGTACGGCGCAACGACCTCCGCACAGACCCGACCCGCAGCCTGCTGCCACGGGACGGGCTCCCGCTCGGCGAAGAACGCGTCCCGGGGCGTCAGCACCTGCTCGGCCCGGACCGCCCACGCGGCGTTGACCTGGATCGCACGTGGCTCCGCCCGATGACGCTCGATCGTGCTCACCAGCGCGTCCACGAAGTCGGCCAGCCCGGCATCGTCGTCGGCCACCGTGACCATCGGGAGCAGGAGGTCACGGTCGGCCATCTCCACCGTGAAGCCCTGGTCCGCGAGGTCGCGATCGACCGCGATCCCGTCCGCGCCGGTGCCGGCGAGCAGGACCGCGAGCTTGGCGTCGTCGAACGTGCCGCCGAACGTCGCCGAGTCAGGTGCGACGACCCCCGGCACCTCGCGCAGGACGCCGCGCGCGCGGCGTACCCGGTCGAGCAGAGCACCCGCCAGCGCCTCGCCGCGGTTCGCCAGGAGTGCCTGCACCGCGTCCACGCTGGCGAGGATCGCGCCGGACGGCGACGTGGTGGCGGTCGCCTCCATGGCGCGGTCGAGCCGGTCGGGAGCGAGCAGGTCGGTCCGGGCCAGCACGACCGCGCCCTGGTTCAGGGCGGGCAAGGTCTTGTGCGCGCTGGTGACGACCGCGTCGGCGCCGGCCGCGAACGGGTGCGGGGGGAGGTCGGGGTGGCTGCCCAGGTGGGCACCCCACGCGGCATCCACCAGCAGCGGTACGCCGGCCGCGCGGGTGACCTGGCTCAGGGCGCCGACGTCCGCGCAGGTGCCGACGTACGACGGGCTGGTGACGAACACGGCCCTGGCGTCGGGATGGGCCGCGAGCGCGTCGGCGACGGTGTCCGCCGCGACTCCCAGGGGAAGTCCGGTCGACGGATCGAGGGGCGGGTGCACCCAGACCGGCCGCAGCCCGGCGAGGACCAGCCCGAGCAGGAGGGACCGGTGACAGGTGCGGTCCACGACGACCACGTCACCCGGTGACCCCACGGCGAGGGTGAGCGCCTGGTTGCCGTGCGTCGAGCCGCCGACGGAGTACCGGCACCAGTCGGCTCCCCACCGCTCGGCGGTCCGCTCCTCCGCCTGGCGGAGCAGCGCGTCGGCACCGCGGATCGGGGCCAGCCCGCCGTAGAACGGAAGGTCACCGGCCACCAGGTCTCCGACGAGGTCCGTGCGCTGCTTGTGCCCCGGGGTCGTGAAGGGCCGCAGCTCGCCCGACCGGAGCCGCCGCTGAGCCTCCACCCACGCCCGCAGCAGGGGCGCGTCCTCCCACTCGTCGTCCACGCCGGGATGCTCCCACGTCACGGTCCGGCCACGGACCCGAGCGGCCTCAACAGCTGAGTCAGCGGACCTTCGCGGTCCTGGCCGAGGTCCTCGACGCCGTCGTGTAGCCCGGCTTCCTCCCGGTGACCTTCACCGTGATCCGGGTGCCCTTCTGGGCCTTGGTCAGGGTCAGCTTCGCGGCGGACTGGTGCTTGATCTTCTTCCCGTTCGCGTACCAGGCGTACGAGAACGTCGTCCCCGCCGTCCAGGACCCCGGCTCGGCCTTGAGGGTCTTGCCGACCTTCGGCTTGCCGCCGATGGCCGGCTTGCTCGAGCCGAGCACGCCCGCGGCCACCGCCGCGGACTCCGCCGACGCACGTGTGACCGTCGGGTAGTCGGTCCGGGTGCCGGTGACCTCCACGCGCACGGTCGCGCCGAGGTCGCTCACCGTCGGGGTGTACGACGTATTCGTCGCGCCGACCACGGGTGCCCCGCCGACGAACCACTGGTAGCTCAGGTCGGTGCCGTCCATCCAGCTGCCGGTCGAGATGTGGAGCGCCGGACCCGACCCGGGGCGCACTGCTCAGGGTGGGCGTCGGCGCGGGGTCGATCACGGGTTCCGGCACGACAGCGGTCGCGGACGAGACGAGCACCGCCGTCTGGTAGCCGGTGGCGCTCAGGCTCTGGGCGACGGTGATCGCCGAGCCGACGTCGTCGGTGGTCACCTGGTAGTCGGCGCCGGTGGCGCCCGGGATGGCGACGCCGCCGCGTCGCCACTGGTACGTCGCCGTGATCGGGCTCAGCACGGAGCTCCACGTCCCGGTCTGCGCCTGCAGCGTGAAGCCCACCTTCGCCGTGCCGCTGATCCCCGGGTTCTCGCTCGTGGGGATCGTGCCCGTCTGGACGGTGGCTCCTGCGGACGCCACCGTGGTCGTCTTGTAGCCGAGTCGCTTCTGCGTCACGGTCGCGACGAGCTGCTTGCCGACCAGCGCCGGACCCGGCGAGAACTGGGTCTTGTCGTCGAGGCCGGGCTGCGCCTGACCGTCGGCGGTCCACCGGATCTGCGTCGTGGTCGGCGCGGGGACCCAGGTGCCGGTGTCGAGCGTGACCGAGCCGCCCACCTTCACCGTGCCGCCGATCACCGGGGTTCCGACGGACGAGAAGTCCTGCGGCGGCGTGTAGTCGACCGAGACGCTCGCACCCGACGCCCCGGTGGACGTCACCGAGACGGTGAGGAGGTGGGACGCGTTGGTCCAGCTCTCACCCGAGGACAGCGACGTGTCGCCGGAGCCGTCCAGGACCAGCGTGTCGTTGCCGCCCGTGGCGCCGGGCCGCGTTGATGGTCACTCCCGGTGCGTAGAAGATCAGGTTGCTGCCCGACACGAGGGAGCCTCCGCCGGCGTACGCCGCTCCCGTGTCCTGCCCGGTGCCCGAGCGGTAGTCGAGGTAGAGGGCCTCGCCGGTGTCGGGATCCTTCACCCGGACGCTGCGCAGGCCGGTGTGTCGCTGCGCGGTTTGATCGTCGCGGTGACGTGCACCGACGAGAGCCCGTTGCCGAGGTCGACGGTCCTGGATCTCCCCGGCGACGGTGATCCCTTGGAAGACGCGGTACGGCGTGCTGAGCGCGGTGAGCATGTTGTACTGCGACGGCAGGGCGAAGCCCATCACGTCGTAGATGCCGTAGTACTCCAGCGACGACCCGGAGTACCGGGCGTTGGCGTGCTGGAAGCCGTAGTTGTGCCCGGCCTCATGGGCGTAGACGCCCTCGATGGAGGTGCCGACTCCGCGATCAGAGCGCCGCCGCTGGCGAAGCTCGAGCCGAGCGTCCCCCGGCCGACCGTGCCGCCGGTCGAGCACGACGGCGGAACGAAGAGGACGAGCTGGTCGCTGCTGCCGAACGGGTCGATGCCGGGGAACTGCCCCACCGCCTCCTGGACCAGGTTGAAGAAGTCGGTCTGACCCGAACCCAGCCCGCAGGAGGTCGGCGTCACGGTGCCGTGTCGTAGTGCGCGACCGCGGACGGCACCGAGACCGGCATCGCCCCGTTGGACTGCGCTCGCCCAGTAGCTCCCGACGGTCGACACGTGGCCGAGCAGCTGCGGTGTCGTTCTGCCCGAGGCTGCCCTTGTTGTCGAGTGCGGCGACGTACTGCGCGTGGGTCGCGGTGCCGGCGTCCTCCACCGGCGGCGCCTGGGTGACCGACGGCGTCCCGACCACGGCGAGGGAGCAGGTTGCGGTCGTCCACGATCGCGCAGGGCGGCGGCGGCGCCCGGACTCACGTCGACAGCGCCAGGGCGGCACGACCCCGTCGGGCACGGCGAGGAGTCCGTCGAAGGATGGCACCGCGTGCGGACATCCGGCGGGAATCCCCCGCGCACCGGGACGATGTCGCCGTCGTCGAGGGCGACGCCGTAGCGCGTGCGGCCGCCGGGCGTCTCAGCGGGAACCACCAGCGAGCCGGCCGTGGACGGAGACGGCCGGACCGGCCGCGGCCGCGGCGGGCGAGACGGCCCCCGGAGCGGCGACAGCCAGCCGCGACGAGGGCAGCCGCGAGCACACCGAGACGAGCCGAACAGACCGCAGAGCTGACCATGGCGTCCCTTAGTCCGTGATCCGGACAGGCTAGGGACGGTCGCCCAGGGACGTCCCGGGAACCGGCAAACCACTGGGCAAAGGCTGTGTCAGCCGGGTACGACGTTCGCGCCCTTGACCTGGACCGTCACCTTCGGCAGCGCCGCCACCGAGCCGGCCGGCGTGCCGTTCGGCCCGGCCACGTTGCTGCCGTCGGTGATCGAGAACTGGCTGCCGTGGCAGCCGCAGTTGATCGTGCCGGAGCCGACGCTGGCCAGGATGCACCCCTGGTGGGTGCAGGTGGCCGAGAAGCCCTCGAACTCGCCCTTCGTCGGCTGGGTCACGACGACGTTGCGCGTGCCCAGGATGACGCCGCCCCCGACCGGCACGTCCGCGGTCGCGACGAGGGCGTCAGCGGCGGGGTCCTTGCTCGTGCCACCGCCCTTGTCCTTGCCGCCGCTCGACGGGGCGATGCCGGGGTCCTGCGCGGTCGCGCCCGAGGATCCGCCGCCTCCGCAGGCGGTCAGCAGCGGCAGGCTGAGCCCACCCACGGCGGCCCCGGCGAGGGCGCGGCGACGGCTGATGAGGGGGTCGGACACGGGGGATGCTCCTCGTGGTCGGCTGGATCGGCGGGTCGTCGGTCCGAGACCTCGACGCTAGCCAGGTCCCCTGAGGTTTCCCTGTGGGACCTTCGGGCGGGCGTGGTCCTAGGACCTACGAGCCAGCCCCTCAGGAGGTTCGACCGCCGGCGAGAAGCGGAGCCAGGAACTGACCGGTGTAGCTGTCCGGATGAGCCGCCACCTCCTCCGGCGTGCCCTCGGCGATCACGGTGCCGCCGCGCGACCCGCCCTCGGGACCCATGTCGATGATCCAGTCGGAGGTCTTGATCACGTCGAGGTTGTGCTCGATGACGAGGACGGTGTTGCCCTTGTCGACCAGGCTGGACAGCACCCCGAGGAGCTTGCGGATGTCCTCGAAGTGCAGCCCCGTCGTCGGCTCGTCGAGGACGTAGACGGTGCGTCCGGTGGACCGCTTCTGCAGCTCACTGGACAGCTTCACCCGCTGTGCCTCTCCGCCGGACAGGGTGGTCGCCGGCTGGCCGAGCCGGACGTAGCCGAGCCCGACCTCGCACAGCGTCTCCATGTGGCGCGAGATCGCCGGCACGGCGGCGAAGAACTCGCGTGCCTCCTCGATCGGCATGTCGAGGACCTCGGCGATGGTCTTGCCCTTGTAGTGGACCTCGAGCGTCTCGCGGTTGTAGCGCGCCCCGTGGCACACCTCGCACGGGACGTAGACGTCGGGCAGGAAGTTCATCTCGATCTTGATCGTGCCGTCGCCCGAGCACGCCTCGCAGCGCCCGCCCTTGACGTTGAACGAGAACCGTCCCTGGAGGTAGCCGCGCATCTTCGCCTCGGGCGTCGACGCGAAGAGCTTGCGGATGTGGTCGAAGACGCCGGTGTACGTCGCCGGGTTGCTGCGCGGCGTACGCCCGATCGGGGACTGGTCGACGTGGATCACCTTGTCGACGTGGCCGAGGCCGTTGATCCGCTTGTGTCGCCCGGGAACGGCGCGCGCGTTGTAGATCTGCTTGGCCAGGCTGGCGTAGAGGATGTCGTTGACCAGGGTGGACTTGCCGGAGCCGGACACCCCGGTCACCGCGACGAACAGGCCCAACGGGAACGTCACGTCGATGTCCTGGAGGTTGTGCTCGTGCGCCCCGACGACGGTCAGGTCGCGGCCCTTGGTGCGCGGCCGCCGCACGGACGGCACCGGGATCTCGCGGCGACCCGACAGGTAGAGCCCGGTCAGCGAGTCGCGGTGCTTCAGTAGGGCCTTCACCGAGCCGGCGTGGACGACCTGCCCGCCGTGCTCACCCGCGCCGGGACCGATGTCGACGACGAAGTCGGCCGTGCGGATCGTGTCCTCGTCGTGCTCGACGACGATCAGGGTGTTGCCGAGGTCCTTCAGCCGCACCAGCGTCTCGATCAGCCGGTGGTTGTCGCGCTGGTGGAGTCCGATCGACGGCTCGTCGAGGACGTAGAGGACGCCGACCAGCCCGGCCCCGATCTGGGTCGCCAGCCGGATGCGCTGCGCCTCACCGCCGGACAGCGACCCGCTGGGCCGGTCGAGCGAGAGGTAGTCGAGACCGACGTCGAGCAGGAAGTTCAGCCGCTCCTGGATCTCCTTCAGGACACGCTCCGCGATCTGCTTCTCGCGGGTGCTGAGCTCGAGCTCGCGGAGGAAGTCCGCCGTCTCGTTGATCGGCAGGTGGCAGACCTCGGCGATCGACCTGCCACCGATGGTCACCGCCAGGCTGACCGGCTTGAGGCGGCTGCCCTGGCACGCCGGGCACGGGACCTCGCGCATGAAGCCCTCGAAGCGCTCGCGACTGGTGTCGGACTCGGCCTCGCCGTGCCGTCGCTCGACGTAGCTGCGGACTCCCTCGAACTCGGCGTAGTAGGCGCGCTGGCGTCCGTAGCGGTTGGTGGTGACGACGTGGACCTTCGTCGGGTGGCCGTCGAGCAGGCTCCGGCGTGCCTTGGCCGGGAGCTTCTCCCAGGGGGTGTTGAGGTCGAAGCCGAGCTCCTCGCCGAGGGCGCCCATCAGTCGCAGGAAGTAGTCGGCGACGTGGGCCTGGCTCCACGGCTGGATCGCGCCCTCGCCGAGGGTCGCCTGGGTGTCGGGGACGACCAGGTCGGGGTCGACCTCCATCCGCGTGCCGAGACCGTGGCACTCCGGGCAGGCGCCGAAGGGGCTGTTGAACGAGAACGAGCGCGGCTCGAGCTCGTCGGTGTCGAGGTCGTGGTCGTTGGGGCACGCCATCCGCTCCGAGAACTTCATCTCCCGGCCGGGGTCCTTGGCCGGCAGGTCGACGAAGTCGAGGATCACCAGCCCGTTGGCCAGTCGCAGCGCGGTCTCGACGGAGTCGGTCAGCCGCCGCTTGGACGACGCCTTCACCGCCAGCCGGTCGACGACCACCTCGATGGTGTGCTTGCGCTGCTTGTCGAGCTTCGGCGGGTCGTCGAGGGCATGGGTGTCGCCGTCGACCCGGACCCGGGAGAAGCCGTCGGTCTGGAGCTGCCGGAACAGCTCGACGTACTCCCCCTTGCGACCGCGGATGACCGGCGCCAGCACCTGGAAGCGGCGGCCCTCCTCGAGGGTGAGGACGCGGTCGACGATCTGCTGCGGCGTCTGCCGCTCGATGGGCGCACCACAGACGGGGCAGTGGGGGCGGCCTGCGCGCGCGTAGAGCAACCGGAGGTAGTCGTAGACCTCGGTGATCGTGCCGACGGTCGACCGGGGGTTCTTCGACGTGGACTTCTGGTCGATCGACACCGCCGGGGACAGGCCCTCGATGAAGTCGACGTCCGGCTTGTCCATCTGCCCGAGGAACTGCCGGGCGTAGGCCGACAGCGACTCGACGTAGCGCCGCTGGCCCTCGGCGAAGATCGTGTCGAAGGCCAGGCTGGACTTGCCCGAGCCGGACAGCCCGGTGAACACGATCAGGGAGTCGCGCGGCAGGTCGAGCGAGATGTCCTTGAGGTTGTGCTCGCGGGCACCCCGGATGATGAGCTGGTCGGCCACTGGCTTCCTCGGGCTGGTCGTCGGTCGGGCGTTCGAACACATGTTCGCCCCACCCTGCTGCCGGCGCAAGCCTGACACGGCCCACCGACAGTCACGATCCTATGTACTCGGGCCAGGCCCGGCCTCATCCGTTTTGCTGGGCGGAGCCCGGTGGTTCCCGTGGTGTTGGATGGACGGCATGGCCCCCGACCGCACCGACGAACGCGCGTTCGCCGCCGGCATGCTGGCCGATGCGTCCGTGCGGGTGGTGCGCACCGTCGACGGGTTCCACGGCGCCGACTGGTCCCTCCCGTCCCTCCTCCCCGACTGGAGCCGCGCGCACGTGGTCGCCCATCTCGCGCTGAACGCCGAGGGCATGGCGCAAGCGCTCGGCGGTCTCGTGTCCGACGAGGACGAGGCGCCGCGCACGATGTACGCGTCGGACGACCAACGGGCCGAGGACATCGACGTCCTCGCCGCCTCGGATGCCGGCCAGATCCGGGACCGGCTGCTGGCCGGCATCACTCACCTGAAGGATGCGGTCGACGCCGTCCCACCGGACTCGTGGGAGATCCGGATCGAGCGCACGCCCGGTGGCCGCACGATGCGGGCGGCGGCGTTCCCCGGCATGCGGTGGCGCGAGCTCGAGATCCACCATGTCGACCTCGACGCCGGATACACCCGGTCCCACTGGACTCAGGCGTTCGCCGAGCACCTCCTCGACGCGATGGCCAAGCGTCTCGACCCGACGCCGGGGTTCGAGATCGCGCCGCTGGACTCCCAGCGCAGGTGGGTGCTCGGCAGCCCGCCGGACGACGAAGTCCCGGTCGTCAGCGGCCCGGCCGCCGACCTCGCCTGGTGGCTGACCGGGCGCGCCCGGCCCGACACTCTGTCCGGCTCGCGCGGCGAGCTCCCGACGATCGAAGGTTGGTGAACGGTGACGACGCAGAACGACTACACCGGTGAGGTCTCCCCCGGCGGCGACGCACAACGGCGTACGGCGGGATCCCTGGAGATCACCAAGGTCGCCGTCGACCCGCAGATGTCGAACAACTGCTATCTCCTCCGGTGCGTCGACACGGGCGACCAGGTGCTCGTCGACGCCGCGGACGACGCCGCTCGCCTGCTCGAGCTGATCGGCGACGGCGGACTGAAGGCGGTCGTCACGACGCATCAGCACTGGGATCACCACCGGGCCCTGGCCGAGGTCGTCCAGGCGACCGGCGCCACCGTGATCGCCGGTGAGCCCGATGCCGACGCGATCACCGAGCAGACCGGCGTGGCCGTCGACCAGCGGGTCGGCGAGGGCGACCACATCGCCGTCGGCACGTGCTCGCTGTCGGTCATCCCCGTCGCCGGTCACACACCGGGCTCGATCTGCCTCGTGCACGACGACGGCTCGGGTGGACCCCACCTGTTCACCGGCGACTCCCTGTTCCCCGGTGGCGTGGGCAACACCCAGGGCGACTCCGAACGCTTCCAGCAACTGATCGGTGACGTGTCGTCGCGCATCTTCGACACGCTGCCCGACGAGACCTGGTTCTATCCCGGCCACGGCAACGACTCGACCCTCGGAGTCGAGCGTCCCCACGTCGAGGAGTGGCGCCAACGAGGCTGGTGAGGCCGGCGCACCGGTCGCCGCCCCTTCCCCACGAACACCCTGGGCTCCACCGAACCGGCGTACCCAGACGTGCATCGGACAGACGTACGAGAACGACGACACCGGGGGAAGAGGGGTTCATGGTCTCGGGGGTCCGCGTCCTGATGACGGGCGCGTTGGCGGTCCTGCTCGGCTCGGTGGTCACGTCCCTGGCCGCGAACACGACGCAGGCCGGTGCGTCGTCGACGCCTGCGGTGGGCGACCGGCCGAACATCGTCGTGGTGCTCACCGACGACATGCGTGCCGACGAGCTGCGCTTCCTGCCCGCCGTACGCCGGCTCCGGGACTCGGGAGTGACGTTCACCCGGGCGATCAGCGCCGACTCGCTGTGCTGCCCGGCCCGGGCGACGCTGCTCACCGGCAAGCTGGCGCACAACCACCTGACCATCGGCAACTACCCGAAGACGTTCGGGGGCTACCCGGTCTTCGCCGCGCACAACGACATCGAGGACCTCCTGCCGCAGCTGGCTGGGCGACGAGGGCTACCGGACGGCCTGGATCGGCAAGTACCTGAACGAGACGCCCAGCAAAGACCACTTCACCCAGCCCGACTGGAGCTACTTCGCGGTGCCGGTCCACCGGGTCTACGACTACGCGCGCAGTCGCTTCGCCATCAACGGCCGGTCGCGCTCGGACGACCGCTACCGCGAGAGCTACACCCGCCACCTCCTCCTCTCGAAGGTGCGCGCCTGGTCCCGCGGCGACCGCCCGTTCTTCGTCCTCTACTCCGCGCTGGCCCCGCACCGGGCCTGGCCGGGTACGGGCGCCGGCCCGCCGGGTGTCCAGGTGAGGTACCGGCGACACCCACGGCCTCCACCTCGACGTCCGTCCGTCGGTTCACGAGACCGACCTCAGGGACAAGCCCGCCTGGGTCCGGCAGTACGCCGCGACGCACGGGCTGCACGACTATCCCCGGAAGCTGGAGGTCCATCGCGTCGAGTCCCTGCTCAGCGTCAACGACACGGTCCACGACCTGGTCGCCACGCTCCGGAATCGACAAGAGCTGGACAACACCCTGGTCGTCTTCACCTCCGACAACGGCTACATGCTGCGCGAGCACGACGTGGGCGACAAGAACAAGGCCTACGAGGAGTCGGTGCACGTGCCGCTCGTCCTGCGCGGGCCCGGCTTCCGGGGAGGGTACCGACGGCGACCCAGACGGTGAGCCTGGCGGACCTGACGGCGACGATCCGCGACCTCGCGGGTGACACCAGCCCTCATGGAGCGGACGGGCTCTCGCTCCGGGACGTGCTGGCCGAGCCGGCGTCGTTCGATCGCCGGCCGATCGAGATCGAGGGGTCCGTCGCCCTGTACCCCCGGCGCAAGTTCCTCCCGACCGACGCGATCGGCCGCTTCTACACCGGGGTGGTCTGGGGTCCGTACTCCCTGGTCCACTACCGGACGGGCGACTGGGAGTTCTACGACCGGACGGTCGACCCCTGGCAGCTCGAGAACGCCTACGTGCAGAAGCCCGCTCCCGGCAGCCCACAGGCGCTCCTCGAGACGTGGTACGACGACCACGTCGACTGCCGAGGCGCCGCCTGCAACGACCGGCTCCCGACTCGCTGACCGGCCCGGGCGGGACGCCCCACCGCCGACACCCATGGCTGTCCCGGACGGATCTGCGTCGCGGGCTCCCGGCTGCTCTCTAGACTGACCGCGGCCGTCACGGGGGCGGTCTCGACAGGGGGCAGGATGTTCCACCCACTCTTCTCGGCGCCTCGGCGCGTTCTCGCGGTCGCGGCGGTGGCCTCGCTCGGTGCGGCCGGCCTCGCCGCCGGAGCGTCGTACGCCAGCGGTGGAGCGCGCACCGACCGGATCGCCGCGGGCTCCGACGGCTCGCCACGGGCGTCGCTGGGACATGCGCGGCAAGACCCCACGATCGACGTGACCGACCAAGGGCGGGGGGTCCGGACCAGCGCCCTCCGGACGGCGAGCCGGGTGACACAGCAGGCCGCGACCCACCGCTTCCTGAACGCCGCGCCCGACGGCACCGTGCTCGACGTGGCGGGCCCGACCGGCACGGTGCGCTGGCTCGCCGATCTCGACGGCAGCCTCACCGGTCCCAGCGCCGCAGCGCCGGCCGACGTGGCGCTCGCCTACGTCACCGCCCATGTGGCCGACCTGGGGCTGGAAGCCGCCGACGTCGCGACGTTCCACCTCCGGCGCGACTACCGCGACATCACCGGCACGCACCACCTCTTCTTCACCCAACGGATCGGGGGCGTCCCGGCGAGCCGCAACGGCCTGACCGCGTCGGTCGACCGTCAGGGCCGCCTGCTCACCCTCGGCGGGAGTCCGGTGTCGGCCGGCTCCCTCCATCGGCTCCCACCGGCATCCGCGCACACGATCACCACCCCCGCCGAGGCCCTCGCCCGCACCCGCGGACCGCTCGCTCCCGGCGCGGACACGAGTGACGACACGGCGACCGAAGTCGTGTTCGCCACGGCTGATGGGCTCCGCCCCGCGTGGGAGACCGTCGTCACGTCGTCCGAGACGCCGGCGACCACGGTCATCGACGCCGTGACCGGCGAGGTCCTCCAGCGCACTCCCCTGACCCAGTACGAGCACAGCACGGGCCGCGTCCTGAAGTTCTTCCCGGGAGCGCGACACGGCGGACACCAGGTCAAGGTCGACTTCACCCGGCACCACTGGCTCGGCCGGCACGCCCACACCCTCAAGGGCAACAACTCCCACACGTACACCGACGTGGACGACAACAACCGGGCGGCGAGGTCCGAGGAGGTCCACCCGCGGAAGGGTCACGCCTGGAGCTACCGGCTCACGCCGTTCCATCCCTCGGTCGCCCAGCGTTTCTGTGGCAAGCCCTGGCCCTGCTCGTGGAACCCGAACAAGCCCTACTCCTGGCGGGTGAACCGTGCCCAGGACGCCACCCAGGTCTTCTACTTCGTCAACAACTGGCACGACCACCTGAAGGCCGCCCCGATCGGCTTCACCGAGGCCGCAGGCAACTTCCAGCTGAAGAACCACACCAAGCAGGGATTGGGCGGCGACCCGGTCATCACCCAGACCGACGACGGTGCCAACACCCTGCGTCGCGGCGGGAAGCGCATCGGGCTGCCGAACTGGCGCCACGTCGACAACGCGAACATGTCCACCCCGCCCGACGGCCATCGCCCGCAGATGCAGATGTACCTGCAACACCTGCCCGGTACGTCGTACGGCCAGTTCGGAGACCCGTTCGCCCCGACCAACGTCGGTGACGAGGCCGACACCGTCTACCACGAGTACACGCACGGCCTCTCCGGCCGGCTGGTGGTCGACGTCCGCGGGCGCAGCACGCTCGGCAACGTGCAGGCGGGCGCCATGGGCGAGGCCTGGAGCGACTGGTACGCGATGGACTACCTGGTGAAGCAGGGTCTGCAGCGCGACCGGGCGAAGAAGGCCGACATCCGGATGTTCGTCTACGACGGCCTCGGGGTGAAATTCGACCGCACGGAACCGCTCGACTGCCGGGTCGCGCAGCTGGTCAGGCTGTGCAACGGCGGGGCCACGGGTCACCGAGGGGGATACACGTACGCCGACTACGGCGACGTGGTCGGCGGTCCCGAGGTCCACGGCGACGGCGAGATCTGGGCCCAGACGCTGTGGGACCTGCGACGTGAGCTCGGCTCACGCAAGACCGAGTCGCTGGTGACGCGGGCGATGGAGCTCGCGCCGTACAACCCGTCGTTCCTCGACATGCGCAACGCCATCCTGGTGGCCGACACCGCGGTGTACGCCGGCGCGCACCACGACGCCATCTGGCAGGTCTTCGCCCACCGCGGCATGGGGTTCTCGGCCGGATCGCAGGGCGGCAACGACACCAACCCGCACGCGGCCTTCGACCTGCCGCCGACCACGCTCGCCACGGGCACGGTCGAGGGCACGGTGACCGACGCGTCCGGCGATCCCGTCGCCGGTGTGCCGGTGACCCTGCTCTTCCAGGGATCGGGCGTCGCGAACCCCACGGACGTCACGGACTCCGACGGCACCTACTCGCTGTCCGGGATACCACGCGGGCACTACGGCGATCTGGTCGTCGACGGGCAGGGCGACACGACGACTGCGCAGGTGACCGGTGGTCCGGGCACGCAGCACGTGTCCCTCTCGCTGCGCAGCCGGTAGCGCAGCCCGCCGGCGGCGCCGAGCATCGGGCCGTCCCCCCGGGGCGTAGTTTGTCGGATCAATGGACGAATCGTGACCTGGCCGCCGGCCACGGTGGAGCCCCACGATTGCGAGGAGAGCGCATGCCCGACACCCGACACCCGACGCCCGCGGACAAGTTCTCGTTCGGCCTCTGGACCGTGGGGTGGCAGGGCGTCGACGTGTTCGGCGGGGCCATCCGGCCACCGATGGACCCGGCGTACGCCGTCCAGCGTCTCGCCGAGATCGGGGCGTACGGGATCACGTTCCACGACAACGACGTCTTCCCGTTCGATGCCGACCAGGGCGTCCGCGAGACGGCCGTGGCCTCGCTGCGCGCCGCGCTGGACGAGACCGGTCTCGGCGTCCCGATGGTCACCACCAACCTGTTCTCGCACCCCGTCTTCCGCGACGGCGGCTTCACCAACAACGACCGGGACGTGCGCCGGTTCGCCCTGCGCAAGGCGGCCGACAACCTCGACCTGGCGGCGTCCCTGGGCGCGAAGGTGTTCGTGGCATGGGGTGGACGTGAGGGCGCCGAGTCCGGCGCCGCCAAGGACGTCAGAGCCGCTCTGGACCGGTACGCGGAGGCGTTCAACCTCCTCGGGCAGTACGCCGTCGAGCAGGGCTACGACATCCGCTTCGCCATCGAGCCGAAGCCGAACGAGCCTCGCGGCGACATCCTGCTGCCCACGGTCGGCCACGCACTCGCGTTCATCAACGAGCTCGAGCACTCGGAGCTCGTCGGCGTGAACCCCGAGGTCGGACACGAGGAGATGGCCGGCCTGAACTTCGCGCACGGCCTGGCGCAGGCGCTCTGGCACGGCAAGCTCTTCCACGTCGACCTCAACGGCCAGACCGGCCCGCGCTTCGACCAGGACCTGCGATTCGGCGCCGGGAACGTGCGGGGGGCCTTCTGGACCGTCGACATCCTGGAGTCCGGTGGGTACGACGGCCCGCGCCACTTCGACTTCAAGCCTCCGCGGACCGAGGACGAGGACGGGGTCTGGGCCTCCGCCGCCGGGTGCATCCGCAACTACCTGGTCCTCCGCGACAAGTCCCGCGCGTTCCGGGCCGACCCGGACGTGCGCGAGGCGCTCCGCAACGCCCGTGTCGACGAGCTCGCCACCCCGAGCCTCGCGGCGGGAGAGTCCCTGGCCGATCTGCGCAACGAGCCGTTCGACCCGGAGGCTGCCGCCGCGCGCGGGATGGCGTTCGAGGCTCTCGACCAGCTCGCGCTGGAGCACCTGTACGGCGTCCGGGGCTGACCGTGCGGCTCGTCGCCGGGGTCGACTCGTCGACGCAGTCGAGCAAGGTCCTCGTCGTCGACGCGGACACCGGAGCCGTCGTACGCCGGGGCCGCTCCGCCCACCCCGACGGCACCGAGGTCCATCCCGACCACTGGTGGTCGGCGTTGGAGCGGGCGATCGCCGATGCCGGCGGGCTGGACGATGTGGCCGCGGTCTCCGTCGGGGGTCAGCAGCACGGCATGGTCGCGCTCGACGAAGCAGGCGACGTGGTGCGACCGGCCCTCCTGTGGAACGACACCCGCTCGGCCGGGGCGGCCCGGGAGCTGACCTCCGAGCTCGGTGGACCCCAGGCATGGGCGGACCGGGTCGGCGTCGTCCCGGTCGCGTCCTTCACGGTCACCAAGCTGCGCTGGCTGGCCCACCACGAGCCCGAGTCCGCCGAGCGCACGGCGCGCGTGTGCCTCCCGCACGACTGGCTCACCTGGTGCCTTGCGGGGCAACCTGACGTCGTCACCACCGATCGCAGCGACGCCTCCGGCACCGGCTACTGGTCGACGGTGACCGGGGAGTACCTGCCCGACGTGATCCGCGTCGCGCTCGGCCACGACGTCGACGTGCCGCGGGTCGCCGCCCCCGACGAGGTGGTCGCCTCCGGCGTAGGAGGGCCCTGGGTCCTCGGGCCCGGGTGCGGTGACAATGCCGGCTCCGCGCTCGGGCTCGGGGCCGAGCCGGGCGACGCCATCGTCTCCATCGGAACGTCCGGAGTCGTCACGGCCGTCTCCGAGGTGGCAGCGCGTGATCCCTCCGGAGCCGTGGCCGGGTTCGCGGACGCGACCGGGCGCTTCCTGCCCCTGGTCGCGACGTTGAACGCCGCCCAGGTCCTCGACGTGACCGCCCGGCTGCTCGGCGTCGACCATGCCGGGCTGAGCGACCTCGCCCTCGGCGCTCCCCCGGGCGCCGAGGGCGTGGTGCTCGTCCCCTACCTGCTGGGAGAGCGCACCCCGGACCGACCGGAGGCGACCGGCTCGTTCCTCGGCCTGACCCTCGCCGGCACGACGCCCGCGAACGTCGCACGGGCGGCGGTCGAGGGGCTGTGGTGCGGTCTCGCCGACGGGCTCGACGCCGTGCGCGCGCAGGGCGCCGAGGTCCGTCGGGTCCTGCTGGTCGGAGGCGCCTCCGCGTCGCGAGCGGTCCGCGAGATCGGCGCCGACGTCCTGGGTGTGCCCGTCGACGTCCCCGCTTCCGAGGAGTACGTCGCGCTGGGCGCGGCCCGGCAGGCCGCGTGGGTCCTGGCCCCGGAGGGCGGCCCCCCGGCCTGGTCGAGCGGGTCGGACGGATGGGCGCGATGCGAGCCCCGCGCCGACGGTTCCTCCGTCCGAGCGCGCTATGCCGAGGCCCGCGAGCTCACCCTCGACCGTCCGCCGGATCCCGACGTCTCCTAGCCGGACGCGTCCTGAGGCCAGTGCCGGCAGGTCCAGTGGTGCTCGTCGACGACGATCTCCACGACCGCGCAGTTGCCGAGCCGGGCCGGCGGGTCCGCCGGCTCGCGGGTCACGATCAGCGGGAGCGTCAGTCGCATCAGCCCTCCGTGGCTCACCGCGAGGACGGTCTCACCCGGATGCCGCTCGGCGATCTCGTGGAGGACGTGGTGCATCCGGAACCGGAGCTCGGCACCGGTCTCGCCACCGGGCAGTCGACGCTCCAGGTCGCCGTCCAGCCAGGCGCGATAGGTGTCGGCGAACGGGTCGTCCGCCCGGGACCCGGCGAGTGATCCGACCGAGAACTCGCGGAGCCCTTCCCGCGTCGTCACCGGGACCCGGAGGTGCGCGGCCGCGATCTCCGCGGTCTGCACCGCCCGCGCGTACGTGCTCGTCCACACCCGGGTGACCTCGCGAGCGGCGAGACGCTCACCCAGAGCGGCCGCCTGAGCGCGCCCCTGCGTGGTGAGGCTGCCACCCTCGTCGGCCCAGTGATGCGACTCGTACTCGGCGTCCGCGTGCCGCGCCACCAGGATCGTCGTCGCCGCCGTCACGGTCACCCCGTCGTGACCTCGCTCGAGGGCCGGTACGGCGTGAGCACGCAGAACTCGTTGGCCTCCGGGTCGGCGAGCACGACCCAGCCACGGTCGCCCTGGCGCAGGTCGTCGACCAGGGTCGCCCCGAGTCCCAGGATCCGGTCGATCTCCTCGTCCCGGCTGCGGTCGGTCGGACGCAGGCAGAGGTGCATCCGGTTCTTCACCGACTTCGGCTCCGGGACCTTCAGGAACAGCAGGTACCGGTCGTCGGGACCGCTCAGGCCGCACTCGTCGTCGTCGGGCTTCATCGCCCACTCGTCGTCGACGGTGAAGTCCTCGAGCACCTCCGCCCACCACATCGTCTGGGCATACGGGTCGGCGGCGTCGATGCAGAAGTTGGAAGCGCGAGATGCCATGCACGCAGCATAGTTCGACGAGGGCCCCGCGGAGCCCCGGCGTCACCGTGGCTGGGCCCAGGCGAGGAGCACCTGTCCCGACGTCGGGATCGAGCGCCCGATGCGCGTTCCTGCCGCTGTGTCAGCCACCCGACAGACCCGCATGCCCCTCGTGGGTGACTCTTCATGCACGCCGGAAGCCGGCCCACCAACGTCTCGAAGGAACAGACCATGACCACCACCAAGCTCCTCCCCCGCCTCGTCGCCACCGGCGTCCTCGCCGCCGGCTTCACCGCCGTCAGCGCCCTCGCCGGGCTGGCCTCCTCGGCCCACGCCGCCCCGGTCGTCACCGACGGGCGGAGCATCGACGGATCGCTCAAGGTGACGCTGAACATCACCGACCTCCACCTGGCCAACCGCTCCGAGGCGAGCGCCG
The DNA here is from genome assembly GCA_963812055.1 of uncultured Actinomycetota bacterium. Classification (GTDB taxonomy): domain Bacteria; phylum Actinomycetota; class Actinomycetes; order Propionibacteriales; family Nocardioidaceae; genus Nocardioides. The sequence goes on from CAWEUA010000024.1 coordinate 280,811, forward strand.
ACGCTCTCTGCGTGAACACGATCATCCCGGCCGCCAACGTGATCGACGCCTCCAAGATCCACGACCCCGTCTGCGCCCAGGTCGTGCACCAGGCCGGCGTCACCTACGTCGGCCAGGGCGTGCCGGTCGAGATCAGCTTCTACGGCGACCACACCACCACCCGCGCCGTCCGCGGCCGCTGACCACCCACGACCATCTCGAAGGAACCGTCATGCGCACGTCTCTCGCACCTCGCCTCCTCGGCGCCGGCGTCCTGGCCGCCGGACTCGTCGCCGCTGCCGGCGGACTCACCGCAGCCGGCGCCCTCGGCGCCCTCGACCCCGGTGCCGGCAGCGCGGCGATCGTGACCCACCAGCCGGGCACCCGGACCGTCACTCTGGAACCCGGGAACACCGACCTCAAGCGGGCCGCCTACTCCGCGGCGTACGACGAGCAGATCTGCTCGAACGACTGGCTGTCCGGCTACACCCGGTGCGCCACCCAGCTGCAGGCCTGCGCGAAGCAGTACGCCGACTCCACCGTCCCGGTCGCCGCCGTCTTCTACGAGACCGGCACCCTGGGCAGCTGCAAGCCCCTCGCCTGACCTGCGGGGTCGGGTAGCGTCGCGTCGCGATGACGCCGCCACCCGACCTGCTCGCCCTGGCGCGCGCCGCCCGCGGCTTCATGCCCGACGACGAGGGGCTGGCCCTCCATCGCCTTGCCCGTGAGCGCCTCCCGGTCGGCCCGGTGCTCGAGGTGGGCAGCTACTGCGGCAAGTCCGCCGTCTATCTCGGCGCCGCGGCCCGCGAGGTCGGCGGCGTCGTGTTCACCGTCGACCACCACCGCGGCTCCGAGGAGAACCAGGCGGGCTGGGAGCACCACGACCCGGAGCTCGTCGATCCCGCGACCGGCCGCCTGGAGACGCTCCCGTTCCTGCGGCGGACGCTCGAGGAGGCAGACCTCGAGGACGTCGTGGTGGCCGTCGTGGGCGAGTCCGCCACGGTCGCCGCCCACTGGCGCACCCCGCTCTCCCTGTTGTTCATCGACGGAGGCCACGGCGAGGCCCCGGCCCACGACGACTACGCCGGCTGGGCGCGGTGGGTGATGGCCGACGGGCTGCTGGCCCTCCACGACGTGTTTCCCGATCCCGCCGACGGCGGACGACCGCCGTACGACGTGTACCTGCGCGCCCTCGCCTCCGGCGCGTTCGCCGAGACCCTGGTCGTCGGCTCGCTGCGGGTGCTGCGCCGCGTCTCAGGGTCAGCCGGGGACCAGGTCGGCTGAGGCGCAGCCGCACTCCAGCCCCCACGGCTCGGGATCGGGCACCAGACCCGTCCCGCGGACGACGCCGGCGCCACCGGTGACCCCCGCGAGCGCGTCGTGGGCGAGCAGCGCTGCCGCGGTGGTGAAGGTCGTGTGCTCGGCCGGCCAGTTGACCTGGTCGCGGTAGACGTAACCGGTCCAGTACGAGCCGTCCCGCTGGCGCAGGTGCTGCACGTCGGCGAACAGGGCTCCGGCCCGCGAGCGGTCGCCGAGCGCGTCGAGCGCCAGCACGAGCTCACAGGTCTCCGCTCCGGTGACCCAGGGCTGGGTGTCGACGCAGCGCACCCCCAGGCCGGGGACCACGAAGTCCTCCCACCGGGAGTCGATCAGGTCCCGGCCCGGCCCGCCGCGGAGGGCGCCCCCGAGCACCGGGTAGTACCAGTCCATCGAGTACGTCGACTTGTCGAGGAACCGGTCGCGGTGCTCGCGGAGCGCGTGCCCGAGCCGGCCCGCGGCGAGCTCCCACTCGGGTTGGGGGTCGTCGAGGAGGTCGGCCAGGGTGAGACCGGCCCGCAGGGCGTGGTGGATGCTGGCCGAGCCGGCGAGCAGCGCCTGGTGGTTGACCGTGGCCGGCCGGCCGTGGTGCCACTCCTGGGACCAGGCGATCCCGCCGAACGGCAGCTGCAGCCCGCAGACGTAGTCGAGGGCGCGTCGGACGACCGGCCAGTGGGCGACCACGAAGCCGAGCTCGCGGCGTACCAGCCAGTGGTGCCACACGCCGACGGCGACGTACGCCGACATGTTCGACTCGCCGCTGGCGTCCTCGACGACGGTGCCGACGACCTTCATCGGCCACGACCCGTCGGCGCGCTGCGTCTGTCTGACCCAAGCCCAGGCGCGGTCGACCGCCTCGGGCCGGCCGGCGACGAGCAGGGCCATGGCCGCCTCGACGTGGTTCCACACGTCGGCGTGCCCGCCGGACGTCCAGGGGATCGCGCCGCTCGGCTCCTGCAGGGACGCGATCGCGGCCCCGGAAGCGGCCACCTCGGCCGGGCCGAGGAGCTCAGGAGGCATCGACGCGCTCCGGCTTGTGGAGGTACACCACCAGGCTCTTGCCGAGCACCGGGTTCAGGGCACGCTCGGCCCAGCGCGTCGTCCGGGGCTTCCGCATGATGTCCCAGACCAGGATGCGGTGGTAGGCCTTCGCCAGCGGGTGGTCGTCGTTCCCGACGCCGACCGCGCACTTGATCCACCAGTACGGCGCGTGCAGGGCGTGGGCGTAGTGGCGACCGTCGTACACCAGGCCGGCGTTCTCGGCCTTGGTCACGAGCTCGGCGTCGGTGTAGATGCGGATGTGGCCGCCGGGGACGTCGTGGTACTCCCGGGAGAGCTTCCAGCAGACGACCTCGGGGAACCAGCGCGGCACGGTGAGGGCGACGGTGCCGCCCGGCCGCAGCACGCGGACCAGCTCGGCCAGTGCCTGGATGTCGGCCGGGACGTGCTCGAGGATCTCGGCGGCCACGATCCGGTCGAACTCGCCGTCGGCGAAGGGGAGCGCCAGGGCGTCCCCGTCCTTCACGTCCGCCTCCGCCCCCTCCGGCACCTCGCCCGCGGACGCCATCGCCGCGAACATGTCGCGGACCCGGGAGAGCTCGTCGGCGTCCTGGTCGAGGGCCACGACGTCGGCGCCGCGGCGGTACATCTCGAAGGCGTGGCGGCCGGCGCCGCAGCCCAGGTCGAGCACCCGCTCCCCCGGCCGGAGCCCGAGCCGGTCGAAGTCAACGGTGAGCACGCGTTCCCTCCCGGAGGTCGGCGATCGCGTCGGCGTACGCGTCGGCGGTGGCGGCGGCGACCGCTCGCCAGCTGAAGAGCTCCTCGACCCGGCGTCGTCCGGCGGCGCCGTACCGCGCCCGGCGCTCGGGGTCGTCGAGCAGCGCCTCCAGGGTCACGGCGAGCTCGCCGACGTCGCCCGGGGTCACCAGGTCGGCACACAGGCCGTCGGGGCCGACCACCTCGGGGATCGCCCCGGCCCGCGAGACGACGAGCGGGGTGGCCGTCGCCATCAGCTCGGCCGTCGGCAGCGAGAAGCCTTCGTAGAGGCTGGGGACGCAGGCGACCTCGGCGGAGCCCATCAGGGTGACCAGCTCGGCGTCGCTCACGCCGTGGACGAAGCGCACGTGGTCACGGATCGCCAGCTCGTCCAGGAGCCGTTCGGTGCGTCCGCCGGGCTGGGGGCGGGTGACCAGGACCAGCTCGAGCTCCGGGCGCTCGGTGCGGAGCTTCGCGAACGCCTCGAGCAGGGTCGCGATCCCCTTCATCGGCGCATCGGCGCTGGCCATCGCCAGGATCCGGCCCGGCACCCGGGGTGCGGTCGGTGGCACGAACCCGTCGTCGACGCCCAGCAGCACCACCCGGACCCGGTCCGGGTCCACCCCGAACTCCTGCACCACGTCCCGCTTCGAGGACTCCGAGGGGGTCAGCACCATCCGCGTGCGTCGCGCGACCCGAGCCTGCATCCGGACGAACGCGTACCACCGGCGTACCGAGAGACGCTTCTGCCACGTCGGCGCCGTCGCCAGGTCGATCCGGCGGTCGACGCTGATCGGGTGGTGGATCGACGCGACCAGCGGGAGCCCGGTGACCGACTCGACGCCGAGCAGGGCGGCGCCCAGCGACTGGTTGTCGTGGACCACGTCGAAGTCGCCGGCCCGCTCCCGGAGCACCCGGAGCACCCGTCGGCTGAACGTGCGCGGCTCGGGGAAGCCCGCCGTCCACATGGTCGCGACCTCCTGGACGTCGACGAGGTCGCGGTACTCGGGGAGCCGCGGCGTGCGGAACGGGTCGGGCTCGCGGTACAGGTCGAGGCTCGGCACCTCGGTCAGGCGTACCCCCTCGTCGAGCTCCGGGTAGGGCTGGCCGGAGAAGACCTCGACCTCGTGCCCCAGGCGGACGAGCTCGCGGCTCAGGTGCCGGACGTAGACGCCCTGGCCTCCGCAGTGCGGCTTGCTGCGGTAGGACAGCAGGGCGACGCGCACGGTGGACCGCCTTCCGGGGTGCGGCCGTCGCTCGTGCTACCGGCCAGTAGGTCCGACCCTAACCGCTCCGCTGGACCCCGCCGTCAGGTCCCCTCGCTGGAGTGGCCGGGGAAGACGTGGGCGTGGGGGTCGATCACCACGGCGGCGTTGTTGACCGCCGTCGCGGCCTCGCCGAAGCCGACCGCGATCAGCCGCACCTTGCCCGGATACTCCGTGACGTCGCCTCCGGCGAACACCCGCGGCAGGTTCGTCCGCATGCTCGAGTCGACCACGATATGGCGCTTGACCACGTCGATGCCCCACTGCTGGAGCGGACCGAGGTCGGCGACGAACCCGAGGGCGGCGACCACCGCCTGGGCCGGACGGCGTACCGGGTCCTGGCCGTCGACGGTGATCTCGACCTCGGACACCGTGGGCTCGCCGTACAGCCCGGTCACCTGGGCCTTGGTGATGATCTCCGAGCCGGAGTCGCGGACGGTCTGCACCGAGCGCTCGTGGGCACGGAAGGCGTCGCGGCGGTGGACGAGGGTGATCGACTGCGCGATCGGCTCGAGGTGGATCGCCCAGTCGAACGCCGAGTCGCCGCCGCCGACGATCACGACGTCCTTTCCGGCGTACGGCGCGAAGCTGGGCACGAAGAACTCCATCCCGCGTCCCAGCCAGCCGTCGCCCGCCGGCAGGGGCCGCGGGCTGAACTTGCCGATGCCCGCGGTGATCAGGAGCGCCTTCGCGATGACCTCGCTCCCGTCGTCGAGGGTGATCGTCACGTGGTCGTCGGCGCTGGTGAGCCCGGAGGCGGTGCGGTCGAGCAGGTACTCCGGCTGGGCGGTGTTCGCCTGCTCCACGAGGGCGTCGACGAGATCGCGGCCCTTGACCGAGGGGAAGCCCGCGACGTCGAGGATCTGCTTCTCCGGATACATCGCGGTGACCTGGCCACCCAGCTCCGGGAGCGAGTCGATGACGGCGACGCGGAGACCGCGGAAGCCGGCGTAGTAGGCGGCGAACAGCCCCGTGGGGCCCGCGCCGATGATCGCCAGGTCGGTGTCGTGGTGGGGCACGGGGCTACCCTGCCTCACCGTTCAGTCCGTCCGCGACCGAGTCCACGGTGTGTCCGGTCTGTGTGCACGGCTCATCGCGTCTGGACATTGGCCACCAGCCAGCCGCGGCCCGTGTGCACCATCGTCACCAGCGCCCGGCGGGAGGTGTACGACGGGTCCCCGCCTCCCGCGACCGTGCGCTGGTCCAGGAAGAGCAGGGCCAGCACCTCGTCGGGCGTCGCACGCACGACGCCTTGCGCGGCGACCCGGGTCTTCGTGGCCGTCCTGTTGGCCGCCTCCTGGGCGCGTACGCGGGCGGCCTGCGAGCGATACCGCTCGGCCATGTCGCCCGTCATCAGCGTCGTCACGCGCGACAGGTGGTCGTCGTGGGTGCGCCACGAGGTCGTGAAGATCGCCGCCGTGTCGGTGGCCGCGGCGTCGACCGCCGCCTGGGCGTCGATGTCGCCGACGACGACCGGACGGGCCGCGCTGGGGGTCGGCGCGGACGTGCCCCACAGGTACGTCGCCTCGGCCGCGATCGCCGCCGCCAGCAGGAGCACCACGCTGCCGAGCGCGATCGTCGTACGCCGCGTCACGGAGTGTCTCCGACGAACTGGATGTCGGAGGTCAGCCACTGCCCGCCCACCCGCACCAGGGACACCCGGAACCGGAAGTCGCGCGGCCGGGCAGCACCGTCGGTGCTGGTGTTCGACACCGTGCCGGTGGTCGCCACGATGACGGTGGCCCGCTCCGGGCTGACCGCGCTCACGCCGGACCACACCACGCGTCCGGTCATCAGCGACCGGTGGTGCTGCAGCACGCGGATCACCTTCCGGGCCGAGCGTGCGTAGTGGTCGCGGAACTCGCCGGTCGCCCCGGCCGCCACCGCGTCGACGGACTCGGCGGCCCGGTCGTAGCGCAGGTTCACGAAGGCGGACACCTCGCGGTCCGCGGCGGCCAGCACGGCGCCGTACCGCTGCTCCCTGGTGGCGGCGTCGGCGCGATCGCCGTGGGTCCGCCAGCTGAGCGCCGCGCCCAGCCCGGCGGCGAGCACCAGCAGGACGACGAGCATCGACAGCCAACGGTTCACCGTGGACAGGACCCTCGCCCCCTCCCAGGCTCGCGCGGTCACGCCGCCCGCATCGTATGCCGGTGGCTACCCGGCTCCGCTCCTTTGCCTACGATGCGCGGGTGGCTTCGTCGCAGACCGATCACGCCGATCACCCGGACCGATCAGGGCAGTCCGTGTCCGCCGCCGTCGACTCCGTCCGCAAGGACGGCACCGTGTCCGTGGTGGCCCGGGTGTCCGGCGAGGACGACCCTCGGGTGTCCGTGGAGCCGGACGCCCGGCACTACTCGGCGAGCATCATGAAGCTGCCGATCCTGATCGCGGCCCATCGGCTGGTCGAGGCCGGTCGGCTCGACCTGGACCGGCCGGTGGCCGTCCACAACGAGTTCGAGTCGCAGAAGCCGGGGCACCGGTTCTCCCTGGACGAGGAGGAGGACTCCGACCCGGCCACCTGGGCGGCGCTGGGGACGGAGGTGTCCCTGCGCGACCTGGTGCACCGGATGGTGACGGTCTCCGGCAACCTCGCGACCAACCTGGTCCTGGACGAGGTCGGCACGCAGGAGGTGGCGGCGGTGCTGGCGGATGCCGGGTGCTCCGAGCGGACCACGATCGTGCGTGGCATCGAGGACTACCCCGCCCGTGATGCCGGCATCGACAACCTGATCACCGCCGACGACATGGCCCGGCTGCTGATCGCACTCGCGGAGGGTCGTGTCGCCGGACCCGAGGCGTCCGCCGCGTGCGAGCAGACGCTGCGGGAGCAGCACTACCGCAACGGGATCCCCGCCGGCCTTCCCGACGGCCTGGTCATCGGGAACAAGACCGGGTGGATCTCCAGCGTCAACCACGACGTCGCCCTGGTCCGGGCACCCGACCTGCCACCGGTGGCGCTCGCGGTCCTCATCTCGGCCCCCGGCAGCGAGGAGGAGCGCGAGGCGGGGATCGCCCGGATCGCGTCGGCCGCCTGGGCGCGGGTGGTCGGATGACGGTCCGGCTCGTCGCCGCCGCCGTCGCGCCGGTGTGGCGCGCCTCGACCGGGTCGGAGCGCGACGACCGGGTCACCGAGGCGCTCGCCGGCGAGCCCGTGGTCACGACCGGCGCGGAGCGCGACGGCCGGGTCGAGGTCGTCGTGCCGTGGCAGCCGTCGTCGCTGCACGACGAGGGCTACCCGGGATGGGTCGCGACGGAGCACCTGGGGCGCGAGGCCGAGCAGACCCCGCCTCTCCACCTGCCGGAGGCCACCTTCCCGCCCGGGATCGACGACCCCGTCGAGCTGGCCCGCACGCTCCTCGGCACGCCGTACGTCTGGGGAGGGCTGAGCGCCGCCGGCATCGACTGCTCGGGGCTCGTCCACCTCGTCCACCGGTCGCTGGGGTCGGTGGTGCCACGCGACGCTCGTGACCAGGCCGCGGCGCTGCCGAGCCTCGACGTGGAGGAGGTGCGTCGTGGGGACCTCTACTTCTTCGCCCGGCCAGAGAGTCCCGTCCACCATGTCGCCCTCGTGGTCGAGCCGGGCGTCATCCTGCACGCCTCGGACGGTGACGGCGGCGTGGTCGAGGCCTCGCTCGCGTCCTCGGGACGCTCCTCCTCCCTGGTCACCGCGGGACGCGTCGGCGGCGTCCTACGATGACTCGGTGACCACGGGGAGCAGCGGCAACCTCTGGCGCCGGTTCGAGCACGATCCGCGCGATCCGGCGTACGCCGGCATGCGGGCCTCCGACCGCGACCGGGCCGTGGTCCACGACGTTCTCGCCGACGCCTACGCCGAGGGCCGGATCGACCGCGACGAGCTCGACGAGCGCACCGGTCAGGTGGATGCGGCCAAGACGTACAGCGAGCTGCTGCCCCCCATCGAGGACCTCATGGCCGATGCGGTGCCGGCACGGTTCGCGGCGGCTCCGCCCGAGGACCTCCGCCGACAGGCCGAGCAGTACTACCGCGACAAGCTGCGGGAGACCTTCTTCGAGTTCTTGATCCCCAACCTGATCTGTTGGGCCATCTGGTTCATGACGGGCCACGACTACTTCATCTGGCCGGTGTTCGTGACCATCCCGACGCTGCTCCACCTGCTCCAGGTCGGCGGAAACAAGCGTCGCACGATCGAGGGACGGATCGAGAAGCTGGAGCGGAAGCAGGCGAAGGCCCTCGAACCACCGAAGTCGAAGTCGGCCAAGTCCTCCAAGTCGTCCACGTCCCGTCCAGTCGTCCGCCACGTCGAGCAAGGACAGCGATCCCTCGGGACCGATCCTCTCGGAGCAGGAGAAGCCCGAGGAGGCCTGAGCCACGCGTAGTACGAACGTTCGTACTACGCGCGCTCCCAGCCCTCGGGACGGAGCTTCTTCGGCAGGCCCTCGACGACCAAGCGGTAGGACTCGTCGACCGCCTCACGCAGGTCGTCGTCCGGGATGCCGGTGAAGGAGAGGTCGTTCCACCCGGACCGGCCGATGTAGGCCATCACCGACGCGCTGTCCGGGTATCGCTGGAGCCACTCGTCGGCCACCTCGCGGCTGCGGGCGGCCTTGATCCCGACGCCCTCACCGCCGAGGAACGCGAAGATCTTGCCTCGCTCCCCCGGCCCCACCTTGAACACCGGATGGGTGTGCTCCTCCCACGGGAAGTCGGGCCACGCGCCCGGCTTCGACGCGCAGTAGGCGTGCATCTGCTCGACGTCCACCCGCGGCTACTTCGTGGCTTCCATCATCTGCCGGAGCTCCTTCTTCAGGTCGCTGATCTCGTCGCGGAGTCGGGCGGCGAGCTCGAACTGGAGCTCCGCGGCAGCCGACCTCATCTGGTCGGTGAGCTCCTGGATCAGCCCCGCCAGCTCGGCGCTCGGCAGACCCGAGATGTCGGGCACGTGCTCGCCGGCGTTCAGCTGACCGAGAGCCGGGACCGGCTGACCCTGGCGCAGCTTGACGCCGCCAGCCCGGCCCTTCGCCTCGGTGCCGGCCCAGGTGGCGAGCAGGGCCTGCGTGTCCTCGCTGTCGCGGGCCAGCATCTCGGTGATGTCCGCGATCTTCTTCCGCAGCGGCTGTGGGTCGAGACCGCGCTCGGTGTTGTAGGCGACCTGCTTCTCCCGCCGCCGGTTGGTCTCGTCGATCGCCGACTCCATCGACGGGGTGATCTTGTCGGCGTACATGTGCACCTGGCCGGAGACGTTGCGCGCGGCTCGGCCGATCGTCTGGATCAGCGACTTGTCCGACCGCAGGAACCCCTCCTTGTCGGCGTCGAGGATCGAGACCAGGGACACCTCGGGCAGGTCGAGACCCTCGCGGAGGAGGTTGATGCCGACCAGCACGTCGTAGTCGCCGAGTCGCAGGTCGCGCAGGAGCTCGATGCGCTTGAGGGTGTCGACCTCGGAGTGGAGGTAGCGGGTGCGGACGCCGGCGTCGAGGAGGTAGTCGGTGAGGTCCTCGGACATCTTCTTGGTCAAGGTGGTCACCAGCACGCGCTCGTTCTTCTCGGTGCGGGTGTTGATCTCGTGGATCAGGTCGTCGATCTGGCCCTTGGTCGGCTTCACGACCACCTCGGGGTCGATCAGGCCGGTCGGCCGGATGATCTGCTCGACGACGTCGCCGCCCACCTTGTCCAGCTCGTAGTTGCCCGGTGTCGCCGAGAGGTAGATCGTCTGGCCGATCCGCTCGAGGAACTCCTCCCAGCGGAGCGGCCGGTTGTCCATCGCGCTCGGGAGCCGGAAGCCGTGGTCGACCAGGTTGCGCTTGCGGGACATGTCGCCCTCGTACATCCCGCCCACCTGCGGCACGGCGACGTGGGACTCGTCGATGACGAGGACGAAGTCCTCGGGGAAGTAGTCGAGCAGGCAGTTCGGCGGGGTGCCGTGGTCGCGGCCGTCGATGTGCATCGAGTAGTTCTCGATGCCGGCGCAGGACCCGACCTGCCGCATCATCTCCACGTCGTACGTCGTGCGCATCCGCAGGCGCTGGGCCTCGAGCAGCTTGCCCTGACGCTCGAACGTCGACAGCCGCTCCTCGAGCTCGGTCTCGATGCCGTTGATCGCCCGCTCCATGCGCTCCGGTCCGGCGACGTAGTGGGTCGCCGGGAAGACGTAGAGCTCGTCGTCCTCGCTGATCACCTCGCCGGTGACCGGATGGAGCGTCATCAGCCGCTCGACCTCGTCGCCGAAGAACTCCACCCGGACCGCGTGCTCCTCGTAGACCGGGAAGATCTCGAGGGTGTCGCCGCGCACCCGGAACGTGCCACGGGTGAACGTCATGTCGTTGCGGGTGTACTGGATCTCGACGAGCCGCCGCAGGATCGAGTCGCGGTCGCGCTCGTCTCCGACCTTCAGCTTGAGCATCCGGTCGACGTACTCCTGCGGGGTGCCGAGGCCGTAGATGCACGACACGGTCGACACCACGATCACGTCGCGCCGGGTGAGGAGGGAGTTGGTCGCGGAGTGCCGGAGTCGCTCGACCTCCTCGTTGATCGAGGAGTCCTTCTCGATGTAGGTGTCGGTCTGCGGGACGTAGGCCTCGGGCTGGTAGTAGTCGTAGTAGGAGACGAAGTACTCGATCGCGTTGTGCGGGAACAGCTGCCGCAGCTCGTTGGCGAACTGCGCCGCCAGGGTCTTGTTGGGCTGGAGGACCAGGATCGGGCGCTGGACCTGCTCGGCCACCCACGCCACGGTGGCCGTCTTGCCGGTGCCGGTCGCGCCGAGCAGGACGACGTCGCTCACGCCGCCCTTGACGCGCCGGACGATCTCCTCGATCGCCGCCGGCTGGTCGCCGCTCGGCTGGTAGTCGGAGACCACCTCGAACGGCGCCACGCGGCGCTCCAGGTCGGTCACGGGTCGCATGCGTCCAGCCTACGGGCGACCGCCGACAGCCCCCGCCCGGCGTCACCGGACGCCGCGTCGGTGGTCGAGCCCGCGAGCGCCAGCGAGCGGAGTCGAGACCCACACCTCCCCAGCCACCGCCACCGACCCCCTTTCGGTGGTCGAGCCCGCGAGCGCCAGCGAGCGGAGTCGAGACCCAACCTCCCCAGCCACCGCCACCGACCCACCGCTGCCGGGTCTCGACACGACCTCGCCCAGGGGCTCGGCTCGGCTCGACCACGCGAGCGGACCAGCGAGCGGAGTCGAGACCCAACTCCCGACCAGCGAGGGCCGTGTCAGTGGCCCGCGCGCAGGGTGAGGTAGGCGTCGATCAGCTCCCGCATGTGGTCGCCGTCGAAGGAGTTGTCGTGGCCGGGGCGGACCATCGCGACGTCGAGGTCGTGCATCCGGCGCATCGACTCGACGTACGACGGGATGTCCGCGCCGAACATCTCGTCGAAGACCGGGCTGTCGTTGAGCACGTCGCCGGTGTAGAGCCAGCGCAGGTCCTCGTCGTACAGCAGGATGCTCCCGCGCGTGTGGCCGGGGGCGTGGATCACTCGGAGCCGTCGATCACCGAGGTCGATCACGTCGCCCTCGCTCAGCGCCCGGGTCACGGTCGCCGGCCGGATCGCGAACGCCGACTCGTCGTAGCCCGGCTCCGGCAGGGCCTCGAGCAGGGAGCCGGGGAGGTCGTCGGGGTCGGGGATCGCGAGCCCGAGAAGGTCCATCTCGGTGCGCGGGTGCAGGCTGGCGGGCGGCGGCATGGCGATGGCGTCGGCCTCGAGTGCGTGGACGGCGACCGCGTCGAACTCGTGGGCACCGCCGGTGTGGTCGAGGTGGCTGTGGCTGAGCACCGCCATCGTGTCGTGGTCGAGGACCTCCGGCAGGTGCTGCCGGAGCGAGGCGACGCCGAGCCCGGTGTCGACGAGGACGTCGTGACGCTGCCCGCGGATCCACCAGAGGTTCGCGGAGACCAGGCCACTGACGTGTGGCTCGGTCAGCAGGGTCACCCCCTCGCCGATGTCCTCGACCCCGAACCAGTCGGTGACGACGGGCAGCGCGCCACCGCTCATGGCGCCACCCGCACCGGCTCGACCTCCGGCAGAGGGTCGCGGGACGCCCCGCCGGAGAAACGTCGGGGCTTGCGCCAGAGACGGCCGAGGAGCAGGTCGGTCTCGGGCGGGTCGAACGGGTGCAGACCGGCGGTGGGCGTGAAGGTCAGCTCGCCGACGTACACCTCGCCGTCCACGTCGTACATGTCGACGCGCACGAAGGGGAACTCCTCGCCGAGCCGCTCGGCGACGCTGACCATCGTGTCCCAGGACGCCGGGCGCGGCGGCAGCGTGGCGTGGGTGGCGAACTTGAACGAGCGGAAGGCCTCGTTCCAGTCCCGGTCCAGGAAGCGGCCACCGAACGTCGGCGTGCCGCGGTCGGTGAGCCAGTGCACGTAGTGCACCCGGCCGTGGAAGACCCACAGCTTGTAGTCGTCGGGCATCCGGTCGGGGTCGCCGAGATGCGGCTCGACGAGGATCCGCCGCGGCATCCGCGCGTAGTGCCACTCCCCGGCCCGCCCGCCGTACGTCGTGGACAGCCACCGGTCGACCTTGCGCTCGACCCGGCCCCACGAGGGGCCACCCTCCACGGGGACGCGGACCTGCCAGCCACTGCCGTGCGCGGCCTTCACGAAGCACGGCCGCGGCCAGGTGCGCTGGGCGCGGCGCGGCAGGGTGTCGCCGGCGTACAGCGTGGGGACGACGTGCTCCTCGCCGACCCGCGACGCGATGTAGCTCTTGACCTCGATCTTGTCCGCCAGCACCGGGAGCCGCCGGTCGCGACGGAAGACCTTCTCGCGGTGGATCCGCTCCGAGTGGCGCCGCAGGAGGAGCAGCCGGGGGCGACGGCCGTAGAACTCGCGGTACCGCCGTTGTGCGGCCCGAGCGTTGCGCCACCACGGGCCGATCCCCGTCACGGACGTCGTGTCCCCCACGCACGTGATCCTGCCACGGCGGGTACGACGTGGAGCTCAGTCCAAGTCGTCGTGCCACCGCGGCGAGGTCGTCCTCGGCGGGGTGAGTGCGAGCTCGAGCACGACCATCCGGGGTCCGCCCGATGCGAGGGCCGCGCCGAGCGCCTCCGCGAGACCGTCCCCGGCCGCCGGCGCCACGACCACCGGGATCCCGAACGAGCGCCCGAGTGCCGCGAAGTCGGGACGGACCAGATCGACCCCCCGGCGCTCGTCGCCGGCGTGGTCCTGGTCGTAGCGGAGCATGCCGTAGCCGCCGTCGTCGACCACCAGCACCGTGACCGGGAGGTCCTCCTGCCGGAGGACGGCCAGCTCGCCCACGGCGTACATGAAGCCGCCGTCGCCGCAGACGGCGAGCACCGGATGCTCGCCGGCGGTCGCGGCGCCGATGGACGCCGGCAGGGCGTAGCCGAGGGTCCCCCAGCCGATCGGGTACTGCAGGCCCCGCGGCCGGCCGACACGGCCGTAGCCGCCGTACCAGTACGCCGGGATCGTCATGTCGGCGACGACGGTGGCGTCGGTACGTGCGACCGCCGCATCGACGGCGTCGAGCAGGGTGAGCGCCGGTCTGCCGGCGGCGTCCCGCCGCAGGCGCTCCCAGGTGCGGGTGCGCAGCTCGCGGAGCTCGGCGTCGTCGGCCGCGCGCGGCCCGAGCCTCGTCGTCAGCTCGGCCAGCACGAGCTTGGCGTCACCGAGGACGGCGACGTCGGGCTCGTAGTTCTTCACCAGGTCGACGGCGTCGACGTTGACCGCGACCAGCTTGTCCGGGCGCGGCATCGACCAGTTGCGGGTCATCGGCCCGTCGAACGCGGTGCCGACGGCGAGCATCAGCTCGGCGCCTGCGACGTACGCCGCGATCTCGGGCTCGTGGGGCGGCAGCCCGACCAGCCACGGGTGGTCCGGCGGGAGCACGCCGCGGCCGGCGAAGGTCGTGATCACCGGGGCGGACAGGTGCTCGGCGAGCGCGGCCAGCTCGGCGCTCGCGTCGGCCTCGACCACGCCACCCCCGGCCCAGATCACCACCGACCCGGCGGACTCGATCTCGGCGACCGCCCGGTCGACCTCGGCCGGGTCGGCGGCGGCGCGACGGGGCGCCGCGAGCACGACGTCGAGGGAGACCTCCAGGTCGAGGACGTCGGTCGGGATGTCGACGTACACCGGCCCTCGGGGCGAGGTCAGCGCCACCTCCGCCGCCTCGGCCACCGCGCGTACGGCGTCCTCGGCCGTCCGCGGCCGGAGGACGGCCTTCGCCAGCGGCTCGAAGAGGGCGGCCTGGTCGGCCGACTCGTGCAGCACGCCCCGGACGACGCCGGGCCGCTGGAGACGGGTGGAGATCTCGCTGGCGACCAGCACCAGCGGGGAGTGGCTGGCCGCGGCCTCGCCGAAGGCACCGATCGCGTTGGCCGCTCCGGGGCCGGTCGTGGTGAGCGCGACGCCGAGGCGGCCGGTGGCGCGGGCGAGCCCGTCGGCGGCGTACACCGTGGTCTGCTCGTGGCGGACCACCACGATCTCCGGTGCCCCGGGGCCTGCCTCGCGCCAGAACGCGAGGTTGTGGACGCCCGGGAGACCGAACGCCGTGCGCGCACCGGCGTCGCCCAGCACCTCGAGCACGCGGCGCGCGACCGTCGTCATCGGGCTCCCTCCTGTCGGTCGGCCGGGGTCCGTGCCCCGAACGTGAGACTGGCGACCGCCGCGAGGCCGAGCACGACCACGATGAACGCCAACGAGGGAATGATGCCGATCTCCGGCACGGTCACGGCACCGAGGTGCTGCACGTGGGAGCCCCGCAGCCCTTCCAGGACCAGCTTGACGCCGATGAACGCCAGCACCAGCGCGAGGGCCGGCTGGAGGTAGACCAGCCGGGTCAGCAGCGCCTCGACCACGAAGAACAGCTGGCGCAGGCCGAGCAGCGCGAAGGCGTTGGCGGTGAGGATCACGAACGCGTCCGTGGTGAGACCGAGGATCGCCGGGATCGAGTCGAGGGCGAAGACCACGTTCGCGATCGCGATCGCCCCGACGACCACCACCAGCGGGGTCCACATCGCCCGGGCGTCGAGCCGGGTGCGCAGCCGGTCGCGGTCGTACGCCGGAGCGATCGGCAGGTAGCGACGGAGCCAGCGCAGGACGGCGTACTCCTGGAACTCGTCGTCCTGGTCCTGCTCACGCAGCAGCCCGACCGCGGTGTACACGAGCAGCAGCCCGAACAGGTAGAACGTCCACGACGCCGCCGAGACCAGCCAGGTGCCGCCGACGATCAGCACCGCCCGCAGCACGAAGGACAGCACGATGCCGATCAGCAGGGTGCGGTCGCGGGCGTAGGCCGGGACGGCGAACGTGTTCATGATGACCAGGAAGACGAAGAGGTTGTCGACGCTGAGGCTGTACTCCGTGAGGTAGCCCGCGAAGAACTCGGTGCCGGCACGACCGTCGGTCGCGAGGAGAGCCACCCCGAAGAGGGCCGCCGCGGAGACGTTCGCGGCGACCCACCACAGACAGGTGCGCAGCGGCGGGCGTCCGTCCCGCTGCGCCACCGCGACCAGGTCGGCGGCGACCAGCAGCACGAGGGTCACCGCCGCGGCGATCCACAGCGGAACGGGAACCGAGGTGTGCACAGGATCCTCCGGACGTGCGCGACGTACCGGAGGTCTCCTCCACCCGCCATCGAGATCGGGCCGGGGCGCCGGGCCGGGATGTCCCGCCGTGCTGACGACGCGTCCGCGAGGGAGTACTCCCCTCCGACGACGAGCCTAGGCCACCCCTCCGCCCGCCCGGGCGAGGACCTTGTCGGCGGGCGACGGGGCCGGTGAAGTCGCCGCCACCGGAGCCGGCGTGGCCGGGAAGCGCTCGCGGCGCGGCGTACGCCAGAGCCGGCCGAGATCGAAGTCGGCCCGGTCCGGCTCGAGCGTGTGGAAGCCGGCGGACGGCGTGAAGGTGAGCTCGCCGACGTAGGGACGTCCGTCGATCTCGTAGAGGTCGACCCGGACGAAGCGGAAGCCCTCGCCGAGGGTCTCCGCGAGCCACATCATCGTCTGCAGCGACTCCGGTCGTGGGGGGTAGCGCTCGTGGGTCCGCTGGGAGACCGACCGGAACGGCTCGTTCCAGTCGCGGTCCACGATCCGCCCGCCGTACGACGGCAGGCCGCGGTCGGTGAACCAGTGCACGTAGTGGACGCGGCCCTGGAAGACCCAGAACTTGTAGTCGTCGGGAAGGACCCCGGGCTCGCCGATCCGCTGCTCGACGATCAGGCGCGGGCGAAGCCGGGCGTACTGCCACTCGCCACCCCGTCCGCCGTAGGTGCTGCGCAGCCAGCGCTCGGTCTTGCGCTCGATCCGCTGCCACGGCACCCGTCCCTCGGCCGTGACCTCGACGTCCTGGTGGCAGCCGTGGGCGGCCTTGATGAAGTACGGGCGCGTCCACTGCCGGCGCACGCGCAGGGGCGGCAGCGTCCGGCCGGACCAGTACGTCGGGATGACGTACTCCTCGCCGACCCTCTCGGCGATGAACTTCTTCGCCTCGATCTTGTCGGTCAGCCGGGGCAGCCAGTCGTCGCGGCGCAGGAACTTGTAGTGGTGGATCCACTCGCTGTGCGTCCGCGGACGCACGAGGTGCATCCGCCGGCCGTACAGGTCGCGGTAGCGCCGCCGGTTGTCGCGCAGGGTGCGCCACCACGTCCAGGCGCCACGGAGGCGCCGGTTGCCCGTGAAGTCCCTCATCCCGCGCGATCCTGCCATGCGCGAGCCCTCGGTCGCGCCGTCCGGGCCGGACGGGGGCCGGGGTGGGTAGTTTGGCGAGGTGCTCTCCCGATCCGCGTCGCCGACGGTCGACCGCTGGCTGCCGCTGGTGCGACGCGTCGTGCTCGGGATCGTGGCGGCGCCGTTCCTGATGGCGATCGGGATGACGCTGGTGGACTCCTACCGACGCAGGGGCAAGCGCCGCGCCGTGGCCTTCCCGAAGGCCACGCCGAGCACCGTGCCGGTCGGCGACGGCGAGGTCACGACGTACACCTTCGGCACCGACCTGTACGACGACATGCTCGCGGCCATCGACGGGGCACAGCGCCAGATCCTGCTGGAGACCTACATCTGGAAGGGCGACGAGGTCGGGCTGCGGTTCAAGACCGCGCTCGAGGCTGCCGCCGCGCGTGGGGTCGAGGTCTTCCTCATCTACGACGCGTTCGCGAACCTCGTGGTCTCGCCGCGCTTCAAGCGCTTCTCGTCGAGCATCAAGGTGCTGCGCTACCCGGTGTACGCCGCCGGGTGGCGGCCGTTCGACCTACGGCGCTACGGCCGCGACCATCGCAAGATCCTCGTCGTCGACGACGCCGTGGGGTTCGTCGGCGGCTACAACATCGGCGACGCGTACGCGACCGAGTGGCGCGACACCCATGTCCGGATCACCGGCCCCGGCGTCTGGGACCTCAAGCGGGCCTTCGCCGACTTCTGGAACCTCAACCGGCGGCGCCGCTTCCGCTCCAGCGAGCGGCCCCTGCTGCTCGAGACGGCGTCGACCTGGGAGCCGACGATCCGGTTCCAGCGCAACGTGCCGCGGCTGTGGATGTTCCCGATCCGGGCGATGTACATCGAGGCGATCACCCGAGCCAGCAAGAACGTCTGGCTGACCACGGCGTACTTCCTCCCGGACCCCGACTTCGCCGACGCACTGACCGACGCAGCGCGGCGCGGGGTCGACGTCCGCGTGCTGATCCCGGCCAAGTCGAACCACGTCGTGTCCGACTGGATCTCGCGCGGCTACTTCACCCAGCTGCTGGCGGCCGGGGTGAAGGTGCTCCGCTACCGCGACGCGATGGTGCACGCCAAGACCGCCACCATCGACGGCACGTGGTCGACGGTCGGGACCGCCAACATCGACCGCCTCAGCCTCAGCGGCAACTACGAGATCAACGTCGAGATCATCGACCCGAAGCTGGCCGGGTCGCTCGAGGAGATCTTCCGCGTCGACGAGTCGAACTGCCTGGAGCTCACCGAGGCCGAGTGGGAGGCGCGGGACATCTACCGGCGGTTCACCGAGTTCGTGCTCAACCCCCTGCGCCCGCTCCTGTGACGTCGTCCCCGACCAGCTCGCCCACCAGGGCGGTCCAGACGGCGCGGGCCGCGTGCTCCTCACCGGAGACGTTGGTGAGCACCACGAGGGTGGCGTCGAGATCGCGCGAGCAGGCGCCGATGGTCGTGAACCCGGCATACGTCCCGCGATGCCCCTGCCAGACACCCACCGGCGCGCTCACCCGGAAGGTCCCCAGTCCGTACGTCGTCAGATCCGAGTCGTGCGCCTCGGCGGCGGCGGCCTGAGCGGTCGTCGCCGTCATCTGCTCGAGCGTGGCCGGAGTCAGCACCGTCTGCCGGACGAACAGACCGTCGAGGAACGTCGCCACCCCGGTCGCGGTGCCGGCGAACAGGCCGTCGCCGAAGGGAAGACCGAACAGGTCGGTCGGTACGCCGGACGGTGCGTGGGCGGCGTACGGGTCGACGAGGGTGCCGTCCTTGCGCTGGTCGTAGCCGTGCGCCAGGTGTCGGACCGCGGACCGGTCCAGGGTGAGCACCTCGTCACCCAGGCGGGTGTCGGCTCGGGCCGCGAGCTCGGCCCAGGCCGTCTTCAGCGCCTCGGCCCCGCCGAGGATCCGGACGAGCATCTCGGTCAGCACGATGTAGCCGGCGTTGGAGTACTCCCACCGGGCTGCGGGGTCGACGGGCTCCAGGAAGCCGGGCGCCAGGATCGCCCAGGTGAACGGGCGGTCCGGGTCGAACGCCGCCCCGCTGCCGGGCTCGTCCTCGTCCGGGGCCATCAGGGCCGCGACCTCGGGGCTGTCGTAGAGGTCGGGGTAGCCGGAGGTGTGCGAGAGAAGCATCCGCGGGGTGACCACCCGGGTGCCGGGCACCTCGTCACCGAGCAGGGTCGAGACCGGTTCGTCGAGCTCCAACCGTCCCTCCTCGACCAGGCTCAGGGCCAGCGCCGCGACCAGCGTCTTGCCGAGACTCGCCAGGCAGAAGCTCGTGTCGTCCGTGACCGGGGACCGGACCTCGAGATCGGCCACGCCGTACCGCCCGGTCCAGGCGACGGACCCGTGGCGGATCAGGACCGCCTGGGCACCAGGGGCTCCGGAGGCGCGGGCGGCCTCGGCGAGGACCGCGTCGAGACGGGCGGGATCTGACGGCGACATGCGCAGAGGCTAGCGGCGCAGGACGGGGTCAGCGGGCGGGCAGGTGGGTGCGCGGCGCCATCCGCGGCCCGCGCCGGGGCCGCCCGCCGGCGAAGCCGTGGATCAGGGCGGCCGCGCGGTTGCGCTGGGGCCGCCAGGGCTCGAGGAAGTCGCGCAGCTGGTCGTCGTCGTACGGCGCGCCGGTCACCGCCCAGCCGATGTCCTTGGCGACGTGGTAGTCGCCGAAGCTGACCGCGTCGGGGTCACCGAACGCCCGGGAGCGCACCTCGGCGGAGGTCCACTCCCCGATGCCGGGGAGCGTGCGGAGCCGGGCGTCGGCGTCCTCGCGGGTCAGCCGGTCGAGGGTGTCGGCGACCGTCGCGGCCCGGACGAGCGTGCGCGAGCGGCCCGGGTCGATGTGCATCCGGAGCCACTCCCACGACGGCACGCGGCGGATCGTCGCGGCGCTCGGCTGGACCCACAGCTTCAGCTCGCGCCCGGGGCCGGGCGCCCGCTCGCCGTACCGATGGACGAGGTGGCGGAACCCGGCGAACGCCTCCTGGCCGGTGACCTTCTGCTCGATGATCGCCGGGACCAGGGTCTCGAAGACCCGGTGGCTGGCGCCGAAGCGGACATGAGGACGCCTCCGATGGGCCTCGCGCACGAGCGGATGGAGGTCGGCTCGGAAGCCGGACGGGTCGTCGTCGTCACCGAGCATCGCGGGCAGGCGGTCGAGCGCCCAGCCGGCGCCGTCGCCCCAGGCCTCGGCCACGACGTCGCCGTCGCGGGGCCGTGGAGCGACCCGGAGCGTGGCCGGACCGTCCGGCGTACGGATGCCACGCCAGGCCTCGTCGCCCTGCACCTTGAAGGTCGGGTCTCCCCCGCCGTGGCGCTGCTGGCCGAGGATGCCGAGGGCGTGACACGGCCACCCGGGCCGCCACACCCGCCGCGCCGCCTCCGTCACGTGCCCAACCTACGGGCCGGCATCGACAGGCTCGGTGATCGAGCCCGCGAGCGCCAGCGAGCGGAGTCGAGATCCAAGGGCCCCTCACCCACCCAGGGTCTCGACACGGACTCGCCCAGGGGCTCGCCCGGCTCGACCACCGAAAAGCCCTCGGTGATCGAGCCCGCGAGCGCCAGCGAGCGGAGTCGAGATCCAAGGCCCCTCACCCACCCAGGGTCTCGACACGGACTCGCCCAGGGGCTCGCCCGGCTCGACCACCGAAAAGCCCTCGGTGATCGAGCCCGCGAGCGCCAGCGAGCGGAGTCGAGATCCAAGGGCCCCTCACCCACCCAGGGTCTCGACACGGACTCGCCCAGGGGCTCGCCCGGCTCGACCACCGAAGTCAGCCCACCCGGTGGTCGAGGAGGTCGCTCCGGCGCCCGGCTCGACCACCGAAGTCACCCCAGGGGCTCGCCCGGCTCGACCACCGAAGTCACCCCGCCGCGGCGGCGGCGGCGCGACCGGCGACCCGCCCGGAGAACAGACAGCCGCCGAGGAAGGTGCCCTCCAGCGCGTTGTAGCCCATCATCCCGCCGCCACCGAACCCGGCTGCCTCCCCCGCGGCGTACAGGCCGGGCAACACCTCACCCGACGAGGTCAGGCAGCGCCCGGAGAGGTCCGTGACCAGGCCGCCGAGGGTCTTCCGGGTCAGGATGTTGAGCCGTACGGCGATCAGCGGGCCGTTCTTCGGGTCGAGGATCTTGTGCGGCGACGCGACTCGCACCAGCTTGTCGCCGCGGTACGCGCGATGCTGGCGGATGAACGTGACCTGGGTGTCCTTGGTGTAGCGGTTGTCGATCTGCCGGTCGCGCGCCTCGATGCTGCGACGCAGCACGTCCTCCTCGAGGATCGCTCCGCCTTCGGCCGGTCCGCCGATCTCGTTCATCCCGCGCACCAGCTCGGTGAGGGTGTCGGCGACGACGAAGTCCGCGCCGTGCTCCTTGAACGCCTCGACCGGCCCGGGCGCGCCGTCGCCGACGACCCGGCCGAGGAGCAGCTTCACGTCCTTGCCGGTGAGGTCCGGGTTCTGCTCGGAGCCGGAGAGGGCGAACTCCTTCTCGATGATCTTCTGGGTCAGCACGAACCACGAGTAGTCGTAGCCCGTCTCGCGGAGATGGCGCAGCGTGCCGAGGGTGTCGAAGCCAGGGAGGTACGGCGCCGGCAGTCGCCGGCCGGCGGCGTCGAACCACATCGACGACGGGCCCGGGAGGATCCGGATGCCGTGGTTGTCCCAGATCGGGTCCCAGTTGCGCAGGCCCTCGACGTAGTGCCACATCCGGTCCTCGTTGATCACCTCGGCTCCTGCCGAGCGTGAGATCCCGATCATCCGGCCGTCGACGTGCGCGGGTACGCCGCTGACCATGAACGACGGTGGCGTGCCGAGTCGCTGCGGCCAGGCCTTCCGGACCAGGTCGTGGTCACCGCCGATGCCACCGCTGGACACGATCACGGCCTGGGCGGTGAGCTCGAAGTCGCCGGTCTCGTCGCGGTTGGACGCCTTGCCGCGGTCCATCGCGTCGGGCGCCAGCACCTTCCCGCGGACGCCGGTGACCGTTCCGCCCTCCACGACCAGGTCGTCCACGCGATGCCGGAAGGCCAGCCGGATGCGACCGCTCGCCGCGTGCGCCCGCACCCGCTGCTCGAACGGCTCCACCAGGCCCGGGCCCGTCCCCCAGGTGATGTGGAAGCGCGGGACCGAGTTCCCGTGGCCGTCCGCTCGACCGTCACCGCGCTCGGCCCATCCGACGACGGGGAAGACCCGGTGGCCCATCCCCCGCAGCCACGAGCGCTTCTCGCCGGCGGCGAAGTCGACGTACGCCTCGGCCCAGCGGCGCGGCCACAGATCCTCCTCGCGGTCGAACTGCGCGCTGCCCATCCAGTCCGAGAGCGCCAGGTCGTGGCTGTCGTGGACCCCCATCCGCCGCTGCTCCGGGGTGTCGACGAGGAACAGCCCGCCGAGGCTCCAGAAGGCCTGGCCGCCCAGCGACTGCTCGGGCTCCTGGTCGAGCAGCACCACTCGCCGTCCCGCATCGGCGACCTCGGCCGCGGCCGCGAGCCCTGCCAGGCCGTGGCCGACGACGATGACATCGGTGTCCATGCCGGGAGACTACGACCGCGGCGACTCGCGCCCCGGGGTCAGTAGCCGGACCCCTGCTTCACCTTGGCCCGCTCGTTCTCGGTCGTGCCGCCCTTCTGGTCGAGCGTCGTGCAGGCGTCCTCGATGTCCTGGAGGAGCTGGTCGACCTGCTCTCGGCTCATGGTCTCCTTGACGAGGGCGCGCATGATCTTCACGTCCTGGGCGTTCGGAGGAAGGGTGTACGCCGGGACCATCCAGCCTCGCTCGGCCGAGAGCTGCCAGGCGACGTCCGACTCGTCGTACCCGCCCCCGTGCTCCTTGAGCCGGAAGGCCACCAGGGGAAGCTGCTCGAGCTCGTCGCCGATCACCTCGAACCGGCCGTTGGCGCGCAGACCGTCCGCGAGCGCCTTGGCGTTCTGCTGCATCTGCTGCATCACGTAGGTGTAGCCCTCGCGCCCGAGCCGGACGAAGTTGTAGTACTGCGCGAGCACCATCGAGGCGCCGGTGGAGAAGTTGAGGGTGAACGTGGCATCGGTCTTGCCGAGGTAGTTCTCGTAGAACACCAGGTCCTCGGCCAGGTCGGACTTCTCCCGGAAGACGAGCCAGCCGATGCCCGGGTAGACCAGGCCGTACTTGTGGCCCGACACGTTGATCGAGCGCACCTGCTCGAGCTGGAAGTCCCACTTCGAGTTCGGGTAGAGGAACGGCCAGACGAACGCGCCGCTCGCGCCGTCGACGTGCATCGGGATGTCGAGCCCCTTGTCCGCCTTCAGGTCCAGGAGGAGCTGGTTGATGCCGACGATGTCGTCCATGTGGCCGGTGAACGTCGTCCCGAGGACGCCGACGACGCCGATCGTGTTCTCGTCCAGGTGCGGGGCGACGTCGTCGGGGCCGATCGTGTACTTGCCCTCCGCCAGCGGGATGATGCGCGGCTCGACGTCGAAGTAGCGGCAGAACTTCTCCCACACCACGTGCACGTCGCCTCCGAAGACCAGGTTGGGCTGGTCGACGGAGAGCTTCGCGGCCTCGCGGCGCTCCTTCCACTTCCACTTCAGCGACAGGGCGCCGAGCATGATCGCCTCGGACGACCCCTGGGTCCGGCAGCCGGTGGTCTCGCCCGGTGCGTGGAAGAGGTCGGCCAGCATCCGCACGCACCGCTGCTCGATCTCGGCCGAGATCGGGTACTCCGCGTGGTCGATGAAGTTCGTGTGCAGGTTCTCGGCGATGATCCGCTGTGCCTCGGGCTCCATCCACGTGGTCACGAACGTCGCGAGGTTGCGCTGCGGGTCACCCTCCATCGCCAGGTCCTCGCCGACCAGCCGCATCGCGTCCACCGCGTGCATGCCACCGTCCGGGAAGTGGGTCGACGGGGCTGCCTCGGTCAGGAAGCGGTTGCCGAAGAGGGATTGTGCCGGGCTGTCGGGTGCGCGGGTGGCCGTCATACCCCGATGCAAACACCGCCCCACGGCCGCGACATCACCCGTAGTGGGTTAACACCGAGCCTGAGAGACGGCGGATTACGACGCCTCGGGCCGGTCGAACGCCTGGATCACGCCACCGGCCACAAAACAGAGGGCTCCCAGGAACGTGCCCCAGTTGACGACTCCGAGGTCGATCACCGTGGACGTGCTGGGACGCGTGTACGCCGCGAGACCGGCCAGGAAGAAGAGCACCGACCCGACCTGGTTGACGGCGACGACCCACCAGCCGATCTCATCGGCGCGGACCCCGATCCGGCCGTGGCAGATCTCGAGCAGGGCCAGGTGCCCCGACACCAGGAAGCAGACGCACCCGAGGAGGTCGGGGACCCAGATCCAGCTGTTGACCTGCCGGACGGTGAGGTCCTGGGCGAACGCCGCGACCAGGCTGACGGCGAACAGCAGGGTGCCCACGAAGAGCACGGCGGCGCTCAGCCAGCCGATGTTGTGGGGCCGGAACCCCCACCAGCGCCACCGGCTCGAGGTCAGGGAGCCGTTCTGGTCGATCTCGGTCGGCGCGTTCGCCGCCTGGAGCACCGAGGCGTAGCCGCCGAGGCTGAAGAAGACGCCACCGACCAGGTAGACCAGGTCGACGGTCCGAGCGGCACCGATCCCGACCTGCGCGAACGCCGCGCCCAGCGAGAACAGCGACCCCCCGAGCACGAACGACACGACCGCGACGAGGTTGATCCGGCCCAGGCGTCGGGCGGTGACCGGTTCGGCGCGGCTGACCGCCGCGGCACCGGCCGCGTCGCGGAGCTCCACCAGCCCGCGCCGTCGCGCTCGGCGGGAGGCCCACCGCGCCGACATCCCGTCCGGCAGGTCCCAGGTCATCCCGGTGGTGAACCACCCGGCATGGTCGACTCGGCGGAGGTGCCAGTGGGCGGGACGTCGCAGTCTCGCTCGCGACTCCGCGGTGTCCTGCACGGCGCAGACTGTAACGTCATCGGACACTACGGTGAGGGCATGCGCGACCTCGAGGACGGCATCGAGCGAGACTTCAGCAGCCAGATGTCCTACGGCGACTACCTGATGCTCGACCGCCTGCTCTCGGCCCAGCGGCCGCTCAGCGACCCGCCCCAGCACGACGAGCTCCTGTTCATCATCCAGCACCAGACCACCGAGCTCTGGCTCAAGCTGCTCGTCCACGAGCTGCGGTCGGCCCGGGCGCTGCTCGCCACGGACGACCTGGCACCCGCACTGAAGCGGATGGCGAGGGTCAAGCACATCCAGCACACGATCACCGACCAGTGGTCCGTGCTGGCCACGCTGACACCGTCGGAGTACGCCGAGATCCGGCCGTTCCTGGCGACCTCCTCGGGCTTCCAGTCGGCGCAGTACCGCGAGGTCGAGTTCCTGCTCGGCAACAAGAGCCACGACATGGTCAAGGTGTTCGCGCACGACCCCGAGGCGCACGCCGCCCTGACCACGCTGCTGTTCCAGCCGTCGCTGTACGACGAGTTCCTCGCCCACCTGTCCCGTCAGGGGTACGCCGTCCCCGCCGCGTGCCTCGACCGCGACTGGGCGCAGCCCTACCGCTCCAACCCGGAGCTGGTCCAGATGTTCGCCGGCGTCTACGCCGCGCCCGAGGAGCACTGGGGCGTCTACGAGACCTGCGAGGAGCTCGTCGACGTCGAGGACAACTTCCAGCAGTGGCGCTTCCGCCACCTCCAGGTCGTGCAGCGCACCATCGGGCACAAGACCGGCACCGGCGGCTCGTCCGGCGTCGACTTCCTCCGCCGCGCCCTCGACCTGACGTTCTTCCCCGAGCTGTACGAGGTGCGGACCCAGATCGGTCTGTGAGTCCGTCGGCGGGCTCGGGCAGGATGGCCGCATGCTGCTCGCCGACCTGGTGGAGACCTCGAGCGCCGTCGCGGCCACCCGGTCCCGGAAGGCCAAGGTGGCGGCGATCGCCGAGCGGCTGGCACAGGCCGAGGTCGACGAGCTGCCGGTGGTCACGGCGTACGTCGGCGGCACGATCCTGCAGCGCCGCACCGGCGTCGGCTGGCGCGGACTGAGCAACCTCCCCGACCCCGCGGCCGAGCCGACGGTCTCCGCGCTCGAGGTGCACGAGACCCTCGGCCGTCTCGCCGCGATGTCGGGGTCCGGCTCGCAGGAGTCGCGGGCCGCCGGGGTCCGCGACCTCTTCGACCGGCTGACCGCCGACGAGCAGCACTGGCTGCGCGGGGTGATGACGGGCAACGTCCGGCAGGGCGCCCTCGACGCCCTGGTCCAGGAGGCGATCGCGGCTGCCTCGGGCGTGAAGCTCACCGCCGTACGCCGCGCGGCGATGCTCGCGGGAGGCACCGTGCCGATCGTGGTCGCCGCGATGACCGGCGGGGAGGACGCGCTCGCCGAGATCGGGCTCGAGGTGGGCCGGCCGGTGCTCCCGATGCTCGCCTCGACCGCTCCGGACGTCGCCGCCGCCGTCGCGAAGGCCGGCGGGGAGCCGGGCACGCCGGTCGCGGTCGACACCAAGCTGGACGGCATCCGGATCCAGGCCCACCGCCGCGGCGACGACATCGTGATCGCGACCCGGAGCCTCGACGACATCACCGCTCGTCTGCCCGAGGTCGTCGACGTCGTCCGGTCGCTGCCCGGAGGCGACCTGGTCCTCGACGGCGAGGCGATCGCGATGGCCGACGACGGCCGGCCCCGGCCCTTCCAGGAGACGGCGTCGCGCACGGCCATGAGCGCGGGTGTGGCGGTCACGCCGTACTTCTTCGACGTCCTCCACGCCGGCGGGCGCGACCTCCTCGACGCCACCGGCACCGAGCGGCTCGAGGTCCTCGACACGATCGTGCCCGAGGAGCACCGCGTGCCGCGGCTCGTCACCGACGACCCGGCCGCCGCCGACGCCTTCGCCCAGGACGCCCTCGCCCGCGGCCACGAGGGCGTCGTCGTCAAGAGCCTCTCGATCGGGTACGCCGCGGGTCGTCGCGGCGCCGGCTGGGTCAAGGTGAAGCCGGTGCACACCCTCGACCTCGTCGTCCTCGCCGTCGAGTGGGGCAGCGGCCGGCGCCAGGGCTGGCTCTCCAACATCCACCTGGGCGCCCGCGACGCCCGGCGACGGGGCCGGCTTCGTGATGCTGGGCAAGACGTTCAAGGGGATGACCGACGAGATGCTCGCCTGGCAGACCGAGCGGTTCACCGAGCTCGCGGTCGAGCCCGAGACGATCCGCGACTCCCACGTCGTACCCCTGCGGCCCGAGCAGGTCGTCGAGATCGCCTTCGACGGTCTGCAGCGCTCGACCCGCTACGCCGGTGGTCTCGCCCTGCGCTTCGCGCGCGTCGTCCGCTATCGCGACGACAAGTCGGTCGACGAGGCGGACACCATCGAGACGGTGCGCGCCTTGGCCCACGGGTAGGTTCGCAGACGTGATCGAGCTCCAACGCGGCGACGAGATGGCGCTGACGCGCGACGACGGAACCTCCCTGGGCAAGCTGACGATGGGGGTCGGCTGGGACAAGAAGCCCGGTGCCGGCGCCCTCTCCGGAAGCAACACCCCCGACGTCGATCTCGACGCGTCGGCGATCCAGTACGCCGGCGACCAGCTCTTCGACCTGGCGTTCTTCAACCACCTCGAGACCCGCGACGGCGCCGTCGTCCATCTCGGCGACAACATCAGCGGACGCGGTGAGGGCGACGACGAGCAGATCACCATCGACCTGGCCGAGGTCTACCCGCGGGTCGACACGATGCTGTTCCTGGTCAGCAGCTACCAGGGCCACTCACTCGAGTGGGTGCGCAACGCCTACTGCCGGCTGGCCGACGAGCAGGGCGAGGAGATCGCCCGGTTCACCCTCACCGAGGGCGTGCCGCGCACCGGCTTCATGCTCGCCAAGATGTTCCGCGACCCCGACAACGCCGACGGCTGGCGCCTCCGCGCGATCGGGCAGGGCATCGCGGTCACCGTGCCGACCGAGTCCCTCGACGTGCTGCAGCGCTTCGTCTGAGCCGGCTACGCCCCTCGCCTGGCGGCCGCGACGGTACGCCGCGCGTCGCGCCACGCGATCCAGCCGGTGCGGATGCGGGGCGAGCTGACGGCCTCGCCGCGACGCCGGGCTCGGAGCTGGTCGACCAGCCAGGGTGGAGCCGCCGATCGCTCGATCGCCGTGCTCTTGGTGAGCAGCTGCCCGGTCTCCAGGGCATGGCGGCCGCGGGCCATCGAGGTGAGCCCGAGATCGGCGATCACCGGGCTCAGCCACATCAGCGGTCGCCGTGACGCCCACGCCCAGTAGCCGCGGAGCTCGGCGCGCGCAGCCTCGCGCACCTCGTCGTCGCTGACCGACGGGAGGACGCCCACCGGAGGTCGGCCGACCACGGCGTACCCCTCACGCACCAGCTCGACGCGGGTGATGCCGGACAGGATGCGGTCGACCATCGCGCCGTGGGTCCAGGTGGGGTGCAGACAGCTCACGATCGAGCAGCCGGCCGGCCTCGACGTACTGGCAGCCCAGGTCGGTGCCGGCCGCCACGCCCTCGTCGAGGTCGCCATGGAGCTCGGCGATCGTCTGCCGTCGTTCGGGCGTGACCGCTCCGTCGACGACCGCGACCAGGTCGAGGTCGCTGACGCCCGGTACGTAGTCGCCCGTGGCCAGCGACCCGCCCACCCAGAGGTCGGTGACCCAGCCGAGCCGGCCCAACCGGCGCCCGAGCTCGTCGACCGCCTCCGGTGACGAGCCCACCTCAGCTGCGAGTGGGGCAGTTGAGCTCGGCGCCGTTCGCGTACTGGACCGGCAGAGGGCCGCCAGAGACCGGGTAGCGCGCCTCGCCCATCAACGCCTGGGTGACCCGGTTGCCGCCGGGCTCGTCGATGCGCAGCTGCGCCTTCACGTGGTCACCGTCCGGGTGGACCATCGTGCTCACGGTGTCGCCGGAGCCGTAGGTGTAGCCCAGGACGAGCGTGCTGCCCTCCCAGTGGCAGGACTCGAAGCGCTCGCCGCCCGGGTGCGCGCTGAGGTACCAGCCGACGCTCGTCACGACGAGCCCCACCCCGAGCAGGGCGATCACGACGTACTGCAGGATCCTCATGGCGCCAGTCTTGCGGTTCTCACCCTCCGAGCCGTGCACCTCCCCACCCTGCGGGCGGTGTCGTTGCTCACCCACGCCTGCGGCGACCGGTGTCACAACTGTGCAACTCGGAGTTGCATGAGTCGTACGATGCCGTCATGCCGTCGACGCCGCGTCGCGAGGAGCCCACGAGCCGCCGTGCCTCGACCGCCGTACGCCGGCGTGCGCGGGAGACCGCGATCCTCGCCGCCACGCGGGCGCTCTTCGACGAGCGCGGGGTGGCCGAGGCGCAGATCGAGGACATCGCGCGGGCTGTCGGGATCAACCGGGCGATCGTCTACCGGCACTTCACCGGCAAGGAGGAGCTCTTCGCGCTCGCGCTCGTCGGCTACCTCGACGAGCTGC
Organism: uncultured Actinomycetota bacterium; assembly: GCA_963812055.1. Classification (GTDB taxonomy): domain Bacteria; phylum Actinomycetota; class Actinomycetes; order Propionibacteriales; family Nocardioidaceae; genus Nocardioides. Next base: position 310,182 of record CAWEUA010000024.1, read on the forward strand.
GCGCGGCCCTCATCGAGGCCGCGGAGTCGGCGGAGAAGCCGCGGGAGCAGCTCGCCGCCATCACCGGGGCGTTCGTCGACTACGGCGTCGCCCACCCGGCGTTCGTGGACTGCGCGCACAGCCTGATGCGGCGGACCGGCACGGAGCTCTTCGACGAGGTCTCCGAGGGCGCGATGCTGCGACTGGGCCGGGCGATCGCCTCGTGCCTGGCCGTTCTCCGGCGCACCTTGGAGGCCGGGGCCGAGACCGGGGACTTCTCGGTGACCGACCCCGTCCTGCTGGCCAACACGCTCTACGCGACCGGACTCGGCGGGCTGCAGCTGGCCCGCGTCGGGCTCGTCATCGACGAGGCCGCCCCCGGGATCCCGAAGGTGGGCACCGTCGGCGCCGAGCAGGTGAAGACGCTCCTGCTGACGTCGGCGCTGGGCATGGCGCGCGGCTGACCGGTGACCGTGGTCTCGTGACGGTCGCAGAGCGACCTCCTCGACCGACGGGTGGAAGGCACGCGGCTGAAGCAACCGGCGTAGACGGGTGACCCTCAGCGCTCGAGGATCGCGGTGACCCCCTGGCCACCGGCGGCGCAGATCGAGATCAGGGCGCGGCCGGAGCCCTTCTCGGCCAGGAGCTTGGCCGCGACGTTGAGGATCCGCCCACCCGTTGCGGCGAAGGGGTGGCCCGCCGCCAGCGAGGAGCCGTTCACGTTGAGCCGGGTCCGGTCGATCTGGCCGAGCACGGAGTCGAGGCCGAGCCGCTCCTTGCAGAAGACCGGGTCGTCCCAGGCCTCGAGCGTGGCCAGCACCTGCGAGGCGAACGCCTCGTGGATCTCGTAGAAGTCGAAGTCCTGGAGGGTCAGCCCGTTCCGCTCGAGCATCCGCGGGACGGCGTACGCCGGCGCCATCAGCAGTCCCTCGTTGCCGTGCACGAAGTCGACCGCGGCGGTCTCGTGGTCGACCAGGAACGCCAGCGGCTCCAGCCCACGCTCGGTGGCCCAGTCCTCGGAGCCGAGCAGCACCGCCGACGCGCCGTCGGTGAGCGGTGTCGAGTTGCCGGCCGTCATCGTGGCGCCCTCGCCCTTGCCGAACACCGGCTTGAGCTTCGCCAGGGACTCGACCGTGGAGTCCGGGCGGAGGTTGGAGTCCCGCTCGAGCCCGCGGAACGGCGTGACCTGGTCGTCGAAGAACCCCGCGTCGTACGCCGCGGCCAGGTGCTGGTGCGACGCGGCGGCGAGCTCGTCCTGCTCCTCGCGACCGATCCGCCACTCCAGCGCGGTCAGCGCGGCGTGCTCGCCCATCGACAGCTTGGTCCGCGGCTCGCCGTTCTGCGGGATCGCGAGCCCGAAGTCGGTCGGCCGGATCTGCGCCAGGGCCGTGAGCCGCGACCGCACGTCACGCGCGGCGTTGACCTTCATCAGCTTCTTGCGGAGCTTGTCGCTGATCGCCACGGGCGCGTCCGACGTGGTGTCCGCTCCCCCGCCGATGCCGGACTCGATGACCCCGAGCGCGATCTTGTCGGCCACGTGGATGGCGGCCTGGAGACCCGTGCCGCACGCCTGCTGGATGTCGACGCCGGGCGTCTCCGCGGCCAGCCTCGACCCGAGCACGGACTCGCGGACCAGGTTGAAGTCGCGGGAGTGCTTGAGCACCGCGCCCGCGGCGACCTCGCCGACCCGCTCGCCCTCCAGGCCGAACCGGGTCACCAGCCCGTCGAGGGCCGCGATCAGCATCTCCTGGTTGGAGGCGTCGGCGTACGCCGTGTTGGACCGGGCGAACGGGATGCGGTTGCCGCCGAGGACGGCGACCCGGCGTCGGGCGTGGGACTCGCGGTTCATCCTCCTATCCTGGCCGGACGGGCGCCTCCGCCCAATGGAATGAGCGGCACATCACGAAATGTGGACTCGGAGTTACACGCACTGTTACACCTGAGTCCCGACGAGCTCGACCAGCGAAAGGACGCCATGAGCGACCGCTACCAGGACTTCGCGTCCTCAGCCTTGGGCACGTTGCTGGTGAAGAACCTCGGCCTGCCGAACCCGGTCAGGCTCGACCGGTACGTCGCCGGGTCGCCGCTGGTGGACGGGCCCGTCGTCCTCGGCGGCACCGGCCGGCTCGTGGACGGCCTGTCCCCGCTGCTGGACACCCTCGGCATCGAGTCCACGACGACGGCCGACCCCGAGACCCGCTACCGAGGCCTGGTCTTCGACGCGACCGGACTCACCGACCCGACCCAGCTGGTGGCACTGCGCGACTTCTTCGCCCCGCTGATGCGCAGCCTGCGGACCTGTGCCCGGCTGATCGTGCTCGGCACGCCACCGGAGCAGGTGGCGGGCGACGAGCGGATCGCCCAGCGCGCGCTCGAGGGCTTCACCCGGAGCCTGGGCAAGGAGGTCGGCCGAGGCGGCACGGCTCAGCTGGTCTACGTCGTCGAAGGTGCCGAAGCCGCCGTGGGCTCGACCCTGGGCTTCCTGCTGTCGCCGAAGTCGGCGTACGTCTCCGGCCAGGTGGTGCGTATCGGCACCTCGGCGAAGAAGCCGGCCGAGAGCCCGGACTGGCAGCGCCCGCTCGTCGGCAAGGTCGCCCTGGTCACCGGCGCGGCCCGCGGCATCGGAGAACAGATCGCTCGCGTGCTCGCGCGCGACGGCGCCACCGTCGTCGGTGTCGACGTGCCCCAGGCCGCGGACGACCTGATCCGCCTGACCAACGAGCTGGACGGCGACTACCTGACGCTCGACATCACCGCCAAGGACGCACCCAAGCGCATCGCCCAGCACCTCACCCGGGCGCACGGTGGCGTGGACGTCGTCGTGCACAACGCCGGGATCACCCGCGACAAGCGGCTGGCCAACATGGACCAGGAGCGCTGGAACGCCGTCCTCGGCGTCAACCTGGTCGCACCGGACCGGATCACCCGGGAGCTCCTCGCGCAGAAGCTGATCCACGACAACGGCCGGATCATCGGGGTCGCATCGATCGCGGGCATCGCGGGCAACCTCGGCCAGACGAACTACGCCGCCTCCAAGGCCGGCGTGATCGGCCTGGTCGACTCGCTGGAGGGCGACCTGACGAAGGGAATCACGGTGAACGCCGTCGCGCCCGGCTTCATCGAGACCAAGATGACCGCCGCGGTGCCGTTCGCGACCCGTGAGGTCGGCCGCCGGATGAACTCGCTGAGCCAGGGCGGGCTGCCGGTGGACGTCGCCGAGACGATCGCGTGGTTCGCCAGCCCGGCGTCGACGGCCGTCAACGGCAACGTCGTCCGGGTCTGCGGCCAGATGATGCTCGGAGCCTGACGTGCACACCATGCTGCTGAAGGCGGCGCTGCCGTCCATTCCGGTCGTCAACCAGCTCCCGGGTGTGCGGAAGACCGGCGGTGACCCGTCCTCGCTGCACGAGCTCCGGACCGCGACGGTCACCCGCGAGCACGTGGCGGCGTACGCCCGGGTCTGTGGCTTCCCGGTCAAGGACACGGCGCCGCTGACCTTCCCGCACGTGCTCGCCTTCCCGCTGCACATGGCCGTGATGACCTCTCCGGAGTTCCCGTTCCCGGCCATCGGCACGGTGCACCTCGCCAACAGCATCACCCGGCACCGTCCGATCGACGTCGGTGAGACGCTGCAGATCGAGGTCCACGCCTCGCCCGTGCGCCCACACCCGAAGGGCCAGGCGGTCGACTTCCTCGCCACCGCTCGCGTGGACGGGGAGACGCTCTGGGAGAGCACGTCGACGTACCTGCGGCGCGGGCGCTCGTCGGCCGACGGCATGGTCTCGACAGGGTCGACCGACGCGAGCGACGTGGTGCCCGGACGGATCGCGTGGCGGCTGGGCGGCGACGTCGGCCGCCGGTACGCCGCGGTGTCCGGCGACCACAACCCGATCCACCTCTACCCGCTCACCGCCAAGGCCCTGGGCTTCCGCCGTCAGATCGCGCACGGGATGTGGAGCCTCGCCCGATGCGTCGCGGCGCTGGAGAACCGCATCCCGGACGTGGTCACCGTGGACGCAGCGTTCACCAAGCCGATCTTCCTGCCCGGCACCGTGATGTTCGGGCAGGACGCCGTGGACGACGAGGACGGCATCGCCTTCGCCCTGACCTCTCCGAAGGGCGGCACGCCCCACCTGGTCGGGCGTACCCGGGCCGGAAGCTAGTCCCACCGGACCTGTCGGCGCCCGCTCCGGGAGCGGGACGATGACGCATGGACGTGCGGCCGGCCGAGACCGAGGGTGACATCGAAGAGGTACGCCGGCTCTTCCGCTCCTTCCTCTCCTGGCACCGCCAGCGGCACACGGAGGACCTCGCCCTGATCGAGGCCTACTTCGACGACGCGGCGTACGACGCCGAGATCGAGGGGCTTCCCGGTGCCTACGCACCTCCCGACGGCGCCCTCCTCGTCTGCTGGGAGTCGGGGCTGGCTCTCGGCGCCGTGGCCCTCAAGCGGCGGGACGAGGAGTCGTGCGAGATGAAGCGGATGTTCGTCCCGGCGATGGCGCGCGGACGCGGAGCGGGCCGGGCCCTGGCCGAGGCCGTCATCGCGCAGGCCCGCGCCGCGGGATACCGCCGGATGTACCTCGACACGAGCGTCCGGCAGACCGAGGCGATCGCGCTCTACCGGGACCTCGGCTTCGAGGAGGTCGAGGCGTACGACGAGGTCCCCGAGAAGCTGGTCGGCTGGCTGGTGTTCTACCGACTCGACCTGTGACCTCCGGGCAGGGGTGAGAGGACGAGCGAGTCCTCGGCCACGAGGTGGGCGACCGGCACGGGCGGCGTGTCCCGGCCTCCCGAGAGCTGGTCCTCGAGCGCCCGACGGACGACCCCGGCAACGAGGTCCGCGACCTGGACCCGGGCGTCGTCCCGCGAGTCGACGCGGGTGAACCCGGCCATCCGCCGACCGGGGTGGGAACTGGCGAGCTCGTCGGCAATGGCCGCGACCCGCGCCTTCGTCAGCACGGACTGCTCGTCGTGCACGACGTTGACGTCGCCGAGGGCGCTCCAGTGGTGGACGGCCCAGCGGAGGGCCGGCAGGAGAGGCTCGCTGAGGGGAGAGGCGGGCGGCACGGCGACGTACTCGTGCGCACGGCGTACGGCGTCGGCGGAAGCCCATCCGGCGACGTAGCGACGTCGGTCGTCCTCGGGTACCTGGTCCGCGACCGCGCCGACGACCTCCGCCCAGCTCTCGATGGTGGTCGCGAGCCGCCGGCGTCGTCGGATCCACAAGAGGTCGCGGGCCGCGAGGAGGAACTCCTGCTCCACTTTCGTAGGGAGCCCCGCGAGCACGGCATGCAGCCGGAGGGCGTGGTCCCAGGTCTCGGGCTCCTCCCGGGCGCTCCACCAGCCATCAGGGACCGAGTCGGCCAGCACGACCTGCGCGAGCCGGGCCAGCCCGAAGAGGCGGGTGTCGGTCAGGTGGACGACCACACGTCCGTCCAGCGGCCCGTCCGGCGCGCAGAGCCACGCCGCCACCGGCTGCGCCCACGACCGGTTGAGGCGGGAGGCCTTGAGCTCCTCGCCGCCCGCACCGGTACGCCGGCGTACCTCGTCGGTGAGCTCGGCGGCGTCGGCGGGATCGAGATGGAGACTCGCGTGGGCGAAGGCGCGCGCGCCCCCGAACAGCGACCCGCCGACGAAGCCCGACTCGTCGCAGGCGACATCGACGGCTCTCACCCGAGCAGGCTAGGTGGGTGGGAAGCCTCCGGCCACCGGTATAGGCCGGGATGGAAAGGGGACAGCGCCCGCCAGGTCAGCGGTCGCGGCGGCGGATCAGACCCTCCTGGGCGACGGTCGCGACCAGCGTGCCGTCCTCGGTGAACACCCGCGCCAACGAGAGGCCGCGACCACCCTGCGCGGACGGCGACCACTGGTCGTACAGCCACCACCGGTCGGCGCGGAAGGGCCGGTGGAACCAGATGGTGTGGTCGAGCGAGGCCGGCATCAGCTGGGGCGACCCGATCGTGACGCCGTGCGGCACCACGGTCGCACCGAGCAACGTGAGGTCGCTCGCATACGTGAACGCCGCCGTGTGGAGCACGGGGTCGTCACCGAGCTCGCCGTTGATCCGGACCCATACCTGCGCGCGAGCCGGACGGTCGGTGTCCTCGGCCAGGTTGGTGTGACCGGGATGCGCCGAGTTGCCGAGGTAACGGGTGTCGAGCGCGGCCCACTCCTTGGCGAACTCCATCGCCGACCTCGTGTCGCCCGAGGTGAGCTCGGCGAGCTGGGCGAAGGTGAGTCCGTGGTCCGGCCCCGGCACGTCGGGCATCGCGTCCTGGTGGTCGAAGCCCTCCTCCGGTCGCTGGAAGTTCGCGGTCAGGTAGAAGATCGGGTGCCCGTGCTGGCGGGCGACGACCCGCCGCGTCTCGAACGAGCGGCCGTCCCGGATCCGCTCGGCGTCGTAGATGATCGGGATCGCGGTGTCGCCCGGACGCAGGAAGTAGGCGTGCATCGAGTGCACCTCGAGGCCCTCGTCGACGGTCCGGATCGCCGCGATCAGCGCCTGGGCCGCGACCTGGCCCCCGAAGACGCGCTGCCGGTCGGTGTCGGGGCTGTTGCCCCGGAAGAGGTCGGTGTCGAGGGTCTCGATGTCGAGGAGCTCGACGAGCTCCGCGGCGGAGGAGGGCATCCGGGTGGTCTCCCTGGTCGCTAGTCGTTCTCGGGACCGTCCAGGCCGGCGAGGAACTGCTCGAACTGCCGGCCGATCTCCTCCCCCGTCGGGATGGGCTCGTTCTCGGCGAGCAGGCTGCTGCCCTCCTGCTCGGCGCGGGCGAAGGCGTCGTACTGCTGCTCGAGCGCCTGGACGACCTCCAGCACCTCGCTGTTGGCGGCGAGGTACGTCGCGATCTCCTCGTCGCGCTCGCGGGCGGCGTCGCGCAGGGAGGTGAGGTCGACGGCGATGCCGGCGGCCCGCTCGATGTGCTCCAGCAGCGTGACCGACGCCTCGGGGTAGTCGAGCTGGGCGAGGTAGTGCGGGATGTGCGCCACGAAGCCCATCGCGTCGTGCCCGGTCTCGCCGAGCCGCAGCTCGAGCAGGGCCTGGGCGCTCGACGGGATGCGCAGCTCGCCCCGCCAGGGGCTGTCGGCCGCGAGCAGCTCGGGCTTGTTGGCGTGGTGGGTGATCGCGATCGGCCGGGTGTGCGGCACCGCCATCGGCACGGCACCGAGCCCGATGACCCGGCTGACGCCGAGGCGCTCCACGACGTGCCGGACAGCGGTGGCGAAGGCCTCCCACTTGTTGTCCGGCTCGGGACCGTGCATCAGCAGGTACGGCGTGCCGGCGTCGTCGGCGAGCAGACGCACCACGAGTCGAGGGGCGTCGTACTGCTCGTAGTGGTCGCGGACGAACGACATCGCCGGCCGGCGGGCACGGTAGTCGTGGAACTCGTCCACCTCGAACGTCGCCACGACGCGGCCACCGCCCGACTCGCCCGCCAGGTGTCGACCCGCGATCGCCGAGGAGCTGCCGGCGTCGAGGAACCCGTCCAGGACGAGCACCATCGCCAGGTCGACGACGCCCTCGAGCTCGGGAACGTCGTCGACGATGTGGACCAGCCGGTCGGATTCGGGCACAGGAACCTCTCGGATCGGGGACACGGTGCAGCGTCCGCGACCTCCAGCCTATTCCTGGCCGCGCAGCGGACCGCGAGGTACGAGCGGGCCGCGTGGGCGCGGCCAGGTCGCCCTTCGAGACGCCTCGTCCCTCGGCTCCTCAGGAACCGCAGCAACGCGACTGAGGAACGAAGTCGCGACGCGACGGTGGCGTTGCCTGGCGCATCGCCATGTGGTCTCGACAAGGTCGACCCGCGCACTTCACCGGCCACCGGCCGCGCCTCCAGCACGTTCCAGTCGGTCCCGGTGTCGGCCAGCTCCGCGCCGGTGAAGCCGGCGGCGACCAGGAGCTCGTCGTACTCGGCCTCGGTGCGCTCGCGGGCGCCGAACGCCACGAGCATGTGCAGGTCGACCAACGCCAGGTCCCGCACCTGTGCGGCCGAGCGGCCGGGGGCGCCGAGCACCCGCTCGACGACGAGCAGTCTCGAGCCCTCGCTCATGCCCTTCCGGATCGTGCGCAGGATCCGCCGGCAGTCCTCGTCGTCCCAGTCGTGCAGGACGTTGGAGAGGAAGTAGACGTCGGCACCCTCGGGCACCGACTCGAAGAAGTCGCACCCCAGCCCATGGGCCCGGGAGCCGAGGCCGAGCTCGCTGAAGAAGGCGTCGGCCTCGAGCGCCACCTCGGGGCGGTCGGCGACCACCCCGGTGAGGTGGGGCCAGGCCTCGAGGACGCCGGCCAGCATCGCGCCACGCCCGCCGCCGACGTCGACGACGGTCTCGGCCCGCTCGAGGTCGAGGGCGGTCACGAGCGCCGCGATCTGGCCCTCGGCACGCCGGGACATGGATCGGTTGAACTCGAGCAGCTGGTCGGGATGGGAGCTGAGGTGCTGCCAGTACTCGACGCCGTTGACGCGGTCGTAGACACCCGCGCCGCTGCGGACGGCGTCCTCGAGGTGGTTCCACGCAGCGACGTTGGGCAGCCAGCTCTGCATGAGCGCGAGGCTGCGCACGCCGCTGGGGTGCGTCTCGGTGAGCGTCGACCCGAGTTCGGTGACGACGTAGGTGCCGTCGCTCCGCTCCTCGAGCAGGCCGAGCGTCGCCAAGGCGCTCATGAACCGGGCCATCGCGCCCTCGTCGCACGCCGTCGCCTCCGCAAGCCCGGCGGGTGTGTGCGGCTCGACCAGCCGGTCGAACACCCCGAGGCGGCACCCCGCGCGCAGCGCCATGGTCATCCAGGCCCCTCGGACCATCCAGACGACCTCGGCGACCGGGTTGTTCTCCATGTCCGCACCTCCGGGCTCGCCCCACCTTGGCACGGCGGATGGCACCGTGACACCCGTCATCCGCCCGCTGGCCAGGCCCGGAGCGTCAGTCGCGCGAAGCCTTCTCGGTGATCGGCAGCGGTTCGTGGCCCTCCGCCGCGAACCGCTCGACGATGCCGCGCGCGATGGTCTGGGCGTTGAGACCGATCCGGTCGAGGATCGCCTGCCGCTCGGCGTGGCGCAGGAACTCCTGCGGGATGCCGTGCAGCGCGAACGGCGTGGTGACACCCTCGTCGTTGAGCAGCTGCAGCAGCGCGGCGCCGGCACCGCCGACCCGGCCGTTGTCCTCGATGCTGACGACGAGCCGGTGGTCCCGGGCCAGGTCCGCGAGGACGGGGTCGAGCGGCTTCACCCAGCGGGGGTCGACGACCGTCACGCCGAGGCCCTGGGCGCCCAGCCGCTCGGCCACCTCGACCGCAATCGCGGCCATCGAGCCGACGCCCACCACGAGGACGTCCTTGCGGCCCCGGCGGACGAGGATGTCGCAGCCGCCCGCCCGGTCGACGGCGGGGATGTCGTCGGGCGGCGTGCCCTTCGGCAGCCGGACCACGGTCGGGGCGTCGTCGACGGCCACGGCTTCACGAAGGAGCTCGCGCACCCGGGAGCCGTCGCGCGGCGCGGCGATCCGGAGCCCGGGCACGACCTGGAGGATCGACATGTCCCACATGCCGTTGTGGCTGGCGCCGTCGGTGCCGGTGACGCCGGAACGGTCCAGCACGAAGGTGACGCCGCAGCGATGGAGGGCGACGTCCATCAGCACCTGGTCGAAGGCGCGGTTGAGGAACGTCGCGTAGACGGCGACGACGGGATGCATGCCGCCGAGCGCGAGGCCGGCGGCGCTGGTGACGGCGTGCTGCTCGGCGATGCCGACGTCGAAGGTGCGCTCGGGGTACGCCGCGGCGAAGCGGTCGAGACCGACCGGGTAGAGCATCGCGGCGGTGATGCCGACGATGTCGGGGCGCTCCTCACCGAGCGCCACCATCTCCTCGGAGAAGAAGTCGGTCCAGATGCGTCCCGCCGGGCGGGGCTCGCCGGTCTCGACGTCGAAGGCGCCGACCTGGTGGAACTGGTCGGTCTCGTTGCGCTCGGCGGGGTTGTAGCCGAAGCCCTTGTGCGTGATCACGTGGACGATCACCGGGCCGGCGAAGCGCCGGGCCTGCCACAGCGCCTGCTCCACCGCCTGCCGGTCATGGCCGGCGATGGGCCCGACGTACTTCAGGCCGAGGTCCTCGAACATGCCCTGCGGGGCCAGGGCGTCCTTCATGCCCTTCTTCATCGCGTGCAACGCGTCGTACACGGCCGGGCCGACGCCCTTGATCTTGTTCAGCCGCTTCTTGACCAGGTCGAGCATCTCCTCGTAGCGCGGGTTGGTCCGCAGCGACGCGAGGTGCGTGGCGAGCCCGCCGACGGTCGGCTGGTAGGACCGGCCGTTGTCGTTGACGACCATGACCAGGCGGCGGTCCTTGCCCATGGCGATGTTGTTCAGCGCCTCCCAGGCCATGCCGCCGGTGAGGGCACCGTCGCCGATGACGGCGACGACGTAGCGGTCCTCGCCCCGGATGGCATAGGCCTTGGCCAGCCCGTCGGCGTACGACAGCGAGGTGGAGGCGTGGGAGTTCTCGACGATGTCGTGGTCGGACTCCGCCTGGCTCGGGTAGCCGGACAGGCCGCCCTCGGTGCGCAGGGTGTCGAACTGGGTGGACCGGCCGGTCAGCATCTTGTGGACGTAGGCCTGGTGGCCGGTGTCCCAGACGACCCGGTCGCGGGGCGACTCGAAGACCCGGTGGATCGCGAGCGTCAGCTCGACGACGCCGAGGTTGGGACCCAGGTGACCGCCGCGCGGTGCGCAGGTGCGGACCAGCTCGTCGCGGATCTCGCTGGCCAGGGTCTCGAGCTGGGCGTCCGTGAGGTCGCGGAGGTCGTCGGGCGACCTGACGTGCTCGAGCAGTCCCATGTCGTCCCTTCGTCCGGTCGCGGGGTCTGCCCGAGTCTAGACGGACGGTCACCTCGACCGAGCCCGCGGCGGCGGGTCCCGACCGTCCACCGTTGCGGCCGGTGCTCGGGACCACCATGCTCGGCGGATGGCCGAGCCGTACACGATCCCGCCCGGGGCGGGTCGCCCCTTGGACCTCGGCACCTTCGAGGCGGTCGTTCTGGCCGACGCCTCACAGACCGACGGTGAGTTCTCCCTGCTGCGCACCCAGCGCGAGCCGATGGGGTTCGGGCCGCCGATGCACATCCACCACGACGCCGCCGAGGCGTTCTACGTGCTCGAGGGCACCTACGCCATGTTCTTCGGCGACCGCCGGGAGGAGTGCCCGCCCGGGACCTTCGTCTACGTGCCGCGCGGCGCGGCGCACACCTTCCAGGTCGTCTCGGCGGAGCCGGGCATGAAGCTCAACCTGTTCACCCCGGCGGCGATGATCGGGTTCTTCGAGCGTCTCGCGGCGGCTCAAGGTGAGAACGACGCCTCCGAGGAGGTCCTCGACGCGATCGCCCGGGAGCACGCGATGGAGATCGTCGGCCCGGTGCCGGAGGTCTACCTCTGAGCCAGGCGCCGGTACGCCGCGGACTCGAGGAACGCCGGCACGGCGAGCACCCCGGTCATGGTCAGGTCGAGCCGGCGGGCGCGCTCCGGGTCGACGAACACGATCTGCCGGCCCTCGTGGCAGTCGATGTCGTCGTCGGTGAGGTCGACCCGGCCGACGAACACGTGGACCTGGTCGACGGACCCGTAGTTCGGGTGGAAGACGTCGAAGGTGTGGAAGGGCTCCAGCGTGCCGGGCGAGAGCCTGACGCCGGTCTCCTCCTCGACCTCGCGATACGCCCCGGCCTCGGGGTCCTCCCCCGTCTCCAGGTGGCCGCCGGACAGGCCCCAGCGGTCCGGGTCGATCGGGGCGTGCTCGTCGCGCTCCTGCAGAAGGACGCGCCCGGCGGGGTCGACCAGGATGACGCAGCCGAAGGCGTGGGGCTGCGGCCGCCCGAAGCGCTCGACGTACGCCGGGTGGCCGATGATGCGCGGGAGCCCGTGGACGAGGTTGCGGCTCCACGGCAGCGTGTGGATCGTGCGCGGGTCGACGAACACGATCTGCCGCCCCTCGTGGCAGACCACGTCGTCGTCGGTGAGGTCGGTGAGGGCCAGGTACAGCGAGGTGTGGTGGGCCTCGTCGCAGTCGTCGCAGAAGGTCGAGTAGGAGTCGACGTGGGTCAGCCCGACCCCGGTCACCTCGGTCTCCTCGGCGAGCTCGCGCAGCGCCGCCGCGTCGTCGCTCTCGCCGTCCTCGACACCACCGCCGACCAGGGACCACTGGTCGGGGTTCACCGGGGCGGCCTCGTCCCGCTCCTGGAGCAGCACCCAGCCACGCCGGTCGACCAGCACCACACCCACGAGACGACGGCTCACCCCGTCATCCTCACAGGCTTGGTCAGGGCGCCCGGAACCTGACCGCCACCGGATGCCCGGCGAACGTGCCGCGGATCGTGGCCCGGGCGTCCGCCCGCCGCGTGGCCCAATGACCGTGGAGACGCCCGGCGTGGCCGTGACCCGTGACGGTGAGGTCGACACGCATCGTGTTGGCGTAGCGGTCCCACGTCCCGGTCCCGCTGACCGCCAGGTCGCGGGTGAGGCGGACGCCGTGGAGATGGAAGACCGTGGTGCGGTTGCCGGAGTAGGTCCAGTGGCCGCCCCGCAGCCCCGGGGACCCGCTGGCGTAGTTGCTCCACCAGCGGTCGATCAGGTCGGCGACCGTCAGCGCCGCCGCCGGGGCCACGCGTCGAGCGAGGAGCGAACCCGTCCCCCGCGCCGCCGGGAGGCCCCGCACGGTGCGCGGGAAGATCCCCATCGCCCGCACCGGCGGGACGCGAGAGGCACACCGGTGAGAGGGCCACTGCGACGGCGTCCGCACGAAGCGGCGGAGGATCCGGACGGCACAGCCGTCGGTGTCCTCGAGGGCGGTCACGTGGAAGCTGTTGCGCACGATGATCTGCTTCGACCTCGGGAACTGCCGGGCCGTGATCGCCCCCTCGGCCGGGGTGGTGATCGAGTCGAGCTCCCCGCTCAGCACGAGCGTCGGCACGTCCGGGTAGGCACCGCCGTGCGGTCGTGGCGGGTGCGCCGGGTTGTCGGCCGCGGCTTTCGGCCAGCGGCTGCACCAGTCCAGCGACTGCCAGTCCGACCGGGCGTACTCACGGACCGTGAACGGGCCGTAGGTGCCGGGATACGTCGACGTACGCCGGCTCAGTGCCCGGTCGTACTGGCGCAGCCGCGCGGCGGGGCTCGCGGTCATGTCGTAGAGCTGCGGGTAGTCGTGGCAGGCCACGGCCGCGTCCAGCCCCTCGCTGTACGCCCGGACCGGCCCGGCATCGGTGCTGCCGCCCTCGGCCTCGGCCACCAGCTTGAGCAGCGGCACCCGGTCGCCGCGGAGCGCGGACCGGAGGGCGGCGGTGAGGTTGTCGTAGAAGTACGGCCCGTAGGTCGCGCTGAACGCGACCATCGCCAGGGTCTCCGGGTTGACCGTCGCCCGCATGCGTCGGCCGTCCCCGTCGTACGACATGCCCGTCCACGGGTGCGCGCGCACCCGGTGCAGCACCCGGCGCAGGGCGGTCATGGTCCCGGCCCCGTGGCCGCGACAGGCGGGTGAGCGACGACACGCCTTCACGATCGAGGAGCGCATCGCCGGACCCTGGGTCGCGTACCAGCCGGACTCGCCGTACGCCGGGTAGGTGCCGTCGACGACAAGGCTGCGGAGCAGGTCACCGTGGCGGCCGGCGAAGACCTGGGCGAAGAAGGTGCCGTAGGAGTCGCCGTACAGGTCCACCGCGCCGAGGCCGAGCGTGCGGATCACCGCCGCGAGGTCGCCGGCGGACCTCACGGTCGTGTAGTCGTCGCTCCGGGCACCGAGACTGCGACCGCACCGGCGCGCCGCCACGGAGTACGCGATCTTCAGGTTCTGCAGGGCCGGGCAGTCGATGGCCTCGGACCGGCCGGTGCCGCGCTGGTCGACCAGCAGCAGGTTGTGCCGCCTCAGGAGGTCGCCGTACATCTCGGCGTACGACGCGCCGGTGCCGGTGGTCGAGTAGCCCGGGCCGCCCTCGTGCGGCACGTAGGTGCCCAGCGCCGGCCGACTGTCGTCCCGGGCCGGGACGAACGCGAACCCGACGCGGACCCGCCCCGCCGCCGGGTTGCCCGGCTCCCAGTTGCGGGCGATGTGCCCGCAGTAGGCGCGGGCCACGACACCGCACGGCTTCAACGTCAGGTCACCGACGGTGATCGGCGTTCGCCCGCGGTCGGCGACGTGGGGCGAGGCCAGCCGGTGGGCGTACGGCGTCGGGCCGGGGTCGGCGGAGGCCGGCGGGATCAGGGCGAGGGCCGCGGCCACCACGACCAGCGAGGCGGTCAGCGGGACCAGGAACCGCGCGCGCATGAGCGTCAGCATGTCTCACCCTTCCGGTGGAGAGAACCGGTCATCGCCCGTGCGCGTGACCGTCGAGATAGGCGGCGACGAGGCCGCCGATGGTGTCGAGGTGGTAGCCGCCCTCCTGCACCACGACCGCGGGCAGGCCCAGCGAGCCGAGCAGCCGTCCGGCCGCGGCGTACCCGTCGGCGGTGACCTGCAGCGGGCTCTCCGGGTCGTCCGCGGCGGCGTCGACCCCGAGGGACACGACCAGGGCGTCGGCACCCGCCGCGAAGTCGGCGAGCTCCCGCACCGCGTCGAGCCACGGACCGTCACCGGTCCCCTCGGCCAGCGGGAGGTTCTTCGTGGCGCCCTCGCCCGCTCCGGCGCCGGTCTCGTGGGCGTGCCCGAAGTAGTGCGGGAACCATCCGGCGGCGGGGTCGACGTGGAGCGAGGCGTACCGCACGTCCCCGCGCTCCCAGAAGATCGCCTGCGTCCCGTTGCCGTGGTGGGCGTCGAGGTCCACCACCGCCACGCCGGCGTGGCCGGAGTCGCGCAGCGCCTGGGCCGCGACCGCGGTGTTGTTGAGGTAGCAGGAGCCGCCGTACCCGTCACGCGTCGCGTGGTGACCGGGCGGCCGGCAGAGGGCGTACGCCGTGGTCTCGCCGCCGCGCGTCACCAGGTCGGCCGCGGTGAGGGCGCAGTCGACCGCTGCCCGCGCCGCCTCCCAGGTGCCCGGACCGACCAGGGTCATGGTGTCGTAGCCGAACTGTCCCGCTCGCCCGTGCGTGGCCGCCGCCCGGGTGGGTGGCATGCCCTGGGTCATGGCCGCGGTCGGGAACACGTACGGGACGACCCGGTCCTGGCCGACCAGCTCCTCGTAGGGCCCCTCCATCCACTCGGCATGGATCGTGGCGAGGTGGTCGACGAGCTCGGGCGCGTGGATCCGGCGCAGCACGTCGTCGTCGTGTGCCTCCGCCTCGACCCGGGGATGGTCCGCGAGGGCGTCGAGGATCCGGTCGACCCGCAGGGGGACCTCGGTGCCGTCGGTGGGTACGCCGACCCAGACCTCCCGCATCGGCTCGTGGCGACGCGTCTCCGACGACCAGACGACGGGGATCGGCATGGACAGAGCATGGCAGACCTTCTGTACCGCCGTTCAGTGCTGGTTGGATGAGGCCATGCCGCGTGCGCGTGACCTGGGGATCGAGATCGGCTCGCTCCCGACCGGACCTACCAACTCCGTCCTCGACGTCCCCGGCGTCGGGCTCGGGCACGCCACGGTCCGCCGCGACGAACCGGCGCCACCCGAGGGTCGCGGTGTCGCTCGCACCGGCGTGAGCTGCCTGGTGCTCGCCGAGGACGCGTTCACCCGGCTCGTGCCCGCCGGCGGGGCCGTCCTGAACGGCGCCGGCGAGTGCACCGGCTTCATCACCGCCTCCGAGTGGGGATCGGCGGAGACACCGGTCTACCTGACGTCGACCCTGCAGCTGGGCCGGGTCTACGACTCGGCCTGCCGGATCGAGCTCGAGGCCAACCCCTCCAGCGCGGTCGACTTCATCATCCCGGTGGTCGCGGAGTGCGACGACTCGTGGCTCAACGACGCCCGCCGGATGCAGGTCGAGCACGAGGACGTGGTGGCGGCGTACGACGCGGCGATGGCGTCGCGCGGGTCGGCCACGGCGCCGGACGAGGGCGCGGTCGGGTCCGGCACCGGCATGTCCTGCCTCGGGTTCAAGGGCGGGATCGGGACCTCCTCGCGTGTCGTGGGTGAGCACACCGTGGCGGTGCTGCTGATGACGAACTTCGGTGCTCGCGAGGAGCTGATCGTGAACGGCGCCCACGTCGGCAAGGCCCTGGGCCCGGCCCCCGAGCCGGAGCCGCCGAAGCCGGCCGGGTCGTGCATCGGGCTCGTGGTCACCGACGCTCCCGTCGACGGCGCGTCGTGTGCCCGGCTGGCCCGCCGCATCGGGCTCGGCCTCGGCCGCGCCGGCTCCGTGGCCCACCATGGGAGCGGCGAGATCTTCATGGCGTTCGGAACGGGGATGCGGATGGACCGGGACGGCAAGCCCGACGGCACACCGCTGGTGACCGGCCGCGCGCTGGACCCCCTGTTCGCAGCCGTGGTCGAGGCCTCCGAGGAAGCCGTGCTGAACTCGATGTTCACCGCTCCGAGCGTCACCGGGCGCGACGGGAACACCGCCGAGTCCGCGCACTCCGCGACCGTGCTCGACCTGATCGCATGAGGGAGGAAGAGGTCCGGATCCCGGTCCGCGACGGCTCCTGGCTGGCCGCGACCCTGTACCTCCCGGACGAGTCGGCGGGACCACAGCCGTGCCTGGTCGAGGCACTCCCGTACCGGAAGGACGACGTCACCTCGTCGTACGCCGACGGGTACCGGAGCCTCTGCGAGAAGTACGGGTACGCCGTGGCGCGGATCGACGTCCGCGGCACCGGGTCCTCGGCCGGCGACGCCGTGGACGAGTACCCGGAGGCGGAGCAGCGCGACCTGCCGGACGCGTTCACCTGGCTGGCCGCCCAGGAGTGGTGCGACGGTCAGATCGGGATGTGGGGCACGTCGTACTCCGGCTTCAACTCCCTCCAGATCGCGATGGAGCGCCCGCCGGAGCTGAAGGCGATCTGCGCGATCTTCGCCACCGACGACCGCTGGACCGACGACGTGCACTGGCGGGGCGGCGCGCTGCGCCTCGTGGACCTGGTCGACTACGACCACTACATGACCGCGATGTGCGTGCTGCCGCCGGTGCCGGCGGTGTGGGGCGACGGCTGGCAGGACGAGTGGCGGCGCCGGATCGAGACCAACGAGCCGTGGGTCCTCGACCTGGCTGCGGGAGAACCGGCACGGGCCCTACTGGGACCACGGCTCGGTGCGCATCGGCGGGACGACGTCGGGCTACGAGCGCATCGAGTGCCCGGTGATGATCGTCGCCGGCTGGGCCGACGGCTACCGCAACAACTCGTTCCGCACCGTGGCGGAGCTCGCCCGGCACGGCGTACCTCACCGCCTGCTGGCCGGTCCGTGGGCACACGCCGACCCGCTGACCGCGATGCCCGGCCCGCGGATCGACTTCGACGTCGAGCTCGCCGCGTGGTTCGACCACTGGCTGCGCGGCACCGGTGAGCACGAGGATCGGTGCGACGTCTTCGTCCGCGAGTCCACCAAACCCGAGATCGACCTCGACCTGCACGAGGGGCACTGGGTCACCCTGCCCTCGGTCCCACCCGTCAACGACGCGACGCTCGACCTCTCCGCTCCGGTGACGCTCGCGGTCTCGCCCGACGTCGGGACGGCCGCCTGGATCGACTGCGCCGGCCACCTGCCCTGGGGACAGTCCGGTGACCAGCGGCTCGACGACGAGCGGTCCCTGACCTGGGAGGTCGAGCCGCCCCCGAACCCGGTCGTGGGGCATCCCGTGTTCCGCGCGCGGATGTGGGCGACCGAGCCGGCCGCGTCGATCTCGGTGAAGCTGTGCGACGTCTTCCCGGACGGAACCTCGGCGCTCGTCGCCCGCGGGACGCTCGACCTCGCGTACCGCGACGGCGTCCACGGGCCGGCGTCCCCCTTGGTGCCCGGACGCGAGGTCCAGGTCGAGGTCGTGCTGGACGCGTGTGCCTACCAGTGGACGCCCGGCAACACGTTGCGCGTCTCGGTGGCGGGTGCCGACTGGCCCAACACGATCGCGCCGCCGGCGCCGGTGTCGATGACGCTCCGGACGGCGTCCCTGACGCTGCCGTTCCTGGACGGCGACTTCCCGGAGCCCACCTTCGAGCCCGGCGCCGAGCACGCGAACGAGTCCACCGACGGCGTCGGATGGTCGATCCACCACGACGTGCTGACCCGCACGACGTCGGCGACGACGCGGACGGAGTCGCGCTACTCCACGCCGTACGGCGGCACCGCGCACGAGCTGTACCTGGGCGAGGTCTCGGTCGACACGCGCACGTTCGCCCAGCGCGCGTACGCCAACACGGTCTACGACCTGAGCTGGCCCGGCATCGACGTCACCGTCCGCTCCACGATGACGGTCGACATCACACCCACGTCGTACGACGTCTCGATCTGGACCCAGGCCACGCTCGACAGCGAGTCGATCAGCGAGCGGTCGTGGACGGAGTCGATCCCGCGGTGAGTCCCACGCAGCGGGGATCCTCGATGTACGCCGACTTCCTGCTGCCTCACCTGAGCGACGAGACCGACCTGGTCGACGTCGGCTGCGGCGACGGCGAGCTCACGGTCGATCTCGCGCGCTCCGTGCGTTCCATCGTGGGCATCGATATCGACCAGGCGGACCTCGCCGGGGCGCGCGCCCGAGCACATCGCGAGAGCGTCGGCAACGCGACCTTCGAGGTCGCGGACGTCTACGCCCTCGGGCTCGCGGACGGCGTTGCGGATGCGGTGTTGGGGCACTCGGTCCTCGAGGCACTCGAGCACCCGGTCCGCGCACTCGCCGAGATGCGCCGCGTCCTGCGGTCGGGCGGCGTCGTCGGGGTGGCGAGCGTCGAGTACGGCGGCCTGATCCTGGCGGGGCCGCACGAGGACCTGCTGCGGCGCTTCTACGCGATCCGCGAGCAGCTGTGGGTCCGCGAGGGTGCCGATCCCTACCTCGGACGCCGTCTCCGCGGTCTGCTCTCCGAGAGCGGGTTCACGGACGTCGAGGCCACCACCAAGGCGATCCCGTACGGCACGACCGAACTGGTGGCGACCTTCGGTCGCGGTCGCGCGGACGACTGCGAGGACGAGTGGTACGTGACCTCCGCGGTCGAGGCCGGCCTCGCCACCTCGGCCGAGATCGACGCAGATGCACGACGCGTGGCTCGAGTGGGCAGAGTCGCCGGCGTCGTACGCGTCGTTCACCTGGTGCCGCGCGCTCGGCTGGAAGAGGCCGCCTGCCTAGCCGTCCGACGTGGCCGGCTGCGTGTCGGTCGGATCTCCGCGTCCGGCGAGCCGGGAGAGGTACAGCCAGGTGGGGCGGTAGCCGTGCCGTTCGTACAGGCGGATCGCGTCGGCGTTGCCGGCGAGAGCTCCCAGGATGAAGTCCTCGGCGCCCTGCTGGCGCAGCGCCTCGTGCAGCTGGTCGAGCAGCATCGAGCCCAGGCCCCGGCCCCGGTACTCCGGAAGGACGGACAGGGTCTCGATCTCACCGAGGCGTGCGCCGGTCGCCCAGGTGTCGGCGAGCCACGTTCCGGACGCCGGCATCGTGTAGCCGAGGGCGTAGCCCGCCAGCCGACCGTCGGCGCGGGCGATCAGGAGGACCGGGTCGTGCTCGGCGTAGAGCTCCCGGTACACCACGACGTGCTCGCGCCACGTCTCCGCGTCGGAGACGTAGGGAGCGAGCTCCGGCACGGCCCGCTGATGCTGGTGGTGCACGGCCACCCAGAGTGGCTCCAACGAGTCGAGGTCCTCGATGCCGCCGGGCTCGACGACGAATCCGTCCATGCCGGGAACCCTAGCCAGCCGTGGGCCCGGCGGCTGCGGGTAGAACCAGAGGCCGGATCAGGGCTCCCCAGGCATCCGGGTGTCCACGGGATCCCCGTCCACGTACACCGTCGCGGCCCGCCAGAACGACAGCATGTCGCGCACGGGCAGGGCGTCGTGGAGCGGATCGGGATAGAACCACGCGACGTCGGGTGCGTCCTCGGCGCTCAGGTACGACGCCGTGCCCTTGTAGGCGCACCCGGTGCGCAGCTCCGACGGGAAGAGGAGGTCCATCCGGACGTCCTCGCGTGGGAGGTACCAGCGTGTCGGCAAGCCGGTCTCGTACAGGGCCATCGGGCGTCTCGACTCCGCCACGTTCACGCCGCCGATCTCCACGCGCACGTGCCGGCCTGACGCCAGGACGTCGATCCTGGCGTAGGGGTCGTGCGGGTGTACGACGACCGGCTGCTCCTCCTCGGTCCAGTCGAACGGGTCCCAGTGCAGGACCACGCGACCCCCGAGCGCCGGCTCGTCCGGACGGAACGCGACCTCGCCCCGGTCCCCGAGGTGGAGCGAGCGGCCCGCCGTCGTGTGCCAGTCGTGGTGGAACGGGGGAATCACCGGCCCCACGCCGTCGGGTGGTGCCACCGGTGGGTGCTCGGTGAGGTCGAGCCGCAGGTCGGTCTCGGGGACGGCGTAGAGAGGGACGACCCGCTTCGGCTCCCACACGAGGTACGCCGCCGTGGTGTCCGCGACGATCTCGCCGTCGAGGGCCGCCCGGATCCGCTTGGACGTGGCGACGTACCGCAGCTGGGCGAGCTGCCGGAACTCCTGGACTCGCAGGTCGATGGCCATGCACCGAGTCTGTTGTCGCGACGTCGCGAGGGGGAAGGGAGAACCTTCCCGAAACATGAGGGTCGTGATCCGAAAGCCCTGGAACGTCTCCGTGCGCGTCAGGACGCCGAGTTGCGGTCCCTCCTGGTCTTGCGTCTCCTCGTGATCCCGTGGATCCCCCGCACGGTGTGCGGACCGACCATCCGCGGACCGGCGAGCTTCGACTCGAGCCGACGCGCCTCACGGCGGATCGGCTGGGCGAGGTACTCGCCCAGGATCGCGCCCGAGCTCAGCGCGATGGCGATCGCGGCCGCGGTCACCATCGCGACGAGCGCCTTGCTGGAGTCGGTGGCCAGCAGGGTGAGCCCGCGGTAGATCGACAGGCCCGGCAGGAACGGCGTGATGCCGGCCGCGACGACGACCAGGGTCGGGATCCTGGTGCGGGCTGCCACCGGGTAGGCCACCAGGCCGAGGACAAGGGCGGCCACGGCCGAGGACCAGGCGATGCCGAACCCGCGGTCGTACGCGCCGGCGTACAGCGCGATCGCGACCGCCGCGACCCCGCCGATCGGCGCCAGCGAGCGACCAGGGGCGTACGCCGCGAACGCGTAGGCCGCGGCCGCCACCGCTCCGCCCACGACCATCACCGGGGCGTCGGCGATGTGGTAGACGCCCGGGTTCAGCCGGCCCAGGTCGACGCCGACCACGTCGGCGACCCGGAGTCCGCCGCTGACTCCGGCCACGACTCCGGCGGTCGCGAGGAACGCCTCGAGGATCCGCGCGCCCGCGGTCACCGGGAACCCGGTCAGCGCGTCCTGGATCGCACCGAGGAAGTTCACCCCGGCCAGCAGCATGATGATGCTGGTCGAGATCACCAGGCTCGGCGAGACGTTCGCGGCGGTGGCGTCGACCCCGACCGCGATCAGGGTCGCGAGCAGCCCGCCGGCCACCTGCTGGTAGAAGGTCGGCAGCCGGCGACGGTTCATCGCCCGCTGCATGAGGTCGACCGCGATCGCGGCCGCCGCTGCCACCACGACGACCAGCCAGTCGCCGCCGAGCACCATGGCGACGCCACCGCCCATGACTCCGAGCGCCGCGGTGACCGCCCACCGCGGACGCGAGTGGCCACTGGAGCTGATCCGGTTCAACCGGGACGTCGCCTCGACCCGGGCGATGCGCCCGTCGACGAGGTCGCGGATCAGGTGGTCGACCTCGGTCAGGTCGCCGTAGTCGACCTCGCGGTAGCGCACGTGCCGGATCTGGATCAGGGCCGGCTCGTCGGGCGAGGACTGCTGGCTCATGGTGAGCTCGGTGAACATCACGTCCGCGGTGTAGCCCCGGAGCCCGCACGCCCGGGCGACGTTCCCCATCGCGGCGCTGACGTCACTGGCGCCCGCGCCGGACGACAGCAGGATCTCGCCGATCCGCAGCGCGAGGTTCATGGCCGCGGTGACCTCGCGGATGTCGCGTTCGCCGCCCGACGGCGTCTCGGCGGGATGGGATGCAGCGGGAGCCATGGCGTGACTCAGTCTGCCGGTCCCCCGGACGCCGCCGACGACGGCGCGCGGTGGCCTCACACCATCCAGTTCGCCTCGTACGCCGGATCGGTGAGCCCGGGCCGGTCGAAGCCGAACCCCGAGACGTCCGAGCCGGTCTCGCCCGTCGACACGAGGTCGGCCAGGATGCGGCCGAACGTCGGCGCGAACTTGAACCCGTGCGCCGACCCCAGCCCCACGACGACCGACGGGTGGTCGGGCACCGGCGCCAGGACGAAGTCCCGGTCGGGCGTGAGCGTGTACTGGCAGCGCAGCGCCCGCACCGCCGGACCCGTGCCGGGCAGCAGCGAGCCGACGAACTCCGTGAGCCGCTCCAGCATCTCCGGGTCCGGCTCCGACGTGCGCCGGTCGGGATCGACGACCGGGCCGCCGCAGTCCTGAGCGGCCTTGACCGTGTCCTCGCCGTAGCAGGGGAACCCGTAGTACGACGGCTCGTCCATCCAGATCCACACCGGCAGGTCGCGGTACGCCGCGGGATCGGGCGGCGCGAAGTAGGTGGGCTGCTCCAGGGTCACGGTCAGCGGGATCTCGACCCCGAGCCCGGCGAGCACCTGGTTCGTCCAGGCGTCGGCGGCGACGACGACCCCGCGACAGGTGTACGTCGTGTCCCCGGCCTCGACGACGACGTGCGTGCCGTGGTCGGTCAGCCGGGTGACCGGCCTCGAACCGATCAGGGTGGCGCCCGCGGCGCTCGCGAGCCGCTGCATCGCGGCGGTCCCCCGGGCGGCCGGGACGATCGCGCCGCGCTCCTGGAACAGGCCGAGCGTGCCCGCGGGTGGATGGAACTGGGGCCAGCGCCGACGGATCTCCTCGACGTCCAGCTCCTCGAACTCGATCCCCTCCGCGGCCAGCGACGCGACGTAGTCGTCCGGGCGGATCACACAGTCGGGTGGGAACAGGTCGAGCCCGCCGGCCACGGTGACCAGGGTCTCCCCCGACTCCGCCTCCAGCCGCGCCCAGTCGTCGTACGCCTCGCGGGTCAGCCGCACGTAGGCCGGCGTGTGGTAGCTGTGGCGCAGGATCCGTGAGGTGTCGTGGGACGCGCCGCGGGAGTGGCCGAGCTCGAACTGCTCGAGCCCGAGCACGGAGTGCCCCCGGGTGGCCAGGTGCCAGGCCGCGCCGGAGCCGAGCGCGCCGAGCCCGACGACGACGTAGTCGACGTCCGGGCTGCCGGTGGTCGAGGAATGCGCGTGGTCTCGAACCACGACTCGACCGCCACCGCGATCCAGCCTCGGCAGCAGCCAGCGGCGGATGTCGGCGGAGTCGTCCTCCATCGGGGCGAACCAGCCGTGCGTGTAGGCCCGCGACGACATCCCGCGCTGCACGGACTCGCAGATGGCCCAGTCCTGGCGGTTGACCAGGTCCCAGAGGTCGCCGGCGTCCGACGGGTCGAAGGTCGCCTTCTCCACCTCGGACGGGTGGAACAGCAGCCGGCAGTCGACGGCCGTGCGGTCGACGGCCAGCGGGCGAAGGGTGAACGCCGCCACGTGGTCGGCCGAGGCGGACAGCATCAGGTTCGGGTAGATCAGCTCGCCCTTGTGCCGCGTGCGCTCGTCCTCGTCGAGGCCCGGCAGCGGAGCGCGCTCGGTGGTCCCGCTCATGGTGAACGTCCAGGCGCCCTCGCGGTGCGGGATCCCGGCGTCCCAGTCGAGGCCGCGACCGCCGCCCGCGAACGACGGCACCAGCCGCGACAGCTCGGGGTGGACCGGCCCGCAGTGGTAGCACTCGTTGTAGTTCTCGGCCAGGACCTTCCAGTTGGCCGCGACGTCGTAGGTCAGCGCCAGCCCGGTCACCAACGACCCCAGGTCGTAGCGCGCGAGGGTGCGCGTCGCCCGGTCGACGACCTCGGCAAGGGGCGTCGCGTCCGCGGGTGTGGGCTGGACGAAGACGAACCCGCCCCACTCCCCGACCCCGACGACGTGCAGGGAGAACTCGGGCGGGTCGACCTCGCCCTCGTCGGTGTGCGGCGCACGCAGCAGCGAACCGTCCAGCGCGTAGGTCCACGAGTGGTACGGGCAGCGGATCGACTTCGCCCCGCACAGCTGCGGCGCGGTGCCCGGCTCCGTCGGGAACAGCTGGGAGCCACGGTGCCGGCAGACGTTGTACGCCGCGTGCAGGGCGCCGTCGGCGTCCGACGTCACGAGCACGGACTCACCCAGCACCTCGACGACCGCGACCCGCTCCGGCTCGTGGAGACCGAGGTCGGCGCGACGCCCGACGCAGGTCCACTCGCGGAGGAGCACCCGGTCGCGCTCGCGCTCCCAGGCCGTGGGGTCGACGTACAGCTCGCGTGGGAGCGCGGCCTGCAGCGTCATGTCGCGACCCCGTCGATCGAGCCTGCCGGAGACCCTGGGCGCGACCAGGTGACAGGCACAGCGGTGACCGTCGGGGTCGGCGGGCAGGATCGGCAGCGACGTGCCACGACAGGCGTCGGCGACGGCGTCCGCCTCTCCGGACGCCAGGGCCGGGCAGCGCGGATGGAAGCGGCAGCCGGACGGGATGCGCGTCGGGTCGGGGATCTCGCCCCGGAGCACGATCGGCTCCAGCCGCTCCATCTCGGGCACCACGGACAGCAGGGCCTGGGTGTAGGGGTGCTGCGGTGACGGTGAGCACCTCCTCGGTCGGTCCGGACTCGACCACCCGGCCGAGGTACATCACCGCGATCCGGTCGGCGATGTTCCACGCCAGGCCGAGGTCGTGGGTGACCACCAGCACGCCGAGGCCGAACTGCTCGCGGAGACTTGAGCAGCAGGGCGAGGATCTCGCCGCGGATGGACGCGTCGAGGCTCGACACCGGCTCGTCGGCGATCAGCAGCTGGGGCTGCACGGCGAGCGCGCCCGCGATCAGTACCCGCTGGCGCTGGCCACCCGGAGAGCTCGTGGGGATACCGGAGGAACAGCCCCTCCGGCGGCCGCAGTCCGGCCGACGACAAGGCCTGCTGCCACCAGCTCGGTCTCGGTCTTCCCCGAGCGCGCGACGAGTCGGTGGACGCGCAGCCCCTCCGCGACCGAGTCGTAGACGGTGTGTCGCGGGTTGAGGGCCCCGCTGGGGTCCTGCAGCACGAGCTGCACATGACGCCGCAGTGCCTTGAGCCCTCGCGCCGACCGGTTCATCGGGCTGGCCGTCCCAACGGATCTCGCCGGCCACCGGCCTGGTGAGACCGACCATGCTCCTCGCGAGCGTCGTCTTGCCCGAGCCCGACTCTCCCACCAGGGCGACGACCTCACCGGTCCGGACCAGCAGGTCGGCCCCGTCCAGCGCCTCTCGCAACCTGTCCGGACCGGGTCGAGAACTCGACCCGGAGCCCGGTCGACTGCCAGCTCGCGCTCTCGTGGCGCTCATGGAACGCGGCCTCGTCGGGCTCGCCGATCCGCACGCAGGCAGCCAGCGTCGCCCCTCGGCGTACGACGCGAGCACGGGCTCGGCGACCAGACAGACATCCGCGGCGCGCGGGCACCGTGGCGCGAAGGAGCATCCACCCGGCGAGGTTGCGAGGGTCGGGTGGATCGCCGGGAAGGCCTGAGGGTGCGAACCGCGCGGCGGCGTCGCCGATGCGCGGGAACGCCGCCGACAGCGCACCGGAGTACGGATGGAGTGGGTGCGAGAACACCGTGTCGGCGGCGCCTTCCTCGACCACGCGGCCGGCGTACATCACCGTGATCCGGTCGCAGACGTCGGCGAGCACCGACAGGTCGTGGCTGATCATCATCATCCCGACCCCGCGCTCGCGCACGAGGTCGGACAACACGCCGAGCACCTGCGCCTGCACCATCACATCGAGGGCGGTGGTCGGCTCGTCGGCCACGACCAGCTCGGGGTCGCAGGCCAGGGCCATCGCGATCATGATCCGCTGCTTCTGGCCGCCGGACAGCTGGTGCGGGTAGCTCCGGGCGCGCGCGGGGTCGAGACCGACCTGCTCGAACAGCTCGGCGACCCGGCGCGCGATCGCCTCGTCAGTGAGTCCTGGGGTGTGGAGGTGGAGGGGCTCGGCGATCTGATCCCCGACGCGGTGCACCGGGTTCAGCGAGTGCAGCGCACCCTGGAAGACGATCGATGCCCCGGCCCACCGCACCGCCCGCAGCTCGCCCCACTTCATGGTGAGGACGTCTCGCCCGTTCAGCAGAACCTCGCCGCGGACCGTGGCGTTGGCCGGCTGGAGCCGCAGGACGGTGCTGGCCATCGTCGACTTGCCGCAGCCCGACTCGCCGGCGACTCCGACGATCTGGCCGCGCTCGACGGTGAGGTCCACGCCGCGCACGGCCGGGAGCGCGCCGTCAGCGGTGGCGTAGGTGACGTGCAGGTCACGGATCGCGAGCAGCGTCGCATCGCCCATCAGCGAGCCCTCAGCCGAGGGTTGAAGATCTCCTCGAGGGCCTGGCCGATCAGGGTGAAGGCGAGGACGACGAGGACGACGCACACGCCGGGCGGCACGATGTACCACCAGCAGCCGGTGGTGATGGCGCCGACCTGGAACGCGTCGTCGAGCATCGTGCCCCAGGACGTGCGGGTGGGGTCACCGAGGCCGAGGAAGCTCAACGTCGTCTCGGACAGGATCGCGATGGCGACCGTCAGGGTGGTGTTCGCGAAGACCATCGGCATCACGTTCGGCAGCACGTGCTTGCCCATCTGGTGCCAGCGCCCGGCGCCGATCGCCTGCGCACGCTCGACGTACGCGCGCTCCCTGATCGAGAGTGTCTGGCTGCGGATCAGCAACGCCGTTCCCGGCCACGACGTCACGCCGATCACGATGATGATGTTGACCAGAGACCGGCCGAGCACAGTGGCCAGGGCGATGGCCAGCGGCAGGTAGGGGATCACGAGGAACCACTCGGTCAGCCGGAAGAAGATCCGGCCGACCCAGCCCGCCGAAAAAGCCCGACACCAGTCCGATGAACGTGCCGATCACCATCGAGATCAGGGTTGCCATCAGCCCGACCAGCAGCGAGATGCGGGACGCCCCAGATCAGGAGCGTGAGCACCGAGCGACCGTTCTCGTCCGTGCCGAGCGGGTAGTCGGCCAGGAAGGTGGGCCGAGCATCGGACCGTCGGCGCGGGTCACATCGAGACCGCTGGGGTCGGCCAGCAGCGGCGCCGCGAGCGCGACGCCACGAAGAAGAAGAGGATGCCGAGCCCGATCATCCCGGCTGCGGTGCGTGCGGAACTCCGCCCATCGCGCGCCTCCACGACGCGATGCGGCGTCGTCGGGCGAGCTGCCGTGCGGAGAGGCGGGGTGCCGCGGCTGACGGCGGTCATGTCCGGACCCGCGGATCGAGCAAGCCGTAGAGCAGGTTGGCGGCGAGGTTGGCCAGGATCACGCCGGCGCTGATGACCAGGAACGTGCCCTGGAGCACCCAGAAGTCCGGGACATCGATCGCGTCGGTCGAGAGCAGCCCCATGCCAGGGATCGAGAAGACGGTCTCGACGGTGATGGCGCCCGAGACCACGAAGCCGATGTTGAGGACGATGATCGTGGTGGTCGGCAGGAGGGCGTTGCGGACGGCATGCTTGTTGCGCACGACTGCACGTCTCTGAGGCCCTTGGCTCGGGCGGTCTGCAGGTAGTCCTCGCCCAGCTCGTCGAGCAGCGAGCTGCGCATGATCAGCGAGTACTCCGCGAGATAGGCCAAGGTCAGCGTCGTCACCGGGAGCACCAGATGCCACATCGTGTCGAGTACGCCCTGCAGCGAGTTCGGGATCGACGTCCGGCGAGTGCAGACCTCCGGTCGGGAAGATGCCGGGCACGAACCCGAAGCCGACGCCCAGCCCCGCGATCAGCAACAGGCCGAGCCACCACTCCGGCATCGAGTAGAGAGTCAGCGACGTGCCCGTCGAGACCTTGTCGAACATCCCGCCACGGTTCCAGGCGCCGCGGATGCCGAGGTAGACGCCGATCAGGGTGGCCAGGATCGTCGAGGTCCCGACCAGGAGCAGCGTCGGCCACATCCGGTCCATGATCAGCTGCGAGACCGGAGCCGGTACTGCAGCGAGATCCCGAGGTCGCCGTGCACGATGTTCTTCAGGAACGTCAGGAACTGCTGGGGCATCGACTCGTTCAGCCCGTAGGTCTTGTTGAACGCGTCGACCTGCTCCTGGCTCACCAGCCGCCCGCGGCCGAGGGTCTTCGCCGGGTCGCCGGGGAGCACGCGGAACAGGAGGAAGTTCACGATCAGCATGAAGCACAGGCTGCCCATGGCGCCCAGCACCTTCAGCCCGACGTACGCCGCGTAGCCCCGCCCCGGGACTCCCCCTCCTCGGCTCGGCGTCGGCGACGGCCGGGTCGGTGACCAGGCTCGCTCGGGGCTCCCGCGGCCTGTTCGATCTGGGAGCGACGGGCGACGAAGAAGTGGGGGTCACTCGCGGTCCTCCACCGTCGCCCGTCGCCGCATCAACATGACAGCCACCGCCGACCGAGAACCACCAGCACCACGACGCCGAGCGACGATCAGGAACGGCCCGGTCGAGGACGAGGAGTTGTCGCTGCTCGACGACGACCTTGACGGCGCCGGTCGAGACCCGGCGCCGCGTCACACGTGCTGGCCTCGCGGCCGGCTTCATGTGGATGTAGTTGTAGACGCCGTACTGCTCCAGCCAGATTCCGCCGGGGTTGGGCTGGGTGACCAGGCAGGCGAAGCGATCGCTGCGGACCGCCTCACCGAACGACGGAGTACGCCGTGACCAGGTAGGGCGCGTCGCGGTACACGATCTCCTGCATCTTCTTGATCTGCTCGACCCGCTGCGCTTGGTCGGTCGAGACGTGCTGCGGCGTCGTAGAGCTGGTCGTACTTCTTGTTGCAGTAGAACGAGTCGGACGAGTGCTGGCGTTGGGCACAGGTCATGTAGCTGAGCATCGAGTCCGGATCGGGCTCGACGTACCAGCCCCACTGGAAGGCGTCGAAGTTGCCCTTGTAGATCTCGTCGGTGAGCTGGCTGGAGCTATACGTCGACACCTCCGAATTGATGCCGAGGTCGTTCAGCCACTGCTTGAAGTAGTCCATCGTGTGCAGCGACGTCGGCGAGTCGGACCGTGCCGCCAGGCGAAGCGCCCGATCGGGGCTTGCCGTCCTTCTGGAGGTGCGCTCCCCGCTCGGAGTTCAGCTTGTAGCCGGCCTGCGTCCAGCAGCTGCCCGGCCTTGTCGGAGTCGTAGGTGTACATCTGGTCGGCCGGCGGCTCCCAGTGGTACTCGGTGTAGTTCGGCGGCACGATCGTCGTGCCGGGCAGGCCGGCACCCTGGTACACCTTCTGGATCAGCTGTCGGCAGGTTGAGCGCGTAGCCGAGCGCGTGCCGGAACTTCGGGTCCAGCACGGAGGGGTCGGGGTCGCCGATCGGGTTGCCCTTGAGTGTCCACGGAGCCGGAGTTGAAGGCGATCTCGTCGAAGCCTGGCGAGTTGCCGTTCTGCGCGGTGATCCCGGCCTTGCCCTGGAGACTCTTGACCTCGAGCGGGCGTGATTCCCTCGACGAAGTCGGCCTCACCCTTGAGCAGGGCCTGCACGGCCGAGTCGTCGTTCTTGTAGAACTGGAAGATCACCTCGTCGATGTGCGGCGCACCGCCCCAGTAGTCGGGATTGGCCTCGAACTTGAAGATCTGGCCGTCGACTGTGCCCTGCACGAACCGGAACGGTCCGGAGCCGACGACCGGCTTGCCGTCCTTGGGCGCGGCGCCGTAGCTCTTGATGTCCTTCTCGCTGACGTTCTTCCAGACGTGCTCGGGCACGATCGGGATCGGCAGCAACGGCAGGGTGGCGCTCGGCTGTCTTGAGCTTCATCACCAGCGTGGTGGCGTTCGGTGCGGTGACCGATGTCGACACCCTTGAGGTAGGAGATCCAGTTCGTGCTCTCGACGGTGCCGTGGAGCACGCGGTTGAAGGTGTAGGCGACGTCGGCCGCGGTCAGCGGGACCCCGTCGGAGAACTTCACGCCGCTGCGCACGGTGAACGTCCACGTCTTCCCGTCGGACGACGTCGTCCACTTGCTGGCCAGACCCGGCTCGGGCGACATGTCCTTCATCGAGTAGCCGGTCAGGTAGTCGTAGGTCAGGCCCCACATCTCGTACGACGGCGCCTGGAAGCCGAGGAACGGGTTCAGCGAGTCGACGCCCTCGCCGAGCATCGCCACGTGGAAGACGACCTTGTCGGCCTTGCCCTGGGCCGGGCCACCGATGGCCAGTCCCGGGAGCAGTGCTGCCAGGAACACGCCCAGAGCCACGAGGAACGCACCGGCGGTACGGTGACCGCCGTGCCGACCCCGCCGACCGCCGCGCGCCGTCCCTTCACCCACACCGAGCACGGGGTCGACCGCCCCGACCCCTACCACTGGCTGGGCGGGGACGATCCGGCCGTGCTGGATCATCTCGTCGCCGAGCGAACTTTTTACAACGCGTCCGTTGCTCATCTGGACTCCCTGCGAACCGCACTCAAGGCGGAGATGTTGTCTCGGTTACCCACCGACGACGAGTCCGCTCGCTGGTCCCGCAGGAGGTTCACCTACTGGACCCGCCACCCCGTGAACAGCGACTACGCCGAACTCTGGCGACTGAATCATGATTCAGACAGCGGGTCAACGACCGAATCCGAATCTTCATCGCTCTTCTTCGACATCGGTGCCCAGGATCGCGGCACCGGATACCTCGATCTGGGGATGACGCTCGTGAGCCCGGACGAGGACGTGCTCGCCTACAGCGTCGACACCGCCGGGGACGAGGTCTTCGAACTGTGCTTCCGGGACCTGCGCACCGGCCAGGACCTCCCCGACCGTGTGCCGCGCTGCTACTACAGCGGCGCCTGGAGCGCCGACTCACGGTCGTTCTTCTACACCGTCCACGACGACGCCTACCGGCCGCACCAGGTCTGGCGGCACCGCCTCGGCAACGACGTGGCCGACGACGTGCTCGTGCTGGAGGAGCCGGACGAGAGCTTCGAGCTGGTCCTGCGCCTCACCCGCAGCGGCGAGCTGGTGCTGATCACCAGTGAGAGCCGGTCGACGAGCGAAGCCTGGGTGGTCGACGCTCGCCGGCCCGAGTCGACACCTCGGTCGGTCGGCGGTCGCCGGCACGGCGTCGTCTACGACGTCGAGCACGCGGGCGACGCGCTGCTCCTGGTGACCAACGACGACGCGGTCGAGTTCCGGCTGATGCACGCACCGATCCCGCGGGACGCCGACCAGGACCACTCGGCCTGGACCGTGGCCCGTCCGGAGCACCCGGACGAGCGCCTGCTCCGCGTCGACCGTTTCGCCCAGGCGGTCGTCCTCTCCTACCGGGCCGACGGTCAGCACCGGCTGCGCATCGTCGCCCCCGACGACCTCACCGGCGACGGGATCGTCGTGGGGAGCCGGGACGAGGTGGGATGTCTCGCCCTCAGCCGGAACCGGCTGTACGACGCCGACGCGGTCACGGTCTGCGACGAGTCATACCTGCGACCGCCGATCTGGTCGTCGGTGGATCTGCGTACCGGAGACGCCACGGAGGTGCACCGCGGCGAGGCGCCAGGCTTCGACCCCGCCACCTACCGGATGGAGCGGCGTACCTTCCCGGCGCCGGACGGCACGCCCGTGCCGGCGGTGCTCCTGCGGCACCGCGACACCCCGCTGGACGGGTCGGCGCCGGCGCTGATCTACGCGTACGGCGCCTACGAGGCCGTCGACGAGCCCGAGTGGGACGCCGGCGTGCCCAGCGTGCTCGACCGCGGCGTCGTGTGGGTGCACGCGCTGATCCGCGGCGGCGGCGAGGGCGGTCGCCGCTGGTGGCTCGACGGGAGCATGGGGACCAAGCAGCACACCTTCGACGACCTGGCTGCCGTGGCCGACGGACTGGCGCGCGACGGACTCGTCGACGGCGGCCGGATCGCCACCCGCGGCCTCAGCGCCGGCGGCCTGCTGCAGGGCGCCGTGTTCAGTCAGCGCCCCGAACGCTGGCGGGCGGTGATCGCCGAGGTGCCGTTCGTCGACGTGGTGACCACGATGTTCGACGCCTCGATCCCGCTGACCATCACCGAGTGGGAGGAGTGGGGTGATCCCCGCATCCGCGAGCAGTTCGAGTGGCTGCTCGCCTACTCGCCGTACGACAACCTGCCGGCGCCCGGGACGCGGCCCGACCTCCTGGTCACCGGCGCGGTGCACGACCCCCGGGTCATGGTCCGCGAGCCCGCCAAGTGGGTGGCGGCGCTGCGCCACTCCGACCCCGAGTGGTCGCCGCGGCTGGTCTTCCGCTGCGAGACCGCGGCGGGTGCGCATGTCGGCCCGTCGGGACGGATCGGCCACCTGGACTACGAAGCGGAGATCTACGCGTGGATCCTCGACCGCCTCGGGGTGACGGCATGAGCGACGAGTCACGCCTGCACGAGGAGGTGATCCAGGTCGCCCGCGACCTGATCCGCCTCGACACGACCAACGCGCGGGAGCCGGGTCTGGGCAACGAGACGCTGTGCGCGGCGTACCTCCAGGACTATCTCGCGCGCAACGGCGTCGAGGCCGAGCTGGTCGCCCGAGAGCCGGACCGGGCGAACGTCGTCGCGCGGATTCCTGGGAGTGGTTTCGAGACGGTCGCAGAGCGACCTCCTCAACCACCGGACAGCACGGTCGCAGAGCGACCTCCTCAACCACCGGACAGCACGGCCGCAGAGCGACCTCCTCAACCACCGGACAGCAGGGCCGAGTCGCTGGCGTTCGTCGGCCACACGGACGTCGTCCCCTGCGACCCGCGCGACTGGGTCCATCCGCCGTTCGAGGGCGTCGTCGACGACGACGGCTATCTCTGGGGCCGCGGAGCGGTCGACATGAAGAACGAGGTCGCCGCCCGCGCGGTGGCGATGGCGGAGCTGGCGCGCAGCGGCTTCCGGCCCCGTGGCGACCTGTGGTTCATCGCGGTCGCCGACGAGGAGGACGGCTTCGCCGACGTGGGCATGCGCTGGCTGCTCGAGGAGCGTCCGGACATCCGGCCGACGCACAGCGTCAACGAGGGCGGTGGCGAGCGGATCCCCCTCACCGACGGCCGCCAGGTCGTGGGCTACTCGGTCGGCGAGAAGGGCACCTACCCGGTCCAGATCGTCGCGGCCGGGGAGGCCGGGCACGCATCGGTGCCGACCCTCGGGCGCAACGCCGTCCCGCTGCTCGCCGAGCTGCTCCCCCGCCTCGGCACCGGCATGCCCGAACCGAGCCCCGCGCCCCAGGCGATGGCCATGCTCCGAGCCCTGCTCGACCGCGACGAGCCGGACCTCGAGCGGGCGCTGGCGGAGGTCGACGAGCTGCACGACGGTCTGGGCGACCAGATCCGGTCGCTGATGGGCTCGACCAGCGCGCCGACGATGCTCTGGGGCTCGAACAAGCGCAACGTGATGCCGGCCCGCGCCACGGCCGAGGTGGACATCCGGATCCTCCCCGGGACGACGGAGGCGGACGTCGAGGCGCACGTCCGGGGTCTGCTGGGAGACGACCTGCCGTACGAGCTGGAGTGGCCCGAGGCCATCGTCCCGGCCTCGTCCTCCCCGGTCGACGGTGTCGTCCCGGCCGCGATCGCGGCGTTCCTCGAGGCCGAGGGCGACCCGGGTGTCCTGCTGCCGACGCTGTGCAGCGGCTTCACCGACAGCAACTTCCTGCGCGCCGCCGGCGGCACCCACGCCTACGGCTTCAGTCCGTTCGCGGCGACGCCGTACGACGTGATCGAGGCCGGCTACCACAACGCCAACGAGCGGGTGCACGTCGACGACCTGCTCCTGTCGACCCGCTTCCACATCGACCTCGCCCGGCGCGTGCTCGGGTGAGCCCGGCGCGGACGCCGTACCCGGATCCCGCCCAGACCGATGACCTCCGGGATGTGTTGCTGGACTACCTCGACTTCTACCGCGGCGTGGTCGCCGGCAAGCTCGACGGCTTGTCCACCGACGACCTCACGGGATCGGCGGTGCCGTCGGGGTGGACGCCGTCGGGGCTGGTCCACCACCTGGTGAACGTCGAGCGTCGCTGGCTGGAGTGGGGCTTCCTCGGTCGGCAGGTCGAGGAGCCGTGGCGCGACGCGGCCGAGGACGGCGGGTGGATCACCCTCGACCGGCCCGTCGCCGAGCTCGAGGCGATGCTCGACGACGCCGCCGCGCGCACGCGCTCGATCGTGGAGTCGCACGACCTGACCGACGTCGCGGCCACGACCGGCCGGTTCCGGGACCCGGACACGGCACCGCAGCTGCAGTGGATCCTGCTGCACCTCGTCCAGGAGTACGCCCGCCACCTCGGCCACCTGGACATCGCCCGCGAGCTGGTCGACGGGAGAACGGGCGAGGAGGGCTGAGTCAGCCCAGGTGGAGCACCTTCATCGTCCGCTTCGCCATCTTCTTCTCGCCCAGGGCGTTCGGGTGCACCACCACCGGGTTGGATCCCTGGAGCACCGGCTCGATCCAGCGCACGCCCTGTGGCTGACACGCGTCGTGACCCTCGGACACTCGACCGAAGCCGACGTACGTCGAGGAGGTAGCGTCCGCGGCTCGCCGTACGGCGTTGTTGAGGGTGGCCTGGACGCGGCGCAGGTAGGGCACGTCGCCCTTCGCCACCGGCATCTTGTCGAAGCAGCCTTCCGTCTTCGGCAGGATCCACGGGTAGCCGAGGATCGCGACCCGGGCGTGGGAGGCGTGGCGGTGCACCGCCTTCAGCGCCTTCACCAGTGCCGGATAGGTGGTGTGTCGGATGTCGTGCCGGAACTGGTTTCCGTACTGGTCACGGCACGGGCTGCCCTGACCCAGGGTCGACACCCCCGCCGCCCCGCACTCGGCGATGGCACCGATGAACGTGTTGTTGTCGTTGCCCCCGATGGTCATCGTCACCAGCTGCGTGCGCGGGCGAAGGGCGTCGAGCTGCGGAGCGACACCGGGGTACTGACTCGCCGCGAAGTCCTTGGTCTCGGCGGCACCGCAGGTCACGTCGGTCAACCGCGCGTCGATCCGGCCGGCGATCACGTGCGGGTAGTTGACCGTCGAGCGTGCGCAGAGCGGGCTGCTCGGGTCGGGCGGCAGCACGCCGCTGGCGGCGCTGTAGGAGTCGCCGAGCGCGACGTAGCGCAACGGGCCCTTCGCCGCCTCGGTCGGAGCATGGACGGCGACGACGGCGGTGACCGCGGCAGCAACCGCTGCGAGAGAGGCGAACGTACGGCGCATGGGCGGACCTTCCCGGTCAGGGCACGGACGTCCGCTCAACGACGAGGTGCCAGCCGAAGTCACGCGATGGCCGGTCGAAGAGGTCACCCCCGCCGGCCACCGCCGGCGGTCGAGGAGGTCGCCCGGCCGGACCGCCACCGCCCCGCCGTCGGTCGAGGAGGTCGCTCTGCGACCGTCACGAGACCACGGCGTTCCGGGAACCCAGCTGAACGGGTAGTACGAACGTTCGAACTACGGGCGGCTTGTCGGAACGTTCGGACGACCGCCAACGCCCCCGTCGGGCGAGGAGCCCGCTCCGGCCGGCCGGACCCACCGTCGGTCGAAAAGGTTGCCGCGGCCGGACCACCGTCGGTCGAGGAGGTCGCTCTGCGACCGTCACGAGACCACGGCGACGATGAAAGGCCCCGCACCTCAGAGCCGGGCGACGTA
Organism: uncultured Actinomycetota bacterium; assembly: GCA_963812055.1. Taxonomy (GTDB): domain Bacteria; phylum Actinomycetota; class Actinomycetes; order Propionibacteriales; family Nocardioidaceae; genus Nocardioides. The sequence continues at coordinate 345,822 of CAWEUA010000024.1, forward strand.
CCGCCGCCCGCGCAGCGCCTCCTCCACCAGACCGGCCTCCCGGCGTACGCCGAGCAGCCGGGAGTCCTCGGCGTGCCAGGTGGTGATCGCTGCCTCGATGATGGCGAGGTCGGCGACCTCGCGGAGACCCGAGCGCGCCTCGCTCAGCCCGCGCCGGCACGCGGCCTGGTTGGCCTCGATGTGCAGCACCGCGAAGCGCGCGAGCACGACGGGGTGGCGGCGCAGCGCCGGGTAGGCCCGGTAGTCCGGGGGGCACTGGTCGAGCAGCCAGTTGCACGCGGTGCGCTCCCAGTCGGGGGCATCGGGTGGGCGGACCTGGCGGGGCCAGCCGGGCGGTGAGACCAGCATCCGTCCATCATGAGTCGAACAGGTGTTCGAGTCAATCCTCGTCGAGGGAGGCGAACCGCTTCTCGAGCTCCGCGAGCCCGGGATCGCGGATCCCGGCCGCACCGTGCTCCCACCACACTCCGGGGTAGATCAGCTGCCCGGTCATCCACTCCTCGTGGCCCTCGAACAGCACGCACTGGAACGCCGCGCCCGGGGTGCGCTCGAGTGCCGCGGGCCGGAAGCCGTGTCGGTCCGCCCGCTGGAAACCACGGGGTCCGTAGTAGAAGGGGCTGCCCTCGAGGAACAGAGCCGGGACGCCGCTCCCTCGCGCCGTCTCCACGGCACCGGCCAGGAGGGCCGTGCCCAACCCCGATCGCTGACGTTCGGGGACGATCCCGAGGGGGCTCAGGATCCACACCTCGACCAGCTCGCGGCGCGCATCGATCCAGCCGCGGCTCAGCCCGACGTGCCCGACGATGGAACCGTTCTCCTCCAGCACGAGGCTGGCGCGGCGATGACGCCCGACGGCTGCCCACAGGTCGGCGACCTCGCGCCCGTGCTCCTCCCGGTCGCCGCCGAAGGCGGCCGCGATGACGCGGAGCACGTCGTCCCGGTCGGCTGGTTGTTCCGGACGGACCTCGAAACCCATGGAGCCAACCTCACACGGCCCCGTACGGTGCCGCACATGAATATCGCGTCGCTGGCGTTCCGGACCGACCTGGCGATGCTGGAGCACTCCGGCAGCACGGTCGAGGACCGCGGCACCCATCTGGTCGTTCGGACGGCCGACAACCCGACCTTCTGGTGGGGCAACTTCCTGCTGCTCGCCACGGCCCCGGCCGACGCCGACGAGGCCCGGCGGTGGCTGGCGACCTTCGAGTCGGAGTTCCCCGAGAGCCGCCACCGCACGTTCGGCGTGGACGGGCAGGCCGGCACCGCCGAGGACCTCGCTCCGTTCGCCGAGGTCGGGATGGACACCGAGTGGTCGTCGGTGATGACGGCGACCGCGGTACACGAGCCGCCGCGGCCGAACCTGACCGCGAGGTACCGACCGCTCTCCTCCGACGACGACTGGGCCCAGCAGATCGACCTGGACATGGCCGGGGAGGAGCCCGGGACCCACAGCCTCGCGTTCGTCACCGCCCGGAGCGAGGCCGAGCGCCGCCTCGTCGCCGCCGGGTACGGCGCGTGGTGGGGCGCGTTCGAGGACGACCGGCTGCTCGCGTCGATGGGTCTCTTCACCGCGTCTCCGGGGCTCGCCCGCTTCCAGAACGTGAAGACCCATCCCGACGCGCGCGGCCGCGGCCTCGCCGGGACGCTGGTGCACCGGGTGAGCAGGTACGGCTTCGACGAGCTCGGCGCGCACACGCTGGTGATGGTGGCCGACCCGGAGTACCTCGCGATCCGGATCTACCGCAGCGTCGGGTTCGCCGACACCGAGCGCCAGCTCCAGGCCGAGCGCAAGCCGAGCGACTCGTGAGCCATGACCTCACCGTGGGCGGCGTTCCCCTGTTCGTACGCCGCTGGGGCACCCGGGACGGCGCCCCGCTGATGTTCCTGCACGCGCTCGGTCCCGCATCGTCCGCAGCGTTCCTGGGGCTGGGCGTGGGTCCGCTCGAGGAGGGGTACGACGTGGCGGCGCCGGACCTGCCCGGGTACGGCGGGTCCCCGCCGGCCGCTCCGGACGACTACGCCGTCCCGGCCCTCGCCGAGCTGATGACGCGGCTCGCCGACGAGCTCGGCTGGGACCGGTTCGTGCTGGTGGGGCACAGCTGGGGTGGGGCGATCGCGTGTCACCTCGCGGCGGCCCACCCCGAGCGGATCCGCGCGCTGGTCCTCGTGGACAGCGGTCATCTCGACTACGCCGACACGCCTGGGTGCGGACCTCTCGGCCACGCTCGAGGACCTGGTCGCGGAGGGCGACGAACGCCGGCTGCGACTGCCCGACCGGGACGCCGTCGTGCACATGCTCGACGTCGACCCGGGCGACGTCCTGGTGGACGCGTTCCTCGAGGGCATGGAGCCGGACGGCGACGGAGGCCTGGTCTCGCGCACGCCCGGCGTCGCCCGCGGCCCGGCGCTGTACCACCTGGCGCGGGCACGGCAGAGCGACACCTGGGCCGCCATCGCCGAGGCCGGGATCCCGGTCCTCCTGCTGCTCGCGACGCAGCCCGACGAGGCACGCGCGGTGAACGAGCAGGGCGAGGCCCGGTTCGCGGCGGCACTGCCCGCGGCCGAGGTGCGCTGGGTGGAGGGGGCGACCCACTCGCTGGTCACCGACGAGCGCGAACGGTTCGGCTCGACCGTCGTCGACTGGCTGTCCGCGCTGTCCTGACGGTCAGGGCTTGTCGGAGGCCAGGATGTGCGTCGCCGCCCTTGCACGTGGCGAACGCGCCCTCGGGCGACGTGTGCCCGTCGCCGTAGAAGTCCAGGAACACCGGGAGCCGCGGGTCGTTGGGACCCTTCAGGTCGAGCTGGGCGTTCCAGACGGTGACCACCACCGGAGCCGGCAGTCCGGGATACGGCGAGAGCATCCACTTCCCGCTCTTCAGGGTCTCCAGCCGACTCTGCAGGGACGCGATGTCGCTCGGGTCCAGGCCCGGCCGGTAGGTGATCCAGACCGTGCCGTGCTCCAGGTCGTGGACGGCGTTCTCGTTGCGTGGGGGCTCGGTGTACGCGCCGCAGTCGTCCCAGGTCGGATCGTGCGGGCCACCGACCGGCGGCACCTGGGCGTAGGTGACCGGGTCCTCGGTGTGGTCGCCGCCGACGAAGTCGTAGTACTTCGTCGCGGACAGCTGCGGGATGGTGTTGTGCGGGTCGTCGCCCTTGGGCGGCTGCTGCAGCCGGTAGATCTGATAGCCGATGGCCACCAGCACCACCAGGAGTCCCAGCCCGATGATCGCGCGCTTGACGTTGGCGTTGCCCGCTCGGGGGGTGGTGCTGGACACGCGGGGAAGGCTATCCGGGAAGCGGTTGCCTCACGGCGAAACGAGCACCTCGGCGAGTCCAGGCACCTCGCGACGTAGACGCCAGGGGTCAGACGACGGAACGGACGAGCAGGATCATCGCGGAGACCGTGCACACCACCAGGACACCCCGGCGGAACGCCTCGCGGTCGACGAGCCCGCGGGTGCCCCGACCCACGACGTACCCGACGACGACGCCGGGCGCCATGGCCAGGGCGAGCACGGAGGGCTCGCGGTCCAGGGAGCCGGTGATCGCCAATCCGCTGAGGCTGAGGATCACCCCGACGAAGAAGAACACCGACAGCGTCGCCCGGACGACCTGCGGGTCGCCGCGCTGGTAGAGCAGCGCGATCGGCGGGCCGCCGACCGAGGTGGCCGTACCGGTCGCGCCGGCCACGAAGCCGGCGGTGGCGAGGGTCGCCGGGTTGAGGGGAACGTCGAGCGTGTGGACGGACAGGGCCACCGCGATCAGCACCATCACGGCCAGCGCGACACCGATCTGTTCCTCGGTGAACGCCGCCACCAGCCAGGCGCCGACGACCGTGCCCGGCACGCGTGCCGGCAGCGACCACGCCGTCGAGCGCCAGTCGACGTGCTCGTGCTCGTCCACCAGGTTCAGCCCCGAGACGAGCAGGGCCAGCCACAGCGTCAGCACCGGGACCAGGGACGGCTCGACCAGGGCCACCACCGGTGCACTCAGCAGACCGAGCCCGAGGCCGACCACGGCCTGCACGTAGGCACCCAGCATCACCACCAGGCCGATCAGGACGACGACCGGCCAGGCGAGGTCGGTCAACGCGGACCGCGCATCGAGCCACCGGGACGGTCGTAGGACTCGGCGACGATCTCGGCCACGACCGAGAGGGCGATCTCACCCGGCTCCTTGCCACCGAGGTTGTGGCCGGCGGGCACGTGCAGCTTCTCCAGGTGGGGCACGCCCTCGGCCTCGAGGTCGGCGCGCAGACCCTCCGCCCGGCGCCGGCTGGCCATCATCGCGACGTACGACGCGGGCGAGGCGAGTGCGTCCCGGAGGAACTGCGGCGCGTCCGGCGCGTCGTGGTCGCACAGGACGACGGCGTCGCCCTCGGCCGGCACGAGCGAGGCCAGGCCTGGTCCGCCCTCGTCGTCGGCCAGCACCACGACCAGGCGGCCGACGGCGGTGCCGATGGTGAAGATCGCCTGGGAGATCGGGTTGGCAGTGAGCACGAGGATCCGGCCGTGCGCGGACTGCTCGTCGGACCAGGGCTGCTCGCGGTGCGTCGTGGGCACGGGACCACCTTGCCACCTGTCGTCCCGCGCTCACCGCCGGGGCTGGAGGGCCATCGAACCACCCGTCGCTGCGCCATTCCTCGACTGATCCCGTCCTCTGTCAGCCCGATGACAGAGGAATCCGTCGTGGTGCGATGTCATGGACGTAGTCGATCGGACCGTGCGGACCACCGGGACGCACCCCCGGCCCGATCCTGAGGGAGGACCCAGCTCGTGCACACCACCACTCGACGGTCGCGCTTCGGCGGGGCCGGCCTCGGCACCCTCACCATCGGCAGCGCCGTCGGTGGCGACGAGGTCGTCATCACCTACGAGATCCCCGGACCGGCGAGGTCGACCACGAGCCGCGGCAGCACGCTCGACCGCGAGCCCGCGGCCGCCGGCAGCCTGCTCACCGAGGCGACGACGTCGTCACGCTACGAGACCGGCCTCAAGGTGTCCGACCTCGCCGAGGGCGACCACATCTACACCGTCGCCGCCACGATCGATGGCCGGATCGTCTCCGGCTCGACCATCTTCACCATCCCCGCGGTCTGACCGCGGCCCACAGACGCGCTGCTGTTCTCCGGCTTCTCCCGTTGCGGAGGACGGACGCGCACGGACCCCCCGTGGAACCACGGCGGCCGCCGATCCACCCTCCTTTCATGGAACGGCGGCCGTCGTGTCCGACGTACGCGTCCGCCCGGTCCGCGTGTTCTCGCTTGTGTCAGCGCGCGAACAGAGTCGCGGGACGCGATCGAGTTGGCTGGATCCGGCACGACGACCGGGACGCCGGGAGCCGTGACCCGCGCGGCCGCTCCTCTCGTCATCTCTCCCGGGTGTGGAGGGGCGGCCGTGTGCTGGGCATCAGGCCGGCTTCAGCCCGCCAGGAAGGACAGCCGCACCTCGCGCTCGGCGTTGTCGACGTTGAGGTCGACCAGGCAGATGCTCTGCCAGGTGCCGAGGGCGAGACGGCCGCCGTCGACCGGGACGGTGGCATACGGCGGCACCAGCGCCGGCAGGACGTGCGAGCGCCCGTGCCCGGCCGAGCCGTGGCGATGGCGCCAGCGGTCGTCGGCCGGCAGGAGGTCTGCCAACGCCGTCAGGAGGTCGTCGTCGGAGCCCGCCCCGGTCTCGATGATCGCGAGCCCGGCCGTGGCGTGAGGCACGAACACATGCAGCAGCCCGTCGCCGTACGACGACACGAAGTCCTGGCACTCACGGGTCAGGTCCCGCACGACCTCCTGATGACCGGTGTGGACCCGAAGAGTGTGGCTATCCATCGGATCCGGTCACCAGCCGCTGCTCGACCCGCTCGACCTTCGCCGTCAGCTGCCCGCTGTCGTGCCCGGCCCGGAGGTCCGCCTTGAGCACCAGCCCCACGCGCGGAGAGGTCTCGGCCACGGCGAACACGGCCCGCTTGACCACCGCCATCACCTCGTCCCACTCCCCCTCGATGTTGGTGAACATCGCGTTGGTCTCGTTCGGGAGCCCGGAGTCGCGGATGACTCGGATCGCCTCGGCGACGGAGGAGCTCACGCCACCGGTCTCGCTGTCGTCGAGGGAGCCGCCGGAGGGACTGATGCTGATCGCCACGAGCATGCGTCCACGCTAGCCGGACCCTGAGGGTTGACCCCGAGGCCCCTCAGGGTTCCCAGGGTCAGCGGCAGGGACCGGATCAGCATGCTCCCTGATGTGGCGGAGGGCCTCCGGACGCGAGAGTCCTGGTCATGATCATCCTCGACTCACTGACCAAGAAGTACGGCGGCTTCACCGCCGTGGACCACGTGACCTTCCGGGCCGAGCCCGGCCGCGTGACCGGCTTCCTCGGCCCGAACGGCGCCGGTAAGTCGACCACCATGCGGATCCTGGTCGGCCTCACGCCGGCGAGCTCAGGAAGCGCCACCGTGCTCGGTCGTCGGTACGCCGACCTCCCGAACCCCGGCCGTGAGATCGGGGTGCTGCTCGACGCGTCGGCGCAGCACGCCGGCCGCACCGGCCGCGAGATCCTGACCCTCGCCCAGCGCACGATGCGGATGCCCCGCGCCCGCGTCGACGAGATGCTCGACCTGGTCAGCCTCAGCGAGGAGGAGTCCGGGCGCCGCGTCCGCGACTACTCGCTCGGCATGCGCCAGCGGCTCGGCATCGCCACCGCCCTGATCGGCGATCCCGAGGTGCTCGTGCTCGACGAGCCGGCCAACGGGCTCGACCCGGCCGGCATCCGGTGGATGCGCGACCTCCTGCGTGGCTACGCGAACCAGGGCGGGACGGTCCTGCTCTCCTCGCACCTGCTGCACGAGATCGAGGTCATCGCCGACGACCTGGTGGTCATCGGCAACGGCCGGATCGTGGCCGCCGGCACCAAGAGCGAGCTGCTCGAGGCGGCCGGGACGTTCGCCGCCGCACCGGACCCGGTCGTCCTGGCGGCCGCCCTGGTCGGTGCCGGCCACACCGCCGAGCAGTCGCTGGGCGGCGTCCGCACCGACGCCGATCCCGCCCAGGTCGGCCGCGTGGCGCTGGCCGCCGGCGTACCCCTGACCGAGCTGCGCCCCGCCGACGGGGCCGGCCTCGAGGAGATGTTCCTCGAGCTCACCAAGGACAACGCACGAGAGGAAGTAGCGGCATGAGCACCGCCGTCATGGAGAACACGCACGTCGCGGAGTCCGAACGGAACCGCACCCAGCACGCACCGATCCCGTTCCGCACCGTCGTCGGCGTCGAGCTCCGCAAGGCGTTCGACACCCGGTCGGGCTTCTGGCTGATGGTCGCGATCGCCGCGGCCGGGGTGTTGGCAACGGGGGCGGTCCTCGCCTTCGCGTCCGAGAGCGACCTGACCTACGACAGCTTCGCCGGCGCGATCGGCGTACCGATGACGATCCTGCTCCCGGTCGTGGCGATCCTCGCCGTGACCGGCGAGTGGAGCCAGCGGGCCGGCCTCACGACGTTCACCCTCGTGCCCCATCGCGGCCGGGTGATCCGGGCCAAGTTCGTGGTCACCATCGCGATCGGCATCGCCTCGATGGCTCTGGCGCTCTCGGTGGGCGCACTGGGCAACATCGTCGGCACCGCCCTGATGGGCGTCGACACCACCTGGGACCTGTCGCCGTCCGCGATCGCCTACATCGTGGGTGCCGACCTGATCGGGATGACGGTCGGGTTCATGCTCGGCATCCTCACCCGCAACTCCGCGGGTGCGATCGTCGGGTACTTCAGCTACTGGTTCGTCGTCCCCACGCTGTCCATGGTGCTGGCCGCCAACCAGTCGTGGTTCGAGAAGGCCCAGCCCTGGGTGGACTTCAACTACGACCAGGGAAAGCTCTACGACGGTGGCTTCTCCGCACAGGACTGGACCCAGCTCGCGGTCACCGGCACCGTCTGGCTCGTCCTGCCGCTGGCCTTCGGCCTGTGGCGCGTGATGCGGGCCGAGGTGAAGTAGTCCTCCACGACCGACGGGGGCGGGGACGTCATACGAACGGGTCGCTAGGGCGACCGGAACGTATGACGTCCTCGTCGTCGTGCGTCCTGGACTCGTCGGGATACTGGGGCCATGACGGCCGCCGACGTCCCGGCTCTCGCGGACGATGTATGGGACGACCCCACCGGCGCTGCGCAGCGCCGCCGGGTCGTGTTCGACCTCGGCATCGCCGCTCTGTTCACGCTCGCGGTCGGCGCCATCCAGCTCAGCCTCTCCCCGGCCAGCGCCATCGCTGCCCTGCTGCTCGGAGTCGCCCTGGCGGTGCGGCGCCTGTCGGTCCCGACCATGGTCGTGGCGGCGGTCGCCGCGTCGGTGACCCAGCTGCTCACCTCAGAGCTCGCGCTGGTCGCGGACCTGGTCTACTTCCCGCTCTTCTTCACCCTGGGGGCCCACCGGTCTCGCGCCGTACGCCGGTTCGGTCTGGGGAGCGTGCTGGTCGCGGTGGTGGTCGCCGCCGTCTGGGCCTCCTTCCACGGACTGGTCGGCTCGCCATCGGGCGTCTACGCCGCCCTGACCGCCGCCGCGCTGACCGCCATCGTCACCGGCGGTGGCTGGGTCACGGGTGTCCTGCGTTGGCAGCGGCGCCAGAGCATCCAGGCCCGGGTCGACGCCACGGTCGCGGCCGTGGAGCGCCGTCGCCTCGAGCAGCTGTACGAGGAGGAGCAGGAGCGTGCCCGCATCGCGGCGGACATGCACGACGTCGTCGCCCACTCGTGGGCGGTCGTCGCTGCGCAGGCGGACGGTGCCCGGTACCAGATCCGGGCCGACCCGGCGCGTGCGGAGGAGGCGCTCGAGGTGATCGGCCGGACCGCCCGGACGGCCATGCGCGACGTCCGGGCGCTGCTCACCCGACTGCGCGAGCGCAACGGGCCGGAGGGTGCGCCGGAGCTCGCTGAACCCGAGGACGTGATCGGCCGCATGCGAGCCTCGGGGATGGCGCTCGAGGTCGAGCAGCGCGGCGAGCCGACACCGGACGATGCCGTGCTCGTCACCGCTCGACTCGCGTTCGCCGAGTCCTTGACGAACGCCCTCAAGCACGGCGACCTGGGCAGGCCGGTCGCGGTGCGCGAGGACTGGACGGACGGATACCGGCTCCGCGTGGTGAACGACCTGCGACCCCTGGCTGCGACCGATCACCCGACGAACGAGGGGCACGGCCTGCTCGGGATGACGGAGCGTGTCGCGCAGCTGGGTGGGCGGGTCCTGGCCGGCGAGAGCTCCGGGCGCTGGGTCACCGAGGTCACGATCCCGGGGCGTCCCTTGTGACCGTCCGCGTGCTGCTGGTCGACGACCAGGCGATGTTCCGGGCCGGCATCGCGATGGTGCTCGGCTCGCAGCCCGACCTCGAGGTCGTGGGCGAGGCGGGCGACGGCGCCGAGGCGGTGGAGCAGGTCGCGGCGACGGCCCCCGACGTCGTGCTCATGGACCTCGAGATGCCGGGCACCGGCGGCGTAGAGGCCACCCGCGCACTGGTCCAGCGGTACGCCGACGACGCACCCAGGATCCTGGTGCTCACCACGTTCGACCTCGACGAGGCCGCCGCCTCCGCGATCGAGGCCGGCGCCAGCGGGTTCCTGCTGAAGTCGGCCGATCCCGAGTTCCTGCTCGCCTCGGTGCGCGCGGTCGCGTCGGGCAGCAACGTCGTCGCCGCCGGTGCCACGCGCCGCCTCTGGGAGCGCTTCCGGGCCCGGCCCACCCGCTCTCCCGGACCGGAGTACGACGCGCTCACCGAGCGGGAGCGCGAGATCCTGCTCCGCGCGGCAGCCGGGCTGTCCAACGCCGAGATCGCCGAGATCGAGGTCCTCGCCGAGGGCACCGTGAAGACCCACGTCTCCCGCATCCTGGGCAAGCTGGGGTTGCGCGACCGGGTCCAGCTGGTCGTCTACGCCTACGAGCACGGCCTGGTCTGACCGGCGGTCGGGCCCGCCCGACGTACATCTGGAGAGGTACGCCGAGTCACCACCTCGGCCAGATGTCCGGGGGCTCGCGCGTCCCTAGCGTGGCGTCATGACCGATCAGCTCGCACCCGTCGTCGAGTTCCGCGCCGTCTCCAAGACCTACGGCAGCGGGACGGCCCGCGTCGAGGCACTCACCGACGTCACCGTCGACATCAGGCCCGGGGAGTTCACCGCCGTGATGGGGCCGTCCGGCTCCGGGAAGTCCACGTTCATGAACCTGGCCGCCGGCCTCGACGACCCCACCTCCGGCGAGGTGTGGGTCGCAGGCCATGCGCTCCACCAGATGGACGACGACGCACGCACGCTGCTGCGGCGCGAACACGTGGGCTTCGTGTTCCAGGCGTTCAACCTGGTGCCGACGCTGAGCGCCCTGGAGAACGTCCTGCTCCCCTTCGAGCTCGCGGGACGCCGGGTCGACCGTGACGAGCAAGCCTGGGTCGACGCTCTGATCGAGACCCTGGGCCTGGCGGACCGAGCCGAGCACCGGCCCGCCGAGCTGTCCGGCGGACAGCAGCAGCGGGTCGCGATCGCCCGGGCCCTGGCGTCGCGACCCCGGATCATCGTGGCCGACGAGCCGACGGGCAACCTGGACACCCGTTCCTCGCGTGAGGTGCTGGCGCTCCTGCGGACCGCGTCGCGCGAGTACCGGCAGACCATCGCGATGGTCAGCCACGACCCTGTGGCCGCGTCGTACGCCGATCGCATCCTGGTGATCGCCGACGGCCGGATCGTCGGCGACCACGGCAGCCTGACTCCCCAGCAGATCTCCGACCTGCTGATCTCGCTCGAGGTCGGTGCGGCATGAGACGCGACCTCGTCCTGGGCAGCACCCGAGAGCTCGGCACCGTGGCGCTCGTGGCCGGACTGAGCGGGTGCTACGCCGGAGTCCTGGTCACCATCAGCGCGATCCTGTCGGTGAACAGCGGCGGCGGGGGGATCCCCGGCGGCCTGCTGCAGGCCGTCTCCACCGTGTTCATCCTGATCGCGGTGTACGTCGCCGCCGTGGTCGTCGTCAACGCAGTCGACACCGTGCTCGCCGGCCGACTGCCCCAGATCGCCCTCCTGCGCCTGCTCGGGGCGCGAGCCTCCTCTCTGCGATCCGCCGCCATGCGGGGCGTCGCGTTCGTGGGAGCGATCGGCGCGGTCGGCGGAGCCGCGGTCGGCGTTGTCGCCGCCGACGTCCTGCGCGTGACCCTCGTTCACCAAGGTCACCTGGAGGACACCCACTACCCGGTGACCAGCGCCTGGCTCATCGTCCCCGTGCTCACGATCACGGCCGCGTCCGCGATCGCCGGGCGCATCGGCTCGCGTCAGGTCCTGGCGGTCTCACCGGCCGCGGCCATGGGCGGGCCGACGAGCACGACGTCCGGCGCACGTCGTACCTCCCGGCGACGCCTGCTCTGGTCGACGTTGCTGGTCGTGACGGGCGTGCTGCTGTTGCTGCTGGCGATGGTGCTGGGTGAGAGCGGAAGCCTGGCCGGGTTCCTGGTCGCCTTCCTCGGGTCGGTCACGGCCTCGACCGGGCTGCTCGTCGGGGCGCGGCTGATCATCCCCGGCCTGGTCGGGCTCACCAGCCGCCTGCTGGGCCGCACACCTGAGGCGCGCCTCGCCGGCCGCAACGCGGTCAGGGACCCCCTGCGGACCACGCGCTCGACGATGGGGCTCGTGATCGGGGTGACCCTGGTGACGACGTTCGCCTCGGGGCTGACCGCCCTCCGGCAGTCCGTGCACTCCTGGCCGGATCTCAGCGCCGCCCAGGAGGCGCACGCCCGGAGCTCGCTGACCACGATCACCCAGGTGCTCGTCGCCGTGGTCGTCATCTCGTCACTGATCTCGGCCGTCGGCTTCGTCAGCACGATGTCGCTGACCGTCATCCAGCGGCGTCGTGAGATCGGGCTGCTGCGCGCGCTGGGTCTGACCCGGCGTCACGTGAGCCGGATGATCACACTGGAGTCCGCGGCGCTGTCGGCCACCGCGATCGCCTTCGGGATCGCCCTGGGGGTGGTGTTCGGCTCCGTCGGCACGCAGGCGCTGGTCGGCCGGTTCACCTCCGGCTTCGCCTGGGGACTGCCGTGGCTCGTGCTGGGCGGCACCGTGGTCGGCGCGGGGGCTCTCGTCCTGGCGGCCGCTCGGCCTCCGGCTCGTCGGGCCGTCCGGGTCACGCCGGTGGAGGCGCTGCGCACCGACTGACGTCATGCGTTCGGAGCCGTCTATGGCTCCGAACGGATGACGTCCGCGTCGAGATCCGGCACGAGGGTGCGGAGCCGCACGAGCGCATCGTGGGCCTGCGACTTCACGGTGCCGACGGAGATGCCCAGCAGATCGGCCGTCTGCGACTCGGTGAGGTCGTCGAAGTAGCGGAGCACGATCACCGCCCGCTGGCGCGGCGCCAGGTGTGCGAGGGCCTGACGCAGCGCCAGCCGGGCATCGACGTCCTGACCCGCGGCCGCCAGCTCGGGGAGTGACTCCGTACTCGTCTCGCGCCAGCGCCTCCTGCGCCACCGCGAGACGGACTCGTGCAGCAGGATGCGCCGGACATAGGGCTCGTGCTCGCGCACCCTCGTCCACTTCGGGACTGCCTTGAGCAGGGCGACCTGCACGAGATCCTCGGCGTCCTGACGGTTGCCCGTCAGCAGGTACGCCGTGCGAAGCAGCGCCGCGGAGCGGGCCGCGACGAACTCCTCGAAGTCGCGCTCAGGTCCGGACAACGGACCTCCTGGCGACCAGCACGACCCCGCCGGCGCAGGCCACGACGAGCAGGAGCCCGCCGAGGGCGGTCAGCCGCGGGTTCCACGGTGTGGCCGGCGGGATGCCGCGCACCGTGGTCGGATGCGCCAAGGCGTCACGGGCGATCGCGAACGCGTACCACGGCTTGGTGCTCAGCTGCGTCCGCGCACCGGTGCGCACGTCGACCACGTCGTAGACGACCCCGTCCCGGGTCAGTCGCGAGGCCGTCACATGCGTCGCGTCGACCCAGGTGAACACCTGCTCGTAGCGCCTGGCGCCGGGGACCTCGTGGAGTCGCACCCGGTCTCCCACCACACGGCCGTACATCAGCGGCGCCGGCAGCGGGCCGTCCCCGTCCTCGCGGCCTCGTGTGCCAGCCACGACGTTCCGCCGGGGGTCATAGGCCGCCGTCAGCACGGGGTCGGAGAGCCGGATGTCGTGGTGGCTGCTGGGGTCGCCGTCGGAGCTCTCCACATGCATGAGGTGGCCACCGCCCAGCATCGCGGCATACGTACCGGGACACGTCGGGGCGCAGCCCTGGGCGGGCCAGGTCGTCACCGGGATCGCGCGCACGTCCGCAGGGGCCAGGGACACATAGCCCGCCGGGTTCCCCACGGTGAAGAAGTAGGTCCGGTCGCGACCGGAGAAGTCCATCGCCCGGACGGAGTTGAAATGGCCTGCGACCAGCGCAAGCGTGTCGGAGTCCACCCAGGTCAGCGACTGGACCGCCAGTCCGAAGCGCGTCCGGACCTCATACGTCTCGACCTTGCCGGTGACCACGTCGAGAATCGCGAAGCCCGCCAGGCCGCCCGGGTTCGTCGGCGGGCTTCCGGCCGCGGGTGCGATCCAGTAGGCGATGTGGAGGCCGTCCGGAGACAGCTCGACGTCCGTCGCGTCCGGTGCCTGCCCCGGCAGGTCGAGGAACCGATAGGTCTGGGAACCCGCCGCGACCCCGACGGGCACGCTCCGGTCCGATCCCCAAGGGAAGTGGTCGCGCGACCGCGAGGTCAGCGCGACGAGGCGCCCCGGCGCCCGGGTCGTGGAGACCCACGGGCTCGGGTTGTACAGCTGCGCCGGGATCGCCATCGTTCCGGTGCCGGTCGCGGGCGGCGCCGCCGGGGCAGGCTGCACCCTGCGCCCGCTGCCGATACCGACCGCCACCGTCGCGGCCACCAGGCAGCCGATCACGACGACTGCGCCGGCGACTCGGCGTCGGTGGCGACGACGCCCGTCTCGCCACATCGGTCCCGCCGTGAGCGGTCCCGGCGCCTCCTCCGCGAGGTCGCGGAGGCCGTCGGTCAGCTGCGTGGTCACGGTGTCCTCCGGGGGTGCGCCCTCATCACATACGACTCACGCTGTGGACACGCCGTAAGGAGGGGTATCCGGCGGACAATTTTCCAGCCATCATGCGGAGGATGGACCAGACGGCCTCTGCTCCGCGTCGCTCGGGCCGGACGCCCCTGATCGCGCTGCTGTGCGGCGCCGTGGTGGCGGTGCTGCTCGGGGTCAACGACCGGCGACACCCCGGGGGCGCCCACCTCGTGAAGTTCGGCTTCGGCTCGGTGATCGAGTTCAAGACCGTGGTCGCCTGCGCGATCGGTGTGCTCCTGCTCGTGCAGCTCCTGCTCGCGCTGTGGATGTACGGCAAGCTCGGCGGGTCGTCGGCGCCGGGCTGGGTCGGCCCGACGCACCGCACCGTCGGCGTGGTCACGTTCGTCATCAGCCTGCCGGTCGCCTACGACTGCCTGCTGGCGTTCGGCATCCAGACCTACGAGCCGAGGGTGACCGCACACGCCCTCCTCGGCTGCGCCGTGTACGGCGCGTTCGTGGTCAAGATGTTCGCCGTCCGCAGCCACTCGTCGCCGACCTGGTTCCTGCCCGTCGCCGGCGGCGTCCTCTTCGCGCTGTTCATGGCAGCGGTGCTCACCTCGGCCGTGTGGTACTCCGTCCAGTACGGGTTCCCCACGGGGAACGAGTACTGACCGAGGTCCTCAGCTGCGGAGCAGGTTGCGGAGCACGTACTGCATGATCCCGCCGTTGCGGTAGTACTGCGCCTCGCCCGGGGTGTCGATCCGGAGCGTCGCCTCGAACTCGTCCTCGCGGCCGTCGCTCTCGATCTTCACCGTGACCGTGCGCGGCGTGGTGCCGTCGTTCAGCTCGGTGATCCCGGAGATCGAGATCGTCTCCTCGCCGGTGAGCCCCATGTCGTCCGCGGTCTTCCCGCCGGGGAACTGCAGCGGCAGGACCCCCATCCCGATCAGGTTCGACCGGTGGATCCGCTCGTAGGACTCCGCGATCACGGCCTTCACCCCGAGCAGTGCCGTGCCCTTGGCCGCCCAGTCGCGCGACGAACCCGAGCCGTACTCCTTGCCGGCCAGGACGACCAGCGGCGTGCCCGCCTCCTGGTAGTGCTGGCTGGCCTCGTACACGCTCGCCACCTCGCCACCATCGGTGAAGTCGCGGGTGTACCCACCCTCGGTCCCCGGTGCCAGCTGGTTGCGCAGGCGGATGTTCGCGAACGTGCCGCGGATCATGACCTCGTGGTTGCCGCGGCGCGAGCCGTAGGAGTTGAAGTCGCGGTGCTCGACGCCGTGCTCGGAGAGGTAGGTCCCGGCCGGGCTGTCCTTCTTGATCGCACCGGCAGGGCTGATGTGGTCGGTGGTCACCGAGTCGCCGAGCTTGAGCAGCACCCGGGCGCCCTCGATGTCGGTCACCGGCTCGGGCTCGTCGGACATGCCGTCGAAGTACGGCGGCTTGCGGACGTACGTCGAGTCCTCGTCCCAGGCGAACGTGTCGCCCTCGGGAGTCGGCAGCGACTTCCACTGCTCGTCTCCGGCGAACACGTCGGCGTAGTCATCGGTGAACATCTCCGACGTGATCGCCTCGCCGATCACCCGCTCGATCTCGCTGAGCGAGGGCCACAGGTCCTTGAGATAGACGTCGTTCCCGTCCTGGTCCTGCCCGAGCGGGTCACCGAAGAGGTCGACGTCCATCGAGCCCGCGAGCGCGTAGGCGACCACCAGCGGCGGGGACGCGAGGTAGTTCATCTTCACGTCGGGGTTGATCCGGCCCTCGAAGTTGCGGTTGCCGGACAGCACGCTCACGACGGCGAGGTCCTTCTCGTTGACCGCGGCGCTCACCTCGGGGATGAGGGGTCCGGAGTTGCCGATGCACGTCGTACAGCCGTAGCCGACGAGGTTGAAGCCGAGCTTGTCGAGGTACGGCGTGAGGCCGGCCTTCTCGTAGTAGTCGCTGACCACCTTGGAACCCGGCGCGAGCGAGGTCTTGACCCACGGCTTGCGCTGCAGTCCCTTCTCCACGGCGTTCTTGGCGAGCAGCGCGGCACCGATCATCACGCTCGGGTTGGACGTGTTGGTGCACGACGTGATGGCGGCGATCACGACGGCGCCGTGGTCGACCACGGCCTCCTGGCCGTTGATGGTCACGGTCACCGGGTTGCTCGGGCGGCCGCCGTCCTTCGGGGCCGCCGACGGCCTGCTCGGGGCGCCGTTCCCGTTGGCGTGGCTGGGCGAGTCAGAGGCGGGGAAGGACTCGGCGACCGCCTCGTCGTACCCCTGCTCCTCCACCGGGTCACCGTCGACGTAGTCGGCCAGGGCACCGCGGAAGACGTCCTGGGCCTCGGTGACCTCGACCCTGTCCTGGGGGCGCTTCGGCCCGGCCAGCGACGGTACGACGGTCGAGAGGTCGAGCTCGAGGCGCTCGCTGTAGCGCGGCTCGGCCTCCGGGTCGTGCCAGAGGCCCTGCTCCTTGGCGTACGCCTCGACCAGCGCCAGCTGCTCGTCGGAGCGGCCCGTCAGGGCGAGGTACTCCACGGTCTGCTGGTCGATCGGGAAGACCGCGATGGTGGAGCCGAACTCGGGGCTCATGTTGCCGATCGTGGCTCGGTTGGCGACCGGCAGAACCGACACGCCCGCGCCGTAGAACTCGACGAACTTCCCGACCACGCCGTGCTGGCGCAGCATCTCGGTGATCGTGAGCACCAGGTCGGTGGCGGTCGAGCCCTCGGGCAGCTCACCGGAGAGCTTGAAGCCGACCACGCGCGGGATGAGCATGCTCACCGGCTGGCCGAGCATGGCTGCCTCGGCCTCGATGCCGCCGACGCCCCAGCCGACGACGCCGATGCCGTTGACCATCGTGGTGTGGGAGTCGGTCCCGACGCAGGTGTCGGGGTACGCCGTGAGCTCGCCGTCGATCTCGCGGGTGAAGGTCACGCGAGCCAGGTGCTCGATGTTGACCTGGTGGACGATGCCCGTGCCCGGGGGCACGACCTTGAAGTCGTCGAAGGCACCCTGACCCCAGCGGAGGAACTGGTAGCGCTCCCGGTTGCGCTGGTACTCGATCTCGACGTTCCGCCCGAACGCCTCAGGCGTCCCGAACACGTCGGCGATCACCGAGTGGTCGATGACCAGCTCGGCCGGCGCCAGCGGGTTGATCTTGGTGGCGTCGCCGCCGAGCTCCGCCATGGCCTCGCGCATCGTGGCCAGGTCGACGATGCACGGCACGCCGGTGAAGTCCTGCATGATCACCCGCGACGGCGTGAACTGGATCTCCTTGTCCGGCTCCGCCTCCGGGTCCCAGCCGGCGAGGGCGAGGATGTCGTCGGCGGTGATGTCGGCGCCGTCCTCGGTGCGCAAGAGGTTCTCCAGGAGCACCTTCAACGAGAACGGCAGGGAGTCGACCGCATCCTCGGGCAGTCCGTCGCCTCGGACCGCCGACAACCGGTAGATCTGGTAGCTCTGCTCCCCGACCTCGAGCGCGCCTTTGGCTCCGAAGCTGTCCGTGCTCGCCATCCGCCAACATCTCCTCGTCGTCGCCGTACCACCCATCTTGCCGCCGCCTCGGGGGCCGCGGACAGGTGGGTATATATCTTGATGTCAAGATACATGGAGTCGGCGGCGCGACCCAAACAGGTCCGACGCTCAGAGGGGGAGCTTCTCTCCGCGAGCCGCAACCAGCTCGGCGGGCGCGGACAGCCGCCACGCCTCGAAGACCAGCTCGGCCAGCTCGTCGCGCTCGACTCCGTCGAGGTGCGCGACGACCCAGCCGTAGCCGTACGCGGTGAACTGCACCTCGAAGACCTGCGGCCGCTCCGCCACCATCGCCTGCTGCTCGGCGATCGTCTGTCGCAGCCCGATCGTGACGGTCGGCTCCCAGAGATAGCCGAACGTGCGGCCCTCGACCTCGAGCTTCGTGTAGTGCAGCAGCTCGACCATGGTCGCCCCCTCGAGCTGGCCGGCCAGGTCGCGCGCATCGACGATGTCGCAGGGCATAGACCGAGCCTGGCACAGCTCGCCGACAGCCACACGGCCGAGGTCCCGACGTCAGAAGCGCGCCGAGAAGCCGCCGTCCACCTGGAGCAGCTGTCCGGAGATCCATCGCCCGGGCTTGGAGACCAGGAAGGCGACGACGTCGGCGATGTCGGTCGGCAGTCCCAGCCGGCCGGTGGGCTGGTCGGGAACGAGGCTGCGTCGTACGTCGTCGTCCATCCAGCCGGTGTCGATCGGTCCGGGGTTGACGACGTTGGCCGAGATGCCGAGGTGGCCCAGCTCCCGCGCGGCCGAGATCACGATGCGGTCCAGGGCACCCTTCGACGCGCCGTACGGCAGGTTGCCCGTGGTGGCGTCACTGGTGAGCGCGACGACGGCGCCGCCGTCCGGAGGGATCTGACGCGCGAACGCCGCGATCAGCAGCAGGCTCGCCCGGGCATTGACTGCCACGTGCCGGTCGAAGCTCTCCGCCGTCGTGTCGAGGATCCCCGAGAGCTCGTCGTGGGCATGGCTCAGCACCAGGGCACCGATCGGCCCGCGGTCCCGGTTGACGGCGTCCACCAGCGCCTGCGGACCATCGGTCGTCGCGAGGTCACAGGGGTACTCACCGTCGGTCAGGTCGCTGGTCGCGACGTCCCAACCGTCGTTGGAGAGGCGGGGCGTGATGGCTGCGCCGATGCTGTTGGCGCGAGCTCCTCCGGTCACCAGGGCGAGAGGCATGTCGCGCAACATTAGTGCCGGCCCCTGGCCCGACTCACGTTCGTCGATGGAAGGCCCACTCACCGTCTCGTCGTTCTCGGAGGTCGAACCGCGTGTCATGTGCTCGGCGGTGGTGGTGTCCGCAGAGGGGCAGGCCGTTGTCGAGGTCGGTTCGACCATTCCTGCCCCAGGAGAGCCGGTGATGGTGGATCTCGCACCAGGCGAAGGGGCGTTGGCAGCCGGCCACGGCACAGGTGTCGTGAATCAGGGCCAGGGCGCGACGCTGGCTGCGGCTGTGCAGGCGGCGCGAGCGACCGAGGTCCAGGGGCATCGAGTCGCCGTCGAGGACGGCGGGGACCAGCCCGGCGTTGCAGGCCAGGCGGCGGGCTTCGCCGGCGGTGACGGCGACCCCGGTGTCGAGCCCGGCGGCACCGAGGCCGGTGGTGAGTGCTTCGAGGTCGAGCGTGACCAGGACCTCGCAGCCGTTGCCGCCGTGGCCGGGCCAGCCCTGCGTGGGGAGGTGTTCGATCAGCTCGCACCACGCTGCGCCCTGGGTCTCGTAGATGCTCGCGCCGTTGTTGTGTCCCAGCGCCGACTCGTCGTGAACCAGGTCGCCGTGCCGGTCGCGGCTCAGGCGGCGGGGTGCGGTGAGCCGGTCCAACGCGGACTTCAGGAGGTGGCCGTGGAGCTCCGGGATCCGGAACTTGCCGGTGTAGGACCCGTCCCCGTTGTCGTGCAACGCCAGATAGGTCTCGCTCTCCGCGGTCCTCGCCTCGCGACCCAGCAGGATCGCCTCGTGCCGGTCGGCCAGGTCGTAGTCGATCGTCGCGAACATCCGCCTGGCGGCCTGCCGCAACCGCTTGGCGTCCATGCCGCGTCCCGACCGGGTCCCGGCGCCGGTGGCCTTGCCCACCAGCCACGCCTCGGCCTGGGCGACCTGATCGGGCGTGGCCTCGACGGGAGCCTGCTCGGCGGCGTTGACGATCACCCGCACCTGCTCGACCCGGAGGCCCCCGGCCGCGAACGCCTCCCGGGTCTCGGCGTACTTGTTCTGCAGCAGTGCCGCGATCCGCAGGCCGCCGGCCATCTGCTCGCGCGTCGTTCCGGTCAAGCGCGCCAGCCACGCATCAGTCCCGGTGTCCGCGGTCTGCTCGGCCACTCGCCGTCGGTCCGCCTCCGCCGACAACGCCAACCGCAACGCCGCCGCACGAGACTCCAGCCCCGACAAGCTCGAGATCGCCTCGCCCAACGCATCGTCGCCCATCGACGCGACCTCGGTCGCACCAGCACGCCCCAGACAGGTCGCCGCCTCGGCGAGCAGCTCACCCAGGCATCGCTCGACCACCGGCGGAAGCGGCGTCCGGTCAAGCACGGCGATACTCATACACGTATGATATCGAACGTACGTTCGATGCTCAACCGGCAGGTCCACCGCCTGTGGACAGCCATCCGGGGCGCGAGGAAACCGGTCGGAGATGCGCGCCGCGATCAACCCGCCGGGTGCGAGCGCCGGAGTACCTAGCGCTTCCCGCGACCGAACATGCGGCCCAACCGGTCGCCCATCGACCGCGACGGCTTGATGTCGACCAGGGTCGACCCCTCGGGCGGTGGGAGGTTCGCCGCCTGCTCCGCAGACAGTGTCGTGCGGACGTGAGTGGTGTAGATCGAGCCGATGAGATCGGCATCGACGAACCGGGTGTCTTCCGCCAACTGGACCACGATGCCGTCGAAGACCGAGACTTTCTCGTCGACCAGCACGGCCTGGACCGTGGCGAAGGGGTGCCCGTCGCTCGTGTGCACCGGCGTGCCCGGCTGGAGCGCGGTGTAGGCGATGGGGTCAGGCTCGTCAGGCATACCGCAATCCTACGGCGCCCCACGGCCACGACCCGTGCCCCGCAACGCACCCACGTGCTGCCGTCCGGTCGCACGCTCATGCCGCCACCCACGGCACCACGCCCCAGCACGTAGCCGCCGACGCATAAACCGGTGGGGACACGTCGGTCCTTCCGCGACACTGACCCGCGTGGAGGACGTGGAGGTCGTCGTGGCCCACCACGAGCGCGCGACGCTCCGGGTCGGCGAGGTGTTCCTGAAGGTGGATGCCGACCAGACGCGCACCGACGCCGAGGTCGAGGCGATGGCGAGGGCGCCGATCCCGACTCCCGAGATCCTCTGGCGGAAGCCGCCGGTGCTCGCGCTCGCCGCTCTCCCGGGACGCGCGCTCGGCCGCCTCGGCGAGCCGTCGATGGCGTCATCAGCGGCGTGGACGGCGGCCGGCGCCGCCGTACGCGGACTGCACGACGCACCGCTGCCACCGTGGATCGGCCCGAGCCTCGAGGAGAAGGCGGCGAGCCTCGACACCGAGTGCGCGTGGCTCCTCGCGAACGACGTCCTCCCGGCCGAGCTGGTGACGCGCAACCGCCAGGTCGCCGAGGCTGCCCTCCGACCCTGGACACCGGCGTTCATCCACGGCGACCTGCAGGTCGCCCACGTGTTCGTCGACGGGGACGAGGTCACCGGCGTGCTCGACTGGTCCGAGGCGGGCCAGGGGGATGCGATGTACGACCTGGCCAGCGTGACGCTCGGGCACCCGGAGCACCTCGGCGACGTCATCGCCGGCTACGGCGCCGACGTCGACCACGACGTGATCCGGGCCTGGTGGTCGCTGCGCAGCCTGACCGCGATCCGCTGGCTGGTCGAGCACGGCTTCGACCCGGCCGCACCCGGGTGCGAGATCGACGTCCTGCGGTCCCAGATGTGAGAGTGCTGCCGATGTCGAACCGGCCCGCCGCCGTTCGTGGAGACAGTGAACCGTGACCGTCCACCCGAAGGGAGATACACCGTGAAGCTGCTGCTCACGTCCGGCGGTGTCACGAACCCCAGCATCCGCGAGGCACTGGTCGGCCTGCTCGGCAAGCCGATCGCCGAGTGCACCGCCCTGGCCATCCCCACCGCGGAGTACGGCCATCCAATGTGTACGCCGGCCTCGGCCCGGCGCTTCGTCGTCGGTGACGAGCCCGGCGAGATCTGCGGCCTGGGCTGGAAGTCGGTCGGGCTGCTCGAGCTGACCGCGCTGCCCAGCATCGGTGAGGAGCGCTGGCTCCCCTGGGTCCGGGAGGCCGACGTCCTGCTGGTCGACGGCGGTGACGCGGGGTACCTCTGCCACTGGATGCGGGAGTCGGGTCTGGCCGACCTGCTGCCGACGCTGCCCGACACCGTCTGGGTGGGGGTGAGCGCCGGGAGCATGGTGATGACCCCCAGGATCGGGGAGGACTTCGTCCAGTGGAGATCGCCGGCCGGTGACGACAGCACGTTGGGCGTCGTCGACTTCTCGATCTGTCCCCACCTGGCGGAGGACGGCATGCCCGGCAACACCATGGCCGAGGCGAAGGCATGGGCGGCGGGCATCTCGGGCCCGGCGTACGTGATGGACGACCAGACGGCCATCACGGTGGTCGACGGCGCCGTCGAGGTCGTCTCCGAGGGGCGCTGGGAGCTGCTCCACGCCTAGCCGCGGACATCAGGCCCGAGGACGGAGGGTCTCCTCAGGACACCGGACCGGGAGTCAGCAGGGCCACGCACTCGATGTGGTGGGTCATCGGGAAGACGCCGACGGTCCTGAGTGTGAACGCAAACCTTTGACGACGACTGCGTTCAGCGGTGGAAACCAGCCGCTGACCTGCGGATTTAGCCATCCGAGACGCTCGCAGCGTCGGCACCTCTTCGCGACCCTCTGCGAATCAAAGCGCGCCCAAAGTGAGCCCTCCAGGAAGCCGACTCATAGGTTCACAACCGACCGCGTAAGAACCCACGGCGCCGTCTGGCCACGCTCGACGATCCTCCTTCTGCGATGGGACATCAAGCCCTCAAAGAGCAGCAGGGGGACGTTCCTACGTCCACAAGCCCATCGCAGAACGTGCTTCTATGCCGCAGTCAATGCGCGGCACTACTGCCCGTCGGCTCGGTTCACCCGCTCTGGGAAGTAGTCGAGGACCCCCGATGCGACAGGTCGGACCGGGCCGCCCACCCACAGGTGCCCGTCAGGGGCTAGCGTGACGCTGATGCTGCTCGGCCGGCCGCAAAAACGTCCTTGCCGGAGACGCAAGGGCTCGGCACGGTTCGCCGCGTGATGCGCGAACAAGTAGGCGGCTGCCGGACCGGCGGCGCTCCCGGTGGCGACGTCCTCCACCCTGCCGAGGTTGTCCCAGGTCCGCCCCTCGCGCAGGGCGGGATCCAGCACGTATACGAACTTCGCGCCGAAACGGTCGAGCCATGACTCGAAGTCCGTGGTGGCGACGTGGGCCCGGCCGAGAGCCTGCGTCGTGACCGGGACGATCAGATACGGGAGGCCCGTGGACACCACCTGCACAGGGAGCGCTGCGAGATCCGCGGCATCGAGACCCAGTGCCGACGCTGCCTCGTCTCGCACAGTTGGTGGAAGAGGAGCAAACAGTTCCGCCTCCCCTTGGTCCATGGACGCCGTGAAGTAAGGACCTGACCGCTCACTGACGACCTTGAGCGCGCGACCCTGGATGAGGAAACTCCATTCGGCGTGGGCAACGTCATCCGCACGTCGCTCGTGGATGGCAGCCGCGGCCCCCAGCACCGGATGCCCTGCAAAGGGAAGTTCCTCCTCCACGGTGAAGATTCGGGCGGGCACTGTCACTGGGTCCTCGCCCCCGGTGACGACGAAGATCGTCTCGAACTGCCGCATCTCCTCGGTGATCTGCCTGAGCACCTCAGCCGGCCACTCGAGCGTGTCGCAGAACACCACGATCAAGCCGTTGCCGGTGAACGGCGCCGTCGCGAAGACATCGACATGTCGGTACTCGAGGCGCTGTGGCACGATTCCCACATCCTTCAGGCGTGCAGCATGGTGGTCGCGTCGACCAGCATGCACCCCGCGGTCGTCCGGTGGGCATACCTGCAAGGGATGGCCGTGCTGGGGCGCAAACCGTCGAGGCCGGCGGGAGAAGCCATGGCCGGCCGCTTTCGCCGTCTTTGAGCAGCTGTGGGCGCGCGGGCGGCGTCCACGTCATGTGTCGATGCCCGAGGTGCCAGCTGGGGGTCTCCACCCGGCACGACGCGGTCCTCCGCGCCCATGAGCTCGGGCTGCTGTGACGTGGTCGATGCACGTCTGACGACGTGGGACGGCGACATCCTCTCCGCGGCCCGGGTGACGACGCTGGACGCGGCGATGCCCACCATCACGACGAGGAAGCCGGCGATGCAGTCGAGCAACCAGTGGTTGCCGGTACAGACGACCACAGCCGTGGTCATCAGCGGGTAGGACAGCAGGACCACACGACCCGGGCCGGTACGCACGTGGCCCAGCAATGCCCAGGCGACCCACACGGCCCACCCCACGTGAAGGGATGGCATGGCCGCCAGCTCGTTGGTGAGCCCGCCGAGACCGCTCGGTGCCGACGCGTGATCGGCCCACCAACCGAGGTGCGCGTAGCGGGCGAGGGTGTCGAGGTAGGGGTCGCCCATCAGTCGAGGTGGCGCCGTGGGGAAGAGGACGTACCCGAACAGCCCGAGGATCGACGAGATCACGAGCGCGTTGCGACGGCGGGCGTAGCCGGAGCGATGGGTGAGGTAGAGCCAGACCAGGGCAGCCGGTGTGACCACGTAGTGGAGCACGGCGTACCAGTAGTCCATGGGTACGGCGAGCCAGGCCATGTCCGTGACGGCCGCGTTGACCCGGGACTCGACGTCGAGGTGGACCATGCCCTCGAGCTGGAGGATGTTGCCGGCCCGCTGCCGGCCGGCGCCCAGGTCGTGGGCGCCGAGCACGCGCGTGACGCAGTAGGCGAGGTAGAGAGCGGTCAGCAGGACGACTTCACGGAGATGGCCCACGATCGTGGAGTGGAAGGATCCGGCTACGGCATCCTCGCCGCCGTGCCGAGAATCGCGCCCGGCCATCACCGATGAACGGCATCGACGGGCGGCACGACGTCGTCCTGCTCCGCTGCCTCCGACTCTGGCTGCGAGCCGCCCGGGATCAGGACCCCGAGCACGAGCGCCGCCACACACAGCAGACCTGTCGCCAGGTAGAACGCATCGGAGGCACCACCCATGAAGGCGTCGCGTGCCGCGTCGGCCAGGCCCTTGCCGCCCTCACCCAGGTGAGACGCCACGGCCAGCGCGGCCCCCAGCGACTCCTGGGCTCGCTCGATGAGCGAGTCGGGAGCAGCTGTCGGCGCGCGGTCGAGCAGCCCGTACTGGTACTGCTCGTTGAGCACGCTCCCCAGGACCGCGATGCCCAGGGTTCCGCCGACCTCGCGTGCGGCGTCGTTGACGGCTGAGGCCACGCCCTGCTTGTGCTCCGGCAGGGCGGAGACGATGTCGGTCGTGGCGGGCGTGGTGGCCAGGGCCATCCCGGCGCCGATGGGCAGGATGCCGGCCAGCACGATCCAGTACGACGAGTCCGGTCCGAGCTGCGCAAGGACGGCGGTCCCGAGGGCCATCAGGAGCAGGCCGGCGATCGTCAGCGGGCGGCGGCTCACCTTGCCCATCAAGTGAGGCACCCGTCGTGAGAGCCCACCCAGGACCATGGCCATGGGGACGAGCGCCAGTCCGGCCTGGAGGGGGCTGTAGTCCAGGACCAGCTGGAGGTACTGCACGATGATGAACACGTAACCGAAGAACACGAAGAACTGCAGTGTGATCGAGGCGACACCGGTGGAGAAGGCGCGGCTACGGAACAAGCGGGGGTCCAGCAGGGGCTGGTCGGCGACGAAACCCCAGACGACCCAGGCGACGAGCCCGGCTGCTCCGGTCACGAAGGCTCCGACGGTGACCGGATCGCCCCAGCCGCGCCCGGGTCCCTCGATGGCACCGAAGACGATGGCCGCCAGCGTGACCACCGAGAGCACTCCCCCGACGTAGTCGACCTGGGGCGGACGCGACGCGCGTGAGTTCGGCACCTTCCGGATCGCACCAACCGCTGCGACCGCGGCCACGACCGCGTTGAACAGGAACACCGACGGCCAGTCCCAGACCTCCAGCAGCGCGCCCGAGACGAGCAGTCCGAAGACGGCTCCCGCCCCGGCCACACCGACCCAGGCACCGACCGCCCGACCCCGCAGGTCGGCCGGGAACGAGGAGGTGATGATCGACAGGGTGGTCGGCATGACCAGCGCGGCACCCACCCCCATGACGCCACGCAGGACCATCAGGGTCTCGGGGTCCTCGGCGAACGACGCCGCCGCTGACCCCAGCGCGAAGACGACCAGACCGAGGATGAGCACCGGTTTGCGGCCGTACCTGTCACCGAGCGCGCCTGCCGGGAGCAGCAGCGCCGCGAAGACCAGGGCGTAGGCATCGACGATCCACTGCAGCTCGCTGAGGCTCGCACCGGTGTCGGACGCGAGGTTGGGCAGGGCCACGTTGAGAGCGGGTACGGCCGCCACCACCAGCGCCAGCGACAGCAGCACGACGGGTAGCAGCCCTCGCTCAACGGTTGAGCCAGCGGCTCGAGTCGATGTCTTGTTCATGTCTGCCTCTCAGGTTGGTCGTGATCAGGGAGTGATGTCGCGTCGGGTGAACAGGGCTGCAGCGATGACCACCAGGACCAGGGCGACCAGGGCCAGGGCGCCGGCCGCAGGGGCGGCTCCTATGCCGGCGCCCTCCAGCCGCAGCAGAGGGGTCAGCGACCCGTACGGCAGGTACTCCGCGGCGCCACCTACGAAGATGCCGATCAGCTTCTCGCCGACGAAGGTGCCGACGATCACCAGGACGGCGGCCGACTGGCTGCGCAGGATGACGGCGCAGCAGGCGCCGATGAGGCTGAAGGTGACACCGGCGAACAGCACGGCGGCCAGGATCTGAGGGCTCAGATCCATGCTCAGGTCGTCGTCGGCCAGCATGGGGTAGGCGATCGCCAGGCCGACCACGAGCCCGATGCCTGCGACCACCAGCGCGAGCAGGCTGTGGAGAGCCAGGATCGATGCCAGCAGCCGACGCCGCTGCGGCACCGCGAGCAGCCGCTGCGCCATGGTGCCGTAGCGGTACTCACCGCCGACGCGCAGCGCGGCGAAGAGGGACATCCCGACGGCGCACATGATCCCCGTGCTCGCGGTGAGGGGTTCGCGGATCTGCGTGGCGGTCGTCATGTCCGAGGACCCCGCCTGGGTGAGGCTGCTGGCGGTGATCAGCCCGACCAGGGCGAGAAGCACCACCGGTACGACGTAGCTGGAGCGCAGGGTGCTCAGGCGGATCAGGTCCGCACGCAGGGTGGTGATCATGGACGCGTCTCCTGTCCGGAGGATGTGGTGAGGTTGAGGAACGTCTGCTCGAGGTCGGGCCGGAGGACGCTCATCTCGTGGATCACCACGTGGTGGTCGAACGCGAGCTGGCCGACCTCGTCGGGCGTGGAGCCTCCTACGGTCAGCCCTCCGTGCTCGTCGCGGCCGACGTCGAGTCCCGCAGCCTCGAGAGCGGCCGCCAGCACCTCGGGCCGAGAGCACCGGACCACGACGGACGGCGTCTCGCTGTCCTGGAGGAACTGTGCGAGGGTCTGGTCGGCGACGAGCCGGCCCTGGTCGAGCACCACCAGGTTCTCCACGGTCTGCGCCACCTCGCCGAGCACGTGGCTGGAGAGCAGGATGGTCCGTCCCTCGCCGGCTAGGCCCCGGAGGAAGTCGCGCAACCAGCGGATGCCTTGCGGGTCCAGGCCGTTCGCCGGCTCGTCCAGCACCAGGATCTCCGGATCTCCGACCAGGGCGGTGGCGAGGCCGAGCCTTTGCTTCATCCCGAGCGAGAATCCACCCACGCGACGGTCGGCCGCCGACTCCAGGTCGACCAGGGCCAGCAGCGCGTCTGCTCGGCGCCGCGATCTCCCCGCCTCGGCAGCCATCGCTCGCAGGTGGTTGCGGGCGGTCCGCGCCGGGTGAGCAGTCGCCTCGAGCATGGTGCCCACCCGGCGCAACGGGTCGGGCAGCTCGCGGTAGGGGCGGCCGGCGATCCGCGCGGTCCCGGCCGTGGGCTCGACGAGACCGGAGAGGATCCGCAAGGTGGTGCTCTTCCCGGAGCCGTTCGGACCCAGGAATCCGGTGATCGTGCCGGCGTCGACAGCAAAGCTGACGTCGTCGACCGCCCGCACCGCGCCGTAGTCCTTGGTGAGACCGCGGACCTCGATGACGCTGGTCATCGTGGCGCCTTGCTGGCATCCTCGGCCGCGCTCGGATCCTCGCCGCCGACGATCGGTGCCAGCCGGGCGAGGACGGACTCGTCCGACGTCCTCCTGAGCAGGGCCTTGCGCGCCGTGACGCCGAGCCGGTTGCGCAGGTGCGCGACGCGCGCCATCCGAGCCGACTGATCCACGGCCGCCGTCGCCGGCCGCACGCGGTTGCGGCTGTAGATCTCGACGGCGCTGGCCGGACTGCCGGGGCTGTCCGCGAGAGCACGCGCCACCGCCAGACCGTCCTCGATGGCCTGGCACGCGCCTTGGCCGAGGTAGGGCAGCATCGGATGCGCGGCGTCACCGACCAGGGCCACCCGCCCGCAGGCCATGGTCTCGGGTGCCGATCGGTCGAACAGGTCGTTGCGCAGGATGTCGTTGGCCGCCGTCGTCTCGATGAGTTGCGGCACGGGGACGGGCCAGTCCCCGAAAACGTCGAGAAGCATGGGCTTCTCGCCTTCTGGTGCCGTTCCCTTCTCGGGCTGAGCGCGCCGCGCGGCGTACCAGTAGACCTGGCTGTTCGGGAGGTGCTGGGCGCCGAAGACAGACCCGCGTGCCCACCACTCGCCGCCGGCGAGCTCCTCGGCTAGGTGCGCCGTGACGGTGGTGACAGCGCGCCACGCGCACACGCCACGCGGACGGGGCGGGCCATCGGCCAGAGTCATGGCTCTGACGACGGAACGCAGCCCGTCGGCGCCGACGACGACCTGACCCGTCGCCTCGCTGCCGTCGGCGAAAGTGAGTCGGACGCCGTCGTCGCCTTGCTCGAGCGCGACACAGTGCCGGTCGAGCTGGATGGTGTCCTCGCCGAGCGCGGCGACCAGCGCCGCGTGCAGCTCGGCCCGGTGAACCATGACCAGGGGGGCGCCGAACCGGGCCGCGAGCTGGTCCACGGGGGACGAGTGGAGGAGTGCTCCGCGTTGGTCGCGCGTCTCTGCGTAGGCGACCGCACGTCCGGCGTCCTCGACCGCCTCGCCGATGCCGAGCCGGCGCAGCGCATGGATCGCGTTGGGCCAGAGCGAGATGCCGGCTCCGACCTCACGGAGCTCGGGTGCCTGCTCGAAGACGGTCGCGTCGATACCGTGGCGACGCAGAGCGAGAGCGGTGCTGAGACCACCGACTCCTGCTCCTACGATCAGCACCTTCGTGCCGCCGGGTGATGACGTTGCTGACACGGTTCCTCCTCAGTCCGGTTGGATCTGAGGTGGAGTGTTCGACCGGGCTGGGTGAGGCGTCATCACACAACCGGCAACCACCCTGGGTGAATCGGGCGTTGAACCTGGCGCCGCTGTGTCCTGACAGCGAGCGCGTGCCTGGGTCCTATCGGCGTCCCGCGCCGCCAGGACGTGGGAGACACACCCATGGCCGTCGGGTCAGATGAGGTGGAACTCCCGAGCGCGGCTCACGGCTTCGGCGCGCGTCCCGACGGCGAGCTTGCGGTAGATGCTCTTGGAGTGGGTCTTGACGGTGTTGAACGAGATGTAGAGCAGGTCACCGATCTCCCGCTGCGAGAGCTGCCCGCCGAGCAGGTGCAGGACCTCGAGCTCGCGCTCGCTGAACTCCTCGACCATGGGTGGCAGCATGCGGGCCCGCCACGCCGTCGCGGGCAGCTGCCCCTCGGCCTCCTTGACCAGAAGCGAGATGACCGGACCCGGGTCCGGGCAGGACAACAGCGTGGAGTGCGCGTCCCCGATGTAGGTCCGAGCAGCATCGAGGTCACCAGACGCTCGGGCGACGAGGCCGCGGGCCACCAGGGCATGCGTCGTCTCGACGGGCCCGCTCCCCCGCCTGGCGATCTCGCAGGCCCGGTCGAGCGCCGTACGGGCCTCGTCGGTGCGCCCGGCGTGGGTCAGCAGGATCCCGGCGGCGGTGTGCGCAGCCGTGTTGACCCAGTACTCCTCCAGACCCGACCGCTCTGACAGCGAGAGGGCGGCATCGACGTATCGCTGCGCCGTGTCGAAGTCCTGCTCCAGGACGTGGACGAGACCGAGCATCCCCAGGCAGGCGACGGCGGTCGCGCCGCCCGCCGGACGTGGCGCATCGCCCTGACCGGCACTGAGGGCCTCGGTCTCGCCGACGAGGGTCCCGGCGGCACGAAGCCGCTCCAGGGCGACCTCCAGTCGCTCCACGCCTTCCTCTTTGCTGCTTCCCAGCCAGTACGTCGAGGCGCCGAGCCAGGT
>CAWEUA010000025.1:0-382101 GCA_963812055.1 uncultured Actinomycetota bacterium
TGAGCACCTGGCCGATGGTCTTCATCGTCGCCCGGAGCTGCTTGAGCTCGACGTCGAAATCGGTACCGGCCACGAGGAGCAAGGCTACGTCACCCCTCGTGGCCGGACCTCATCGTCACCCCCCGGCACCGGCGCCTACTGCTCGCAGTAGACCTCCGGTGTCCCGACTGCCCCCTGTCCGTCGGAATCGGCGATGACCGAGCTCGACTCGAAGCGCAGCTTCAGAGGCGCGGTCGCGAACGTGATCTCGTTCGGAGTCGACTCGCCGACTCCGAACGTCTGGTTGAACCACGGCGTCCCGTCGGCGATCGCGGTGACCGCCGCCTGGCTTCCGTCCACCGAGTCGTCGCGGAGGCCGAAGGTGCCGCGGAAGCGGGTGCACCGATGGTTGAGGTTGAACTCGACCGACTCCGTCGTCGGCGCGCCGAGGTAGTGCTCGACGTCGGCCTCCAGCGAGTTCGGATACGTCTCGCCGTTCATGGAGACCGATGGCACGGAGTCGAAGAGCACGCCGTTCACCGCCGGCAACGTCGACAGCGACGTCCACTGGAAGACGTCCACGGCCACGGACTCGCTCACGCCCTTCCTGTGCCGCTTGGTCGTCGGCATGACCACGCGGTAGGAGCGGCGGTTGTTCACCGACGGCCGGTCCGAGACCTGGTAGTGACCGTTCCGGTGGACCAGGGCGTTCGCCTGGTCCCTCCACCTGGCACCGGCCTTGTGCCGCTCCTGCAGGACCACGAGCTTCCCGGCCGCGGACCTGTTCACCTTGCCGCTGAGCACGACCTTCTGGCCCAGGGTCAGCGTCGTGGTGCTCGCCTTGATCGTCACGTGCCAGGACGGGCGGTGGGCCGCCGCGTCGGCCGGAGCCGAGGCCGCCACCAGAGCTCCGGAGACGACGGTCAGTGCGGCGACGGTGCCAATCTCTCCTCGCATGCCGACTGCTCCTCTCCGGCTCGTCATTGGGTGCAGTGCGCCTGGGCGTTCCCGAACGCACCGAACCCATCGATGTCCGAGTCCGCGTTGGTGTCGGTCGCGGTGAGCTTGACCTTGGGGCCCGGTAGGTGTCCAACGAGATCGCCTTCTTGTCGGTCTGTTCGAGCTCGAAGGTCTGGTCGTAGACCGAGGTCCCGTCGGACAGCACACCCAGCTCCGCCTGACCGCTCGTCGTCGAGGCGTCGGAGAGGCCGAAGGTGGCGCGCAGCGCGTCACACCGGTGGCCCAGGTTGAACTCGATCGACGCCGTCGCGTTCTGCCAGTCGGACACCACCGAGTCGTCGTACGTCTTGCCGTTGATGTCGACCGAGCCGAAGGACATCCCCTCGCCGTTGACGTGGGGAATGCTGGTCAGGCCCACCCAGCCGTAGACGGTGACCTTGACCGTCTTGCTGACGCCCTTCGCGTGCTTGCCGGTCGCGGCCATCACCACGCGGTAGGAGTGCTGGGTGTTCGCGCTGGGCCTGTCCGAGAGCGAGTACTTGCCCCGGCCGTTGAGCTCGTCCTTCTTCTGGTCCTTCCACTTCGCGCCCGGCTTGAAGCGCTCCTGCAGCACGACCCTCTCCCCGGCCGCGGCACCGTGGGGCTTCACGGTGCCGGTGAAGGACACCTTCTGGCCGGCATTGACGGTGGTGTCACTGGCCTTGACGGTCACGATCCAGGTGGAGCCCGCGTGCGCGGCCGTCAGCGGCAGCAGTGCGATCCCCAGAGCCATCGCGCCTGCGGCGACGAGCTTGCGCATCAGTGTCTCCTCGAAAAGTGGTGGACCCCGGTCGGGTCCTTCACCCACGTCCGATGCACCGGGGGAACAGTCGGTTCGGTGGAGTGGTCCGAAAGTTCGGCGCGCGGGGTTGACCGTGCCGCCGACCACCGCCGAGAGTGCACCCGTGGTCCTCACGCTCGTGGTCGCGCTGGTCGTGACCCTGGCGGTCGCTCTCGGCGTCGGCGAGGTCGTCCACCGGCACCGCGGACCACGCGCCGACGCGGACCACGGCGGCTTCCGGCTGGACCTGCTGGCCGGCGCCTCCCTCACGCTGGCCGTGATCATGTGCTCGTTCATGCTGGCCTCGAGCTGGAGCACGTGGGACACCGCGGCCCGGGACTCGGGCAGCGAGGCGGGCGCCGTGTCGGGGCTGTTCCAGACCGGCAGCGACCTGCCGAACAAGCCGGACGCGCAGCGGATCGGTGCGGACACGATCTGCTACGCCCACGCCGTCGCCACGTACGAGTGGCCGTTGCTCGGCGCCGGCAAGGAGCCGGCGTCCTCTCAGGTCGACCACTGGCGGGTCCAGATCGAGAAGGACATCCGGCGGGCGCAGACCCACGTCGTCCCGTTCATCTCGTCGGTGCCGATCTTGGACGCACAGCGCAGCCAGGCCCACTACGTGCGCCTGGTCTCCTCGACGCGCGAGCCGCCGGCGTACCTGTACATGCTTCTGATCCTGGTCTGCAGCACCGCGATCTTCTTCATCACCGCGTTCACCGTGCACGGCATCCCTGCGCGACTCCGGATCCCGGTCATCGCGGCGGTCACCCTCCTGCTGGTCGCGACCCTGGCCGTGATCGTCGACCTGTCTCATCCGTACGACGGTGTATCGAAGGTGGGGCCAGGCTTCATGCGTCAGGTGGGGCCGCGAGCAGCCGCGACTATCAGCTGCTCTGGGGTCAGCCGCAGCAGGAGTGCGACACGTCCGGGAACCCGACCGGCTGACGCCCGCGGACCGCGTAGCGCCTACTGCGCGAGGAAGCCGCCGTCGACCGGCAGCACGGCGCCGGTGACGAACGACGCGTCGTCGCTGGCGAGGAAGAGGATCGCGGAGGCGACCTCGTCGGGGCGTCCCAGGCGACCCATCGGGTGCTGGGCGAGGATCGCCTCGAGGTACTCCGGGCCGCCAGGCTCGTCGGGCAGTTGCTGGACGCGCTCGGTGTTGATCGTGCCGGGAGCAACGGCGTTGACCCGGATGCCGTGCTCTGCGAGCTCCACGGCGAGGTGCTTGGTGAGACCGGTGGCGACGAACTTGGCCGGGCCGTAGGTCGCCTGGCCCTTCTGGCCGGCCATGCCGGAGATCGAGCTCAGGCAGATCACCGAGCCGCCGCGGCCGGTCTCACGCATGGCGGCGACGGCGTACTTGCAGGTCAGGAACATGCCCCGCCCGTCGACGCTCATCACGTGGTCCCAGTCGTCGGGTGTGGAGTCGGCGAGGGTGCCGAGCTCGATGATGCCGGCGTTGGCGACCAGCACGTCGAGGCCGGCGTACGCCGTGACCGCGGCCTCCACGATGCGTCGGGCGTCGGCGTCCTGGGACACGTCGCCCACCACGCTGGTGACCTCGGCGCCGAACTCGCCGTTGACCTGCGTGGCCACGCGCCCCAGACCCGCGGCGTTGACGTCGTTCACGACGAGCCGCGCACCCTCGGCTGCGAACCTCACCGCCGTCGCCCGGCCGATGCCGGCCGCGGCACCAGTGACGACCGCCACCTTGCCCTCCAGCCGTCTTGACGCACCACTCATCTGCTTATCCTCAGCGTTGGGGAATTCAGTCCGAGGACCCATTCTTTCCCTTCGACACGGCCTCCGGCGTCGTAACCTGTAGTCCTTCCCCCTGTTGAGTTTGGATAAGGGCACATCCATCCGAGGAGGGGCACCATGGCGGGCAAGCACCGCAGGGTCGTCGAGGTGCACGGCGATGACACGTACGAGCGAATCTGGGACCTCGTCCGGCTCGGGGCCGTCGTGAGCGTCGAGTTCGTGCTGGCGGACGACCGCCAGATGCTGGCCACCACGACCATCGTGGACAACCACGGCGTGACCGTGGACCAGACCGTCGTCGAGGTCTGACGAACACCCGCCCACCGCAGCTGGGTCGTACCGACGCTTTCCTCAGAGGTGCACGTCGGCCTTGTCGTGGGCATCGGGTGGCGGCTTCGGCCCGATCCGCTTGATGCTCCCGCAGTAGGTGCAGGTGTGGAAGGCGCCGTAGTTGTCGCCCTGGACCGGACCCCACTGGTGTCCTCTCACCAGACAGCGCAGGCTCTTCGTCGATCGCCTCCTCGGTCCGAGACTGCTCCCGAGTGTCCTCCCCGGCGACACCGACCACCAAGCGTCGTTGCTCGTTCTACCGTCCACACCCACCGTCGCCGCGCTGGTCGCGCCGATGTCGGCGCGTTCGGGTGAGCCGGGCACGTGGAGCGGGAGATGCACAGGTGCGTGCACCTCGACGATGACCCGCTGCGTCGTCGAGTCGACCGAGACCTCTGCGGTCAGACCGGGGTAGCGCGTGTAGGCGCCGATCCGGTGGAGGTAGCCGAGCACCGCGGCCCGCGCGACATCGGCGTCGAGGTGGAGGTCGGCGTCGAGGCCGTCGGCGTACGCCTCGTCACCGGAGGCGCCGGCGTCGGCCGCGGTCAGGGCGGCGCCGTCGGCGAGGGTGTCGAGGCCCTGGCGCTGGAGGTACGCCGCGGAGGCGTCGGTGACGACCGCGGCCATCATCAGCAGGACCAGGGCGAGCCCGACGATCAGCAGCGTCACGGTGCCGCGTTCGTCGCGTCCCCGCAGCTCAGCCACCGCCGACCTCCTGGAACTGCCCGATCGGCACCGTCTGGGTCGCGTCGAGGGCGAAGCTCGGGCGGTCGCCACCCAGGGCGCTCGGCATCATCGGCAGCACCACCCGTGAGTGCACCGAGACGGTGATCACCGAGGTGCCCTGGTGGCAGTCGCCGGGGTACGGCGTACAGGTCACCCGCACGTCGGGCGTCACGCCGTGGACGCCCTGGTCGTCGAGGGCGACTCGCGCTGCCGTTCCGGGCGCGGACGAGTCCGGACTCGTCGTCGGGAGCCAGCGCGTAGGCCCGCGCGGCCGCTCGTGCGGCGGCCGAGACCGCGAAGGCGCCGCGCTGGACCTGGAAGACCGACATCACGATCCACAGCACGGGCAGGACCAGCAGGATCCCGAGCCACGACACCTCGACCAGCGCGCTTCCTCGCTGGTCGCGACGTCTGGTCACGGCCGTTCCTCGATCGCGTGGCCCGAGACGTCGAAGCGAGACGGCCGGGCCGCCGATACCGAGCGCCGGGACGACGACATGCACGGTCACCTCCACGGCCGGGTGCGCCGTCGATGGTGACCTCGTGGGCGATGACATCGTGGGCGTAGCGACCGGCGAGGGCGCCCTCGATCTGGCTGCGGGTGCGGGCGGCACCGTCGGCGGGGTCGCGGTCGAGGGTGGCGGCGTACCTCGCTCCTTCGGAGGCGGCGGCGGCCAGGGTGTTGCGGACGAACAGCACCAGCGCCACCTGGAGCACCCCGAGGAAGAGCGGGACCAGGATCACGAGCACCAGCACGAAGTCCACGACCGCGGCGCCGCGCTGGTCGCGGCGGCGCGGGCACGGGTCAGTGCACGCTGTTGAGCGCCGACGTCAGCATCTGGCTGAGCTGGGGCTTGGCGAGGGAGTAGAGCGCGCCGACCAGGCCGGCGGTCATCACGGTGACCAGCACCCAGCCGGGAACGTCGCCCCGCTCGTCGCGGGCCGACGGCGCGAGCGACCCGGCACCAGGCGGGTGAGTGTGTTCATCGGTTCCTCTTTCTGTCGGGCGCGGTCATGGGGTCGTCAGATGGAGCCCGATCACGCCGGGCCAGAAGGCGATCAGGACGGTGACGGGCAAGATGAGGAACACGACCGGCACCATCATGAAAATTTCCTTGCGTGCCGCGACCTCGATCAGCTCGCGGCGGCTCGGCCTCGCGGACATCGGCGGCCTGGGCGTGCAGGACGTCGGCGAGCGGCGTTCCGCGCTCGACCGCGACGGCGACGCCCTGGGCGAACCGAGCCACGGTCGGGACGCCGGTGGTGGCGGCCATGCGGTCGAAGGCGTGGGCCACGGGCTCGCCGGTCCGGACGGAGGCGAGCACACCGGCGAGGTCGCGGGAGAGCTCCCCGCCGCTGCGGCGTACGACGCGGTCGAGCGCTGCCACCGGGCTTTCGCCCGCGGCGACCGCCAGCGCCAGCAGCTCGGCCAGCACAGGGAACTCGGCGAGTCACCTTGCGCTCGCGCGCGTTCACCTGCGACGTCAGGTACGTGTCGCGAGCCAGGACACCCGTCGCGAACCCTGCGGAGCAGAGCAGCAGCGACGACACCGTGCTGCCGCGGCCACTGAGGGCGGTGAGCAGGCAGTACGCCGCCACCAGGGCGAACCCGGCCAGGCCCCAGAGCACCTGCTCGATGCGGAAGTCGTGCACCGTCTTCTCGATCGCCGCCCTCCCGAGGCGACGACGGACGGACGCTGCTCCGCCGAGAACGCGCTCGACCGCGTCGGCGGCGGTGCGGAGCACCGGCCCGAAGACACCGGCCGCGGCCGAGACCGGCGACGAGGCGGGCTCGTCCATCGGTGCCGCCGCCCCAGCCGCGGGACGTCACGGACGTAGGGCAGCACCCGCATCGCCAAGGTGGGTCGATGGATGGCCCTCACCCGGGCGGCGACGAGGACCAGGCCGAGGCCGGCGACGGCCCCGAGCACGGCTCCGAACACGTGCGCGCTCACGACAGGATCCGTCGTTCGCGTGGCAGTCGGCCGATGCGCATCATGAGGCGGTAGGCGACGACGCACGTGCCGGCCGCGAAGAGCAGCACGATCGTGCCGCCGGGCGATGCGTAGCGGCGGATCACGGACGGCTGGAAGGTCATCATCAGCAGGACCAGCCACGGCGCCGCGACTGCGAGCCGAGCTCCGTTGACGGTCCACGCCTGGCGCGCCTCGAGCTCGGACCGGGTGCGCGACTCGTCTCGCAGGTAGCCCGACAGATTGCGCAGCAACCGGCCGAGCTCGCCGCCCCCGACCTCCCGGGCCACCCGGAGGCCTTCGACCACGCGGTCGCCGACCGGGTCGGCGAGCCTGACCTTCAACCGGTCCAGGCACTCCCCGAAACGGCCGGTCACCTGATAGTCGAGCGCGAACGCCTCGAACGACGAACGCAATGGCTCCGGCCCGCGGACGGACAGCTGCGCCAACGCCTCCGGCAACGAGAGCCCGGCGCGCACGGCGCTCGCGAGGTTGTCCACGGCCTCGGGCCACACCTCCGCGAACTCGCGTTGCCGGCGACGAGCACGCGCCGACACCACGACCACCGGGAGGTAGCCGCCCATCGCCCCGAACAACAGGGCCACCGGCGGTGTGCGCGTGACGACCTGCATCACCAGCGCCGATGCGCACCCCAGCACCGCACACATCACGAGGAACGACGATGACGGACACGTGCCCGAGGCCCGCGCGCGCGAGCAGGTCGCGCACGCGCGGTGCCCCCTCGGCGCACGCGGGGCGGATGGCGTGGCAGGGCGAACGCCGACCACACGAGCAGCAGCCCGACACCCACCCCGAGCCCGACGAGGACGCCCATCAGCCGGCTCCGGCCAGAAGGGCGTGGACATCGACACCGAGTCGTTCGTACCGCTCGGTGTGCGGTGGAACCCCGCCCGACCGCCGCAGGTCGCCGCCCCGACGCTCGAAGATCGGCTCGATCTCGATGACGTCGTTCTCGACGCGGCCGGGGACGCCGACGATCTCGTTGACCCGGCGTACGCCGTGCTGGTCGATGCCGAGGTGGACGACGAGGTCGACGCTCGCCGCGACCGTTGGCACGACGAACCGAGCGGAGACGTTCTCGCCGGCGAGCAGCGGCAGCGTGCACATCTTGACCAGTGCCTCCCGCGCGGAGTTGGCGTGGAGCGTGCACATCCCGGGAACGCCGGCGTTGAGGGCGAGCAGCAGGTCGAGGCACTCCTCGGCCCGCACCTCTCCGACGAGGATGCGGCTCGGCCGCATCCGCAACGTCTCCTTCACCAGGTCGCGCAGCTTGATCTCCCCGGTGCCCTCGAGCCCGCTCTGCCGGGTCTGCATCGCGACCCAGTCGGGATGTGGGAACCGCAGTTCGAAGACCTCTTCCGCGCTGATCACGCGGTCGCCGCCCGGGATCGCCGCGGACAGGCAATTGAGCAGCGTGGTCTTGCCCGCCTGGGTGGCGCCGGCCACCAGGACGTTCAGGCCGGCACGGACCGAGGCCTCGAGGAAGGCCGCGGCGTGGGTGGTCAGGGTGCCGAGCTCGACCAGCTCGCCGAGCCGGGCCGCCGTCAGCACGAACTTGCGGATATTGACCGCCGTCCAGCCACGGCTGATGCCCTCGAGGACGACGTGGAGCCGGTGTCCCTCGGGCAGGACGGCGTCCACGAACGGCCGGGAGATGTCGATCCGCCGGCCGGAGCTCTTCAGCATCCGCTCGACCAGCTCCTGCACCTGCGCGCTGGTGAGCATCAGGTTGGTCAGCTCGTGTCGGCCACGGCGCGCGACGAACACGCGCGACGGGTCGTTGATCCAGACCTCCTCGACCGTCGGGTCGTCGAGGAACTGCTGCAGCGGCCCGAACCCGGACACCCGGGCGACCAGCTCGCCGACCATGGCGTCGACGTCACTGACCGGCGCGACGACTCCGGTCAGGCTGCGCTCGTCGTGGGCGCGGACGACGGCCTCGGCCAGCCGGCGTACGACGGTCGCGTCTCGCTGCGGGTCGACGCCCTCGTGGCGCACGGCCTCGCGCACCCGCTGGTCGAGCGACTCGACCAGGTCGGCGTGCGCGTCCGCGGCAATGACAGACACAGGTGGGCCTCTCCCGAGTAAGAGATCCGTACGGAAAACCTACGACTCACCGCGGCCGCTCGGGAAGGGGTCGGCGCCGATCTGTGGACAAAACGCGGCCCGGAGATCGATCGCCAGAACTCTTCTCGGGTCGACCGAACCGCCGCGCCCCGGCGGGCATCAGACCTGGCAGTAGATCCTCACCGCCGCGGTTCCGAGCCGTGACTGGGGAGCGAGCGAGGAGCGGGGCCATGGTGCGCATCCGGAGTCCGAGAGCAACGTCAGCAGTGGATCGCGGGAGCCGTCGACGACTCCGCGGAGCCGCGGCCGTCCTCGCCCTGGGCCTGTGCGCCACGGGCCTGGCCGACTCGCCGAGCCAGGCGGTCCTGCCGGGTCTCAACGGACGCATCGCGGTGACCTACGAGTCGCCGTACGGCGGGTGTGAGGACTGCGGCGGTGGCCAGCCGGACTACCTGATCGCCACGATGGACGCCGACGGCAGCGACTTCCAGACCCTGCCGGGGCAGAGCCGCGACGAGGCAGCCTGGGGTTCCCCGGACTGGTCGCCCGACGGGACGCTGCTGGCCTACGGCGGCGCCGCCTGCGACGTCTGCGCCAGCAAGATCATCCGGACGCGGCCCGACGGGACCCACCGGAAGGTGCTGGAGAAGGGCCGGTCGTTCGACTCGAGCCACTGGGTCGACGTCGGCTCGCCGACGTGGTCGCCGAGCGGGCGCCGGATCGCCTACATCAGGACGACTCACGGCGGCAGCGACCTCTTCGTCATGCGTCGGGACGGCTCCCACGCCCACCGGCTCACGCGGCTGGGCGACATCGCGGGACTCGGCGACTGGTCGGGCCAGGGACGACTGCTGTTCGCCCGCCACCTCGGCACGGACCCGACGACGCGGGAGCTGTTCACGATCCGGTACGACGGCGGCCGGCTGCACCGCGTCACCCACAACGCCACCATCGAGTCGTCGGCCACGTGGGCGCCGGACGGCCGCGCACTCGTGTACGTCGGCCAGGAGGCCCGGTTCGCTCCTGGCGTCGTCACGGTCCTCGTGGACGGCACGGCGACCACCATCGGTCCCGGCTCAGGTCCGGCCTGGTCGCCCGACGGCACCCTGATCGCCTACACGGCCCCGGACCACACGCTGCACACCGTCACGCCCGGCGGGACCGACGACACGACGTACCCCAACCCCAACCCGTTCCCGCGATCACTGGGTCGGCAGCCTCGACTGGCAGAGGATTCCGGAGGGACAGGGCTGACGGACGTCGCCGGCGGGACCTTCGGCACGGGTGGTCCCTACCGAACGTCCGTGTCGGTACGCACCTCTTCCTCTGGAAAGCCTTCGTGGGCAGGTCGTTCCATGAGATGTGCCCATCGCCCGGGCGGGCTCCCCCCATACGCCCGCTGACGGTCCGCACCACGATCGATGCCTCGGCGACCTAGACGCCGGGGCATCGTGCTGTCGGCGGCTCCGATCGAGGGCCGGGAGCGCGTCCGACCCTGGCAAGATTGTCGACAGTCAATCGTCGACAATCGAGTACTGTGCCGACCATGCCAGTGACGCAGGGCCAGGACCCGGCCAGGACACTGCGGCCGATCGACACCGGGAGGTCCCTGGCCGAGGACGCGGCCGACCGGATCCGCGAAACAAGTGCTGGGTCGCGAGCACTCGTGGAGATGGCGTACGCCGACTTCGAGGAGCGGGTGGCGCCCCGATGGGCGAGCCTCCGCGCGCAGGCCAGTCTCGACCTGGCGACGGCCCGTGGCCTCCTGCACGACCTGCTGCTGACCGGTGACCGGGCACGGGTCGACGCCGCGATGGAGCGCTACTCGCGGGCGGCCGTCGACCGGATGGTCGGCTGACGGCCGGTCCACGCGCTCACCTGGCCGCCGGCTCCGACCGGCACAGCTCCTCGAGCTCCGCCTCGGACCAGACGCCGGCAGCGCCGGGAGCCGCGGCGAGGTAGCGGGCGATCCGGATTTCGTCGTACCCGTGCGCCTCGCGGAGACCGGCCGAGATCCACTGGAGGTACGTCGGAGCCGGCGCCGCGAGCGGCAGACTAGCTATGTCGTGATGGGTGATGGTGAACATCGGGGCGCCGTCGAGCTCGCCGACACGCACCACGGTCTCGTAGTGACCTGGCCCCGTGGCGACCACGGACTCGACGTCCGGGAGCAGACCGGCCAGGTCGCGGGCGAACTCACCGCCTGGCTCGCGCCGCCGCTCCTGGGCCGCGATATCCCCGAACTGGTCGGCGGTGACCAGGTAGGCCCGACACGCCGCGAACCCGGGCCGCCCGCGGTCGAAGAACGCCATCCCGCCGCCCCACACGCTGGACTCGGAGGCGAACACGATGCCGCCCGGCACGTCGACGGCTTCGGCGCGCGCGGGGTCGCTGGGGTCTCGGCAACCGAGGTAGTCACGGGCGCCCCCGGCCGGTCGACCTCCGGCCAGGTAGCACCGGAACCGGGAGAGCGCGAGGTTCGAGCCGTAGGCGACGTACCAGATCCGGAGCATCAGACCGGCAGGGCCACTTCCTGGAGCGACGCCCGCGCCTCCTCCAGCAGGATGCGCTCGGCCTCGCGGTAGCGCTTGTCGGCCTCGGCCGGACTGTCCCCGACCGCCGTGAGCCCGATCCGGCCGAGCTCGGTGATGCAGCTGATCATGTGGAACACGATGCCGACCTGTCGTGACTGGTCGAAGTGGAGCCCGTGTCGGGCCACGATGTCGAAGAGGTCGGGCACGCTCAGCCCACGGAGCTGCTCGGACTCGAGGTGGTCGGTGGCCACGAGGTGCTTCTCCTGGCCGCGTGGCGTCAGGAACAGCGCGGTCGTCGGGTCGTAGCGGCCGTCGGTGAGGAACTGCAGCGTGAGGAACGGGTGAGTGGTCCCGCCCCTGCGCAGGTTGAGCTCGATGGCGTACGCCGTCCACTCGCCGTCGCCGCCGCGCATCACGACGAAGTCGATCGCGAAGCGACCCAGCGCGCCCTGCTCGGCCAACTGCTTCCCGATGGTCTCCGCGTGCTGGGTGATCAAGCGGGCGTACTGCGCCGCGGCGGGGAACACGCAGCCGAGGTACTTCTGCCCGCTCGCTCCGCCGAGCAGCTGGTCGTGGGTCGAGAGCAGCTGCACGGAACCGTCGGGCAGCACGCGCAGCTGCACGCTCGGGCTCTCGAGCCCGGTCCCGGTGATGCGCTCCTCGACGATCCCGGCACCTTCGGCGAACTTGCCCAGATAGACGTCGAGCGTGAGGTTCTCGGCCTCGAGCTCCATCGCGTTCAGGCGCTCGAGGATCGCCGCGCGTTCGTCGCCCGAGCCGGGTGACGGCAGGCCGGAGAGGCGGACGAGGGCGTTGCCCGAGCCGGAGACCCCCTCGTTGAGCTTCACGATCGCGCTGTCCATCGTGGGCCGCTCCGCCCGCATCCCGATCACCGCGTCGGCCATCTCGTCCAGGGTGCGGAGGTCCTCCACGCCCAGCGGATGGGGCACACCGGCCTCGGCGAAGAGGCGCCGGCAACCGGACTTGGAGCCGAGCGGGGCGAGCCGCGGGTCCGGGCCGTACATCGGGATGCCGAGGCTCAGGGCGACGTCCCGCTCGAGCTCGGTGGTGTTGTACGGCACGAGGTGCGATCGCTCCCGGTTCGGGATCATTGCGGCAATGCTCACCAGGAGCTGAGGCCGATCGAGGAGCTTCTCGCTGAGCGAACGCGGCGAGGCGTCGTCGACGTGCACGAGGGTCAGCCGGGATCGGGCGTGGCTGGGGATCACCCCCGACAGCAGCGCGAGGTAGTACTCGATGATCTCCGGAGCGATCGGCAACGAGGTCACGTAGATCATCCGGAGCCGCGGCTGACGCAGGAGCATCAGCATGAAGAGAAATCGCTCCTCCATCGCCTGGGTGCTCGTGCCGCTCGACGCCACCGCGCGGTCGAGCGTGATCGAGGGGATCACGACCACCGACTCGTCGTCATGGTTGAGCCGCATCGCCTCCCAGACCTGGTCCATCCGGTCCTGGAGCCGGTCGAAGCGCTGGTATCGCTCGTCCTCGTTCAGCCGGGACAGCAGGTCGGGCCCGACGGCCGGCGGCGTCCAGACGTCGCCGCTCATGACACGATCCGCGCGTTGTCGATGCCCTTGACCTCGAAGGCGTGGATGCTGCGGCTGAACCCTCGCAGCTCGCGGATGCCGGCGTCCTCGGCCACCGCGATCGGCCCGGCGGCGGTGAACACGCGTTCGGTGACGAGGATCTGCCACGGGTTGGCGTCAGCGCACAGGCGGGCGGCGAGGTTGGTGACACTGCCGATCGCGGCGTAGTCGTGGCGCCCCTCGAAACCGATCCGGCCCAGGGTCGCGTAGCCCTGCGCGATCCCGATGCCGAGCGCGAGGTCGTGACCCTCGCGGGACCACGTCTCCGCGAGGCCCTGGATCCGCGTGCGCATCGCGACCGCCATTCGGATCGCGCGCGTCGGTCCGTCGTCGCACCGCACCGGGTCGTTGAAGAACACCATCAGGCCGTCGCCCGCAAACCGCTCGAGGGTGCCTTCGAACCGGAAGATCAGGTCGCCCAGCGCAGTGAAGTACTGGTCGAGGACGCCCATCACCTCCTCGGGCTCGCTCGACTCGGCGAACGGCGTGAAGCCGCGCATGTCGCAGAACACGACGACGATCTCGCGCCGGTGGCTCTCGAGGAACGACTCGTCGCCGGAGTCGACGATGAGCTCGGCGAGCTGGGGTGAGAGGAACCGCCGGAGCCGACCCATCCGCTCGATCTGGGACACCTGCCCCGCCACTCGCCCCTCGAGCTCCTGGTTCCACGCAGAGAGCTCGTCCGCCTGACGCTTGATCGTGTCCTGGTAGGCCTTGATCCGAGCCAGCGACGCGACCCGCGCAAGAAGCTCGCTCTGGTTGATCGGCTTGGTCAGGAAGTCGTCGGCGCCTGCCTCGAGCGCCTTGATCTTCTGCTCGTCAC
This sequence comes from uncultured Actinomycetota bacterium, assembly GCA_963812055.1. Lineage (GTDB taxonomy): Bacteria > Actinomycetota > Actinomycetes > Propionibacteriales > Nocardioidaceae > Nocardioides. Next base: position 13,608 of record CAWEUA010000025.1, read on the forward strand.
CGCTCGCGGTGACCATCACGACGGGAAGGTACGCCGTGCGCGACTGCTCCCGGATCGCTCGGCACACCTGGTAGCCGTCCATGCCAGGCATCACGATGTCGAGCAGCACGAGGTCGACGTCGCTCTGCTCGAGCGCCGCCAGGGCCTCCTCGCCCGATGCGGCCGGGCGTACGTCGTACCCGCGCGGCACGAGGATCGCCTCGAGCAGCCGGATGTTCTGCGGCTGGTCGTCGACGACCAGGACCCGTGTCTTCGTGGCGGTGTCGTTCATGCGGTCCCTCCCAGCTGAAGGAAGTCGCGCACCTGCTGGGGTAGGGCGCGCACGCTGATCGGCTTCTCGACGTACCCGTCGAAGCCCGACCCGAAGGCGCGCTCGCGGTCCTCGGACATCGCGGACGCGGTCACGGCGACCACCGGGACGTGCGGCTCCTTCGCCGCACGGATCTGCCGAAGCGCCTCCTGGCCGTCGATCCCCGGCAGCTGGAGGTCCATCAGGATCAGGTCGGGCCGCTCCTCCTGAGCCATCCGGACACCGTCTTCGCCACAGGTCGCCTCGATCACCTCGAAGCCGGAGTAGGTCAACACGTCGCGGACCAGCTTCAGGTTCTTCGGGTTGTCCTCGACCACCAGGATGCGGCGGTGGCTCATCTCAGCTCACCTCCGTCCCGGGTCCCACACCCGACGCCACCGGCGCACCGACGGCGACCAGCGCAGACAACAGGTCCTCGCGGCGTACCGGCTTGACCAAGTACGCCGCCGCACCGAGCTCGACCCCGCGTGCCTGCTCGTCCACGATCGACACGACGATCACCGGGATGCCGCTCGTCTCGGGGTCCGCCTTCAGCGCCTTCAGCACCGCCCAGCCGTCGATGCCGGGGAGCCGGATGTCGAGCAGGACCGCATCCGGACGCACGCGGCGTACCGCGGCGAGGCCGGACTGACCGTCGCGTTCGTTGATGACCTCGAGCGCGACTCCCGACAGGTAGGCGCGCGAACAAGGCCAACGACGGCCGGTCGTCCTCGATGACGACGATCCGGCCCGCGGGTCCGGCAGCCTCGGCCGCACCCATGATGCGGTCCCCGGCGGGGATCGCGAACCCGAACGTGCTCCCGACACCGACCTCGGAGTCGAGCCACATGCGGCCCCCGAGGAGCTCCACGATGCGACGCGACAGCGTGAGGCCGAGCCCGGTGCCCTCCTCGCGCGAGCTTCCCCGCCCGCCCTGCTGGAACGACTCGAAGATCCGCTCCCTGTCCTCCTCGGGTACGCCGATCCCCGTGTCGGTCACGGTGATCTGGACCTCTGTGCCTTCACGAACGGCCCGGACCAGCACCGATCCGCCGTCACCGGTGAACTTGACGGCGTTGGTGATCACGTTGAGCAGCACCTGCTTGAGGCGGAGCTCGTCGGCGTACAGCTCGGCGATGCCCTCGCCGACCTCGACAGCCATCGTGATGCCGTGGAGGGCTGCCCGCTCGCGGAGCATCGACACGGCCCCGTCGAGCAGCGCCGGAAGGTCGAACGACGAGTACTCGAGCTCCATCCGTCCGGCCTCGACCTTGGACAGGTCCAGGATCTCGTTCAGCAGCTCCAGCAGGTGCCTGCCGGACCCGTGGATGTCGCGGAGGTACTCCTCCTGGCGTTCGTTGATCTCGCCGAACATCCGCTCGAGCAACACTTCGGAGAACCCGAGGATCGCGTTCAGGGGCGTCCGCAGCTCGTGGGACATGCTCGCCAGGAACTCCGACTTGTGCCGGCTCGCCAGCTCCAGCTCGATGCTCTGCTCCTTGAGCTCACCGAAGAGCTGCGCGTTCAGCAGCGCCAGCGCCGACTGGCTCGCGAACGTCTCCAGGAGGTCGACGGTCTCCTCGGTGAAGTCCCCCGTGTGCTTGCGACGGACGATCAGCGACCCGACGATCTGGTCCTCACGCAGCATCGGCACGACGACCAGCGAACGCCAGCCGGCCTCGTGCAGGATCCGGAGATGGGGGTCGAGCTCGACCTGGCCCAGGTCGGAGATCGCGATCGGCCGTCGCTCCTTCGCTGCCCGCCCGACGAGCGTCTCGTCGAGGTCGATCCTGATGGAGCGCAGTCGCTCCACGACCTCGGCCTTGGTCTGGAAGACGCTGCGGACCTGGAAGGAGCGGTCGCGCTCGGAGTACTCCATGATCGAGCCGCCGTCGGTCCCCGACAGCTTCACGGCATGCATCGCGATGGTGGAGAGCACGTGATCGACGTCCAGGCTCGAGCTCACGGCGGCGCCGACCTCACTGAGCGCCTCGAGCTCGTCGACCCGCTTCGCGAGCTCGGCGCCGCGGGCCTCCAGCTCCTGCACCAGCTTGACTCCGTTGACCGCCATCGCCGCTTGTCCGGCGAAGGCCGTGACGATCGCCATCTCACCCTCGTCGAACGGGCTGACGTCGTTGCGCCAGAGGGTGAGAGCGCCCACCACCTCGTCGTCGAGGAGCATCGGCGCACCCATCGTGGTCCGGTACCCGGCCACCCGCTGGAGCTCGAACGCGCCGTAGTCCGGATCGGTCAGCACATCGGCGATCTGCTGGGTACGTCGGTCGAGCCCGACCCGCCCGAGAAGCGTCTCGCGCACGAGCGGCTGCGGGTGCTCGTTGATGAACTCGATCGTCTCCTCGGAGAGGCCGGACGACTGGATCAGCCGGTAGCGCCCGACCTGGAGGAGATAGAGATGAGCGGCGTCTGACCGGCAGAGCCGGCGGGCACTCTCGACGATCGTGGTGAGGACGTTGTCGGGATCGGATGCCGAGCGGCCCATGGCCGCGAGAACCTCGCCGGCAGCCTCGAACTGGTCCTGGAGGGCGGTGAGATCCCGGCGGACCCGCTCATGCTCTTCACGGCTGACGCTGTCCTGCTCGCGGCGATCCTCCATCGCTGGCCTCCCCGTCTCCCGGCGCTCGCGCCGGGAGGACCTTTTCGAGTGTCCTCGCGAACGCCCCTCACGGCAATCGCCACGTCGTGGCTTCGGCGTACGGCGGGTGACCCCGGATCGCTGGCAAGATTGTCGACAGTCAATCGTCGACAATCGAGTACTGTGCCGACCATGCCAGTGACGCAGGGCCAGGACCCGGCCCGGACGCTGCGGCCGATCGACACCGGGAGGTCCCTGGCCGAGGACGCGGCCGACCGGATCCGCGAGCAGGTGCTCGTCGGCGGGTACAGCCAGGGCCAGCACCTGATCGAGGCGAAGATCGCCGACCAGCTCCAGATCTCACGGGGTCCGGTGCGTGAGGCGTTCAAGATGCTGCGCGCCGAGGGCCTGCTCACCGAGCAGCCCCGTCGAGGAACGTTCGTCGTCAGTCTCACCGCGCAGGACGTGCGCGACATCTACGGCCTGCGCGCGGCCATCGAGGGTGCGGCGGTCAAGCTGCTGTGCCGCTCCCGGGACGACGACGCGATCGCCCAGCTGGACCAGGCGGCCGAGGCGATCGGCGCGGCCGCCGCCGAGGGCGACGCGGCCGCGGTGGCCCGGGCAGATCTCGCCTTCCACGAGCTGCTGTGCCTGCTGTCCGGCAACCGCCGGCTGCTGGAGACGTTCCGGAGATACATCCCGGCCCTCCGCGGCCTGCTCCGGATGGACGAGCGGATCATGCCCTCCATCGCCGACGTCGCCGCCCAGCACCGACCGGTCGTCGCGGCGATCCGGGCCGGTGACGAGCAGGAGGCCGTGCGACTGGTCACGGAGCACTCGGAGCACGCCTGCGAGATGCTCGCCGACATGCTGGAGCACCAGGAGTGAGCGTGGCCGACGACGCGGTGCTGACCGGTGCCGCCCCGCAGTTCACCCATGACGACATCGTGCGGCTCGTCTCCGAGAGCTACGGCGTCACCGGCGAGGTCCGGCGCACGCTGAACTCCGAGCGGGACCAGGTCGTCCTCCTCGCCGGCGAGGAACGCGAGCTCGTCGTCAAGCTCTCGAACGAGTCCGAGAGCCGGACGAACATCGACCTCGAGGAGGCGGCGGCGCTGTGGGCGGTCGCCGCGGACCCGGACCTCCCCCTCAGTACGCCGCTGGCCGTCCGCGGCACGGACGCACGTCACGCGGTCGTCGAGCACCCGGCGACCGGGGCCTCGCACTTCCTCCGCGCCTACGACCGGCTGCCCGGCCGGGCGAGCCTCCGCGGAGCCGACCTGACGGGCAGCACGGTCGTCGAGTACGGCGCGACGACGGCACGCACGGCACGCGCCATGCGCGGGTTCTACCACCCGGCCGCGCGGCCGCCGCGTGCTCTGGCACGTCGAGGAGCGGGCGCGGACCCACGAGCTCCTCGACCACATCTCCGATCCCGGGTCGCGAGCACTCGTGGAGGCGGCGTACGCCGACTTCGAGGAGCGGGTGGCGCCCCGACTGGGCGAGCCTGCGCGCGCAGGCCGTCCACGGCGACCTCACCCTGGACAACCTTCTCATGACGACGACGGCGTGGTGACGGGCGTGCTCGACCTCGGCGACCTCACCCACTCGACCCTGGTCTTCGACATCGCGTCCGCCTTCGGCTCGCTCGCCGCGACCCTGCAGGGCGACGACCTGTTCCGCGTCTTCCGGCTGTTCCTGGACGGCTACCGCTCGGTGACGCCGCTGGAGCCCGAGGAGCTCGCCGTGCTCGGCGACACGGTCGCGCTCCGCGCGGCGATGACGCTGTGCATCTCGCACTGGCGCGCCGCCGAGCACGCCGACAACGCGGCGTACATCCAGGCGTGGGACGAGATGTCGCTGAGCCTGCTGCGGCAGTTCAAGGAGCTCGGGCCCGACGCCGTCACGCAGCGGCTCGGCGGTCCCGTCCCGGCGCCGGACACCGCGGACCTCGCGCGCCGACGCGCCTCCGTCTTCGGCACCGCGCTGGCGCCGTTGTCCTACTCCCACCCGCTGCACCTCGTCAGCGGACGCGGCGCGACGATGACCGACAGCGACGGTACGACGTACATCGACGCCTACAACAACGTCCCGGTCGTCGGGCACGCGCACCCGCGCGTGAGCGGGAGGATCAGCGACCAGGCGCGGGTGCTGAGCACCAACCTGCGCTACCTGCACCCGCGCGCGATCGAGCTCGCCGAGCGGCTGTTGGCGACCGTGCCGCCCGAGCTCGACACCGTGCTGCTCGTGAACTCCGGCAGCGAGGCCACCGACCTCGCCTGGCGGCTGGCCATGGCCGCGACCGGACGCTCGGGTGCGCTGGTGACCGACTTCGCCTACCACGGTGTGACGACGGCGGCGACCGCGCTCTCGCCCGAGGAGTGGCGTGGTGGCTGGAAGCCGGACAACGTCGAGAGGTTCGCCGCACCGCCAGGACAGGGTGCCGACGTCGACCCGTTCGACGGTGCCGTCGCCAGGCTCCGAGCAGCCGGGCACGAGCCGGGACTCGTCATCGTCGACACGACGTACACCAGCGACGGCATCCTCAGCCCTGGCCCGGCCTACCACGAGGCGCTCGGCGCAGCCGCCCGCGACGCCGGGGCGTTGGTCGTGGCCGACGAGGTGCAGGCCGGCTTCGGCCGGACGGGCGAGCATCTCTGGTCGTTCGTCGGCGCCGGGCTCGTGCCGGACATGGTCGCCCTGGGCAAGCCGATGGGGAACGGCTACCCGCTGGCCGCGCTGATCGCGCGCAACAGCTACGTCGAGGCGCTGGGGCGCGAGGCGGAGTTCTTCAGCACCTTCGCCGGCAGCCCGGTGGCGGCGGTGGCCGGCCTCGCCGTCCTCGACGTCATCGAGGACGAGGACCTGGTCGCCCACACCGCCGCCATGGGTGAGCTGCTCGTGACCCGGCTGCGCGAGGGCACGGCCGGCTGCCGGGCCGTGCACGACGTGCGCGGCCGAGGCCTGCTGGTCGGGGTCGACCTCGCCGGTACGCCGGCTCCCGAGGTGGCCGGCGTCCTCGACCACGCCCGGGCCCAGGGCGTCCTGATCGGCACGACGGGCCCGCAATACGACGTGCTCAAGATCCGCCCGCCGCTGGTCATCACCGCGGACCAGATCGAGCGCGTCGCCTCGGTGGTGAGTGACGCCGTACGTCAGATTGCAGATTGTTGACAATCGGTCATTCTTCCGAAAAGGTTGCTCCCACCACACCTCCGACCCCACGAAGGCGGCCCGATGAGGAGCACCGAGCAGTTCGCCGGCGTCGACCGTTCGCTGCAGCGGGCCTGGATCAAGGGCGCCGGGTTCATCGACGAAGAGCTCGAGCAGCCGCTGGTGCTGATCGCGAACACCTACCAGGACTTCTCGCCCGAGAACGCCCACCTGCGGCAGGTCGTCGACGCCGTGAAGGCCGGCGTGCGGATGGCCGGCGGCACGCCGATGGAGTTCAACACCTTCCACGTCACCGACAGTGAGGCGTTCGCGGCGCGCAGCATGCGCTACGTCCTGCCCAGTCGCGATGTGGTCGCCGACTCGGTCGAGCTCATGGCCGAGGGTCACGGGGTCGACGGCCTGGTGCTGCTGACCGGCGGCGACAAGCCCACGCCGGGCATGGTGATGGCCGCGGCCCGGCTCGACCTGCCCGCCATCCTGCTGTACGCCGGCCCGACCGAGCCCGGCATGCACCGCGGCAAGAAGCTGTTCCTGGAGACCGTGTACGACGGGGTCGGCCAGGTCGTCCGCGGCGAGATCGACGAGGCGACGCTGCGGCAGTGGGAGGACCTCCTCTTCCCGGGCCCCGGCGCCGGGGCGACGCTCACCTCGGGCAACACCGCCGGCATCTACGCCGAGGCGCTGGGTCTGTCACTCCCCGGCACCGGCACGATCCCCGCGGGGACGAACTACCAGCTCCGGGCGGCCAAGTACACCGGGATGCGCGCGGTCGAGCTCATCCGCGAGGACGTCCGACCCAGCCAGATCCTGACCCTGGCGGCGTTCGAGAACGCGTTGCGCGTCTCGCTCGCGGTCTCGGGCTCCACCAACCTGGTCCTGCACTTCATCGCGATGGCGAAGGAGGCCGGCATCGAGCTCGACTTCGACTTCATCGACCGCATCGGACGGTCGACGCCGACCCTGGCGAAGCTGGCGCCGAGCGGCCCCTGGGGCGTCACCGAGCTGGGCGCGGCCGGCGGCGTACCCGCCGTGCTCCGCGAGCTCGGCGACCTCGTCGACGGGTCGACGATGACGGTGTCCGGGAAGACCACCGGCGACATCGCGGCGGGCGCCGAGAACCTCAACCCGGAGCTCCTGCACCACCGCCAGGACCCGATCTCGCCCGAGGGCGCGATCTTCATCCTGCGTGGCTCCCTCGCGCCGGACGGCGCCGTGGTCAAGGCATCGGGGGTCGCGGAGTCGATGTGGAGCTTCACCGGGACCGCGCGGGTCTTCGAGGACGAGGAGTCGGCGATCGAGGCGACGCTCGCGGGCGCGATCGAGGCCGGCACGGCGATCATCATCCGCAACGAAGGGCCGCGCGGCGGCCCGGGGATGCGCGAGATGCTCGGCGCGACCTCCGCGGTGGTCGGCATGGGGCTCTCGGAGTCGGTCGCACTGATCACGGACGGCCGCTTCTCCGGAGCCACGCACGGCCCGGCCATCGGGTACGTCGGGCCGGAGGCGAAGGACGGCGGCCCGATCGCGCTCGTCGAGAACGGCGACCGCATCGTGATCGACCTCGACCAGCGACGGCTCGACCTCGACGTCCCCGAGGAGGTCCTGGCCACCCGCCGCGCGAACTTGGTGCCGCGCCCGCCGACGGTGACCCGCGGCTACCTGGCGTTCTACGCCGAGCAGGTCGCGCCCGCCTGCCGCGGGGCCGTGATGCCGCGATGACCGGACCGACGACCCGGCACGTGGACGCGAGGGTCGAGCCGCTCGAGGCGTACGACCTCGAGGCCGACGAGATCGTCGAAGGTACGCCGACGACCGCCGAGGTCTTCGTCATGACGATCGGCGACGTCCAGGTCGGCATCTGGGAGATCACCCCCGGCACCGTCCGCGACGTGGAGAAGGACGAGGTGTTCGTCGTCCTCGAGGGCGAGGGGACGATCCGGTTCGCCGGCGGCGAGGTCGTCGAGATCGGACCCGGCTCGCTGGTCCGGCTGAACTCCGGAGAAGTGACCGAGTGGGAGATCAGGAAGACCCTGCGCAAGGTGTACGTCATATGAGCGAACGCCCCTGGGACGCGGTGATCGTCGGCGGCGGGCACAACGGGCTCGTCGCCGGCTTCTACCTCGCCCGCGCCGGCCTGCGCACGCTCATCCTCGAACGCCGGCCCTTCGTCGGCGGTGCCTGCAACACCGAGGAGTTCGCTCCCGGCTACCGCGCCTCGACCGGCGCCTACGTGCTGTCGATGCTGCGACCGGCGATCTGGCAGGACATGCGGCTGGTCGAGCGCGGCATCGTCGTCGATCCCGCCGGCCCCACCCTCAACCTCTACCCCGACGGCGCGAGCTACCTGCTCGGCGACGACATGGAGGCGAACGTCGAGGCGACCAAGCGGTTCTCGCCCGGCGACGCCCGGGCGCTGCCGGTCTTCGAGGACGAGCTCCACGACGCGGCCCAGGCCGTGATGCCGATCTTCGACATGACGGCGCCCGACCCGCGCGCCAAGGGCCTCGACGACGCGCGCACGCTGGCGACGATGGGGCGACTGGCCGCCAAGAACCGCGCGCACCTGAACACGCTCATCCAGCTGTTCACGTCGAGCGCCGGGCAGGTGCTCGCCGAGCGGTTCGACAGCGAGCACGTCCGGGCCGCTCTCGGATGGCACGCGATCAACGACAGCGTCGCCGGGCCGTCGACGCCCGGGACGGCGTTCGTCCTGCTGCACGACCACGCCAGCGACGCCGGGGACGCCGGCGTCCGCCAGTGGGGTTTCGTGCGCGGTGGCATGGGCGTGCTGACCGAGAAGATGGCCGACGCGGCGCGCGAGGCCGGGGCGACCGATCCGCTGCGACGCGGAGGTCGACTCGGTGCTGACCACGGGTGATCGAGCCGTCGGCGTCCGGCTGGCCAGTGGCGAGGAGATCCGGGCCGCCCGGGTGCTGTCGAACGCCGATCCGAAGCGCACGTTCCTGCGGCTGTGTGCCGACGCGGACCTCCCCGAGGACTTCGTCCGCGACGTCCGAGGCCTACAGCTGCATGGGCACGAGCATCAAGATCAACCTCGGCCTGTCGGCGTTGCCCCATGCCAAGGGCCAGCCGCACGACGGCGTCCAGCCGTACCACCGCGGGATCATCGAGGTGAACCCGTTCACGGCGGAGATCGACCTGCAGCAGGCCCAGGCGGCGTACGGCATCGCGGTGAAGGACTCACACGTCGAGCTGTGCTTCCCGACCGTCCACGACCCGTCGCTGGCGCCGGAGGGCAAGCACATCGCGACCATCGACGTGAACTCGCAGCCGTTCCACCTGCGCGAGAGCACGTGGGACGACATCAAGGAGACGCGGGCGGACGAGGTGGTCGCGCAGCTCGAGCAGTACTTCCCGGGACTGTCCGGCCTCGTCGAGCACCGGCAGGTGCTGAGCCCGCTCGACATGGAGCGGGTGATGGGACTCACCGGTGGGCACGCCCTGCACGGCGACATGGCTCCGCACCAGCTGCTCTTCATGCGGCCGGTGCGAGGGTGGGCGAAGTACCGCACGCCGTTGAAGGGCCTCTACCTGTGCGGGGCGGGGACGCATCCCGGCGGTGGGGTCAGCGGCGCCAACGGCCGGAACGCCGCCCGCGAGGTCCTCCGCGACGCGAAGCGTCGCCGGCGTCGCTGATCGCCGCCGGTCAGGACCTCGGCGAGCTCATCGGGCGGAGCCGCCGAGCACCTCCTCGACGGCGTCGCAGACCAGTCCCAACGCGGGACGCAGCGCTGCCGGGTCCATGACCAGCGACGGCTGGACGTTGAGCGTGGTGGTGCTCGAGTCGACCAGGATCCCGCGCGCCAGGATCGCCGCGGCGAGCGCCTCCTGGAGGTCGGCCGCGCGGTTCTGCGAGGCCTTGTCCGCGACCACCTCGATCCCGATGAAGCACCCCTGGACCCGGACGTCGCCGACCTGCTCGTAGCGATCGGTCAACGGCGCGAGCACCTCGACGGCGACCTCGTGGAGCGCCCGGACGTTCTCGAGCACCCCCTCGTTCTCGAACACGTCCAGAGATCTCATGGCCACCGCACACGCAGCGGGCAGCCAGGCCCACGTGCTGCCCGTCGACACGTCGTCGAAGGAGTTGAGCACGGCGTCCGTCCCGAGCACCGCCCCGATCGGCATCACCCCACCGCCCATCGCCTTGCCCAGGCACATCAGGTCGGGCTGCAGGTCCCAGAGCTCCGCCGCGAAGAGTCGCCCGGTCCGCCCGAACCCGGTCTTGACCTCGTCGAGGCACAGCAGCCAGCCGTACTCCTGGCAGAGCGCCTCGAGCGCCGTCCAGAAGCCCGCCGGCGGCACGACGACGCCGCCCGAGCCGAGGACCGGCTCGATCACGACCCCTGCGACCTCCGTCGGGTCGACGGCGTGGAACAGCATCTGGTCCCGGATGAAGTCGATGGTGCTGTCACCCGAGCCGCCCGGACGCGGTGGTGCGAACGGCGTCCGGTACGGATGGGGGTACGGCGCGTGCACGAAGCCGCCACCGAGGCCCCGGACCCCCTGCCCGATCTCGTGGTGCTCGGCGCCCAGCCCGGCCGTCGTGGTCGACTCCCCGTGGTAACCGCCGTAGAAGCCCAGGATGAGCGGTCGTCCGGTCGCGCGGCGCATGAACCTCACCGCGGACTCCACCGCCTCGGTGCCGTTCAACGCCAGGTCGACCCGGGTCAGGCTGGCCGGCGAGACGTCGATCAGGCGACGGGCGAGCTGCGACATGAGCGGGTTCGTGACGCCGTGACTGTCCTCGTTGCCGAAGGCCAGCAGCTGCTCGCTGGCCGCGTCGACCAGGTCCGCACGCCCGGCGCCGAACGGCACGGACGCCGACGAGCTGACCAGGTCGACGAACACGTTGCCGTCGAGGTCCTCCACCAGCCACCCCGACTTGCGGGCGGCCACGAACGGGTAGCTGCCGTGCGTCTGTCCGGCGTAGAAGACGGCGCGCTGGGCCTCGATCTCGGCACGCGAACGCGGACCGGGAACCGGCCCGCTGACCCGCGGGGCATCGTCGGGCGTCAGGTCATGCGATGGCGACATCGTCCACTCTTCCACTCGTGAGAACCACTAGGAGGCCAGGCCTTCGGGGTCGAAGACCGGCTGACCGTCGACGAGGGTCAGCCGCGCTCGGCCCAGTGTCGCGGGATCGTGCTCGGCCAGCAGCAGATCACGGTCGAGCAGCACCAGATCGGCGAGCGCGCCGACCATGACGCGTCCGGTCAGGCCGTCGAGGCCGTTCACGTAGGCCGATCCTGCCGTGTAGGCGTCGATGATGTGTTCCACGGACATGCGCTCGTGGGGCATCAGCACCTCCTGGCCCGGATCGGTCGTTCCGGGCCCGATCCGGTGCACGGCGACATAGGCCCCGAGCAGCGGATCGGCGCTGCTCACGGGCCAGTCGCTGCCACCGGCGAGCCGGGCACCGGCACGCCGCAGGCTCTCGAACGGATACCACCACTGCGTGCGTTCGTCGCCGAGGTGCTGGTTCTCCCCGATCAGCTCGTCGTTGAGCTCGGCCCACAACGGTTGGAGGTTCGCCGTCACGTCGAGAGCCGCGAAGCGTGAGACGTCGTCGGGGTGCACCAGGCAGACGTGCGCGATGTGGTGCCGCGCGGGGGTGGGGCCGTTGCGGCCGCGGGCGCCTTCCACGGAGTCCAGCGCCTCGCGGACGGCCCGCTCACCGATGGCGTGGAAGTGCGCCCCGAAGCCTCGTGCGTCCAGCTCGGCGACCGCGTGGGCGAGATCCTCGGGCGAGAGGAAGAGGTCCCCGTACCCGCGGGGCCGGCCGTCGTCGGGGTCGACGTAGGGCTCGAGCACCGCCGCGCTCTGGTTGCCCGTCGTGCCGTCCACCATGATCTTCACGGCCGGGACCGTGAGGCGCCCGAACGTCGCGTCTCGGCGCTGCTCCACGAACCGGTCGATCTGCTCCGGACCCTCGTCGCGCTCCCACCAGAGCGCGGCCGCCACCCGGGCCGTCAGCGCCTCGCGGCGCGCCAGGTCGGCGTACGCCGCCAACGTCACGGGTGTCGTCCACGCGTCCTGCCACGCCGTCACGCCGAGCGCGTGGAAGTGCTGTTGCGCGGCGAGGATCGCCTGCTCGTAGTCCGTCTGGGTCGGTTGCGGCAGCACCGTCTGGATGGCGATGGCGGCGCCCTCGTGCAGGACGCCGGACAAGGTCCCGTCCGCGCGCCGTCCGAGCCTCCCGTGTGAGGGATCGGGCGATCCGTCGTGAAGCCCGGCGCGCTCCAGCGCCACGCTGTTCACGAGGGCGTCGTGGCGACCACCGCTGACGAAGTACGCCGGCCGGTCGGGCGCGATCTCGTCGAGCAGCGCCCGGTCGAGGCGGTCGCCCATGATGTAGAACTCCCAGCCGGCGCCGAGCAGCCACTCGTCGTCGCCGAGGGAGAGTACGTGCCGCCGGATGATGGCGATGACCTCGTCGACGGAGGTCGCGCCGCTGACGTCGCAGCGCAGCATCTCCACCCCGCCCATCGGCGGGTGCGCGTGGGCGTCCTGGAAGCCGGGCAACAGGCTGGCACCTCCCCCGTCGACGACGGTGGTGCCGCGACCTGGCGCGCCGGAGGACGTCCGCCTCCGCTCCGACCGCGACGACCCGCCCCGCCTGCACGGCGAGGGCCGTCGCGTCCGGATGTCTCCAGATCGCGGCGTTGCGGACGATCAGGTCAGCGGACACCGGCGCACCGCTCGCGCCGCTCGGAGACTCCGGGCTCACGAAGGCGTCACCGCCTGCCCCTGGAGCTCGCGGCTGCGGAGCAGCACGTCGGCCAGGATGCGCGCCGAGGTGACGATCTGCCGGACGTCGATGTGCTCGTCCGGTCGGTGCGCGATAGCGCAGCGTCCCGGGACCGAAGACGACGACACTGGACCCGGCCTCGGCGAAGCTGTGCGCATCGGTCCACGACGGCATGGCGGCGTGGACCGGCTCGCGCGAGGTGACTCGGCGGACGGCGTCACCGAGGAGACGTGACCACCGGGGCCTGGCGCGAGGTCAGCACGGGGTCGACCGCCTCGATCAGCTCGAACGTCGCGCCCCAGCGTGCGCAGAGCTGCTCGAGCTCGCGCTGCGCTTCGGCGGCCTCGCCGATGGCGCCCAGCCGGACCACGACGAGGAGGCGCGCCGAGTCCGGGACGACGTACAGGTCCGAGCCGCCCAGTGAACTCCTGGACGAAGGCAGCGTTGTCCATCCCGTCGGGCACCTCGGGATGCTTCCGGTTCAACACCTCCAGCGCGAGGAGCTCCCGGGCCAGCTCGAACCCCTTGTGGACGGCGTTGTCCCCCAGCTCGGGGCGAGACCCGTGATGCGAGCGACCCGGTACGACGATCACGCACTGCAGGATTCCGGCCTCCGCGACGCAGATCTCGAGCTCGGTGCCCTCGAGCGCGATGACATGACGTGGCCGGGCGAGCGCGGCGAGAGCGATGGAGCCGTTCCCGTCCTCCTCCTCGTCGACCGTCAGACCCACCGAGACGGAGAGCTCGGCGAGGTCAGCTCCCGCATCGGCGACGAGGCGGAGGGCGAGGAGGCAGGCCACGACCGAGCCCTTGTCGTCCACCGCGCCGAGTCCGTGCACGAGGTCGTCGTCGACGAGCGCGCGACCGTCCCACTCCCAGGCAGCGGGGACGGTGTCCATGTGCGCGGTCAGCATCAGCGACGCGTTCTCGGCGCCGATGAGCAGGTTGGGCCCGTAGCCCGGCACCTCCTGCCGTCGCACCGGGAGCCCGAGCCCACGCGCCACCCCCTCGAGGCGCTCGGCGATCGCGTGCTCGTCACCGCTGACGGACGGGATCTCGATCAGGTCCACCAGCAGGTCACGCGCCCAGTCGAACGCGTCGTCCGTCCCACTCACCGCCGGCGCGTGCCACCGTCCGGGATCGCGCGATCGAGCAGGCTGTTGGCCTCGGGCGGCGGGTCGGCGGCGACCTCCCGGATGACGTCGGCGACCGTCTGACAGGACCACTCGAACAGGTCGATGGGCATGGTCAGGGGCGGCTGCATCCGGTAGACCCACTTGCCGAGCTGGGTCACGCCGAGGACCCCTCGGCGTACCGACTCCTGGTGGACCACCCGATGGAACTCCGGGGCCGGCTTGATGGACTCCTTGTCGGTCACGAACTCGATGCCGATGAACGCACCGAGCATCCGGACGTCGCCGACCTGGGGCACCTCGTCCACGAGCGGCGTCAGGATCCGCCGGGCCGACTCCTCGATGCGGGCGACGTTGGCCAGCGTCTCGCCGTTGGTCAGGAGGTCGATCCCCGCCGACGCTCCGGCGCAGGCCGCGGGTGTCCAGGCGAAGGTCCCGCCACCGTGAACGTCGGTGTTGGCCATCACCTCCTCGGTGGCCATCACCGCGGCGATCGGCTGTCCGCCGGCGGCGATGCCCTTGCCCAGCAGGAGGATGTCGGGTCGCAGGCCCCAGTGCTCACCCGCGAAGAGCGTGCCGCAGCGACCCATGCCCGTCTGCACCTCGTCGAGGATCAGCTTCCAGCCCCACCGCTGGCAGGCCGCGGTCAGCCGCTCCCAGAACGCCGCCGACGGGATGTGGATCCCGCCCTCGCCGAGCACCGGCTCGATCAGGACACCCGCGATCTGCTCCGGCTCCACCTGGTGCACGAGGAGCCACTCCTCGATGAAGTCCATGTAGAGGGTGTCGTCGTACGGGCCGGGCCCGCGGTGGAACGGCGCCCGGAACTGCTGGGGGTACGGCGCGAACACCAGCCCACCGACGTACGCCGAGTTGGCGCTGTTCACCTCGGCCAGGTCGGTCGAGACGCTCGCGGTGAGGTAGGTGACCTCGCCGTGGTACTGCCCGTGGAAGACCAGGATCATCGGGCGGCCCGTCGCCTCACGGGCCAGCTTGACGCCGGCCTCGACCGCGAGGGTGCCGCTGAGCGAGACCATGACCCGGGTGATGTCGGGAGGTGCGATCCCCACCAGCTTCTCGGCCAGCTCGATCGCCACGTCGTTCTGGACGTAGTCGGTGATCTCCATGCCGTACCGGCGCTGCGCCTCCACGACCGCCTCGGTGACACCGGGGGTCGGGGTGCCGTAGGGGGACGCGCCCCAGGCGGAGACGAGATCGGAGAAGACGTTGCCGTCCACGTCCTCGATCACGTAGCCGACCTTCCGCGCCTCGACGAAGGGAACCTCGTCGTGGTCCTGCAGCGGCGCGGCCGCGACCTTGTCCATCCGATCGAACAGCGCCTGGCTCTTCGGACCCGGCAGCGGGGTCTCGACCTTCGGCCACAGCTCACTCATGGTCATCGCTTCCTGTTGTCGAGACGTTGGCGGAGCCACCTCGGCCCGCGGCGGAGGTCACTGAGGGCTTCCCCGGCACAGTTGCGCCCGTTCGCCCCGCTGACGCCGCCACCCGGGTGGGTGCCCGCCCCGCAGAGGTAGAGCCCCGCGATCGGTGTCCGGTAGTCGGCGTAGCCGCGCACCGGACGGTTCATGAACAGCTGGTCCGGAGCCATCTCTCCGTGCAGCGCGTGACCGCCCGTCAGCCCGAGCACCCGCTCGAGGTCGAGGGGTGAGAGGACCTGGCGATGCAGCACGGAGGACGACATCCCCGGGAAGTAGCCGTCGAGCTCCTCGAGGACCCGGTCGGCGACGGTCTCCTTGATCGAGTCCCAGTCACCCTCGGCCAGCGTGTAGGGCTGGGAGTTGATGTCGATGGTGGCGACGTGCTTGCCCTCGGGAGCCAGCGAGGGGTCGTGGACGGTCGGGAAGCACATCTCGATGTGCGCTCCGGTAGCCGCGATGCCGGCTCGCGCCTCGGCCTGCTGGAGGTCCAGGACGTCGAGGGTCGGCCCCAGCTCCAGGACTCCGTGGTGGTACGGCTGAGGTCCCGCGCCGGGCTGAGCCGCCGCAGCGGGGAGCCGGTCGAGGGCCAGGTTGATCTTGATGCTGGTCCCGTCCGAGCGGATGTTGCGCACGGCGCGGAGAAAGTCGTCCGGCAGGTCCGCCGGGTCACACAGGGTCTCGAACGTGTGCTTCGGATCCGCGCCCGACAGCACCATGTCGCTCGACACCGTCGTGCCGTCATCGAGCGCCACCCCGGTGACCGAGACGTTCTCGCCGGAGCCCTGGGTGAGGATGCTCTGCACCCCCACGCCCGTGCGGATCTCGGCACCGGCTTCGCGAGCGGCCTCGGCCATCTTCACGGTGACCTGCCCCATGCCGCCCCGCACGAAGCCCCAGCGACGCAGTCCGCCACCGGGTTCGTGGGAGACGTGGTCGTGCAGGAGGACGTACGCCGTACCGAGGGTGCCCGGGCCGTTCAGGCTGTCGTTGATCGAGTGCCAGCCGAGCGCCGCCTTGACGTACGGCGACTCGAACCGCTCGCTGAGGTAGTGGTCGGCGGACGTCGTCAGCAGGAACAGCGCCTCGTCCAGGTCCCTGCGGCTGCGGACCACGCTCCGGAGCATCGACATCAGCGTGCGACTGTCTCGCCGGTGCAGGTCGCCGACGTTGAACGCCGTCAGGTCGAACGTCGGCACCAGCAGGCCGGCCAGGCGCAGCAGCTGGTCCTCGACCTCCGGCAGGGCCACGGCGTCGGCGGCTGAGAACCGGCGTACCGCCCGCGCCGCCTCCGCCGGGTCGTCGTCGAGCAGCAGGTCGGCGCCGTCGGGGAACAGGTTCAGGGACGGGCCGGCGTCGTCGGTCACGATGCCCCGCTCGCGCAGCCGGAGATCGGTCCAGATCGCCGGACGCAGCATGCTGAGGATGTAGGCGCCGGTCGACGCGCGATAGCCCGGCGCGAACTCCTCGGTGACGCAGGCACCGCCGACGATCTCGCGGCGCTCGACGACGAGCACCTTCCGTCCGGCGCGCGCCAGGTAGAACGCCGCGACGAGCCCGTTGTGCCCGGCCCCGACTACGACGGTGTCGTACGAACCGGCGACTCCCACACGTCGAGACGCTAGGAGACGCAGAGGCCGTATTGTCAACAATCTGCTGTCGACAATCCGTTCCCCGGAACGATACGGTCGTCGCGTGCGGGTGGTCGTGATCGGAGCGGGCGCTTGGGGGCTCCCCACCGCCGCCGAGCTGGTACGCCGCGGCCACGAGGTCACCCTCGTCGACCGCCATCGGCCCGGTAACCCGCTGTCGTCGTCGAGCGGCCCCACCCGGTTGTGGCGCGTCGCCGATCCCGACCCCGCGGCCATCAGGCTCGGCCGGCGTGCGGTCGAGGCTCTGCAGCGCCTCGAAGGGCGGCTCGGCCGTCCCCTGCGCACCAGCCCCGGGGTGATCTGGCGGGACGCGGACGCGGCGCTGGCGCAGATCACCCGCGCGGTCGAGTCCGAGGGAGTGGACCACACGTTCGTCCCCTCGAGCGTCGGTCGCGGACTTCTTTCCCGGTCTCCGGCCGGACGAGCGGGACGCACTGTGGTTCCCCGAGGCCGGCGCGCTGCTCGCCGCGGACGCCATCGCCGGCTACGTCGAGCTGTTCGACCGGGGCGGAGGCATCTCGTGGTTCGGGCCGGAGGTCACCTCCGTGCGGGCGACCACCTCGGGCACGGAGATCGCCCTGGACGACGGCCGAGTGCTGCACGCCGACGCCGTCGTGGTGTGTGCCGGGCCGGGTACGCCGGACCTGCTGCCGGGCATCGGGCTCGAGGTGCCCCTGCGGGCCTTCCTCGAGCAGGTCGTCCACCTCGGCCACGTGGGGTCGTCGGCGTAC
The DNA here is from genome assembly GCA_963812055.1 of uncultured Actinomycetota bacterium. Classification (GTDB taxonomy): domain Bacteria; phylum Actinomycetota; class Actinomycetes; order Propionibacteriales; family Nocardioidaceae; genus Nocardioides. Next base: position 31,388 of record CAWEUA010000025.1, read on the forward strand.
GACGCGCTGCCCTGCCTCTTCGACGGTCCGACCGACCAGGGTGCCGGCGTCTACGCGATGGCGACTCCCGGCGTCGGGTACAAGATCGGCATCGACAGTCCTCTGCGCGAGCTCCTGCCGGGCGACGACGACCGCACCCCGGACCCGGCGCGCACCAGGGACATCGTCGCGCGGGCCGACCGCATCCTCCCGTCGCCGGGTCGTGAGGTGGTCGACGAGCTCGTGTGCTGCTGGACGGACTCGCCCGACGGCTGGTTCGTGATCGACCGGGTCGACTCGGTCGTCGTCGCGTGCGGTGACTCGGGCAAGGGCTTCAAGTACTCGCCGGCGATCGGCGAGATCCTCGCCGACCTGGCCGAGGGTGCCGCGATGGAGGCCGACATCGCCGCGATGTCCGGCCGGCGGTTCGCGGGTCACTCCGGATCGACCTGGACCCCGACCAGCCTCGGGCTTGCGCCGCAGTGACGGCGGAGGTCAGGACTCCAGGCGGCTGATCCGCGAGAGGCGGTAGGCCACCGCAGCGACCAGACCGGATGCGACCAGGAGCACGAAGCTCAGGGCCGCGCCCCCGGCGAGATCACCGCGCGTCAGGATCAGGTCGTTGACGGCCTGACCGAGCATGTACCCGCTGGTGCCGCCGACCATGGTGGGAGTGGCGAAGTCGGTGAAGAGCGGGATGTAGACCAGGAGGATCGCGACGAAGATCCCCGGCGCGGACAAGGGCAGGAGGATGCGCCGCATGATGGTCCACCAGCCGGCCCCGAGGTCGGCGGCCGCCTGGAAGAGATTCGCGTCGATGGCCTTCATCGAGGCGTAGATCGGGATCACGGTGTAGGTGATCCAGCTCGTCGACAGCACGACGATGACGGCGAAGTTGTTGAACAGCAGGGCGTCGATCGGCTTGTCGATGATGCCCGCCCACTCCAGCGAACCGTTGATGATCCCGTTGCGTCCGAGCAGGATCCGCCACGCGTAGATGCGGACGACCGGGTTGAGCCCGTCCAGCACGACCAGGCCGAGCACCATCGGCAGCTCCCACCTGCCCGCCTTGAACGCCATGATGTAGGCCAGAGGTACGCCGACGATGAGCTGCGCGACCATCGCCGACGTGGCGATGACGACCGTCGTCTTGGCGACGTGCCAGTAGAGCGGGTCCGAGAAGAGCTCCGTGTAGTGGTCGAAGGTCCAGACGTTGTCCTGGTTGGCGATGCCGAGGCCGATGCTGATCAGGAAGAGGATCACCATCGGGACCAGGAACAGCACGATCAACACCAGCATCGGTGCGGTCAGGTAGACCCCGGGCAGCCACCGCCGCCCGGCGCCCGCACGCGAACGGCCTGTGGTGGTTGCCGCCTCCGGACCGGAGGGAAGCACCGGGTCGGCGACGATGCTCATCCCCGGCCTCCCGCCACCAACGAGGTGAGGTCGTCACCGCTGCCTCGCCGCTTGCCCAGCCACTTGATCAGCAGATAGAGCAGGTAGACGCCGACGACCTGGACCGCCGACACCAGCGTGGCGATCGCGTTCACGATGGGGAGGTTGTACGAACGACGGAGGTCCGAGAACACCCAGACCGGGAAGGTCTCCTCGTAGCCGCCGTTGAAGAAGCTGATCTCGAAGTTGTTGAACGACCAGGCGAAGGCGAAGATCAGGGACGCCGCGAGCGCCGGCGTGAGCTGAGGCAGCACGACTCGGGTCATCAGCTGCCACTGCGAGGCCCCGAGGTCGATGGCGGCCTCCTCCTGTGACCTCTCGAAGCGCACCAACCGCGCCGACACCAGGGCGGTGACCAGCGGGAAGGTGACCGCGATGTGCATGAGGATGATCGTCTTCAAGTTCAGCTCGACGTCGAGGTAGACGAAGAACACCAGGCCACTCACGCCGATCACCAACCACGGCACGACCAGCACCGCGCCCAACAGCCCCGCCCAGAATCCCCGCCCTCGGAACCGGAAACGGGTGATGCCCCACGCGGACGCCGTACCGAGGATCACGCAGGACGGCGCCACGATGGCGGCGACGATGACGGAGTAGCGCAGGGAGTCCCGGACCCCCTGGTCGTTCAGCGCCATCCGGTACCAGTCGAGCGTGAACCCCTCGAAGGGCAGCGAGATGATCGTGGAGTCGTTGAACGAGAAGGCCGTGAGCAGGGCGATCGGCCCGATCAGGACCACCAGGACGACGGTGACGAGCGCGACGGCCAGGACGTCCCCGGGGCGGAGCCGATGGCTCACCCGGCCTTCACCTCCTGCCAGGCCTTGCGCCAGGTGTCGGCGTTCTCCGGTGCGGTCTCGGGATAGGCACCCTTGAGGCTCCGGGGGTCGGCCATCTCGGTGTAGTGGTCCTCCACCAGCTTCACGGCCTTCGGGTTCATCATCACGTACCCGCTGTTGCCGAACAGGGCCTGCGTCGGGGGTGACGTGGCGTCGTTGATGAACGCGTACGCCGCGTCGACGTTGTCGGCCTTCGAGCTGATGGCCAGACCGCAGACCCAGGAGAGCGCGCCCTCCTTGGGCAGCGCCCAGGCGACGTTGCCGCCACCCTTCTGAATGTCGTCCGCCGTGGCCCGACCACCGTCGGAGAGGATGATCTCGCCGGACTTGAACATGTTGGCCATGTCCGAGTCGGACTGCGCGAAGGCCCGGAACTGGCCGTCGTCGCGCAGCTGGCTCAGCGCGTTCTTCGCCTCCTCGACCTGGTCGTCGTCGAGGTTCATCGGGTCCTGGTTGCCCTGGGCCAACGCCCACTCCGCGATCGGAGGCAGCCAGTAGCCACCGTCCATCGCCACCCGCCCCTTGTACTGCGGATCGAAGAGGTCGGCCCACGAGTCGACGCCGTTCGGGAACGCGTCCCGGTCGTAGATCAGGCCGACCGCACCGGCCTCCTCCGGCACCATGGTGACCTCGCCGTCGTTGGAGACGCCGGTTGCGTCGCGGAACGTCGGGTCGAGGTCGTCCCAGTGCGTGAGCCGGGACGTGTCGATCGGCGCCAGCATCCCGGCGTCGACCAGCGGTCCCTGCTCGTCGAGGCAGAGCTCGATGACGTCGGCCCGGAACCCGGCCCGGATCTTCGCGGCCGCCTCGTCGTTGCTCTCGAAGGTGGCCGTCTCGAGCTTGACGTCCGGGTACGCCTTCTTGAAGTGGGCGATCCTGGAGTCCGCCACCGTGTCGGAGTAGGTGAACGTGTGCAGGGTTCCGGACGGCGCGCCGCCCTTGCCGCCCGAGTCCGAGCCGCCGTCCGAGCCGCACGCCGCCAGGCCGAGGGCCAGCACTGCCAGGCCGGCTGTCGCCAGCCGGAGGTTCCGGGTCGTCGTCACTGTCCCTGCCCTTCGTCGTCCGCGGATGTGGCCGGTGCGTGCACCGGGCCGATGACGTGTGCGCCGTCCGGCGCCCACGACAGGAGTACGTCGACACCACGCTCGATCCCCTGCAGTGCACTGTTGCCGCTCAGCACGTGGACCACCAGCCGCTCCCCGGTGGCGATCACCGCCGAGACATGGGTCGTCGAGCCGACGTACACGACGTCGACGACCTGGCCGCGCACCCGCGCGTGGGTGTCGGGGAGGCTCACCTGGAGATCGGAGTGCAGACTGATCCGTTCCGGGCGCACCGTGATCTGCGCGCGCTGTGCCGTCAGCGGCTCGTGCACCGCGGCTGTCAGTCGCTCACCGTCGCCGACGGTGGCCACGAGCAACGACTCGACCGTGGCCGGCTGGTCCAGGACCAACAGGTTGGACGTACCGATGAAGTCGGCGACGAACGCGGTGGTCGGCCTCTCGTAGAGAGTGCGCGGGTCTGCCAGCTGCTCCACCCGGCCGTCTCGCATCACGGCGATCCGGTCGGACATGGTCAGCGCCTCTTCCTGGTCGTGCGTCACGTAGAGGAACGTCGTCCCGGTGGCGCGGTGGACCTCCTTGAGCTCGGCCTGCATCTCCTTGCGGAGCTTGAGGTCGAGCGCACCGAGTGGCTCGTCGAGCAAGAGTGCTTGCGGGCGGTTGACCAGCGCCCGCGCCAGGGCGACCCGCTGACGCTGCCCGCCGGACAGCTGCGACGGCCGCCGCTCGGACAGACCGCTCAGCTGCATGGTCGTGAGCGCCCCGGCGACCCGCTCCGTGCGCTCGTCCTTGCCCAGCCGCTTGACCTTCAGCCCGAACGCGACGTTCTCCCCCACGGTCAGGTGCGGGAACAGCGCGTAGTCCTGGAACACCATGTTCAGCGGGCGCTTGGCCGGGGCCTGATGGGTGATCTCCGAGCCCCCCAGCATGATCGATCCGGATGTCGGCCGCTCGAAGCCGGCGACCATCCGCAGCGTCGTGGTCTTGCCACAGCCGCTGGGTCCGAGCAACGAGAAGAACTCCCCGTCACCGATGGCGAGGTCGAGGTCGTCGACCACGGTGTTCGTCCCGAACGTCTTGCTGACGCCGACGATCTCGATCGTTCTGCTGGGCATGACGGCTGTCCGTCTCAGAAACCGAGGGTCTGCGGCGGGTGCGAGACACGGGCGCGCCAACACGCGACCTGGCGCGCCGTACCGTCCGGGTCGGAAAAGGCCGTGACCCTCTCATGGTGGCCGAGCCAGAGGTGGGACACGTGGGGTCCTTTCGCGGTGCTGGCGGTCGTGCAGACAGTCGGGGTGACGCTAGGTCGTGGCCGGATGGTTGACAATGCCAAGGATGAGCCGCGTCGAGTCGGCACGCGGCTCATCCCGGACTCACAGTCCGAGGCCCTCCCAGTCGCCGGTGATGGCACATGTGATGCCCGGGACCTGGATGTTGACGAAGAGCCACTTGCCGTCGGGACTGAAGCGCGGTCCGGCGAACTCGCCGAAACCGATGCCGTCACCGGCCGACGGTCCGTCGTCGGGGACCGTCGGGTCGTAGATCTTGCCGGAGGCCTCGAGGTAGTGCTTCTGGATGCCGACCAGGTTCTGCGCCACGTTGATCAGGTTCCCGTTCGGCAGCAGCGCCCGGATGTAGTTGTTGACGATGTTCCCGTCCTCGGCGATGACGATCGCTCCGCCGGGGCTGGTGCACATGTTGTCGGGGCCGTCGAGCTGCCTCTTGTCCTCGGACTCGAAGAGCAGCTCCAGGTCGCCACGCTCGTCGAGAGTGCCGTGGTTCTTGCGCGGCGTGTACTGCCACACCTGACCGCGCCCGACGTCGCCGCCGTCGCTCGACCCGAAGACGACCGAGTCGTCGCGCATGGTCGCGCCCTCACCACCGAGGAACTTCGCCGCACCCTTCGCCCGGCCCTGCTTGTAGACCGCCGACGCGTCGTGGTCCGCGCTCTTCGGGTCCGGGTCGTCGATGGTGACCCAGTCGCAGTTGAGCACAACCCCCACGGTCTGGCCGGTGATCGTGTTGTAGCGCGGCTGGCCCTTGACCCGCAGCATCTGCAGCACGCCCTTGCGCAGGTGACCGATCTCCTCGGGCACGAAACGGTAGAAGCCGTCGGGGCCCTCGTCCTCGGTCAGGTAGACCACGCCGGTCTCCGGGTCGACCGCGCCGGCCTCGTGCAGGAAGCGGCCGAGCTTGCGGTACGGCTGGGTGAGGACGGGCTCGTTGTTGGCCGGGTCGACCTCGAAGACGTAGCCATGCGGCTTCTTCCGGCCGTCCTGGGTGCCGACCACCGTCTCCTCGCAGGTGAGCCAGGTGCCCCACGGCGTCGGCATGCCCGCGCAGTTGGTGTCCGTGCCGTTCAGGCTCACCCAGGAGCCGAGGAGCTCAGCGGTGTCGGCGTCGACCTCGAGGGTGGTCGTGCCACCCGGGGCCTTGCGGTCGTACGCCGTGTGCGGGACGCCCATCACGGTGCCGGCCGGGATGTCATTGCCCTCACCGAGCTCGTGGTTGCGCACGAGCCGCAGCTTGCCGTTGCCCATGTCGAAGACGCCCATGCCGTCGTGGATGGGCGGGGTGATGAAGCCGTCGCTCATCGCGGAGCCGAACTCCCCGAACGTGTGGTAGCTGAAACCGGGAGGCAGCGCCAGCTCCGGGCCGGCCTTGACCAGTCCGGCGCCCTTGGCCGCCGTGCTCGTCGTACGCCGTGCCATCGTCGCGGCACCCAGAGCCGGATCGGTCTGCATGACGAAGGCGCTGCTCATCGCGGCGCCGATCACGCCCATCCTGACGAAGCCGCGGCGCCCGACCTCACCTCGGCGGCCCACACCGTCCTCGCGGGCACCGAGATCCAGATCATCCATGGCCATGCGGGGTCCTCCTTGATTGCCGCGGTTCCGCGGTAGGTCGAGTGTGAACTGTTGACAATCTACAAATCCGACTGTCTTCGGTCAACCCGCTGTGTGGTGGAATCTCCTCGTGATGGACGAGCAGGCGCTGCTGATCGCGATCCCGCTGCGCCACCTGGAGGCGGCGCTCGAGACCCAGGAAGAGCGGGTCGTCCTGCCGGCGGGTGGGCCGGGCGACCTCGACACGACCGCTCCCGGTGCACCCGTCCTGGTGATGCCCACGGACGAGGCCGACACGGAGATCTCCGCGGCGACGTGGCGCGCCACGTTCGTCCGGCGCGTCGCCTACGAGCCGGGATCGCCCTGGCCCGAAGGACTCCCCGCGTCGTGGACCGCGGAGCACGCGGTCCCGGCGCCGGAACCGGCTCCCGCCCCCGCAGGTGCGGACGACGCCGATGACCGCGACGACGAGGACGAGGACGACGACACCTGGGAGGACGACGAGGACGACCAGGACTTCGGACCCCAGTCCTTCCTCGAGGTCGTGGAGCTGGTGCGCCTGCCACGCCAGGAGTGGTTGTTCGCCAACGAGCTGGTCGGCAAGCAGGCCCGCGGTGGGCGCTACTTCCGACCCCGTGTGCCGACCCTCGTCGACCTGCCCGACTGACCGGCGTCTCAGTCGACCAGCGCCTTGACCTCGAGGTACTCGGTGAGGCCGAACGATCCCATCTCCCGCCCCAGCCCCGACTGCTTGTATCCGCCGAAGGGTGACCAGCCGTTCGCCTCGGCGCCGTTGATGGCGACCCCTCCCGCGCGGATACGACGCGCGACCCGCTCCGCCCGCTCGTGGCTCGCCGACCACACGCCGGCCCACAGGCCGTAGTCGCTGTCGTTGGCGATCTCGATCGCATGCGCCTCGTCGTCGTAGGCGATCACCGCCAGCACCGGGCCGAAGATCTCCTCGCGCGCGATGGTCATGTCCTGGGTGACGTCGGCGAAGACCGTCGGGCGGACGAAGTAGCCGGTTCCCACCTCCGGTGGGGCGTCGGCGCCACCGGTCAGCAAGGTGGCGCCCTCTGCCACGCCCCGCCCGATGTAGGCGCGCACCCGCTCCAGCTGCGCCTCGGAGACCACCGGGCCGAGCTGGGTCTCGGCGGTGAGCGGGTCGCCCACGACGAAGCCGTCGGCGATCCGAGCGGCCAGGGCCGCAGCATCGGAGGCCGACTCCCGAGGGACCAGCATCCGGGTCAGCGCGTTGCACGCCTGACCGGAGTTGGCGAAGCAGTCGTGCACGCCGTACGTCACGGCCTGCTCGAGGTCCGCGTCGTCGAGGATCACCAACGGCGACTTGCCCCCGAGCTCCAGGGTCACCCGGGCGATCCGTTGCATCGCGAGCTCGCCGACTCGCCGGCCGGCCCGGCTCGATCCCGTGAACGAGACCATGTCGACGTCCGGGTGGCCGGCCAGAGCTTCGCCCACGGTCGGACCGTCGCCGCTCACCAGGTTCACCACGCCCGGGGGGAGCCCGACCTCGTCCACGATCTCGGCGAGCACGAAGGCGTTGAGGGGAGCGACCTCCGACGGCTTGACCACGACGGTGCAGCCCGCGGCGAGGGCCGGCGCGATCTTGGCCGCGATCTGGCTGAGCGGGTAGTTCCAGGGCGTGATCGCCGCGACGACGCCGACGGGCTCGTGCAGCACCCTCGCCCCGGAGACCGTCTCCTCGAACGGGAAGCTCGTCGCCAGCTCGGCGTTGATCCGGAAGTCCTCGACCGGGATCTGTTCCTCGGCGCACTGGTCCTCGGGCATCCCCACCTCGAGCGCGATCAGCTCGGCGAGCTCGGCGGATCGGCGTTCCAGTCCCTCGGCGATCGCCACCAGGTAGCGACCACGCTCGGCCGCGGGCATCTCGGACCATCCCGCGAACGCCGTGGTCGCCGCCGCCACCGCGGCGTCGACGTCAGCCGCAGATCCCGCGGGCACCGTGCCCATGGGCTCCGCCGTGGTCGGGTCGATGACCGCGATCGTGTCGGTGCCGGTCGACGCGATCCACCGGCCGTCCACGTAGATCGTCTCCCGGGTCGTCTCGGTCCGTGCGCGCCGCCTCGTGCCCATCGCTGCCGTCCTCGCTGCTAGTGTCGACAATCCGGCGATCAGACGATCGCGGGCGCCAGCGTAGTCGGTGGGTAGTCGGTCGGTAGTCGGTGGAGGGTGCGGCATGTCTGCGATCACGAGCATCGAGGTCATCGCGGCCGGACCGAGGATGCCGGCGGTCCGGTTCACCGACGCGCTGCCGGCGGTGCACACCACCGTGACGTTCGTGCTGATCACGACCGAGGACGATCGGCTGGGTGTCGGTGCGGTCGAGTCCGACTCCTTCGGGTCCTTCGACCTGGGACCGCTGGAGGCCCTGAGGTCGGTCGTCCCGGCCCTGGTCGGCTGCGACGGGTTGCAGCCGTCGGCGATCGCCGCGCTGGCCGCGTCGCGGTTGCCGTCGGCCTCCCGCCACGTGCCGGTGAGCGCGATCGAGGTGGCGAGCTGGGACCTGATGGGGCGCCACGCCGGCCTGCCTCTCCACCGGCTGCTCGGCGGCGCGCGGGACGAGGTCGCGGCGTACGCGTCACTCCCGTTCGAGGCCGATCCCGAGACCCTCCTCGCCCTTCTGGCCGAGGTCGAGGCATCCGGCTACCGGGCCGCGAAGCTGCACCTCTCGGGCGACCCGGTCACCGATGTCGACGCGGTGACGCGGGCCCGCGCGGCCTTCCCCGGGCTCGAGCTGATCGTCGACGCCGAGTCCGTCTACGACCTTCGGGGGGCGACGCTGGTCGGGCGCGCGCTGGACGACCTCGACATCCGGTGGTTCGAGGCGCCCCTCCCCGACCGCGACCTCGACGGCTACCGCAGCCTGAGACGCTCGATCCTGACGCCCGTCGTCCCGGCCGGAGGACTCATCGACGATCCGCGCGAGCTCGCGCGTGCGCTCGCGGTGCATCCGTGGTCCGCCGTCCGCACCCAGACCCTGGAGGGCGGCGTCGGCCACGTGCAGGAAGCGGCGGCCCTGGCCAGGGCGTTCGACCTCGACGTCGAGCTCTGCAGCTACGGCACGACCGTGATCCAGGCGATCGACCTGCACCTGATCCTCGGCCTGGGGATCGGCAGCTTCTACGAGCAGCCCTACCCGGTCGAGCCCTGGGCGTTCGGGACGACGACACCGATCGTCGTCGAGGACGGAGTCGTCCGGGCACCGGAGGGCAACGGGCTCGGGATGGAGCTCGACCGCGACGCGATCGACGACGCGACCGTCGGCCGCTTCAGCACACAAACCGGCTAGCCACGCGGGCAGGTCCGCGACCCGACGACGTCACTCGTCGGCAGCGGGCTGCTCCGCGGTCGCGAGCCGGGACGCGGAGATGTCCATGTGCGCGGCCAGGAGGCGGTCCGTCTCGCCGAGGTCTCGGGCACGGATGGCGTCGAGGATCGCCTGGTGCTCGTGCACGACCTCCTCACGCCCGGGATAGAAAGGCTCGAGCCGCACGATGCACAGCTGGGACTCGGCCATCAGGGTGCGGAACATCCGATCGAGTCGGGGGCTCCCCGCCGCGGCCACCAACGCCAGGTGGAACTGCAGGTCGAGCTCGGTCAGCCCGACCCAGTTGCTGTCGACGGCCGCCGCCAGGTTGTCGACCATCGACTGCAGGACCTCGAAGTCCTCGTCGGTGCCCGCGGAGACGACGAGAGAGGCAGCGGTGCGCTCGACCGCCGAGCGGGCGAGGTAGATGTCGCGCACGTCGCTGGCTCCGAGGTCGACCACGAAGACGCCGCGGTTGCGCTCGCCGCGCAGCAGTCCCTCCTGGAGCAGGCGTTGCATCGCCTCCCGGATGGGTCCGCGGCTGACCGAGAGCTGCTGTGACAGGGCGACCTCGGAGAGCTGGGTGCGTGGCGGGAACGTGCCGTCGAGGATGCCCTCGCGCAGCCGGTCGGCCACGAGCACCGGGGTGCTCTCGAGCCGCAAGGGAGCCAGTTGACCCGAGTCAGTCACGAGTACTCCTTGGGGTGGGGGCGTGTCTAATGTCGACAATGAGAGGATTGTACGCCACCGCGACTCCCGGAAACCGTTTTGCCTGCGACGAGTTCCCACTGTACCGTTTGGTACATGCGATACGAGACGAGTACGACGACCTCCGCCGAGCCGGCGCGGCTCTGGGCGGTGCTGTCGGACGTGGAGAAGTGGCCGGAGTGGATCGAGGTCTACGAGGAGGTACGCCGGACAGGGTCGGGCGAGCTCACGCTCGGCGACACCGTCCATGTGAAGCAGAAGGGCCTGGCCGCCGGTGACTGGACGGTGACCGAGCTCGAGGAGGGCCGGGTGTTCGCGTGGGAGTCGCGTCAGCCCGGCGTACGGATCGTCGGGCGGCACCTGGTCGACGACGAGCCGACCGGCGGCAGCCGGCTGACCCTGCAGCTGGAGATGACCGGCTGGGCGTCCGGCGTGCTCGGCGTCCTGCTGGGTCGGAAGTCGCGCGCGTACGTCGACCTCGAGTGCGCCCGCCTGACCGCGGTGGCCGCGGAGTCGACGACCGCGTGACGGAGCCGGTCCCGCACGGGTCGGGACGCGTTGCTGCTGGGGGCGATCGGGCACTTCGCCGAGCACGGGATCGGCGACACCAGCCTGCGCGGCCTCGCCGAGGCGATCGGCACCAGCCACCGGATGCTGATCTACCACTTCGGCTCGCGCGACGGGCTGCTCGCGGCCGTCGTCGACACCGTCGAGCAGGGGGCTCGCGACACGCTCGCCCGGATGATCGAGGAGGCGAGGACCGATCAGGACCCCTTCGACGCCGGCCTGCGCTACTGGCACCTGGTCACCGAGGACGCGCTGGTCTACGGTCCGCTGTTCTTCGAGCTGACCAGCCACGCGATGCTCGGACTGCCGTACGCCGTGGACGTGCGCGAGCGACTCGTCACCACCTGGCTCGACGCTCTGACCTCGATGTGGACGGCGCGCGGCGTCGCGAAGCGGGAGGCCCGCGCCCAGGCCAGCCTCGACCTGGCGATGGCGCGCGGACTCCTCCACGACCTGCTGCTCACCGGCGACCGGAAGCGGGTCGACGCGGCGATGGTGCGGTACTCCCGGGCGGCGGTCGACCGGATGCTGGCCCAGGTCTAGCTCTCGAGCCGGAACCCGACGCCGCGGACGGTGACGACGTGCTCGGCGGTGCCGGCACGGTCGAGCTTCTGCCGGAGGCGGCCGATGGTGACGTCCAGTGTCTTGGTGGAGCCGTACCAGCCCTCGCTCCACACCTCGGCCATCAGCTGGGAGCGCGACACCACCTTGTCGCGGCTGGCCAGGAGGACGGCCAGGACGTCGAACTCCTTGCCGGTCAGCGCCACCTCGTCGTCGCCGACATGCACCCGGTGGGCGTCGACGTCGAGCAGGAGCCGGCGTTCGCTCGGGGTGGCGGCCACGCGGACCGTCGTACGCCGGAGCAGGGCGCGGAGCCGGGCGAGCAGCTCGGCCAGTCCGAACGGCTTCGCGAGGTAGTCGTCGGCGCCGGCGTCGAGCCCCACGACGCGGTCGAGCTCGCGGGTGCGGCCGGTCAGCATCAGGACGGCGCCCTGGTAGCCCGCGTCGCGCAGCCGGCGGCAGACGTCGAGTCCGTCCATGTCGGGCAGGCCGAGGTCCAGGATCACGACGTCGTGCTCGTGCTTGACGGCCTTCGAGATCGCGTCCTTGCCGGTGGTGGCCTGGTCGACGGCGTACCCCTCGCGCTCGAGCGTCTTCACGAGGGGCGAGACGATGTCCGTCTCGTCCTCCACGAGAAGTACCCGGTGCGACATGTCCGGAGCATAGGTCGGCTCGGACGCCCTTTTCGGAGGTCGAACGACCAGTGTCCGATGGTCCGAACGGGGCACGAGGCTCGGCCGAACGGGGGGCGGAGGGTGCGTGGGCCCGCCCGCAGCGGGGACTACGGGCGGATCCACGGGCCCACCGACCCCACCCCCCGGCGGTCGGCGGCCTCCGGTACCACGCGGGATGGAGATCGCTGGTGACCGGGCACCGCCACGCTACGTAAGACACTGCAACGGTTGACACACAGTCGATCCACGGGATGGTAACGAGGGGTTACCGGATCACTCGGTGAACAGGTCGCCGTGCTCCTGGACGCGACGGATGACCTCGTCGTAGCGGAACTGGTCGAGGCCGACGGGATCCTCGGCGCCCTCCTCGACCTCGTCCCACGTGACCGGCGTGGCGACGAGCGGGCGCTCGACACCGCGCATGGAGTACGGCGACACCGTGGTCTTGGAGCCGGCGTTCTGCGACCAGTCGAGGAAGACCTTGCCGGAGCGCTTGGCCTTGGTCATGGTCGCGGTCACCTGCTTCGGGTGCTCGGCCTGGAGCTCCTCGGCGATCGTCTTGGCGGTCTCGGAGGTCTTGTCGGAGTCCTGCCGACGCGGGAGGTGGGCGTAGAGATGGAGGCCCTTGCTGCCGCTGGTGACCGGGCGCGCGTCGAGCTTCCGCTCGCTCAGCTTGTCGCGCACCAGCAGCGCGACCTGGCAGCACTCGTGGAGGCCGGCACCCTCGCCCGGGTCGAGGTCGATCACGAGCCGGTCGGCGCCACGCACCTTGCCCTTCTTGTCCACCGTCCACTGGTGGACGTGCAGCTCGAGGGCGGCGAGGTTGGCCGCCCAGGTGAGGGTCGCGAGGTCGTCGATGATCGGGAACACGAGCCGGTCACCGTGCCGGCTCTCGCCGCGTGATCCGGTGGTCGGGACGTCGGCGGTGCGCACCCAGCGCGGCGTACCGGCGGGGGCGTTCTTCTCGAAGAAGCGGTCGCGCTCGACGCCGTTGGGCCAGCGGACGCGGGTGACCGGTCGATCCTGCAGCAGCGGCAGCATCACCGGCGCGACCTGCGCGTAGTAGTTGAGGACCTCGCCCTTCGTCGTGCCGGTGCGGGGGTAGAGGACCTTGTCCAGGTTGGAGAGCGAGAGCGTGTGCCCGTCGACCTCGACCCGGACCTCCTCGCCACCCTTCGGCGTCATCTGCCGACCGCCATGACGGGGACCTTGGCCGGGTCGAGCCGCCGCATCATCCGCACCAGGAACGAGCGCGGTGCGCTGACGCAGCCGGCGGTCGCACCGTCACCGTTGACGTGAAGGAAGATGCCGGCGCCGCGGTGCCGCACCTGCGCGCGGTTGTAGCTGGTGACGATCGAGAACTCGTACTGCACCGGGAAGTCGCGGAGCCGCTCGGAGCCGTTCTCCCGGCTCGTCGGGAGCCACCAGCGGAACCCGCCCTGCGCCTTGTTCCGGTAGCGGTTGTAGTAGCGCGAGCCGTTGTCCTCGACCCAGTAGTCGCCCTTGCGGATGCGGCGGTAGGGCAGGTCCCACGACGTGGCGCGGGCATGGCTGCCGAACGCCGAGATCAGCTTCACGGTCCCCGACGGCGTGGTGCCGGTGCCCTGATGACGCTTCTTCGGAGCGACCAGGCCGCCGTACCCGATGCGACCGTCGCGCACGGCGTACAGCCGGGTCCAGCGGCCGTCGCGCTCGACCCAGTAGCCGACGCGGGCGTGGTAGCCGTGGGTGTGGTTCACCGTGACCACCTGCCGGGTGTGCTCGTGCAGCGCCACGCGGACGCCGTCGAGGGTCACGTGGGTGACGTCGGCGTGTGCGGGCGCAGGTACGGCGAGGGCGGTCGCGACCAACGCGACCGCCAGCAGCCCGAGCTTGCTCATGACAGGTCCTCCGGGGTCAGGTCGGCACGGGTGCCGACGTAGGACGGCTGGCGGATGCGGCCCTGGGCCGACGGGCCGAGGGACTCGACGTCGACGACCAGGACCGGCTCGACCCACGTCGTACCCAGGGCGTCCATCTTCGGCACCTCGTCGACGAACGGTGTGGTGTCGCGGACGAGACCGGCCAGCACCTCGCGGAGCACGGCGGCCTTCCGGCCGGCGATGCCGCTGCCGACGCGACCGCGGTACAGCAGACCGTCGGCGCTCGGCTGGCCGACCAGCACGGCGCCGAGCCGGTCCTGCGAGTCGGTCTCGAGTCGCCAGCCACCGACGACGAACGACTCGCGACGGCGATGGGCGAACTTCAGCCAGTCCTTGCTGCGCTGGCCCGGCCGGTAGCGGCTGGTGACGCGCTTGCTGACGATGCCCTCGAGTCCTTGCTGGTACGTCGCGTCGAAGAGCATCTGCCCGTCGTCGTACACCGGTGGCGTCTGCCACCGGTCGTGCTGGAGGTCGAGCTCCTCGAGCACCTGTCGGCGTACGCCGAGGGGCTCGTCGAGCAGGTCACGCCCAGCGAGGCCGAGCATGTCGAAGACGAGCAGTGTGACGGGGATGCGCTCGGCCAGTGCCTTCGCGCGATCGACGCGGGAGACGTGCATCCGCTCGGCCAGGGCCGCGAAGCTCGGCGCGCCGTCCGCGAACGCCACCACCTCGCCGTCCAGCAGGACGTCGTCGCGCAGTGGGAACTCGGCGAGCTCGGGGAAGGACACCGTCGCGTCGATCTCGTTGCGGCTGAACAGGCGTGCCGCTCCCCCGCTGACGTCGACCAGCACGCGCATGCCGTCCCACTTCACCTCGTGCTGCCACTCGTCCCCCACCGGCACGTGCGTGCCGCGGGTCGCGAGCATGGGACGCATGCCGTTCATCCTGTCAGCCGTGGTCTCGTGACGGTCGCCGAGCGACCTTCCTCGATCGACGGCTCGGGTGTCCGTGGGCGGTGCCAGGCTGCGGACATGAGCGAACACGCCGCGACGATCGGCCGGTTCTGGGCGGCCACCGAGGCCCGCGACTGGGACGGGCTGGCGGAGGTGCTGGCCGACGACCTGGTCTACGAGATGGAGCAGACCCGCGAGCGGGTGCGTGGCAAGCCGGCCTTCGTCCGGTTCTTCTCCGAGTTCCCCGGCGACTGGCACCTCGTCGTACGCCGGATCATCGCCGACGCCGACGGCGGAGTCAGCACGCTCGACTTCACCGTCGGCGACGAGCACATGGTCGGCATCACGTTCTTCACCTTCGGCTCCGACGGCCGGATCACCCGGCTCGAGGACGTCTGGCCGGAGCCGTACGAGCGACCCGCCAGCCGAGCCCACCTCACCGAGCTGGTCTGACCCGCCGCGTCGGGTTGGCTCAGCGGTAGCGCAGGGTGCCCGCGAACCACGCGTTGGTCCACAGCGGCTCCGGGTGGACGCGCTGGCCGGGGTACGGCGCGTGCAGCACCCACCGGCGTCCGTGGGTGAACCCGGCGTACAGACCGACGTGGTAGACGTGACCGCCGCTGTTGAAGAAGATCAGGTCGCCGCGATGCATCCGGTCGCGCGGGATGTGCCGGACGAAGCCGGCCTGCGCCGCGGCGGTGCGCGGCATCCCGCGGAAGCCGGCGCGGTGGTAGGCGAACGACGTCAGACCGGAGCAGTCGAAGGCCCCGGGACCGGCTGCGCCGTACGCGTAGGGCTTGCCGCGCTGGGCGACGGCGATCCCCATCGCGTGCGCCACCCGGCCGGCGGAGCGGCCGAGCGCGGAGTGGTGGTGCCGGTGGGCGCGGTGCCGGTGGTGGTGCGCACCGGCGTGGTGGTGATGATGGTGATGACGGCCGTGGTGGGTCGCGCGATGCGGTGCGGCGTAGGCCGTCGCGGACGTGGCCACGGTCGCGACCGTGACTCCGAGGAGGAGTGCGAGCAGGCCGAGGAGCCGTGCGGGCGGTCGCGTGACCGTGCGCAGGGCGGCGCGGTACGCCGAAGGGGTGCGGGGCATGGATTTCCTTCCCACGCCTGTGAGGTGAGCTGTCGGGTTCGGGCGAAGAAGGTTGCCCGGCCGCGCACGGCGGCTTCACCCCGAGGGATCGGTGGGACCCCGATGGTGGGTCCCCCACTCCTGCCCCGACGTCGGCCCGGATCGGGCCAGTCGTTCGGTGGACGGTCGCCCGGGGAGGCAGGACTCGGCGTACCCGGAACCGTTGATGCTGGTTGCAGTGTTCGACTCGACGGTAACCGGAGATCCGTCGCAATCACGACTCGTGAACGACGAAATCCGTGGCGTGATCGGCTGTCCAGGCGGGAATCTGTCGGTTGCTGGGACCGAGGTCACAGGGAGCAGCCCTCCGGCGTACGCCTCCAGGGCGCGTGCGTTCGGGGCGTTGCTCCTCAATACTTAAGGTGACAGCGGACACATCGACGAGCCACGGAGGTATGGGATGCGTGCGATCTGGAAGGGCGCGGTGTCGTTCGGGCTCGTCAGCGTGCCGGTGAAGCTCTACGCCGCCACGGAGTCCCACGACGTGTCGTTCCGGCAGGTGCACGCCAAGGACGGCGGCCGGATCAAGTACCAGCGGGTGTGCGCGATCGACGGCGAGGAGGTCGAGTACGCCGACATCGCCAAGGGTTATGAGACCGAGGACGGCGAGATGGTCATCCTCACCGACGACGACATGGCGGCGCTGCCCAGCACGTCCTCGCGGGAGATCTCGGTGGAGAAGTTCGTGCCGAGCGACCAGATCGACCCGATGCTCTTCGAGAAGAGCTACTACCTCGAGCCGGAGAAGACCGGCGCCAAGCCGTATGCCCTGCTCCGGCAGGCACTCCTGGACGCCGACCGGATGGCCGTGGTGACGGTCGCGCTGCGGCAGCGCACGACCGTCGGGGTGCTGCGGGTGAAGGACGACGTGATCGTGATGCAGACGATGATGTGGCCCGACGAGGTCCGCACCCCCGACTTCTCGGTCGAGACCGGCGCGGTGAAGGACGCCGAGGTCAAGATGGCGAACATGCTCGTCGAGACCCTGGCCGGCGACTTCGAGCCGAGCGAGTTCGAGGACGACTACGCCGAGGCCGTCGAGGAGATGGTGAAGACCAAGATCGAGGGCGGCGAGGTCAAGAAGACGCCGACGTCGACCAAGTCCTCCGGTGAGGTGGTCGACCTCCTGGCCGCGCTCCAGCGCTCCGTCGACGCCGCCAAGACCGCGCGCGGCGAGTCGACCGAGGAGAAGCCGGCGAAGAAGACCACGGCCAAGAAGACCACCAAGAAGGCGCCCGCGAAGAAGGCGGCGAAGAAGAAGGCCAGCTGATCCTGCGTTCGACGGTTGAGGAGGTCGGATGCTCCCGGTGGTTGAGGAGGTCGGATGCTCCCGGTGGTTGAGGAGGTCGCTCTGCGACCGTCTCGAAACCACCATCGGCAGAACGTCCGTACGTAGCGGCTCGTGGGTGGTCGCGGTCTTTGGCTAGATAGAGGGCGGGCCGGGTTTGGTCCCCCGCCGCCGTCGCCAGGTTCCGGTGGGCGCGGGGAGTCTTGGTCCGGGTTTGCAAAAGGGTCGCCGCGTCTCCGGTGGTTGAGGAGGTCGCTCTGCGACCGTCTCGAAACCACCATCGGCAGAACGTCCGTACGTTGCGGCTCGTGGGTGGTTGCGGTCTTTGGCTGAATAGAGGGAGCCGGGTTTTGGTCCCCGGCCGCCGTTGCCGGCTTCCGGTTGGCGCGTGGAGTTTGGTCCGGGTTCGCTGAAAGTCGCCGGTCCTCGAATTCTCATGTTCTTTTCAGGAATGGGCCCGATATTCCTGTGGATAACCGGTCTGAGTGTCGGTGGTCTCTGATTCGATATTCCTATGTCGATCTCGGACCTCCACCCCCAGCCCAGCCCCGCGGCTGTGCTGCGCGGATGGTGGATGAGTGCGGGATCTGGATGCGACGTGGTGGACGAACCAGACCGACGACGACCTGGTCGCGACCGTGGAGCTGGTCGAGCAAGCCCGGTCCGCGCTGGCCGCGGTCCAAGGCCGGTGCGGTCGCCGAGGCCGACGCACCGCGACCTCGGCAAGCGAAGCTTCACTACGGGTCGACCGGTGACTGGCTGACCCACCTCGGCGGGCTCCGCAAGGGCGAGGGCCGCCGGGTCGTGGCCCGTGCCCACGCCTTGACCGGACCCCTGGCAGCCACCCGGGAGGCGATGGCCGCCGGCACCGTGTCACCCGAGCAGGCCGACGTCATCGTGAAGTCCGTCGACGCACTGCCGTCAGGTCCGGCGGTCCGAGCCCGGGGAGAAGCCACCCTGCTCGAGCATGCCGGGAGCTTCGATGCCACCGACCTCGCCCGGACCGGACGCCATCTGGTGCATGTGGTCGACCCCGACGCCGTGGATCGGAAGCTCGAACGGCAGCTGGACCGCGAGGAACGGGCCTCCCACCTGGGCAGATACCTCTCCATCGCGCGCGACGGAGCCGGCGGAGTCCGGGTCAAGGGCCGCGGATCGGCCGAGGACGGCGCCCTCCTCAAAGCCGCGCTCATGCCGCTGACCGCACCCGCACCCGCCGTCGACGAACACGACGGTCAGAGCTGGTCCACGACCCACGCGACGCCGGAGCCCGGATGTGGGACGCCCTGGTGACAGACCGCTCAGCACGCGCTGGACACCGACCTGCCACCCGACTCCCACGGCGCACCCGCCCGGCTCATGGTCACCACCACCCTCGACGTCACTGCGTCAGCCGGCCGGGTTGGCCGACGACGCCGTCAACGAGCTGTCCGTCGCCACCATCCGGCGGCTGGCGTGTGACGCCGAGATCATCCCCGCGGTCCTCGGCAGCAAGAGGCGAGCCATTGGACGTCGGCCGCGCCAAACGACTGGTCACCCTCGCGATCTGGGCCGCCCTGGTCATCCGCGACCGGCACTGCGCGTTCCCCGGCTGCGACCGGCCACCGTTGATGTGCCACGCCCACCACATCCTGCACTGGATATCCGGCGGCGAAACCAAGCTCGACAATCTCGTCTTACTGTGTGGTCATCACCACCGGGTCATCCACCACTCACCCTGGGAAATACGGCTCAATCCCGACGACCACAAACCCGAATTCCTACCACCACCCAAACCCGGCGCCGCACGACACTGGATCCGATATCGACCACGACTCGAATAACAACGGAGCCAGACCGAAGCTCACGCCAGGACACGCGTGAGGCGGATCTCCTCCTCGAGATAGCCGCTCGCGGAGTAGAACGTCCGGGCTCGGTCGTTGGCGGCGCCGGTCTCGAGCGTGATGCGCGTGAGCCCACGAGCCCGCGCCCAGGTCTCGGCACGCGAGAGCAAGGCACGCCCGACGCCACGACCCTCGTGACCTTCGGCGGTGGCGAGCTCGCCGACGTACGCATCCAGGTCTCCGCTCCAGTGCCGCTGCTCCTCGACGGCGACCATGCCGACGACCTCGCCCGCCATGCGGGCCACGAAGACCGCGTGCTCCTCCCCCGCCGCCTCGAGGGACTCCTCGAACCAGGTCCGCACGGCGGACCGCACACCTTCAGCCGGACGCCAGGGAGCCACGCCGACACACAACCGAGGAGCGAGGGCGAGGACCGCGTCGCGGTCGTCCGGGTGGTACGCCGTCACCGTCACCGCGTCGGTCATCGTCCGAGTCTGACTCCGTGGGGAGCGCGGTGAAAATGGGGCTCTCAACCCCTAGGTGCCGAGGCACGGGACCCAGGTCTTCCACGTCTCGCTGCTCCGGCAGGTGTGGCGCGGGTACATCCTGCCCAGCTTCGGCTTCGCGGGATCCGGGCGGATCCAGCGGGCTGAGGCCGGCGACGCCTCACCCGGACAAGGCGCGGGTGAGCACGGTGCTCGGGAGGCCCTCCTTGGTCGTCACGAGCTGCTCGACGTCGGACCAGCCGCAGGCGCGGTAGTAGTCGGCGGCGGGGCCGGTCAGGACCCACATCCGGTCATGGCCGTGCTCGCGGGCGACGTCCGCCAGCGCCTCCATGAGCGACCGGCCGACGTCGCGCAACCGGGAGTCGCGACGCACCACCATGCCGACGAGCCACGGCGTGCGCCCGTCCCGTTCGTCCGCCGTGAGAGCGTCGTCCGCCGTGTCGAGGCCGACGACCCCGATG
Source organism: uncultured Actinomycetota bacterium (assembly GCA_963812055.1). Taxonomy (GTDB): domain Bacteria; phylum Actinomycetota; class Actinomycetes; order Propionibacteriales; family Nocardioidaceae; genus Nocardioides. The sequence goes on from CAWEUA010000025.1 coordinate 51,458, forward strand.
GCCGAGCCGTCCGCGTCGATCGCGACCAGGGTCAGCGGCAGCTCGTCGCGACCGGCTTCGCGCCGCGTGACCGCGATCCACTCGTCGGGTGTCGGGTCGTCGTACCCCCACTCGGTCCAGCGGAGCACCCCCGCCTCACCGACCAGGTCGGGGCGGTCGGCGAGCACGACGACGGACACCTGGCGGTCGGGCACCCGGTCACCGTACGCACCAGAACGACGCTCAGGCGACGACGGTGAGCTCCTTCGAGAGCACGGACGCCTCGCCTCCTGCAGCGTCGGACTCCGCTGCATCGGCCCAGCCGCAGCGGCGGTAGAAGTCGGCCTGGCCGTCGCCGGTGGCCACCCACAGCCGGTCGTGGCCGTGCTCGCGCGCCAGGTCCTCCAGGGCGTTCATCATCAGCCGGCCGATGCCGCAGTTGCGCTCACCTGGTCGGACCACCATCCGCACCACCCACGGCGCGCGCCCACCGCACGACACTCCCGGGGCGTCGTCCGAGGAGCCCAGCGTCACGGCGCCGATCGCCTGACCGTCGAGGTCCATCGCCACCAAGGTGACGGGCAGACCTTCGCGACCGGCGTCCCGGGCGGTCGACTCGATCCACGGACCCGGAGTTCCGACCGAGCCCGCGGCACGCCAACGGAGCACGCCGACCTCGGCGATGAGTTCTGGTTGATCCGCGAGCAGCCCGAGAAACAGCGCAGGGCGCTCCCCCATGCGCGGAACTCTAGACCGCCCCGCGTCGAACGTCAGGAGGTCGGCGCGAGGTCGAGCACATAGCTCGCGTGTCCGCGACGCGGCGCGTCGGCCCAGCGCAGCATCCGCGGGATCTCCACCACGCGGAGGATGCGGCCCGGCTCGCTCCCACCGGGGTACGCCGGCGACGGCACCACCTCGCGGTGCTCCACCTTGAGCCCACGCACGGTCCACGGCCGGCTGACGTCGGGGTAGCCGAACGCGTCGGGCTCGTAGTGCAACATCGAGGAGAGCCCGGCCACCAGAGCCACTCGTTCGCCGACCTGGGGCAGTCTGACCTCGGGCATCAGCGGCTCCAGCCCCTCGGTCTCGGCGTCGTCCGGGCGGCCGACGGGCATCGGCTCGGCCAGCACCGAGAACGTCCCGACCCGGACCACCAGGCTGTGCGGCTCGCAGGTCCACTCGACCGTGCCCACGAGGCGGTAGAAGGGCGACTGGTCACCGGACGGGGTCGGACCCAGGAGCTCGACGTACCCCTCGTCCGCACGGGTGGGCTCGAGGTCCCAGAAGGTCGCGCGGACGCCGAGTCGCTCGACCCGGTCCCCGACCGCGAGCTGCTTCACCTCGCCGGTCTGCACCTCCCACACCGCGACATAGACCCACACGAGCACCAGTATCGGCGGGCGAGGCATCCCGCGCGGGCCCTTCGGCAGATGTTCCTTCCCCCGAGGAGGAGCGGCTACGGTGCGGGGGTGGGGGAGGGCTCGCGGCGACGTCTCCACGCGGCGACGCGTTCTTTCGCCGCCAGCGCCAAGAACCCCGCCGTCCGTCGCATCCAGCTCGGGTTCGCCGGTGCCTGCACCGCGGAGTGGGCGTTCACGGTCGTGCTGTCGGTCTACGCCTACGAGCAGGGCGGAGCGAAAGCCGTCGGCCTGGTGTCCCTCCTCCGGATGCTGCCGGCGGCCGTGCTGGCGCCGTTCGCCTCGGCACTCGCCGATCGGTGGCGTCGGGACCTCGTGCTCACCCTCGTCGCCGCGACCCGATGCGCGACGGCCGTCGGGATCGCCGTCCTGGTGGCGACGGACGGGCCGGCGGTGGCCGTCTACGTCCTCGCGATCGCCTCCACGGTCGCCGCGATCCTCTACCGGCCGGTCAACTCCGCGCTGCTGCCACTGCTCTGCCATACGCCGTCGGAGCTCGGGTCCGCCAACGTCGTCCGCGGCCTTCTCGATTCAGTCTCCACGCTCGTCGGCCCGGCCATCGCCGGAGGGCTGCTGGCGGTCGCCGACCTGACCGCCGGGTTCACGGCGGTCGCGGTCCTGGCCGGTCTCGCGGCCGTCGTCACCCTCGGTCTCACCGTCGAGCAGCCGGAGGGCCAGGTGAGCAGGAGCTCGATCGCGCGCGGTCTCGTCCGGGGGGCCGAGGTCGCGTTCCGAAGCCCTCAGCTGCGCGTCCTGTTCGTGCTCCTCGCGGCTCAGACGCTGACGCGCGGTGCGCTGTCGGTGTTCACCGTGCTCATCGCCGTCGACCTGCTCGGCATGGGTGAACCCGGGGTCGGAACGCTGACGGCCGCGGTCGGGGCGGGCGCCGTGCTCGGCTCCCTGTTCGCCCTGATGTACGTCGGGAACCGGCGCCTCGCCGCGTGGTTCGGCACCGGGGTGGCCACGTGGGGACTCCCCCTGGTCCTGCTGGCGATCGCCCCGAGCAAGCCCGCGGCGCTCGTGCTGTTCGCCCTGATCGGGGTCGGCAACGCACTCGTGGACGTGGGGTTGTTCACACTCATCGCTCGGCTCGCGCCCGAACGGGTGCTGGGGCGGGTCTACGGGCTGCTCGAGAGCGTCGGAGCCCTCTGCGTGGGCGCCGGGTCCGTCGCGGCCGCCAGTCTGGCGTCGTCGACGAGCCTGCGCGAGGCGATGGCACTGATGGGCGCGATCGGCCCGGCCCTGGTGCTGATCTGCTGGTTCTCCCTCCGACGGCTCGACGACACGATGCTCGCGCGGGAGGAGGACCTCGTCCTGCTGCGCACCGTTCCGGTGTTCGACCCGCTCCCACTGCCGGCCTTGGAGCAGCTCGCCGCCGGGCTCCAGCCTCGACACGTCGCCGCGGGCGCCGATCTCCTGGTGCAGGGCGACGTACCGCCGGAGGGGTGCTACGTCATCGAGCGTGGCGAGGCCGAGGTGCTCGGGGACGGACGGCGGATCGCCACCGTCGGCCCCGGCGAGCTGGTCGGCGAGATCGCACTGCTGCGCCAGGTGCCGCGTACGGCGACCGTCCGGGCCCTCACCGACCTGGACGTGAAGCTGCTCGATGCCGATCGGTTCATCTGCGTCGTCACCGGCTGGGGGACGAGCCGCGAGGTCTCCAGCGGACGCGTCGACGAGCTTCTCGACCGCTTCTCCCCCGACGCCGACCCGGAGCCGTAGTGACCCGCCTCGTCCATCTCAACGGCCTGCCGGGCATCGGGAAGTCCACCCTGGCGCGCCGGTACGTCGCCGAGCACACGGGCGTCCTGCTGTGCGACATCGACGTGCTCCGCACGATGATCGGTGGCTGGCAGCACGACGACGACAACGCGGGACGGGCCCGGACGGCCGCGCTCGCCCTGATGACGGCGTACCTCGCGACGGGGCACGACGTGGTGCTCCCGCAGCTGTGCGCCCGCGACGACCAGCTGGCGAGGTTCGTGTCCGCGGCCCACGACGGCGGTGCGGAGCACGTCCACGTGCTGCTCACGGCCGACCACGAGACAGCCGTCCGACGCTTTCGCGACCGGGCCGAGGAGGCGGAGGACGAGTGGACGGCGTACGCCACCGAGTCCTGGGACGCCCAAGGGGGCGACGAGGCACTGCGCGTGTGGTCGTCGATGCTCGACGCCTTCCCGGCGGTCCGCATCCCGAGCACCGACCCCGAGTCGACGTACCGCGCGCTGCTGGTGGCCCTGGGTGACGAGGTGTGAGAGAAAGTCGGAGGTCGATGTCGAAATCCGGATCGGTCGTGCGACGTACGGGCGAACGATCACCACCACCGAGAGGACAACACCGATGCGTTACCTGTGCTTCGTCAAGATGGACGAGTCCGAGGCCAACCCGCCGCAGGCCCTGATGGAGGCGATGGACGAGCACGTCGGCGCGGCCGTGGCCAACGGCTCCTTCCTCGACGGCGGCGGTCTGTACGGCGCCGCGGAGGCCGTCGAGTTCCGCGTACGCGGCGGCAACCTGACCGTCACCGACGGTCCCTACGCCGAGGCCAAGGAGGTCATCGGCGGCTGGGCGATCATGAAGTTCGACAGCGAGGAAGAGGCGCGCGTCGAGGGCCAGGCGATGGCCGACCTCCACCTGCAGCACTGGCCGGGCTGGGAGGGTGCGGTGGAGATCCGCCGGATCGCCGAGCCCGACGAGGCGCCGACCGGATCGTGACGTCACAGGGTGGTCCTAGTCTCCTCGTGTGAGTGAGCCCGGGACCACGCAGGACCCGCAGGACGCCGTCCAGCGGGTGTGGCGCGACGAGTCGGCCCGGCTCGTCGGCGCGCTGACGCGGCTGACCCGCGACCTGGCGCTGGCGGAGGATCTCGCCCAGGACGCCCTGGTCGCGGCCCTCCAGCAGTGGCCGCGCGACGGCGTCCCCGACAACCCCGCGGCCTGGCTGATGCAGACCGCCAAGCGGCGTGCCGTCGACTCGTTCCGGCGCGCCGACACCCTGCGCCGTCGTACGACGGAGCTCGGCCAGGCCCTGGAACGTGAGGAGGTGGACATGCCCGATCTCGATGCGTTCGTCGACCACATCGACGACGACGTGCTGCGGCTGATCTTCCTCACCTGCCACCCGGCGCTCTCGCCGGAGAGCAGGGCTGCGCTCACCCTCCGGCTCGTCGGCGGCCTGACCGTCCCCGAGATCGCCCGCGCGTTCCTGACCAAGGACGCGACCGTCGGGCAGCGCATCTCGCGGGCGAAGAAGACCCTCGAGGGCGAGTCGATCGAGCTGCCCGTCGGGCCGGGAGCGGGAGCAGCGGCTGGACGACGTGATGGGCGTGCTCTACCTGATCTTCAACGAGGGGTACGCCGCCACCGCGGGCGACGACTGGACGCAGGCCCGACCTCTGCGCCGAGGCCATCCGGGTCACCGCGATGCTCGCCGAGGTGGCACCCCAGGAGCCCGACGTCCACGGCCTGCTGGCGCTGATGGCGCTCCAGGCGTCCCGGTTGCATGCCCGCTCGGACGCCGCGGGTCGGCCGGTCCTGCTCGAGGACCAGGACCGCTCGCTCTGGGACGAGCTGATGATCCGCCGCGGGCTCGCCGCCCTCGAGCGGGCGATGACCCTGAGCGCCTCCGGACGGCCGATCGGGCCGTACGTCATCCAGGCGCAGATCGCGGCCTGTCACGCGCGGGCCACGACCCCCGAGGAGACCGACTGGCGCGCCATCGCCGACTGGTACGACCTGCTCGCCCAGCTCGGCGACAACCCGGTCGTCCAGGTCAACCGCGCGGTCGCCCACGGCCGCGCCTACGGCCCCGAGGAGGGTCTGGCGGTGCTCGCCGACGTCGCCGACCACCGATCGCTCGCGGACTCGCACCTCGTCGCCGCCGTCCGGGGTGACCTGCTGTCGCGTGCCGGCCGACACGGCGAGGCGGCCGACTCGTTCGACCGCGCCGCATCCCTCACCGGCAACGAAGCCGAGCGCGCCGTCCTGGCAGCCCGGGCCGTCGACGCCCGGTCACAGGGGTGACGGCGCCACCAGGGGCCACGGCCGGGCCTGCTCGAGCTGGGCGGCCAGGCTGAACAGCACCTCCTCGCCGTCGGTGGGGCCGACGAGCTGGACGCCGACCGGCAGGCCGTCGGTGCCCGTGCCGGCGGGGACGGAGCAGGCGGGGTTGCCCGCGACGTTCCAGAGGGCGGCGTACGAGACCGCGGGGAGCGACCTGAGCGACGCGCGGACGGTGCCGGTGCGGTCGAGGATGCCGAGGCGCGGCGGACGCTGCGCCATCGTCGGCGTGAGCAGGACGTCGACGGTGTCGAAGACCCGGTTCGCCTTCGCGGAGACCCGTTCGGTGGACCGCAGCGCCGCGTCGATGACCTTCGGCGTGACCCACGAGCCGAGGCGGTAGCTCTCACGGGTCCGTCGCTCGAGTCGCTCGTAGTGCTCGACCTCCCGGGCCTCGCTCCGGATGCCGGCGAAGAACTGCGGCACGAACGCGGCGGTGGTGTCGGGGTAGTGCGGGTCGATCTCGTGCACCTCGTGGCCGAGGTCCGAGAGCAGCCGTGCGGTGTCGCGTACGGCGGACACGTGGTCGGCGTGCGGCCGGATCCCCTTCGTCGGTGGCTTCGTGCTCCACCCGATCCGCAACCGGCCGGGCTCGCGACCGGCGGCCTCGGTGAACGAGCCGACCTCGCCCGCCTGCCAGCGGTCGACGGGGAGGTGGCCGCGGATCACGTCGTTCACGATCGCCGAGTCGAGGACCGTCCGGGTGAGGGCGCCGGTGACGCCGAGTGCCCACCACAGGTGGGCGTGCGGGGCACTCGTGACTCGGCCCCGCTGGGGCTTGAGCCCGAACAGGCCGCAGCACGCCGAAGGGATCCGGATCGAGCCGCCGCCGTCGCCGCCCATCGCGACCGGCACCATGCCCGAGGCGACCGCCACGGCCGAACCGCCGCTCGAGCCGCCGGGCGAGAACGACGTACGCCACGGGTTGCGCGTGTGGCCGTGCGCGACCGACTCGGTGTACGGGAAGGCGCCGAACTCCGGCATGGCCGTCTTCCCGACGACGATCGCTCCGGCATCCCGGAGGCGGCGGACGACCTCGCAGTCGGCCGCTGCGGGGGTGGTGTTCCCCGGCCGCCGAACGTCGTCACGCAGCCGGCGACATCGAGCTCCTCCTTGATGGCCACGGGTACGCCGAACAACGGCCTGCGGGTGTCGCCCTGCCCGATCCCGAGGAACCGCGCCTGCTCGCGCGCCTCGTTCGCCAGGACCACGGAGAACGCGTTGAGCTCGGGGTCGCGCGCCTCGATCGCTGCCAGCGACGTGGCCACCTCAGCACCGGGTGACGTGTCACCAGCGGCGCACTGCTCGACGATCTCGGCTGCGCTCGGCGGTGTCTTCGTCACGGGCGCAGCCTAGGAAATACGCGTTCCCACCGCATGGGGCCTTCTCATAGGCGAAGATTTTCCCTACGGGAGCCGAACCGGCACCAGGCCGGCGCCGTGCTCACCGTCAGTCGCCCGACGGGCGGCAAAGGGGGAGACATGATCCTGCGATACGTGGCGGCCGCCGCCGTCCTGACGTCCGTGGCCATCCACGGCTGGCTCTGGCTCGACGGCATGCGCGACGTCCACGTGATCGGATCGGCGTTCCTCGTGAACGTCGTCGCCGGCGTGGTGATCGCGGTGCTCCTCCTCCGCTGGCGTCACTGGCTGCCGGGCGCGCTGACCGCCTGCTTCGGCCTGGCGACGCTGGGCGCGTTCACGCTGGCGAGCACGATCGGCCTGTTCGGCACCCACGAGAAGTGGGCCGGCGTCTACGTCTTCGGCGCCGCCACCGCGGAGCTGGTCGCGATCATCGCCGGCCTTGCCCTCGTGCTCGAGGACCCCGACCCGGCGCCCACGACACACCGGCGGACCGGGACTCACGCCAGGTCGGCTGCGTCCGCGAACCGCTCGGACAGCGCGTAGCGCAGCAACACCACGTCGCCGAGCTGCCGGGTCTCGGCCAGGCGCGCGCGGCGGCCGGGGTTCCACGGGAAGCGGCCCTCGCCCACGAAGCGGCGCGCGCCGGGCTCGCCGACGAAGAACGGCGCGACGACGAGCTGGAGCTCGTCGACCAGGTCCTCGGCGAGGAACTGGGTGTGCACCGCCCCGCCGCCCTCGACCATGAGGCGGTGGACGCCGCGCGCGTGCAGGTCCGTGGTCAGGTCGGCCATCCGCACGGGGTCGCCCGCGTCGACGATCTCGCTGACGTCGCCGAGGCGCTGGGCGAGGTCACCCGCGACGCGACTGGCCGCATAGACCACCTTGTCGCTGCCGTCGTCGGCGAAGAACCGGTGCGACGGTCTCGAGCCGGCCCCGCTGCGTCACGGTGACCTTGACCGGCTGCTCCGGCAGACCACGGTCCACCCGGGCACGTCGGCGGTCGGCGTCGCGCACCTGCAGCCGCGGGTTGTCGTTGCGCACGGTCGTCGCGCCCACCAGGATCGCGTCGACCCCGGCGCGCACCTGGTCGACCCGGTCGAAGTCCAGGTCGTTGGACAGCAGCAGCCGGCTCTCCGTGGCGCCGTCGATGTAGCCGTCGATCGACATGCTGCAGCTCAGGAGCGTGTACGGGCGGTCAGCCACGGTGAGCCTCCTCCAGCGTGCGCACGGGCGGAGTCGGCGCGGGACGGCGACGGCGTACGACGACATCGGCGAGCAGCACGACCAGCCCGGGGACGGTGGCGACGGCCGAGCAGCACGCCGAACACGATGCTGACGGTCAGCCCGTCGGCGGAGGTGAGACCGGCCAGCGCGAACACCCCGGCCGTGACGCCCTCGCGCGGACCCCACCCGGCCACGTTCAAGGGGATCGCGGAGCCGACCAGCACGGCGAGCGCGAGCGCGACCAGCAGGGCTGGCCCGGCGTCGACACCCACGGCGTGCACCGCGACGGGGAAGATCGCGACGTACGCGGCCGTCGAGAGGCACGAGGCCCCGGCGAGGCGCCCGGAGACCGCCGGCCGCCGAAGCACCCGCAGGTCACCGCCCACGAACCGACAGCACACCGCGGCGGTGGCCGAGCCACCATCCGGCGAGGGCGACCAGACCGATGGCCGCCACGGCGACGATCGAGTACCGACGGAGCGGGGTCGGGACGAGCGCGACGGCGAGGGTGACAGCCCGGCCAGGACGACCTGGCCGCTGACGCGGTCCCACGCCGTGGCGCGCAACCCGATGCCGAGGTCGCCGACCTCACGTCCGTGCCGGATGCCCCGGTGGGCGTCGCCGAGCACGCCGCCGGGGAGCGCGGAGTTGAGGAACTGGGAGCGGTAGTACGCGGTCAGGGACTCGGTCGTGGAGAGCGGGGCGCCGAGGGTGCGGCCACGATCCGCCAGCGCCAGGCGTTCGCCAGCGTGGCCGCCGCGGTGAACACGAGGGCCAGGGCGACCGATCCCCAGGTGGTCACGCGCAGCGCGTCGGCGAACGGTCCGGTGCCGAACCGCCAGACGAGCAGCGCGAGGACCAGGGCACCGCAGACCAGGCGAACACTCGGCCAGAGGTCGTCTCATCGGGAGACCCCCGACCTGCGCATCGGCCGAGCGGCGACCCGGTCGAGCACCGCGTCGAGGTCGGCGACCGTCTCGCTCCAGCGCCGCAGGGTCGGCCGTCGTCCGGCCGCGGCGTGGCTGAGTCGTTCGCGCAGACCCGGGTCGTCGAGCCAGGCCCGCAGCGCACCGGCCAGGGCCGCGGGCTCCTCGGGCGGGACCAGCATCCCGGGCAGCGCGCCGATCGGCGCCCGGCCGAGCGCCTCGGGCACGCCACCGACGGAGGTCGCGACGACCGGCAGCCCGTGGGCCAGCGCCTCGACCACGACCATCCCGTAGGACTCGGAGCGGGAGGGCAGGACGAGCAGGTCGGCAACGCCGTACGCCGCTGCCGAGCGCAGGCCCGGTCAGCGGGCCGGTGAAGATCACGCGGCGCTCCCAGGACCGGGCGTACACCTGGGTCTGGAGCGGCGCGACGTAGTCGGGGTCGACCTCGAGGGAGCCGACACAGGTCAGGGTCCAGGCGCGGTCGCCGAGCGCGGCCAGCGCCTCGAAGCAGCAGGTCGTGGCCCTTGCCCGGGTGGACGGCGGCGACGCAGAGGAACGACGTGCCGGCGGCGGCGCTGCGGTGGGACGGGCCGGCGTCCACCGGGTCGACGCCCGGCAGCGCGACGTCGACCCGCGGGACGGCGTACCAGCCCCGCAGGCGCTCGCGCGACCACACGCTGGTCGTCACCACGGCGGCCGCCGACGTGAGCACCTGCTCCTCGCCGCGGTCGGGCCCGACCGGCATGTGCAGGAGCACGACGACCCGCAGGCGCGCGGCGTGCCGGGGCACGACGGCGGCGGCACCCGAGGCGATCAGCCCGTCGAGCAGGACGACCTCGCCGTCGGGCACCGCGGCCAGGGACGCGTCCAGCCGTTCGAGGTCGTCGGCGCCGGGCGTCGGCCAGGCTCCGGCCACGGGAAGCTCGATCACACGGCGGCCGCGCGCCTCCTGGCCACGGAGGACCCGGCGGTCGTAGACGTTGCCGCCGCTGGGGCGGGCTGGGTCGTCGACCGCGCCCGGGAGGACGGCGTACAGGTCTCTCATGGCGTGCGCTCGTAGCTCGCCCAGGCGACGGGCGACTCGCGCAGGGTCACCCGGATGCGGGCGAGGTCGGTGGCGCCGACCCCGAGGGAGCCGTCGTGGACGCGCGCGGCGAGCCGGTCGGCGATCTCGCGACAGAGCACCTCGGTGGTGGTGGTGAGCCCGGCCAGCGACGGGACGTCGTCCAGGTTGCGGTAGGTCAGGTCGGAGAGCACACCCTTCAGGGCCTCGAGGGCGCGGCCGATGTCGAGGACGATGCCGTCGGCGTCGAGGTCGGGCCGCGCGAAGGCCGCCTCCACGACGTACGTCGCGCCGTGCAGCGCCTGCGCCGGCCCGAAGACGTCACCCGGCAGGCTGTGGGCGATCATCATGTGGTCGCTGACCGTGACCTCGAACATCTCAGCGCTCCCGCCGGGCCGTAGGTGATCGTGTGGCACAGCGCCGGGAGCGACCCCGAGGCGAGCTTGCCCATCACCTCGGGCAGCTCGTCGAACGTCGACTCACCGGTCAGCAACGCGTCGAAGGCCGGGTCGGCCAGGAGCCGGAGCGCCAGGGCCATCCGGTCGGCGTGCGTGCGCCGGCCGCGACGCGCCTCGGCGATCTCGCCCACCTGGCTGGCCCGGATACCGAGCCGCGCGGAGTGGAAACGGCCGCCGAGGGTGAGCTCCACGGGGGTGTCGCCGTACCAGCTGAGATCGGTGACGACGCCGTCGGCGCCGAGCAGGTCGAGGGAGAGCTGGAGCCCGGCCGATGTCCCGCTGGCATGGAGCACGAGGTCGAGGTCGGTCGGTGCCTCGCCCGGGGTGCGCGAACGCCGCGCCCAGGGACTCGGCGACCTCGGCCCGGGAGGCGTCGGTGTCGACGACGGTCACGGCGACGCCGGGGACGCCGGCGAGCAGGCGGGCCACGCAGAGACCGACCATGCCGGCACCGACGACGGCGACCCGGTCGCCGACCAGCGGGCGGGCGTCCCAGAGCGCGTTGACCGCGGTCTCGACCGTCCCTGCCAGCACCGCCCGTCGCGGGGGCACGTCGTCGGGAACCACGGAGACGGCCTCGACCGGCACGACGTACGCCGTCTGGTGGGGGTGGAGACAGAAGACGGTGCGGTCGCGCAGGTCGTCCGGACCCGCCTCGACCACGCCGACGCTGAGGTAGCCGTACTTCACCGGGCCCGGGAAGTCACCCTCCTGGAACGGCGCGCGCATCGCGGCGTACTGGCTCTCGGGGACGCCGCCTCGGAAGACGAGCGTCTCGGTTCCGCGGCTGATGCCGGACACGAGGGAGCGGACCAGCACCTCGCCGGCACCCGGGTCCGGCAGGATCCCGGAATGGATCTCGCCGGACCCGGGCTCTGCCAGCCAGTAAGAGAGGGCCGTTCGTGTCACGTCGGCTCCCTCCACGTCCGGCGTTGGTTCCTGAACCGACGCCGACCCGCTCTCGTATGACTGGTAACCGGACATACGGAGGCAGGGTGCGAACGGTTCACGGCGGTCCACTGACCGTACTGCCGGCTGTCGCGGTCCTGCTCGGGGTCCTCGCGACGAGTCCCGGCCTCGGTCCCGCGGCCGTCCTCGCCGGCGGGCTCGTCGCCGTGCTGACCTGGGCGTTCGTGGAACGCGGGCTTCGGCGTGAGGGCCTCAGCCGCCTCGGCGTGGCCAACGTCGTCACGCTGACCCGCGCCGTGCTGACCGCCGGGGTCACCGCGCTGGTCGTGCAGTCCTGGAGCGGTCCCGTCCCGCGTGCGCTGGTCGTGGCCATCGCCGCCGTGGCGCTGGCGACGGACCTGGTGGACGGCCGGCTCGCCCGTCGTACGGGCAGCGTCACCCGGTTCGGCGCGGCCTTCGACATGGAGGTCGACGCGTTCCTGATCCTGGTCCTCAGCGTGTACGCCGTCCCGTTGGTCGGGCCGGCCGCGCTCCTGATCGGTCTCGCGCGGTACCTGCTGGTCCTCGCCGGAGTCGTCTGGCCGTGGCTGACGGCGCCCACTCCCGCACGGCCGTGGGCCAAGCTCGTCGCCGCGGTCCAGGGAGTCGTCCTCACGGTGGTCGTGGCGGACGTCCTCCCCCGCGAGATCGCCCGCGTCGCGACGCTGGTGGCGCTCGCGCTGCTGGCGGAGTCCTTCGCACACCAGATCGTCGTGCTCTGGCGGCTGCGGCGCGAGCACCACGTCGACCGCTCCCCACTGGTGCGGCCCGTCGTCGACGCGCTGGCGATCGTCCTGGTGTGGGGCGCGCTGATGCTGCCGCACCGGCCCGACGAGCTCTCGCTCACGACCCTGCTCGGGATTCCCCTCGAGCTGCTGGCGTTCGTCGCACTGGCGGTCGTGCTGCCGCCGGTCTGGGGCCGCGTCGTCGGTGTTGTCGGCGGCGTCACGTTGATGGCGACCGTCGTGCTGAGCGGCCTCGACCTGGGCTTCTACGAGGCGTTCGACCGGCCCTTCAACCCGCTCACCGACCCGGGCTACGTCGGCTCCGGGCTCGACCTGGTTCATCGTTCGGCCGGTGAGACCGGCCAGGTCCTCGCGGTCGCCGGTGTCGTCCTGCTCGTCTTCGGCGGGCTCGCGCTCTGCGTCTGGGCGGCGATGCGCCTGCGCCGGGCGGCTCACCGGGCACCGCGGATCTGGGCCCGGGTCGTGGTCGCCCTCGCCCTGGTCTGGGTCGTCGCCGGGATCGGTGGCGCGCACGTGTCGGGCGTCCCCGTCGCCGCGGCTCCGGCCGCCGCGCTGGTGCGCGGGCAGGTCGACGAGGTGCGCAACGAGCTGCACGATCGCGAGGTCTTCCGGCGCACGCTCGCCAACGACCCGTACGCCGACACCCCGGGGCGCCACCTGCTCCGGGCGCTGCGGGGCAAGGACGTCGTCCTGGTCTTCGTCGAGAGCTACGGGCGGGTCGCGGTCGAGGGATCGTGGTTCGCGCCGATGGTCGACCGGACCTTGGCCACCTCCACCGAGCAGCTCGACTCGATGGGCTTCTCGGCCCGGAGCGGCTGGCTCCGCTCGCCCACCTTCGGCGGGATCAGCTGGCTGGCGCACTCGACCCTGCAGACGGGTCTCTGGATCGACTCCCAGCAGCGCTACGACAGCGTGATCTCCGGCGACCGGTTCAACCTCTCCCAGGCGTTCGGCCGGGCGGGCTGGCGCACGGTCAGCGACGTACCGTCGGACGAGGGCGCGTGGGACGACGGCAAGCGCTTCTACGGGTTCGACCAGATGTACAACGCGAACAACGTCGGGTACCAGGGCCCCCGCTTCAGCTACGCCCGCATCCCGGACCAGTTCACGTTCAAGTCGTTCACCGATCGCGAGCTCGACCGACCCGGCCGCGGCCCTCTGATGGCCGAGATCGACCTGGTCTCGAGCCACACCCCGTGGACCCCGCTCCCGAAGGTCGTGCCGTGGTCCCAGCTCGGTGACGGCTCCGTGTACGACGGGATGCGCCCCACCCACTCGTCGCTGCTCGACCTGCTCGGCGGGGCGGACCAGCAGCGCAACTACGCCAGGTCCATCCAGTACTCCCTGCGCTCACTCGTCTCGTTCGTACGCCACGCCGACGACAAGAAGCTGGTGATGGTCGTGCTCGGCGACCACCAGCCCAACACCAACGTCAGCGGCACGGGGGTCTCGCACGACGTCCCGATCTCGCTGATCGCGCACGACCCCTCGGTGCTCCAGCGGATCTCGGGGTGGGGCTGGACCCCCGGCCTGCAACCCGTCAGCCACACCCGGGTGATGCCGATGGACGGCTTCCGGGACAACTTCCTGTCGGCGTTCGGGTCGCGGACTTCCCAGCAGTGATCCGCACCACGCTTCTGGTCGGATCGAACCGCCGGGCGCCCGCGCTCGTGTCTCCGGGAGAGGGCCGTCCGGGCCCGGATCGGAGACCATTGTCATGACCGTTCGAATCGTCGCGGCTATCGCCGTCCTGGTGTCGGCCTATGTGCACCTGCGCGAGTGGCTCGACGGGATGCGACACGTGCACGTGATCGGTCCGCTGTTCGTGGTGAACATCGTGGCCGGCGTCGTCATCGCCGTCCTCCTGCTCACCTGGAAGCACTGGCTCGCCCCCTTCCTCGCTGTCGGCTTCGGCGCGTCGACGCTGGGCGGCTTCGCGATCGCGACCACGAGCGCCGGGCTGTTCGGCGACCACGAGAAGTGGCAGGGCAACTACATCTGGATCGCCGCCGCCGCCGAGGTCGTCGCGATCATCGCCGGGCTGATCGCGTTGTCGCGGGAGTACCGCACCACGCCCGTGCGCGAGCACAGCACCGTGGCCGGCTGACTCGCAGCCCAGGACGTCATACGGACGGAGCCATCGATGGCTCCGTCCGTATTGCGTTGTCCGTCTTGCGTTGCGGTGATCTCGACGCGCGGAGCTACAGCTTGAGCCGGGCGATCGGGGCACCGTCCAGGTGCGTCACCTCGACCGAGGAGATGTCGTCGCGCCAGGCCTTGGTCGCGCCGCTGACCTGCATGACCTTGCCGGGCAGGCCGTTCCAGGTGGCCACGCGCTCGGTGCGACCGTCCTTGGTGTGCACGACCATCGCGTAGGCGCCGCCCTCGTACGCCGTCGTGCCCCGTGGGTAGCTGCAGGTGAGCTCGAGCTTCGTGCCCCACCCGACCCCGGTCACCGCGACGCTGGCGATCATCGGGTCGCGTGGACGTGGGCACGTGCTTCATCAGCTGTGGGACCGGCGGGGGCGGGACCGAGGTCGCCGACGAGGACGGCGGGGTGGCCTCGGGTGAAGTCGTGTTGTTGTGGTCGAGCGCGAGCACGCCTCCGGTGGTGATGGCGACGGCCGCGGCGGCCGCGATACCGGCCGTGAGCCAGGTACGCCGCTGCTGCTGCCGGCGTACGGCGCGCGAGAGTCGTGGCAGCAGCGTCTCGGGCACCGGCTCGGGCGCGAGCTCCTCGAACACCTCGGGACCGATCCGGCCCAGCAGGCCGGGCAGGCCGGCGAGGTCGCGGACGGCGCGCGAGCACGCCTCGCAGCCGTCGAGGTGGGCCTCGAACTCGCGGCGTTCGGCCGGCGACAGCGAGCCGAGGACGTACGAGCCGTCCCACATCTCGTACGGACATCCGGTCGACGGGACGCCGTGCGGCGTGCTCATGCGACCACCCCCATCTCTTCGAGTGCGAGCCGGAGGGCGTGGAGGGCGTAGTGCGTGCGGGACTTCACGGTGCCTTCGGGGATGCCGAGGCGGCGGGCGGCCTCGGCGACCGGGCGTCCCTTGAAGTAGGTCTCCTGGAGCACGGCGCGGTGGTCCGGGGACAGGCGGGTCACGGCGTCGGCGACGACCCAGGTCATCAGCAGCTCGTCGCTGGCGTCGACGTCGGAAGCCGGCTCGGGCAGCTCGCCCATGGGGATCTCGGAGCGCGCCCGGCGGGTGCGCGACTCGTCGATGACGATGTTGCGGGCCACGGTGAACAGCCAGGCGCGGACGGAGCCCTGCGACTCGTCGAGGAGGGAGGCGTTCCGCCAGGCGCGCAGGAGGGTCTCCTGGCACACGTCCTCGGCGCGGGCACGGTCGTGGTTGGTGAGCCGGAGGCAATGGCCCCAGAGCGCACCGGCATGGTCGTCGTGCAGGCGCTGCATCACGACGTCAGGGCTGGTTGCCATCACACCTCCTCCACCCGTTATACGGAGCCGCTGTCCGTTCGGTTCGATTGTGCTCCGTCACAGGATCCTGCGGCATCCGGAACGCAACCGCTGCCGCTCCGCCGCCTCGTGGTTGAACGGTTTCATCATGTGAAGGTGGCGAAGCCCCGGTTCACACGGTGAGCTCACCGTGTGAAGCGTCGGTTCGACTGCTTCACATGATGAAATGGTGGAACCGAGCCCGGGCCCCGGCTCAGGCGAGGGACGCGAGCCAGGCGTCGTGGAGGTCGGAGAAGCGACCGTCGCCGCCGGCGACCAGGTCGTCGGGCGAGCCGTCCTCGACGATCCGGCCGTGCTCGAGCACGAGCACCCGGTCGGCGATCTCCACGGTGGAGAGCCGGTGGGCGATGATCACCGCGGTGCGACCGCTCAGGATCGTCCGCAGGGCCCGCTGGACGAGCCGCTCGGACGGGACGTCGAGCGACGAGGTCGCCTCGTCCAGGATCAGCACGGCGGGGTCGGCCAGGAAGGCCCGGGAGAAGGCGATCAGCTGCCGCTGGCCGGCGCTGAGCAGCCCGCCGCGGTTGGACACGTCGGTCTCGTAGCCCTCGGGCAGCGCCGCGATGAAGCCGTGCGCACCGATCTCTCGCGTCGCCTCCTCGACCTGCTCCTGGGTCGCCTCGGGGCGGCCGAACCGGATGTTCTCCGAGATCGTGCCGGAGAAGAGGTAGTTCTCCTGGGTGACCATCACCACCGACCGGTGCAGGTCGTCGGCGGTCAGTGAGCGCAGGTCGACCCCGTCGAGGGTGACCGCACCGGAGCTGGGGTCGTAGAAGCGCGTCGCGAGCTTCGCGATCGTCGTCTTGCCGGCACCGGTGGTGCCGACCAGGGCGACGGTCTGGGCCGCCGGGATCGTCAGGTCGAGGTCCGGCAGCACGGATACGCCGTCGACGTACTCGAAGCCGACGTGGTCGAACCGGACGTCGCCCCGCGCATCGGTCAGGGCCACCGGGTGGACCGCCTCGGGGACGCTCGGCTCCTCCTCGAGGACGCCGGAGATCTTCTCGAGGGCGGCGTTGGCGGACTGGAAGGTGTTGTAGAACTGCGAGATGTCCATCATCGGCTCGAAGAACTGCCGCAGATAGAGCAGGAACGCCGCCAGCACGCCGACCGTGACCTCGCCCTGGTAGGCGAGGTAGCCGCCGTACATCAGCACCACGGAGATGGTGATGTTGCCGATCAGCCGGATCTCGGGCATGAACCAGGCGACCAGCCGGAAGGCGACCAGGTTGGCCGCGCGGTACTGGTCGTTGACGTCGTCGAAGATCTCCTGGTTGCGCGGCTCGCGGCGGAACGCCTGCACGGCGCGGATGCCGTTCATCGACTCGACGAAGTGGATGATCACCAGCGCGACCTTCTCGCGCGTCACGCGGTAGCTCTTCGCCGACTCCTTGCGGAACCAGTTGGTCGCCCACGCCAGGAACGGGCCGCACAGCAGCGCGACCAGGCCGAGGCGGAAGTCGAGGAAGAGCAGCAGCACCGACGTGCCGACGAGCGTCAGGGCGGCGGTGATCAGCCCGTCGAACCCGGTCTCGAGCATCTCGTAGATGGCGTCGACGTCGGAGGTCTGGCGGGAGATCACGCGTCCGGACGTGTAGGAGTCGTGGAACGCCGGGCTCAGTCGCTGGAAGTGGCGGAACAGCCGCTGCCGGATCGCGAAGAGGATGTTCTGGCCGATGATCCCGGACCGCACCAGGAAGATGTTGCGCGAGATCGCCTGGGTGATCGTCGCGAGCAGCACGAACCCGACGATGACGAACAGCGGCTGCAGGTTGTCGTCCTGCTGGATCGGCGGGATGCCGACGTCGATGCCCTTGGCGACGAGCAGCGGGATCGACAGGCGTGCGGCGTTCTCGATGACGACGGCGATCATCAGCAGCTTGAGCGCGCGACGGTGGGGGCGCAGCAGGTCGCGGAGGAGCCGCCGTGAACGGGTGGCGAGCCTGGCGGTGGTCTCGGCCGTGAGCTCGTCGAGGTCGTCGGACGCGACGCCACGCCAGGCCTGGGGCGGCGGCTGCTGCCTCGGAGGTGCCTGCGTCATGCCGACGCCTCCTCGAGGTCCTCCGAGTCGGCGGCCAGGAGGTCGCGGTACGCCGGGACGGTCGCCAGCAGCTCGCGGTGCTCGCCCACGTGGGTGATCGTGCCGTCCTGGAGCAGCGCCACCCGGTCGGCGAGGAGCACCGTCGAGGCGCGGTGGGCCACGATCAGGCCCGTGGTCTCGGCCAGAACCCGGCGGAGTGCCTCCTCGACCAGCTTCTCGGTGTGGATGTCGAGCGCGGACAGCGTGTCGTCGAGGACGAGCACCCGAGGCTGGGCGAGCACCGCACGCGCGAGCGCGAGCCGCTGTCGCTGCCCGCCGGACAGTGACATGCCCTGCTCGCCGATGCGGGTGTCGAGGCCCCAGGGCAGGTCGTGGACGAACCCGGCCTGGGCGATGTCGACGGCCTCCTCGATCTCGGCCTCGGTGGCGTCGGCACGGCCGAGGGTGAGGTTCTCCCTGGCGGACATCGAGAACAGGGTCGGCTCCTCGAACGCCGTCGCGACGAGCGAGCGGAGCGCCTGCAGGGAGTAGTCGCGGATGTCGAGCCCGTCGAGGGTGACCCGGCCGGCCGTGACGTCGTACAGACGCGGGACCAGGGCGGTGAGGGCGGTCTTGCCGGTGCCGGTGGCACCGACGAGTGCGACGGTCTCACCGGGGGCGATGTCGAGGTTGACGTCGCGCAGGACCTGGGTGTCGGAGCCGGGGAACGTGAAGTCGACGTGCTCGAAGCGCAGGTGGCCGCGCGCCTCGGGTGCGGTGCTCGTCCCGGAGACGATGTCGGGGGTCATGTCGTAGATCTCGAGGACGCGCGCGGCGGCGGTCATCGCCTCCTGCGACATCGCCAGGATCACGCCGAGCGACGCGACCGGCCAGACCAGCGACAGCATCAGCGTGATGAACGCGACCAGCTCGCCGGGGGTGAGGGCGCCACGACCGACCCCGATGGCGCCGAGCAGCAGCACGACGACCACCGCGAGGTTGGGGATCATCTCGAGGAAGGTCCAGAACTTCGCCGACAGCCGGACCTTGTCGACGCTCGTGTCGTAGAGAGCCCGGGCGGCGTCGTCGTACTGCCGCCCGACGTAGCGCGAACGGCCGAAGGACTTGATCACCCGGATGCCGACGGCCCCCTCCTCGGACAGGGTCGCGAGGTCCCCCTGCTGGTCCTGCACGCGACGGGAGACCACGACGTAGCGCTTCTCGAACCGCATCGACAGCCAGATGATCGGTACGGAGGTCGCGGCGACCACCAGGCCGAGCGGCCAGTACATGTGCAGGAGCACCAGCGTGGTCACCACGAGCTGGGTGATGTTGACGAGGAGGAAGAGCATCCCGAAGCCGGAGAAGCGGCGGATCGCCGACATGTCGGTGGTCGCCCGCGACAGCAGCTGGCCGGACTGCCAGCGGCTGTGGAAGCTCATCGGGAGCTCCTGCAGCCGGCGGTAGAGGTCGCCCCGCATCGAGGTCTCGACGGAGAGCACCGCGGCGTTCTGCACCCAGCGACGCCACCAGATGAGGAACGCCTCGAGCACACCGAGTCCGAGCACGGCCAGGCCCAGGGGCAGCAGCCCGCTGCTGTCGTGGTGGGTGATCGGTCCGTCGATCAGGGCCTTGATCTGGAGAGGGATCAGGATCGCGACGCCCACCCCGGTCATCGACGTGACGAGCATGATCACCAGCGCCCCGATGTGGGGCTTCAGGTACCCGCGCAGGCGCCAGAGCGAGTTCACACTGGCGGGCGGATGGGCCGTGGGACCCTTCGTCGTGGCGGGGGTCTCGGCGGGTGTTTCGTCTGGCATCGTTGGTCGACTCTAACGCGGCGTACCGACAGCCGACGAATCATTTGGTACGACGCGCAACCCGGTACTGGTCCTTACAGTCAGGTTCTGGCCAGGTGACCACTCCTAGGCTCCGGGTGTGCCCGTGGTCGGAGTGTGCGAGGACGACCCCGCCCTGCGCTCGGTGCTGTCCCGGGCGCTGCGGGCGATGGGCCACGAGCCGGTCGTGGTGGCGACCGCGGCCGAGGCGTTGCGCGCCTTCCCCAAGTCCCGTCCGGACGTGATGGTGCTCGACATCGGCCTCCCGGACGCCGACGGGCGCGACCTGTGTCTGGCACTGCGAGCCAACGGGGTGCGCTCACCGGTG
This sequence comes from uncultured Actinomycetota bacterium, assembly GCA_963812055.1. Classification (GTDB taxonomy): domain Bacteria; phylum Actinomycetota; class Actinomycetes; order Propionibacteriales; family Nocardioidaceae; genus Nocardioides. Next base: position 71,317 of record CAWEUA010000025.1, read on the forward strand.
CTCTTCCTCACCGCCCGCGACGGTCTGCACGACAAGATCGCCGGCTTCGAGGCAGGCGGTGACGACTACCTGACCAAGCCCTTCGACCTCGACGAGATACGGGTGCGCCTGGCTGCCCTGCTCCGGCGTACGCCGGCCACCGGTGCCGAGACGACCGCCGGGGCGGTCCTGGACCCCGCGCGGCATGCGTTGGTCGTGGGTGACACCGAGGTCTCACTGACCCCGACGGAGTTCCGGTTGCTCGGCCGGCTGATGGCCAGCCCCTCGACCGTCGTACGTCGCCAGGCGCTGGTGGCAGCCGGGTGGCCGCACGGCGCGATGGTCACCGACAACACCATCGACTCCTACGTACGCCGGATCCGCCGCAAGCTCGAGCCCCTCGGCGTGGCCTCGATCAAGACCGTCCGTGGGGTCGGCTACCGATGGCAGTGAGACCGCCGTCGCTGCGGGCCCGGATGGCCGCGACGGCCCTGCTCGTCTCGACCCTCACGGCGGCCCTGCTCATCGTGGGCGTGGCTCTGCTGCTGGCACATGCCAACGACGCCGCGGTGCGTTCGCGGCTCGACGCCCGGGTCTCGGCGGGAGCCGCAACGGTCGTCGACGGACCCCACGGCGTTCGCGTCCTCGAGCAGAGATCACGCCTGCTGGACCAGGACGTGTGGATCTTCGACCGAGAGGGCCGGCTGATCGACGGGAGGCTCCCCGCGGCGACGCTGTCGAAGACCGTGACCGAGCTGGGGACCGGGTCCGTCGGCCGTACGGCGACGGTCGACGACGTCAGCTTCCTCGCCCGGCCGGTACGGCGACACGGCGAGTGGGTGGCGACCGTCGTGGCGGCCGAGGACCACGATCCCTACGAGCGCGCGGAGCGCAGCTCGGTCTGGCTCACCATCGGCCTCGGGGTGGCCACGGTCGCGATCGCGACCGGCGCTGCCTTCATGGCGGCGACCCGCTCGCTCAAGCAGGTGCAGGCGATGGCCGACCTCGCCGACGACTGGGGCGAGCACGACGTCGGCCGCCGCTTCGACCCAGGGCCGGGCGGCGACGAGATCGCCCACCTCGGCCGCACGCTCGACCAGCTGCTCGACCGGATCGTCGACTCGCTCTCCGCCGAACGACGGCTCACCGACGAGATCGCGCACGAGCTCCGGACACCCCTCGCCGTCGTCCTGGCCGAGGCCGACCTGGCGCGTCAGCACGCGACGCCGGACGAGCGAGAGGGCCTCGACAACATCCGCGCCGCCGGCCTGCGGATGCGTGACTCGATCGACACGCTGCTGTCGGCGGCCCGGGCTCACGCGGCCGGCGGCGAGCGCGCGACGGTCGGCGAGCTGATGGCCGCGCTCGACCTACCGCCCACGGCGTACGACGGGCTGGTGCTGTCGGCGCCCGTCCCACCCATGGTCGCGGCCCTGCGCCCCCTGCTGGAGAACGCCGAACGGCACGGCCCCGGTGAGCCGCGCGTCGACGTCACGCGGGACGGCCGCACGGTCGTCATCGCGGTCCTGGACGACGGGCCGGGTGTGGCGCCCGAGGACCTCGATCGGGTCTTCGAGCCCGGCCACACGACGGAGGTCCGCGGGTCGGGCCTCGGCTTGCCACTCGCGCGTCGGATGGTGCGAGCGGTCGGCGGTGACGTGCTCGCTCGGCCGGGACCGGGCGGACGGTTCGAGGTACGGGTGCCGGGTCGCTGAGGCCGCGGCCGCCCGTGATCGGACACGATCAGGAGCGAGTCAGGTTCGCGCGCCGACCCTGGTGCCATGACCACGCAACCGACCGCCCCGCCGCTGAGGCGGAGGCGGAGGCACACCACCACCACTGAGCCGGCGGCGTGCGTCGGACCGTCCCCGAGTCCGGCGCGCGCCGTCACCGTCTTCGATCGGTTCGCGATCAGTTCGCGAGCAGCCCGCGGACGACGCGGAGGCCGACCGACATCCGGGCCAGGTCGGCGGTGTCCTCGGCGCAGATCTCCTCGAGGGTGGTGGCGGCCCGTGCCACGACGACGGCGTCGCCGTCCTCCCACTCCTGGATCCGGGCCGGTCCGGGCAGCGAGTCGTCGGTGTCACGGAGCACCTGCGCGGTGAGCTGCGCGTGCACGGCGTACACGTCGTCGCGCAGCGCCGCGCGCGCCATGGTCTGCCAGCGGTCGTCGCGCGGCAGGGCCAGGATCCTCGTCACCAGGTCGGGCAGGCCCAGCCGTTCGCCGAGCGCGAAGTGGAGGCGGGTGACCTCGACCGGCTCGAGCGTCATCCGATCGGCGATCTCGCACACGCCCAGCAGCTGGTACGCCGGGTGGAGCACCGCCACGCGGGAGGCCAGCTCCTCGGGCACCCCCTGCTCGACGAGCCCCGACATCCGCCGCTCGTAGGCGCGGAGCTCTCGCCCGGTGAGCAGGGACGGAAGATCGGCCATCAGCAGCTGCACCCGCTCGCTGAAGTAGTCGACCGTGCCTTGGCTGTCGAGCGGTGGCCGCCGGTTGTTGACCAGCCAGCGTGACGCCCGTTCGACCAAGGTCCGCATCTCGATCCGCATGCGGGTCTGGCAGCCGGCGTCCAGCTTGTTGTCGTAGGTCTGCAGCTCTTCGCGCAGCGGCAGGGAGCCGAAGATCTCGCGGGCGACGAAGTTGGCCCGGGTCAGCTCCTCGGGCGTCGCCCCGGTCTCGCCGGCGAGCCGCGGCCAGTACGTCATGCCGGCACCGTTGACCAGGTCGTTGACCACCTGGGTGACGATGATCTCCCGGCGCAGCGGATGGCTGGCGATCGAGGTCTGGAAGCCTTCCTTGAGCTGCGTCGGGAAGTAGCCGACGAGGTCGACCTGGCAGTAGGGGTCGTCCGGCAGGTCGGACTCGATCAGCTCGTCGGCGAGGATGATCTTGGTCCAGGCCAGCAGCACCGACAGCTCCGGCACCGAGAGGCCCTCGCCGCGGTCGATCCGGCGGCGTACCTCGCGTGACGGGGGCAGACCCTCCAGCTCGCGGTTGAGGAGGCCGGCCTTCTCCAGCCGCTTCATCCAGTCCTCGTGGACGTGGAGGAGGGACGGCGAGTTCGCCGCGGCGTTCGCGAGCGCGAGGTTCTGCTCGTAGTTGTCGCGCAGCACGAGCGAGGCGACCTCGTCGGTCATCTCGGCCAGCAAGGCGTTGCGCTGCTTCTCGGTCAGGTCACCGTCGGCGACGACCCGGTCGAGCAGGATCTTGATGTTCACCTCGTGGTCCGAGGTGTCCACGCCGGCGGAGTTGTCGATGAAGTCGGTGTTGATCGCGCCGCCCGTCCCGGCCCGCGCCGCGCTCGGCGTACTCGATGCGTCCGAGCTGGGTGAGGCCGAGGTTGCCGCCCTCGCCGACGCAGCGCGCCCGGAGCTCGCGGCCGTCGACCCGGATGGCGTCGTTCGCCTTGTCGCCCGCGTCGCTGTGCGTCTCGTCGGAGGACTTGACGTAGGTGCCGATGCCGCCGTTCCACAGCAGGTCGACGGGCGCCTTCAGGATCGCCTTCATCAGCTCGGCCGGCGTCAGCTTGGCCACCGACTCGTCGAGGCCGAGGGCCTCGCGCACCTGCGGGCTGATCGGGATCGACTTCAGCGTCCGCGGGAAGATGCCGCCGCCCTCGGAGATCAGCGAGGCGTCATAGTCCTGCCAGCTCGAGCGCGGCAGGTCGAACATCCGCTTGCGCTCGGCGAACGACGTCGCCGCGTCGGGGTTCGGGTCGAGGAAGACGTCACGGTGGTCGAACGCCGCGACCAGCCGGATGTGCTCCGAGCAGAGCATCCCGTTGCCGAACACGTCGCCGGACATGTCGCCGATGCCGACACAGGTGAAGTCCTCGGCCTGGCAGTCGATGCCGCGCTCGCGGAAGTGCCGCTGCACCGAGACCCAGGCGCCGCGGGCGGTGATGCCCATCGCCTTGTGGTCGTAGCCGACCGAGCCGCCCGAGGCGAACGCGTCGCCCAGCCAGAAGCCGTAGTCCTTGGCCACGCCGTTGGCGATGTCGGAGAACGTCGCGGTGCCCTTGTCGGCGGCGACCACGAGGTAGGAGTCGTCGCTGTCGTGGCGTACGACGTCCGGTGGCGGCACGCTGGCGCCGTCCACGAGGTTGTCGGTGATGTCCAGCAGCCCGCAGATGAACGTCTCGTAGCAGGCGACGCCCTCGGCCAGCCACGCGTCGCGGTCGGCCGGGTCCGGCAGCTGCTTGCAGAAGAACCCGCCCTTGGCGCCGACCGGCACGATCACGGTGTTCTTCACCATCTGCGCCTTGACCAGACCGAGCACCTCGGTCCGGAAGTCGTCGCGCCGGTCGGACCAGCGCAGCCCGCCACGGGCGACCGCGCCGAACCGGAGATGCACACCCTCGACCCGCGGGGAGTAGACGAAGATCTCGAACTTCGGGCGCGGCTCGGGCAGGTCCGGGATCGCCGAGGGCTCGAGCTTGAACGACATGTAGGTGTGGTGCGGACCCTGGCTGCCCGGCTGGAAGTAGTTGGTCCGCAGGGTGGCGTTGATGTGGGTCAGGTAGGACCGCAGGATGCGGTCGTGGTCGAGGCTGGCGACGTCGTCGAGCGCCCGCTCGATGCGCTGGGTGATGTCCTCGGCGCGCGCCTTCCGTGCCTCGGCATCGGCCGCGAGGCCGTTGCGGCCGGGGTCGAACCTCGCCTCGAAGAGCTGCACGAGGAGCCGGGTGATGTCGGTGTTCCCGCGCAGCGCCTCCTCGAGGTAGTCGACGGCGAACGGGCTGTTGCCCTGCTTCATGTACTTGGCGTACGCACGGAGCACGGTCGCCTGGCGCCAGGTGAGACCGGCGCCGAGCACGAGTGCGTTGAAGCCGTCGATCTCGTTGAAGCCGCCCCAGACCGCCCGGATCGTGTCCTGGAAGGGCTCACGCACCTTGTCGGGCATGCCCGGCGCGTAGCGCAGGCCGAACTCGTAGATGTACGACGGGTGGTCGTCGTGGTCGAGCTCGTAGGGGCGCTCGTCGATCACCTCGACCCCCATCGAGGAGAGTGCCGGCAGCACCTCGGACAGGGAGATCGAGGCACCGCGCCGGAACACCTTCAGCCGCGCCTCGCCGCGGGCGGCGTCCAGCGGGGAGAACAGGGACAGGTCCGTCCCCGCGTCGCCGAGCGCCTCGAGCCGGCCGAGGTCGAGCGCGCCGGTCGCCGCGGAGAAGTCCTCCTTGTAGGCCTCCGGGAACGAGCCCTCGAAGCTGCGGGCCAGCCGCGAGCCGACGTCCTCGCCGAACTCGGCGATCGTCGCCGCGGTGAAGTCGTCGCGCCACGAGCGGGAGGCCTCCGTCATCCGGCGTTCGAGGTCGGACATGTCGACGACGGGGATCTTCTGGCCCTTGCCGGGGTGCACCACGAAGTGCACGCGAGCGGTCGTCGACTCGCTCATCTTGACGGTGAACTCGATCGAGTCACCGCCGAAGCACTCCTTGAGGATCTCGGAGAACCGCTCGCGGACCGTGGTGTTGTAGCGGTCGCGTGGCAGGAACACCAGGACACTGACGTAGCGCGCATAGGTGTCACGGCGGACGAAGACCCGCAGCTGACGGCGGCCCCGCGTCTCCATCACCCGGGTCGCCATCGCCGCCAGCTCGTCCACGGGCGTGTGGAAGAGCTCGTCGCGCGGGTAGTTCTCGAGGGTGTCGATGAGAGCCTTGCCGGCGTGGCTGCGTGGGTCGAGGCCGACCAGCTTGAGAGCGTCGGTGGCCTTCTCGCGCAGGAGCGGCACGTGCCAGACCGACTCGGTGTACGCCGCGCTGGAGAACAGGCCGAGGAAGCGGCGCTCGCCGGTCACGTCGCCGTTCTCGTCGAACGTCTTGACGCCGATGTAGTCGAGGAACGCCGGGCGGTGCACGGTGGCGCGGGAGTTGGCCTTGGCCAGCACCAGCAGCGTGTGCTCGCGCGCCATCTCGGCGCCCTTCTTCGGCAGCTTCCCGACCCCGGCCAGGTCGGGGTCGTCGCGGAGGATGCCGAGCCCCGATCCGGGGACGCCGCGGAGGAACTCGTCGGTGCCGTCGTGCTCGAGGTGGTACTCCCGGTAGCCGAGGAAGGTGAAGTGGTCGTCGGCCAGCCACTCGAGGAACTCGACGCCGCGGTCGACCTCGTCGTGCGGCAGGGTGCTCGGCGGCGCGGCCCGGAGCTCGCTCACCACCTCCTGGACCTGTTGCTGCATCCGGCCCCAGTCCTCGACGGACTCGCGGACGTCGCGCAGGACGCGCTGGAGGTCCGCCACGATGGCGTCGGTGTCCTCGTCGTGACCGATCCGGCTGATCTCGACGTGCATCCACGACTCGCGCTCCGCCGGCTCGGGCGGCGAGGCCGCCTCGTTGTCCGGGCAGGCGATCGACTCGAGCCGGCCGGTCAGGTCGCGGGTCACGTCGAACTGCGGGTGCACGACCAGGTGGACGTCCCGCTGCTGGCGGGTCAGCTCCATCACGACGGAGTCGACGAGGAAGGGCATGTCGTCGGTGACCACCTCGGCGACCGAGTGCCCGCCGGCTGACCAGCCGTGCTCGGCCAGGGTCGGGGTGAACACGTGGACGCTCGCGGTGCCCTGCGGTCGCGACTCGGCGGTGCGGTAGTGCGAGACGAGCGCGCCGTACAGCTCCTCCGCGGAGCGGTCGAGCAGGTCGTCGGTCGCGACGTGCCGGTAGTAGGCACGCAGCAGCGATCCGACCTCGTCCTTGGGCGGTCCCCCGGTGCCACTGCTCCGCTCGGCGAGCGCGATCGCCTGGTTCAGCAGGTGGGTTTTCTCGGGGTCGACGGACAGGTCGGTCGTCATTGACACAACCCGAGGTTAGGACTCTCCACAACCCCGCACCAACACGACGTGCGTGCTGGGTCCCGGCGGCGATTGATCCAGCACATTTCGAGGCACCGAACGGCCCGGCATGATGTGCCCATGAAGCGTGTGAGCCACACCGTGACCTACCCCGGGACGACGGTCGACGCCGTCTACGCGATGCTCGGGGACCCGGCGTACCGGAAGGCGGTCGGGGTGTACCAGGAGGTCACCGACTTCGCCTGCGACATCACGTCCTCGGGAAGCGGGATGAAGGTCCGGCTGGAGCAGGCGCACGCCACCGACCGGATCCCGTCCTTCGCTCAGCGGCTGGTGGGGAGCGAGATCCGCTTCGTCCAGGAGGAGACGTGGACGTCGTCGACCGGCGCCGACATCCACGTCGTGATCCCCGGGAAGCCCGGCGACATGACCGGCGGGGCGTCTCTGACGCAGTCGGGGGACGACGTGCTGCAGCGCATCGACCTCGACGTGAAGGTGTCGATCCCCCTCGTCGGCGGCAAGGTCGAGGACCTCATCGCCGGTTTCGTCGGCAAGGCGTTCGACGCCGAGAACAAGGTCGGCGTGAAGTGGCTCCGGGGCGAGTGGCGGGTCTGACGATTTCTGCTGGCTGGGCCTGGAGCCACGCGACTACCCTGGCTGCACTCGGGATTCACATCGTGCCTCCCTAGGCGGTGGACCTCGTGCCCGCACTGATCGGCCGTGACGCCGAGAGCGCGCAGTTGTACGACGCGCTCGCGCTCACCGCCAAGGGTCGACCTCAGGTGGTCATGGTCGCCGGCGACGCCGGCATCGGCAAGACCACCCTGGTGGCCGACCTCGAGCAGCGTGCCGAAACCCTCGGGTTCGCGATCGCGCGCGGCCAATGTCTCGACATCCAGGCCGAGATCCCGCTGGCCCCCGCGGTGAGCGCCGCCCGCAACCTTCTTTCCCGGGTCGATGACATCGAGGACAGGCCGCATGCACGCCGAATGCTCGACGTCCTGGACCCTCAGTCCGCGCAGGTCGAGAGCATCCGCCTCCTCGACGACCTCCGCCTCGCCTTCCTGGAGGCCGCCGCCGCAGGGCCGGTCCTGATCCAGCTCGAGGACCTGCACTGGGCCGACCGTTCGACCCAGGAACTCGTGACCGCGCTCGCGAGAACCGCGAGCGGACGCATGTTCCTGATCGTGACCTTCCGCACCGACGATCTTCCCCGGCGCCACCCCTTCCGGACCGCGCTCGCCGAGATCGGCCGGGCGGAGACCGCTCGGACCATCGAGCTGAGACCGCTGGACCGTGAGGGCGTCACGGCTCTCATCACCAAGAGGACCGGCTCCGTTCCCACGCCAGGGTCGGTCGCCTCGGTGCTCGAGCGCTCCGAGGGGAACCCGCTTTACGTCGAGGAGCTCTTGGCGGCGGCCGAGAGAGGCTCTAGCGACTCCGACATTCCGGAGCAGCTGGCTGACCTGCTGCGTGGCCGGGTCGACCGCCTCTCGAAAGTCACCCGACGCCTCCTCCGGATCGCTTCGGTCGCCGGCACCCTGCTCGACACCGACGTCCTCACCCGGGTCACCGACAGTGGTCTCGACGACTTGGAGGAACAGCTGCGGGAGGCCTTCGACGCCAACGTCCTCCGTCAGACGCACGGGCATCTCGAGTTCCGACACGGCCTCATCCGTGAGGCGGTCTACGACGACCTCCTTCCGGACGAACGGATCCGCACGCACGACGCCGTCGCCAACGCGCTCGAAGCCAGGATCCGCGGTGACAGCGATCCGTCGCTGCCTGACCTGGGTCGAGCAGCCTTCCACTGGCGTGAGGCCCACAACGTGCCCCACGCGCTGGCTGCCTCCGTCCGAGCAGGCATCTCTGCAGCACGTTTCGGTGCGCCCGAAGGTGTGCAACACCTCGAGTACGCCCTGTCCGTGTGGGACCGGGTCCCGGACGCCGAGAACCTCGCCCAGCTTTCGAAGCCGGAACTTCTACTGATGCTGTCCGAGGCTCTCGACATCCAGCGCGACCAGCTGCGGAGGCATGCCATGGTTCGCGAGGCCGTGCACCTTGTCGGGCCCGACACCGACCGCCTGCTTGCAAGCCGGATCTACGGCGCCCTCGGCAAGTGCTGGCTGTTCACCGACGACACGGTCGACGAGGCAGAGGCTGTGCGTCTCTCTCTCGAGCTTGCCGGTGACGAGCCCTCCGAGGAGTTGGCGCACGCGCTGGATGCCAAGGCGCGATATCTCGAACGCCACGGCCACTGTGCGGAGGCGGTTGCCTGGGAAGCACGCGCCATCGATGTGGCGCGATCCGTCGGGAGTGCGGCGACGCTCACGTCGGCTCTGGTGCTTGCCGCCGAGGGTCATTGGTACCTGGGCGCGGTCGACGAGGCCGTTCGCCTCAAGACCGAGGCCGTTCAGGTCGGCCGTCAGGCCGGCCGTCTCGGGGAGGCGATGGCCGATGCGTGGGATCTCTCTTGGCTCCTGCTGCTGGCCGGCAGGGTCGAGGAGGCTGCAAGCCTTGCCCGCGAGTTCCTCACGGACGCTCAACGGCACGGACTCGCCGCAGTCGCATCCCCATGCGGCGCAGTGCTCCAGGAGCTGCTGATGCTCCAAGGTCGCCTCTCCGAGTCGGAGGCCATGCTGGAGGAACTGATCGCGACCGGGCTCAACTCTGACTGGTTCAGGACGCAGCGGATATCGCTGCTGCTGGCGCGAGGCGACGCAGAGGAGGCCAAGCCCTACGTCCTGAGCGAGTTGGAGGAGGACGCCGATCTTCGGGGACTGAGGTCCGAGTTCCGCGTCGAAGGGAACACCTGGCTGTTCTGCATCCTGGGCGACTGGGAGCAGGCCATGCAGATCGCCGAGTCGTTCCTGACGCAGATCGAAGGATGCGACTCGCCGCTGCGGCACGCCTCCGCCGCCTATAGCGGCTATCGCACCCTGGCCCTCGCGACGAGTGCCGGTATCGAATCCCCCGCGACGCTCGCCTCGGTGGCACACCGGTCCGTCGTGCTTGCCCGAGCGGGCTACACGGAGGCCTGGCGCGAGTCACACCACGGCGTTCGCCTGCTCCTGGCCGAGGCCTATGAGCGCCGGCTGGCGGGTCAACCGGCCGTCGAGCTTCTGCGCGATGCCGTCGACCTGGCAGGACGTTTCGGCGCCTTCTTCGCCCTCGAGCCTCGGTTCATGCTGGCCGAGGACCTCCTCGCCCACGGCGAGCGCGACGAGGGTCGCGAGTTGCTCGTCCAGGTCTGGGTGGAGGCCCACGAGATGGGCGCCAGAGACCACGAGCGACGGGCGTACAAGGTCGCGACTCGCTCCCGAGTGACGCTTCCGAGCAACGCCACGGAGACCGGCCCGCTCGCCCGGCTGACACCCCGCGAGCGGGAAGTGCTCGACCTGCTCGCCGAAGGCGCCACCAACCGGGCTATCAGCGAGGCGCTCTTCATCACAGAGAAGACCACCAGCGTCCACGTCAGTCACGTGCTGTCGAAACTGGGCGTCCCCAACCGCGGCGCTGCCGCGGCCCTGGCCCGCCGCCTCGACTGAGGCCGTTCCTCAGCCCATGTGGGGGTAGCGGTAGTCCGTCGGCGGGACGAGCGTCTCCTTGATCGAGCGCGGGCTGGTCCAGCGCATCAGGTTCGCCGCGGAGCCGGCCTTGTCGTTGGTGCCGGACGCACGCGCTCCGCCGAACGGCTGCTGACCGACGACGGCGCCGGTGGGCTTGTCGTTGATGTAGAAGTTCCCGGCGGCGAACCGGAGCAGGTCCTGCGCCTCGGCGATCGCGCGCCGGTCCTGGGCGATGATCGAGCCGGTGAGGGCGTACGGCGCGAACGACTCCATCTGGGCGAGCACCCGGTCGTAGCGGGAGTCGTCGTACACGTGGACGGCGAGGATCGGGCCGAAGTACTCCGTGGAGAACATCTGGTCCTGGGGGTCCGTCGACTGCACGATCGTCGGCCGGACGAACCAGCCCGTCGAGTCGTCGGTCTGGCCGCCGGCCAGGATCGAGAGGTGGCGGTTGCGCTTGGCCCGCGTGATCGCGCTCTTGTGCTTGGCGAAGGCGCGATCGTCGATCACCGCGCCCATGAAGTTGGACAGGTCGGTGACGTCTCCCATCCTGATGCCCTCGACCTCGGCCACGAACTGGTCGCGCATCTTCGCCCACACCGACTTCGCGACGTACGCACGGGAGGCGGCACTGCACTTCTGGCCCTGGTACTCGAAGGCGCCCCGGATCAGGGCGGTGCGCAGGACGTCGGGATCGGCGCTCGGGTGGGCCACGACGAAGTCCTTGCCACCGGTCTCGCCGACGATCCGCGGGTAGGAGCGGTACGTCGCGATGTTCTCGCCGACGGTCCGCCACAGGTGGTGGAAGACCCCCGTCGAGCCGGTGAAGTGGATGCCGGCCAGCTCCGGGTGGGCGAGGGCGACCTCGGACACGTCGTGCCCGTGGCCCGGGAGCATGTTGATGACGCCCGGCGGCAGCCCGGCCTCCTCGAGCAGCTCCATCGTCAGGTTGGCGGCGGCCTGCTGCGTGACGGCGGGCTTCCAGATCACGGTGTTGCCCATCAGCGCCGGAGCGGTGGGGAGGTTCCCGGCGATCGCGGTGAAGTTGAACGGTGTGATCGCGTAGACGAAGCCCTCCAGCGGGCGGTAGTCGCTGCGGTTCCACACGCCGGGGCTGTTCGCGATCGGCTGCTCGCCGAGGATCTGCCGGGCGAAGTGGACGTTGAACCGCCAGAAGTCGATCAGCTCGCAGGAGGCGTCGATCTCCGCCTGGAACGCGGTCTTGCTCTGGCCGAGCATGGTGGCCGCGTTCACCCGCTGCCGCCATGGGCCGGCCAGCAGGTCCGCCGCCTTGAGGATGATCGCGGCCCGGTCGTCGAACGACATCGCCCGCCAACCGGGAGCCGCGTCGTGCGCGGCCTTGATCGCGGTCTCGGTGTCGCGCTGCGTCGCGGCCTTGATGACGCCGAGCACGTGCTGGTGGTTGTGCGGCTGGACGACCGGGATCTCGGCACCACCGCCGTTGCGTCGCCGGCCGCCGATGTGCGCCCGCAGGCTGACCTGCCGGCGCTGCTGCCGCACCAGCTCCTGCTCGAGCTCCTTGCGCTCGGGACTCCCCGGCGCGTAGGTGAGGTTCGGCTCGTTGACCGGCTGCGGCGGGTGGGTGACGGCGTCCATGTCGGCGATGCTGTCAGACCGGCACGCGCCACTCAATTCCGGTTGAGGAGGTCCGGGATCTCCTGGGTGGCGTACCAGCCGAGCTCGTCGAGGTCGTCGGGGAGAGCGCCCGGCGGGAGGTCGTCGGCGTCGGCGTGGACGGCGACCACGTCGGCCAGGCTGAGTGACTCCGCGACCGCGGACATCTCGGCGACGATGACGACGCGGCGACGGTCCCCCGGGTCGAGCTCGCCGGCGAGGACGGCGGAGGTCTCCGCGGCCGTCATCAGCGCGTCGTACTCCCCCTCCTCGGAGTCGTCCGGCGCGAGCACCACGTCGTCGCCGACGGACAGGCTGCCGGCCCGGTCGAGCGTCGCGAGCAGGTGCACGGTCGCCGGCAGGTAGACGCGGGTCACGTCTTCCCCTTGGCGGGCCGCGAGCGCCCGCGAGGCACCTGCGGGCGGCCGTCGCCGACGGTGTCGAGCAGCTCGTCGAGGGCCTCCGACAGGCAGGCGGCGAACGTGTCGGCGTCCGGAACGCGGTCCCGGTCGGCGGTCACGCCGTAGAACATCTGGCCGTCGTACGACGTGACGCCGATCGCCAGGGCCTGGCCCGGCAGCAGCGGCGGCACCGGGTAGGTCTGCTCCATCACCGCGCCCGCGGCGTACAACGGCGACTGCGGCCCCGGCACGTTGGTGACCGACAGCTGGGTGCCGCGGCGCAGCTGCTCGGCCGCGACGCGCGACCCGATCGCGTGGAACGTGGACGGCGCGAAGCCGGCGATGCCGGCGATGCGGTTGGCGGCGACCGCGCGGCCCGTCTCGCGGTGGGCCTTGAACGAGTAGGAGACCTGGTGCAGTCGGACGACCGGGCTCGGCTCCCCGACGGGCAGGTCCACGAAGTGCGGCGCGATCTGCGAGCCGACCGACGTCGCCTCCAGCTCGTGGTCGTGCACCGAGACCGGGACCACCGCCCGCACCTGACGGAGTCCGCCGAGCGACTCGGCCCGGGTCATCAGCCAGCTCCGGAGCCCGCCGGTGACCGTCGCGAGGACGACGTCGTTGACGGTGCCTCCGTGTGCGTCCCGGACCGCGCGGTGGTCGGCGAGGCTGCGCCGCACGGTCGCGAACCTGCGCTGCTGCGACAGCGGGCCACCGATCGGTGAGTCCTGGTCGGTACGCCGGCCGGTCAGCGCGTTCGCCCACGTCATGACGCCCTGCGTGATGTCCTCGGTCTCGCGCCACCACGTGTCGGCGAGGCCCCGGGCCGTGTCGAGGACGGTGATCGGCGACGACAGCGAGTCGCGGACGGCGTCGACGAGCATGCCCGACGAGCTGATCGCGGGCTCGGGATGCCACTCGTCGGCGCCGAGGTCGCGCGGGTCCGGGCTGCGGTCGAGGAGCACCTGGGCGAGGTCGACGATCTGCGCCCCGTCGACGAGCGCCTGATGTGCCTTGGTGAGGACGGCGACGCGGCCGCCCTCGAGACCCTCGACCAGGTAGACCTCCCACAGCGGCCGCTGCCGGTCGAGCGGGCGGGACACGATGCGCCCCACCAGCTCCCGCAGCTGCGCCATGGTCCCCGGACGGGGAAGGGCCGAGCGGCGGACGTGGTAGGTGAGGTCGAAGTGCGGGTCGTCGGCCCAGACCGGGTTCGCGACGTGACCGGGCACGCGGCGTACGCGTTGGCGGTAGCGGGGCACGAACGCGATCCGGTCGCCGATCAGGCGGATCAGGGTGGCGTGGTCGAAGCCCGAGCCACCCGGGTCGAAGATCTCGACCGTCGCGTTGTGGCGCGGAGCAGAGGGCGTCTCCGCCGTGAGGAAGGTGAGGTCGCGCGCCCGGAGCCGCTCGCCCATGCTCACCCCTTCACCGCATCACTTGTCCCGCATGGGATTCTGACAGAGGCCCTCCGGCGGGCCCGCCCAGTCCGTTGCGAGAAAGGCCACACCCCATGCGCCGTCTGGTCGCCGCCGTCGCGGTCGCCCTGCTCACCAGTCTGACCCTGACCGCGTGCGGAGGAGGCAGCAGCTCGGGCGACGACGGCTCCACCCTGCCGGTGAAGAAGATCGCGATCACCTTCAAGGGCGACGACGTCACGCCGAACGGCAGCGACATCGACATCAAGGTCGGCCAGCGCCTGGAGTTCGACGTGACCGCGGACAAGCCCGGCGAGATCCACGTCCACTCCTCCCCCGAGCAGGAGTTCGAGTACAAGGCGGGTACGGAGACGATCACGGTCGACCCGATCAAGGCTCCGGGCCGGATCACGGTCGAGTCGCACACCCTCGAGAAGACCTTGTTCATCCTCGTCGCCCGGTGAGCATCCTCGTCGCGCCTGCGCTGCTCCCCCAGCACGGCCTGGGCGGAGCGCAGGACCTCCCGATCTCGCGCGAGCTCGCGATCCTCGGCGCGGCCGCGGCGGTCGCGATCTCCTTCGTCGTCCTCGCCCTGGCCTGGCGCAAGCCGCGGTACGACGCGGCCACCAGCGGCCGGCTGGCTCCCGCCTGGCTCGCGGCGTTCGTCGACTCGGTCTGGTGGCGCGGCCTGCTCCGCCTGGTCGGCCTGCTCGCACTGATCTACCTGGTCGTCGTCGCGGTGTTCGGCAAGGACCTCCTGATCAACCCGATCTTCGGCATCTTCTACGTCTGGATCTGGGTCGGCGTCCCGGTCGCGTCGCTGCTCTTCGGGCGCGTCTGGAAGGCGATCAGCCCGTTCCGCCTGATCAGTACCGCCATCGCCCGCGTCTCGGGCGGCGACCCCGACGACGGCGTCTTCACCTACCCCGAGCGGCTGGGGCTGTGGCCGGCCGCGCTCGGCCTGTTCGCGTTCGTCTGGATGGAGCTCGTCTACACCCACAACGTCGACCTGTCGCCGGTCCGGCTGTGGTGCGGGGTCTACCTCGGGCTGATGATCATCGGTGGCGCCCTGTTCGGGAACACGTTCTTCGCCCGGGCCGACCCGTTCGAGGTCTACTCCTCGCTCGTCGCCCAGGTGTCGATCTGGGGCCGTCGCGACGGGGAGCTGGTGCTCCGCAGCCCCCTGGCCAACCTCGACACCACGCCGGCGACGCCCGGGCTGATCGGCGTGGTCGCGGTGCTCTTCGGCAGTACGGCGTTCGACGCGTTCCGCGACTCGACCCGGTGGCTGACGTTCATCCAGGGCAACGGCGACGTCGACGTACCTGCAGAACAACCTCGGCCTGCTCGCCTTCTGCCTCGCCGTCGGCGCGATCTTCTGGGTCGCCTGCATCTGCACCGGCGTCGGGCCGGAGCAGTCGCGACGCCAGCTGCCCAACCAGTTCGCGTTCTCCCTGATCCCGATCGTGGCCGGCTACATCGTCGCCCACTACCTGAGCTTCTTCGTCGAGGTCGGGACCCAGACCCTGGTCCAGGCGAGCGACCCGCTGAGCAACGGCAGCAACATCCTCGGCACCGGCGCACTCGTCGTGCCCTACTGGCTGTCGTACCACCCGACGTTCCTGGCGAACACGAAGGTCCTGGCCGTCGTCGCCGGCCACGTCGTCGGGGTGATCGCCGCCCACGAGCGGGCGATCAAGCTGCTGCCGAAGAAGCACCAGCTCACCGGCCAGCTGCCGCTCCTGGCGGCGATGATCTGCTTCACCGTCGGCGGGCTCTACCTGCTGTTCTCCACCTGAAGCGGCCCTCGGTCGCCGGTGGGCCAGCGGCGGCACCAGCGCGTCGGCCTCCGAGGCAACCGCGGCCGGTCGCGGCGTCGGTGCGGCGCCGGCGGTGGGACCACGGCGTCCGCCAGATCGGTCAGCGCCTTGGCCAGGTCGGAGTCACCGACCGACACCGGGGTGCCGGTGGTCAGCGCCCGGTCGGCGGCAGAGCCGTCGTCGGGGAGGAAGTGGACGCTCGCGAGCCGGGCGAACCCCTCGACCATGCCGACGATGTCTCGCTCCGACCAGCCGAGGGTCGAACGCATCCGGTTCACGACGACGCGCACGGGTGTGCCAGGGCAGCGGTCGCGCAGGTCCACCAGCCCGCGTGCCAGGCGGGACAGTCCGATCGGGTCGGCCGTGCCGACCACCAGCACCTCGTCGGCGACCTCGAGTGCTCCCAGCGTGAGCTGGTTGCGGCCGGGACGCCCGACCAGGTCTCCCGACGCGTCCTCCTCCAGGCTGAAGCCGGTGTCGACGACCACGTGGCCGAACGAGCCCGTGACCTCGAGCAGGTGCTCGACCACGCCGGACCTGACCTCGACCCAGCGGTCCGCCCGAGGAAGCCCGGTGACGACCGTCAGGCGGTCACCGACCGCGCGCTGGACCGTGCCGAGCCGCGACTCCAGCGAGCCGTCGGTCGTCAGCCTGGCAGCGCTGAGCAGCCCCGACACCTCGTCCAGGACACCCAGGTGCTGGGCCACGGCGCCGCCGTAGGGGTCGGCGTCCACCAGGGTCGTGCGCAGACCGCGCCCGGCGAGCACGGAGGCCAGCGCGACGGCGACGGTCGTCCGGCCGGGAGCGCCGGCGGGGCCCCAGACGACGAGGGTCCGCCCGGGAGTCTCCGCGACGTCCGGGCCCGCCAGGAGGTCGGCGGGGTCCGAGAGCTCGTCGTACGCCGGGGCGTCACCCTCGGCCTCGAGCGCGTCGGGCAGCAGGTCCAGCTCGTCGTGGCTGACCAGCACGTCGACCCCGACGCGCGCCGCGCGGGTGTGCGCGGCCTCGTCGTCGGGTCCGACCGCGAGCACGCGGACGTCGTGCCGGTGCAGGACGTCGACGGCGGTCGGGTCGAGACCCGGGGCGTCGAGCGCGACCACGGCGGCGTCGGCCTGGCCGGCCGTGCTGGTCGCCAACGCCTCGTCGACGTCGACGCAGCGCTTCAGCACCACCATCCCGCTCCGGGCGCGGATCAGCTCGAGGACCGGCGACTCCCAGGCGGCACCCGCCGCCACGACCACGACGACGAGCACGTCAGCCCCGGCCGACGACGGTCAGCGAGGCGTCGTCGGTGGTCGCCAACAGGCGGAAGAAGCGCTCGGCCTCGCCGGTGGACATGGCGAGCACGAGCATCCGGCTGCCGTCGGACCCGAACGTGCCGTCGGCCACCGGCGCGTCGGAGACGCTCACACCGCTCAGCACCGGCAGCCCGTCGCACACCGCGGTGCCGGGGCAGCCGCTGCGTGAGCCGGGCCGGAGATAGACGTCGACGAGGTCTCCGACCCCGACCGCGCCGGGCACCTGGTCGGGTGCGACCGAGACCGGGACCTCCCGCAGGTCGCGACCGGCGTCACGGCTGACGGCGGAACGCGACAGCAGCTCGCCGGCGGCGACGTCGTGCTCGAGGCGCAGGTCGGCGGGGAGCTGTTCGTCGGCGCGGAGGTACGGCGTGGCGGCGCCGGCGTCGGCGAACCGGACCCGGCGTACGACGAGGTCGTCGGCGGTCAGGACATGTCCCGACCCGAGTGGGTCGGCCGCGGCCCAGACCGGCACCGTCTCGTCGGAGGTGCCGAGGACGGCGGCTCCGACGACGATGGAGGCGGCCACGATCGCCAGCCCGATCCACAGCCGCGGGTCGCGCCAGCCCGGTGGTGAGCTCCGGCGCGCAGCAGGAACATCCGTGATCCCGAGATTCACGGGCTCATCATGACGCCGATCGCCGCCCGGCGGCAGACCCTCGTCCACAGGCGGTCGCGGGCCTCGGGCTGCTCGTTGTCCCACGTGCAACGATGGCACCATGCCTCCCACCCCTCGGTTCCTGACGCTCGCGGACGTCGCGGAGGTCCTCAGCACGTCCAGCGCCCAGGTCTATGCCTTGGTCCGCCGCGGCGAGCTGCCGGCGATCAAGATCGGCGGGCGTGGGCAGTGGCGCGTGGAGGCCTCCCAGCTCGAGGACTACATCGCGCGGATGTACACCGAGGCTCGCGCGTTCGTCGACGCCCATCCGTTCACCGAGGGCGACAGCAAGGGCGAGGACTGCCGAGCGCTGAGGGTCAGCCGACCTGCGGAGCCGAGGGTGATCCGCAGCCGCATCTCCGAGCCCCCGCGGCGCACGGTGAACGCGACCGTGTCGCCGGGTCGGTGAGAGCGGATCGCGACGATGAGCGCGATCCCGTCGGGCACGTGCTCGCCGGCGACGTCGGTGACGACGTCGCCCTTGCGCATCCCGGCCTTCTCGGCCGGACTCCCGGACCCGACCTTGAGGATCTTCGCCTGGCTCGTGTCCGCGGTGTCGACGCTCGCCCCGATCACGGGGTAGCGCGCCTCTCCCGTCCGCAGGATCTGGTCGGCGGTGATCTTCACCTGGTCGATCGGGATCGCGAACCCCACCCCGATGTTGCCGGACTCGCCGGTCGCTGCGGCACCGGTCGTCGCGATGGCGGAGTTCACGCCGACCACCCGCCCGGTGAGGTCGACCAGGGGTCCGCCGGAGTTGCCGGGGTTGATGGCGGCATCGGTCTGCACCGCGTTGATGAAGGACGAGTCCGATCCGGTGTCGCTGGTCGTCACCGGCCGGTTGAGGGCACTGACGATGCCGGAGGTCACGGTCGAGCTCAGCCCCAGCGGGGACCCGAAGGCCACCACCTGGTCACCGACGCGGAGGACCTGCGCGGAGCCCGAGGCTCGCCGGCGGGAGCGACGGCGCCACCCTTCACGTACAGCACGGCGAGGTCGTACGTCGGGCTCCGGCCCACCACCTTGGCGGTGTACTTGTCGCCGTGCTGGTCGACGATCTCGATCGGCCCGTCGTTCTCGACCGCGTCGGCGACGACGTGGTTGTTGGTGATGTAGTGCCCGGAGCGGTCCAGCACGAAGCCGGACCCGGTGGCCCCGTCCTTCTTGCCCTGGTACTGCGCCAGCACCTGCACCGTGCTCGGCAGCAGCCGCTGCGCGACCGAGGCGACCGAGCGGTTGTGCGCCGGGAGCGGCGCCCGGGACTCCACGCCGCTGTCCGCCAGGCCCCCGCTCACCTGCCCCTCGGTGGAGTGGTCGTGCAGGTTCTCGTAGACCGCTCCGCCGAGGACGCCCCCGATCACGCCGATGACGAGGGCCAGCGCCGAGACGAGCGGCCACACCCATCCCGACACCCGCCCGCGCTCGGGGGTGGCCGAACGGTGTTGTTGGACGGGGTACGGCTGGAGGCCCGGTGGGAAGCTCGGCCGAGGGTCCGCGGGGGCGGCGTACGACGAGCCGGTGGGCGGCGGGCCCGGCGGGGTCCACTGGTGCGGCGGCGCCTGCTCGCGCGGCGGCAGCCATCCATCGCCGGAACCGCTCAACGGGGGGCGAGTTCGCTCGCTGTCGTGCTCGTCGCTCACAGTCACGGACTCTCCACGGAGGTGGCGGCCGGAACTCGGGACAGCGCGGAGAACCCGAGCAGGCCCTACGGAGCGAGTCTACGTCCCGCTCTGTCACCCGGCTGCCGCGCGTCCGGATGCCCCTCGCGAGCGTTCGCGGGCGGCCGGTCGCGGTCGAAGACCGTGGTGATCGTGTGGGTCAGGTTGGCGCCGAACGACTCGGACGCGGGCTGGACGACGGCACCGGGAGCGTTCGCGGGCGAGGCACCCAGCGCGAGCACGCCCATCACGGCAGCACCCACGGCGCCGCCGCCGATGCCGCTGAGCCCGAGGTGGCGCCGCCTGCTGTCGGCGAACGCGGGGTGCTCGGGCAGGTCGGGCCAGTCGACGACCCCACGCACGATCAGTGAGCCCTTGAGGTGGGACGGCGCGGAGGCGCCGGCGAGCTGCATCGTCGCCAGCCGGGTCTTCACCCAGCCCTCACGCTCCACGGCGTCGCGGCACTGGTGGCAGGTGTGGACGTGCTCCCAGGCCCGCTCCTCGTCCGCCGGTGACATCTGGCCGTCGAGGAGCGCGCTGACCCGGGATGCCCAGGTGTCCGATCACGAGGCGCTCCCGGGGAACAGGCCGGGCTGCGCGGTCGCGGGTCCCTGGTAGCGGGTGCGTCCCTCGGCCGGTGCGCGGTGGGCCAGCGCGGCGCGCAGCATGGCGCGGCCGCGGTGGATGCGGGACCGGACGGTGCCGAGCTTGGCGTCGAGGATCTGCGCGATCTCGTCGTAGGAGAGGCCCTCGACGTCGCACAGCACGACCGCCGCCCGGAACTCCGGCGGCAGCGTGGCGAGGGCCTGCTCGACGTCGTCGTCGAAGGTCTGGTCGGTGTACGCCGTGTCGGGTGCGGGTTGGGCGCTGCGCAGCCGCGCGGCCCGGTCGTCGGACAGCGCGTCGAAGCGGATGCGCTGCTTGCGGCGGGCGTGGTCGAGGAAGAGGTTCGTGGTGATCCGGTGGATCCAGCCCTCGAACGTGCCGGGCTGGTAGGTGTCGAGGCTGCGGAAGACGCGGACGAAGACCTCCTGGGTGAGGTCCTCGGCGTCGTGCCGGTTGCCGGTCAGGCGGAGCGCGAGGCGGTAGACGCGGTCGGAGTGCCGGTCGACGATCTCCTCCCACGTGGGGACGCCGTCGGCGCCCGTGGGCAGGTCGTTCGCCTCGTCGTACGAACCGGGCGTACTCACGAGCTCCTCCTGGCGGCGCCGGCGCGATGGGGATGACCCGAACACGCTCTTCCTCCGTCCTCGAAACTCTCGTGGTCACGACTGAGAGGAACCTGTGAGAACAGCACCGCGCAGCGTGTGAATGTCCGCAGCCGACTCCTCGACGACCTTGCCCGGTCCAACGATCGGCGAGGCCCCCGGTGTTCCCGGATGGCGGCGGTATCTGGCGATAGGGTCGCCCCAACGCTCCCGACCGGAAGGCTCGCGATGACCGTGACCCCGCCCAAGGCCGCCAGCTGGTCCTACGCGGAGGGCTTCGTCGAGGAGGACGACCTCCTCGCGGCCGCCCGGGCGCGGGCCGAGGAGGTCGGAGCCGTCGCGATCGGCTCGGGCGGCGGAGCGGCCCTGCGCTTCCTCGCGTCGGTGATCGAGGCGCGAGCCGTCGTCGAGGTCGGCACGGGGGCCGGTGTCTCCGGCCTCTGGCTGCTGCGCGGCATGCGGGCCGACGGCGTGCTCACCACGATCGACATCGAGGCGGAGCACCAGCGGCTGGCCCGCGAGACGTTCAACGATGCCGGCGTCCCGCCGCAGCGCGCACGCACGATCGCCGGGGCAGCGCTCGACGTCCTGCCGCGACTCACCGACGGCCACTACGACCTGGTGTTCTGCGACGGCGACAAGGCCGAGTACGCCGCCTACCTCAAGGAGGCGCTCCGCCTCCTGCGGCCGGGCGGGATCGTCGCCTTCGACAACGCCCTCTGGCACGACCGGGTGGCCGACCCCGCGCAGCGCGACGAGGACACCACGGTCATCCGCGACCTCGGCAAGGAGATCGCCGCGAACGACTCACTGGTGCCGGTGCTCCTGCCCGTCGGCGACGGCCTGCTGGTGGCCAAGAAGGAATGGGCGAGCGAGGACGTGCCCGAGTGAGGACGTCCCGACCCGACGAAGGAGGGTCGGGACGACCGGAGCGAGGCCGCAGCGAGCTTGCTCGCAAGGCGGTCTGACAGTCAGCCCAGCGAGCTTGCTCGCAAGGCGGTCTGACAGTCGAGCCGGTCAGACGATCCCCGCCAGCGGATCCGGCCCCGTCAGCCAGGTGAGCAGGGCCCGGGGGCCGAAGCCGGAGGGACCCTTCGTCCACTCGTAGGAGTCGGCCGGGGAGTCGCCCGTGGAGGCGATGTCGAGGTGCGCCCACGGGACGTCGCCGGCGAAGTGCTGCAGGAACAGCGCCGCCGTGATCGCGCCGGGGCCGCTCGGGGAGTTGGTGGCGTCGGCGACGTTCGAGGTCAGGGTGTCCTCGTAGTCGGGCTCGAGGGGCATCCGCCACAGCGGCTCCCCCGCCGCGGCACCCGCGCTCGCCAGGCTCTCCGCCAGGGCGTCGTGGTTCGCGAAGTAGCCGCCGGTCCACTGCCCGAGGGCCACCTTCATCGTCCCGGTCAGCGTCGCGACGTCGACCAGGACGGCAGGGTCGAGCTTGTCGAGGGCGTAGGCCATGGCGTCCGCGAGCACCAGCCGCCCCTCGGCGTCGGTGTTCATCACCTCGCTGGTGCGGCCGCCGTAGTGGGTCACCACGTCGCCGGGCCGCAGCGACGAGGCGCCGACGGCGTTCTCCGCCGTGGGGACGAGCCCGGTCACGCGCAGCGGGCAGCCGAGGGCGCCGAGCGCGGCCATCACGGCCATCACCACGGCGCCGCCGGTCATGTCGCGCTTCATCGTGGACATGCCCTCGGCCGGCTTGATGGACAGCCCGCCGGAGTCGAACGTG
Source organism: uncultured Actinomycetota bacterium (assembly GCA_963812055.1). GTDB lineage: Bacteria > Actinomycetota > Actinomycetes > Propionibacteriales > Nocardioidaceae > Nocardioides. Next base: position 93,480 of record CAWEUA010000025.1, read on the forward strand.
ATGCCCTTGCCGACCAGGACCACGCGCGGTGCGCGGCGGCCGCGCGAGGGTGTGTAGTCGAGCCGGATCAGCCGGGGCGGCGTCGCCGAGCCCTGGCCGACGCCGATGATGCCGCCGAAGCCCTGCTTGGCCAGCCGGGCGTCGTCCCAGATCTCGCAGGAGAGCCCGGCCTCCTCGGCGAGGTGCTCGGCCTGCTCGGCCAGCCACTGCGGAGACTTCAGGTTGGACGGCACCGTCGCCAGCATCCGGGAGCGCCAGCCGGCGCCACCGAGCGCGAGGCCACGCTCCAGGGAGGACGCGTGGTCGTTGCCGGACAGGCCGGCCAGGACGACGCGGCGTACGGGCTCGTGCTCGGGACCCTGCGAGCGCCAGTGGAAGACGAACGAGCCGAGCATCGTGCCGACGACGTACGCCGTGAGCGCCTCCGGGGCGGCACCGGCGGGCACCGCTGACGCCACCGACTCGTGGTCGAACGCCGCGCGCGCCACCGCCGCTCCGGCGCGCCGGTAGTCCGTGGTCTCCTCGGCGCCGAGCCCGGCGAGCAGCACCAGGCGGAGGTCTCCCGGGCCGGCGACCGGAACGGGGACCACCTCGCCGCCGGTGCCCTTGGCCCGGCGAGCGACGAGGATCCCCGACAGGTCGAGCCCGAGAGCCTCAGCGGCTTCGGCGGCGCCCACACCGAGCACCGGCGTGCCGTCGTCGACGGTGAACGGCAGCGCGAGCACCTCGACCCCCAGCTCGTGGGGTGGGAGCGCACTCAGCGCGAAGGCAGGTGGTGAGACCTGGGGTGGCAGGACGGCAGTGGGCGTGACGGTCTGGGTGGGCACCTCAGCCCACGACCTCCTCGAGTGCCGCTCCCAGGGCACCGGCTTCATCGGCGTTGAGCTCGACGACCAGACGCCCACCGCCCTCGAGTGGCACGCGCATCACGATGCCACGGCCTTCTTTGGTGACCTCGAGCGGACCGTCACCCGTCCGCGGCTTCATTGCCGCCATCCGCGTACCTCATTCTTCTCGTTCGGGACCCGGGGCGTGCGGGACAAGAGCCCCATACGCCTGATGCCTGACCCATTATCCCTCATCGGGTGCACGGACGCCCGCGGCCCTGCCCCGTGGGACCGCCTCGAACTGGCACAGTGACCCGCATGCGCGCGCGTTCGGCCCTGTTCGACGTGTACGGCGACCACCTGCGTTCACGGGGCGACCAGGCGCCCGTCTCGGCCTTGATCCGGCTGCTGGAGCCCGTCGGGATCGCCGAGCCGGCCGTGCGTACGGCGATCTCGCGGATGGCGGCCCAGGGGTGGTTGGAGCCGACCCGCGTCGACGCCGCGCCCGGCTACCGCGCGTCGCCCCGGGCGATCGAGCGGCTCTCCGAGGCGGCCGCCCGCATCTACCGCGGCGGCCCCGAGCCGTGGGACGGCCGGTGGCGGCTGGTCTTCCTCGACGCCCCCCGTCAGCGTGGCGACCGGGAGCGGCTGCGGCAGGAGCTGACCTACCTCGGCTTGGCCGAGCACGCGCCGGGCGTGTGGCTGTGCCCGTTCGACCGCCCCGAGGTCGACGAGGTGGTCGCCCGTGCCGGCGGGAGCACGCGGCACGCGCTCGCCGTGGACCTCCGGCCCGACCCGGCGGGAGCCTGGGACCTGCGCACGCTCGCCGCGTCGTACGCCGCGTGGCCGCGAGGTCGCGGAGCGCCTCCTCGAGGACGAGCCGCCCCATGCGGACGCGGACGAGAAGGCGTTCGCCGCCAGGTTCCGGCTGGTGCACGAGTGGCGCAAGTTCCTGTTCGAGGACCCCGGGCTGCCGGCGGAGCTGCTGCCCCGTGACTGGCCCGGCGTACCGGCGTCGCCGAGCTGTTCACCCAGGAGGCGGCGCGGTTGAAGCCGGCGGCCGACCGGTTCGTCGGCCGGTGCCTCGGCACCGCCTGACCCGGTGTGAAAACCTCTGGTCATGGCCGACGTCTCCCCCGTCCTGCTCGAGGTCGCCGACGGAGTCGCGACCGTGACGTTCAACCGCCCCGACGCGATGAACAGCCTCGACGTGGCCACCAAGGAGGCGCTGCTCGCGGCCCTGCGCCAGGTGGCCGACGACCCTGCCGTGCGCTGCGTCGTGCTGACCGGGACGGGCCGCGCGTTCTGCGTCGGGCAGGACCTCAAGGAGCACGTCGAGATCCTCCAGAGCGGCGCCACGGACTCGCTGTTCCGCACCGTCGACGAGCACTACAACCCGATCGTCAGCACCCTCGTCGGGATGCAGAAGCCGGTGATCGCGGCCGTCAACGGCGTCGCGGCGGGCGCCGGCGCGAGCCTGGCCTTCGCCTGCGACCTGCGGATCGTCGCGGACACGGCCGGCTTCAACCTGGCCTTCGCCAACATCGCGCTGTCCTGCGACACCGGCTCCAGCTTCACCCTGCAGCGGCTGGTCGGCCGGGCGAAGGCGATCGAGCTCCTCTACTTCCCGCGCACCGTGGCGGCCGACGAGGCGCTGGCCCTCGGCCTCGCCACCCAGGTCGTCCCGGCCGGTGAGCTGGCCGAGGTGGTCAGCGACCTGGCGAACCGGCTCGCGGCCGGACCGACCGTCGCCCTGGGCGCGATGCGGCTGGCGCTGACCTTCGCCGCGGACCACACCTTCATGGAGTCGGTGGAGTTCGAGTCGACCCAGATGACGCGCACCGGCCAGACCGCCGACCACGCCGCCGCCGTCGACGCGTTCCTGGCGAAGGAGAAGCCCGCCTTCGAGGGGCGCTAGGCCCAGCCACCTGGCTCAGCTCCGCGGTACGCCCTTCACGCCGCCGCGCCAGGCACCGAACAGCTTCAGGATCTGGCCCGGAGCCGTCCTGATCTTGCGCTTCGGCGGGTCGGCGCCGTACTCGACGGTGAGGGCGAAGCCGCGGAACTTGTGGTTGAACCACATCGTCATCGTCCCGTGGCAGGTGCTTCCGCAGTTCAGCCGGGACATCGGCAGGCCGAGGGAGCGGGCCACCCGCTTGGAGAACTCCGGCCGCTCGGTGATGTCGACCGCGTGCAGCGGCTGGTGGAAGGACAGCACGTACGCCGGTCGCACCTTCGTCAGGAACCGCATCATCGCCCTCGTCTCGGGCTCGGAGGCCGGCTTCGGGCCGGACTCGTACCCACCGTCGAGGGGTGCCCACTTGTAGGGGTAGTTGCGGTTGGGGTCGACGCCGTGGGCGTTCTTCCGCGTGTGGTGGGCGAAGCCGTCGGGGTTGTAGACCGGCACGACCCAGAGGTTGAGGTCGTGGATCGGTGCGCCGTTGACGAGGTTCGCCAGGATCCGGCGCGGCGCGGGCTCGTCGCCGTGCATCAGCGAGATCAGCACGACCTTCTTCTTGCCGCGCTCACCGAGGTGGTAGGCCACGATCTTGCGTCCCTGCACGGACGTGCCGAGGACGCGGGTGCCGATCACGGCGGGACGGCCCTCGGCCGCCACCGTGGGCTGCCAGGGAACCAGCAGCAGCCCGGGCACCAGGGCGACGGCGAGGAGGGCCCCGAGGAGCGGCGTACGACGGGAGCGAGCGACCCGAGTCATCGGCCGCTCAGCTCTGGGTCGCGTAGAACCAGGTGAACACCAGCACGCCGACCAGCATCCCGACGTGCGCCAGGATCGACAACCCCGGCCCCTCCGACCAGCGGTCGTCGGTGCTGCCGGAGGCGTGCTTCCCGCGGCTCGGCAGCCAGCGGAGCAGGATCATCAGGCCGATCAGCGCGGTCAGCCAGTAGAAGAAGAGAGCGACGATCCCGACCAGCGACCTGTCGTGGCCGGTGACCAGGAAGAACACCCACAGCAGCACGGCGACGACCCCGAACGCCGAGTGCAGGTTGACCGTCCCCATGCCCACCTGGTGCTGTCCCGCGGCGCGGTCCTGGGCGAGCCGGACACGGGTCAGGACCACCACGACGGCGGACAGGAAGGTGAGGACGTAGACGATCAGCTCGGGATTCACGGCCCATCAGTGTGCCCTAGACCGACCGGGGGTTGTCACCTTCGGCGCCGCTCTGGCCCCGTTCGGCGTCGGCCTGTTCCCGCTCCTCGGCGAGGCGTTCGAGCAGGGCGTCCACCTCGGCCATGCGATAGCCGCGGAAGGCGAGCGGGAAGCGGATCCGGCGCAGGTCCTCGGCCGTCACCGGGCCGTCCCGGGGCACCAGCGAGTCGGGTGCGTCGTCGTACGCCGGCGACATCGGCGCCCCGCGTCCGGCGGCCACCACCGCGACCCCGCCGAGCGCGAGCACGATCAGGATCGCGAACACCCACATCATGCGGGTGCCTCGGGCATGGTGCGCCTCCGCTCACGTCCCTGCACCATCAGCTCGATGGCGTGGTCGACGTCGTCGGTGAGGTTCAGCATGTCGATGTCGGACTGGTTGATCGTGCCGTGGACCAGCGCGCGGTCGCGCAGCCAGTCGATCATTCCCTGCCAGTAGTCCGTGCCGAGGAGCACCAGCGGGAAGCTGGTGACCTTCTGGGTCTGCACGAGCGTCAGGGCCTCGAACAGCTCGTCCAGGGTGCCGAGACCGCCCGGCAGCACGATGAAGCCCTGGGAGTACTTCACGAACATCGTCTTGCGGGCGAAGAAGTAGCGGAAGTTGATGCCGACGTCGACCCAGGAGTTGAGCCCGCTCTCGAAGGGCAGCTCGATCCCGAGCCCGACGCTGGTACCGCCGGCCTCGCTGGCGCCCTTGTTGACCGCCTCCATCGCGCCCGGCCCGCCGCCGGTGATCACCGCGAAGCCGGCATCGCTGAGCTTGCGGCCGACCTCCTCACCGATCGCGTAGACCGGGTCGTCCGGCTTGGTGCGTGCGGAGCCGAAGCAGGCGATCGCCGGCCCCAGCTCGGCCAGGGCGCCGAAGCCCTCGACGAACTCGGCCTGGATGCGGAGGACGCGCCACGGGTCGGTGTGCACCCAGTCGGTCGGGCCCTCGCGAGTCGAGCAGGCGCTGGTCGGTCGTGGTGCCGTCGACCTGGCCACGGCGCATCACGACCGGGCCCTTGAACTTCTCCTGCGCTCCGAACGGATCCACGTCGGTCATCGTCCGCCTCCCAGCCACGACGCGAGAGCCTGCTCGCAGCCGCGGAGCTGCTCGAGGGGCACATACTCCTCCTGCTTGTGCGCCAGCATCGGGTCGCCGGGGCCGAAGTTCACCGCCGGGATGCCGAGGGCGCTGAAGCGGGCGACGTCGGTCCAGCCGAACTTCGGGTTCACGGTGCCGCCGACCGCCTCGACGAACTCCTTCGCCGACGGCCGGTCGAGGCCGGGCAGGGCTCCCGGCGCGCTGTCGGTGACCTGCACGTCGTACCCCTCGAAGAAGGTGCGGAGGTAGGCCTCCGCCTCCGCCTCGCTGCGGTCGGGGGCGAACCGGTGGTTGATCGTGACCGTGCACCGGTCGGGCAGCACGTTGCCCGCGACGCCGCCGGTGATCCCGACCGCGTTCAGGCCCTCGTGGTAGGTCAGGCCGTCGATCACGGGCATCCGGGGCTCGTACGCCGTGAGTCGCTCGAGCACCGGCGCCGCCGCGTGGATCGCGTTGACGCCCTTCCATGCCCGCGCGGAGTGCGCGCGCTCGCCGTACGTCGTGACGTCGATGCGGATCGTGCCCTGGCACCCGGCCTCGACCACGCCGTCCGACGGCTCCATCAGGATCGCGAAGTCGGCCTGCAGCAGGTCCGGCGCATCGGACGCGAGGTGGCCCAGGCCGTTGAAGTCGCTCTCGATCTCCTCGCCCTCGTAGAGCACGTAGGTCACGTCGCGCACGGGCTCGTCGACGGTCGCGGCCAGCCGCAGGATGACCGCGTCGCCGCCCTTCATGTCACAGGCGCCGAGGCCGTGCAGGTTCACGCCGTCGTTGCGGCTCGGCAGGTTGTCGTGCAACGGCACCGTGTCGAGGTGGCCGGCGATGACGACCCGCTCGCCGCGACCGAGGTCGGTCCGGGCCACCAGGGTGTGTCCGCGCCGTTGGACGTCGAGGTGCGGCAGTGGCCTCAGCGCCGCCTCGACGGCGTCCGCGATCCGCTGCTCGTCGCGGCTGACCGACGGGATGTCGACCAGCTGCGTGCACACCGACACCACGTCGGCGGTCAGGTCGAGGTCCACGGTGCCCATCCAACCAGCCGTTCGATCGGGGCCGTGGCTGCTTCGGGTTTCATCATGTGAAGGTGTCGAACCGGCAGTTCTCATGGCGAGCTCACCATGAGAAGCGGCGGTTCACCTGCATCACATGATGAAACCGGCCCACCTCACGCCCGGCTCAGCTCGATCACCGGCTGCGCCACGTCGGCCTCGCGGACCTCGAACGACGACGCCAGGGTCTCGCGCTGGATCAGGCCGGCGTGCGTCCGGGCGGCGTCGGCGGCACCCGGCGCGGCCGAGATCGTCAGCGTGATCCGGTCGGAGACGTCGAGGCCGGCGTCCCGGCGGGCCTGCTGGACGGCCCGGACCAGGTCGCGGGCGACCCCCTCGGCCTCCAGCTCCGGGGTGAGAGCGGTGTCGAGCACGACGAAGCCCCCACCCGGCAGGAGCCCGGTGGCCGAGTCCTCGCCACCGGAGGCGACGGTCTCGAGCGTGTACTCCCCGTCCGCGAGCACCAGTCCCCCGGCGGTGACGACGCCGTCATCGGACACCGACCAGTCCCCCTCCTTGGAGGCACGGATGGCGGCCTGGACGTCCTTGCCGAGCCGCGGGCCGGCGGCGCGCGCGTTGACGGTGAGCCGCTGGGACACGCCGTACGCCGCGGCGTCGGGGTGGTCGGCGCCGAGCAGGCGGACGCTCTTCACGTTCAGCTCGTCCGCGACGATCGACTCGAACCCGTCCAGCCGGTCCGCGCCGGCCACCACGACCGTGAGCAGCGACAGGGGCAGCCGGTTGCGCAGCGAGGCGCCCTTGCGCAGCGCCGACCCGGCGGAGCACACGTCGCGCACCTGGTCCATGGCCGACACCAGCTCGGCGTCCTCCGGGAGCGAGTCCGCCGACGGCCAGTCGGTCAGGTGCACCGACCGCTCGGCGGTCAGCCCGCGCCAGACCTCCTCGGCCGTGAGCGGGAGCAGCGGCGCGGTCACCCGGCAGACGATCTCCAGGACCGTGAAGAGCGTGTCGAAGGCGTCCTCGTCGACCCGGCCGTCGGCCGCCCAGAAGCGCTCGCGCGACCGGCGGATGTACCAGTTCGAGAGCACGTCGAGGAAGCGCTGCGTGGTGTCGCACGCGTTCGCGATCTCGTACTCGTCGAGCTGCCGCGTCGACTCCTCGACGTACTGCCGGGTCTTGGCCAGCAGATAACGGTCCATCGTGTGCTCCGACGCCGTCGACCGGCGGGCGTCGTACCCGGCGGCGTTGGCGTAGAGCGCGAAGAAGTACCAGCAGTTCCACAGCGGGATCAGGACCTGCCGGACGCCCTCGCGGATCGACTGCTCGGTGACGATCAGGTTGCCGCCGCGCAGGATCGGCGACTGCATCAGGAACCACCGCATGGCGTCCGCGCCGTCGCGGTCGAAGACCTCGCGGACGTCGGGGTAGTTGCGCAGCGACTTGCTCATCTTCTGGCCGTCGCTGCCGAGGACGATGCCGTGGGAGACGCAGATCTCGAACGCCGGCCGCTCGAAGAGCGCCGACGCCAGCACGTGCATCGTGTAGAACCAGCCGCGGGTCTGGCCGATGTACTCGACGATGAAGTCGCCCGGGAAGTGGTGCTCGAACCAGTCGGCGTTCTCGTACGGGTAGTGGACCTGGGCGAACGACATCGAGCCCGACTCGAACCAGCAGTCGAGCACGTCGGTGACCCGGCGCATCGTCGACCGGCCCGTCGGGTCGTCGGGGTTGGGCCGGGTGAGCTCGTCGATGAACGGCCGGTGCAGGTTGTCCGGGCGGACGCCGAAGTCCCGCTCCAGCTCGTCCAGGGAGCCGTACACGTCGATCCGCGGGTACGCCGGGTCGTCGCTGCGCCAGACCGGGATCGGGCTGCCCCAGAAGCGGTTGCGGGAGATCGACCAGTCCCGGGTGTTCTCCAGCCACCGCCCGAACTGCCCGTCCTTGACGTGCTCGGGCACCCAGCGGATCTGCTGGTTGAGGTCGAGCATCAGGTCGCGGATCTTCGTGGTGGACACGAACCACGACGAGACCGCCATGTAGATCAGCGGCTCGCGGCAGCGCCAGCAGTGCGGGTAGGAGTGCTCCCAGGACTCGCGCCGGAGCAGCAACGTGCCGGGGTTGACCGGGCCGGTCTCGCCCTCGCCGCGCGACATGTTCTTCAGGTGCTCGATGATCGCGATGTTGGCGTCGAAGACGTGCATGCCGGCGTAGTCGTCGACCGGCGGCGTGAACGTGCCGTCCTTGGCGACGGGCACCACCGGCTCGATGCCCTCGCGGTCGGTGACGGTCTTGTCGGCCTCACCGAACGCGCCCGCGGTGTGCACCAGGCCGGTGCCCTCGGTGGCGGTGACGAGGTCCGCCGCCTCGACGAGCCGGTAGGCACGGGCGTGCCCCGGGAAGTAGGACATCGGCGGGGTGTAGGTGCTCTCAAGCAGGTCGACACCGGTGAACCGCTGGACCACCTGGCTCACGAGGGACTCGGAGTCCTCGTCCTTCAGCTCGCGCGCGTACGCCGCCAGCCGCTCGGCACCGAGGAGGTACCGCTCCTTCTCGCCGGTGAACGACGACTCCACGACGACGTACTCGAACTCGGGGTGGACCATGATCGCGAGGTTCGCGCAGAGCGTCCACGGCGTCGTCGTCCAGATCAGGGCCAGCGCGCCCTCGGCCGGGCCGCTGGTCAGCCGCATGCCGACCGTGACGGCCGGGTCCTGCCGCATCTGGTAGACGTCCTCGTCCATCCGCAGCTCGTGGTTGGACAGCGGCGTCTCGTCGTTCCAGCAGTAGGGCAGCACCCGGAAGCCCTCGTAGGCGAGTCCCTTCTGCCACAGCTGCTGGAAGGCCCACATGACCGACTCCATGTAGTCGAGGTCGAGGGTCTTGTAGTCGTTGTCGAAGTCGACCCAGCGGGCCTGCCGGGTCACGTAGTCGCGCCACTCCGAGGTGTACTCGAACACCGACTTCCGGCACTCGGCGTTGAAGGCCTCGATGCCCATCTCGAGGATCTCGTCGGTGGTCTTGATGCCGAGCTGGCGCATCGCCTCGAGCTCGGCCGGCAGGCCGTGGGTGTCCCAGCCGAAGCGGCGCTCCACGCGGCGGCCGCGCATCGTCTGGTAGCGCGGGATGAGGTCCTTGACGTAGCCGGTCAGGAGGTGGCCGTAGTGCGGCAGGCCGTTGGCGAACGGCGGGCCGTCGTAGAAGACGAACTCGTTGTCGCCGTTCTCCCCCGTGTCGCGGTTCTCGACGCTCGCCCGGAAGGTGTCGTCGGCCTCCCAGTAGGCGAGGACGCCCTCCTCGATCTGCGGGAAGCGGGGAGTCGACGGCACGCCCTTGTCGGGGCCTGCGTCCGGGTCGGTGGAGACCTTCGGGTACGTCATCGGGGTGTCCTCGTCGGTTGCCTGTTCGTCACCACGAGGACGACAGACCTGCCGCGGTACCACCTCGCTTGCCCCGCCCTGGTGCGGCGGGACCGCTCGTTCGCGGGCTGTGACGGGCCCACCCGTCCGGTTCTACTGGGGCCTTCCGGCCCGTTCTTCCGGAGGCTCGCCGCTGATGACGGCTCGATCGCCTGTGCCGTCAGCCTACGGGAACCCGTCGGACGGCACCGAACCGATAACGCCCGCACGGCGTCTCTTTTCATACGTTCCTCACACATACCTCAGCCAGACGAGGGATCCTCGGGTCGTGAGCTCCGCTCTCGACCACGGGTCCCCGGCGAACGGACGTCGGATGACGACCTTGTCGACCCCTGCGGTCGCGAAGCAGGCACGCCGGACGGCGGGCGTGCGCTCGGCGGGTTCCCGGGACCCGGTGCTCGTCGGGCTCGTCGCGCTGGTCGTCTACGGCCTGCACGGGTACGACGGGGTGCTCGACCGCGACCTCGGGGTGTTCTCCTACGGCGGGTGGCTGGTCGCCCATGGCACCGCGCCGTACGTCGGCAACTTCAACTCCGTCGGTCCCCTCGCGGATGCGGTCCCGGGACTCGCCATGTGGCTCGGCGGCTTCATCGGCGTCGACCCGATCCTGTCCGCGCGCCTGTTCTTCACGGTGCTCTCGGCGCTGTGCTGCGCGCTGCTGTGCGTCCTCGCGCGGGACACCCTCGGGTCGCGTGCCGCCGGGTTCCTCGCTCCCGCGGTCTTCCTGACGTTCCAGGGCTTCATCCACCTGGCGTCAGACGGCCCCCGGGAGAAGACGACGATGGTCGTGTTCCTGCTCGGCTGCCTGATCCTGCTGGGCCGGCGTCGCTGGGCCCTCGCGGGTGCCTGTGCCGCCCTGGCGACCCTGAGCTGGCAACCGGTGCTGGCGGTCACCCTGGGTGCCCTGGTCGCCGCGGCGCTGCTCGACCAGCAGGCCACGCGCCGCCGGATCCTGCTGCGGTTCACCGTGGGCGGGTTGGTGCCGAGCCTGGTCACGGTCGTGTACTTCCTGGGCGCCGGCGCCCTGTCACGGGCGATCGACGGCTTCATCGTGATCAACGTCCGGTACACCGAGCAGCCGTCCCTGCTGACCCGCCCACGTCAGATCGCGTTCACGCTGTGGTCGGCGTACCACTGGACGCTGCCGCTCGCCCTCGTCGGGCTGGTCGCGCTGACCGTGCTGGGCGCCCGGGCGATCCCGGCCGCCCGCCGCCCGACGGTCTCGCCGACGGCTCGGCGGCAGGTCATGTGCGCCGCGGGCGCCCTGGTCGGGACGATCTGGACCGTGCTGGTCGTCAACGGCGGCCCGGACCTGTTCGTGCTGCTGCCGTTCGCCGCTCTCGGTGTCGCCGGCACGGTGCTGCTGGTGCTGGATCGGCTGCCTCGCCGGGCCGCCGTGGCCGGCGCCGCTGCGGTCGTGGCCATCGGTGTCGTGGCCGCGGGGGTGGAGTCGGTGGCCACCCGCAACGACGACCTGGTCCTGCAGCGCGCCGATGTCGAGGCCGTCCTCGCCACCCAGCCGAGCGATGCGACGGTGGCCAGCCTGAGCGCCCCGCAGGTGCTGGCGCTGTCCGGGCGCCGCAACCCGACGCCGTACCAGATCATGAGCAAGACGCAGCAGCGCTACCTCGAGGCCACCTACCCGGGCGGCATGGCCGGGTTGCTGCAGACCCTCGAGGACGCCCATCCCACCTTCGTCGTCGTCGGCGTGAGTGCGCATGCCGGGTGGGCCGCCGACTGGCTGCGCACCGACTACCGGCGCGTCGGCGGCAACGACGGCTGGCGCTGGTACCTCGCCCGCTCCGCCGGGGCGGACGCGCAGTTCCGCGCCCGAGTGGCCCACGACGAGGTGATGGCGGCGTACGGCGGCGACACGTGAGCCTGCCCGGCCGCGGGATTTGAGCGGTCCGACGACACCCGGCAGAGTTCCTCTCCGTGACTGAGCAGCCGCCACGCAAGTTCCCCGACATGTGGGTCGACCCCGAGGACGACCCCCGCGACACCGGCAGCACGCCGCGGGGCGAGAAGGCGGTGCTGGCCGAGTACCTCGACCACTTCCGGACGACCTTCGAGATGAAGTGCGAGGGCCTCGACGCCGAGGGACTCGCGCAGCGCAGCGTCCCGCCCTCGTCGATGTCGCTGCTCGGCCTGGTGCGCCACCTGGCCTCGGTGGAGTTCCACTGGTTCCGGCGCTTCATCGAGGGCCAGATGGACCTGCCGCGGCCGTTCAAGTCCCCCGAGGACCGCGACCTCGACTTCAACGGCGCCGTCGCGGAGGACGCCGTGGTCGCCGAGGCGTGGGAGGCCTGGCACACCGAGGTGGCGCACGCCCGCGAGGTCTACGAGCGGTACGACGACCTCGGCACGCTGGTCGGTCCGGCCGGCGACGAGTCCGAGCTCCGCGAGATCGTCGTCCACATGATCGAGGAGTACGCGCGGCACTGCGGCCACGCGGACCTCCTCCGCGAGCGCGTCGACGGCCGCACCGGCCAGTAGGCCGGGCACGAGGCCAGTCAGTACGTTGGGCGCGTGAGCGAGCAGCAGGCACAGGGCTGGGGCCTGGCGACCGTCGTGACCGACGGTGCCGGTGCCGGCACGGTGCTGGACACGTGGTTCCCGGCGCCGGCGCTCGGGGACGCGCCGGCCGGCGCGGGAGCCCAGCAGGACCTCGAGCGGCTGGCCCGCGACCACGCCGTACGCCGAGTGCGGACCGAGGTCCGTCACGTCGAGATCGACCTGGGCGCGCCGCCCGCCGACGCACCCGACGCCTACCTCCGCCTCCACCTGCTCTCCCACCGGCTCGTCCGGCCGCGCGCACTCAACCTGGACGGCATCTTCGGGGTCCTGGCCAACGTCGTCTGGACCAGCGCCGGCCCCTGTCCCACCGACGACTTCGAGCAGACGCGTCTCCGGTTGCGTGCCGACGGTCCCGTCCAGGTCCTCGGCGTCGACAAGTTCCCGCGGATGACCGACTACGTCGTGCCCACCGGCGTCCGGATCGCCGACGCCGACCGCGTCCGCCTCGGCGCGCACCTCGCCGAGGGCACCACCGTGATGCACGAGGGCTTCGTGAACTACAACGCGGGCACGCTCGGCACGTCCATGGTCGAGGGCCGCATCCCCGCCGGGGTCGTCGTGGGCGACGGCTCCGACGTCGGCGGCGGCGCGTCGATCATGGGCACCCTGTCCGGGGGCGGTCAGCAGGTCGTCTCGATCGGCGAGCGCTGCCTGATCGGGGCCAACGCCGGACTCGGGATCCCGCTCGGTGACGACTGCGTCGTCGAGGCGGGCTGCTACGTCACCGCCGGGACCAAGGTGACGATGCCCGACGGTCGCGTCGTCAAGGCGCTGGACCTCGCCGGCGGCGACAACCTGCTCTTCCGGCGTCACTCGGTCACCGGCACGGTCGAGGTCGTGCCGTGGCGCGCCGGTGGGGTCGCCCTCAACGAGGCGCTCCACCAGAACTGAGAGATGCCCCGACGCATGGGAGTGGCCAAGCGGGTCGCCGCGGTCGCCGTACCCCTGGGACTGGTGATCGGGGGCGTGGCGTACGGCGTCTCGCGGCACCAGTCCGGTGACGACAAGACGATCGGGGAGTGCACGACCGAGGTCGGCGGGATGAAGGTGATCCTCACCGACGCCCAGGCGCGCAACGCCACGCTCATCTCCGCGATCGCCGTCCGGCGGGGCATGCCGGCGCACGCCGCGACGATCGGGCTCGCCGCCGCCCTGACGGAGTCCAAGCTCTACAACCTGCGCGGCGGCGACCGCGACTCGCTGGGCCTCTTCCAGCAGCGCCCGTCCCAGGGGTGGGGCACCCCGCAGGAGATCCTCGACCCGGCGCACGCCACCAACGCGTTCTACGACGCCCTCGAGCGGGTGCCGGGGTACGCCGACCTGCGGGTCACCGTCGCGGCGCAGCGGGTGCAGCGCTCCGGCTACCCGTCGGCGTACGCCGTCTACGAGGACGACGCCCGCGCACTCGCCTCGGCGATGACCGGCTACTCACCGGCGGCGTTCTGGTGCCACCAGTCGACGCCCGAAGGATCGAGCGTTCCGGCCGCACAGCGGGCCCGGGCGATGCGCGCAGCCCTGCTCGCCGGCTTCGGGCCGACCAGCGTGCAGGTGGCGCCGGGGGCGGCCCTTCAGGTGCCGGTGTCGTCGCGCGAGCAGGGGTGGTCGGTGGCGTCGTACGTCGTGGCCCACGCGGCCCAGCTCGGCGTCACCAGCGTCGGGTTCCGCGGCCGCCAGTGGACCGCCGGCGACAACGCCGGATGGCGTCGTGGCGGGGGTGCGGGAAGCGCCGCCGTGACTGTCTCCTGAGCCGCCCTGACCGATCCTGAGTCGCCGTTCAGGCGGGAGCGGGTAAAGGTTTCTCCAGATCAGAGGGGATATCTGCCGTTCGGACCCCCGGTGGCCCTACCCTGATGTTCCAGTGCAGAGCCCGGGGGGGCTTTGGGCAACAGCCCGGGGGGGCGTGGGGGATTCTGATGCACATCGACACTCAGTCAACGATCTTCACGGTGGGGACGGCACTCCGTCGCGCCGAGAACAACCATCTGCCGGTCGAGGTGCTCGTGCAGGGCCATTGGCTCCGCGGCACCGTCGCCGGTGTCGACGGCCAGGGCGTCATCCTGAGCACGCACTCCGAGCACGCCGTCGTGCGGCTCGAGTCGATCTCGGCCGTGCGTGTGCCGGAGACGATGGCCGACTCGCCGGTCGCGGAGAGCTTCGACCAGCACCACGAGCTGGCTGTGCGCGACGAGGACGGCGCGTTCGCCATGCCAGGAGCAAACGTCTGACGCACACGTCGACCAGACGTGAGTGTCAGGTCGCTCGGTCGGCTCAGAGCCGAGCGACAGCGGCCGCAAGGCGTGCGTCCGTGGTGGTGAGGGCCACCCGGACGTGCCGGCGGCCGGTCCGGCCGTAGAAGATGCCGGGCGCGACCAGGATGCCGAGGTCGGCGAGGGCCCCGACGGTGTCCCAGCAGTCCTCGTCGCGCGTCGCCCAGAGATAGAGCGACGCCTCCGAGTGGTCGATGCGGAATCCCGCGCGCTCGAGCGCCGGCCGGAGCACCGCACGCCGCGCGGCGTACCGCGCGTGCTGCGCCTCGACGTGCGCGTCGTCGGCCAGCGCGGCGGCCATCGCCGCCTGCTGCGGGCCGGGCTGGATCAGCCCGAGGTTCTTCCGTACGGCGAGCAGCTCGGCCACCACCGCCCGGTCGCCGGCCACGAAGCCGCACCGGTAGCCGGCCAGGTTCGACCGCTTGGAGAGGGAGTGGACGGCGAGGATGCCGTCGTGGCTGTCACCGCAGACCTCGGGGTGGAGCACCGAGACGGGCTGTGCCTCCGGACCTGCATCCCACGCGAACTCGAGATAGCACTCGTCACTGACCAGGAGCGTGCCGCGCTCGCGGCACCAGTCCACGACCTTGCGCAGGTGCTTCACCGGCAGGACGCGACCGGTCGGGTTGCCGGGTGAGTTGACCCAGAGCAGGGCCGGTCGCTCGGGGCCGAGGCTGGTGAGCGAGTCGGTGGCGACCACGCGTGCCCCCACCAGGGCCGCGCCCACGGCGTACGTCGGGTAGGCGAGCGCCGGGACCACCACGGTGTCGGCGCTGCCGAGACCGAGCTGCAGCGGCAGCCCCGCGACCAGCTCCTTGGAGCCGATCAGCGGCAGGACGCCGTCGACGTCCAGCCCGGTCACCCCGTGACGACGCGCCAGCCAGTCGACCGCGGCCTGGCGGGTGCTCGCGAGACCGACGGTCTGCGGGTAGCCCGGCGAGTCGGACGCGGCCTCGAAGGCGCGGCGTACGACGTCCGGGGTGGGGTCGACCGGGGTCCCGATGGACAGGTCGACGATGCCGTCCGGGTGCATGCGCGCCCGAGCGGCGTACTCGGTCAGCTGGTCCCAGGGGAAGTCGGGGAGACGCCGGGAGACCGGCGCACCCGTCACTCGTCGTGCTCTTGCGGGGGCAGCTCCGCGACGAGCGCGTGGTCGTGGTCGATCTCGCCGAGCTTGGCCGCACCGCCGGGCGAGCCCAGCTCGTCGAAGAAGTGGACGTTGGCGTCGTAGTAGCCCTTCCACTCCTCGGGGGTGTCGTCCTCGTAGAAGATCGCCTCGACCGGGCAGACCGGCTCGCAGGCACCACAGTCGACGCACTCGTCAGGATGGATGTAGAGCATCCGCTTGCCCTCGTAGATGCAGTCGACGGGACACTCGTCGACACAGGCCCGGTCCTTGAGGTCGACGCACGGCTGGGCGATGACGTAGGTCACCTGGTCCTCCTGATCGGGAATGCGCTGCTCTTCGAACCGCAGCCTAGTATCCCGGCGTGCCCGGTCCCCGAAGCGCCCACGGCCTGGGCCCGCATGTCGTGGGACAACGCGTCGTCGTCCGGCGGCTGCTCCCGGGACAGACGGGTCCGTCGGGGGGCCCCGCGATGACCGATGTGCTCGGCACGCTGGTCGCGTGGGACGACGAGACCTGCCTCGTGGCGCCCGACTCGGGCCCCGCCGTCCTGATCAGCCTGGACCGAGGTCGTGACCGGCAAGCCGGTGCCGCCACGCGTCTCGGTGCGGCAGCGCGTCTCGGTGCGGGACGCCGAGATGCGGGCACTGCCCCGGTGGATCCCGACGCACACCGAGCCCCTCGGCGAGTGGGTGCTGCGCCTGGTGACCGGCGAGCGGGGCCGGGGACTGCGGCGGACCAACTCGGCCCTCGCGGTCGGCGACCCCGGCGTACCCCTCCCCGACGCGGTGGCCGGCGGTGCAGGAGTTCTACGCCCGGTCGGGTCGCGTCGCGACGGCTCAGGTCGAGACCGGCTCCGAGGTCGAGGCCGTGCTCCTGGCCGCGGGCTGGGCCGAGTCCGAGCCGGAGGACGCGCCGTTCCTGGTCGGCTCCCTGGTGATGTGCCTGCGCGCGGCCGGATCCGCCGGCGAGGTCGAGACGACGGTGGACGGCACCCGCGTGAAGTCCTGGTTGACCGTCGACGGGGCCGAGGTCGCCCACGGGTACGGCGAGCTGAACGACGGCTGGCTGGGAGTCCACGGGCTCCACGTCGACGAGTCGCGCCGGCGTACCGGTCTGGGGCACGCGGTGATGGCCGGGCTGCTCGAGGCCGCCGCCGAGGAGGGCGCAGACACCCTCTGGCTCGAGGTCGACCGGGTCAACACGCCCGCCTGGATGCTGTACGCCGGGCTCGGTATGCGCGAGCACCACCGCTGCCGCTACCTGACGCCGACGACCGCGTGACCGCCCCGGTCGGCCGGTACCATCGCGTCGCCATGGCCCGACGCGTCGATCCGCTGCTCGTGGCCGTCGGAGGCGTCGGCCTGGTGGTCTACGTCCTGCACGGGTTCGACCAAGGCCCTCACCCGCGACCTCGCCGTCTACACCTACGGCGGGCAGCGCTTCCTCGACGGCGAGCCGCCGTACGTCGGCATCCTGAACCGCGCCGGTCCCCTCGCGCACGCCTCCCCGGGGTCGGGATCTGGCTGGGCCGACTGGTCGGGCTTCGGCGACATCCACGGCGCGCGCGTGTTCTTCATGCTCCTCGTCGGTCGCCTGCGTCTGCCTGGTGTACGTCGTCACCCGCGACCTGACCCGCTCCCGCTCCGCCGGGCTGGTCGCGGCCGTCGCCTTCCTCGGCTTCCAGGGCTTCCTCGACCTGGCCACCAACGGCCCGCGCGAGAAGACGCCGATGGTGCTCTGCCTCCTCGTCACGATCCTCGCCGTGCGGCACCGTCGCTGGGCGACGGCCGGGGTCTTCATCGCGCTCGCCACGCTCACCTGGCAGCCGGTGTTCTTCGTCGGCGCGGCGACCGCCGTCGTCGGCGCCGTGCTCGTCCCCGACGGTCGTCGCCTCCGGGCGCTTGCCCGGGTCGCCGTCGGCGGCGTCGTCCCGACCGTCGTCGTGCTGGCCTACTTCGCGGCCCACGGCGCGCTGCGACACTTCTGGGACGCCTTCTACCTGATCAACGCGCAGTACACGTCCCAGCCCGGGGTCTTCGCGTTCTTCGACGCCAACTGGGCGAGCCTCCGGTCCGGCTACGGCCCCTCGCTCGTGGTGATCCTGCTGGGCCTCGCGGCGCTCCCGGTGCCGGCGGTCAGGTCCGCGCGGATCGCCTGGCGCTCGCGCGAGGCCGTCCGCGCGACCTACGTCGCCCTCGGGGCAGGATGGCTGGCCGGGATCGTCTGGTGCGCGATCGCCTTCAACGGCTGGCCCGACCTCTTCGTGATGCTGCCGCTCGCCGCGATCGGCGTCGGCTGGGCGGCGTCCGCCGTCCTGCGCCGCATCCCCGTGCGGGCCGCGGTGGCCACGACGGTCGCCCTCACCCTGGTCGGCACGGCGTACGCGACCGCCTTCTCGATCAGCAGCCGCGAGAGCGACCTGCAGATGCAGCGCGACTCGGTCTCCGCCGTCCTCGCCGCCGGGCCGCAGCCGGCGACGATCCTCTCCGTCGAGGCGCCGCAGGCGCTGGTGATGACCCATCGCGTCAACCCGACGCCGTACCAGATGTACGACCACGGCTTCTCCAGCTACATCGACGCGACCTATCCCGGAGGGCTCGCCGGGTACGTCGCGTCCATCCAGCGAATCGCTCCCACCTACATTGTGGTGAAGACTGGGTTCGAGCAGCCCTGGTTCACGCCCTGGCTGACCGAGCACTACGTCCACGTGGGCAACACACGGCGCTTCACGTGGTGGGTGGAGAGGTCGGTCCCGCCGGACCAGCGCCAGGAGATCCGTGCAGCGGCCCGGGCCGCGAAGGAGGAGTCGAGGTCGTGAGCGAGCAGGAACTGGCCGTGGCAGCGGACGTTCCTGAGGCCGTCGACCGCACGCCGTACTCCTACTCGGTCGTCATCCCGGTCTACAACAGCGAGGACATCGTCGCCGAGACCGTCCGGCGGGTGGTGGAGGTCTTCGAGGCCGAGCGGCTCCGCTACGAGGTCATCCTCGTGAACGACGGGAGCCCCGACCGCAGCTGGGCGGTGATCTCCGAGCTGGCCCGCACCACGCCGCACGTGGTGGCGCTGAACCTGCTGAAGAACTACGGCCAGCACCACGCCAACCTCGCCGGCTTCATGGAGGCGCACGGCGACTACGTCATCACCATGGACGACGACCTCCAGAACCCGCCCGACCAGGCGCTGCTCCTGATCGACGAGGCGCTCCAGGGTGGGCACGACGTCGTCTTCGGCCGGTTCGACCGCAAGCAGGCCGCCGGCTACCGCCAGCTCGGCAGCAAGCTGATCAACCTGATCAACCGGCGGGTCTTCGGCCAGCCCGACGACCTGGCCGTGTCCAACTACCGCATCCTGCGCCGCGACGTCGTCGAGCGCATCTGCGCCTCGCGCACCGCCCACCCCTACGTCACGGGGCAGGCGCTGATGTTCTCCAACAACCCCGGACAGGTGACCGTCCGGCACGAGCCGCGCTCGGTCGGGAAGAGCAACTACAACCTGGTCCGGATCCTCAAGCTGGTGTTCACGATCCTGTTCAGCTACTCGTCGTACCCGCTGCGCGCGGCCGCGCTGGCCGGGTTCGCCCTGTCGATCCTCAGCTTCCTGCTCGGCGCCTTCTACCTGATCCGCGGGTTCACCCACCACACCGAGGTCCAGGGCTGGACCACCCTCGTCGTGCTGCTGTCGGCGTTCAACGGCTTCATCATCGCGATGCTCTCGATGCTCGGCGAGTACGTCGTCCGCACCCTCAACGCGGTCAGCGTGGAGCAGAGCTACCACGTCATCGAGCGGGTGGCCGTCCCCGGAGCCGACCCGGCCCCGGAGCCGTGACCCGCCACTTCCTGGTGATCGGGGCCCAGCGCTGCGGCACGACCTGGCTCCACCACCAGCTCGAGGCTCATCCGCAGATCGCGATGGCGCGACCGACCCGGCCGGAGCCCAAGGTGTTCCTCGCCGACCTCGGTCCGGGCCAGGACCACGCGTGGTACGTCGACACCTGGTTCCGCGATGCGACGCCCGGCCAGGTGCTGGGCGAGAAGAGCACCAGCTACGTCGACCGGCCCGACGCCATCCCACGGGTCCGGGAGCTCCTCGGGGACGTGCCCCTCGTCGTCCAGCTCCGCGACCCCGTCGCCCGCGCGGTCTCGCACTGGCGGTTCAGCACCGAGAGCGGGCTCGAGGAGCGCTCGCTCGCGGACGCGCTCGCCGCCAACCTCGACGGCCCGCTGCCGTGGGACCCGAGCGTCACGTCGGTGTCGCCGTACGCCTATCTGGAGCGTGGTCGCTACGTCACCGCGCTGCGGCCGTGGCTGGACGCCTTCGGCGAGCTGCTCCACGTGCAGCTCCTCGAGGACCTGCTGGCGGACCCGTCGGGCATCGCCGACACCCTGACCCACGTCGGCGTGGACCCCGCGCTCGCCCCGGAGATGAGCCTCGAGCCGGTCAACACCAGCCACGTGCACGACCCCGCGGCCGACCTCGATCCGTCGATCGCGGCCGCCGTACGGCAGAGTTTCGCCGAGAGCGACCAGGAGCTCGAGGCCCTGCTCGGGCGGAGCCTCCCGTGGGTCGCGACGCCGACCCCCCGTAGAGATGAGGAACCACACCGGTGACGGACTTCAGGGAACATCCGGACCCGATCCGCTTCAACGTGCCGTCGGTCGAGGGCAACGAGCTGGCCTACATCGAGGAGAGCCTCCGCGAAGGGCATACCTCGTCGTCGGGGCCGTTCAGCGCCCGCGCCCGCGAGGTCCTGCAGGCCGACTCCGGCGCCCAGGAGGTCATGCTCACCACCTCCTGCACGGCGGCCCTCGAGCTGTCGGCGCTCCTGCTCGACCTCCAGCCCGGCGACACCGTGATCGTGCCGTCGTTCACCTTCTCCACCAGCGCCCTCGCCTTCGCCGCCCGGGGCGCGCGGCTGATCTTCTGCGACATCGACACCACCCGGCTCGGGCTCGACCCGAAGCACCTCGCCGAGCTCCTCGACGACAGCGTGCGGGCCGTCGTCGTCGTCCACTACGCCGGGATCGCCTGCGACCTCGAGGGCATCCAATCGGTGCTGGCCGGGCGACCGGACGTGGCGCTGATCGAGGACAACGCCCACGGGCTCTTCGGCAAGTGGCGCGGGCAGCCCCTGGGCAGCTTCGGCGCCTTCACCAGCCTGAGCTTCCACGAGACCAAGAACTTCACCTGCGGCGAGGGCGGCGCCCTCCTCGTCAACGACCCGGCCGCCGTCGACCGGGCGCGCGTCCTCTACGACAAGGGCACCAACCGGCGGGCGTTCTTCCTCGGCCAGGTCGACAAGTACTCCTGGGTCGACACCGGCTCGTCGTTCGGGCTCTCCGACCTGCTGGCGGCGACGCTGTTCGCCCAGCTCGAGAAGCGCGACCAGATCCAGGCCAAGCGCCGCCACGTCCACGAGACGTACCTCGCCGAGCTCGCGCCGTTCGCCGAGCTCGGGGTGACGCTGCCGACCGTGCCGGACGACTGCGACCCGGCGTACCACCTCTTCTACGTGCTGATGCCCGACAAGCGGACGCGCGACCAGGTGATGGAGACGATGCGGGCGGAGGGCATCAACCCGACGTTCCACTACGTGCCGCTGCACAGCTCGATCGGTGGCCGCCGGTTCGCCGCGCGCGAGACCGACTGCCCGGTCACCACCGACGTCAGCGACCGGCTGATGCGGATGCCGTTCTTCAACGGCCTCACCGACGGGCAGATGGAGCGGATCGTCGAGAGCTTCGGCCGGGCGACGCGGGCCGCCGTCGGCTGAGTCGGGTCACTCCGCCGCGAGCCGGGCGGTGCCCTTGGTCATCTCGACCACCATCCAGCCGAACGCCCCGGCCTCGACCACGAGGAACGCCCAGCAGGTGCGGTCGAGCGCCGGCGCCTGCCAGAACGCGAAGTACGCCGCGCCGGGCACGGCCGCGAGCAGCCACGCGCGGACCTGACCACCCGTCCGCCCGAGCGCGATCAGCACCAGCGTCGCGACCAGGCCGGCGATCGCGATCGTCGAGCCGACGGCGAGCACCGCGCAGAGGCGAGCCGACATCCGCACGTCGTCGCCGAACACCAGCGGCAGGAGCGGCCGACCGACCCAGGCCCCCACCGGCACGGCCGCGAGCGACAGCACGACGGTCGCGGCCACGAGGCGCGACCGGATCAGGTGCAGGGCGTCGCGTCTCCGCTCGACGACCAGCGTGGTGAAGCGTGCGGTCAGCTGGGCCACCATCCCGATCGCCAGCGTGTACGGCGCTCGGAACAGCGCGAGCCCGGCGAACAGCACGGTCACCGCGGCCGCTCCCCCGCCGGCCAGCGTGAGGAGCACCGGCCCTCCGGTGAGCACGACCTGCGCCAGCAGCTGGCCGCCGCTCGCGCCGCCGAGCAGGACGAACGGCGACTCGTGGTCGTCGCCGCGCAGGGTCATCCGCAGGGTCCACGGCCAGACCAGGGCGGTGACGTAGCCGGCGACGAGCGCCAGGCCGTACGCCGCTGGCTGGTGGTTGCCGCCGGCCGCGAGCCCGATGCTGACCACGACCCGGACGAGGTTCTCCAGCACGAGGGCCAGGGCGACCGCGCCGAACCGCTCGCGCGCCTGGAGCATCCCGCGCACCAGCCCGGTCAGCGCCGACCCGACCGTCGCCAGGGCCACCAGGAACGGGAACCACAGGTCGTCCCGGTGGAACAGCGGCTCGCGGGCGAGCCAGGCGAGGAACCCCACCAACGGCCCCAACGTCAGCACCGCCGCGGTGACGGCCGGCAGCGAGCGGCGTACGGCGTGCTCTCCCCCGGTCGCCGTCACCGAGCGAGCCGCCCAGTGCTGGAGCGGGAAGGCGAGGGCGGCGGCGGCGAAGCTCCAGTAGGCCCAGAGCACCGACACCGGGGCCGCGGCCTCGGCGCCGAGCGCCCGCGTCACGGTCGCGAAGAAGACGTAGGCGAGCAGGCCGTTGATCGCCGACCCGACCGCCAGCACGCCGGAGTCGCGGGCTCCTCGTCGCGCCACGTCCGGAGTCCCCGTCGCCCTCAGGCCCGCGCCGCGACGGCGGCCGCGACCGCCGTGATGTCCGCCGGCCCGACCCGGCAGCAACCGCCTACCAGCGCCGCGCCCTCGGCCAGCCAGGCGTCGACCGCCCCGGCGTCGAAGGCGGACTCGCCGGTCCAGGTGCGGCGTACGGCGTCCCAGCCCTGGCCGGAGTTGGGGTACGCGAC
This sequence comes from uncultured Actinomycetota bacterium, assembly GCA_963812055.1. GTDB lineage: Bacteria > Actinomycetota > Actinomycetes > Propionibacteriales > Nocardioidaceae > Nocardioides. Next base: position 116,166 of record CAWEUA010000025.1, read on the forward strand.
GAGCGGACCCGCGGCGCCGGCCAGCGCCGTGGTCACGTCGCCGGGTACGCAGCAGTTGACACCCGTCGCGACGATCTCGTCGACGTCTGCCGCCATCGCCCAGGCCTCCGTCAGCGGCTCACCCGCTCGCGTCCGATCGGCGTCGGCGCTCAGGCTGAGCCACGCGGTCAGACCGGTGCCGTCGAGCTCCGCGCACAGCGCCTCGACCTCGGCCAGGCAGGGCACGGTCTCGACGGCGAGGACGTCGGCGCCGGCCGACGCGAGCACGTCCAGCCGCGGCCGGTGGAACTCCCGCAGGGCGCGGACGTCGATGTCGTAGTCACCGCGGTACTCCGAGCCGTCGGCGAGCGCGGCGCCGTACGGGCCGACCGAGGCCGCGACCCAGCCGTCCGGTCGGTGCTCGTCGCGGGCGCGCGCGGCGAGGGTGACGCTCAGCCGCATCAGGTCGGCCGCCTCCGCGGCGTCCAGGCCGAGGGTGGCGAAGCCCGCGAAGGAGGCCTGGTACGAGGCGGTGGTCGCCACCTCCGCGCCGGCGTCGAAGAACTCGCCGTGCGCCGCCGTGATCGCCTCGGGAGCGTCGGTGAGGAGACGGGCCGACCACAGATCGGAGGAGAGGTCGTGCCCGCGCGCCTCGAGGAGAGTGGCGAGACCTCCGTCGAGGACGACGGCATGATCGGCGATCGCCTGACGGAGATCGGGCGCGCTGGTCACCGGGGCACGCTAGCGCGGCGTACCCGAGCGGTCAGACGAGGACCTCGGCGGGGGCGGCGGCGCGGTCGCGAGCGGTGAGCAGCTCGTTGATGCGCTCGTGCGCTTGTTCGTACTCCTCCGTGCCGGACGCGGCGTCCAGCCGTGAGGTGATCGCCCGGAGCGTGGCCTCGATCGACGGGACGTCCTCCGGGATGCGACGCGTGAGCAGCAGCTCCAACGCCTGATGCCTGGTCATGATCCCTCCCTTGCACCCCGTTCAGATCCATACCCACTTCTCGCGGGATCCAACCCTGGGCAACGGGCTGCGGTCAGCGAGACGCCGACCCGGAACCAGAGCACCGGCAGGCTCCGAGAAATCCTGCTTCCGAGCACCATGACGTCCGTACCGAGCATGGTCAAGCCCACCACCCCCGCGAGGGCCAGGAAATCGGCGTCGAGGAGCAGCGCCAGCATCGCCGGGTCGACCCCGAGCAGCGGGACCAGGGCCGCGGCGGCCAGGGCCACGGCCGCCACGCGCAGGAGGGTGCGGGCGCGCGGACTCACGCACTCGAACCTAGACCGCGGCCGGTCGGCCGGACGGTCAGGCACTGCGAGCTGGTGCCGATCGGCCCGCGTTCGTCGTGGACGACGCTGGTGGTGAGCCCGACGCCGTCGGCGCCGAACGAGACCGTGGTGTCGAGCCCGAGCCAGCCGTCCGCGGGCTGGGCGAAGAAGTGGGCCGTGAGGTCGACGTTGGGGAACGCGACCTCGCCCGGTGCTGCCCGGACCGCCATCCCGTTCGCGATGTCGAGCAGGCCGGCCACGGCCGCGCACCGGCTCACCTCCTCGTCCGCCAGCAGGGGCTGGCTGGTGCGGACCCAGTACGTCGCCCGGCCGGGCTCCTGCTGGCGGCGGCGTACCTCGGCGGTCGCGATGAACCCGCCCTCCCAGACGGTGGTCGGGTCCCACGGCTCGAGCTCGTCGGGACCCGGGATGGGCGCGTGGGTGGTGCCCCGGATCGCGGCGGTGTCGCGGTGCTCCATCAGCCAGGCGCGCAGCCGCACCACCGGGCGGCCACCGTGGGCGAGCACCGCCTCGACGAGCTCGATCGTGCGGCCCGGGCGCACGACCTCCACGTCGATCTCGAACTCGGCGACCGGCACCGTGCCGAGGATGTCGTAGCTCAGCCGGGCCAGGGCCAGACCGTCCGGCCGGCGTACGCCGTGGTCCCGCTCGACCGCGTGCGCGAGCAGGCCGAGCGCGGGCGCGATGTGCTGGGTCGCCCGGTCCCACGCCCCACCGGTGTGCTCGGTCGCGCGGAAGGTCCGCTCCCCCAGCCGCTCGAAGTACGCCACCGTCAGTCCCTCCCGCCCAGCCTCGCCCGCAGGGTCTCGACGCCCTCACCCGCGAGGTCGTCGAGCGCGACGGACCGTCCGGCGACGGCCATCGCCAGCGCCTCGCTGGGGCCCGCCAGCTCCGCGCCGGTCCCCCACGACCAGGCCTGGTCGGTCGCGCGCAGCGCGAGCCCGTCCATCCGACGCTTGGGCACCAGTCCGGCGACACCGCCCGGCAGCCAGTCCAGCAGCATCCGCCAGTCGTCCAGGCTCACGTCGTCCGCCAGCCCGAGCGGCCGCGCGCAGTCGCGCAGGTGCAGGCAGCCGTCGGCGAGCTGACCCTTCGGCCCGACCCCGGGCGCCGCGCCGTGCTCGTCGGCCTTCTCGCGGAGCACCGCGGTGAGCTCGGCGACCGGACGTCGCGCCGTCCTGCGCGCCATCGCCGCGTTGGCCCGGTTGACCGACCCGCCGGCGCGGACGACGTCCACCAGGAGACCGCCCAGGCTCCCCGTCATCGAGGCGACGAGATGGCCCAGGACGTCTCGCACCGTCCACGCGGGACACAGGCTCTGCGTCCCCAGCTGTGCGTCGTCGAGCCCGTCGAAGAAGTCGGCCAGCAGCCGTCGGTTGGCCGCGGTCCGAGCGTGCACGTCCACGCGGACATCATGCGGGAGGGCCACGGCCGACCGGGACGCGGCCTTCACCTGAGCCGGTGGGCCAGCGCGTCGAGGCACTGCCGGAGGTACTCGGTGGCCCCCGACAGCCGATGACTCTCGTCGTCGAGGATGTGAAGGGTCGAGCCCGGCCACTGGCGGTGGAGCCGCCACGCGGTCGCCGGCGGCGTACAGAAGTCGAACCGTCCTTGGACGAAGGTCGCCGGGATGTGGCCGAGGTCCGGAACCGTCGACCACAACCGCGCCTGGTCGACGAAGCCCCGGTGGGCGGCGTAGTGGGTGCTGATCCGGGCGAAGCAGACGGCAAAGCGTGGGTCGGTGAAGATGGCCTCGATCTCCGAGCCGGGTGCGGCGAGCATGCCCGCGAGCTCCCAACGACACCATCCCAGCGCGGCGTCGAGGCGGCGTTCGTCGTCGTCGAGGGCCCGGCGGTAGGCGTCGAGGATGTCCGTGTCCGGGTCGCCCTCGACCACGCCGGCGAACTCGTCCCAGGCCTCGGGCAGCAGGCGGTTCGCGCCGTCCCGGTAGACCCAGTCCACCTCCGCCTCGCCGTACGTCGTGATGCCGCGCAGCAGCAGCGCCCGGACGCGGGCGGGGTGCTCGCAGACGTAGGCCAGCCCGAGCGTCGACCCCCACGACGAGCCCGAGACGATCCACGCGTCGATCCCGCGACTCTCCCGCAGGAGCTCCAGGTCGCGGACCAGGTGGTCGGTGGTGTTCGTCGCCAGCGACACGGTCGGGTCGCTCGCGTGCGGGAGGCTGCGGCCGCAGCCGCGCTGGTCGAACATCACGACGCGATAGGCGTCGAGGTCGTACGGCGCTGCCATCGCCGGGACCGTCCCGCCCCCGGGGCCGCCGTGGACGTGCACCAACGGCACCCCGTCGGGCGACCCGAGCTCGCACCACCAGATCTGCTGGCCGTCGCCGACGTCGAGGAGTCCTTCGGCCCGGTCGGCCCAGGCCCGGTCGAGTGCCGTCACGAGGCCGTGGCCACGAGGTGCGGGCTGAGACCCAGCAGCTCGGGGACGCGTTCGATGGCCCGCGCCGCGTCGAGGACCACGTCCCAGGCGGCGGGGTCGCCGATGCGGGACTGCATGTCGGACGCGGCCAACGAGAGACCTTCCACGCCGACGAGGTCCTCGAGCGTCAAGCCGGCCTCGGCCACCTCGTCGACCAGCTCGTCCGGCCGGTGGGTGTAGCCGACGAACCCGTCGGGCACGACCGGCGGGAGCTCCCCGGTGCGTTCGATCTCGGGCAGGGCGGTGAGGAAGTCGGGGTGGTCCTCGTAGAGCCGCTCCTGGAGAACGCCGTCGAGACGAGCGGCCCACCTGGAGATCACCGCGACGAAGACCGGGCCGCCGTCGCGGACGATGCGCCGGGCCTCTCTCAACGTCTGGAGCCGGTCCTCGCGACGGGGCAGGTGGTACAGCGGACCCAGGAGCAGCACCGCGTCGACCGACGAGTCGGGCAGGTCGAGGGCGCGGGCATCACCGACCGCGGTGTCGATCGACGGGTGCCCGATCGTCCGCACCTGGTCGACATGGAGCTCCATCAGGTCGCGGTGCTGCACGGCGTACCCCAGCTCGGCCAGCCACAGCGCGTAGTGCCCGGGTCCACCGCCGATGTCGGCGACGACCGCCGGAGCCGGTGGCAGGCGCCGCTGGACGATCTCCTTGGTCCGCTCGGCCTCCAGCGCTCCCTTCGCGCCGACGAGCCTGTCTTGCTCTTTGCCCTGCTCGTAGTACGCCCTCATCCGGGCATCTCCCGTCACCACGAGCCCGAGCCTGCCCTATGCCGGCAGACCGTCGACACTGCCTCTTTCGACGACGCCGCTCCAGCGTCCGGAACGGCCTCTCGCGGCGGCGCGTCCAACGCCTGTGAGACCCGTCGTGCCCGCGCTGCTCGCCCTCCTGGTCGCGTCCTGCGCATCGAATCAGGTCGTGCTGTGCGGGCCGTGTCCTCCGCCGCACTACGAAGCGCACGGGCTCCCGGATCTGCACACCCGCACGGTCGTCCGGGAGTGCTTTCACAGCATCGGCTGCTCGACCGGGCACTACGGCGCAACTCCCCACGACCAGCTAGGACTGGTCGGCAACGCCATGAGCCGGCAGATCGCGCCGCCTCAGAATGCCTGGCCCCCGAACGACGACGTCGACCAGCTGGATGGCACGACCATGACAGTCACGGTGCGGTCGCGCGGACGGACCTGGGTCGGCACCGGGCGCCTGAGGTGGGTGCAGTCCAGCGGCGAGGTCTGCGATTGCGACGCGGGCCTCCACGCCGACGTCTCCTTCATGCGACGCGGGTGACTGCGCGGCGACGACCCACCGCGCGCATGGTCGCCCGAGTGCACCCGCTACGGCGTGCGAGATCGCTTGGCTGGAGATGTCCCTCCGTGTGGCGAGGCTCCGAACGTCCGCAGGACGTGTTCGAGGGTCGCGGCCAGCAGCTCGTGCGTGGCCTCGCGGGTGGCTTCGCCGCGTAGCCAGCGTCGGGTGGCGGCCCGGTTCAGGCCGGTCCAGCACTCCAAGGCGTAGCGCAGGCGCGGCGAGTCGTCGGCGATGTCGGCATGAAGGGCCGCGACCTGGGCGACGGCGCGGCCTCTGAGGTCGGCAACGACGCGCCTGCACTTCGGGGTCGGCGATGTCGTCGCCTGGTGCGATGGTGCCGAGATAGGTGCTTCGGTTGGCCTCGGTCCAGTCGAGCCAGCGTGAGACGGAGTCCCCGATCCGTGCGCGGGCGCTGCGCCCCTCCGGCCGCCGCAGAGGTTCCTCGCGAACGGCGTCGAGCCTGTCGAGCAGCGCGAGGTAGACCTCCGTGCGTCCGCCGAAGTAGTGGTGCACCAAGCCGCGCTGGACACCTGCTGCGCGGGCGATGTCCTCGACCGAGACCTCCTCGTAGCCGCGCTCGGCGAACAGGTCGTTGGCTGCGTCGAGCAGCTGTGCGCGCCGCTGTTCCGGAGGAAGCCGTCGGCGCTTGCCCGTCGTGCTCACCCGAGCAGTCTGCCAGGAATTGGCGATCCGTCAAGACACTGTTAGCGTTTCGCTCGTAACGAAGCGGCATGCCGCCCTCGCGTCGCAGGTCGCGCCGCATCAGCAAAGGACACCCATGCGCGATCCAGCCCCGATCGCAACCGCACCGCCGCCCGCGTCGGGTGCACCCGTCACGCAGACCGCCGGTCATGGTGCCGACCGGCACCACGGTCGACCCGCGCTGAACGCCAGTTCACCAGCGAGACTCACCATCACCGGCGGCAACTCGTACTTCGGCCCAGTGACCAGATCACCTGGTACCGGCCGACGGCACTTCGGCTCACCGACACGACGGCCATCCAGCGGCCACAGTACGGCACCTCCGCGCCGAGCGACCCGCCGGGTCGTCATCTCAGCCTCGACCACGGCACCACGTGGAAGGCCTCAGTCCGACGACGTCACCGAGGCCAAGGTCGTGACCGGCTACAACGACGTCCCGGCGTCGCACCCGGCACCGGCTTCGTCGTCAACATGGTCCGCGTCAAGGGCTGACCGGCTCCGGCGGCCTCCCTGTGGGGTGGGAGGACCGGACAGCCCCCGGCCCACAGGGGTCGGGGGCTTTCGTCGGTTTCGATCCGCAACGACACGGGACCGGACGACTTCTGAACCTACCCTGGCGACGTTCGCCACGTTCACGAGCCACACCGGGCGATGGTCATGACGGACGTCCTGCACCCGTATGACACCTGGTTGTCGTCACTCAGCCCTGACGGGCATGCGCACCCGCCTGGCCCCTCTCTCCGACCCCCCTTCATCCCTCATCGGTGAGAAGGGACCAGGCGGCACAAGTCGGTTCGCCGACACGTCCTGTCATCGGCAGGAGGCGGTCGCACGACGTGAGGTGCGATGCCGGCTCGAGGAAGGCACAGACCTCGTCGCGGAGCCCGGGTCAGTCGGCGATTCACGCAGGCCCGTGGCCCTGACCGGTGTCCGGTCAGGGTCGCGGGAAGCTGGTTCGTCGGGGTGGTGGCGGCAGGACGAGGTGGGTGCGGCCGAGAGGTGAGGTCCAGCGATAGCTGCCGTCGGGCAGGCGCTGGTAGGACCACGAGCCGTGGGTCTTGACCCGGTGATGGTGGCGGCAGAGGGGTGCGAGGTTGTCGGGACGGGTCTGGTCGGGTGGACCACCGTGGTCGATCGGGATGTAGGGCTCGATGTGGTCGAGGTCGCAGGCACGTGACGTTCGATGACAACCCGGGAAGACGCAGAAGGAGTCGCGGAGCCGGACCAGGTCGGCCATCCACGCCGGCGGATCGTGCTGGTCGACGGAGTCGGCCCGGGCCAGGTCGAGCACGGGCATGACCTTGAGGGTGGAGTCGGCCAGCCAGGAGCGGAGGACGTCGATCAGCACAGGGCCCGGTGACGGACCGCCCTCGACGTTCAGGACGACAGGCCCGGCCCCAGGATCCGTGGCGAGGCGGTCGAGCTGGTCGGCGTCCAGGTGCAGCACGAGGGTCGGGGATGCCGGTGTGCGCCCGGGATCGCGGCCCGCGAAGAGGTCGAGGGCGCGCTGCGGGTCGGCGAGCACGCCGACCGCGCGGGCCCGGCGTACGTCGAGGGGGTCGAGGTCACCCAGCTGCTTGAGGGCGGCGGCGCCGCGGGTGACGGCGGCGTCGAAGGCCTGTGCGTCGTGGGTGTCCAGCCGCAGGTGGACGTCGGTGGTGAGCGGCGTGCGCCCCGGGAGGAGCTCGACCTTGCGCTCCGCCAGGGCCTGGAGCTCGTCGTCGAGCGCGCGGTCGGGGTCGTGGTACAGCCGAGCCTCGTCGACCAGTCGCTCGGCGCGGATCTTGCCGACGCGACGCGGGTCGGCCGACACCAGGCGGTCGGCGTGTGCCGCCGCCACCGGCGTGAGGTCGTGGGTGTGGCGGGCGACGTACGTCGCCTGGTGCACCGGGACGCGGCCGGCCAGGACGTGCGCGAACAGGCGCGGCAGCCGGTACTTCAGCTCCAGGCCGTCACCCATCAGCTCCTTCGCGGAGTCCGTCGACCAGCGGAGCTCGACGGCGAGCTCGACGGCGGCGAACTCGGCGACCAGCGGCGCACCCTCGCCGGCGAGCGGGATCACGCCCTCGCCGTACAGGTCCTCCTCGCCCCAGCCGGCGTAGATGTCGCCGACGGGAGCGGGGTGGAGCTCGGCCCACTCGATCGCCGCGAGCAGCAGGTCGACATCCGCCGCGCGACGCCGGGCCATGGCGTCGACCGCGCGACCGAGCGCCGCGGCCGTGGTCGGCCGGGTCGGTGTCGCGGTGATGCCCATACGTGTATGAGATCACAGGCCACCGACAGTGGCGGGCCGGATTCGGGGTTCTCCACAGGTACGGCGAAATTCTTCGTCGTCTTCTGCCGCAGGCACGAGCGGAGCGAACGGCCGTTGGGTCTCGAGACGGTCGCAGAGCGACCTCCTCGACCACCAGAGGCTGGCGACCTCCTCGACCACCAGAGGCTGGCGACCTCCTCGACCACCAGAGGCTCGGCGACCTCCTCGACCACCAGAGGCTGGCGACCTCCTCGACCAACGCCGAGGGCGGCGGTCCTTTTCGATTCGCGCGTACAGCGGGAGTGCGCCGTACGATTTCTCTCGACCGCCGTGGGGCGTGACGAACCCCCTCCGATCCCGGAGAGCAGCGGCGGTCCGTGCGGACGACGTGACAGCGAGAGGCCGGCCCAGTTCCAGACCGAGGGCCGGCGAAGGTGTGGTGGCACAGCGACTTGGCCCCCGCCCACACCTCCAGGGCATCCGCTACTGGAGGAACGATGAGACGCACACTCACATCCGCACTGCCCCACGCGACGCCCGGCGAGCAGGTCCGGCTGCAGGGCTGGGTCCACCGCCGGCGCGAGCTGGCGAAGGTCACCTTCCTGGTCGTCCGCGACCGGACCGGCCTGGCCCAGGTCGTGCTGCCGGCCGGCACCGAGCTGCCGTCGGAGGAGACGCCGGTCGAGGTCGTCGGCCGGGCCACCCACAACGAGCAGGCGCCCGGCGGCGTCGAGGTCACCGAGGCGACCGTGACCGCGCTCAGCGAGCCGGCCGACACCCCGGCGGTGGAGCTCTGGCGACCCACCCTCGACACCGGCCTGCCGACGCTGCTCGACCACGCCGCCACCACCTGGCGACACCCGATGCAGCGCGCGAAGTGGGAGCTCGCGGCCGCGAGCCTGCGCGGGTTCCGCCAGACCCTCGACGCGCAGGGCTTCACCGAGGTCCACTCCCCCAAGATCGTCGAGCAGGCGACCGAGAGCGGCGCCAACGTGTTCCAGGTCGACTACTTCGGCCGCCCGGCGTACCTCGCCCAGAGCCCGCAGTTCTACAAGCAGCAGCTGGTCGGGGTGTTCGAGCGCGTCTACGAGGTGGGGCCGGTGTTCCGCGCCGAGCCCCACGACACGGTGCGACACCTCGCGGAGTACGTCTCGCTCGACGTCGAGCTCGGCTTCGTCGAGGACCACCACGAGGTCATGGACTGCCTGCGCGACGTCGTCGCCGGCATGGCCGACGGCGTCCGGGAGTACGCCGCCCCCGCAGCCGAGCGGCTCGGCATCGCGCTGCCCGAGGTCCCCGAGAAGATCCCGACGCTCCACTTCCGCGACGCCCTCGAGATCGCCGGCGCACCGGCCGACGAGCCCGACCTCAGCCCGGCGCACGAGCGCGCCCTCGGCGAGTGGGCGCAGAGCGAGCACGGGTCCGACTTCGTCCTGGTCGAGGGCTACCCGACCGCGCACCGCGCGTTCTACAGCCATCCCGACCCGGCCGACCCGCGCTGGAGCCGGTCGTTCGACCTGATCTTCAAGGGCATCGAGCTGGTCAGCGGTGCGCAGCGTCTCCATCGGTACGCCGACTACGTCCGCGCGCTCGAGGAGCGGGGCTACCCCTACGCGCCGTACGCGACGTACGTCGAGGCCTTCCGGCGTGGCATCCCGCCGCACGGCGGCTTCGCGATCGGGCTGGAACGCTGGGTCGGCCGCCTCGTGGAGGCGGCCAACATCCGCGAGGTCACCCTGTTCCCGCGGGACCTGCACCGACTCGCTCCCTGAGCCGCGCCGTACCGTGGCCGCATGGCCAGCTACGACGTGAACCCGGACGCCGTCGCCCGCTGCCGGGAGCTGATCGAGGCCAAGCAGTACGTCCTCGACAGCGACTGGGGCGACGTGCAGCCCAGCGCCGAGGCGCAGAACTCCTTCCTCGAGAACCACTCGTGGGAGGAGTACGCCGCGTGGCACCTCGGCCTGACCGAGGGCGCCAACGACGAGACCAAGGCGCGGCACGCGTTCGTCTACGGCGACTTCCGGCGGGTGCACCGGACGGCGCTGATCGCGTCGGTCTACCGCGCGTCGGAGTGGCGCCACAAGAAGGTCGAGCTCGCCGCGCACGACCTGCTCCAAGCGCTGGACGCGAAGGCCGGCATCGGCTGAGCGGTCAGTGCTGGTGCCCGTGGTGGTGCCGGTGACGATCGCGCTGCTGGCACACCACCTGCGCGACCGGCGCGTAGTGAGCGGTGTACGACGACGAGTGGTCCACCGCGCCGCCTCGGACGAACATCCGGGTGACCGTGACGGCGAAGCCGTTGCGTCCGTCGCGCGGAGTGCAGTCCCGGTCGCGGCTGACGTGGCGGTCCGCCTTCACGACATGCGTGCGGTGGCCGTGGGTCGACCGGATCGTCCACTGCGGCGTCGACCAGAGCGTGACGGTGAGCGCGTCATCGCGCGTGGTGACCGCGACCAGCACGCCGTACGCCGTGTCGTCGGTGAAGGAGAGTCCGCCGCCGTGGCGCAGCGAGGCGTCGCGACCGAGCGGTGCTGCCCCGGTGTACGTCGCCGCCGTGGCGTGGTGGGTCACCTGGAGCCCGCCCAGCCAGGCGGCGTTGAACAGCGCGGTCGCCAGGGCGTCGCCGGTGCCTCCCTCGGGCGTGGCCGGGCCGAGCCGGCCGCGCAGCGACAGGGCCTGGCGCGGCTTCAGCACGGTCCCGTCGAGGCGGTGCACGGCAGCGGCGAGCGCGTTCCGATGAGGTCCGCCCGGCACGTGCACGGTGTACGACGCCAGCTGCCGGCGGATGCCGAGCGCCCGCGCGTCCGCGCTGGTGAACGAGGCCTTGGCCGGGGTCGACCGCACGCGGGCGGTGCGGTCGGGCGACGTGACCGCCCGGAGCAGGGCGACCGCGACGTCGTGCGGCCGGTACGACTGGCCGGGCCGGGCGCTCACGACGTGCGGGCGTCCGTCACGGATCGCCACGGTGGCGGGTTGTGGCCGGTCGGCGGCGGCGCCGACGAGCTGGTGCCGGGCGACCCGCGCGAGGGCGTCGGCCTTCACCGTGGGCCGGAGCTGATGCCCGAAACGGCGGGCCCCGAGGAGGTCGCCGTACATCGCGGGTGAGAGGTGCAGCGTGGCGTGTCCGAAGTGGAGCTGGACCCCGGACGACATGGCCGGGTTGGCGAAGCGACGGACGAACCGGTGGATCGCCGGCGCGTCGACGGCGGGGGCGACCTCGGACATCCGCAGCTGCACGGACGGGTCGTCGGTGAGGTAGGCGTTCCAGAACGCCGAGCCGGCGGAGCGCGGGTCGAGCACGAGGCCGGGCCGGGGCTGGCGCACGGTGAAGGTGTGCTGCCGGAACAGCACGGTGCCGTTGCGCGGGTGCCGCCCGGCACTCCGGTCGAGGTCCGACAACAGGCTCGCCGAGCCGGTCCTGGTCGAGCCGCACGACGGGCTCGAACGCGGTGCCGTCGGTGTAGTAGGCCCACATCCGCGACGGGCGCCAGCTCTTGGCGGCGCCGGCCTTGCGGACCGATGCGGCGTAGTCGACCGCGAGCCCGACGTCGGACGGCGGCACCTGCCGGGTCTGCCCGTTGACGCTGACCGTGAACGGCATGTCGGCCTTGCCCGCGAGCCCGCTGCGGAGCGAGTTCATCGCCGAGGACGGGTTCTTGCCGCCGATGTCGACGCCGGCCACGCTCGTGCCGACCGGCACCTTGTCGCTGGTCGCGAGGTAGGCGCCGACGTACCCGACGCCCGCGAGCATGGCGAGCCCGAGGACGAGCGCGACGACGACCCGGCCGCCCTCGCTCTCGGGGCCGGGTCGGTCATCTCGCCGGGTCGAGCGCGCCACGGGAAAATGCTAGAAGGGAAATGCCCTCTGGCGTCGGCGAACGCGCCGATCAGAGGCCGGCGAACAGATCGCTCTCCAGGCCGCTCTCGCCCGGCACCGGAGTGCCCTTCGCGATCCGGTACCACTCGGTGCCGAGCACCTCGTCCCCCAGATGGTTCGACAGGGCGAAGAACCGCCCGTCGACCTCGATCTGCGTCCGATGGGCGAGCAGGGCTGCCTTCTTCCGGGCGGCGTACGCCGTGCCGTCGATCTCCGCGGCCAGATCCTCGTCGGGAACGGACATCGGGAGCGGGCCGTCGGGGTCCAGGCCGTCGAACGACGTGGTGTCGCCGGCGTCACGCAGCGCGCGGAGACCCTGGCGCATGCTCGTCTCGGAGCGGGAGACCCAGTAGATCTTGGCGACGTCCCACGGCTCGCCGAGGTCGCGACGGTACGCCGGCACCGCGGCCAGATCGGCGGCGTACGTCGCCACCCGGTGAGCCTGGATGTGGTCGGGGTGCCCGTAGTTGCCGAACTGGTCGTAGGTCACGAGCACCTGCGGCCGGACCTCACGGATCACCTCGACGAGGAGGGTGGCGGCCTCGGTGAGGTCGGCGTCCCAGAACGCGTTCCCGGGCCGGTCGTCGCCGGCGATCGCGTAGCCGTCCGGGTGCCACTCCATGCCGGAGTCGCTGTAGCGGCCGAACCCGCCGAGGTAGCGGTGGTCGGTGACCCCGAGCTCGCGCATCGCCTCGTCGAGCTCTCCGCGCCGGTGCTCGGCCAGGGTGTCGTCCTGCTCCCACGAGAGGTGGGCCAGCTCCGGCGGGATGATCGACCCGCGCTCGCCGCCGGTGCAGGTGACCAACGTGACGCCGGCGCCCTCGGCGACGTACATCGCCATCGTCGCGCCGCTGCCGATCGTCTCGTCGTCCGGGTGGGCGTGGACCAGCAGCAGACGTCGGTCCGGGAGGTCGCTCATGGCTCCGACCCTAGGAGCACCGTGCCGAGCGCGACGCACCAGGGGCGCCCCGTGACACGGGGCGCCCCTGGGCGTTGCACGGTGTCGGTCGCGGTGTCGGTCAGAGCACGACCAGACCGGTGGGTGAGGCGTCGGCCGGAAGCGCGACCGGCGAGCCGGCCAGCTCGGTCAGCTGCCCGCCGTCGACGGCGAACGTGCTGACGACGTGGCCGCTGCCGCCGGTGACGGACAGGGTGGAGCCGTCGGGCGAGAGTCGCGCGTCGACGGCGCCCTGGCCCACCCGGAACGGGGTGTTGCCCAGCAGCACGAGCGATCCGTCGTGGTTGATCCGGAAGCTCGAGATCGTGGCGGACGCCGTGTTCACGGCGAACAGGTAGCGACCGTCGTGGCTGATCTCGACCCAGCAGGGCGCGGTCTGGCCGTTCGGGGTGGCGGCCCCGATGGCCGTCAGGACCCCGGTCCGGTCGACGTCGAAGGCGGACACGGTGCCGTTGCCGGCACCGGCGTGCGCGTTGCTGACGAACAGCTGCGACGGGTTGGTCGGGCGGAACTCGGCCCCGATCGGCCCGAGGCTCTGGGCCGGGAACGGCGAGCCGGCGGCCGCGACGAGCCGGCCGTTGCGCCGGACCGCGAAGCTGTCGATGAGCGAGGTGTTGTCGCGCGTGCCGACGAGGCGGTCCGCGGTCGAGTTGAAGAAGACGTCACCGACGCCGGATCCCTCGGGCACCGGCACGGTCGAGTTCGGCAGGGCGCTCAGGCGGCCGTCGTCGTGCAGCCGGAAGCCGGTGTAGTTGCTCCCGCCGTCGCCGACGTTCGCGACGTACACGAGGTTCTTCCGCGAGATCGTGACGCTGACCGGGCGGACGCCGTGGGACGAGACGGGCCTGCCGACCAGGTGCGGGGTCCCGGCCCGGTCCAGTCGCAGCACCGACAGCTGGCTGCTGCCGGCGTCGACGGCGACGAGGTACCGGCCGTCCGGCGAGGCCTGGATCGCGCCCTGCGACCCGAGGCCGTCACTCGATCCGGCGCCGCCGATCGCGAACGGCGAACCGGTCATCGGCGTCAGCGAGCCGTCGGCGTGCCGGTCGAACCCGGCGACCGTGTTGGTGCCCGCGGTGTTGTCGTTGACGTACGCATGGCCGACCACCTGGGACGGCGAGGCCTGCGCGGGGACGACCCCGAAGGCGGAGGTGGCGGCGAGGGCGCCGAGTGAGAGGACGAACGGGAGACGCTTGGGCATGACCTGCTCCTGGTGTCGTGGGCGGATCGACGACGACCCGGGGAACCCATCGGCTGGAAGTGGCCGACGACCGAGCTCCCTTACCGGCGGTGTCGACCACGTCAGGAGTTGGTAAGAGGTGTTACGTCCCGGGTGCGGTCGGGTCCTCCGCGGCCAGCCGGAGGGCCGCGAGCAGGCCCTGGAAGTCGTCGGCGCAGGGGCCACAGGCGGCCAGGTGCGCCGTCACGCCGGGGAACCGCTGCTCCGGGTCGTCGCCGACCGCCACCAGCTCGGCGTACACGTGGATCAGCTCCCACGCGCCGTCGCAGCCGACGTCGCGGGGGTCGGTGGCGAGGAAGCGCGCGAGGGCCTCAGCGGTGCTCATGCCCCTCCTCCGTCCGTCGCCAGGTATCCGTGTGTCTCCAGATCCCGGCGCAACTTACGTCGCGCGTCGAACATCGTCTTGTAGAGGGCGTTCCGGTTGGTGCCGAGCTCGGCCGCCAGCGCCTCGACCGGGACGCCGTCGAGCACCAGCGCCACGAAGACGCTGCGCTGGTGCGGCGTCAGCTGCGCATCGACCGCGCGCCGCAGGGCGTCGACGACGGCGCGCGACTCCAGCACCGCCTCCGGAGCGGCCCCGAGCCTCGCCGGCAGCTGCTCCCAGGCCTCCTCGCCGAGCTGGACGGCGTCGCGTCTCCAGGCGTGCCGGGCGAACTTCGTCGCGACCTCCCGGATGACGAAGGCGATCGCCCAGGTGGTGAAGCGGCTCTCGCCACGGAAGTCCTCGACCCGGCGCAGGATCGACATCACGGCGTCGTCGGCCGCCTGCTGGGCGAGGTCGTCGAGCTCCGGCCCCCGGATGCCGTGCCAGCCGGTACGCCGGGCGGCCTCGGCCCGCGCGACCCTGAGCATCAGCCCATGCAGATCGCCGATCGCGTCGTCGCGACGTTCGTCGGCGGAGGCGAGGGCGTCGACCCAGTCACGCGACTCGAGATCGACGCGACCCGCTGACGGAGCCGGGCTTGCTGGTGGCACGCTCGGAGCCTAGGTGCGGCTCGGCCCGGCGTCCGCCGCGAGAGATGACGGTGCGGTGACGTCGCTCCTGGCCCGCCCCGATCGGCTAGCGCCGCGCGACCTCCGCCTCGATGCCCGGTAGACGGGTGAGGAGCTCGTCGAGCTGGCCGGCCGTCCGCGCCGGCTCACCGATCGCCGCCAGACGGTCGAGGGAGCGGTCGCCCCCCTCGATGCCGGCCCGGATCCCGGCGACGACGCTCCGGACGCGGTCGGGCACGGCGCCCAGGATCTCGGCGGCTGTCGGGCCGGCGTACGCCGACGCCAGGATGCCGAGCCGTCTCGCGACGACGTCGTCGGGGACCGGACGGAACAGCGGCACCGTCGACCACGCGATGTGGGCGAGCTCGAACAGCACGGAGCCGGGTGCGGCGACGTCCCAGTCGAAGACGCCGGACACCCGGTCGCCGTCGAAGGCCACGTTGTAGGCGCCGAGGTCGTTGTGCGTCACCAGGGGGTGGTGCTCGGGCGAGGTGAAGCGCCACGGACCGGGATGGGAGAACCCGCGCTCGGCCTCGTGCAGCTCGCGCGTCCAGCGTCCGAGGTCGGCGAGCCGGGCGTCACCGAGCAGGTCCGTGTCGACGTCGACGACCTCGCCGGGGAGGTAGTCGAGCACCTCTCGCCCGCGCGCATCGAACCCGTGCACCCGAGGGACGGCGCGGAGCCCGGCCGCACCCACGTGCTCCAGCAGCGCGTGCACGGCCGGGGTCCACGGCCCGGTCGGCCGGCGTACCGTCTCGCCGATCCGCACCGCGCCGCCGACGTTGCCGCCGGGCAGCTCCTCGCCGTCCAGGAGCACCTCGCGCAGCTCGGTCAGGAAGGGCCGGTCCGGCTCGAGCCAGTCGACGTCGTCGAGCTGCTCGGGGGTGAGCCAGCGCAGCCGGTCGTGGTCGTCGCCGGCGCCGGGCTCGCCCTCGACCAGGCGGCAGCGGGCGGCCCGCAGGACGTGGGCGTCGCCGATCGGCTGCTCACCCTCGAGCCACGCGTCGACCTCCACCCGGCAGCCGAGCTCCTCGGCGATCTCGCGGACCACGGCCGTCTCGGGCGTCTCGCCGGGATCGACCTTGCCTCCCGGCAGCTCCCAGCGTCCGGCCGCCTCCGGGGGCCGGGTACGCCGGGCGGCGAGCAGCATGCCGCGTCGGACCACGGCGGCCCCGACCACCAGGGTCATCGCAGGGCCTCCCGTGGATCAGCGCCGTCGACCAGCGCCGTCGCTCCGGTCAGGGTGCCAGCCGCTGCGTCGCCGGCGCCTTCGGCGCCTTGGAGGTGACGGCCGGCACCTGCAGCGTGCCACGGTCGAGCTTCGGGACGCCGATCCGGCCGATGTACAGCGCGAGCCACGCGGTCGCGAGGTTCTGCGCGGCGTACTCCTCCCGGCCCGGGTAGGTGTCCTGCTTGGCCGCGACGGCCGGGTCGACCGAGTAGGTGCGGCCGTCGGTCGTGCCGCTGCTCGCCACCAGGTTCTGCTGCCCGCGCTCGTGCCAGTGCAGAGCCCGGTCGGAGGCCCAGCCCTTCGCCCGGAGGTACGCCGCGTACGTCGTGGCGTGCGCGTCGAGGCTCACGAAGTGCGCGCGCCGGGCGGTGCCCCAGTCGTCGCCCTGGGGGTAGTAGATCCAGCTGTGCCCCGGGATGTAGACCGTGCCGCCCGGCGCCACGAAGGTCCCGCCGGCCGGGCTCGGTGCGCCGGCGGTGTAGGAGACCTTGCTGAACGCGGAGTACACGAGACCCGCGTTGTGGAACATCGCCTCGGGCACACGCCGGTGGGCCAGGCGGTCGAAGTCCGCGGAGGTCCACAGCAGCTGGATGTTGCTGGCGTAGTCGGGGTGGATGCGCTGGTGGTTCTCGACCGTGCCGTTCGGGTAGGCGTTGTAGCCCTGCAGCCGGCTGCTGAGCCGCACCCCGTTCACGACGGACGACGACGTGTCGTCCGCGCGGACCGAGAAGGCCGCCACCGCCAGCTCCGCGGACATCGCCCGCCAGGCGGCCGCGTGCGGGGCGTCGGGCATCATCGCGTCCGCGAACGACAGGAGCGAGGAGTTCCACCCGTCCTCCTCGGCCTTGGTGTCGCCGGGGGTCAGGACGGTGCCGTTGGCGAGCGCCCAGTACCCCACCGACTGGTGGGTCAGCCGGTCCGCCTCGTCGACGACCATGGACGCGACGTCCGCCTGGGTCTCGGGGGTCAGGTCGTCCCAGACCAGCCAGGCGGCGGCGCCGGCGAGCATCGCCCAGTGCGCGGTCTCCCAGCCTCGACCCCAGCCGCCCGGGCTCACCGAGAGGTGCGAGCAGGCGATCGAGCGGACGAGCTGGTCGACGTACCGCAGGGCGCTCGTGCGGCTCCGGCCGACGACGGCCCGGTCGTAGGCGCCGGTGCGCAGCCCGATGGCGACCGTCAGCGCCGACATCGCGGGCAGCCGGATGTCGAGCTCGTCGTGGGAACCGGCGATCAGGTCGAGGTAGGCGCGCTTGCGGGTGGCCTTCCACTTCGCGTCGTACTGCGCGCCGAGCAGGTAGCGCTCGGAGGTCTCGAGCGAGCGGCGGACGGCGCGACCGGTGCTGCCGACGTGCTTCTTCACGTCGGCGTCGAGGAGGGTGCTCGGCACGACCCAGGAGGCGCGGCCGGACCGACCCTGCCGGGCCGTCGGGCACGAGGTGGCGCCCGGGACGGTGCGGATCTGCCAGCCGACCGGGGTCTCGCCGGCCACCGGCGCGAACGTCGGCCACCGCACGGTGACGGGGGCGACGGCCTGGTTGCTGAGGTGCCACGTGCTGCCCCGCACGGTGCCGATGCCGTCGGTGCCGTCGCCGTCCCAGTCGCCCACGACGGGCAGGTCACCGACGGCGCCGTACGCCGCGGTGGTGGTCACGGTCGGGTGGTCGAGGGAGCTCGCGAGCACCCAGGTGCCGTCGTGGAAGGTGCCGATGCCGTCGCTTCCGTCGCCGTCCCAGTCGCCCGCGACCGGGGTGCCGGTGCCGTCGCCGAAGGTCAGGTCGCGCCAGACCGTCGGGGTCGAGCCGTCGGCCACCGGGCCGAGCGCGAGAAGCCACTCCGACCCCCGGACCACGCCCAGGTCGGTGATCCCGTCGCCGTTCCAGTCGCCGGTCACGGGGACGTCGCCGGCCTGTCCGAACGTCGCCGTCACGACCGGGGAGTTGGCGCGCTGGATCTGGTTCCACAGCTGCCACTGACCGTCGTCGAAGATGCCGGCGGTCTCGACGCCGTCGTCGTTCCAGTCACCGAGGACGCGCGCGCCGCCGTCGGGGAGTGCGGGCAGCTGGTAGGTGACGGTCTTCCCGGAGGGCAGCCGCGCGCGGATGGCGCTGCCGGAGAGCAACGTCGGGACGTCGAGGGCGACCGTTGCGGGCGCCGCGCTCGACCGTTGAGTCGGTGACGACGTCGCCGCGCCGGCGTTCACGACCGGCAGCAGGGTGGCGACCAGGCAGCACGTGACAGCGCATCCGGCACTCCACCGGCCCCGACGAGACAAGATTTCCTCTCACACCTCGACCCGACGACCGGGCCGCTCATGGAATTTACCTTCTGCCGGCACGCGACGTACGCCGAATCCGCCGGCCTGCCCGATGCGGCACGATGAGCGCTGTGACGACACGGCAGCCGCGGTGGGTGTACGACGCGGGCGACGAGCCCGACCCGCGCTTCTCACTGGCCAACGAGCGGACGTTCCTGGCCTGGGTGCGCACGGCGCTGGCGATGTTCGCCGGCGGGGTGGCCCTGCACGCGCTCGAGGTGCCCAGCACCGACTGGGTGCGGACGCTGGTGGTCGTCGCCCTGATCGGGCTCGGCGGGCTCTTCTGCGTGTTCGCGCTGGTGCGGTGGGCGCGGATCGAGCGCGCGATGCGGCTGCGAGAGCCGCTGCCGTCGTTCGGCATGGGCGTCGTGATGACGGCGACCCTCGCGCTCGTCGCGCTGCTGCTGGTGATCGTCCTGATCTGACCGGGCGCGGTCAGGCGGCCCGGCGGACCGTGACCCGGCGCACGAGCGCCCGGAGGCCCGAGTCGGTGTCCCCGGGACGACGGATCGGCAGGAGGTCCGTCCGGCCCTCGTGCACGGCGATCATCACGATCGCCTGCTCGTCGTACTCATGGGCGAGCCGGTCGGCCCGGTCGAGGTCGTCGTCGGCGACGGCGAGGTTCACGGCCTCGACGAAGCCGTCATGCAAGACGTTGAGGTCGTCGATCAGGCGGCCCATGGTGGTTCCCCTCGGCTGGTGCGGTGCTGGCAGGACCAGTCTCCCGGGTTTCCTTGGATCGTTCCAATCGCCGTGGATGTGATGTCGCCCTCAGGTCACGAGGCCGTCCCACGACCAGCGCGGGAACGCCAGACCGTCGGGGACGTCGTCCGGTGTGTCGGGGGCGGTGTCCATCTCCCCGATGCCCCAGTGGAACCAGTACTGGAGCGTCCGCCGCAGCTCGGGTGCCTCGGGGATGCCGGCGTCGTCCAGCGCCTGGGCGAAGCAGGCTTCGGCGCGGCGGTCCATCTCCCGGTGCTCGCCGTTGCCCGAGTGCATCCGGACCACCGCGCTGTGGTCACCGCCGAGCTCCTCGGTGAACGCCGGCGGGCCGCCGAGCTGCTCGCCCCAGTAGGCGGCCAGCCGCTCGGTGTGGTCGTCGCGGTACCCGTGGCTGAACGCGTGACTCACCACCTCGTCCGCCAGCACCCGCACATGCCAGGCGTGCGCCAGCCGCAGCACGGCGTCCGCCCCTCCCATCGCGTCGTACACCGAGTCCGTCATGCCGCCATGGTGACACCGGCCGGGGACGGGGTACGTCGTGGTCGACAGCGAGGACGCATCCTGGAGGAACCGATGACGGACAGCAGGCCACCGGACCCCGACCACGTGGTCCCCGACGGCATGAGCCAGGAGACCGTCGACGCCCTCGGCAAGCTCACCAAGGCGCTGGAGACGACCGAGCGTGCGCGGGGCCATCTGTACGCGTTCCATCAGCTGATCGGGGAGAGCGACCGCCGGGTGGAGAAGGCGATGCATCTGCTGCGCGACGCCGGGCACACGGACTGGGCCGACCGCCTCGAGCGCGAGCTCTTCGGGCGCAACGTCCTCGACGGTCGTTGGACCTTCCAGGTCGTCGAGGAGTTCGACGACGGGTACTGGACGCACTTCCGCGAGCTCGAGGCCGCCGCCCGCGACGACCTCGCAGCAGGCCGTCGCCACCTCCGCGAGGCCGGGATGAAGGAGGTCCACCGCACCCGCGGCGAGCCGGGACACGCCTCCCGGCCCTGAGCCCGCGGTCCTTGCCCGGCCGCCGCTGGTGCACCACGATCACCCGGGTGTCGGTCAGACCGTGGGTGCCTGGGCTGGTGCTGGTCGCCACCATCGCCCAGCTGGCCGTCGCGGAGTGGTGGCCCGGCATCGAGCGGTTCGCGGACAAGGCGTTCGGCGCCCGGCTCCTCGCCTATCCCGTGCTGATGCTGCTGGCCCCGGCCGTCTGGTGGCTGGTCGTACGTCGGCGCGACCGCACCGCCCTACCGCCGTACGGCGCGTTCACGTTGATCATGCTGCCGTTCCTGATCGACGTGACCGGCAACAGCCTCGACCTCTACGACTCCCTCGACTGGTGGGACGACGCCAACCACTACGTCAACTGGCTGTTCCTGCTGGCCGGTCTCGGCCTGCTGATCGGTCGTGATGTCCGACCGGACTGGGCGCTGGCCCTCCTGGTGACCGGGCTCGGGGCGATCCTGGCCATCGGGTGGGAGCTCGGCGAGTGGTTCACGTTCATCCGCCACGGCACCGAGCTGGACACGGCGTACGAGGACACCCTCGGCGACCTGACCTTGGGCACCCTGGGCTCGCTGACCGCCGCCCTCGTCCTCGTGCGGTGGCGGCGCACCCGCCCGAGCTGACGTGCTTGCCACCGGGCAGGCCAATGTCCATGCTGTGCCCATGCTTTTCCACATCGAGCAGTCCCACGCGCCCGCCGACTGTCCCTACGGGAGCGGTGGCTCTCGGTCCCTCCACGACTCGACGGTGGAAGGTGTGACCGTCCACGGGGTCTGGGGCGCCTTCAGCGAGCACGTCGTGTTCATCCTGGTGGAGGCGGACGACCTCGAGGCCGTCCACCGGTTCCTGCTCCCGGGCATGAAGACCTGCACCGCCAGCGTCACCCCGGTCAGCGACCGGCCGATCCCCCACCCGGCGTAGACCCGCTCTTCGACGACGGCTGACCGCGGGCCGCGAGTCCTGGTCCGCGAACATCCCTCGCAACTTGTCTAGACACGTAGTAGAGTGTCTAGACATGCGGATCGGGTATGAGCACGTGGCGGCCGATCTCCGGGCCGCCGTCGACGCCGGCGTCCATCCACCCGGGTCTCGTCTTCCATCGGAGAGCGAGCTCGCCCGGACCTACGGCGTGGCTCGCGGCACGGTGCGGCAGGCGTTCGCGACGTTGGCGGCGGAGGGGCTGATCTCGACCCGCAAGGGCGCTCGTCGCATGGTGCTCGGGCGACAACGGCTGCAGGGTTTCAACGAGCTGCGCAGCTTCTCGGAGTGGGCCGAGGCCCTCGGCGAGACACCGGGTGGGCGGGTGGTGGCGTTGGTCCGGCGTGAGGCGACTTCGGCCGAGGCCGAGCAGCTCGACACCGATCGCGTCTACCACCTGACCAGGGTCAGGCTCCTGTCCGGACGACCGGTGATGATCGAGCGCACGGCGTACCCCGAACGTGTCGGCGCCCTGGTCGCCGGCATGGACATCGACCACGAGTCGATCACCCAACGCCTCCAGGAGCTGGGCGTGCTGTTCGCGAACGCCGCCCACACCCTCAGCGCGGTCATCGCGTCGGCCGAGGACGCACGTCTGCTGGACATCCGGCCGCGGGCACCGCTCCTGCGCGAGCTGCGTCTCAGCACCGACCCCGACGGCGCGCCCCTGGAGTGGTCGGAGGACCGCTACCTGGGTGACGCCGTCGCGTTCACCGTCCACAACTCCGTCCACCAGAACACCCTGATCCGAGGACTCGCATGACCACCTCACAGACGCTCTCCGCGACCGACGTGCTCACCCAGCCGGCCATCTGGCTGCGCGACAACTGCCCGTGCGCCGAGTGCCGCGATCCCCGCAACGGGCAGAAGCTCTTCGGCATCACCGACCTGGCGGCCGACCTGGTCGTCACGGACGTGGACGGGACGACGGTCACGTTCAGCGACGGGCACGTCAGCCGCTTCGACCCGGCGTTCCTCGACGCCGAGCAGCCGCCCGACGATCGCTGCGAGGACGCCAAGGAGCTCTGGGCGTCGACCGAGCCGCGGGAGTTCGGGTGGACCGCGTTCCTCTCGGATCCCGAGCACCGGGTGGACTGCCTCGACGCGGTGATGCGCGCCGGGTTCGCCCTGCTACGCGGCGTACCCCTCGTGCCGGGAGCCGTGCTGGAGGTCGCGGAGGGTTTCGGCTACGTCCGCGAGACCAACTACGGCCGGCTCTTCGACGTCCGCGTCGAGGCCACGCCCACCAACCTCGCCTTCACCGGCCTGGCGATCGCTCCGCACACCGACAACCCGTACCGCGACCCGGTGCCGACCGTGCAGCTGCTGCACTGCCTGGCCAACGCCGTCGACGGCGGCGAGTCCGGGCTGGTCGACGGCTTCCACGCGGCCGCGCTGCTGCGCGCGGAGGACCCCGCGGCGTACGACATCCTGACGCGTACGCCGGTGATGTTCCGGTTCTCCGACCGCGACTCGGAGCTGGTGACGGCCCAGCCGATGATCGGCCTCGACCCGAACGGCCGGATCCGTGAGATCCGGTTCAACAACCGGTCGATGCAGCCGGTGCGCCTGCCTCCGGACGAGACCGTCGCCTTCTACGCCGCCTACCGGCGTTTCGCCGAGATCGTGAACCGACCCGAGCTGATGGTCACCTTCCGGCTCGGCCCCGGCGACTGCGTGGTCTTCGACAACACCCGGCTGCTGCACGCCCGCACCGGTTTCGCCGACACCGGCGACCGCCACCTGCAGGGCTGCTACGCCGACCTCGACGCGATCGCCAGTCAACGCAAGGTGATGCACGGGCAGCTCGCGGCATCGCGTCTGCACGACCTGTTCGAGGGCCCGGGCACGGCCGACTACCTGGGCGAGGAGGTGACGCAGGCCCAGCACATGCTCCAGGCAGCGGCGCTCGCCGAGGCCGACGGCGCGTCACCGGAGCTGGTGATCGCCACGCTGCTGCACGACGTCGGACACTTCACCGGCCCACTGACCGGGGCCGACCTGATGGGCGGCACCGACAACCGGCACAGCCATGTCGCCGCGGACTGGCTCGCCCGCTGGTTCGGCCCCGCGGTCACCGAGCCGATCCGGCTCCACGTCGCCGCCAAGCGCTACCTCTGTGCCGTCGACCCGGCCTACCTGCGGGTCCTGTCGGCGGCCTCGGCGTACACCCTCGAGGTCCAGGGCGGCCCGATGAGCGACCAGGAGGTCGCCGCGTTCGAGGCCGAGCCGTACGCCGCCGACGCGGTCCGTCTCCGTGGCTGGGACGACGCGGCCAAGGACCCCACCCGGACGGTCCCGCCGTTCGAGCACTACCGGGACCGGATCGCCCTCCTCGCGCGGCCCTAGCCACTGGGCTCCACAGGTTGCAGCGGAACTCGACCACGGCGCGCCTCCTTCAACACACCCTCATGCCGATGCGCGGGCGGGCCGGCCATCTGGCAACACGCTGGTCAGGAGGCACAAAGCCACCAAGGATCACGGGCATCATTTGCCTAGCCGCCGACTGGCGAGCGCGAGCAGACCTCTGAACCGGGACGACGAGATGACCGATCAGGAGACTCCGCCGGAGCGACATGGCGACCGGCTGCCGCGCATCGTTCGGAGGCGAGCGCTCATCGTGTCAGTCCTTCGATCCGTGAGCGTTGCGGTGCTCGGATTCGTTCTCTACTTCACCCTCCCCTTCGACTCGACGAACGACTTCAATACCGGATTGGCTCTGCTGGTGGGGCTGGTGGCGGTGGCAGCACTCACCGGCCTGGCAGGCGTGGACCATTGCGCACTCGCCGTTCCCTCTCATCCGGGCGGTGGAGGGGCTGGCTACCACCTTCCCCCTCGTGGTGCTCTTGTTCGCCACCACGTACTTCGTGATGGACCAGTACCAGGCGCACAGCTTCACCCAGGGAATGACTCGGGTTGACTCGTTGTACTTCACCGTCACGACGTTCGCGACCGTGGGCTACGGCGACATCACACCTGTGACTGAGAGCGCGAGACTGACGGTCATCCTGCAGATGGTCGTCGACCTGGTACTGATCGGGCTCGTCGCCCGCGCCTTCGTCAACTCCGTTCGCACTGGCCTGGCCCGACGAGACGACCCCGCCGCTCTGTGAAGCCGTCGGTCCGATGCAGGAGGCGTGCGGCGGCGTCGCCTCTGAACGCCATGTGCTTCGCCATCTCACGGGGCCTCTTCGCCGGCCGACGGAAAGGCCGAGGGCCTGGGCTGTGAAACTCACTCACATGCCTGGGGAGCTCAGGCGGTCAACGCAACACCTCGCTCCCTGTTCAGGAGTGCCGAAACTCCACCACGTCGCCGTCCTGCATGACGTAGTCCTTGCCCTCGATCCGGACCCGGCCGGCCTCGCGAGCCTTGAGCAGGGTTCCGGCGGACATGAGGTCGTCGTACGAGACGATCTCGGCCTTGATGAAGCCCCGCTGGAAGTCCGTGTGGATGACGCCGGCGGCCTCGGGAGCGGTCGCGCCCTGGCGAATGGTCCAGGCGCGTGTCTCCTTGGGACCGGCGGTGAGGTAGGTCTGCAGGCCGAGGGTGTCGAAGCCGACGCGGGCGAGCTGGTCCAGGCCGGACTCGGAGATGCCCATCTCCGCGAGCATCTCGTGGGCCTCCTCGTCCGAGTCGAGCTCGACCAGCTCGGCCTCGAACTTCGCGTCCAGGAAGATCGCCTCCGAGGGTGAGGCGAGGTCCTGCATCCGCTTCTTGAGGTCGTCGTCGGCGAGCTCGTCGGCGTCGCAGTTGAAGACGTAGATGAACGGCTTGGCCGTCAGCAGGGAGAGCTCGCGGAGCAGCGAGACGTCGACCGCGCTCGCGATCACCGGTGTGCCACCCTCGAGCGCCGTCACCGCTTCGCGGGCCGCGTCGAGGTTGGCGACCAGCGACTTGTTGCCGCGTGCCTCCTTCTCCAACCGCGGGATCGCCTTCTCCAGTGTCTGCAGGTCGGCCAGGATCAGCTCGGTCTGGATCGTGGTGAGGTCGGACTCCGGGTTCACCTCGCCGTCGACGTGGGTCACGTCGTCGTCGCGGAAGACCCGCGTGACCTGGCAGATCGCGGCCGACTCCCGGATGTGGGACAGGAACTTGTTGCCGAGCCCCTCGCCCTCGGACGCACCCCGCACGATGCCGGCGATGTCGACGAACTCGACGGTCGCGGGCACCATCCGGGCCGACTCCATCAGCTCGCCCAGCGGCTGGAGACGCGCGTCGGGGACGCCGACGACGCCGACGTTCGGCTCGATCGTGGCGAACGGGTAGTTCGCCGCGAGGACGTCGTTCTTCGTCAGCGCGTTGAAGAGCGTGGACTTGCCGGCGTTGGGAAGGCCGACGATGCCGATGGTGAGAGCCACGGGCCGCGAGTCTACGGAGCAGGAGGCGGCGGGTCCGAATCGTCCGGCACCCCGACGTCGCCGGCCAGCAGCTCGCCGCGACGCGTCCAGGCGTAGCGCAGCACCGTGATCGAGAAGACCCAGGTGACCGCGACGACCACGGCCTCGAAGGCACCGCCGCCGCCCTGGGTGAAGATGTCGTGCTCGAGGTCGTACAGCAGGTCCATGCAGCCGAGGTACAGCCCGGCCGCGCCGGCCGCCACCAGCCAGAGCAGCGCGCTCGGACGCCGGCGTACCAACGTGACGAGGGCCATCAGGCAGGCCAGCCCGAGCCAGAGATCGGCCAGCGGGAAGGCGTTCTCGAAGTCGTAGTACGCCTGCGTGTGCTCGCTGGCGATCCAGTCGCGCTGGATGAACCAGATCGACCAGTACGCCGCGTCGAGCAGCAACGCGCCGACCAACATGACGATCACCAGGCGGCGCATGCCCAGATCCAAGCAGGTGACCGGTCGTCCGGGACGCACGACGACGCCCGGCCCATGGGGAGGCCGGGCGCCGTACGCCGGGAGGTCGTCAGTCAGTCGTCGTCGCCGCCGTGCCGACCACCGTCGTCGCCGCCGTGGTGACCACCGTCGTCACCGCCGTGGTCGTCGCCGGGCTCGGCCTCACCGTGACGGCCGTGGTCGTCGCCCGGCTCAGCCTCACCGTGACGGCCGTGGTCGTCGCCCGGCTCGGCCTCACCGTGACGGCCGTGGTCGTCGCCCGGCTCGGCCTCACCGCTGTGCCGGACGTGGCCGGCCGGGTCGTCAGCACCGCGCCCGTGGTGGCGGCCGTGGTCGTCACCGGGCTCGGGCTCACCGCTGTGCCGGACGTGGCCGGCCGGGTCGTCGGCACCGTGGCGGAGGTGGGTCGCGCCGTCGTCGGCACGATGGTGCCGGTGATGGCGACCGCGGTCGTCACCCGGCTCCGGCTCGCCGTGCCGGCCGCGGTCGTCGGCGCGGACGCTCGAGGAGTGGATGGTCGGGTTGTCGTCGGTGGCGCCGAAGGCTGCCCACGCTCCGATCGCCGGGGTGGCGACGAGAACGCCGGCGGCGGCCAGGACGGTGATGCTCTTCATGAGGTACTCCTCGGGGTTCGGTTCCGTGTGTCTCCACAGTCACCGAGTCCCGGTCGGAGTCGCCATCGGACGGTGGTCCTAGCACCATCGGACGTGCACGTCGGCGTTTGTAACACGCCGTCCACGACTCTTCGCGGTCGTTGCAACGGCGTGGGAGATGCGCGGACGGCGTGTTACATCGGGTTTGGTCGACCGGTTCAGCGGTGGAGCGTCCCGACCCGGCCTTCCGCGCCCGACGCCCAGCACCCGCCGCCGGGGAGGCACTGGACCGAGTCGAAGCCGCCCTGGTCCGTCCCGAACGCCGTCCAGGTGCGGCCGCCGTCGTAGGTCACGTCGCTGCCGCTGGTGCCGACCGCGATCGCCGTACGACGCGCACCGGACACCCAGTCGACGCCCGAGCGGTAGCCACCCAGGTCGCCACCGGAGACCCAGGTCCGCCCACCGTCGCGGGTGTACGCCGACGCGTCCGTGCCGTCGTCGGGTGCCAGGAAGTTGCCGCCCACGGCGAGGCCCTGCCGCGGGTTGCGGAACGCGAGGCCGAAGGTGCCGCCCGCATCGGTCACCGGCGGGATCGGCGAGTCGACGGCCTTCCAGGTCGTGCCCTGGTCGTGCGAGCGATAGATGCGGCTGTCGGACCCACCGGACGCGAGGAACGCGTCGCGGTGACCGGCGGTGACCAGGCAGGTGCCCGACGCCGCGAAGCCGAACTCGGCCGAGCCCGCGGGCGGCATGCCGGCGTTCGGCACGACCGACCAGGTGCGACCGGAGTCGTGGGTGCGGATGATCCGGAACTTCCCGTCCGGCGGGTCGCTCATCGCGAGGCCGTCGCGGCCGCCGGGCCACATCGCCAGGCAGTCGTAGAAGGCGTTCGGGTCGTCGTTGACGAAGGTGGTCGTCCAGGTCGCGCCGCCGTCGGAGGTGCGCAGGATCTTGCTGTCCTTGCCCACGCCGATGGCGAGCAACAGAGCGTGGTTCGCGTCGGTCGCCTCGACGTCGCGGTAGAGCGTGTTCTTGGTCGAGCCCGGGGGCGACACGTCCTGCCAGCTCGCGCCGCCGTCCGTCGTACGCCAGACGCCACCGGAGTCGCCGCTCACCCACGCGGTGTGCCGGCTCACCGGGTCCAGGCCGCGCAGCTCCTGGTCGGCGCCGACGTTCGTGATCTGCCAGGACAGGGCGGCGTGGTGCACCTTCGCCTCCGCGGGGGCGTACGCCGCGAGGGCGCCGAACAGGACGAGGGAGAGGGACACGGACACGAGCCCGAGAGTGCGTCGCATGACTCTCACCCTGTCGTCCGGCGTGCCGGCTGTCCACCCCGCCCCCTAGGCTCGCTGCGTGCGGATCGCGACCTGGAACGTCAACTCGCTTCGCTCCCGCATCGACCGGGTCGAGGCCTTCCTCGCTCGGCACGACGTCGACGTCCTCGCCGTGCAGGAGACCAAGGCGCGCGAGGAGCAGCTGCCGCTGATGGGCTTGCAGGCCGCGGGCTACGACATCGCCGCCGCGGGCGTGAACCAGTGGAACGGGGTGGCGATCATCAGCCGCGTCGGGATCGACGACGTGACGGTCGGCTTCGACGCCATGCCGGGCTGGGGTGAGCCCCTGGCGGCCGAGTCACGGGCGATCGGGGCGACCTGCGCCGGCGTACGCATCTGGTCGCTGTACGTGCCCAACGGGCGCAAGCCGGACGACCCGCACTACGTCTACAAGCTCGACTGGCTGGCCCGGCTCCGCGAGGCGGCGAAGCCGTGGCTGGCCGACACGCAGACGGCGCTCGTCGGCGACTGGAACATCTGCCCGACCGACGCCGATGTCTTCGACCCGGCGCAGTTCACGAACAGCACCCACGTGACACCGGCCGAGCGCGCGGCCTTCCAAGCCCTCCTCGACGACGGGTACGCCGAGGTGACCCGCAGCTACGCGCCGGGGTACACGTACTGGGACTACTACCGCCAGCGCTTCGAGCGCGACCGGGGACTGAAGATCGACTTCGTGCTCGCGACCCCGCCGCTCGCGGAGCGGGTGACCGGCGCGTTCATCGACCGCGACGAGCGGGCCGGGCAGGGCGCCTCCGACCACGCCCCGGTGGTCGTCGACCTCGACTGACTCGTCAGCAGTCCATCGAGAAGGTCGTGGTGGCCTTCCAGGTGACGGTGTGCGAGCCGCTCGCGTCGTGGTAGCCGACGACGACACCGTCGACCGTCGAGTCCCCGGGTGTCGGGTCGACCTGGAGGCGGAGGAAGACGTTGTACGTCGTACCGCCGGTCAGCGTCGCGCCCGCCGCCGGCACGCGCTTGCTCCACTGCAGGTTGGGGTCCTGGGCGACGAACTTCGGCGGCCAGCCCTTGAAGGTGCCGGTCTCCGGCGTGGCCGATGCGGGCGCGACCCAGGAGCCGGCCTCGCTGACGCCGTCGGTGTGGGCCGTCGTCAGGCTGTCGAGGTCGGCGTCGCTCGCCGCGGTGACCAGGACCGGGTAGTAGACGAACTCGGCCGGGTCGTCCCCCGGGACGAGGCGCTGGCAGTCGTCCAGATGCTTGCCACCCGACTTCGGGCTGAACCTCAGCGGGGTCGCCGGGGGCGTCGAGGGTTCCGTCGGGGACGACGTCGTCTCGGACGGCCCGCCGGTGTCACGCGAGTGGTGCCGGGTGTGGTGGGAGGCCGTGGGTTCCTGCGAGTCCGAGCCGGCGCATCCGCCGAGCAGCGCGCCGAGCGCGAGACACGCGGCGACCGCCGTCCAGCTGTTCCTGATGGGACTCATGAGGTTCACGGTATCCAGAGTTGTCGGTGGTCCCTGGCACCCTCGCGCACATGAACCCGATCTCTCTCCTTCTCGTGCTCGCGGTCGGACTCGCGCTCGGGTGCGCCGTGGGCGTGCTCTGGGCGCGCTCGCGACCGGCGTACGTCGCCGGGCAGGGGCAGGCGATGGTCGACCAGGCCCTGCCACATGCGGAGGTGATGCAGGGCCTGGACCGGCTCAGCGACCAGCTCCACGACTTCGAGCACGCGCGGGCGACGTGGCAGGGCGAGCTGCACCAGCAGGTCCTCGACATGCGGCACACCGCCGACGGCCTGCGCCGCGAGACGCAGTCGCTGGCAACGGCGCTACGACGTCCCCACGTGCGCGGTCGCTGGGGCGAGCTCCACCTGCGGCGCGCGGTCGAGCTGGCCGGCCTGGTCGACCGCTGCGACTTCGAGGAGCAGGTCCACCTGCGCGACGACGCGGACGCGACGCTGCGACCGGATCTCGTGGTCACGCTCGTCGGCGGACGGTCGGTCGTGGTCGACGCCAAGGTCCCGCTCGACGCCTTCCTCGATGCGACGTCGACCGACGACCCCGACCAGCGAGACGCCCAGCTCGCCCGCCACGCGCGACAGCTGCGCGGCCACGTCGAGCTGCTGGGCTCCAAACGCTACTGGCGGGCGCTGAACGAGACGCCCGAGTTCGTGGTGCTCTTCCTGCCCGCCGAGTCGTTCCTGTCGGCCGCGCTCGAGGCCGACGGCTCCCTGCTGGAGCACGCCGCCGCCCGTGGCGTCGTCCTCGCCAGCCCCACCACGCTGATCGCCCTGCTCCGCACGGTCGCCCACGGCTGGCGGCACGAGTCGCTGGCCGACCAGGCGCGCGAGATCCACCGGGTCGGCCGCGACCTGCACGAGCGGCTCGGCACGATGAGCGGCCACCTCGGAAAGCTCGGGCGCTCGCTCGACACCGCGGTCGCGGCGTACAACCAGGCGGTCGGCTCGTGGGAGTCGCGGGTGCTGGTCGCCGCGCGTCGGTTCGAGGAGCTCGACGTCACCGACGACCGGCTGGACGACGCCCGCACGCTCCAGAGCACCGCGCGACCCGTCGGGTCGGTCCATCCCCTGCCTCGGCGCGCCGCGGGCGACGAGGAGGTACTCGCGCCTACGGTGTTGCCGTGACCACGCGTCCGGCGCGAGCTCACCGGCGGCTCCGGTGAGTGACGTCAGAGTGCGCCCCGGCCAGCCGAGCATCTCGCACCAGCACGACCCGGTGCCGATCTGGGACGGTCACACGCGCGGCAGCGAGGTCGTGGCCCTCTGCACGGCTCTGACGCTCACCGCCGCCGCGGCCGAGGTCACGCTCCGCGGTCACCTCGGGCTGTTCTTCGACCTGTGCTTCGTGGGCGTCTGCCTGACCGCGGCGATGATGGTGCGGCCACGCGACTTCTTCACCGTGGGCGTGCTGCCGCCGCTCCTGATGCTGGGCACGATGCTCCTCGTCGCCCTCAACGGCACCGAGGTGATCGCGACGCGCCACGACAGCGTCATCCAGGCCGTCGTCACCGGCCTCGCCCATCACAGCGTCGCCCTCTTCGTCGGGTACGCCCTCTGCCTGGGCATCCTGGTGCTGCGCCAACGCGCGGCCCGCTGAGCCGGACCGCTACTCCTCGAACCTCGTCGCGTCGCCCGCGCCGCGGCGTACCACCTCGGGATAGCCCTCCGACCAGTCGACGACCGTCGTCGGCTCGGCCGGGGTCTCACCCGCCTCGACCACGAGGTCGAGGACCGCATCGAGCTCCTCCTTGATCTCCCAGCCCATCGTCCGCGGCTCGGTGTCGCCGGGGAGGATCAGGGTGCTGGTCAGCAGCGGCTCGCCGAGCGCGGAGAGCAGGGCCTGGCAGACCGCGTGGTCGGGGATCCGCACGCCGACGGTGCGCTTCTTCGGGTGGAGCAGCCGGCGCGGCACCTCCGTCGTGGCGGGGAGGATGAACGTGTAGGGACCGGGTGTGGTCGACCGGATCGCGCGGAAGGCGTTGTTGGAGATCTGGACGAACTGCCCGAGCTGGGCGAAGTCCGAGCACATCAAGCGTGAAGTGGTGCTTGTCGTCGAGCCCGCGGATGGCGAGGATCCGGTCGCGACCGTCACGGTTACCCAGGCGCGTGCCCAGGGCGTAGCCCGAGTCGGTGGGATAGGCGATGAGGGCGTCCTCGCGTACGGCGTCGGCGACCTGCCCGATCAGCCGGGGCTGGGGGTCATCCGGGTGGACGTCGACGAACCTCGCCATCCGGGGAGTCTAGGGCGTGCCTCTCGATCCTCGGCCGTCGCGAGCGGCGTCCGGTGCGTGCGATGGCAAGGCGGAGGAGCGAGGCGATGCGCGCATCGTCGAGTCGACGACAACGAAGCCAGCGTGCGTGCCGGGCGGCGCGCAGCAGGCCATGGGATCGGGAGGCACGCCCTCGGGGCGCCCAGGTGGGGCACAGGTTCGCCGAAGTAGCCACGCAGACTCTCGGCGTACTCCAGGGTCATGCCTCCGACTCGCCTCCGGCTCCCCCGCACCGTCATCGGCTTTGCCACCGTCGGCCTGGCCAACACCGCCATCGACGTGGTGCTGTTCTGGTTGCTCCACGCGCCGCTGGGAGTCGTCCTGGCGAACGTCGTCTCGACCTCGGCCGGGATGGCATTCAGCTTCCTGATGAACGGCCGGCACACCTTCGGCGCGGAACGCCGGACCCTGCGCCAGGTCGTGCTCTTCCTGGCGACCAACGGCGTCACCATGTGGGTGCTGCAGCCGGTGCTGATCCATGCGGCGTACGACGTGGCCTCGGTGCCGCTGATGGCCGCCAAGGTGGTCGCGCTCGGTGGCAGCGTGGTGGCGAACTTCCTGCTCTACCGGTATGCGGTGTGGCCGGCCAGCGAGTGGGACCCTCAGCCCTTCGCCTGGGTCCGCAGATCGCGTCGCAGCTCCGGAGGGAGCGCGAAGATGAGCGACTCCTCGGCGCTGTGCACGGCCTCGGCGTCGGGGTAGCCACGCTCGGCGAGGTAGCCGAGGACGCCGTCGACGAGGGCCTCGGGCACGCTCGCGCCGGAGGTCACGCTGACCTTGGCGACGCCGTCGAGCCAGGCGTCGTCGATCTCGCTCGCGTCGTCGACACGGTGGGCGGCCTTGGCGCCGGCCTCGAGGGCGACCTCGGCGAGCCGGACCGAGTTGGAGGAGTTCGCGGACCCGACCACGATCACCAGGTCGGCGTCGTGGGCGATCTCCTTGACCGCGAGCTGGCGGTTCTGCGTGGCGTAGCAGATGTCGTCGCTGGGCGGGTCGAGCAGCTCGGGGAAGCGCTGGCGGATCGCGTCGACCGTCTCCAGCGTCTCGTCGACCGACAGCGTCGTCTGCGAGAGCCAGGCGACCTTCGACGGGTCGCGGACCACGATGCCGGCGACGTCCCCGGGGCCCTGCACGAGCTGGATGTGCTCGGGGGCCTCGCCCGAGGTCCCCTCGACCTCCTCGTGACCGGCGTGCCCGATCAGCAGGATGTCGTAGTCGTCCTTCGCGAACCGCTTCGCCTCGTGGTGGACCTTGGTCACCAGCGGGCACGTGGCGTCGATGGTCTTCAGGCTCCGCGCCTTCGCCTCGTCGTGGACGGTCGGCGAGACGCCGTGCGCCGAGAACACCACGGTCGCGCCCTCCGGCACCTCGTGGAGCTCCTCCACGAAGACCGCGCCCCGCGACTCCAGGTCGGAGACGACGTGCTTGTTGTGCACGATCTGCTTGCGCACGTAGACCGGCGCGCCGTAGAGGTCGAGGGCCTTCTCGACGGTGATCACCGCGCGGTCGACGCCGGCGCAGTAGCCGCGCGGGGCGGCCAGGCGGACGCCTTTCGTGGGCATGCCGAGGTCGACGCTCATGACTGTCGAGGCTACCGGCGGCACGGGCGAACTCCCGAGTCGGCGGGCTCCCCTAGGGTCGCGGGTATGGCCCTGGAGACCTCGCCCGCGGCGCCCGCGCCGGTGCGGCAGATCGCGCTGGCCATCTCACAGTGGGTCGGCCGCCTGGGGGCGGTCTGGGTCGAGGGTCAGATGACGCAGGTCAGCCGACGTCCGGGAGTCGGCACGGTGTTCATGACGATGCGCGACTCGGTGGCCGACATCTCGGTCCCGGTGACCTGCGCCCGCACGCTCTTCGACAGCCTCAACCCGCCGCTCGTCGAGGGTGCGAGCGTGGTGATCCACGCCAAGCCCGACTACTACGCCAACCGCGGCTCGCTGTCGCTGGTCGCGCGCGAGATCCGGATGGTCGGCCTCGGGGAGCTGCTCGCCCGGCTCGAGCGGCGGCGACAGCTGCTCGCCGCCGAGGGGCTCTTCGCCGCCGAGCTGAAGAAGACGCTGCCGTTCCTGCCGCGCTGTGTCGGGCTGATCACCGCTCCCGGCTCCGCGGCGGAGCGCGACGTCCTCGAGAACGCCCGTCGCCGCTGGCCGGGCGTCGCGTTCGAGACGGCGTACTCCGCGATGCAGGGCAACCGCGCCGCGACCGAGGTGATCGACGCCCTCGCCCGGCTCGACCGTGACGAGCGGGTCGACGTCATCGTCATCGCCCGCGGCGGCGGGTCGGTCGAGGACCTCCTGCCGTTCAGCGACGAGGGGCTGGTGCGGGCGGTCGCCGGCACCCGGACGCCGGTCGTCTCGGCGATCGGGCACGAGCCCGACACCCCGCTGCTCGACCTCGTCGCCGACGTCCGCGCGTCGACCCCGACCGACGCCGCCAAGCGGCTCGTGCCGGACATGGCCGAGGAGCTGAAGGGCGTGACCTGGGCCCGTGACCGGGTGCGCTCGATGATCCGTCAGCTCGTCGACAGCGAGTCGCGGGCGCTCGCCGACCTCCGTGCCCGCCCGGCCCTCGCCGACCCGCGCACCCTGCTCGACGCGCGGTCCGTGGAGATCGACGACCTGCGCGACCGCGGGCGCCGCGTGTTCGACCACCTGCTTGGCCCGGGCCCACGACGACGTCACCCACCAGCGGGCCCGTGCACGCGCGCTGTCACCCCTGGCCACCCTCGAGCGGGGGTACGCCGTGGTGCAGCGCACCGACGGCGCCGCGTCGTCGGTCGTCACCTCGGTGGCGGACGTCTCCACGGGAGTCGCCTTGAGCATCCGGGTGGTCGACGGCAGGATCGCGGCGACCACCACCGACGTCGAGGCGGAGCCGATCGAGGAGAGCCATGGCTGAGAAGTCCACCCAGACCGGCGCGGACCGTCCCGGTTACGAGGAGGCACGGGCCGAGCTGATCGAGGTGGTCCGCACCCTCGAGGCCGGCGGTACGACGCTCGAGGAGAGCCTCGCGCTCTGGGAGCGGGGCGAGAAGCTCGCGACGGTCTGCCAGGAGTGGCTCGACGGCGCTCGCCGCCGGCTCGACGCCGCGATCGACGCCGACGAGGGCTGACCCAGCCCCCGGGTTCAGCCGGGGATCGTCGCCGTCGTGAGGGACGCCGCCAGCCGCTCGAGCTGGTCGCGGGAGACGGTGCCGAACACCAGCAGCGAGTCCTTCCCGTGCTCGGCCACCAGGGCGGTGTCACCGCCGGCGTCGGTCCAGGTGCTCCACCGCGAGGCGATCGCGCCGCCGACCTGGGCCGGGGCACCGGCCGTCGGGTGGGGATCGACGTACGTCGTGAGCAGCTCGCTGGCGGAGACCGGGCGACTGGACGAAGCCGACGTACTGGCCGTCCGCGGTCAGCATCGACAGCGAGATCTCGGGTTCGGCGCCGCCGGAGGCGAACGAGACGTTCGTGGCGTACCACCCGGTGGGCAGGCCGGCCGGGTAGACCAGGTCGGACGTCCCGCCCTGGGCGTCCTGCTGGGCGAACCTCACCTGGGCCAGGTAGTCGACCCGCTCCGGCTTCACGTCGAGGTCCGTCCGGTTCAGCGCCCGGAACGCCACGAACGCCGAGATCACCAGCAAGGTGACGATCAGCGCGCCGACCATGCCCGCCGGCGACCGCTGGTAGCGGCCGGGCTTCTCGCGGACCGGCCCCTCGCCCGTCGCCACGCTCTCGCCGACGCGTTCGTTCGAGCCGCCCTCGTCGGTCGAGCCTGTCGAGACCACGAAGCCCATCCTCACAGGTGCCGGGTGGCCGATCCCGGCGCCCCGGGGCACCCTAGGCTCCACGGGTGCCGCCCCTGTCCGACGTCGTCGTGGTGGTGGCACTCGCCGGGATGCTCGCGGTGGCGTTCGGCCATCCGCGCGGCCGGGTCGAGGCGTCGGTCGGGGTCCTGTGCGCGGCCGTCACGCTGGCGACCGGGCTCCTCACGCTCGACGATGCCCGCGACGCGGTCGACCACCTCGCCCCCGTCGTCGCCTTCCTGGTCACGATCCTGGTGGTCTCCGACGTCTGTGGCCGAGCCGGGGTCTTCACCGCCGCGGCCCAGCGCGTCGGCCGCTGGAGCGGCGACTCCGCGGCCCGCCTGTTCACCGGCGTCTTCGTGCTGGCGGCCGTCGTCACCGCGACCCTGAGCCTCGACGCGACCGTCGTCCTGCTGACCCCGGTCGTGCTCGGCGCGGGGATGGCGAGGTCGGTCCCGGACGAGCCCGGGACCTTCGCCTGCCTGCGGATGGCGAACTCCGCCTCGCTCCTGCTGCCGGTCTCGAACCTGACCAACCTGCTCGCCCTGCCCCATCTCGACCTGACGTTCACCGGGTTCGCCCTGCGCACCGCTCCGGTGCTCGCGGTCGTCCTCGCCGTCGAGTACGTCGGCCTCCGCCTCCTGTTCCGTGACCGGCTCCGGATCGCCCCCGGGCCCGACACATCCCCGCCCGTCGCCATGCCGGCGTTCCCGGTCGTCGTGGTCCTCGCGATGCTGGCGGGCTTCGCGGTGATCTCACCGTTCGGTGGCCAGCCCTGGTGGGTCTCGCTCGCCGCTGCCCTCGTGCTGTCGGGCTGGGCGATCCGTCGTCGCCTGGCCCGGCCGATCCACCTGGTGCATGCGGCCCACCCCGGGTTCGCGGTGTGGGTGCTCGCCCTGGGCGTCGTCGTCGCCGGACTCGCCGCGGGGTTCCTCGGGGACGTGGTCCGCGACCTCGCGCCGGAGTCGACGTCGCTGGCGGGCCTGCTCGGGATCGCCGTCCTGGCGACGGCACTCGCCAACCTGGTCACCAACCTGTCCGCCACCCTGCTGCTGGTGCCGATCGTCGCGCCGCTCGGCAGCACCGCCGTCCTGGCCGCCCTGATCGGGCTCAACGTCGGCTCCGGGCTGACCTGGACCGGCTCCCTGGCCAACCTCCTGTGGCGGCGTACCTTGCGCCGGCACGGGCGAGGTGTGGGTAGCGGGGCGTTCCACCGGGTCTCGCTGACGCTCACCCCGATCTCACTGCTCGCGGCCGTCGTGGCGCTCTGGCTGGCGAGCTGAGTGGGTGAGAATGGCCGGGTGAGTCAGACCGGTGCGCGGCTCGGCCGACCGCCGTTGCTGCTCGTCATCCCAGCCGCGCTCGGTGCCCTGCTGCTCGTCGTCCCCCTGGTGACCCTGGTCGCGGACACCCCCTGGGGCGGGATCAGCGACCAGCTCTCGACGCCCGCCGTCCGCGACGCGCTCGGGCTCACCGTTCTCGCCTCCGCGATGACCGTCGTCCTGTGCCTGCTCCTCGGTACGCCGTTGGCCTGGGTGCTCGCCCGCGTGGCGTTCCCCGGGCGCTCCTTGATGCGCGCAGCCGTCCTCGTGCCGCTCGTCCTCCCGCCCGTCGTCGCCGGTGTGGCCCTGGTGACCGCCCTGGGCCGCACGGGCGCCATCGGCCGGCCGCTCGACGAGTGGTTCGGCGTGACCATCCCCTACACGACGACGGCCGTGATCATCGCGCACACCTTCGTCTCGCTTCCGTTCTACGTGCTGAGCGTGGAGGGAGCGCTCCGCTCCGCCGGCGAGGAGTACGACGCGGTCGCGGCCACCCTCGGGGCCGACCGGTGGACGACGTTCCGCCGGGTGACCCTCCCGCTGGCGCTGCCCGGCGTCCTGGCCGGGAGTGCGCTGGCCTGGGCGCGCTCGCTGGGTGAGTTCGGCGCCACCATCACGTTCGCGGGCAACTACCCGGGCACGACGCAGACGATGCCGTCGCTCATCTACACCGAGCTCCAGAACGACCCCGAGGTCGCCCGCACGGTCAGCATGGTGCTGCTCGTCGTGTCGATCGGGGTGCTGGCGCTCCTCCGCAACCGCTGGCTGACCCGCCCATGAGCGGCACCTCATGAGCGGCCTCGAGATCCGCCTCACGGTGCCCGACCGGGTGTCCGTCGCGGCGGTGGCCGAGCCCGGTCAGGTCGTCGGGGTGATCGGCCCGAACGGTGCCGGCAAGTCGACCCTGCTGCGCGCCGTCGCCGGGCTCGTCCCCGCGGACGGCGAGGTCAGGGTCGACGACCGCACCTGGACCGGCTTCCCGGTCCGCGAGCGGGCCGTCGGCATGGCGTTCCAGGACCAGCTGCTGTTCCCGCACCTGACCGCCCTCGAGAACGTCGCCTTCGGCCCCCGGACCGCCGGGGCATCGCGGGCCGACGCCCGGCGGACAGCCCAGAGCTGGCTCGACCGGTTCGGTATCGGCGACCTCGCGACCCGCAAGCCCGGCCAGCTGTCCGGTGGCCAGGCCCAGCGCGTCTCCATCGCCCGGGCGCTGGCGA
Source organism: uncultured Actinomycetota bacterium (assembly GCA_963812055.1). GTDB lineage: Bacteria > Actinomycetota > Actinomycetes > Propionibacteriales > Nocardioidaceae > Nocardioides. Next base: position 154,319 of record CAWEUA010000025.1, read on the forward strand.
ACGACCCCCGAGTGCTGCTGCTCGACGAGCCCTTCGCTGGACTCGACGTCAGCGTCGCCGCCGGGCTGCGGGTCGAGCTCGCCCGCCACCTCGCGGCGTACGACGGGGTCACGCTGCTGGTCACCCACGACGCCATCGACGCGCTCACGCTGGCCGACGTCGTCTGGGTCCTCGAAGGCGGAGCGCTGGTGCAGGTCGGCCCGCCGCGTGAGGTCGCCGCCCGGCCGTTGACCCACCACGTCGCGCGGCTGGTGGGGCTCAACGTCCTCCACGAGGGCGACCGCTTCTGGTCGTTCAGCCCGAGCGCCGTCACCGTCTCCCCCGCGGAGCCGTCCGGCTCGGCCCGACACCGCTGGCCGGGGACGGTGACCAGCCTGGCGCCCCATGGCGACGCCGTACGCCTGCTCGTCTCGGGTCGGCACGAGCTGCTCGCCGACGTCACGCCGGCGGCGGTCGCCGAGCTCGAGCTCGCGCCCGGACGCGAGGTGTGGCTGTCGGTCAAGGAGACGGCCGTGGACACCTACGACGCCGGGGCCAACGGCGGCTGACCGATAGTCTCGGGCCATGACGGACAGCCCCGAGAACGCGCCCGACACGCCGGACCGCAACCTCGCCCTCGAGCTCGTCCGGGTGACCGAGGCCGCCGCGCTCGCGGCCGCGCGCTGGGTCGGCCGGGGCGACAAGGACGGTGCCGACGGAGTCGCCGTGGACGCGATGCGGCAGATGATCGCCACGGTCCAGATGCGCGGCGTCGTGGTGATCGGCGAGGGCGAGAAGGACAACGCGCCGATGCTCTTCAACGGCGAGGAGGTCGGCGACGGCACCGGCCCCGAGTGCGACGTCGCGGTCGACCCGATCGACGGCACGACCCTGACGGCCAAGGGCATGAACAACGCCGTCTCGGTGCTGGCGGTCGCGCCCCGCGGCTCGATGTACGACCCCTCGGCGGTCTTCTACATGGAGAAGCTGGTGACCGGACCCGAGGCAGCGGCCGCCGTCGACATCCGGGCTCCCGTCGCCGACAACATCCACGCCGTGGCCAAGGCCAAGGGCTCGCGTCCGGAGGACGTCACCGTGGTGATGCTCGACCGGCCCCGCCACGAGAAGCTCGCCGACGAGGTGCGGGAGACCGGGGCCCGGATCAAGTTCATCGTCGACGGCGACGTCGCGGGCGCGATCATGGCGGCCCGGCCCAACACCGGCATCGACATGCTGCTGGGCATCGGTGGCACGCCGGAGGGCATCATCGCCGCCTGCGCGATGAAGTGCGTCGGCGGCGTGATCCAGGGCCGGCTGTGGCCCAAGGACGACGAGGAGCGGCAGCGCGCGGTCGACGCCGGACACGACCTCGACCCCGACCACGTCCTGTCCACCGACGACCTGGTGACGGCCGACGACTGCTTCTTCGTCGCCAGCGGCATCACCGACGGCGAGCTCATGCAGGGTGTGCACTTCCGCGCCCACGGGGCGACGTCGGAGTCGCTGGTGATGCGCTCGCGCAGCGGCACCGTGCGGCTGATCTCCTCCGAGCACCGCTTCGAGAAGCTCCGGGCCCTCTGACCGCCCGGAGCGCGCTCGGGCCGGCGCGGTCAGGCTCGCATCGCCGGCCCAGGTCCGACGACACGGCCACCGTGTCCGCGACATGCCCGACCGCGTCCGGGTTGCAGCCGATGAGGTTGACTGGGCGGTATGGCCGGTCCCGCCTCCGCCACCCCGGAGACCCCACCGCCGCCGCGTGACGAGCCGGCCCGGGTCCCCTCCTCCGGCGAGATGTTCGCCCCGGTCTCCACCGGCATCGACATCTGCTACCGCACGTACGGCGACCCCGGCGACGAGCCGATGCTGCTGCTGATGGGGCTGGCCAGCCCGCTCATCTGGTGGGACCCGGAGCTCTGCACGATGCTCGCCGAGCACGGCTACTACGTGATCACGCTCGACAACCGCGACGTCGGGCGCTCGAGCAAGCTCGAAGGTCGCGTGACCCGCAGGATGCTGTTCCGGGCCTTCGGCGGCCTGCGGGTCGATGCGCCGTACGCCCTGACCGACATGGCGAGCGACGCGTTCGCGCTGCTCGACCACCTCGGGATCGACCGCGCCCACGTCGTCGGGGTGTCGATGGGCGGCATGATCGCGCAGACCATGGCCATCGCCGACCCCCGGCGCGTGCGGTCGCTGACCAGCATCATGTCCACCACCGGCGGGCGCCGGGTCGGCTGGCAGCACCCGCGGCTGCTCTCGGCCATGATGCGGCGCCTCGGCCCCGGCCGAGAGGCGTATGCCGACGACAGCGTGGCGATGTGGGGGCTGATCGGCTCCCCCGGCTACCCCCGTCCCGAGCAGGACACTCGTGACGTCGCGCTCCAGACCTACGACCGCGGCATCAGTCCCAGCGGCACCCTGCGCCAGATGATGGCGATCCTCACCCAGCCCAACCGGGCCAAGGATCTGCACGAGGTCCGCGTCCCGGCGCTGGTGATCCACGGCCTGTCCGACCGGATGGTGCACGTGTCCGGCGGCCGGGCGACCGCGGCGGCGATCCCCGGAGCCGAGCTGCTCCTCGTCGACGGCATGGGCCACGACCTCCCGCCGGAGCTGTTCCGGACCTTCACCGACGCGATCCATCGCACGGCGTCGCGGGCCTGATGCCCTTTTGGATCTATCCGGGCGGCCATGAAGCCGGCTCTCCGCGCGGTCCGTAACCGGTCGGCACATGCAACGGAATCCGTCAAGGCTTGCGGAGACCTGTGAATGGGACTAGACGTGACCTAGTTCACCTTTCGTGGAGGGAGCGCATCATGCATGTCCCCAGGCGATCTCGGGGGGCTACTTCCCCCTCCGAGCGGTCGCGCGCACTCCGGCGTACAGCCGGGTCCCTGGCCGCACTCGCCACCGCCGCCGGAGTCCTCACCGCCTGTGGCGGGAGCAGCGGCACACCCAACTTGATCTGGTACACCAACCCCGATGTCGGCGGTCAGGACGCCGTCGCCAAGAACTGCAGCACCGATCAGTACACGATCAGCACGCAGGTCCTGCCGCAGGACTCCACCCAGCAGCGGGTCCAGCTCTCTCGTCGGCTGGCCGCGCACGACCCGGGCATCGACCTGATGAGCCTGGACCCGCCGTTCACGGCCGAGTTCGCGAACGCCGGTTTCCTGGCGCCGATCCCGCAGGACGTGCAGAGTCAGCTGAAGCAGCAGTCGTTCACGGGCGCCGACGCGGCTGCCACGTGGGACAACCAGCTCGTGGTGTTCCCGTTCTGGTCCAACACCCAGGTGCTGTGGTACCGGAAGTCCTTCACTGACAAGACCGGCATCGACATGAACAAGCCGGTCACCTGGGACCAGATCATCACCGACGCGTCCGACAACGGAGGCACGGTCGCGGTGCAGGCCAACAAGTACGAGGGGTACTCGGTCTGGATCAACGCGCTCATCTCCGGCGCGGGCGGCGAGATCGTCTCGAACGCGAACAAGGGGATCAACGCCACGATCGACGTGAACTCGAAGGCGGGCGACGATGCGGCCGCGGTGATCGAGAAACTCGCACACTCGAGTGCCGCACCCCCGGACCTCTCGGTCTCCAACGAGGGCACCGCTGGATCGACGTTCGGCGCGCCCAACGGGGCGTTCATGGTGAACTGGACGTACATCTACCACAACTACGACACCACGCAGCCGGACGTCGCCAAGGACATCGGCTACACCCGCTACCCGGAGACGGTCGAAGGCGAGCCGTCCAAGCCGCCGTACGGAGGGATCGGGATCGGGGTCAGCAAGTACTCGAGCCACGTCGATGACGCGCTGGCTGCCGCCAAGTGCCTGGTCAGCCCGGAGAACCAGGGAGTCAACGCCGAGATCACCGGCAACATGCCGGCGAGCCCGGCCGGCTACCAGTACCCAGCGCTGCAGAAGCTGTACCCGCCGGAACTGTTGAAACTGTTCCAGGAGAGCGTCAACGCGGCGGCGCCACGGTCGGTGACGCCGTACTGGAGTGACATCTCCGGCTCGTTGTTGGCCACCTGGCACCCACCGGCCTCGGTCAACCAAAGCACCCCGCAGAAGTCGGCCGACTTCATGCAACAGGTACTCGATGGGAAGGCTTTGCTATGACCACCGTCACCGAAGCTCCTGCGGCCAAGTCGGTCTCCGGTCACCCCCACAAGAGCGACCGTGCCTCAGCCGAGAATCGGCTCGGCATCCGGCTTGTCCTACCGGCCGTCGTCGTGATGCTGGTGGTCACGGCGTACCCGATGTTCCAGGCGCTGTACCTGTCGTTGTTCCGGTACCGGCTGACCGATCCCAACGCGAAGGAGTTCGTGGGGCTCAGCAACTACGGCACCGTGCTGACGGACTCGCTGTTCTGGAAGGACACCTGGAACACCGTCATCATCATGGTCCTCACCGTGGCGGTCGAGCTGGTGATCGGCTTCGCGTTCGCGATGGTGATGCACCGGGTCATCGTCGGGCGAGGCGTGATGCGGACCGCGATCCTGATCCCTTACGGGATCGTCACCGTGGTCTCCGCGTTCGCCTGGCAGTTCGCGTTCAGCATCAACAACGGCTTCGTCAACGCCTGGTTCCAGTGGCTGCCGTGGATCAGCCCGGAAACCAACTGGTTCGGCTCGCACTGGCCCGCGATGTTCGCGATCATGGTCTAGCGAGATCTGGAAGACCACGCCGTTCATGGCGTTGCTGCTGCTCGCCGGCCTCTCGCAGGTCTCCGACGACATGCTCGAGGCCGCTCAGGTCGACGGGGCCACCTGGTGGCAACGCCTGTACAAGGTGATCCTGCCGAACATGCGGGCCGCGATCATGGTGGCGGTGCTGTTCCGCGCCCTCGACGCATTCCGGATCTTCGACAACATCTACATCATGACCAAGGGCGCGCAGGACACCGAGTCCTCGTCGTTCCTCACCTACAGACAGGTCATCGAACAGATGCAGCTCGGCCTGGGGTCGGCATTGTCGGTGCTGCTCTTCCTGGCAGTGCTGATACTCGCGGGCCTCATCGTCAAGGTGTTCCGGGTCGACCTGGCCTCTGCGAGGGGTGAAGGCTGATGCGTCAGAAGATGGGTCCGCTGCACTGGGCAGGCTTCGTGCTGATCCTGGTCTGGTGCCTCCTCCCCGTGGCCTGGATCCTCTCGCTGTCGTTCAAGTCCATCGCGGAGACGACGGTCGGAAGCCCGCAGTTCCTGCCGAAGGACGCCACGTGGGACAACTACAAGTCGCTGCTGGACTACAACAACCCAGCGGGTCACGACTTCCTGCTGGCGCTGCGCAACTCGTTCGGGATCTCGATCATCTCCACGGTGCTGGCCGTCATCTTCGCGACCTTCGCGGCCTACGCCATCGCCCGGCTGGAGTTCCGCGGCAAGCGACTCGTCCTGTCGGTGGCCCTCGCGATCGCGATGTTCCCGGTGGTGGCACTGGTCGGGCCCCTCTTCGACCTGTGGCGCAACCTCGGGCTGTTCAACACCTGGCTCGGCCTGATCATCCCGTACATGTCGTTCACACTCCCGCTGGCGATCTGGACCCTGTCGGCCTTCTTCCGCGAGATCCCGTGGGAGATGGAGCAGGCGGCTCAGGTGGACGGCGCCACCTCGTGGCAGGCCTTCCGGAAGGTGATCGTGCCATTGGCCGCACCCGGTGTGTTCACGGCGGCGATCCTGACCTTCTTCTTCGCCTGGAACGAGTTCGTGCTCGCGATCTCGCTGACATCGACGACGGCCTCGCGGACGGTGCCGGCCCAGATGTCGTTCTTCGTGGGGCCCGACCCGTTCAACCCGCCGTACTCCCAGCTCGCCGCGGCTTCGGTCATCGTCACCGTCCCGGTGATCATCATCGTCCTGTTGTTCCAGCGCAGAATCGTCGCCGGTCTGACGTCCGGCGCAGTGAAGGGTTGATCCAATGGCTGCCATCGAGATGAAGAACATCGTCAAGCAGTACGGCGACGGCTTCCCGGCCGTGAACGACGTCTCCATCGAGGTCGCGGACGGGGAGTTCATGATCCTCGTCGGGCCCTCCGGCTGCGGGAAGTCCACGCTGCTCCGGATGATCGTCGGTCTGGAGGACATCACGTCCGGCGACATGATGATCGGCGGGAAACGGGTCAACGACCTGGCACCGCGCGACCGCAACCTCGCCATGGTCTTCCAGAACTACGCGCTCTACCCCCACCTGACCGTGTACGAGAACATCGCGTTCCCGTTGCGGCTGGCGGGCGCGAGCAACGAAGAGGTCGACAAGAAGGTGCGCGACGCGTCCACGACCCTGGAGCTCGACGAGCACCTCGAGCGCAAGCCCGGCAACTTGTCCGGCGGCCAGCGGCAGCGCGTCGCGATGGGCCGTGCGATCGTGCGAGACGCCGAGGCGTTCCTGTTCGACGAGCCGCTGTCCAACCTCGACGCCAAGCTGCGCGGCCAGATGCGCACCGAGATCGCTCGGATGCAGCGCCGGCTCGGCATCACCACGGTCTACGTCACCCACGACCAGACCGAGGCGATGACGCTCGGCGACCGGGTCGCGGTCCTCAAGCGCGGCATCCTGCAGCAGCTCGCGACCCCGCGGGAGCTCTACACCAACCCGGTCAACCTGTTCGTCGCCGGCTTCATCGGCAGCCCGCCGATGAACTTCCTGCCCGCGACGGTCGAGGGGACCTCGGTGAAGCTCCCGTTCGGCACCGTCTCGATCCCCGAGGCCAAGGCCAAGAAGGCCCAGGGCAAGGGGCTGCTGATCGCCGGCATGCGTCCCGAGCACTTCGAGGACGCCGCGGTGATGGACTCCGCCAAGCACGAGGGCTCGACGTTCAAGGCCACGGTCGACGTCGTCGAGTGGCTGGGCAACCAGGCCTACGCCTACAGCCCGTTCGAGGCTCCGCCCGAGGTCCAGGCGCAGCTGCTCCAGCTCGAGCGTGACCTCGACGGCGAGGCGCTGCACACGCAGCTGGTGATCTCCCTGGACGGCTCGAGCACGATCAAGGAGGGCGACGAGGCGACCATCTGGGTCGACGCCGGCAAGATGCACCTCTTCGACCCGAGCACGGGCGAGAACCTCACCGTCGACAGCGCCGCGGCAGGCGTGATCCCGGACGACACCTCGACCGAGAAGGTGGCCGAGCAACAGGACGCGGTCGCGACGCCGGCCGAGCAGGAGGGCACTACCGGCGCCTGAGCTCCTTCTTCTCACCCGGAGCGGGGCGGCGTGACACGCTCACGCCGCCCATCAACGCGAAGCCGCGGATGCGGACGACCGGGCTGTTCGCGTCCAGCTCCGGTGGGGTCGAGTCGGAGGGACCGCTGTAGCCACCCATGATCCCGGTGCCCTCCATGATCACCTGGGTCCGCGGGTTCACCTTGATGTCGGCGCCGCCCATGATCGCGTTGATCGTGATCACCACCTCGCGCGCGGCGAACTGAGCGCGCCTCAGGTCGAGGTCGGCGCCGCCCATGAAGCAGTTCACCGTCAGGTGCGCAGGCACGACCCATACGCCCTTGCGCTCGACGCCGCTCAGGATCGCGAGGTGCTTCTCCTGGGCCGCGCCGGCGACGACCGTGGGGGGCGTCGACGCGGCGACGGGGTGCACCGGCAGCTGGTCGGCCGTCTGCACCGGGAGGTCGAGCGTGATCGGCACCAGGTCGGCGTACGTCCGTGCGGCGTACGTCGCCTCGAGGCGCTGGTCGAGCTCCTCGAAGTCGATCCGGCCCTCGCCGGCGGCTTCGCGCAGCACTTCGGCCACCTTGTGCCGGTCGTCGTCCGAGATCCGCAGCTGCGAAGGGTCCTGCCCGTCCATGAGATCAATCTAGACGCGCTTGCGGGCCAGGACGAGGTCGCGCTCGATGGCCCGGTCGACGCGGTGCCGGAAGCCCCGGAACGCGGGGTCGTCTCGCGGCTCCAGACCGGCGTCGGCGAGCAGTGCGAGCGCCTGGTCGCGCGGACAGGTGTAGGTGTTGACCGCGATGCCGACCGCCCCACCGGGACGCAGGACCCGGACCCAGCCGGGCAGCGCCTCGCGCAGCAGCTCCAGCGGCCGGCGTTGGAGGGCGCCCTCTCCCCCGTGGCTGCCGTGCTGCACGCCGTACGGCGCGTCGGTGACGATCGCGTCGACGCTGCCGGCCCCGAACACCTCGGCGGTCGTCCGGGTGTCGGCGAGCGCGGTGGACAGGGTGATGGTGTCACCGGCTGCCCACGCCTCCTTGGTCGTGGCCAGCTCCACGTCGAGGCGCCGGCCGAGCACCTGGCCGTCACGCCGCAGCTTCGCGTTGGTCGCGGTGTGCTTGAGGCGCTTGTCCTTCAGCCACCGCGGCAGGAAGGCGGCGTATGCGTCGAAGTCGCGAGCGTCGAGCTCGACCCCGGTCGCGTGCCAGCCGTACATGAGCACCTGGTTGAGCGTCGTCCCTCGTCCGCACAGCGGGTCGAGCACGCGGAGGCGGTCGGTGAGCATCCGGCCGGCGCTCTGCGAGGCGAGGACCGTCACGTTGAGCAGCAGCTTGGTGAACAGCTCGTTGGTCTTGCCCTGGTACTTGAGGATGCTCAGCAGGTCGTCGTCCAGGCAGTCGAGGCGGCGGAGCTCCACCGGGCGGAAGGCATCGTCACCTGCTCGCTCGAACAGGGCGAACGCGGTGGACACATTGGCGAGGCCGGCGACGGCGGCGTCGTCGAGGTCGCCGTCGAACGTCACATAGGGGACGCCGGCGATCTCCTCCGGCCGCGCGTCGCCGATCCGCCCGGCGAGCAGGGTCTCCCCGAGCACGCCGAGCTCCGCGATCGTGAGCGCCCCGGCGGCGCGCGCGTAGACCCGGTTCGCGGACGGTGAGACGAGAAGTGCGTAGCGAGACACGTCCTAGAGCCGCGCCCCCGTGGCGGTGTCGAACAGGTGGACGCGCGAGGCCTCCGGCAGTGCGTGGACCACGTCATCCTTCCGCACCGTGCCGCGCTCCTCGGCCCGGACGATCAGCAGCTGGCGCTCCCCGCCGATCTGGGTGAAACCGTGCACGTAGCTGTCGGCGCCGAGCTCCTCCATCATCAGCACCTCCATCGGCAGGCCGCCCTGCCCGGCGGGGACGAGCCGGAACGCCTCGGGGCGTACGCCGATCGTCACCGAGCCGGGCACGCCGTTCTCGCCCGCGGGGACGGGGATCCGGACGTCGCCGACCGTGGCGTGGCCGTCGACGACCTGGGCCTCGAGGAGGTTCATCCGCGGCGACCCGATGAAGCCCGCGACGAACACGTTGTCGGGGCGGTCGTAGAGCGTCAGCGGGGCGTCGACCTGTTGCAGCTCGCCGTCGTGCATCACCGCGACCCGGTGGCCCATGGTCATGGCCTCGACCTGGTCGTGCGTGACGTAGACCGTCGTCGTCCCGAGCTCCGCCTGCAGGCGCGCGATGTCGGCCCGGGTCTGCACGCGCATCTTCGCGTCGAGGTTCGACAGCGGCTCGTCCATGCAGAAGACGGCAGGGGCGCGCACGATCGCGCGGCCCATCGCGACGCGCTGGCGCTGGCCGCCGGACAACGCGCGCGGCTTGCGCTCGAGGTAGTCGGTGAGCCCGAGCATCTCGGCGGCCCTGCTCACCCGCTCCTGGCGCTCGGCCGACTTCATCTTGGCCATCCGCAGGGCGAAGCCCATGTTCTCCGCGACCGTCATGTGGGGGTACAGCGCGTAGTTCTGGAAGACCATCGCGATGTCACGGCTCTTCGGCGGTACGCCGGTCACGTCGCGGTCGTCGATGTAGACGCCGCCGTCGTCCACCGGCTCCAGGCCCGCCAGCATCCGCAGGGTCGTGGACTTGCCACAGCCGGACGGACCCACCAGCACCATGAACTCGCCGTCCTGGATCTCCAGGTCCAGCCCGGCGACCGCGGGTGCGGACGCACCCGGGTACCACCGCTGCGCGCCCTTGAAGGTCACGGTTGCCACGGACCACCCCTCTCGTCAGGCCCCACGATCCCACTCACAGGCCGTGCTTGGCGATGACCTCGGCGTACCAACGCGCCGAGTCCTTGAGCGTGCGCCGCTGGTCGGCGAGGTCGACCCGGACGAGACCGAACCGCTTCTCGTACCCCCAGGCCCACTCGAAGTTGTCCAGCAGCGTCCAGACGTAGTACCCCCGGACGTCGACACCTTGTTGCAACGCCTCCAGGACCGCGCCGAGGTGCGCCTGCAGATAGTCGATCCGGTCCTGGTCGTGGACGGTGCCGTCCTCGACGGCGTCGTGCGCGCCGAGACCGTTCTCGGTGACGTGGATCGGCAGCCCGATGTCGCGCTGGACCCGTAGCAACAGGTCGGTGAGGCCCGAAGGGACGATCGGCCATCCCATCACCGTCCGTGGGCCCGGGATGTCGGCGTAGAACGCCCGATGGGTGCCCGGGAACGGCGCCCCCGGCCCGACGCCGACCCGGCTCGGGTTGTAGAAGTTGAGCCCGACCGAGTCCACCGCGACCCCGATCTCCGCCTCGTCGCCGGGACGCACGAACGACCAGTCGGTGAGGCCGGCGGTGGTGGCCCGGAGCTGGTCGGAGTAGCCCCCGCCGAACATCGGGTCCAGGAACATCCGGTTGGCGATCAGGTCCACGTGCTCGGCCGCCGCCACGTCCTCGGGACGGTCGGACGCCGGCTGCACCTGGTGCAGGTTCAGCGCCACCGACACGTCCGACCCGACCGGGAGCACGTCGCGCAGTGCGGTCACCGCGCGGCCGTGAGCGAGGTTGAGGTGGTGCGCGGCGCGGTAGGCGAGCGTGTCGTCGGTGCGTCCCGGCGCGTGCTCGCCGCTGGCGTAGCCGAGGTACGCCGAGCACCACGGCTCGTTCAGGGTGGTGATCGCCCGCACCCGGTCGCCGAGCTCCTTGCCGAGCACCAGGGCGTAGTCGACGAACCGGTCCGGCAGGTCGCGCGAGAGCCAGCCACCCGCGTCGCCGACATCGAGGCTCTGCGGCAGGTCCCAGTGGTAGAGCGTCATCAGCGGCCGGATCCCGCGCTCCAGCAGTCCGTCGACGAGCCGCCGGTAGAAGTCGAGTCCCTCCTGGTTCACCGTGTGCCCGTCGGGCATCACCCGCGGCCACGCCACCGAGAAGCGGTACGACGCGATCCCGAGCTCGGCCATCAGGTCGAGGTCCTCCCGCCACCGGTGGTAGTGGTCGCACGCGACGTCGCCGGTGTCGTCGTTGTCCACCGCTCCGGGGGTGTGGCTGAAGGTGTCCCAGATGCTGGGTCCGCGGCCGCCCTCGGCGACCGCCCCCTCGATCTGGTACGCCGACGTCGCCACGCCCCAGACGAAGTCCGGGGGGAAGATCGCTTCGCTCATCCTTTGACCGCTCCTTGCATGATGCCGCCGACGATCTGCCTGCCGAGCAGCGCGAAGACGATGAGGACCGGGATCGTGCCGTAGAGGGTGCCGGCCATGATGATGGACTGCTGCGGCGCGTAGCCGGTGGCGAGGCTCTGGAACGACACCTGCACCGTCGGGTTCTGCGAGCTCAGCACGATGATGGGCCAGAAGAAGTCGTTCCAGGCCATCAGGAACGTCAGCATCCCGAGCACCGCCATCGCCGGCCTCGCCGCCGGCACGACGATCGACCAGAAGACGCGAAACGGCCCGGCGCCGTCCATGTACGCCGCCTCGATCAGCTCGTCCGGCACGGCGCTGGCGACGTACTGACGCATGAAGAAGACGCCGAACGCCGTACAGAGGCTGGGCAGGATGACCGCCGACAGATGGTTCGCGAGGCCGAGCTTCGCCATCATCATGTAGAGCGGGATCACGCCCATCTGGAGCGGGACCATCATCGTGGCGATGCACACCGCGAGCAGCAGGCTCGCGCCGCGGAAACGCAGCTTGGCGAACGCGAACCCGGCCAGCGTGCAGAACGCGACGGTCCCGACCGTGATCGCCCCGGAGACGATCAGCGAGTTGACGAGGCCCAGGTTGAGGGGTGCCAGGTCGAGGGCCTTCTTCACGTTGTCGAAGACCGAGGCGTTGGGCAGGAGCGGCGGTGTGCTGGCGGCCATCTCGGCGTTCGTATGCGAGGCCATCACGATCGTGTAGTAGAGCGGGAAGACCGAGACGAGCGTCACGACGGTGATCAACGCGTAGGTCACCCACCCCGCCTTGAGAACCCCACCGCTCGCGGCTCCCCCGGCGGTGCGTGTCACCGGGCCGTTCACCGGGCCGTTCACCGGGCCGTTCACCGTGGCGCTCATCGGGCCGTCACCTCCGGCGCGCCGACCACGAGCGCGGCGGCTCCGGCTCGGCGCCGCCGGGTCCCGTCGCGAACGTCGCGTCGCCGCGCGATCACCACGTTGACCAGCACCGCGGCCACGATGATCAGGAACATCGTCCACGCGGTGGCCGACGCGAGCCCGAGGCGGTCATAGGTCCAGCCCTGCTGGTACATGAGGAGACCGAGCGTCTGGTACTGGTTCTGCGTGCCGCCGTCGGGCTGCCCGTTGTGATACAGCAACGGCTCCCCGAAGAGCTGGGCCGCGCCGATGGTCGAGACCACGATCGTGAACAGGATCGTCGGCCGCAGGCCCGGCAGGGTGACGTGGCGGAACTGGGCCCAGCGGCCCGCGCCGTCCATCGCAGCCGCCTCGTAGAGGTCGGTGCTGATCGCCTGCATTCCGGCCAGGTAGATCAGCGCGTTGTACCCGGTCCATCGCCAGGTGACGATCGACGAGACCGCGATCTGGGACGGCCACTTCGAGCCCTGCCAGTCGACCGCCGGCAGGTGCAGCGACTGCAACGTCCAGTTGATGAGCCCGAGCTTCGGGTCGAAGAGCTCGGCGAAGATCACCGTCGCCGCCGCCAGGCTCGTGGCGTACGGCATCAGGATCGCGATCCGGAAGAACGTCCGTCCGCGCAGGTGGTAGTTCAGAAGGTGCGCGATGCCGAGGGCCATGCACAGCTGCGGGACGGTCGAGATGATCCCGATCGTGATCGTGTTCTTGAACGCGTTCCAGAAGAAGTGGTTCGTGAACAGGTTGCGGTAGTTCTCCAGCCCGATCCAGCTGGACTGGTCGTAGGTCGACAGCCGGGTGTCGTGCAGCGAGACCCACGCTGTCGCGATCCAGGGGTAGATGCTGAAGGCCGCGAAGACCAGGAAGAACGGGAGCACGTAGACGTAGGCGATCCGGCTCCCGGGAAGGAGGGTCTGGCGCCGGCTCCCCCGGGGGGAGCGAAGCCGGCTCGTTCCCTCACCGGACCGCAGCTCGGACTGCGTCAGGGTCGTCATGGGCACCTTCCTAGGCCATGGCAGGCGGTCGTGTCGCGCACCGTCTTGCCCGAGGAGGCCGGGCCGCCGTACTGAAGGGAATGTCGGCGGCCCGGCTCGCGGTCAGCCCGTGATCTGCTTGATCGAGTCCAGGGCCGCGTTGTACGCGTCGTCCGGCGAGGTTCCCTTGGTCTCGACGTTGGTCAGCTGCGTCGTGAACTCGTGCTGGATCTGCGTGTCGTAGAGCCCGATCGGCGGGATCTTCATCTGCTGCGAGATGTCGTTGAAGATCTGACCGACCGGCGCGTTGCTGAAGTACTCGCTCTTGGCGTTGCTCACCGCTGGTGCTGCTGCCGCCTCGGAGTTCGACGGGAAGTGCCCGCCGTCCTTCCACATCGTCACCTGCTGGTCCTGGCTGGACAGCCACTCGACGAGTGCGATGGCGGCATCCTTGTGGGCGGCCTTGTCCGGCACACCGAGCCACGAACCGCCCCAGTTGGTGGCGCCACCCGGCAGAACGGGAGCAATGTCCCACTTGCCGGCATAGGAGTCGCCGGCCTGGCCCTGGATGTAACCCATCATCCACGTCGGGCACGCCAGCGCGGCGAACGAGCCGCTGGAGAACGCCTTGTTCCAGGGGTCGGAGAACTGCTCCAGCCCGGCCGTGATGCCGTCCTGCGCCGCCGTGGTGGCGTACTTCCAGGCGTTCTGCACGCCGTCGCTGTTCTCGAGGTCCGTGTCACCCTCGGGAGTCGCGTACGCCTCGTCGCCCTGGTACACCGCGGTCGAGAAGATGCTGGCCGCGCTGTCGACGAAGTGCGAGCCCGACGGCTTCGTCGAGGACGCCTCGTACTGCTTACCGAAGTTGATGAAGTCGTCCCACGTGCCCCACTTGTGCGCCAGCGTCTCCGGGTCCGACGGCAGCCCTGCCTGCTTGAGCAGGTCGCGGCGGTAGCAGATCGCCTCCGGGCCGATGTCGGTTCCGAGACCGACCGTCGTGGCGCCGTCGCTGCTCGACGCCTGGGCCCACTTCCACGGGTAGAACTCGGCCTTGTCCGCGGCGGCGTTGGGCACGTCGTTCCAGTTGACGAACTGGTCGGCGTGGTTCTGCACCACGTCGGAGACGAACCCGATCTCGATCGCCTGGACGTCAGCCAGTCCGCTCCCGGACGCGAGCCGCGTCTTGAGCCGCGTCCAGTAGTCGGACGACATCTCGACCACGTCCTCCTTGATCGTGATGTTGGGGCAGGCCTTCTTGTAGGCGTCCCAGAGACCCGCCTCCTTGAAGCCGAACGTGCCGAAGAGGCCGACGGTCAGCGTCGTGTCCGCCGTGGTGCCACAAGGGCCGGCGTCCGCGGACGTGTTGGCCGCCTCGGACGAGTCGCTGCTGCCGCATCCGGCCAGGGCGAGCGCGCCGATCGCGACGATCGACACGAGAGCCGAACCGTGGCGACGGGTGGAGCTTCGGAACATGGGGTCCTCCTGAGGGACGGTCCGGGACTCGGTTCCCGTGTGTGAGAGCGCTCTCACAAGCACTCGCCGCAAGAATGAGGTGATGGTGGTCACCGTGTCAAGAGTGAGTTCCGGCGTGTTCCTGACCAATTGCCCCGACCGGCCGTGGCTTCAGGCGGTCTCGCGTCGAACGAGCTCCACCGGCAGGACCGTGCGGCGATGCAGCCCCTGCAAACCCTCGATCCGGTCCAGCAGCAACCGCGTCATCGCGGTCCCGAGAGCCGCGATGGGCTGTTTCACGGTCGTCAGCGGAGGCTGCTGGTCGGCGGCGGCCGGGATGTCGTCGAACCCGATCACGGTCACGTCGTCGCCGACGCGTCGCCCGCTCTCGCGCAGCGCTCTGAGGACGCCGATCGCCGCGAGGTCGGACGCCGCGAAGATCGCGTCGACGTCCGGACGCCGTTCGAGCAGGGCCCGGGTCGCGTCGTAGCCACCGACCGTGGTGAAGTCACCGACCGACACCAGGCTCTCGTCGTAGTGGCGACCTGCGGCCTCGACCGCCGACCGATACCCGGCCAACCGGTCCTGCCCCGCGCACATGTCCAGCGGACCTGTGACCGTCGCGACGTGGGAGCGCCCGGAGTCGAGCAGGTAGTTGGTCGCGAGCTCGCCACCGCCGACGTTGTCGGAGTCGACGTACCAGAGCCGGCGGCCCCCGCTGAGCGGTCGACCACTGAGGACCGTGGGCACGCCGAGCGACTCGAGTCGCTGCGGGAGCTGGTCGCGTCCGTGCAGCGAGAGCAGCAGCACGCCGTCCACGTGGCCGCCCGCGGCGTACGCGAGGAAGCGATCCTGGTCCTCGGGGCGCGACATGACGGTGAAGACCAGCTGGAGCCCGGCGACGGCCACCGCCTCCTGGGCGCTGCGCAACATGCCGAGGAAGAACGGGTCCGCGAACATCCGTTCCTCGGACTCCTCCACGAGGAAGGCCACCGACTCGCTCCGGCCGGTGACCAGAGTCCGGGCCGCGAGGTTGGGGACGTAGGAGATCTCCTGGGCTGCGGCGAGCACGACCTCGCGGGCCCGCTCGCTCACCTTCGCATCGCCCCGGAGGACCCGGCTCGCGGTCGCCCGGGAGACCCCCGCACGCGCCGCGACCTCCTCGAGGGTCGGGGCCGGACGGGCCCGGTTCCCCTTGCGCGGAGCCGTTGTCACGGGTGCAGTGTGGCACGAGAGTCTCCGGCCGAAGGGTGGTCGTGAGGCGCGTTGGTTTGCGAGGATCTGCGCACCCGGGACTGCCAGGGCCCCCGTCACCAGGAGCAGCGCATGCCCGAGCTCGACCGACGAAGGTTCCTCCAGGTCGCCGGTGGCGGCACGGCCATGTCCGTGCTCACGCCGTCGATCGCGCGGGCGGCCTCGATCCCGGCGTACCGGCGCGCCGGGTCGCTCGACGACGTCGAGCACGTCGTGGTGCTGATGCAGGAGAACCGCTCGTTCGACCACTACTTCGGGACCATGCGCGGCGTCCGGGGGTACGGCGACCCGCACCCCGTCACCCTGCCCAACGGCCGCTCGGTCTGGCGGCAGCCGCACGGCAAGAAGGAGGTGCTGCCGTTCCGCCCGGACCTCGAGGATCTCGGCCTGACGTTCCTCCAGGACCTCGACCACGGCTGGGACACCGGGCACCAGGCGTTCGCCGGCGGCGACTACGACCGCTGGGTGCCGGCCAAGGGCACCGGTACCACGATGGCGCACCTGCGGCGCTCCGACGTCCCCTTCCACTACGCCCTCGCGGACGCGTTCACCGTCTGCGACGCCTACCACTGCAGCCTGCTCGGGCCGACGAACCCGAACCGCTACTACCTGTGGACCGGCTGGGTCGGCAACGACGGGAAGGGCCACGGCCCGGCGATCGGCAACGCGATCTCACCGGCGTACGACTGGAAGACCTATCCCGAGCGGCTCCAGAAGGCGGGCGTGAGCTGGAAGGTGTACCAGGACGTCGGCGACGGGCTGGACGCCGCGCACGGCTGGGGATGGAACCTGTTCAAGCCCTACGTCGGCACCTACGGCGACAACGCCCTGCTGTACTTCAAGAACTACCAGCAGGCCACCTCCGGCCCGCTCTTCAACCGGGCACGGAAGGGCACGCAGGCGTCGCCGACCCAGCCCGAGCAGCTGTTCCAGCAGCTCACCGATGACGTGACCGGGGGGACCCTCCCCCAGGTGTCGTGGATCGTGGCACCGGAGGCGTTCACCGAGCACCCGGACTGGCCGGCGAACTACGGCGCCTGGTACGTCGCGAAGGTCCTCGACGCGCTCACCGCCGACCCGGAGGTCTGGGCGAAGACCGCGCTGTTCCTGACCTTCGACGAGAACGACGGCTTCTTCGACCACGTGGTGCCGGCCTACCCGAACGTCGGCGGCCTGCACGGCGACTCGACGGTGCGGCTGGAGAACGAGCTGTACCACGGCAAGGACGGCGTGACCGGTCCCTACGGACTCGGGGTCCGCGTGCCGATGACGGTCGTCTCACCGTGGAGCACCGGCGGCTGGGTGTGCTCGGAGACGTTCGACCACACCTCGATCATCCGGTTCCTCGAGAAGCGGTTCGGGGTGCACGAGCCCCACATCACCCCCTGGCGACGGACGGTCTGCGGCGACCTCACCTCGGCGTTCGACTTCTCGAAGTCACCCGGGCCCGTGCCCTCGCTGCCCGACACCGCGGCGTACAAGCCCCCGGACGCGGACGCCCACCCGCCGTTCTTCCCCGACGTGCCGTTGAAGCAGCGCGTGCCGAAGCAGGAGCCGGGTCTCCGGCCGTCGCGTCCGACCGGCTACCGGCTCCGGGTGGACCTCGACGTGCGCGATCACGCCCTCGCCTTCACCATCGCGAACGGCGGACGGCTCGGCGCCCAGCTCCAGGCCCGGTCGAACAACGTCAAGGGTGCGCCGTTCACCTACACCGTGGGGGCCGGGAAGAAGATGCACCCGGTGATGACGGCGACCGGCCGCTTCGACGTCAGCTTCCACGGACCCAACGGTTTCTTCCGGCGGTTCGCCGGCGCCACCCGGGAGCCACTGCTCGAGGTGCACGCCGCACGCGAGGACGGCCACCTCGTGCTGACGTTGCACAACCGCTCCGAGCACGCGCTCCGTGTCCACGTCGCCGACGCGTACGACCGGGACCGCACCGTGCGCGTGCGCGGGAAGAGCCGCAAGCGAGTGCGCGTCGGCGTGGCCCACACACACGGCTGGTACGACGTGCTGGTCACGCTGCGCGACCACCCGCGGTTCAAGCGCGCCCTGGCCGGGAGGCTGGAGAACGGCCGGCCGAGCACCAGCGACCCGCAGCTCGGCCGATGATCACGCCACCCGCGAATCGGACTAGCCTGCTGCTTCGTGAGTGACGCCGACGGTCCCGAGTTCCACTACTCCGACCTGCTGCCGATCGGCCCCGACCGCACGCCGTACCGGCTGGTGACGACGGACGGGGTGTCGACGTTCGAGGCCGACGGACGGACCTTCCTCCGGGTCTCCTCGGCGGCGATCCGGCAGCTGACCGCGGAGGCGATGCACGACATCGCGCACTACCTGCGGCCGGCCCACCTCGCCCAGCTGCGCCGGATCATCGACGACCCGGAGTCCAGCGGGAACGACCGCTTCGTCGCGCTGGACCTGCTCAAGAACGTCAACATCTCCGCCGGCGGCGTCCTGCCGATGTGCCAGGACACCGGGACCGCGATCGTGATGGGCAAGAAGTCCGAGGGAGTGCTCACCGGCGCCGACGACGGCGAGGCGATCAGTCAGGGGGTGTACGACGCGTACACGAAGCTCAACCTGCGCTACTCCCAGCTGGCACCGCTGACGACGTACGACGAGAAGAACACCGGCACCAACCTGCCGGCGCAGATCGAGATCTACTCGGTGCCGGGCGACCAGCCGGAGTACAAGTTCCTCTTCATGGCCAAGGGCGGCGGCTCGGCGAACAAGTCGTTCCTGTATCAGGAGACGAAGGCGATCTTGAACCCGAAGCGGATGCTCGCCTTCCTCGACGAGAAGATCCGCTCACTGGGCACCGCGGCCTGCCCGCCGTACCACCTCGCCGTCGTGATCGGCGGGACCTCGGCGGAGTTCGCGCTGAAGACGGCCAAGTACGCGTCCGCGCACTACCTCGACGACCTGCCGACCGCGGGCAGCGCGTCCGCCCACGGGTTCCGCGACCTCGAGCTCGAGGAGCAGGTCTTCGAGCTCACCCAGGGCTTCGGGATCGGCGCGCAGTTCGGCGGCAAGTACTTCTGCCACGACGTGCGCGTGGTCCGGCTCCCGCGGCACGGGGCGTCGTGTCCGGTCGCGATCGCGGTCTCGTGCTCGGCCGACCGGCAGGCGCTGGGCAAGATCACGCCCGAGGGCGTGTTCCTCGAGCAGCTCGAGACCGATCCCGCGACGTACCTGCCCGCCTCGACCACCACGCAGCCGTCGGACGACGCCGACGTGGTGCGGATCGACCTCAACCGGCCGATGCCCGAGATCCTGGCCGAGCTCTCGCAGCACCCGGTGAAGACGAGGCTGTCACTGTCCGGGCCGCTGGTCGTCGCCCGCGACATCGCGCACGCCAAGATCCAGGAGCGGCTCGACGCGGGCGAGGAGATGCCGGCGTACCTGCGCGACCACGCGGTCTACTACGCCGGGCCCGCCAAGACCCCCGAGGGCTACGCCTCCGGGTCGTTCGGCCCCACGACCGCCGGCCGGATGGACTCCTACGTCGAGCAGTTCCAGGCCGCGGGCGGGTCGCTGGTGATGCTCGCGAAGGGCAACCGCTCCAAGGTGGTGACCGAGGCGTGTGCGGCCCACGGCGGCTTCTACCTCGGCTCGATCGGCGGCCCCGCCGCGCGACTGGCGCAGGACTGCATCAAGTCGGTCGACGTGCTGGAGTACCCCGAGCTCGGCATGGAGGCGGTCTGGAAGATCCAGGTCGAGGACTTCCCGGCGTTCATCGTCGTCGACGACAAGGGCAACGACTTCTTCACCGACCCCTCCGGCGCCGTGACCGTCCCGTTGACCGGGATCCGCGTCCGTTCGGCGGAGTAGGACAGCGCAACGTCATACGACGTGGTCGTTCTAGCGACCAGAACGTATGACGTCCCGGACGGATCAGGCGGATCGGCCGAGGATCGGGCAGCCGCGGGAGGCGAGTGCCTCCTCGATCTGGGCGAAGAATGCGTCGGGGGCCACCCGGAGCCCCAGGAGGGGCAGCCGCAGCACGCGCATGTCCTGGAGCACGACGGCGTTCTGGCGCAGCGCATCACTCACCACGTGGACGGCCCAGGAGTGATGGATGCCGTCGATCTCCACCGCCGTTCTCCACTCCTCCCAGGCGACATCGAGGTAGTAGCGCCCGTCGCGCCCTCGCCGCACCACCTGTCGAGAAGGCTCAGGGAGACCGCGACGACGACACTCCCGCGCGAAGTCCAGCTCTCCGAGAGAGCGGACCCCGCCGGCCAGGTCGAGGATCACGCTGTGCACCAGCCGCCGACGCCGGTCTCTCTTGATGCGCAGAGCCTCCACCCCGAGCTCCTGGGCTGATGTCAGCCCCTGCTGAACGCTCATCGTCAGCAGCAGCGCCGCCTGACGATCCGTCCTGGCCCAGAGCGCGGAGCGCACGGCCGCGACCGGTATTCGGGTCCGGGGGACTCCCGTCGAGACCTGGTCGTCGGCGGCCCAGCGTCGGGTCTGCCGGATGTCGAGCCCCCGCCCCCGTCGCACCTTGGCGCCACGGGGGACCGAGACTCGGATCGAGTCGGAGCGGTAGCCGGTGAGTCCGGAGGCGATCAGCGCGGACTCTCCATCGAGCTGAGCCCGTGGCCCGGCTTCGAACACCGCCGCCCAGAGCCTCGCGTCGGCCGTGAGCTGTCCCGTCGCGAGTGCGACCGTCTGAGTGCCGATCCGACGCCACCGTCGCGCGCGGACGTGGGCACGGATCTGCGCCCTCGTGATCCCCACGTCGTAGGCCTGCACTCGGGAAACGACCCCGCCTTGGCGCAGCGCAAGCCGATCGAGACGCGTCAGCGCGAGCGAGGTCCGGACGAGCGGCATACGTCGAGTCTCAGCACGCCCGGAGGTCCACGCCACCGCCGCGTGGGATCTGTGGAGAACGTCCGGGACGTCATACGAAGTGGTCGTTCTAGCGACCAGAACGTATGACGTTGCGGGTCAGACGCGGAGGGGTGCGCCCTCGGGGGTGACCAGGGAGTCGCGGCGGCGGCGGTCGAGCGGTGAGGTACGCCGGTCGAGGCGGCCGTCGAGAAGGGCGAGGGCCCGGTCGGCCTGGCCGTCGCTGACCAGGCAGTACAGCAGCGTCTCCTCGACGATCTCGCGCTGGGCGGCGGACCCGCCGACGCGCGGCAGCCCGGGCAGGGTGTCGGCCAGCATCCGAGCGGCGTCGCCCCAGCGCTGCTCGCCGGCGGCCAGCAGCGCCTCGCACACCGACGCGATGGTCGTGCGCACCGCGAGGTCCGTGGAGCCCTGGCAGTGCGTCCGTAGCCGGGCCAGCCGAGGCAGGTCGCCGGTGGCGGCGATCGCGAGCGCCGCGTGCAGCGCGACGAACGGCGTCTCGGGCCGGTCGACGAGGTCCGTGCCGGCGGCCTCGAGGACGCAGTCGATCGGCGGCGGCGCGGTCTCGCCGGTGAACACCGAGGTGCCCGCCGCGGCGTCCCAGCCCGACGTCGTCACGACCCATCGCCACAGCAGCGAGGCGGCGTCGATCAGTGCGCGGACGCCGGTGACGGTCGGCGGCGCGAGCTGCGTGTAGTAGCGCTGGCGCACCGCTTCGGTGTCGCCGATCGCCAGCTCGTGCAGCGCGGCGTGCCAGGAGAAGTGGGCCCGGTGGCTGGCCGCCCGGCCGCTCTCCTCGACCCAGTGGTCGAGCCAGGCGCGGCCGGCCTCGTGGCGCCCCGTCTCGTACATCACGTGCGTCTGCGCGTGGACGGCGTGACCGGACGTGGGCTCGCACTCGAGCGCGCTCTCGGCGAGCAGCCCGGCGTCGTCGAAGCGCGACTGGTCCTGTCGGGTGAAGGCGAGCAGGGAGATGTACCACCAGTGGTCGCCGTACGCCGGCGCCAGGCCCTCGACCAGCTCCCAGGCCTCCTGCTGGATGTCGGTGACCCCCGAGAACGCGATCGTCGGCACGGCCGCCGACACCGCGAGGACGTCGCGCGGGTGCTGGGCGATGTGGTTCATCAGGGCGGTCGCCCCGGAGTTCCGGACGTCGCGGACGCGTCGGCTCACCACGTCCACCAGGCTGCGCTCGCGCTCGTCGGCCCGCTCGCGCGCGGAGCGCTGCGCCGCCTCGAGCGACGCGACGACGTCGACGCCCGCTCCGGCCTCGTGGCCGAGCATCGCCAGCGCGGCGTGGCCGACGGCGAAGTCGGGGTCGAGCGTCACCGCCTCGAGGAGCTTCTCGTCGGCGCCGGACTGCAGCCGCATCAGGCGCTCCAGACCGGCGTTGTACGCCGCGGCGGCCTCCGCCGTGGTCGACAACGGCAGCCCGAGCGGGTCGCGTGGCCGCGCGATCGGGTGGTGGCCGCCGACCAACCGGCCGTCGGCGAGCCGGCGCGGCTCCGGCGCGATCTCGTCCAGCACGGCGGCCGCGACCTGGGCGGCCTGCGTCCGGATCTCCGGGATCGCGGTGGACTCGAAGAGCTCGCCACGGCGTACCGAGCCGAGGGTCCAGATCGGCGCCTCCGTGGAGTCGACGGAGTCGACCAGTCGCCCACCGCTGGTCCGGAAGCCGAGGCCGGCGGTGCTCAGCCGGGCCAGCGAGACGCCGGCCCGCGGCGTGAGCAGGTCGTCGACCAGCGGGTCGGTGCCGGTCCGGACGACGGTGCTGGTGCCGGTGCAGTTGACCACCCAGCCGACCTCGCGCCGGGTGCCGTCGGTCAAGGTGACGGCGAGTCCGCCGCCCGTGAGGGGCTCGGCCTCGGCGACCTCGCCGGCCGCGAGCGTCAGCGTCCCCGTCTCCCGCATCGCGGCGACGACGTCGGCCGAGCCGGGAGGCATGCGATGGCGCACCCGCCCCCACGCGCTGGCGTCGGTGCGCAGGAACTCGGTGCGGTCGTCCTCGTCGAGCCGTTGCCAGAGCGCCTGGACGACGGTGCGCAGACCGTCGACCGCCGGTCGCCAGTCACCGGTCGACCGCTGGACCCGGGCGATGTGCTCGTTCACATGCCGGCGGTACTCCTCGAGACTCGAGCCCCAGTCGTCGATCTCGGGGATCGCGGCCAGCTGCAGCTGATCCGCGTGCCGCTTCGGCAGCTCCCCGTGGCGCGAGACGGCGTGGACACGTCGGTCGGGGCGCTGCGACGGGCCCGTGAGCGAGAGCACGACGTCGACCATGGTGAGCCCGGTGCCCACGAGCAGGACCTCGGCCGGCCCGACCGCGTCCCGGCGTACGACGTCGATGGCGCCCGGGGCCCAGGGGTCCGGGACGAAGAACGGTGAGCGCTGCAGCGAGTCGGGTGCCCAGCCGACGCCGGGTGGCTTCTCACCGGTGGCGAGGACGACCGCGTCACCGACCACGACCCGCCCGTCGTCGGCGGTGACGACCACGCCGGAGCCGTCGCGACGGATGCCGGTCGCACGCACCCGGAGGTGCCGGAGCGAGACCTGCTCGTCGTGCGCGTAGGTGTGCGAGAGCGTCTCGTCGAGGTAGCGGCCCCAGTCGACCCGCGGCGCGAAGACGCCGGGCTCGGTCATCAGCTCGGGGTGCTGGCGTGCCCGCCAGGCCACGAAGTGCCCGGGGTCCTCGGGCAGAGCGCTCATCCCGCCGGCGGCGACGTTCAGCAGGTGCTGGGGGTCGGTGGTCCCGAAGGCGGTGCCACGCGAGCGGTGCAGGGCGCTGTCGACCAGGACGACGTCGAGGGCACTGCCGCGTCGGCGGGCGGCGCGCGCCAGGTGCAGCGCGGTCAGGCTGCCTGCCGCGCCCGCTCCGATCACGACCACACGTGGCGTCGGTCGTTCGTCCTGCATCGGTCCCTCCTCGCTCGACGCCGCACCCCGGTCGTCATTGTCGACTGTTCTACTCGACTTTAGGTCGTCGTACCAAGTCCCACGCCGAGCAGGTCCTCGGGTGCCTACGGTAGATCCGTGGAGCACCACGAGGTGGCACGCTGCGACTCCGACCGGGGCGAGCTCGTGCTGCGCGAGCGTCGTCCGGGCCCGGAGGACTCGTCCGGCGGTCCGACCGTACTGGAACTCCGCGCGAACGGCGTGTTCGTGATGGACACCGCCGAGCACGCCTCCGAGCAGGCACTCGCGGACGCCGCGCTCGCAGTGGTCGAGGCACCGCGGCGGGTGCTGGTCGGCGGGCTGGGACTCGGCTTCACCTTGCAACGGGTCCTCGGCGACCGCCGGGTGGAGCGGGCGGACGTGGTCGAGATCGAGCCGGCGCTGGTCGAGTGGATGCGCGACGGGACGATCCCCCACGGACGCCGGCTGCTCGCCGACGACCGCGTGCGCGTGGTGGTGGCGGACCTCGCCCAGGCCATCACGGAGGCCGGCCCCTCGACGTACGACGTGCTGCTGCTCGACGTGGACAACGGGCCCGACCAGCTCGTGCACCAGGCCAACGCCGCCCTGTACGACGGGCCGTTCCTGCGGACCGCGCTCGACCGGCTGCGCCCCGGAGGCGCCCTCGTGGTCTGGTCCGCCGAGCGCTCGCCCACACTCGTCGAGACCCTGCGCTCGGTCTTCGGGGAGGTCGAGGAGCAGGACCACGCCGTCCGCCTGCAGGACCGGGACGAGCACTACTGGCTGTACGCCGCCCGTCGGCCGTGACCGTGTCCTCCCCCGGGTAGCGTCGGCAGCATGAGCGACCTGCCACCGAACGCCCTCCATCGGCAGGGCGTCCGCACCGAGCACGACTCCATGGGCGAGGTCGAGGTCCCGGCCGACGCCCTGTGGCGGGCGCAGACCCAGCGCGCCGTGCAGAACTTCCCGATCAGCGGACGCCCGCTGCCGGCGTCGCTGGTCCACGCCCTCGCCCGGGTCAAGGCCGCCGCGGCGCGGACGAACGCCGACCTCGGCGTCGTCTCCCCCGAGCAGCGCGACGCCATCGTGGCGGCGGTCGAGGAGATCGTCGACGGTCGGCACGACGAGCACTTCCCGATCGACGTCTTCCAGACCGGATCGGGCACCAGCACCAACATGAACGTGAACGAGGTGATCTCGTCGCTCGCGGACCGGGCGGGTGTGGAGTGCCACCCGAACGACGTCGTCAACGCCAGCCAGTCCTCGAACGACACCTTCCCGAGCGCCATCCACGTCGCCGCGGTGCTCGCCGCGGGGCCGCTGGACCAGGCGATGGGCGTGCTCGCCGACGCGCTCACCCGCAAGGCCGAGGAGTACGCCGACGCGGTGAAGTCGGGACGCACCCACCTGATGGACGCCACGCCGGTCACCCTCGGCCAGGAGCTCGGCGGGTACGCCGCCACCGCGGCGTACGCGCGGGAGCGGCTGGCCGCCACACTCCCCCGCGCCCGCGAGCTCCCGCTGGGAGGCACCGCCGTCGGCACCGGCATCAACACCCCGCCGGCGTTCGCCGAGCAGACCATCGCCCACCTGAACGCCGACACGGGCGAGTCCTTCACGGAGGCGCGCAACCACTTCGAGGCACAGGGCACGCAGGACTCGCTGGTCGAGCTGAGCGGCGCCCTCAAGACGTACGCCGTGGGCCTGGTGAAGATCTGCAACGACCTGCGCTGGATGGGCAGCGGCCCGACCGCGGGTCTGGCCGAGATCCACCTCCAGGACCTGCAGCCGGGGTCGAGCATCATGCCCGGCAAGGTCAACCCGGTCATCCCGGAGGCGACGCTCCAGGTGTGTGCGCAGGTGATCGGCAACGACGCCGCGATCACGTTCGCCGGCGCGTCCGGCAGCTTCGAGCTCAACGTGATGCTCCCGGTGATCGCGCGCAACCTCCTCGAGTCGATGGAGCTGCTGACCAACGCATCGCGGCTGCTCGCGGCCTGCGTCGACGGCATCACCGCCGACCGCGACCGGCTCCGCGCGTACGCCGAGTCCTCGCCGAGCATCGTCACCCCGCTCAACCGCTACCTCGGCTACGAGGCCGCCGCGAAGATCGCCAAGCAGGCCCTCGCCGAGGGCGCGACCATCCGCCAGACGGTGCTCGACCTCGGCTTCGTCGAGCGCGGCGAGATCACCGAGGAGCAGCTCGACGAGGCGCTCGACGTGGAGCGGATGACCCGACCGTGACGGCGCCGTGACCCCAGGCCGAACCGGCCCGAAGACCTACATCATCACCGGTGGGTCCGACGGCATCGGCCTGGAGTGCGCGAGCCAGCTCGCGAGGGCCGAGCCCGACTGCCGGATCGTGCTGATCGGGCGCGACGCCCGGCGTACCGCGGCGGCGGTCGGGCGTCTCCGCGCGGAGTCTCCGTCGGTCGCCAGCGACTCGCTGCTGTGCGACTTCGCCGAGCAGGCCGCCGTACGCCGGCTGGCCGAGGACCTGCTGCGGACCTGTCCGCGCATCGACGTGCTGGTCAACAACGCGGGGGCGGTGTTCTCCCGCCGGACCGTGACCCCGGACGGGGTCGAGGCGACGTTCGCGGTGAACCACCTCGCCGGCTTCCTGCTCACCGAGCTGCTGCTCGACCGCCTGCGGGAGAGCGCCCCCTCCCGGATCGTGTTCACGTCGTCCGAAGGCCATCAGAGCGGCACGCTCGACCTCGACGACATCGGCTTCGAGCACGGCTACTCGATCATGCGCGCCTACAGCCGTTCCAAGCTCGCCAACGTGCTCACCGCGCGCCACCTCGCCCGCCGGCTGGCGGGCAGCGGCGTGACCGTGACATCGCTGCATCCCGGTGCGATCGCGACGAACATCTGGAGCGGAGCGCCGTGGTTCGCGCGGCCGGTCCTCGCCGTCGCCAAACGCCGGATGGAGAGCCCGGAGGTCGGCGGAGCGCGGGTCGCCCACCTGGCGGCGAGCCCTCAGGTCGAGGGAGCCACCGGCGGCTACTACGCGCGGAACCGCCTGCGCGACCCGTCGTCGCTCGCCCAGGACGATGCCCTGGGCGATCGGTTGTACGACGTCAGCGCACGACTGGTCGGCCTGGCCGGCACCACGGCGTAGGGTCCGTGACGCCGGCCAGGCAGCCGTGGCCGGGGGGTCAGGACTTGGTCAGCTTCGCGGTACGGGTGACCGTCGCGGAGCGGTTGCCGACCATGTCGGTGGCGCGGACCTTGTAGACCAGCGTGCCCTTGGCGAGCTTGGCCAGCTTGGCGGTCCAGCGGTGCTGGGCGTTCGTGGTCCGGGTGAAGGGCTTGGCCTTCTTGAACGCCTTCGTCTTCGTGGCGGCCTTGACCCAGGTGTGCGTCGCGGCGTTGTAGCCGAACCAGCCGGCCTTTCGCTTCTCGACCGCCTTCAGCCACACGCTCTTCACGCCGGTCCCGGCGTCGGTCGCTTTGCCGCGCAGGGTCTTCCAGGCCTTCACCGAGTGCTTGGCGCTCGGCACGGTGAGCCTCACCTTCGGCCCGGTCGTGTCCGCGCTCACCACGACCGCGGAGGTCGGGATGTCTGCCGGGATGCCCGCCTCGTCGGTGATCGTGACGACGGGTGTGTAGCTGTCCGCCGTGGCGTACACGTGCGTCAGCGTGTCGCCGGCGGTCCAGCGTCTCCAGGGAGGTCCCGTCTCCCCAGTTGACCGAGCGCGTGATCTTGTCGGCCGGCGACCAGTTGTCGGCGAGGACGCCGTCCTGGGTGACCGTCACCGAGGTGAAGGTGGCCCAGCCCGTCGCGGGCGAGACCGAGAAGGTCCCGGTCGGCGCCTCGTCGTCCTTGATCACGACTGCGGGCACGTCGACCACGTTCTGGTTGTGAGCCGCGTCCTCGAGGGTGACCGTGGGCACGTAGCGGTTCTCGGTGAGCGGGTAGGTGTGGTTCAGGGTCGTTCCGGTGGTCCAGTTCACGACGGGCGACCCGTCGTTCCAGTCGACCTTCCGCGTCACGCCGGAGACCGGGCTGTTGTCGGTCAGCGAGTCCTGGGTGATCGTCGCCACGCCGGTGGCGTTGATCCACGACGACGTGTACGACCCCTGGGGCGCCGTGACGTCGAGGAGCACGACCGACTTCGTCGCGGTCTTGCCGGGCTTGCGCCCGACCACCGCACGGACGCTGACCGACGCGGTGCCGGGCGTCGTCGAGACGGTGGGCGCCCAGGAGGTCGTGGTGACCGTGGTCGAGGACAGGGTCGTCCCGCCCTTGGTCAGGCTGACCCGGTACGACGTGGCGCTCGCGACGGCGTTCCACGGTCGCGGAGACGTCGTAGCTCCCGTTGGCGTGGGCGGTGGCCGAAGCGGTGAGTCCGGTCGGCGCGGGGGGCGGCTTGCCCGCCATCGCGGGCGCCGTGCCGATGGTGCCGGCGGCGAGCAGTGCGGCCAGGACGGCCGCGGAGGTGCGGAGGGTACGTGCGGCGAACATGGGTGATCCCCCTGGATCTGTGTCTCGACTCCCCCGAGCAGAGGCATCGCGCTCCGGTCTCCCCACCGAAGCGTCCGGATCACGGGCCGGACAGGCACGATTGAACGGGAGCGGGGGCTGCCACCGTGGGAGAACCGCCGGTTTCTTTACCGAAGCCGACGCGGGACGTCGGAAAACCGTCCGATCGGGCGGTGAGGACTCGTCAGATGACTAGTCGCTCAGTACCAGCCGTGGCCCTGCTTGAAGCTCCAGGCGCCGCAGGGCGAGCCATAGATGTCGCGGATGTAGCCCAGGCCCCACTCGATCTGGGTGGCCGGGTTGGTCTGCCAGTCGGAGCCGGCGCTGGCCATCTTCGAGCCGGGCAGCGACTGGGGGATGCCGTAGGCACCGGACGAGGAGTTCTCGGCGTTCCAGCGCCAGCCGCTCTCGCCCATCCACAGCGGGACCAGGCAGGACATCTGCGAGTTGTCGAAGCCGTACTTCGGGAGCAACGCCGCGGCGATCGCCTGCGGGTCGTCGCCGGACGAGAGCGACTCCTGACCGCTGACCGCCGGGCCGGCACCGAGACCGAGAGCGGCCGCCTTCGCGGGGTCGCGGTCGTCGCGACGGTCGGTCGACGCCTTCGTGCGGTCGGCGGACCGGGACACGACCGCGTCGCGATGCTGCACGTCGGCGGTGGGGGTGTCGGAGGTGTCGTTCGACGAGGCCGGTGAGAGCGAGTCGGCGAGGTTCACCGGCGTGCCGGGCGACTGGATGACACCGGTGGCGACGGCGACCCCCGTCGCGGCCGCGGCCAGCCCGGTCAGGGTGACGGTCGTGCGGAGCGCAGCGCGCGCCGGACGTCGCTTCTCGCCGACGTGACGAGGACCGGAGAGGGCAGCCGGCTGCGACGGAATGGGCGCAGCGCGGTGCTTGGGCACGTACTGGTCAGGTGATGGCACAGGAGCATTCGGGGGTAGACGACTCGGGTGCGCCCAGCCACCGAAACGGGATCCGGAGATCCACTCACCTGGCGGAGGACTGTCTTCCACCTTGCATGACATCGAAGGGGCGTGCAAACCGAACGGCACAGAAAGTGGTGGAAAAGTGGATCAGAATTCGACTCAGGTGTCACGCGAGTCACACTCGCCTCTGCCGACACATCCTTAGGGTGCTCTTGATCACGAAAGGGTCACGACGTACGCCGCATCACGTGGCCTTTTCGGACCGGCCGCAATCGGGTAGTCCCCGACGTTCTGGTCGGGTCGGGGCCCGCAAACCGACCAGAACGTCGGGGACTATCGCGGACGGGTCAGAGGGTGACGTCCTCCAGCATCTCGGTCACCAGGGCGGCGATCGGCGAGCGCTCGGAGCGGGTCAGGGTGACGTGGGCGAAGAGCGGGTGGCCCTTCAGCTTCTCGACCACGGCGACGACGCCGTCGTGCCGGCCGACCCGCAGGTTGTCGCGCTGGGCGACATCGTGGGTGAGCACGACCTTGGAGTTGGCGCCGATGCGCGACAACACCGTCAGCAGCACGTTGCGCTCCAGCGACTGCGCCTCGTCCACGATCACGAAGGCGTCATGGAGTGAGCGGCCGCGGATGTGGGTGAGGGGCAGCACCTCGAGCATCCCGCGGTCGAGGACCTCCTCGATGACCTCGCGCGAGGTGATCGAGCCGAGGGTGTCGAAGACGGCCTGCGCCCAGGGCGACATCTTCTCCGACTCCGAGCCGGGGAGGTACCCGAGCTCCTGGCCGCCGACCGCGAAGAGCGGGCGGAACACCACGACCTTCTGGTGCTGGCGGCGCTCGAGCGCGGCCTCGAGGCCGGCGCACAGCGCCATCGCGGACTTGCCGGTGCCGGCGCGCCCGCCGAGGGAGACGATCCCCACCTCGGGGTCGAGCAGCATCTCCAGCGCGATCCGCTGCTCGGCGGAGCGGCCGTGGATGCCGAAGGCCTCGCGGTCGCCCCGGACGAGGTGCACCTGCTTGTCCGCGCCGACCCGGCCCAGCGCCGTACCGCGCTCGGAGAGCAGGACGAGGCCGGTGTGGCAGGGCAGGTCGCGGGCGGACTCGACGTCGGTCCAGCCCTCGTCGTACAGCTCGTCGAGGACGGACGCCGGCACCTCGAGCTCGGCCATGCCGCTGTAGCCCGGGTCGGAGTCACCCATGTGCTCGCCGTGGTACTCCTCGGCGCGCAACCCGACGGCGGACGCCTTGATCCGCATGGGCAGGTCCTTGGAGACCAGGGTGACGTCCTGGTGCTCGTTGGCGAGGTTGCGCGCCACGGCCAGGATCCGGGTGTCGTTGTCGCCGAGCCGGAAGCCGGACGGCAGCGAGTCCGCGTCGGTGTGGTTGAGCTCGACCCGGATCGACCCGCCCTCCTCGCCGACCGGGACGGCCTCGTCGAGGCGCCCGTGGGTCACCCGGAGCTCGTCGAGCGCTCGCAACGCCGTCCGCGCGAAGAAGCCGAGCTCGGGATGATGACGCTTCGCCTCGAGCTCGGTGATCACGACGACGGGCAGGACCACCTGGTGCTCGGCGAACCGGCGCATCGCGCCCGGGTCGGACAGCAGCACGCTGGTGTCGAGGACGAACGTGCGGGCCGGCGGTCTGTCGTGCTTCACGGCTTCCGTCGCGCGGGTGGTCCTCCGGGTCCCCTGCTTGGCCTGCGGCACCAGACACCCCTCACCAGACCGCGCGGGCACTCCACACCCGGTCCTGTTCTCCCTCGATGTGGCGGACCGGGAGGAAACCCGAAGGCCGGAGTGCCGGCCCCATGGCTCGACCTGGCGGCCGAGCCGCGTGGCGATCTGCGCCACGCTGTCTGGTCGTGAAGTGTCACGAACGGGCCTCCCGATGCAGTGGGTTATCCCCAACCCACCGATGCTGCGAACGTACGCCGCGTGGTCCGGGGTTTGCTGCCGACACGCCCTCGGACCACTCGACTACAGACCTCGGACAAGAAGGACCGGTGAACGGGCAACGTCGGCCAGGCGATCCGTTGGCCACGTCTGCCGAGTCAGGCGCCGAAACGGCGCTCGCGCTGGGCGTAGGCGCGCACGGCCCGCAGGAAGTCGACCTTGCGGAAGTCGGGCCAGTAGGCCTCGCAGAAGTAGAACTCGCTCTGGGCGCTCTGCCACAGCAGGAAGCCGCCGAGACGCTGCTCACCCGAGGTGCGGATCACGAGGTCCGGGTCGGGCTGGCCCTTGGTGTAGAGGTGCTCGGCGATGTGGTCGACGTCGAGGACCTCGGCGAGCTCCTCGAGACTGGTGCCGCGCTCGGCGTGCTCCTGGAGCAGCGAGCGGACGGCGTCGGCGATCTCGCGGCGGCCGCCGTACGGAATGGCGACGTTGACGATCATCCCGTCGACGTCGCGGGTGGCCTCCTCCGCCTCCTTGAGCCGGGTGGACAGCCAGGCCGGCAGCAGGTCGAGGGCGCCGACCGGGTGGACCCGCCACCGTCCTTGCTCGACCAGCGCGTCCACGGCGTCGCCGATCACGTGGAGCAGACCCTCGAGCTGCTCGGGCGGGCGGTCGCTGAGGTTGTCGGTGGAGAGCAGCCACAGGGTGACGACCTGGACGCCGACCTCCTCGCTCCAGTGCAGCAGGGGCTCGATGTTGGCGGCGCCGGCGCGGTAGCCCTGGGTGCTGTCGCCGCCCAGTCCCTTGGCCCAGCGGCGGTTGCCGTCGAGCATCACCCCGATGTGCTGGGGGATGCGGTCCTTGGGCAGCGCCTTGACCATCCGCGACTCGTAGGCCGGGTAGAAAAGTCGGCGCACCCGCTCCTTGAGCTCGGGGACCACCGCCATGACTCGATGGTAACGGCGGACCCGGGTAGGTGAAGCCACAACGGTCTCGCGGGTACGCCGGTACCGTCATGGACATGAACGACTCGATCCGAGCCGGTCTCGACTCCCTGGCCGCCCAGATGGCCGAGGGTGTCGCGGAGATCAAGCCGCGGCTGCGGGGCTGGCTGCACCTGGCCTCGGCACCGCTGACGCTGGCGGCCGGAGTCGTGCTGATCGCCCTGTCACCGACCGCGGCCACCCGGTTCGGCTCCGCCATCTACGTCGCGAGCGCGGTCCTGCTGTTCACGGTGTCCGCTGTCTACCATCGTGGCCACTGGTCGATCCGCGTACGCGGGGTGCTCCGACGCCTGGACCACGCCAACATCTTCGTGCTCATCGCGGGCACCTACACGCCGTACTGCCTGCTCCTGCTCCGCGGCTCCGACCGGGTGCTGATGCTCATCGCCATCTGGGCGGGTGCCCTGGCCGGCGTGGCTTTCCGGGTGCTCTGGATCGACGCGCCACGACGGCTGTGCGTGCCGATCTACTGCGCGCTCGGCTGTGCCGCGATCTTCGTCATGCCCCAGTTCGCGGCCGGCTCGCTGCGGCTCGGGGTCGGTGTGGGTGCGGCCGTGCTCGCCCTGATCGGCCTCGGTGCCCTCCTCTACGTGCTCGGGGGCGTCGTCTACGGGGTCCGGCGGCCCGACCCGTGGCCGCGCTACTTCGGGTTCCACGAGGTGTTCCACTCGCTGACGGTCCTCGCGTTCGTCGCGCACTACGTCGGCGTCTCCCTCGCGACGTACTCCCTGCGCTGAGTGAGTCGAGTCACGATGGGGCGGATCGCGGAACATCTCGTCTCGGCTCTTCGTCACACTCCACGTGCCTGATCAGAACACCCACTCCCTGAACTACCCGACCGTCGTCGCCGGTGCGGTGGCTGCCGCGACCGCGACGGCACTCTCGAGCCAGATGGGCCTGCTGGGCACGATCCTCGGAGCGGCCTTGGCGAGCGTGATCAGCGCGATCGTGACCAACGCGCTCGGCGGCTGGATCGCGCATCTGCACGGGGCGACCCGCGACCGCGACCCGGTGCCGTTCCAGCGACTCGTGGTCGGTGGCGTCGCGATCGCGCTGGTGGTGCTCGCGTTCCACACCGGTCTCGACCTGGTGACCCGCGGCGTCCCGGCCGGCAGCTTCGCCGGGCGGCTGATGGCGCAGACCGGTCTGGGCTGATCGCGCCGCCTTGCGAGCACGCTCGCTGCGGCGCTCCCCTCGGCCTGAGCTGATCTCGCCGCCTTGCGAGCAAGCTCGCTGCGGCGCTCCCCTCGGCCCTTCCGCGCCGGCTTCGCCGGCGCGGAAGGCCCTCAGGTCGGAATGCGGACGGTGAACGTCGAGCCCTTGGCCTGCTGCGACTCCACCGTGATCTGACCACCCAGCCGGGTGACGATGCGCCAGCAGATCGCGAGCCCGATGCCCGACCCGGGCAGCTCCTCGGTGCGCGCGTCCGGGGACCGCGCGCCGGGCTCGAACAACGTCGCCAGGCGGTCCTCGGGGATGCCGATCCCCTCGTCGGTGCACCGGAACTCGACGACCTCGCCGACCCGCTCGAGACCGAGCGACACCCGCCCCCGCGGCAGGCTGAACTTCACCGCGTTCGACACCAGGTTGGCGAAGACCCGGGCGAGCGCGTGCGGGTCGACCACGACCCACAGCTCCTCGGGCGACTCGAGGTCGAAGGTGACCCCGCGGAGCGTGGCCTCCGTCTCGATGTGACCGCACGCATCGCGCACCATCTCCACCAGGTCGACCTCCGTGAGGGTGTCGACCTCCTGCTCCGCACGGGCCATCGCCATCAGGTCGTCGACCAGGTTGGACAGCCGGTCGGCGCTCCGGCGGATCGCGCCGACCGGATGTGAGCCCGCCTCGGCCAGCCGTTTGTCGGACTCCAGCAGCTCGGTGTTGAGCGCGATCGCGGTCAGCGGTGTCTTGAGGTCATGGGAGATCGAGGCGACGAGGTCGCGGCGGTACGCGTCGAGACGCAGCAGCTCCTCGACGGTCTCCTGGTCACGCCGGCGTACCTGCACCTGGTCGGCCATGGTGCCGAGCCGGCGGCCGAGCCCGAACAGCGCGTCGCGCTCGTCGGGACCCCAGCCGTCGTCGTCCGCGCCCCGGAGCACGAGCACGGCGCCCCGGCTCCCCGTGCCGTCGCCGATCGCGGCGACCAGCGCCTGCGTCTGACCGCGACGCCGGCGAGCCGGCCGAGCAGCGGTGCGCTCGCCTCGGTCTCGGTGGTCCCGTCGCCCAGGCACTGGGCCAGGACCGGCTCGAGCAACGTGCACACGTCGGGCCCGAGTCGCTCCCCGACCTCCGCCGGGTACGACGACGCCTCGGCCGGCACTCCCGGCGCGCGCTCGGTGCAGACCCAGACGCCTCGCGCGCGCATCATCGCGCCGAGTCCCGCGGCCACGGCGTCCAGCAGCGACGGTCACGTCCTCGGCGGCGGCCGCCTCCTGCAGGATCTCCTGGGCGGCGTCCGACATCCGCAGCCGTTCTGCCAGCACGCCCTGACCACGCACGGCGCTCAGCTGGAGCCGGGCCTGCTCGGCGTACAGCTCGACGAGCTCGCAGGTGCCGGGTGCGGGATGGGCGATCTCGACCGGGCCCTCGGTGGTCAGCACCCCGAGCAGCTCGGAGTCCGGGTCGTGCAGGGGTGCGATCAGTAGACCCTCGTGGCCGGTCATGTAGCGCTCGGTCTCGGGCACGTTGTCGCGCACCTCGACGTAGGTCACCCGGTGGTGCTTGGTCGCGTGCAGCTGACCGAGCTGCTCGGAGCGCGACAGCAGGCTGTCCAGGTCGGAGCGCCTCCAGCGCACACCGGTGACGGCTCCGAACGAAGGCTCACCGCTGACCGTCATCACCTCGAGCCACTCGTCGTCGACGACGCGGCTGATGATGGCGGCGCGCGCCTCGACGACGTCACGCACGGAGTCGGCGACCCGTGCCATGTCGCCTTCGAGATGCTCGTCTGCGGGCAAGGCGCCCCCAGGTGAGCGCGCTTCGCCCGCGGCTGTGTCCCCCACGCCGCTCCTCGGTGTGAATGCCGCTTCCCCCGGTCGCGGTCGTGTGAACCCTAGGTCAGCGTCACGACGGGAGCGAGATTTTGCCAGGCGAAACCACGGGACGGTCACAAACGTTGCCACGACAGACGTACGCCGCGGGTTCTCCGCCCACCGCGGAGCGCCCCGCCAGCAGCAGAACGCCGTCCCGTGGGGCGTCCGAGACGGCCACCACCGCGCCCGGCCACCGTCGTGCCTGGCGCTCGAGATCGTCGCGGGCGGGGCCGTCCGGGCCGACCACCGCGATCTCCGGGGTGCCGTCCGCCAGGGACTGAGCCGCCGCCAGGGACCAGCCGGCGAAGCGCGGTGCCCGACGGGCGAGCTCGGCGACACCGGCCAGCGCCTCCTCCGCGGCGTCACGCCACCGGCCGTCACCGGTCAGGGCGTGCGCGGCGAGCAGGGCGTGGATCGTGGCCGACGTACCCGAGGGGCTGGCGTTGTCGCCGGGATCGCGTGGTCGGGCGACCAGTCGCTCGCCGTCGTCGGGAGTGTCGTGGAAGCCCCCGTCCGGAGCCCGGAAATGGGCGAGCGCCGCGTCGAGCAGGTCGAGCCCACGGGTCAGCCAGCGCTCGTCGCCGGTGGCGCCGCACAGGGCGAGGAAGCCACCCGCGACGGCACCGTGGTCCTCGAGCACACCGACGGGGGCGCCGACCTTGCCGTCGCGCGAGACCCGGCGCAGGCGTCCGTCGACGAGATGGAGGTCGACGAGCAGTCGACCGGCGTCCAGCGCTGCGTCGACGTACTCCTCGCGACCGAGCAGCCGGCCGGCGTCGACCAGCCCCGAGATCGCGAGGCCGTTCCACGCCGCGACGACCTTGTCGTCACGCGACGGCCGGACACGTTCCTCCCGCGCGGCGAGCAGGCGACGGCGTACGTCGTCGAACCGGTCCGGGTCGTCGGGATCGCGCGGCAGCTGCAACGTCGAGGTGCCGTGCTCGAAGGTCCCGGTCACCTCGAACAGCTCGGCCGCCCAGGCACCGTCGAGGTCGCCGAGGACGTCGGTCAGCTGCTGCGGTGTCCAGACGTAGAAGCGTCCCTCCTCGCCCTCGCTGTCGGCGTCGAGCGCCGACGCCAGACCTCCCTCGGGGGTACGCAGCTCGCGCAGCATCCAGTCGGCCGTCCCCGCGGCCACCCGGTCACCGAGGGCCGTGCCCCACCGGGCGTACAGGCCGACGAGCTGGGCGTTGTCGTAGAGCATCTTCTCG
This sequence comes from uncultured Actinomycetota bacterium, assembly GCA_963812055.1. Classification (GTDB taxonomy): domain Bacteria; phylum Actinomycetota; class Actinomycetes; order Propionibacteriales; family Nocardioidaceae; genus Nocardioides. Next base: position 190,560 of record CAWEUA010000025.1, read on the forward strand.
AAGTGCGGCACCACCCACGCGTCGTCGACGCTGTAGCGCGCGAAGCCGCCGCCGAGCTGGTCGTGGATGCCGCCACGAGCCATTCCCTCGAGGGTGCCACCGAGCATCGGCCCGGCGGTCGCGTCCCCGGGCCGGCGACGGAGGAATTCGAGCACCATGGTCGGCGGGAACTTCGGGGCGCCGCCGAAGCCGGAGTGCGCCTCGTCGTAGTCCGCGGCCAGCGTGGCGACCGCGACGTCGAGATCGTCGGCGGTGAGAGCCGGCCCGGTCAGGGTGACCTCGCGTGCCAGGTGCTCGCGCACGCTCGTCGCCGCCCGGCGTACGTCGTCGGGACGGTCGCGCCAGGCCTCGGCCACGGCGGTCAGCACCTGCCGCAGCGCCGGCTGCCCGCCGCGTGGCCGGTCGGGGAAGTAGGTGCCGGTGAAGAACGGGCTCCCGTCGTGGTCGAGGACGACGGTCATCGGCCAGCCGCCGTGGCCGGTCATCGCGACCGTGGCCTCCATGTAGACCGCGTCGACGTCGGGCCGCTCCTCGCGGTCGACCTTCACGCAGACGAAGTCCGTGTTCAGCTGCGTCGCGGTCGCGTCGTCCTCGAACGACTCGTGCGCCATCACGTGGCACCAGTGGCAGGCGGCGTACCCGACGCTGAGGAAGACCGGCACGCCGCGACGCCGCGCCTCCGCGAACGCCTCCTCGCCCCACTCCCACCAGTCGACGGGGTTCTCCGCGTGCTGGAGGAGGTACGGCGAGGTCGCGCCGCTGAGCCGGTTGGGCATCCCTCCACGCTAGCCGCGGGCGGGAGTCACCGGACCGGAGGCAGGTCGCCGTGGTCTGCCCGTGAGAACGTGCACGACCCGTAGATGTTGGTCGGCCGGGCCTGCTTGACCCACTGGCCCTTCGTGGTCCACGTGCCCGTGACGACGAGGTGGGCGGCGTCGGGCCGGTGCGCCACCGCCTTCCGGCACACCGCCTGCCCACGGGCACGGAGCTGGGCCGGCGTGGGGTACTTGCGGTTCACCGCGACCTGCGCCTGGTACGTCGGCACACCTTCGTAACGATGCGGCCGCGAACAGTCGACGAGCGGTGCCCGCGGTCCGGGCGGCTGGTCCGTGCAGATGTCCCAGCTGCCGGTGTCGCCCTGCTTCGCCTGGGCGTGGAGCGAGGTCCGGGTGACAGCAGGGCGACTGCCGTATCCCACCGCGGTCCCCACGTACAGGTCGCACCGGACGACCCAGGACCCGTCAGAACGACGGGTGGCGATCGGAGTGCCCCACAGCCGGACGAACACACCATCGTCGATGCGGAGGTAGTTGTTGTAGTCCGGCCCGCAGCCGCCCGCGTACCCCTGGACCGTCGCCTTCGTGTTCGCCTTCGTCAGCGTGGAGTACACCGGGTGGACTCCCGCGGTCTCGACGTTGTGCGGCCTCGAGCACGGCACCGTACGGCTGTGGTCGACCAGGGTGTGGAAGGCCTGTGGGCTCATCAGGTGGCAGGTGCCGACGAGCCCGTGCGAGCCATCCGTGGAGCGGATCCCTCGGCTGCTGGGCGGCGGTTTCGGCAAGGTCACTCGGGTGGAGGAGCTCCCACCCCCGCAGGCCGAGCATCCCCACAGCACCGCCACGGCCGCGACCGCCCTCGTCCATCCCCGTGCGGACATGTCGTCGTCCCTCCGTCCCGCCCGAGCTTCCAGGTGATATCCAGAGCCTCCGCCGGAGCCCACTCCCCACGCAAGGTCCAGGGGCCGCGACGTGTCCGGTACGTCGCGGCTCCGGGACCATCAGTGCGAGGTCAGAAGACCTCGGCGGGGATCGCCATCGCCTCCGGCGCCGGCCGCTCCCGGGAGAGCAGGAACCAGGCACAGACCAGCGTGACCGCGAACGCGGCCGCGGAGAACAAGAAGCCGACGGACATGGCATGAGCGGTGTTGTCGACCGTCTCGGCCACGGTGGCTCCGGCGGTCTCCTGGGCCAAGATGATGGCGCCGATGACCGCGACCCCGAGGGTGCCCCCGAGCTGACGCACGGTCTGGACGATCGCCGAGGCCTGCACTCGCTCCCGGACCGCCACCCGGCTGAGCGCGTCCGTGTTGACCGGCGAGAACACGAGCCCGAGCCCGAACCCGGTCAGGGCCATCCCGGGCACCTTGGACAGGTACTCGATGTCGGGGAGCTGAAGTGCCCAGACGGTCACCCCGACGGTGCACAGCACGAGGCCGACGAGGAGCGGCTGCCGAGCCCCGGACCTGTCGTACCACCGGCCCGCGATCTGGGCGCCGATCATCAGCGGCAGGATCATCGCCATCGACGAGAAGCCCGCCTGAACCGGGCTGTACCCCAGGAGGTTCTGGGCGTAGAGCGCGGCGAACAGCGTGATCACCAGCATCCCGAACTGGGTGCCGAACAGCACGACCACGTCGCCGACGAACGCGATGTGGCGCAGCAACCTGAGGTCAACGAGGGGCTCGGCGGCCCGCAGTTGCACGACAACGAAGACCGCGAGGACCACGAGTCCTGCACCGAGCGTGGTGAGCATCCGGGTCGAGCCCCAGCCCCACGTGCCCGCCTGCTGGAGGGCGTAGACCGTGGCCCCGACACCGACCACCAGCAGGGCGACGTGCGAGGCACGCGACCGTGAGGGTGGAGTCCTTGTCGTTCTGCGGCTTGGCGACGTGGACGAGCACCAGCGCGGCCAGCCCGACCGGCACGTTGAGCCAGAAGACGACGCGCCAGCTCAACCACTCGGTGCAGGCGCCACCGAGGAGCGGCCCGAGGGCCAGGAAGATCTGGCCGATCCCCACGTAGGCGCCCATCGCCCGGCCGCGGACCGACTCGGGGAACGCCGCGATCACGATCGTCGCGGTGACGGGCATCATCAGGGCCGCTCCGATGCCCTGCACGACGCGGGCGCAGATCAGCCAGGTCTCGCCGAGGTCGCCGACCGGGGCGAAGCCGCAGAAGGCCGAGGCCACGAAGAACACCACGACGCCGACGCGGAAGGTCGAGACCGGCCCGAGCTTCGAGCCGAGCTTGCCGCCGAGGGCGACGAACGCCGCCATGGCGAGGACGTAGGCGTTGACGACCCACTGGGCACCCGAGGTGCTCAGCGGAAGATCGCGGCTCATCGTGGGCAGGGCGACGCTCACGACGGTCTGGTCGAGCAGGATCATCGACAGGCTGCCGGTCATGGCGGCCAGGGTCAGCCAGCTCCTGCGGTCGACCGACGCGGTCCCCTCGAGGGCGAGCGCACTCATGCCGCACCGCCCTGGACCGGTGTGATCCGGCGCGCCTCGGCGATGCGCCCGGTCTGCTTGAGCCCGATGAGGACGACGAGCACGGGCGCCCCCCAGTTGAGCAGGAGGTTGCGCGGGTTCTCGCCGTGGTCGGACAGGTAGCCGGAGGTGATGTGGCAGATCGCCATCGCGTAGATCAGTCCGGCCCAGAGCAGGCTGATCCTGCGGTTGACCGCCCGGAACACCGGGCTGCCCCAGTAGCGACGGTCCACCTGCGGACGAGCGAGCTGCTCGGTGAAGGGGACCGTCACAGCCGACACCAGCATCACCGTCGCGAGGACGAGAGCGGCGCCGCCCCGGCCGTAGTCGACGATCAGCTGCTGGACATGGGGTGTCGCGACCAGACCCACGACGGTGAGGAGGCCGAAGGTGACGACGCCGGCCGCGTCGATGATGTTCACGCCGGTCTCGCGAGCGCCGCGGATCGCGAGCACCAGCGAGCCCAGGCAGGCCACGAGAGCGGCGTACCCGACGGCACCCGTCCCGACGCGGCCGGCGATGACCGTGAAGAGGATCCACGGAGCGAGTCCGAGGAGCAGGTTCATTGACTTCATGAGATCTCTCCGATGCAGAGGTTGAGACGTGCCCTCAACCTCGCCGCGCGCGATCGCGACAACATCCGTCGGATGACAGAGGAATTCCTGCCAGTGGTGTCAGGCCAGGCGCGTGGCTGCGGCCGCGGCCAGCTCGACCCGGTGGGAGAGCCCCAGCTTGGTCAGCACGTGCGACACATGCGTCTGGACCGTGCGCGGTGAGATGTTCAGTCGCTGGGCGATCTCGGGCCCGGTGCGTCCGGCGGCGACCTGCTCCACCACGAGCTGCTCGGTCGGTGTCAGGCTCTCCCACCCCGACGTCGGCCGGCTCCGCGGTGCGGTGGAGCCCAGCCGTACGCCGGCCGCGCGGAGGCGACCGGAGATCCGCACCGCGACTCCGTCGGCGCCGCAACCGGACGCGACCTCGAGCGCCTCGGCCGCCAGGGCTCGCGCGTCCTTGCGGTCGCCGTGCACCGCGGTCGCGACCGCGGCCTCCTCGCGCGCCAGCAGCTCGACGTAGCGGTCGCCCAGCCCCTGGGCCCGCTCAGCCGCGGTGGCGCTGCGGCCGGCCAGCTGCGTCGGATCGCCGATCAGCGCCTCGGCCAACATGAGCGGAGCCGTCGCGGCCGGCGACGGCGGTCGGCGTACGTCGCGCAGACCGTCGCCGATGGACGCGAGGAGGTCGGGCCGGGCAGACCGCAGGGCGACCCGGCACAGCTCCGGAGCGGCCAGGACCATCCAGGTACGGAGGCGGTTCGACACGGCGTGCTTCCACGCCGTTCCCGCGAGCTCCGCGGCGGCGTCGTACCTACGTTGGGCCTCCAGCAGGAGGACGCGCGCCAGCATCGGCTGGGGCTGTCCGAACTGCAGGGGGCGGTCCTCGGCCTCCCAGAGGTCGAGGCGCGCCTCGGCCTCCGCGAGCGAGCCGCGCACGACGTCGATCAGCGCGCGGATGCCGACCGCCTGGGACACCCACCCCATCTCGACCGTGGCCGCCAGCTCGAGGCCGGTGTCGAGCGTGGCTGCCGCATCTGCCAGGTTCCCGGAGAGCATCTCGATGTTGCCCTCCACCAGCTGGTGAGGCGCGGCCTGCCAACGCTCACCCCGTTCCTCCCTCAGCCGGACGACCTCGCGCAGCGCGGTACGCGCTGCCCTCGGGCCGCGGTCGGCCAGCTCGACGATCGGTGGCCAGATGTCCGCCGAGCCGCCCTCGTCCGCGTCGACGTCGCCCGTCCCGAGCCTGCGCGACGCCTCCCACGCGTACTCGAGCGACCGCGGGAGCTCGCCGAGGAGGTAGGTGCGGAACACCTCCGCTGCGACACCGTTGAGCGTGAGCGACTCCAGGTCGGGCCCCAGTGGTCGCTCCGGGACCGGCTCGAGACCCCCGAGGATGCTCATCGAGGCACGGTGCTCGGACACCACGCGTCGCACCCGGTCGGGGAGCGGCAGCTGCAGGGTCTCGTCCAGCACCTTCATCACACCCGGGAGGTCGGCGCGGGTGGAGAAGGAGAAGATCAGCACCCGCATCAGCCCGGAGTAGACCGTCGTGTCGCGGACCCCTGGGAGGGCCGCCTGGGCGACCTCCTGGGCCCGCCGGAACTGGCCCGAGCGCGCGAGCGCTCGCGCGCGGCGAACCGCGAGCTCACCGGCGCTGTCGACGTCGGGCTCGACGACCCCCGCGACCTCGTCGAGCAGATCTGCCTCGACCGCAGGCGCGTGACCGAGCGGCTCGGTGGCTCGGCTCAGGCCGGCCAGGACCTCGTCGGCCGACGCACCGGCCGCGACCAGATGGTGGGGACGACGCGCGGGCTGCACGCGGTCCGCGGCCGCCCGGTGGAGCACGCCACGCATCGGCGGAGCGATGGCGGCGTACACCGCGCGGAGCCAGGCCTCGTGCGTGAACGCCACCCGCCCGTGCTCGTCGAAGGCGAGGATGTGGTCGTCGATCAGGCTCTGCAGCGGTTCGACGATCGTCACCGGGTCGGTCGTCAGCAAGGCGGCGAGATCCTCGACGCTCGCCGACGTGCCCAGGACCGCCAGCGCCCGGGCTGCCTCCCGCGGACGACCATCGAGTCTCGCGACGCGCTCCGACATCGCCGCCGCCGCCGCGCGGATGCCCCGAGCGCTCGGAGACCTCGACCGTCTCACCGTCACGGACGAGCTGTGCGTCGAGATCGTCGAGCACGGTGAGTGCCTCGAGCGGTGACGCCCCGCTCAGGACGCCGCGCAGCCGTGGCCCGGGCCAGCGTCCGAGGTGCTCACGCACCAGGCCGTCCAGGTCGAGGGCGTCGAGCGGGGGGAGCTCCAGCTCGACACAGTCGTCGCGTCGGAGGATCCGGCTGAGGAAGGCGCGCTCGGGGGTGGGCTCCCGGGTCAGCACCAGGGCGAGCCGCAGGTCTCTCGCCGACCCGGCCACCCGCTCCAGCAACGCCAGTGTGGCCGCGTCGACCCGGTGGACGTCGTCGACCACGAGGAGCTGCGGACCGCGCGCGGCGAGCTCGTCCAGTCCGGCGAGGAGTCGTTCGGGAGCATCCGCCGGCACGGGCTCGGGCAGGTCGACGCCGACCAGCCGGCTCGCGACGCCGTACGCCTCGTGCATCGAACCGAGGCCGCCGGCGACGACGCGTGCGGGCACCGGTGACTGCCCGACCAGCTCCTGCACCACGCGTGACTTGCCGGTCCCGGAACCGGCCGTGACCACGACCGTCGACGGTGAACGGCCGGAGGCGGCGTCACGCACCAGCGTCGTGAGTGTCGGCACCACGTCGCGGCGCGACGCGACCCGGTGGGCCCTCCCCATGGCAGCAGCGTAGGGCGCTCGGCCGTACCCGGCCTCGCCCTACAGTGGCGCCATGCAGGTCCCCGCGCCGATCGAGTACGCACGGGCCACGAGCGTCGAGGACGCCGTCGGGCTTCTCGAGCGGCTCGGTGAGGAGGCACGGATCATCGCCGGCGGCCACAGCCTGCTGCCGATGATGAAGCTCCGGCTCGCCACGCCCGAGTACCTCGTCGACGTCAACGACCTCCACGACTCGCTGAGCTATATCGAGTCGGACGGCGACACGATCCGCATCGGCGCGATGACACGTCACCGCGAGCTCCTCGAGTCCGAGCTGCTCTGGGAGCTCTTCCCGATCTTCCGCGACGCCGAGCGGGTCATCGCGGACCCGCCCGTTCGCAACCGCGGCACCCTCGGCGGTGCGCTCTGCCAGGCCGACCCGTCGGAGGACCTGTCCTCCGTGTGCACGACGCTCGACGCGGTCTGCGTCATCCAGGGGGTCTCGGGCACCCGAGAGGTGCCGATGGACGACTTCCACCGCGGCCCGTACGAGACCGCGGTGGGCCACGCCGAGATGTTGACCGAGGTGCGACTCCCGGCGCGCCGCCACGGGAGCAGCGCCTACCTCAAGGTCGAGCGGCGGGCAGGCGACTGGGCGGTCGTTGCCGCCGGGGCCGCGATCTGGGTCGAGGACGGACGGATCACCGACGCCAGGGTCGGCCTGGCCGCGGTCGGTCCGAACACCACGCGGATCCCCGAGGTCTCGGCGGCGCTGCGCGGGCGCGCCCCCGATGAGGACGCCTTCGCCGAGGCGGCCCGGCTGGCTGCTGCCGGCTGCCGTCCGGTCACCGACGCGCGCGGAACCGAGGCCTACAAGCGCCACCTCGCCGCCGAGCTGACGCGGCGTAGCCTGCGCACGGCCGCTGCCCGAGCGGCAGCGAACCGGACGGCCTAGGACCGGGCCGCGTGGAGGTCTCGATGACGGTCAACGACGAGCTGGTGACTCGCGACGTCGAGGCGCGGATGCTGCTGGTGCACTTCCTGCGCGACGAGCTCGCTCTGACCGGCACCCACTGGGGCTGCGACACCACCAACTGCGGCGCCTGTGTCGTGCTCTACGACGGCGAGCCGGTGAAGTCGTGCACGGTCCTGGCCCCGATGGCCGACGGGCACGACGTCCAGACTGTCGAACACCTCGAGGTCGACGGCGTGCTCGACCCCGTCCAACAGGGCTTCATGGAGTGCCACGGCCTCCAGTGCGGCTTCTGCACCCCCGGGATGCTGCTCACGGCGCGAGCCCTGCTCGACCGCGACCCGGACCCGAGCGAGCAGACCATCCGCGAGGCGATCTCGGGTCAGATCTGTCGTTGCACCGGCTATGCCACCATCGTCCGATCGGTGCGCTGGGCCGCGGACCATCCCGACGGGACCGCCGGCGACCCGCCCGAGGCTCATCCGGAGGCGCCGTGACCGATCTCGCCCTCGAGCGCGACGGGAGACCGTTCGGTCACGGCCCGATGCTGCGCAAGGAGGACCGTCGCCTGGTCCGCGGACGCGGACGCTTCACCGACGACCTCCAGCTGCCCGGCATGCTCCATCTCGCGATCCTGCGGTCCCCGCTCGCCCACGCCCGGATCGTCTCCGTCGACACCCTCGCCGCGGAGGCGCACCCTCGGGTCCGCGCCGTGGTCACCGGCGCGATGCTCGCCGAGCGTGGACTGGCCTGGATGCCGACGCTGCCGGGAGACCGGCAGTCGGTGCTGGCCACCGACAAGGTCCGCTTCCAGGGGCAGGAGGTCGCCTTCGTCGTCGCCGAGGACCGGTACGCCGCCCGCGACGCGCTCGAGCTGATCGAGGTCGAGTACGACGCGCTCCCACCCGTGGTCGACGCGAGGCGCGCGCTCGACCCCGACACCCCCGTGATCCGAGACGACCTGCCCGGCAAGACCGACAACCTCTGCTTCGAGTGGGAGACCGGTGATGCGGCGGCGACCGCCGCGGTCTTCGAACGCGCGGACGTCACGCTGGCGCAGGAGATCGTCTTCCCACGGGTACACCCCGCACCCCTGGAGACCTGCGGCGCCGTCGCTGACTACGACCGCATCGACGAGCGGCTCACGTTGTGGTCGACCACGCAGGCGCCGCACGCCCACCGCACCCTGCTGGCGCGGTTCACCGGCATCGAGGAGCACCGGATCCGGGTGATCGCGCCCGACGTCGGCGGCGGCTTCGGCAACAAGGTGCCGATCTACCCCGGCTACGTCTGCGCGATCGTCGGCTCGATGGTCACCGGCAAGCCGGTGAAGTGGGTCGAGGACCGCACCGAGAACCTCGTCGCCAGCGGCTTCGCGCGCGACTACGTGATGCAGGGCGAGATCGCGGCCACCCGCGACGGGAAGATCCTGGCGGTGCGCAGCCACGTGCTCGCCGACCACGGCGCGTTCAACGGGGCCGCGACCCCGTCGAAGTTCCCCGGCGGGTTCTTCGGGGTCTTCACCGGCAGCTACGACCTCGAGGCCGGCTACTGCTCGATGACCGCCGTGCACACCAACAAGGCGCCCGGCGGCGTGGCGTACGCCTGCTCCTTCCGGATCGCCGAGGCGGTCTACCTCGTCGAGCGGATGGTCGACATCCTGGCCGACGAGCTGCAGATCGACCCCGTCGAGCTGCGCCTGCGGAACTTCATCCAGCCCGACCAGTTCCCCTACGTCAGCCGGACCGGCTGGGTCTACGACTCCGGGAACTATCCCGGCCGCGATGGCCGAGGCCCTCCGCATCGCCGGCTACGACGAGCTCCGGGCCGAGCAGGCCGAACGCCGGGTGAAGGGCGAGCTGATGGGCATCGGCGTCGCGTTCTTCACCGAGGCCGTCGGGGCGGGACCCCGTAAGGACATGGACCTCGCCGGCCTCGCCATGGTCGACGGCTGCGACCTCACGATCAACCCCACCGGCACCGCGGTCGTGCGCATCTCGGTGCAGACGCAGGGACAGGGCCACGAGACCACGTTCGCCCAGATCGTGGCCGAGGAGATCGGCATCCATCCCGACGACATCGAGGTGGTCCACGGCGACACCGACAGCACGCCGTACGGGCTGGGGACGTACGGCAGCAGATCGACGCCGGTATCGGGAGCAGCCGCGGTCCTGGTCGCGCGCAAGCTCCGCGACCGCTGTCGCGAGATCGCCGCGCACCTGCTCGAGGTCTCGCCGTCCGACCTCGACTGGAGCCGCGGCACCTTCTCGGTGCGGGGTGTGCCGTCCGCGCAGATGACGATGCGCGAGATCGCCGCGGCCGCCTACGGCGACGCCGACCTGCCGGACGAGCTGTCGGGTGTCCTGGAGGACCACGTCACCTACAGCCCGCAGAACCTCACCTACCCCTTCGGGGCCTACATCTGCGTCGTGGACGTCGACCCCGGCACCGCGGTGGTCACCGTGCGGCGGTTCGTCGCGGTGGACGACTGCGGCACCCGGATCAACGAGATGATCGTCGAGGGGCAGATCCACCGCGGGCTGACCGACGGTGTGGGGATGGCGTTGATGGAGCAGATCTCGTTCGACGAGCAGGGCAACTGCCTCAACGCCTCGCTGATGGACTACCTCATCCCGACCGCTCTGGAGGTGCCCGACTGGGAGACCGGCACCACCGTGACGCCCTCGCCGCACCACCCCATCGGGGCCAAGGGCGTCGGCGAGTCGTCCACGGTGGGGTCACCGCCCGCGGTGGTCAACGCCGTCATCGACGCCCTCGAGCCCTACGGCGTACGCCACGCCGACATGCCGCTGACGCCGTCCCGGGTATGGGAGGCCATGCAGAGCCGATGACTCCGACCCAGCTGCGTGCCTTCGCGGCCGTCGTCCGACTCGGGTCCGTGAAGGCTGCCGCCGCCGAGTTCGGCGTCACCGAGGCCGCGATCTCGCTGCACGTGGGCCAGCTCCGCAAGGAGCTCGGCGACCGGCTGTTCACCCGGACGTCGGCCGGACTCGCCTTCACCCCGGGCGGTCTCCGCCTCGCGAGCAGAGCCGTCGAGCTGCTCGGCCTCCAGGACCGGACGGTGCTCGAGGTGCGGGCCGCCGGCGAGGGCCGCCGCCTGTTGCGACTGGGCACGTCCACCCTCTTCGCGGAGTTCGCGGCGCCCGGCCTGATCGGCCTGTTCGCCGAGCGGGCCAAGGACCTCGACGTCGAGCTCAGCAGCCACCGGACGACCCACTTCGAGTCGTTGCTGCTGACCCGGACGGTCGACGCGACGATCGGGCCTCGCATCGCGCGGCCGGAGAACAACGTCACCAGCAAGCTCTTCCTCAACTACCAGGTCATCGCCGTGGCCAGCCCCGGGAACCGCCTGCTCGAGCGGCCCGCCAGCACGACGACGCTACGACAGCAGACGTGGCTGCTCGGCCCGTCGGCGGCCGAGGACTCGGGGGTGACCACGGCGCTGCTCCATCGGATCGGCGTCCCGGAGGAGCGCCAGCAGATCTTCCAGAGCCACGCGGCCGCGCTGGAGGAGACCAAACGCGGGCGGGGGATCTCGCTGACGCTGTCCTTCGCCGTGGCCCAGGACCTCGCCTCGGGACAGCTCGTGCAGGTGCCCGGGCGCAGCCTGAGCGCCCAGGGCTCCTGGCACATCTCCACCCTGGCGAGCGGCCAGGCACCCCCGGCGGCCGAGGAGATGACCCGGTTCATCACCACCCCGCGCGCCACCCAGGCCATGCTCCGGGGCCGCGCCGTCGTCCACGGCCGCTTCAAGCCCGCCGTCCACGTCACCCTCTGGAGCTGACGGCCGCTCCTCGTGCGGGCCCCCGGCTCATCCGCGACGGTTTCATCATGTGAAGGTGTCGAGCCCGCACTTCACACGGTGAGCTCACCGTGTGAAGCGGCGGTTCACCCACTTCACATGATGAAACCCGGCAGCCGGCGACGTAAGCCAATGCTTAGCCGGTGGTTGTCCCGGCCCGGTGACGGGGGTCACAGTGGGGGGTCCAGGGTGCACCCCTCGGGTTCAGCGCGAGCCCGGGGAGAGACGAGGGGGTCCAGTGCCAGTCGAGTCCGACGGCCACCACGAGGGCAACCCTCGCATGTACGAGCTGATCGAGAACGCGCCCAAGACGGGTCTGAGCCCGACGGTCTGGGCGTTCCCGCAGCTGGTCGACTACCTCAAGGTGGCCGGCCAGCCCGTGCAGGGTCCGTGGCCCCCGCACCAGGAGCCGCGTCCCGATCCCACGGCGATCGACTCGGGTCCGGTCGCGATCCCCGACCCCGCGTCCGCGTCGCCCCGACACGCGGCACCGGACCCGCTCGTACCCGGTCAGGAGTCCTGAGTGTTCCCGTCGCGCTTCCGCTACGAGGCCCCCCGCACCCTCGCCGAGGCGACCTCGCTGCTGCACGAGGGCGACGGTGAGGCCAAGGTGCTCGCCGGGGGGCAGAGCCTGGTGCCGCTGCTCAAGCTCCGCTTCGCCTCACCCGAGCTCCTGGTCGACATCAACAACCTGCCGGACCTCGCCTACCACCGTCTCGACGAGGCGGGCGCCCTGCACATCGGGGCCCTGTGCCGCCACGCGGACCTGGAGCGCTCGATCCTGCTTGCCGACCGTCAGCCCACCATGATCGCCGCCGCGCCGCTGATCGCCGACCCGATCGTCCGCACCCGCGGCACCCTGGTCGGTTCCCTGTGCCATGCCGACCCGCAGGGCGACTGGGCAGCGGTGATCACCGCCCTCGGGGGAAGGGTGGTCGCCCACGGCCCTGCCGGACGCCGCACCATCGCGATCGGCGACCTCGTGACCGGCCCCTTCCAGAACACGCTGGCGTACGACGAGATCGCGGTCGAGGCGATCGTGCCCGCGGCGAAGGGCCGGCTGGTCGGAGGGTTCCTCAAGCTCGAACGCCGGGTCGGCGACTTCGCCACGGCCGGCACCGCCGTGGCCGTCGAGCTCGACGGCGACCGGGTGCTCCGCGCCGGCATCGCCCTCAGCGGCGTCGGCGGCCGGACCATCGATGCCCGCGAGGCAGCGGACTCGCTGACCGGCCAGGTCCTCGACCAGGCCGCGGTCGACCGGGCGGCCGATCTCGCCGCCGCCGCCGCGGAGCCGAGGTCCGACCACCGCGGCAGCGCCGAGTACAAGCGCCACGTCATCCACACCTTCGTGACCCGGATCCTGACCCGGGTCTCACCAGCCCGGACCGAGGCGGCCTGACGATGACCAGCCTGTTCGAAGAGATCACCGGCAAGCCCGACGACGACGTACCGGTACGACGGGTCACGATCACCGTCAACGGGCAGCCCCGCACCCTCGACATCGAGCCGCGTCTGCTGCTGGCCCACCTGCTGCGCCAGGGCCTCCAGCTCACCGGCACCCACACCGGCTGCGACACCACCAACTGCGGCGCGTGCACCGTGCTCTTCGACGGCTCGCCGGTCAAGAGCTGCACGATGCTCGCCGTCCAGGCCGACGGGCACGAGGTGCAGACGGTCGAGGGGCTCGGCACGGCCAGCGAGCTCGACCCGGTGCAGGAGGGCTTCACGCAGGAGCACGGCCTGCAGTGCGGCTTCTGCACGCCGGGGATGATGATGGCCTCGCGGGCCCTGTTGAACGCCAACCCCGACCCGACCGAGGACGAGGTGCGCTTCGCCCTGTCGGGCAACCTCTGCCGCTGCACCGGCTACCAGAACATCGTCAAGGCGGTGCTGAGGGCCGCCGCGCGCGAGCGCGGCGAGGACCCCGGTGCCGCCGCGGCCGACGGACAGGAGCGCTGAGATGACCGCCACCGCGAGCGGCACCGAGAGCCGCGCCCTCGACGAGATCAAGATCGGCGGGATGGGCGCGAACCGCCGCCGGGTCGAGGACAACCGCTTCATCCGTGGGCGTGGCCACTACATCGACGACGTCGTGCTGCCCGGGATGCTGCACATGGAGATCCTGCGCAGTCCGCTCGCGCATGCCCGGATCACCAGGATCGACACCAGCAAGGCCTACGACATCCCCGGCGTCCGGCTGGTTCTCACCGGCGAGATGATGGCGACCCGGAACCTCGCCTGGATGCCGACACTCAGCTACGACACCCAGGCGGTGCTCGCCACCGACAAGGTCCGCTTCCAGGGCCAGGAGGTCGCCTGCGTCATCGCCGACGACCCCTACATCGCCAAGGACGCGTGCGAGGCGATCGAGGTCGACTACGAGCCGTTGCCGCCGATCGTCAACCCGAGCCAGGCCCAGGCCGAGGGTGCGCCACTGATCCGCGACGACAAGGAGAACCAGCACGACAACGTCGCCTTCGACTGGGAGGTCGGCGACCGGGAGCGCACCGACCAGGCGTTTGCGCAGGCCGACGTGGTCTCGAAGATCTCGCTGCACTACCCGCGCTCGCACCCGTCACCCCTGGAGTGCTGCGGCTCGATCGCCGACTTCGACCGGGCGACCGGCAAGCTGACGGTCTACATGACCACCCAGGCGCCGCACATCGTGCGCGCGGCCGTGGCGCTGATCGCGGAGCTGCCCGAGCACCAGATCCGCATCATCTCCCCCGACTTGGGCGGCGGCTTCGGCAACAAGGTGCCGGTGTACCCCGGCTACGTGGTCTCGATCCTCGCCTCGATCCTCACCGAGCGGCCCGTGAAGTGGATCGAGGACCGCACCGGCAACCTGATCTCCACCGGCTTCGCGCGCGACGTCTACCTGGACGGCGAGCTGGCGCTGCGCAAGGACGGCCGGATCCTCGGCGTCCGCATGCACACGACGTCGGACCACGGCGCGTTCTTCGCCGACGCCCAGCCGAGCAAGTTCAAGATCGGCCTGATGCACTCGGCGTTCGCCTGCTACGACATTCCGACGGCGCACCTCACGGCTCGCGGGGTCTACACGAACAAGGCGCCCGGGGGCGTCGCCTACCGGTGCTCGTTCCGGGTCACCGAGGCGATGTTCTTCCAGGAGCGGATGGTCGAGGCCGCCGCCGGCGACCTGGGCATGGACCCGGCGGAGCTCCGCCGCGTCAACTTCGTCCGCGACGACGACTTCCCGCACCGCACGCCGTTCGGATTCCTCACCGACTCCGGGCAGTACGCCAAGTGCCTCCAGGTCGGGCTCGACGCCATCGGGTACGCCGACTTCCGCCAGCAGCAGGCGGAGGCGCGCTCACGAGGCCGGTTGCTCGGCATCGGGATCTCGACGATGACCGAGCCGCTGGGTGCCGGCAACAGTCGCGAGTACGACATCCTCGGCATCAAGATGTTCGACTCCGCCGAGCTGCGGGTGCACATGACCGGCAAGGCGATCCTCCGCACCGGCGCCAAGTCGCAGGGGCAGGGCCACGAGACGACGTGGGCTCAGATCGTCGCCCACGAGCTCGGCATCCCGGCCGAGGACATCGTGGTCGAGGAGGGCGACACCGACACCGCGCCCTTCGGCATGGGCACCTACGCCTCCCGGAGCACCCCGGTCGCCGGCGCCGCGGTCGCGATGGTCTCGCGCAAGATCCGGGCCAAGGCCCGCAAGCTCGCCGCCCACCTCCTCGAGGTGTCGGAGGAGGACGTCGAGTGGGAGCTCGGCCGGTTCTACGTACGCAGCAACCCGGCCCAGGGCGTCACCATCCAGGAGTGCGCGATGGCGGCGTACAGCAACATGCCTGACGGCATGGAGCCCGGCCTGGAGGGCAACGCCTACTACGACCCGCCCAACCTCACCTGGCCGTTCGCCTGTTACATCGCGACGGTCGAGGTCGACCCGATGACCGGCGTCTGGGACGTGCTCAGGTTCGTGGCTGTCGACGACTGCGGCGTGCGCATCAACCCGATGGTGGTCGAGGGCCAGATCATGGGTGGGCTCACCGAGGCCTATGCGATGGCCAGCATGCAGTTCATCACCTTCGACGCCGAGGGCAACTGCATCGGCTCCAACTTCATGGACTACCTGCTGCCGACGGCCTGGGAGACGCCGGGCTGGGAGCTGCACGAGGTCGTCACCCCCTGCCCCCACCACCCGATCGGTGCCAAGGGGATCGGGGAGTGCGCGACCGTCGGCGGCCCGGCCGCCTTCGTGAACGCCGTGATCGACGCCGTCCGCGGGTCGGGCAGCGCCCCGGCGTCCGGAACATCGACATGCCCCTGCTCCCGGACCGCGTGCACGAGGCGATCACCCAGCGCCACGACGTCTCCGGCGCCCCGCCGGTGAAGACGGACGACTGAGGCCGGCGAGCGGGATGGGCAACGAGAGCTGGGACATCGTCGAGCAGGCCGCCGAGCTGGCGCGTCGCGGGGAGGAGTTCGCCCTCGCGACGGTCGTCTGGCGCCAGGGCCCGTCCTCGGGCCAGACGGGCTCGCGGGCGATCATCACCCGCGACGGTCAGCTCTACGGCTTCATCGGCGGTGCCTGCGCCGAGCCGGTGGTGCTCCGCGAGGCGGTGCGCGTCATCGAGAGCCGCGAGCCGCGGCTGCTGTTCCTCGGCACGACCGACGTCCCGCAGGCACAGCTTCCCGACGGGATGGTCTACATCCCGATGTCCTGTCAGAGCGAGGGCGCCTTGCAGATCTACGTCGAACCCGTGGTCCCCGCCCTCGACCTGCTGGTCGTCGGCAGCTCCCCATGACCCGCACCCTCGCCGACCTGGCCGGGACGCTCGGCTGGAAGGCCCGGGTCCTGCCCGCAGCCGACCTCACCGAGGCCGACGTCGACACCCGCTCGATCGTGGTGATCGCCTCGCAGGGCCACGGTGACGAGGAGGCTGTGGCGCTCGCGGTGTCGGCCGCTCCCGCGTTCGTCGGCCTGGTCGCGTCCCGCAAGCGAGGCGAGTCCTTGCTCGCCTACCTCGCCGAGCGCGGCGTACCCCGGCACCAGCTGGACCGGGTCCACACGCCCGTCGGGCTCGACCTCGGCCGCACCAGCCACCAGGAGATCGCGGTGAGTGTGCTCGCCGAGCTCGTCCAGCGCCGGGCGGCCGGGGAGTTCACGCTGGCAACCCCGAGCCGCGGCACCCGCCGCCACCGAGGTCCTCGACCCGGTGTGCGGGATGACCGTGACCGCCGACGACGCGCACTTCCCCGTGGAGCACGCGGGCACGACGTACTGGTTCTGCCGGGTCGCCTGCTCGCAGGCGTTCGCCGCCGACCCGGCGCAGTACCTCAGCGAAGCGGAGGCGTGAGGCGATGCTGATCAAGAACCAGTTCGACGTCGCGGAGCCGGTCGACAAGGTCTGGGAGTTCTTCGGAAACGTCCCGCAGGTGGCCGCGTGCCTCCCCGGCGCCGAGCTCACCGAGGACCTCGGCGACGAGACGTACGGCGGGACCGTCGGCATCCGGATGGGGCCGGTCAAGCTGCAGTTCGCGGGCAAGGCCAAGATCCTCGAACGCGACGACACGGCCCGACGGATGGTCATCGACGCGGCCGGCGCCGACCAGAAGGGGCGCGGCCAGGCGGCCATGAAGATCACCGCGCACCTCGTGCCGGCGGGATCCGGCACCCAGGTCAGCCTCGACCAGGACCTCCAGCTCTCCGGGGCAGCCGCGCAGTACGGCCGCGGGATGATCTCCGACGTCACCACGGTGCTGATGGGCCAGTTCGCGACGAACATGCAGCAGCGGATCGGCGCGATCGAGCGAGGCGAGTCCCTGGACGGCGTCAGCGCGTCGTCGGCGAGCGGCCTCGCGATCGGCGTCCAGGCCGGGCGACTCGCGCTGATGCGGGTGTTCCGCCGGTTCTGTCTCCCCTACCAACCCGCCCGAGGCTGAGGAGTCGACATGGTCCTGTGGTGGATCGGCAACATCCTGCTGCTGGTCGTGATCGCGCCCGTGCTGGTGGCGTTGCTCAACCGGGTGCTCGCGGCGCTCGAACGGATCCGTGGCGCGTCCGACGACATCCTGGCCGGCGGAGTCCAGCTCGCAGGCGAGGTCGACGGCCTTCCCGATGCGCTCGCGACCACCGACCGCACGGTCGCCGCCGTCGCGAGCGGTGCCGCCCGGTACGGCGGGTCCGTCGCCAAGCTGCTGCCCGCCGAAGGAGGCCTGACCTCATGCCCCTCGTCGCCTGGGTGACCATCGTGATCGCAGCGGTGATCATCGCCGTGGCCGCGCTCGGGTTGCTGCGCGTGATCCTCCACCTCAGGGCGGTGTCGTCGACTCTTGGCGACGTCATCGGCGGGGTAGGCGTGATCGCCGAGCGCACCAGCACCGTGCCCGACGTACTCCCGTCGGTGAACGCCAGCCTGAAGCCGGTCCGCGACTTCGTCGAGGCGATCTGATGACGCCCCTCGCCGCCGCCGGCTGGACCGTCGGCTACACGCTCGGGATCGTCGTCGTGCTCGTGGTGGTCGCGCTGGTCGTCCCGATCCTGGTGCTCGCCGCGAAGATCGGTCGACAGGCGCGGGACATCGACGCCTCGCTCGGCGACTCGGTCCGCCACACCGCGGCCCTCACGGACCTGAACACGACCATCGACCACGCGACCGAGATCATCGGCGGGCTGCAGCGCGGCCGCGCCAGGCTGGGAGGCTGAGATGACCGTCCTCTCCGTCGCGCCGGTGGTGCCGCTCCTCAGCGACTCCAGCCGACACCTCTGGTGGGGCCTGGTGATCGGCGGCTTCGTCGTCGTCCTCGCCGTGGCCGCCCTGCTCACCATCCTGGTGATGGAGGTCCGCACCATCGACATCCGCGTCGCCGCCGTCAAGGAGACCCTGAAGGCGGCCGAGCAGAACACCCAGGACGCCGCGCTCATCGGCGTCACCGCCGGCGGTGTGGAGGCAGTGCTGGCCGAGGGCCTCCAGCACCACCTGTTCCTCGGCCGGGTCCTCGGAAAGGTGCGGATGTGACCACGCTCGTCGTGCTGTCGGTCGTCGACATCGTGCTGCTGATCGCGGGACTCGCGATCTACCTGTACCTCGTCGGCACCCAGCTCACCCGGATCGCCGCCAACCTCGAGGAGTGCGCCGAGATCGTGCAGCAGATCGGCGCCAACGCCGCGCCGATCATGCAGGACGTGCGGCACATCAACCGCACCGGCGGGGTCGTCGCCGGCGCCCTGCCGCTGCTCTACGGCATGGCCGAGCAGATCGTCACCAGCGTGACCCCGCGCGGACCCCAGCCAGCCGAGCGCCCGCCGGCTCTACCGGCGTCGGGCACGCGCCGATCCCGGCTGGGCGAGGGCGTCGGCTACCACCCCGACGAGGAGTCGGTCACGGTCTGACCGCACGCACCTCAGCCGGACGGTGGCTGGCGGTCCGTCGTCGAGCGGACCCCAGGTCGGTGCGGTGTAGTCCTGGATCCACTCGTCCTTCCAGGTGCGGTCGAACTGCTGCTCGTTGCACCCGGGGTGGTAGACCGCGCACAGCTCCTCGGCGATCTGCTTGCGGTGACCCGTCTGGCCGCCCGGCACCTCGAACCACGCCACGTGCAGCTTCCACTTGCTCCCGGCCCGCTTGACCCAGCAGGCCGACCGCGGGTGCCGGAAGGGGAGGCGCTCGGTGGCCAGGTCCTCGGAGTGGCCGACGTAGATCACGGCGTACGACTCGGTGCTCTCGTCGGGCCGGTACATCACGGCGTACACCGCCGGGACGGCCGGCACGGTCCAGCCCGCGAGCAGCCGCGGGCCCTCGAACGGGTACCCCGCGAGCGAGCCCAACCGGATCACAGCCGGATCATCGCCTGGTCACAGCCCCTCGACCTCGTCGTCCTCGTCCTCGTTCATGGCCGAGATCGCGGAGATCGGCCACGACGGGAGCCCGGCGCGGTGGGCCGCGGCCGTGAAGATCGCAGCGCCCTTCTCCACGGCCCCCTCCCGGGTGTCGGCCTCCACGAGCAGCTGCGCGCCGTACGCCGTCTGCCCGATGCCGGAGGCGATGCCGCCGGCAGGGGCGACCGCGTCGGCGAGCTCGACGATCTCCTCGCGGCTCAGCTCCCGGTCACCCGCGGCCTGCGCCGTCACGCTCCACTGCACGGGCTCCTCCTCCAGCGTCGGTCCATCGGTCACCGCAGGGTGGCCAGCACCCGGGCGAACTCGCCGAGGCTGGCGAGGTCGTGGCCGGACAGCAGCTCGTCGACGTACGGCTCGGCCACCATCATGCCCAGGGTGTCGGGCGTGACGCCGCCACGATCGCCCACGTGGGGGTTGAGCCAGACGATGCGGTGGCACAGCCGCGCCAGCCGCTGCATCGCCGACTCGAGCAGCTCGGGGTCGCCGCGGTCGAGCCCGTCGGAGCAGATCACCACGATGCCGCCGCGGGTCAGGCCGCGGCGAGCCCAGCGGCGTACGAACTCGTCGAGGCAGGAGCCGATCCGCGTCCCGCCCTCCCAGTCGGTCACCGCGGCCGCGGCGCGGTCGAGCGCCAGGTCGGGACGCCGGTGCTCCAGCTCGCGGGTGATCCGGGTCAGCCGGGTGCCGAAGCAGAAGACCTCGACC
Organism: uncultured Actinomycetota bacterium; assembly: GCA_963812055.1. GTDB lineage: Bacteria > Actinomycetota > Actinomycetes > Propionibacteriales > Nocardioidaceae > Nocardioides. Next base: position 210,541 of record CAWEUA010000025.1, read on the forward strand.
CGGTCGGCGGCGCGGGTCGAGGTGTGCGCGAACTGCACGAGGTTGCGGGAGTAGTCGGCCATCGACCCCGAGACGTCGAGCAGCAGGGTCAGCCGTCGGGTGCGCAGCCGTCGACGGCGCCGGTGGATCGCGCCGGGCTCACCGTGCAGCCGCATCGACTCGCGGACCGTGCGCCGCAGGTCGGGCAGCCGACCGTGGTGCGTCGCGACCGTGCGCCGGGTACGCCGACGCGGCGGGGCCAGCCGCATGGTGCGCATGATCCGGCGCAGCGCGGCCAGCTCCTCGGGCGTGCAGGCGGCGAAGCTCTTGGTCTTCACCGTCGACGCCTTCGCCGCGGCGTACCCGAGCTCGGCCCGCTGCTCGTCCTTCTCCTCGCCGTGCTGCTCGGTCTCGGCGATCTGGAGCGTCGCCAGTGCCTCGGCCCGGGCGACCTCCGGGAACGGCGATGCTCCGGGTGAGGTGCCGGGCTCGCCGAGGAAGTAGGAGACGAAGGTGCGGTGGTACGTCGGCACCTGCTCGCGCTTGGTGACCAGGGTGCAGCGACCGGCCCAGTAGAGGTCGACCAGGTCGGTCACGTCGACCACCGTGGCGGCCGCGCAGTAGGTCAGCACGTCTCCCGAGCCGACCACGAGCCCCGCCCTCCGCAGCTCGACCGTGAAGCCGACCAGCATCGGTGTGAAGTCCGGAGCGGCCTCAGGCACCGGAGGTGACCCAGCCGAGGTCCTCGCGCACCTGCTCGAGGTCGTCGCGGTCCTTGACCACGGCACCGAGCGTGTCGCCGGCGACACCGGGCTCGAGCTCCTCGGCGCCGACGACGTCGAGGGTCTGCACCCAGTCGATCGTCTCGGCCACACCGGGCGGCTTGGCGAGGTCCATCTCGCGCAGGCGGTGGACGGCCGCCACGGCGGCCTCGGCCAGGCTGCGGGAGATGCCCGGCGCCCGCACCTGGACGATCTCGAGCTCGCGCTCCGCCGAGGGGAAGCCGACCCAGTGGTAGAGGCACCGACGCTTGAGGGCGTCGTGCAGCTCACGGGTGCGGTTGCTGGTCAGCACGACCAGCGGCGGCTTCTCGGCGACGATCGTGCCGATCTCGGGAATGGTGATCGCGAAGTCGGAGAGCAGCTCGAGCAGGAACGCCTCGAACTCGTCATCGGCCCGGTCGACCTCGTCGACGAGCAGGACGGCGCCGGCACCCGTCTTCACCGCGTCGAGGAGAGGCCGCTCGAGGAGGAAGCGCGGGCCGAACAGCGCGTCGACGGAACCATCATCGGCGAGCTGGTGCTCCGACAGTGCGCGGATGGCGAGCATCTGCCTGGCGTAGTCCCACTCGTAGAGCGCTTGGTTGGTGTCGATGCCCTCGTAGCACTGGAGCCGGATCAGGCGACGGTCGAGCACCTGCGCCAAGGCCTTGGCCAGCTCGGTCTTGCCGACCCCGACCTCACCCTCGAGCAGCAACGGCCGATCGAGCGTGAGAGCGACGTGCACGGTGGTGGCCAGGCCGCGGTCCGCAAGGTATCCGACGTCCTGCAGCGCGGCGCTGAGGGCCGGCACCGACTCGGGCCGCGTCATCGGGCGGCCCGACTCATGCGTCGCGCGGGCCGTCGACCGAACCGTTGACCAGGTCAGCCAGGCTCCCGGAGCCGAGCTTGCCCTCGCGGGTCAGGCGCTCGCGCCACGCCTCCTTGAGGTCGGCGCCCGGCGTTCCGAACCCGTCGAAGGTCACGTCCTTCATGTTGCGGCAGGGCGTGACCGATCCGGACTCCTCGTCGATCTCCGCTCGGTCACGGTCGTCGGCCGACCACAGGGCGCGCAACACCTGGACGCCGTCGGTCGACGCGTCGTTCATCGCGCTCGCCTCCTACACGGAACTGCCGTGGCTCCACTGTAGGTCGCCCGGGCCCCGATCCGACGCGTCCTTAAGGAATCGCTTGGGCGTCACGACGGTGGGCGGCGATCGCCTCGGCGACGACGGCGGCCGCCACCTCTCCCGGCGTACGGGCACCGATGTCGAGGCCGGCCGGTCCGTGGATGCGCTCGAGACCGGAGACGTTGCGATCGGTGAGCCACGTCAACCGGGCCTCCTGGCGGGCGCGCGGTGCCACGACACCGATGTAGCCGACCCGGCCGGACAAGCCGGCCTCGAGGATCCTGCCGGCGACCTCGTCGTCGTGCCCGGTCACGACCAGGGAGTCGAGCACCGTCAGGCCGACGACCAGGGGAATGGCCGAGCCGGGCACCGGAGCCCGGTGGACGCGCCAGCCGACGACGTCGGCGATGCGCGCCACGGCGTCGCCCACGGGTCCGGGCCCGGCGGCGACCAGGGTCGGCACCGGTCGCAGCACCGTGACCACGTGCCCCTCGGCGACCGACACCGTGCTACGCCCCGATGACCAGGCGGCGACGACATCGCCTCCTTCGGCCTCGACCTGGGCCGCACCGACGAGCCGCGTCCCCGTGGCCGAGCCGTCCGCGTCGAGATCGGTGACCAGGCAGACGGGCTCGCGGCCGACCAGTCGCTCCCACAGCTCGACGGGCAGGGAGTCGGCCGGCAGGGCGAGGACGACGCCAGGACCGATCGCGGTCTGGCCGGCCAGGGCGGCGTCGTACTCCCCCACCTCGACCGGGAACACGCGGCCCTGGCCGATCGTGGCCACCCGCTCGACGACCTGGTCGTCGGCGGCGCCGCCCCAGACGTGACCGTTGCGTCCACCACCGGGAGTCAGCGCGAGCGCCTCGGACGGGTCCGGCGGCGGCCCCTCCCGTGAGACCAGCCACGCGACGTCGACGCGCGTGCCGGACCGGACGCAGGCCGCGACGGTGAGCGCGACGTCGTACATCCCCCGACACTAGGGTGCGGCCGGATCAGCCGCGACCGGCGGACAAGCAATCGCTGAGGTTGCCGTTGACGGCGCCGGCCTGAGGCCGGATGTTGAGCGCATGCTGCCGCCGTCTGTGTGCGGCGTACTGACCGTCGTGCTCGCGGCTGTCGTCGTGTGGTGCGCCTACAGCGTGATCCGAGGTCCTTCCGGGTCGACCCGTGACCGGGTCCCGGTCGACGTCGAGGCATGGCACGGCGTGATGGGGGCCGCCATGCTGCCCCTGCTCCGATGGACGCCGTCTGCCGACTGGGCGTGGCTCGGGTGCGGCCTCTTCGCCGTGATGGTGCTCTGGTGCGCCGTCCGCGGGTCGGACCGCGCGGTCCTCGGCCACTACTGGCGGGTCGGGCTCATGGCCGTGGTGATGGTCACGATGCTGCTCCCGGCCGCCACGGCGAACGCTGCGGTCCCGGCGGGGACGGGGCACGCCATGACCGGCATGTCGGACATGTCGGGTACGTCGGCCATGGCCGGCGCGGACTCGTCCTCCGGGATGCTCCTGCCGGGCCCCGTTTCGCTGGCGGTCGCTCTGATCATGGTGCTGGTGGCCGCACTGGCCGTCCGGCTGGCCCACCGAGCCCCGGGTGTGCGATCGCGGCTCTCCGCGTCGTGCGAGGCGGTCATGGCCTCGGTCATGGCGTTGATGGCGCTCGCCATGCTCTGAGACCCGGGAGTGGGCCGAGCACGATCCCTCGACGTCGGGTCCCTCCCGATCCACCGCCGCGGGACGCGGACGCTAGCGTCGGCGCCATGGACGCCGACGAGTGGAACGAGCGGTACCGCGCGGGCGAGCTCGTGTGGTCGGCCGGCCCCAACCAGTTCGTCGAGGCCGAGCTGACCGATCTTCCGCCCGGCCGTGCCCTCGACCTGGCCGCGGGCGAGGGGCGCAACGCCATCTGGCTGGCCCGCCGGGGCTGGCAGGTCACGGCGGTCGACTTCGCCCAGGCCGGCCTCGACAAGGGCAGGACGATCGCGGCCCAGGGTGACGGCCTCGACGTCGCGTGGGTCTGCGCGGACGCGACGACCTGGGAGCGGGGCGAGGACGAGTCGGCGTACGACCTCTGCCTGGTCGCCTACCTCCAGCTCGCGGCCGCCGAACGCCGGGAGGCGGTTCGCCGCGGTTTCCGGTCCCTGGACGTGGGTGGCACCTTCCTCCTCGTCGCCCACGACTCCTCCAACCTGACGGAGGGCACCGGCGGCCCGACGGATCCTGCCGTGCTGATGACGGCGGAGGACGTGCTCGCCGACCTCGGCGGCGAGAGCTTCGAGGTGATGCGAGCGGGGCGCGTCCCGCGGGAGGTCGGCGGGCCCGAGCACGTGCACGACCCAGCGGAGGCCACGACCGCGTGGGACTGCCTGGTGCGGGTGGTACGCCGGGCGGCCTGAGCCTGGCTCAGCGCTGCTGATGGGGCGTCGGCGGGTGCTCCGACCCCTCGGAGCCCCCGGACTCGTCGGATCCCGTGGACCCTTCGGTCTCGTCGGACCGGGGAACGTCGCCGTAGACGCCGGCGTCCCTGGCGGCGTCCACCTTCTTCAGCTGCTGGGTGAAGCTCCGCAGGATGAACACGACCGCGATGATCAGCCCGATCATGACGGCGAAGCCGACCCACCCGGCGACGACGTTGTTCTCGTCGGGCCTCGGGTCGGAGGCAGCCGCCAGGGCGACGATGCCGGTCATGCCACCAGTGTCTCAGGTGCCGGTCGGCTCAGCGACCGGGGATGCCGGCGAACAGGTCGTCCTCCGGCAACGACGTCTCCACATGGCTGGTGACCAGCTCGTAGTCCTCGGTCGGCCAGGTGGCGACCTGCAGCTCGCGCGGGATCGAGAACCAGAACCCGTCGGGGTCGATCTGGGTCGCGTGCGCCAGGAGGGCCTGGTCGCGGACCCCGAAGTAGTCGCTGCACTCGACCCGGGTCGTCAGGCGCTTGTCCCACTCGTCGTCGCGCTCCCAGCTCTCCAGGCGCTCGGCGTACGGGGACTCCAGGCCGTGCTCGATCATCGCGTCGTGGATCGACTTGATCTTCGCGTAGCTCCAGCCGTGGTGGTAGTAGAGCTTGAGCGGCTGCCACGGCGCACCCGCGTCGGGGAAGCGCTCGGGGTCACCGGCCGCCGCGAACGCCGCCACGCTCACCTCGTGACACCGGATGTGGTCGGGGTGCGGGTAGCCGCCCTTCTCGTCGTACGTCGTGAGGACGTGCGGCTTGAAGTCGCGGATCAGCCCGGACCAGTCGCTCGGTGGACTCCTCCAACGGCACCAGGGCGAAGCAGCCCTCGGGCAGCGGCGGCTTCGGGTCGCCCTCGGGCCAGCCCGAGTCGACGAAGCCCAGCCAGTCCTGCCGGACGCCGAGGATGTCGCGGGCCCGCTCCATCTCCTGCTTGCGCACCTCGGTGATGTTGGCGGAGATCTCGGGCCGGTCCATCTTGGGGTTGAGGATCGACCCGCGCTCGCCACCTGTGCAGGTGGCCACGTGCACATCGACACCCTCGGCGACGTACTTGGCGGTGGAGGCGCCGCCCTTGCTCGACTCGTCGTCGGGATGGGCGTGCACATGCATCAGCCGGAGGCCGGCGCCCGGGCGCGCGCCCCCGGCAGGGTCCTGGGACATGGGACCAAGCCTAGGTGGGAGCATCGACGGCGTGGACCAGACCCTGACCGAGCGGTACGCCGCGCCGCCGGCGTGGCGGCGTCCGGTCACGGTCGCCGCGGTCGCCCTGCTGGCGGTGGTGGCGCTCGGCTGGCTGCTGTGGGCGGCGTTCGTGGAGTCGACGCCGAAGGTCGAGTCGCAGCTGGACGGGTTCGAGGTGGTCGACGACCACGCGGTGACGGTCCGGGTCGACGTGCGCGTGTCCTCGGGCACGACCGGCGCCTCCTGCACGGTCGAGGCGCTGGCGAGCGACCACTCCGTCGTCGGCGAGCTCCACTTCCGGCCCACCTCGGGCATGAACCAGGTGCGCGTCCGGACCGACCGACGGGCCTCCGCGATCGACGTACCGGGCTGCATCGCCGACGGGCAGAACAGACCTCGGTGACGAGCGAGGACGTTCCGGCCCGGCGGAGCCGGGGCGGAACGGCCGCAGCGAGACCGAAGCGCGCTTGCGCGCGAGGTGGCCTGACAGCCCCCACACGAGGTGCTCGTTTATGGGTTTGGCCCTTGCCTCTTGGTAGACTCCTCGCTTCTGGCCGCGCCGCGACGACGCAACCAGCGACGTAGTTCCGACCGGTGGCGCACCACCCACACACCGACATCACATGGGCGTGTATCCACGCGTCTCTCGAGGAGTTCCGCATGACCTGGCTGACCCAGCAGACCTTCGACCGGCTCCACGCCGAGCTCGAGGAGCGGCGTGGTCCCCTGCGCGCCGAGATCGTCGATCGGATCAGCTCCGCGCGGGACGAGGGCGACCTCAAGGAGAACGGCGGCTACCACGCCGCCAAGGACGAGCAGGGCACCAACGAAGCCCGCATCCGGCAGCTCGAGGAGATGCTCAGCGGCGCCACCACCGAGGCTGCCGCCGACGACCAGACGGTCTCGGCCGGCAAGGTCGTCAGCTATCGCTACGACGGCGACGACGACGAGGAGTCGTTCCTGCTCGGCGCCCGCGAGATCGCGGAGGACCACACCGACATCGAGGTCTACTCCCCCGAGTCGCCGCTCGGCGCCGCCATGCTCGGCCACAAGGCCGGCGAGACGGTCGACTTCGAGCAGCCCAACGGCCGCACCGCGAAGATCTCGATCGTCAGCGCGGTGCCTTTCACCGTCTAGAGCGAGGACGCTCAGGCTCGACGGAGTCGAGGCTGAACGCCCGCAGCGAGACCGAAGCGAGCTCGCTCGCGAGGTGGCCTGACGCCGACCCGGCTAATCGAAGACGTGATAGCCGTGCTCCCGCAGCGTGGCGACCAGCGCCAGCGCGTGGGTCTCACTGCGGGTCTCCAGCTGCAGGTGCACCTCGACCTCGTCGAGCGACAGGTCGGCGTCGATCCGTGCGTGCGACACCTCGATCACGTTCGCTCCGGCTTCGCTGATGTCGCCGAGCAGATGGGCCAGGCCGCCGGGGCTGTCGGGGATGCGCAGCCGGAGGTTGAGGTAACGACCGGCGGCGGCCATGCCGTGCTGGATCACCTTGCCGAGCAGCAGCGGGTCGATGTTGCCGCCCGAGAGGACGGCGACCGTCGGCGTACCGAAGCGGGACGGGTCGTCGATCATCGCCGCGACGGCCGCGGCTCCCGCCGGCTCGACCACCATCTTCGCCCGCTCCAGGACGGTCAGCACCGCGCGCGACAGCGAGCCCTCCGACACCGTGACGATCTCGTCGACCAGGTCGCGTACGGCGGTGAACGTCACCGCTCCCGGCAGGCCGACCGCGATGCCGTCCGCCATGGTCGACATCGACTCGAGCTTGACCGGGCGTCCCGCCTCGAGCGAGGCCGGGAAGGCGGCGGCACCCGCGGCCTGGACGCCGACCATGCGCACCTGCGGGCGCTTCGCCTTCACCGCGATGGCGATGCCGCTCAGCAGTCCGCCTCCGCCGCACGGGACGACGACCGTCTCGACGTCCGGCACCTGCTCCAGGATCTCGAGGCCACACGTCCCCTGTCCCGCGACGATGTCGGCGTTGTCGAACGGATGGATCAGCACCGCGCCGGTGCGCTCCTCGAACTCGCGGGCCTCGGCCAGTGAGTCCTCCAGGTAGCGACCGTGGAAGACGACCTCGGCGCCGTATCCCCGGGTGGCGTTCTCCTTGGGGATCGGCGCGCCTTCGGGCATGAAGACCGTCGCCTTGATGCCCAGCGCCTGCGCGGCGAGCGCCACCCCCTGCGCGTGGTTGCCCGCCGACGCCGCCACGACGCCTCGGGCCTTCTCCTCGTCGGAGAGCCGGGAGATCCGGGTGTACGCGCCGCGGATCTTGAAGGACCCGGTGCGCTGGAGGTTCTCGCACTTGAGGTTCACCCGGCTGCCGGTCAGGGCGGAGAGCCAGCGCGCGCCCTCCATCGGGGTGCGCAGTGCCAGATGGCTCACCGTCTCGGCGGCCCGCTCGATGTCGTCGACCGACACCTGCACCACGTCAGTCATCGCGACCCTTGTCGGCCTCGCCGCCATCCGCGGGCGCCGGGTCGAGCGCGTCCGCGATGTCCGCGTCCTCGGTGTCACCGACCGCGCCGTCATCATCCTCGTCGGTGGGCGGAGCGGATCCGCCGTAGTCGTGCTCCAGGGCGTCCTCTGGATCCTCGCCCACGCGGGTGTCCTCGGCGAGATGCTGGACGACGGCGTTGGCCGCGGCGGCCAACGGGACGGCGACGAGCGCTCCGGCGATGCCGGCGACGAGGATGCCGGCGGCGATCGCGACGATGATGCCCAGCGGATGGATGGCGACGAACCGTCCCATCAGGAACGGCTGCAGCACGTGGCTCTCGATCTGCTGCACGAGCACGACCGCGCCGAGCATGAACAGGGCGATCACGATGCCGTGGTCGACGAACGCGACCAGCACCGCAACGGTGCCGGCGACGAAGGCGCCCACGATCGGGATGAACGCGCCGATGAACACCAGCACGCCGATCGCGAACACGAACTGCACCTGCAGGATCGAGGCCGCGATCATCACCCCGACCGCATCCGTGATCGCGACGATGACCGTGGCCCGGACGAACTGGGTGAGCGAGATCCACGCCACCCGGCCGGAGCTGTCCACCCGCGGGCGGGCCGCACGCGGCGCGATCCGGACCGCCCAGGCCCAGATGCGCTGGCCGTCGGCGAGGAAGAAGAACGTCGCGAACAAGACGATGAACAACCCGGCCACGACGTGCCCGAGCGCCGTCCCGAGATGCGTCGCCTGACTGAGCACCTCGCCGTTCTTGGCGCGTTCGGCGAGGCTGTCCTGCGCCTTCTGGATGTAGTCGCTGATCTGGTTGTCGGAGAGGTGGAACGGCCCCGTCCGGAGCCAGTCCTTGAGGTCCCCGAGGGCGGACGAGACCTGGTTGGCCAGGTCGTTCGCACCACTGGCGATCTGTTGCCCGGCCAGCGCCAGCATGCCGGCCACGAGCGCGAGCAGGCCGAGCACGAACAGGAAGGCCGCCAACCTGCGCGGGATACCGACTCGCTCGAGAAGGCCGACCAGTGGGGCGCCCAGCGCCGTGATCAGGATCGCGATCAGCAGCGGGATCGTGAGCTCGGCGAAGAAGACGACGCCGCGGTACAGCCCGTACGTCGCGACCGCGATCACGATCAGACGCCAGGCCCAGGCAGCCGCGAGGTCGAGCCCCCACGGGACCTGCGCGCGGGAGAAGTTCGACGGACCTGCCGCGATCGTGACGGGATCGGCTTGGCGCTGCTCGGCCCGAAGATGGGCGAGCTGGTGCACGAGGCGCTCGGTCAACCGCTCCCTCTCCGCAGACGTCTGCGGAGCGTCGTCGGCCTCGTTGCTCACGGGAGCAACCCTAGGGCGTCGGGTGGGCGAGATGACCGACGATCCGACGGGCGGCCTCCGGGTGCTCGGCGGCGAGCAGGCCGGCCGCGGCGAGCACGTAGTGCTGGTCGACGGTGACCTGCGGGCGCTCCGGGAGCTGCCAGCCTCCCTCGACCGCGCCGACGCTGCCCGCGAACACGCGTGCGGGGGCTCCGGCCCGGCCGTGGCGCAGCACGCCTCCCGAACCGACGAGCAGTCCCACCCCGCGGAGGTCCTTGCCGCTCCGCTCGACGACGCGCCCCTCGGGGCTGACCACGACCTTGCTGCGGCCCGCGTGCCGACGCAGCGCGAGGCCCACGGCTTCTCGGGCCAGCTCCTCGTCGAGGTCCTGCTCGGCGGCGTCGACCGGCACGAAGCCGACGTCGTCGCGGCGGCGCTGGGCGGCCGGCATCAGGTCCTCGCGCCCGGCCGCCTCGGCCGTGCTCACCGCCGACCACCGCATGCCCAAGTCGCCCTCGACGGTGCGGGTGACCCGGGTCGTGGCGACGACCTCGCGGCTCAGGCCGGCGTCCTCCGGGTCGAGCTCGACGACGCTGTGCACATCGGTCGTCGCGCCCCCCACATCGACCACGACCGTGTCTCCGGCGACCTCGGCGAGGAGCTCGACGCCGGTCAGGACGACGTCGGGCGTCGCCCCCTGGACCATCGCCACGAAGTCGGCGCGGCTGCTGAGGTGCTTGCCGCCGATGACGTGGGAGAGGAAGAGCTCCCGGATGGCCGTCCGAGCTCCCTCGGGGGCGAGGACACCGATCTGCGGCACGATGTTCGGCGCGACCACGAGCGGGTGATGAGCGAGGATCTCGGCGACGTCCGCCTGCGCGTCGGCGTTCCCGGCGACGACGACGGGTCCCGGCCACACGGGGGCGAGGGCGCGCGCGCAGGCCAGGATCGGCTCGGGGTTGCCGCCGTCGGTGCCGCCCGTGAGGAGGACGACGTCGGGGCGGCTGGCGGTGACCTCACCGAGGTCGTCCCCGCGGCTCGCCGCGAACACCGCGACGACCTTGCCGCCGCTGGACAGGGCGACCCGGCGTCCGGCCTCGGCGGTCACCAGCTCCTCGTTGCCGACGACCGCGATGCGGAGTCCGCCGCCGGCGCTCGAGCAGGCGCGGGTCGTGGCCCCGGCGGTCCGGGCGTCCTGCTCGACGAGAGCGGCGAGGCAGGCGTCGTACCCGTCGAGCACGTCGGTGTCGATCGTGGTCCGGTGCTCGGCCGCGGCGACGACGCGGCCCTCGGCGAGGTCGACGAGCAGAGCCTTGGTGAACGTCGACCCGAAGTCGACGCAGATGACGACGCTCACCCCTCACCCCCCGCCGAGGTGGCAGGTTTCCAGGGCCGAAGTGGCGACTCTCCGGGATCGAAGTGGCAGAAGTCCGCCTTTTGGATCCGGGAGAACCGCCACCCCGACAGGGGAGAAGTCCCACTTCGGCAGCGGAGAACTGCCACTTCGGCGGTCAGGCGAGCGCACGGTCGAGATCCGCGAGCAGGTCGTCGACGGTCTCGATGCCGACACTGAGCCGGATCAGGTCGGCCGGGACCTCCAGCTCGGTGCCGGCCACGCTCATGTGGGTCATCCGGCCGGGATGCTCGATCAGGCTCTCGACGCCGCCGAGCGACTCGCCGAGGGTGAACACCTCGGCCCGGGCGCACGCGTCGACCGCCGCCTGCTCACCGTCGGCATGCCGGAAGGCCACCATGCCGCCGAAGCGCTTCATCTGCCGGGCGGCGATCTCGTGGCCCGGGTGCTCGGGCAGGCCGGGGAAGTAGACGTGAGCGACCTTCGGGTGACCCGCGAGGAACTCCACGACCCGCTCGGCGTTGTCGCAGTGCCGGTCCATCCGGACGCCCAGCGTCTTGATGCCCCGGTGGGTGAGGAAGCAGTCGAACGGACCCGGCACCGCCCCCATCGCGTTCTGATGGAATGTGATCGCCTCGGCCAGGTCGAGCTCGCGGACGACGACCGCGCCGCCGACCACGTCGCTGTGACCGCCGACGTACTTGGTCGTCGAGTGCACCACGACGTCGGCGCCGAGGGCGAGCGGCTGCTGGAGGTACGGCGAGGCGAAGGTGTTGTCGACGACCAGGAGGGCGCCGGCCCCGTGGGCGATCGACGCCAGGGCCTCGATGTCGGCGATGTTGAGCAACGGGTTCGTCGGCGTCTCGACCCAGACCATCCGGGTGGTCCCGGGACGGATCGCCGCCCGGACCGCGTCGAGGTCGGAGATCGCGACGGGGGTGTTGTCGAGGCCCCACCGCTTCTCGACCTTCTCGAACAGCCGGAACGTCCCGCCGTACGCGTCGTTCGGCACGACCACGTGCTCGCCGGGACTCGTCAGGGCCCGGAGGATGGTGTCCTCGGCGGCGAGACCGCTGGCGAAGGCGAAGCCGCGCTCGCCCTCCTCGAGCGCCGCGAGGGCGCCCTCGAGAGCCGTCCTCGTGGGGTTGGCGCTGCGGCTGTACTCGTAGCCGCCGCGGAGGCCGCCCACGCCGTCCTGCTTGTAGGTGCTGGTCGCATAGATCGGCGGGATCACCGCCCCCGTGGTGGGGTCGGGCTCGTAGCCGGCGTGGATCGCCCGCGTGTCGAATCCGGACTTCTGGCGGTGCTCCTGGCTCACGAGGCCACGGTAGTGGTGGTTTCGAGACGGTCGCAGAGCGACCTCCTCAACCACCGGGCGCGCTCGACGTCATCGTCTCGTCACATCCCCCGGGAACGCCGGAGGCCCCGATCGTGTTGGACACTGTGAGAGCACCATCCAGGTGCCCGCGAAGGAGTGACCGTGTCGATCTTCTCCCGTACCAAGACCACGCTGCCGACGCCCGAGGAGACGCTGCCGGGGCGCACGTCCAGCGAGTTCGTGATCGCGTCGAAGCACCGTGTGCTGGACGCGCCCGTCGTGACGCCGACGGCCCCCGAGGGCTACGAGGTCGCGGTGTTCGGCCTCGGCTGCTTCTGGGGAGCCGAGGAGATCTACTGGCAGGTCCCGGGTGTCTGGTCGACCTCGGTCGGGTACGCCGGCGGGTCCACCCCGAACCCGACGTACGAGGAGGTCTGCAGCGGCCGCACCGCCCACACCGAGGCCGTCCGGGTCGTCTTCGACCCGAAGCAGGTGTCGTACGCCGACCTGGTCAAGCTCTTCTTCGAGGTCCATGACCCGACTCAGGGCATGCGTCAGGGGAACGACGTCGGCACCCAGTACCGCTCCGCGATCTACTACACGACGCCCGAGCAGGAGCAGGTCGCGCGCGACCTCACCAAGATCTACGGCGACGAGCTCCACCGGCAGCGGATCGGCGACATCACCACCGAGATCCGCCCCGCCGCCGAGACGCCGTACTACTACGCCGAGGACCACCACCAGCAGTACCTCGCGAAGAACCCGTTCGGCTACCGCTGCCACTCGAGCACGGGCATCCGGTTCCCCGAGACGGCCTGATCTCACACCCGAGACGCCGGCTCGCAGCAGGTGGCTCTGGACCCCCTGTCCTCGAGGACGCGCGCCTCACCCCCTCCGACATCCCATGTCGGAAGGGGTGAGGGTCCTACATTGCTGTCATGGCCGACATCCTCCTGGGCATCCTCGCGATCATCGCGGGGATCGCCATGCTCGTCGCAGGGCAGTTCGTGCTGCGGCTCATGATTCCCATCTGGGGCTTCTTCGCAGGGTTCGCGTTCGGCGCCGGACTGGTCGCCGACCTCGCCGACGACCGATTCCTCGGGACCGCTCTCGGCTGGGTCCTGGGTCTCGTCTTCGCCCTGGTCTTCGCGATCCTGGCCTACCTCTACTACTACATCGCGATCGTGATCGCGATGGGCGCGGCCGGTTTCGCGATCGGCTCGGGCATCATCGTCGCCCTGGGCATCGACTGGAACTGGGTGGCGGTCCTGGTGGGCCTCGTCCTCGGGATCCTGGTCGGCCTCGTGTCGGTGTTCGCGGACATCCCGATGGTCATGCTCGTGGTCATCGGCTCCATCGCCGGTGCTGTCGGCGTGGTCGGCGGCCTGATGCTGCTGTTCGGCTCGCTCAACACCGCGGACTTCAGCCGGGGCGACTTCACCGACACCGTCTCGAACAACTTCCTGTGGTGGCTGCTGTTCGTGGTGCTCGTGATCGGCGGCGTCTTCGTCCAGATCCGGCAGCGGGCGATCATGAGGCAGAGCGTCCGCGAGGTCTGGTACGCCGAGGCCTCCTGACTCGGCCCCTGCGGGGGTTTGCGCAGCGCTGGACGGGCGGCCATGCCGAGGCACGGTCCGTCCACGACCGTAGGTCCCGCTCATGGCCGATCCGCGTCGTTGGTTCGCCACCCGGCGACATCGTGATGTCTTCGAGGCTCGACTGGACCATCGTGCGTTCCATCGCCCCCAAGGACGGACAGGCCCAAGGCTGGATCCGGAAGGCCCGTAGAACCGCGAAAAACTCGGCGTCAAGATCACCCACGCCGACATCGCGTCCTTCACAGCCGCTCAATCGACGACGACCAGAGTTGGGGCGGTTCAGGTCGGTGCTTTACGCGTACTGTCGGGGATGACGGAACGTGCCTCAAGTGCAGACGCCTGTGCTCGCGCTGCGCCACATGCGCGAGGAGTTGTGTCATGGCCACCACGCCCACCACCCCCGTTGACACCGGACCGGTCCGCCCGGACGCCGCAGATCCCGGCCGCGTGGGCCGCATCGGCTGGATCGTGGCCGGGTCTCTGGCGACCGGGCTCATCGCCGCCCTGCTTCTCGTCGCCGCCCCGTTCATCCAGGTGCAGGAGGATGACATCACCGGCGCGGTGCTGTGGGGGTTCGCTGTGGGTTGGGCGACTTTGGCCGTGCTCTCGGTACGGCTCACCGACCAGCCACAGCGTTGGGCCGTGGTGCCGGCGGTGTTCATGGGCGCGGCCGGACTTCTCCTCGTTGCATTCGGTACGAGCATCAGCGATGCCCTGCGCTGGGTGTGGCCGCCCGCGCTACTCGCGTTGTCGGTCTGGATGGCCGTTCAGGCCCACCGGCGGCTGCGCAGCCGCAGCCGATGGCTGCTCATCTACCCCGTGATCACGGTGATGGCTCTTGCCTCGGTCAGCGCGGGCTTCGAGACCGTGCGCGAGCACCAGGATGCAAGCGCGTACCCGATGGCCGGCCAGCTGGTCGACGTCGGAGGACACAGGCTGCACCTGCAATGCACCGGCTCAGGAAGCCCCACAGTGGTGCTGCAGCCGGGGGGCGGCGACATGTCTTCCGTCATGGGTTGGATAGCCCCGGCGGTCGCCGAGCACACCCGAGTGTGCGTCTATGACTCCGCCGGTCGCGGGTGGAGCGACCCTTCCGACACCGCCCAGGACGGCGCGCAGATGATGACCGACCTGCACACGTTGCTACACCGCGGAGGCGTGCCAGGTCCCTACGTGTTGGCCGGCCACTCGTTTGGTGGCCTGTATGTACGCATCTTTGCGGCCCACTATCCCGATGAGGTCGCCGGCATGGTGCTGATCGACTCGACGAGCGACTCCTTGCCCGCATCGATGTCGGCTCAGGGTTGGGGTCCCGACGACATCCTGGCTCGTGCCTCCGTGCTGGCATCGACCTCCGCGCGGCTGGGAGTGGGGCGCCTGCTGGGCCTGGGCTACGGAAGCCTGCCACCGCGGTCCGACAGCGAGGTGCGCGCAAGGCTCGCCACCTCAAGCAGCCTTCGCAGCACCATCGACGAGTACATGCAAGCCAATGCATCAGTTCACGAGGCTGCAACGCTCGTCGACTTCGGTGACAAGCCGCTGTTCGTGCTCACAGCCGGCGTCGGGAGTGATGCGGCCTGGATGGCGGCGCAGGGTCAGACGGCCACCCTGTCGAGTGATAGCGCGCAACGCGTAGTCGACGGCGCCAAGCATGCAGACCTGCTCTTGAACCAGGCAGACGCCGCCGTGACCAGCCAAGCCATCATCGATGTCGTCTCATCGGTCCGGAACAACCAACCACTGGCCAAGTGACAGTGGAGCGCGACAAGGGCCCATCACCGTTCCCGCCAACATTTGCTCATGCCGCTGTCCGGTACACGCTCGTACCACCGCCGCCGGCGCAGCCGACGCCTTCTCCCGAGGGTTCCTGGGTGCCGCGGTGATGGTCGCGGCCTTCGCGGTCATCGCCTTCCTACGCATGCCCACGACCAAGGTCTCCGAGAGGGGCGGTCACCTGCACATGCACTGACCCGCATGGCATCGAGGCTCGTGCCCCGGTGCCCGGCAGAGCGCGATGGTCACCGACGTCCGGGCGGTCTCATCAGACGATGATGGCGATCTTGCCGCGCACCTCGCCGGTCTCGAGCCGCTGCATGGCCTCGCGGGCGTTCTCGAGGGGATAGGTGCGGTCCAAGGTCGGCGTGACCTGGCCGGCCTCGATGAGCGCGGTCAGACGTTCGTAGTCGGCTGCCCGCTCCTTGGATGCCAGCAGCTTCAGGCGCCGACGCACGAACGGCGAGACCAGCAGGCCACGCAGCTGTCTTCCCATCCCGGTGAGGTTCCCGGAGTCCTCACCGCCCACGAACACCGCAGTCCCCTGGGGCTTCAGGGCTCGCCGCAACCGGTTCAGGGACGGGCTGCCGCCGATGTCGAGGATGAGGTCGTACTGCCGGGTCCCGTCGGCGAAGTCCTGGTGGCCGTAGTCGAGGACGTGGTCGGCGCCGAGGGAGGAGACGAGGTCGACTTTCGCGGTGCTGCACACCCCGGTGACCTCGGCCCCGAGGGCTTTGGCCAGCTGGACGGCGTAGGTGCCGACGCCGCCGGACGCCCCGAGAACAAGGACGGACTGGCCCGGCTCGGGTCTGGCGACGTCGTGGACCGCCTGCAGCGCCGTGCCGCCCGAGATCGGGACCACGGCAGCCTGGGCGTAGGTCAGATTCGCCGGCTTGCGTGCGAGCTTGCCCTCCTTCGCCACGGCGTACTCGGCGAATGACCCCGGGGCGACGCCGTAGACCTCGTCCCCGACCTGGAACCGCGTCACCGAGGACCCGACCTGCGCGACGGTTCCGGCCACATCACGACCGGAGACGGGATTCTTCGGCCGGCGCAGGCCGAACCCCAGTCGCATCGCATAGGGCTTGCCGGTCATCAGGTGCTCGGTGCCGCGGTCGAGTCCCGCCGCCTGCACCTGGACCAGCACCTCGTCCGCGCCGATCGTGGGTCGCGCGACCCGCGTGAGGTGCAGGACCTCCGAGGAGCCATAGCGGCTCTGGGCGATGGCGCGCATCGTGGTGCTGGCCGGGGTGCTGGTGCGACGTGCTGGTCGGGGTCGTCATGAGGTGGCCGTTTCTGGCTCGAAGTGTCTTCGTACTAAGTACGAATACGATACCGTACAAAGTACGAAAGCACGACCGGCGAGAACGGGGGCCCGATGGTCGAGGAGTCAGGAACCGAAGGCGGCGCCTCGCGGGGGCGACTCACGCGCGAGCGGGTGCTCCGGGCCGCTCTGGCGCTCGCGGACTCCGACGGCTTGGGATCGCTGACGATCCGTTCCCTCGCCCGGGAGCTGGGCGTCAAGCCCATGTCGGTCTACTACCACGTGGCGAACAAGAGCGAGATCCTCGACGCCCTGGTCGACATCGTCTTCGGCGAGATCGCGCTTCCGACTCCCGGCGGTGACTGGCGCACCGAGATGGAACGCCGCGCCCGCTCCGCGCGGGCGGTGCTCGCCCGGCACCGGTGGGCCATCGGTCTGCTGGAGTCCCGGGTCTCACCGGGTCCGGCCAACCTGCGCCACCACGACACCGTCATCGCGACGCTCCGCCGGGCCGGCTTCTCCGCGGAGATGACCGCGCACGCCTACGCCCTGCTCGACAGCTACGTCTACGGTTTCGCGCTCCAAGAGGCCGCCCTCCCCTTCGAGGGACCGGACAGCGTCGGCGAGGTCGCAGAGCCGATCATGGAGCTGATGGCATCCGGTGAGTACCCCTCGCTCGTGGACATGGCGACGTCGTACTACCTGCGGCCGGGCTACGACTTCGCCGACGAGTTCACCTTCGGCCTCGAGCTGGTCCTCGACGGCATCCAGACACGGCTCCCGACCTGACCACCTGAACACTCATCCAGGCAGCCGCTTCCCGAAGGCGCATGAAGAAGGTCATGCCATGCGTCCGGTGAGGACGCGTGCACGGAGGCGGTGCAGTCGGGGCATGACGAGGTAGATGACGATCGGGACGGCGATGGTCGCGAGCACGAAGGTGCGCAGGATGGGTCCGAGGTGGGTCAGCCAGGCCCCGAGCAGCAGGTTGAGGGCCGTCAGGGTCGGAAAGACCGCGACCCAGATCATCAACGCGAGCTGGTGCTTGCTCGGCGGGCCCACGGGGCTGTGGTCGACGTGATGAGGGTGTGCGGTCGAGGGTGCAGTGGACATGACGATGCTCCTGTGGTCGGCGTGATGGTGCGTGGGAAGCGGTGGACGGCTCAGACGGGCTGACCGAGGCGGTAGCGGGAGACGGCGATCGGGAGGTCCTCATCGACCAGATCGTTGTTGACGGCGATGGCGGCGGCGGATCCCTCACCCGCGGCCGTGATGACCTGAGCCCGCGGGTTCACGGCGTTCCCGGCGGCCCAGATGCCTGGGACGCTGGACCTTCCGGCGGCATCGGTGGCGATCCAGCCGTGGTCGTCGAGCACACAGCCCAGCCCGATCAACAGGTCGTCGTGGGGCACGAATCGGGGTCGGACGAACACCGCCGTCCGTGGAACGACGTCGCCGGACTCGAGCTCGACGGCGGTCAGCCGATCGCCCTGGACGACCAGGCGCGCCACGGGAGACTCGACCAGACCGATGGCGCGCGCGGCGAGCTGCTCGCGCTGGTCCGCGGTGAGCGCAGCACCGTGCGCGAAGAACACCACGTCGTCGGACCACTGGCGGATGAGGTGAGCATGGGCGAGAGCCTCAGGCGTACCGCCCAGAACGCCGAGCGGCTGGTCGCGGACCTCGTAACCATGACAGTACGGGCAGTGCAGCACGTCGCGGCCCCACCGCTCACGGAGTCCAGGGACATCGGGGAGGTCGTCGCGCAGGCCGGTGGTGATCAGGACGCGGCGCGTTCGTAGTGACCGGCCGTCTTCCAGCAGGACCTGGAAGGCCGGAAGGTCAGGAGTGCCGGCGTCGCAGGGAATGACGCTCGACACCGTGCCCGAGAGCAGGTGCCCGCCGTACCCGACGACCTCACGTCTTCCGGCGGCCAAGAGCTCGGCGGGAGGCATGCCGTCAGATCCCAGGAAGCCCTGCACGTGGGCTGCCGGAGCGTTGCGCGGATGACCCGCGTCGATCACGGCGACCCGGCGCCGGGCCCGGGTCAGGACCAGGGCGGCGGACAGGCCCGCGGCCCCTCCGCCGATGACCGCGACGTCGTATTCATCCATGCCATGGAGAGTCGTCGCTCCCGACGTGATCGGCAATGTTTGTTGCCGTTTCCGGGAATCGCACGGTCCAATGGGCGCCGTGACGACTCCGTCGAACCAGCGACCCGGGACACCATCAGGACCCTCCGCGAGCCCCAGCTCAGGCATTGCGGCGACACTCGACCTCGTCGGCCCGAGGCTGCGACGGATTCGTGCCCAGCGTGGCCTGACCTTGACCGTCGCCGCCACTCATGCCGGCATCTCGAAGAGCACCCTCTCGCGCCTCGAGAACGGGCAACGCCGCCCGAGTCTGGAGCTGCTGCTCCCGCTGGCGCAGGTGTACCGCGTGCCGATCGACGACCTGGTCGGAGCCCCGGAGGTGGGGGATCCTCGCATCCGGCTCAAGCCGCGTCGGGTCAACGGACGCACCGTCCTCCCGCTGACTGGGCCGGGCGGCGTCCAGGCGTGGAAGATCGTGATCCCGAGGGCTCAGACCACGCCGAGACCCCGCACCCACGACGGTTTCGAGTGGCTGTACGTGCTGGCCGGCCGAGTGCGGCTCATTCTCGGTGACCGCGACGTCGTGCTGGGCGTGGGGGAAGCAGCCGAGTTCGACACCCAGGTGCCGCACTGGTTCGGCAGCACGGGCGACGGCTCGGCCGAGGTTCTCAGCATCTTCGGGCGCCCCGGCGAGCGCATGCTCGTCCGGGCGGCCGCGGACGGCGACACCCACCTCGACCCTCATCTGAACGCGCACATCGACTGAGACTTTGGGAGGAGACCGCGCTGTGACAGCCTCGAGCACGGCCATCCGGTTCCCCGCCGGCGCGTCGTTCCCGACGCCCTGTCGGATCGGGCTCCCCCCGTTCGTGGAGAAGATGAAGGCCGACCACACTGGGTCCGCACGAGCAGAAGGAGCAGACATGACCGAGTACCTCATCTACTTCAACCAGCAGTGGGTGGGCGACCACACCGAGGAGTGGTTCCGCGGGCGCGGGCCGCTGGCCATGGCGGTCGTGAACGAGATCAAGGCGGCCGGCGTGTTCGTCTACGCAGGGGGTCTCGTCGAGGAGGTCGAGGAGGCCTTCAGCGCCGACGCCACCAGCGGGACCCTGACCTTCACCGACGGCCCGTACGTGGAGACCAAGGAGTATCTCGGCGGGCTCACCATCGTGGACGTCCCCGACGAGGACGAAGCCCGGATGTGGGCAGGCAAGATCGCCGAGGCGTGCGGCTGGCCCCAGGAAGTACGCCGCTTCAAGCCGATCCCTCGACCCACGGGTGAGACCCCGTAACGCCGACCCGAGCAACGCCGCCACAAGCGGGCCGAGATCCTGCGCGCCGGGGACCAGCTGGTCCCCACCGCGCAGGATCGATGCCGATCCCTCCCCTGGGGCGCCTGACGCGAAAGATTTTGAACAGAGGGGACGGACGCCCTCTTGGATGCGAGCAGGGTCCGTGGCACCATTCGCGCGGGGAAGAGTCATCGGGGAAACCGGGGGGAAAGTCATGTCGGGTCGTCGTATGCACACGCGCGTTGGGGCGCCGGTGCTGTTGTCCGTTGTCGGTTTGGCACTGGTAGGACCGGTGCCGTCCGCGCAAGCCTTGAGTCAGACCGCCGATCCCGGCTTCCAGACCAACGGCCGGGTCACCAGCGTCGTCACGTTCAAGAACACCGTGTACATCGGGGGTGACTTCACCGCCGTCCGGCCCCCGGGCGCGCCGGCCGGGACCGGGGAGGTGTCTCGCAACCACTTGGCGGCCTTCCGCGCTCGACAACGGCGCCCTCCGTTCCTGGAACCCGGGCGCGAACGGCAAGGTCTCGGCACTCGCCCTGTCACCGGACAAGCGCACGTTGTACATCGGCGGCGACTTCACCCAGCTGAACGGGACGAGGCGCCACGACATCGGTGCTGTCGCCCGGAAGTCGGGCGCGACCACGAAGTACAAGGCCAACGCGAACGCCCCCGTGCTGGCGATCGCCGTCACCAAGAAGCGGGTCTTCCTCGGGGGCTCCTTCACCAAGATCAAGGACAAGAGGCGCAAGCACGTCGGTGCCACCACCCGCAAGGGTCACCTCCTGCTGCACTGGAAGCCCCGCGCCGGCGACGTCGTCCGGAGCCTCGCCATCTCCCGGGACAAGAGCAGGGTGTACGTCGGCGGTGACTTCAGCGCCATCAACAAGAAGCGCCACGAGCACCTGGCCGCGCTCGGCGTCGTGTCCGGCAAGGTCCTGAAGTGGAGGTCGCAGGTGGCGTACGCCGTGTGGGACATCGTGGTGCGGAAGAAGTCGGTGTACCTCGGCGGAAACGGCATCGGCGGCCGCATCGGCGCCTACACAGCGCTCGGCAAGCGCACCTGGGCGGTCCAGGTCGACGGCGGGGTGCAGGCGATCTCGTTCGCTCACCGCAAGATCCTGGCCGGCGGTCACTTCTACAACGTGTGCGTCGGCATCTCCCCCGGGCAGACACCCGGGTTCGACTGCCCGCCCGGACAGATCAAGGGACACCGTCCGCACCTGGCCGCGTTCGGTGCCAAGACCGGCGCGCTCAAGGGCTGGAACCCGACGGTCAACAGCCCGCTGGGCGTCTTCGCCCTGACGACCACCAAGGCCGGGGTGTACGCCGGCGGCGACTTCACCCGCGTCTCGGGCCACGACCAGCAGGGGCTGGCCCGCTTCTCCTGACCGTCGCGACCCGCACCGCGCGGCGCCGGAGCGCGTCCGGCCAACCACGGTCAGGGAGAATGGACCCATGACCGAGCTGCCCCGCAAGGCCGTCGCGCGCACGGCGCGGCTGGCCGCCTTGCCGCTGGGGTACGCCGGTCGCAACGCGATCGGCCTCGGCAAGCGTCTCGGTGGTCGCCCCGCCGAGGCGGTGATGAGCGAGATCCAGCAACGCACGGCCGAGCAGCTGTTCCGCACGCTGGGCGAGCTCAAGGGCGGCGCGATGAAGTTCGGCCAGGCGATGTCGGTGCTCGAGGCCGCACTGCCGGACGAGCTGGTGGCGCCGTACCGCACGGAGCTCACCCGCCTGCAGGACTCCGCTCCCCCGATGCCGACGCAGACCGTGCGCGACCAGATCGCGCAGGACCTGGGCGCGGAGTGGCGCGACGACCTGGTCTGGCTCGACGGCGGTCCGACAGCCGCGGCGAGCATCGGCCAGGTCCACCGGGGCCGCTGGCAGGACGGCCGCGAGGTGGCGGTCAAGGTGCAGTACCCCGGTGCGGCCGACGCGTTGCAGTCCGACCTCCGGCAGCTCGCGCGGTTCGCCCGCACGATCGGCCCGCTCGTCCCGGGCGTCGAGGTCAGGCCGCTGGTCGAGGAGCTCCAGGCCCGGGCGACCGACGAGCTCGACTACGCCTTGGAGGCCGAGGCGCAGCGCGCCTTCGCCGACGCCTTCCGTGACGACCCCGCCATCGTGGTCCCCGACGTCGTCGCGGTCGGCCACCAGGTGCTGGTGACCGAGTGGTTGGAGAGCCCGGCGTCGCTGGCCTCGGTCATCAGCGAGGGCACCCAGGAGGAGCGCGACCACTACGGCGAGCTCTTCGTCCGGTTCCTGTTCGCCGGACCGCCGCGGACCGGGATGCTCCACGCCGATCCGCACCCCGGCAACTTCCGGATCATCCCCGACGACGACGGTCGTCCCGGCCGCCTCGGCGTCCTCGACTTCGGCGCGGTCGCGCGGCTGCCCGACCGCGGGCTCCCCGAGGCGATGGGCCGGCTGATCCGCATCGCCGGCGACCGCGAGCCCGACGAGCTGCTCGCGGGGCTCCGGGACGAGGGGTTCATCAAGCCCGGCGTCGACCTCGACCCGCGACTGGTGCTCGACTACCTCGCCCCGTTCGTCGAGCCGACGCTGGTCGACCGGTTCCGGTTCTCGCGGGAGTGGATGCAGGGACAGTTCCAGCGGATCAACAACCCGAAGGAGCCGACGTACACCGTCCCGATGAAGCTGAACCTGCCGCCGTCGTACCTCCTCATCCACCGCACCTGGCTCGGCGGCGTCGGCGTGCTCAGCCAGCTCGGCGCGGAGGCGCCGTTCCGGGCGATCCTCGAGGAGAACCTCCCCGGCTTCGCCGACTGACCGCGGCAGGTGCCTTCAGTTCACGAGGGTGAGGCCCGGTAGCGGCCGGTCAGCTCGTGCGCGGCCGATCGGAGCGAGTGCCCGAGGGGTTCGCCGTCGCCCACCAGCTCCTGTCGGCCGCCGCCCAGCAGCACGGCCAGTCGGGGTCTGGCCGCCTGGATGGCGGCGACGGCGTCACGAACGGCGGGCACGTCAGAGTCCGCGTGGACGCCGAGGACCACCGCATCCGGGTCGAGTGTCGTCACCGCCACGACCCAGCTGTCGGGCGGAAGGTCGCATCCGAGGTACGTCGCATCGAGGCCCCCGCGACGCAGGAGCACGGCGAACGCCAGGAGGCCGAGCTCGTGGCGAGAGCCTCGGCCGAGGCCCAAGAGGATGCGCGGCGCGTTCTCCGGCGCGGGGATGGCGTCGAGTGCCGTCGCCAGGCGCCGTTCGACACCGGCGCTGACGAAGTGCTCGGCCGCGACGGAGACCTCTCCGCGCTGCCAGGCGTCGCCCAGTCGATGGAGGGCCGGCATCAGCCAGGAGTCGACCAGGTCCACCAGGTCGTGGTCGGCAAAGACCTGGTCCAGCGCGTGGCGCAGGCTCTCGGTGTCGAGATTCATGGCCAGACGGACCAGGAGCTCCGGGTCCACCGCTCCACCGTCAGCGTCGTCGCCGCCCGAGTCCATGCCAGTCGTCTCGGCCGGCCGCGCCGCGATGGGGCCGAGCGTGGTGCCCGACGCCACCTGCGCGGCTGCTTCACGCGGCGCCCAGCCGGCGTCGACCAAGGCGAGCATGGCCGTGAGCCGGGTGATCGCCGCGTCGTCATAGAGGCGGTACCCACCCTCGGTGCGCACCGGCGCCACGACCCCGTAGCGGCGCTCCCACATACGCAGGGTGTCGGCGGAGATGCCGGTCAGCGCCGCCGCGCGTTTGACGGTGTACACGGGCGAGAGCATAGACCCAAACCTTCGTCAAAGCCTGGACAACGCGGCGAGCTTGTATGTTTCAGTATCAACCTTGGACAAACATTGGACACACCGTCGGCACCCGCGAGCGATGCCGGCCACACGAGAGGAAGACGCCCCATGTCCCCACGCACCCTCCTGGCCCTCACGGCCAGCGCCGCCCTGGCAGCATCGATCGCCATGGCGGCTCCGGGCAGTGCGGTCGCGACGAGCCCGGACCGCACCTCCGATCGCGGCTCAGCGACGTATGTCGCACTCAAGGGGGGCGCCACCACCCTGCGCCTCAACTCCGCGACCGCACAGGCACTGACCGACAACGGAGTCTCGGTCGCTCCCGCCTCCGAGGCACGGGTCAAGGGCGGCGGTATCGCCTTCCCCATCCAGGGCGGGTTGCTGAACGCCAAGACCCTGGCCGGGAAGGTGACGCACAGCGGCGGGCTCACGTTCACCGCGGGCGGCAAGCACCTGACCATCCGGGACTTCACGATCAACACCAAGACGAAGAAGCTGAGCGCGTACGTCGATGAGGCCGGCGCTCGGGTCCCGGTGCTGAACCTCAACCTCGGCAAGGCCAAGGTGGAGGTCAGCAAGAAGCACCTCACGGTGCGCAACGTCAGGGCGAAGCTCACCAGCGTCGCCGCCGGTGCCCTGAACTCCTACTTCAGCACCAGCCTGTTCCAGGGTGGGCTCAAGATCGGGACGGCCACCCTCAGCGCCTCCATCAAGGTCCTTCGGGGCTGACCCGAGCGGGTCGCCCGGCCGGGGTCCAGCCGGGGCCGACCACGCGCACCGACGACGCCCCGCGGCTTCCCTCCGAACCAAGCCGCGGGGCGTTCTTCGTGTCTGGTTCCCAGCGACGTCTCCCGGCTGAGACGAAGGTGTGCGAGGCCCGTGGCGAGATGGGGGTGATCCCGACACGGCTCCCACGTCGACCCCGATGAACTCCCACGTCGGCTAGAGGGGCAGATACATCACGTGGAGGCCGACGCGGCCGTGGCGGGCGGAGCGGAAGGCACCGGGGACGGTGCCGATGATCTCGAAGCCCAGGTCCTGCCAGAGGTGCACCGCGGGCGCATTGGTCTCGACGACGGCGTTGAACTGGATGCCGGCATAGCCTTGTTGGCGGTGCCAGTCGACGGCGTACGTCGCGAGGGCGCGGCCGATGCCACGACCGCTCGCCGCCGGGTCGACCATGAACGACGCCGTGCCGACATGGTCGCCGCGCGACGGGCGGTTGGGCCCCATCTTCGCGGTGCCCAGGACCCGGCCGTCGTCCTCGAGCACGACCGTCAGCACCGGGCGGCTGCTCCATCCAGAGCCCGTGGGCCTCGTCGGAGGTGAGGTCGTCGGGGTAGGCGTAGGTCTCGCCGTCGGCGACGATCGCGGCGAAGAACGGCCAGATCTGCGACCAGTCGTCAGCAGTCGCCGGCCGGATCCGCGGGTCACTCACCCGTCTGGCCGTCGATGGACTCCCGGATCAGGTCGGCATGGCCGTTGTGCCGGCAGTACTCCTCGATCATGTGCACCAGGATCCAGCGCAGGGTGAACGTCTCGTCCGTCTGCCGGCTCTTGCGGACCGACTCCTCCTCGAGCCCGCCCCGGGCCAGCGCGTCGTCGACGACCGCGTCCGCTCGCCGTACCGCCTCGTCGAAGAGGGCGCGCAGCTCCTCGGGGCCGTCGTCTCGGGCGCTGTGCCACTCCCAGTCGCGGTCCGCGTCCCAGTCGACCGTGTCGAACGGCGCGGCGAGGCCGATGTCCTGGAACACGTGGTCGAACCAGTTCGACTCGACCAGCGCGAGGTGCTTCATCATGCCGCCGAGCGTCATGTCCGTCGGCGGCAGCGGCTGAGCCAGCTGCTCCTGGGTGAGGCCACCGCACTTCATCCGGAGGGTGTCGCGGTGATAGGTCAGGAACGAACGCAGGATCGTGATCTCGTCGCCGTGCTGCGGCGGGTCGACTCGCGGGTCCGGCGGCGCCTCACTCACCGGTCACCCCGTCGATCGACTCGCGGATCAGGTCCGCCTGGCCGTTGTGGCGGGCGTACTCCTCGATCATGTGCAGGATGATCCAGCGCAGGCTGAAGGCGCCCTGGCTGGAGCTCGCCTCGACCGACTCGTGGTCCAGGCCCCCGGACTCGAGAGCTCGGTCGATCGCCGCGTCGGCCCGGCGGACGCAGTCGTCGTAGAGGGCCCGGAGGTCCTCCGGGCTGTCGTCGCGCGCCGTACGCCACTCCCAGTCCGGGTCGGCGTCCCAGTCGACGCCGGCGAACGGCTCCGGATAGTCGTCGCCCGCGAGCGTCTGCCCGAACCACCCGACCTCGTTGAGGGCGAGGTGCTTCATCATCCCGCCGAGGGTCATCGTGGACGGCGGATGCACCTGGGCGAGCTGCTCCTGGCTGAGGCCGGCGCACTTCCAGCGGAACGTGTCGCGGTGGTAGTCGAGGAACCCGCGGAGTGCGGTGAGCTCGTCGGCGCGGATCGGTGCTTCGCTGCGCGTGCTCTGGTCGAAGGTCTGGGTCATGCCCGCGACGCTATCCACGCACGGCGGTGGCTCGCACCCGCCTTTCGCGGGGTACGGCGTTCACTGGCCGGTCTGCCCGTCGATCGACTCGCGGATCAGGTCGGCGTGACCGTTGTGCCGCGCGTACTCCTCGATCATGTGCAGCAGGATCCAGCGCAGGCTGAAACGGCCGCGGCCGTCGGGAGCCTCGGCCGTCGAGAGACCGTCGAGTCCGACGCCGCCCGGACCCAAGGCCTCGTCGAGCACCACGTCGCTGCGCCGCCGCGCCTCGTCCAGCAAGGCGAAGAGCTCCTCCGGGCTGTCGTCCCGGGCGGTGTGCCATTCCCAGTCACGGTCGGCGTCCCAGTCGACGGTGTCGAAGGGCGGCATCAGCCCGCCGCCCACGAAGTCGTCCTCGAACCAGCTCTGCTCGACGATGGCGATGTGCTTCATCAGGCCGCCGAGCGTCATGTCCGTCGGCGGCAGCGGCTGCGCCAGCTGCTCCTGCGTGAGGCCTGAACACTTCCATCTCAGGGTGTCGCGGTGGTGGTCGAGGAACGCCCGCAGGGACGTCGCCTCGTCTGCTCGCACGGGGCGCTCGGCTCGCTCGGCTTGCTCCATCCCCCGACGCTAGTGGCGGGCGTGCGCCGGGCGCATCCGGGTCGCCGCTCACCACAGGCCGATCAGCTCGCCGCCGATCCGGACGATGAAGCCGGTGACGACCACGATGAAGAAGATCCGGACGAACCGCGTGCCCTTCGCCACCGCCGTACGGGCGCCGATGTAACCGCCGACGAGGTTGCAGGCGCCCATCACGAAGCCGACCTTCCACAGCACGGCACCCTGCGGCACGAACACGCACAGCGCGGCCAGGTTGGTCGCCCAGTTGGCCAGCCTCGACTTCGCGGTCGCCTCGAGGAAGCTGTAGCCGAGGACCCCGACCAGGGTGATCACGAAGAAGCTGCCCGTGCCCGGACCGAGGGCACCGTCGTAGAACCCGATCACGAGTCCCGCGGCCATCGCGATCCCGACGTGACGTCGACCCTCGTGTCGCAGCAGAGTGACCTCACCGAGGTCCGGCTTGAAGGCGACGTACGCCCCGACCACGACGAGGACCATCAGCACGATCGGGTCGAAGGCCGCGTCGGAGATGTGAGAGCCGACGAACGCGCCGCCCACCGACCCGACGAAGGCGGTCAGCATCAACGGGCCGAAGACGCGGGGGTCGGGTTTGATCCGGCGGTAGTACGTCGCGCTGCTGACCGTCGTACCGCAGATCGAGCTGAGCTTGTTGGTCGCCAGGACCTGCACCGGCGAGGCGTGCGGGAGCCCGATCAGCAGGGCCGGGAGCTGGACCAGACCGCTGCCCCCGACGACGGCGTCGACGAACCCGGCCGCGAGACCCGCCAGCGCGAGCAGCACGAGCGTGGTCGTGGACGGGTCGTTCACCCGCGCACTCTAGAGGCCGGGGTCAGTAGAACCCGTGCCGCGCCAGCGGCCCCCGCAGCTCGCGCTCCTCGTAGGCGAGGTGGCTCAGCAGCCGGTCACCGAGCGTCCGCAGTGCCGCCTCGACCGCGTCGAGCGCCGCCTCGTCGGCGTCGCGGACGAGGGTGACCAGCACCCGGTCGACATCCTCGAGATGGTGGTGGATGGTGACGTGCTCGGCCGCGAGCCGGTCGAGCACGGGTGCGGCACCGGGCTCGGCCCGGCGCAGGTGGGGGAAGACGCTCGCGTCCTCCAGCGAGTGGTGGCCGTTCACGAAGCCGCAGTAGGACTGGCAGTAGGCACCCAAGGTCCAGTTGTTCTGGCGCAGCGACATCGCATGGACCTCCGACCGCGCCTCGGCCGCGGTGAGCACGCCGCGGCGTACCTCCTCGACCAGGTCGTGCAGGCGGGTGAGCTCCGAGCGCAGGTGGTCGTGGATCTCGACCAGGTGTCGGTGGAAGGTCTCCTGCGTCGCCGAGTACGTCGTCTCTGCGGGTTCGGCGAGGGTGGGGCGCGTGGTCTCGTCCCAGGTGGTGTCGTCGCTCATCTCGTGTCCAACCTAACGACCTAGGGTGAGGGGGTGCGGATCGTCTCGTTGCTCCCGTCGACCACGGAGATCCTGTTCGCGATCGGCGCCGGCGACGACGTGGTCGGCGTGACCTTCGAGTGCGACTACCCACCGGAGGCGCGCGAGCGCCGCATCGTGTCGACCTCGGCGATGCCGGAGGGACTCACGCCCGGCGAGATCGACGCCTTCGTGGTCGCGGCGATGTCGCGTGGTGACGACCTCTACCACCTCGACGAGGGCGCCCTGTCCGGGCTCGACGCCGACCTGGTGGTGACCCAGGACCTGTGCGCCGTCTGCGCCGTCGACGTCTCGGTGGTCGACGACGCGCTCGCCCACCTCGGCTGCACCGCCGACGTGCTCACCATCGACCCGCACACCCTCGAGGCGGTGCTCCAGTCGATCCTCGCGCTGGGCCGTGCCACGGGACACACCGACGAGGCCGAGCTGCTGGTCGCCGAGCAACGCGCCCGGCTGGCCGCGTCGTGGCGACGGTCGCTCGGCCGTCTGCGACCACGGGTGATGTTCCTCGAGTGGACGGACCCGCCGTTCGCGCCGGGCCACTGGATCCCGGAGATGATCGACCTGGCCGGCGGCGAACCGGTGCTGGCGACGCCCGGCGAGAAGTCGCGCCGCGTCACCTGGGAGCAGGTGCACGACGCCGAGCCCGAGCTGATCGTGGTGGCGCCGTGCGGCTTCGACCGCGAAGGGTCACAGCGCCTGGCCGACGAGCTCGTCGAGAGCGGCGTCCTGCCGGCCGGCGTACCCGTCCACGCCGTCGACGCCAACGCCTCCTGGGCCCGCCCCGGAACCCGCCTCCCCGAAGGAGTCGAGGAGCTGGGGCTGATCCTGCGGTCCCTCACCGCTCGGTCGCCTGCTTGAGGGTCGGTGTCAGGCCACCTCGCGAGCAAGCTCGCTCGGTCTCGCTCCGGTCGTTCCGCCGCGACTTCGTCGCGTCGGAACGTCCTCACTCGAACCAGTCGCCCACGACCCCGGAACCAGTCGCCGTAGTGATCGCCGAACCCGGCGGGGGCGCGTGAGCCGAGGTAGGAGCCGACGACCGCGGCGCCGAGGTCGTCGAGCTCCGGCGCCACGACCCGGCCGTCCACGCGTCGCGCCATCGAGTCGACGAAGCGGGCCAGTCCGGGGTCGGTGCCGAGTCGGAAGAACGTCGTCTGGGCGCCGAGGCGTCCGGAGTTGTCGAGCTCGCGGACCGAGTACGCCACCGTGAGCGGGTGGGGCGGGTACTCGAAGTAGATCTCGCCGTTCGGCTCGAGATGGGACGTCGGCTCGCCGTCGGTCACGACCAGGAGCACCGGCTGTGCGCTCGGGTGCTTGCGGAAGAACCGGTTGGCCAGCAGCAGCGCGTGGTGGAGGTTCGTGCCCTTGTCCCACATCGCGTCGAGCCCGGTGAGCTCGTCGATGTCCATCACCTGGGCGTGCCGACCGAAGCCGATCAGCTGGAGCGCGTCGCCGCGGAACCGGCTGCGGATCAGCGTGTGGAGCGCGAGAGCGGTGCGCTTCATCGGCACCCAGCGGCCGTCCATCGCCATCGAGAACGACGTGTCCACCAGCAGGGCGACGGCGGCCTGTGTGCGGGATTCGGTCTCGGACACCTCCACGTCCGCGACCTGCAGCCGCAGACCCTCACGGGCCGATCCGCCCTCGGCGACGGTCCGGCGTACGGCGTTGGTGATCGTGCGGGTGACGTCCCACGGCTCGGTGTCGCCGAACTGCCACTCGCGCGTCGCGCCGGACAGCTCCCCCGCCGCCCCGGCCTGGCGCACCTCGCGCTGACCCTGCCGGCCGCTCATCTTCGACGCGACGTCCTTGAGCAGCGCCTTCCCGAGCTGGCGCATCGCCTTGGGTGAGAGCTTGAGCTGCCCGTCGCTGGAGCGCTTGAGGTAGCCGGAGTCGCGCAGGGCCTGCTCCAGGCGCTGCAGGGTGCGGGCGTCGACCGCTGCGGCGTCGCCGAGCTGCTCGGCGAGCTTGTCGAGGTCGATGTCGTCGAGCCGGGCGCCGTCGTAGGACTGGGCGAGCTGCTCGGCGAGGTCGTCGAGGGCGGCGAGGTCCTGCAGGACGCCGGTGCCGTCGCCGAGGCCGAGCCCCTGCTCGCCGTCGAAGCCCTCGGACCCGCGCCAGTCCTCGCCGGGCCGGAGGGCCTGGAGGTTCGCGTCCAGCTGGGCGAGCTGCTGCATCAACGCCGGCGAGCCGAACGCCTGCTCCGACAGGGCCATCAGCTCGGCGCGCTGCTCGGCCGTCATCGAGTTCATCATCCGCTGGGCGGCGGCGGCGCGGGCGGCGAGCGCGTCGATGAGCTCGTCGACGTCCTGGGGGTTCTCCGGGAAGAACTCGCCGTGCTGGTCCATGAAGTCGGCGAAGTCCTGCTCGGTGTCCTCACCCTGCTGGTGCTTCGACAACAGCTCGTTGAGGTCGGTGAGCATCTCGTTGATCGCCGTACGGTCCTCGTCGGTGGCGCTCTCGAGCGCCTGCTTCATCCCGGCGAACCGTTGGTCGAGCATCTCCCGGCCGAGCAGGTCCTTGATCTTCTCGTAGTCCTCGCGCGCCTCGCGGCTCTGCCAGTCGTACGACGAGAGCTCGCTGACCGCGGCCGCGGTCGAGGTCGGCAGGTTGTCCAGCGTCAGCTCCCGCAGTGCCCGGTCACCGTCGTCCATCCCGATGTCGCGGGCGAGCTGGCCGCGCTCGCTGAGCACCGCGTGGTCGAGCAGCTCGCGGACCTCCTGCAGCGTGCCGTCCAGGTTG
This sequence comes from uncultured Actinomycetota bacterium, assembly GCA_963812055.1. Lineage (GTDB taxonomy): Bacteria > Actinomycetota > Actinomycetes > Propionibacteriales > Nocardioidaceae > Nocardioides. The sequence continues at coordinate 241,570 of CAWEUA010000025.1, forward strand.
TGCCGCTGGGTCAGCTCGCGACGCTTCTCCGCGATCCGCCGGGCGAGGTCGTCGAGCCCGCGCGAGTCCTGCCCGCCACGGCGCAGGAACTCCCGCATCGCCCGCTCCGGCGAGTAGCCGGCCATCACGTCCTCGCCGATCGAGTCCAGGGCCTCGGCGATGTCGACCGGCGGGGCCAGTGGGTCGGGTCCGCCGTCGTACGCCGTGTAGCGCGAGCGCGGCTGCTGGTGCCTAGCCATCGGCCCGCTCCACGGTCATCCCCGCGCGCAGGACCCGGGGGATCTCCGCCACCTCGTCCACCCGGGCGAGGAGGGCCGCCACGTCGTCGGCGGGTGCCGTCGAGTCCACCTCGACCGCATAGCTGATGCCGGTCGACACCCAGGTCTCCTCGTCGAACTCGCCTCGTGCCGCGACCCGCACGCCGCGGACGGGTACGCCGAGCGTCTCGCCCTCGCGGTACAGGTCGTTGAGGACGCACAGCGCGACCGCGACGTGGAGCACGCCCGCACCGTTGGGCGCCGTCTGGACGAACACCCCACCGTCGCTCCACACGTGCGGGACCAGCCAGCCGTCCCCCGCCGGAGCCAGGAACGTGCCGGCGGAGAGCGCCACCGGGAAGTCGTCGGTCGTCGTGCTAGCCATAGACGGTCTCCCCGCCGCCGGACTCCTTGCTGATCTTCCGCGCCAGGTACAGACCCTCCAGGGCGAGCTCGATGGCGCCGGCCCGCTCGCCGTCGTTCCCGGCGTCGAGCCGGTCGCACACCTGGTCGTAGAGGTCGGACTCGCCGAGGACCGGAAGGCCCATCAGGAAGTCACGGGCCGCGACCTGCTCGCCGGTGGTGACCATCTGGCCGGCCTCGATCCGGTCGACGAGCAGGGCGAAGTCGATGCCGCGGAAATGCCCGCGAACCGCCTCGGCGGTCGCCGTGCGCAGCAGGTGGGTGAGGATCTCGATCTCGCGACCCTCCTCACCGGTCTCGAACTCGATCTTCCCGCCGAGCACGTCGACCGCGGTCTCCAGGTCGACGATCCGGGCGACCGCCTGCTCCTCTCCCTGACGGGTCGCGCGGTGCAGGGCGGACGCGGCGACGGTCTCGGCGCCGGCGATCGCGAACCGTGCGCTGACTCCGGACCGCTGGTCGACCGAGTTGCTCTCGCGGAGGTTGCGGGTGAACCTGGCCAGGATCTCGACCAGGTGGTCGGGGACCTCGGCGACCAGGTGGGCCTCCTGCCGGATCACGGCGATCTCGTCGTCGAGCTCCGTCGGGTAGTGCGTCCGGATCTCGGCTCCGAACCGGTCCTTGAGCGGGGTGATGATGCGGCCGCGGTTGGTGTAGTCCTCCGGGTTGGCGCTGGCCACCACCAACGTGTCGAGCGGCAGCCGGAGCACGTAGCCGCGGATCTGGATGTCGCGCTCCTCCATCACGTTGAGCATCGCGACCTGGATCCGCTCGGCGAGGTCCGGCAGCTCGTTGATCGCGACGATGCCGCGGTGGCTGCGCGGGATCAGCCCGAAGTGGATGGTCTCCGGGTCGCCGAGGTGGCGGCCCTCCGCGACCTTCATCGGGTCGACGTCCCCGATCAGGTCGGCGACGGAGGTGTCCGGCGTGGCGAGCTTCTCGGCGTACCGCTCGTCGCGGTGGCGCCACTCGACCGGCAGCTCGTCGCCGAGCTCCTCGGCGCGGCGTCGCGACTCGGGGGTGATCGGCTCGAACGGGTGCTCGCCGAGCTCGGCGCCGGCGATCACCGGCGTCCACTCGTCGAGCAGCCCGATCAGCGAGCGGAGCAGCCGGGTCTTGCCCTGGCCGCGCTCGCCGAGGAGGACCATGTCGTGCCCGGCGATCAGCGCCCGCTCGAGCTGCGGGACGACAGTGTCGTCGAACCCGTGCATCCCGGGCCAGGGGTCCTCGCCGGCCGCGAGCATCGCCAGCAGGTTGTCGCGGAGCTCGGTGCGGAGGGGCTTCTGGGCGTGCCCGGACTCGCGGAGCTGGCCGACGGTGCGAGGAGTGGGAGCAGACGTGGGGGCAGAGGTCACGCTTCCACGCTAGTCCGGCACGCAATCGCCGGACACGGCTGCGTCGGTCAGGACCCGTCCTGGCGGCCGACGAGCTCCAGCCGACGGTCCTGCAGCGCACGCCGCACCGACACCAGGGCCTCGCCGATCGTGTCGAGCCGGTGGTCCGCGTCGTTGAGCCGGGACTGCACCGCCATGTCGGAGAAGAAGTTGTCGAACCACACGTCGAGCGTGCGGTTGAGGTCGCTGACGCCGACCCCACCGAGGGCGGCGCCCTCCATCCGGACGTCGGCCAGCTCGTGGCGCAACCGGTCGAGGGCGGCGTCGACGGCGCGCATGTACCCCTCGGCATCGTCGATCCGGTCGTGCTTCATCAGGCTCGAGAACAGGCCGCCGCCGAACCACGTGTCATAGGTGCCCCAGGACTGCGCGCTGTCGACCGCCCGCTGCGCCTCCCCCAGGCTGGTCAGCGCCGCCTCGCAGGCGTCCTGCGCCTCCTTGATCTCGCGCAGCTGGTCGTCGTCCTCGGTGCCCGAGCCCTGAGTCATGCGCCCCACCCTAAGGTGTCCAGACTGTGGGGATGACCCGGCGGATCATCGGCATCACGGGCGCGCCCGGCGCCGGCAAGACGACGTACGCCGAGCGGCTGGTCGCCGACTCGGAGCGCGACGGTGTGCCCGCGGCGTACGTCCCGATGGACGGCTTCCACCTCGCCGACGTGGCGCTGAGCTCCCTCGGCATCCTCGACCGCAAGGGCGCACCGGACACCTTCGACGCCCGGGGGTACGCCGCCCTCCTGCGCCGGCTGCGGGAGCGACCGGCGTACGTCGTCTGGGCCCCTGGCTTCGAGCGGGTGCTGGAGCAGCCCCTGGCCGGCGCGATCGGCATAGGTCCGGAAGCGGAGCTGGTGGTCACCGAGGGGAACTACCTCCTGCTCGACCGACCGGAGTGGCGCGCGGTCCGCCAGGAGCTCGACGAGGTGTGGTTCCTCGACTGCCCGGACGAGGTCCGGCGACCGCGACTGGTGGCGCGGCACGTCGCGTTCGGCAAGTCACCGGAGCAGGCCGAGGCCTGGGTGACGCGCGTCGACGACGCGAACGCCGCGCTGGTGGCGGCCGGCCGCGGGCGTGCCGACCGGGTGGTCGACGTGTAGCACGGGCACGGCCGGCTCAGGGGGCGGTGTCGCCGCCCAGCAGCTTGGAGGCGAGGACGGCCGCCTGCGTGCGGCGCTCGAGGCCGAGCTTGGACAGGATGCTGGAGACGTAGTTCTTCACGGTCTTCTCGGCCAGGAACATCCGCTCGCCGATCTGGCGGTTCGTCAGGCCCTCGGCGATCAGGCCGAGCAGCTTGAGCTCCTGCTCGGTGAGATCGCTGAGCTCCGGCACCGTGGCCGGCCCGTTGCGCACCCGGTCCAGGACGCGAGCGGTCAGGGCGGGGTCGATCAGGGAGTTGCCGGCCGCCACCTGCCGGACGGCGCCGACCAGGTCGTGACCCGCGATCTCCTTGAGCACGTAGCCCGAGGCGCCCGCCATGATCGCGGCGAACAGCGCCTCGTCGTCGTCGTACGACGTGAGGATCAGGGCTCGCACGTCCGGGTCCACCGCGCGTACGGCTCGGCACACCTCGATGCCCGAGCCGTCGGGCAGCCGCGCGTCGAGGACGGCCACGTCGGCGCGCAGCGCGGGGATGCGCGCGGTCGCCTCGGCGGCCAGCCCGGACTCACCCACGACGACGATGTCTCCGGCCGACTCGAGCAGGGCGCGCAGTCCGTGCCGGACGACCTCGTGGTCGTCGAGCAGGAAGACGCGGATCCCCGAGGAGGTGTCGACCATGGGTCAGTTCTAGCAAGGTGCGCGTCAGCCGTGGGGAGAACGCGGCACCGAGACCCCTCGTCGAGCCCGCGTTCGATCCGTGGTCAGTCCGGGATCAGCGATCGCGGGACGCCGTCGGCGTCGAGGATCTCGACCACCGGCTCGCCGTCGGCGGGGACGACGAACCGCAGCCGGTCCTGCCCGCGGGAGTCCCGCAGCACCAGCCGGACCGACCCGTCGCGCTCGCGGGCCAGCCGCATCCGCGACGCGCGGCTGCCCGGCGCGGCGTACCGCTCCTGGACGTCGCGCGCGGCGTCGTCGTCGAGCGTCTCCACCTCGGCGATCAGGTCCGCGAGCGACCAGTCGGCGATGTCGGAGAACTCCAGGAACCGCTCGACGATCGATCCTTCCTGGAGCATGCCGAGCTGGAACCCCTCGTTCTGCTCGTAGTCGTCGAAGGTCAGCGACGCGACCTGCTCCTTGACTCCCTCGTGCCGACGTCCCGCGATCGCGAGGCCGCCGCTCTCGGTGCCCTCGTCGTTGACGAACAGCAGCCCCGCCTGCGGGAGCCGCCCGGGATGCTCGACCGACCGGCCACGGACGGGCATCGTGCGCATGATCGACGAGTTGCCGAGCACCACCCGCAGCGTGCCGTCGTCCTCCACGACGTTGATCCGCTTCACCGTCAGCTCATCGATCGCCTCGGGTGTCACGTCGACCCCCGTCCGACGTGCGGCCGCCTCCGCGAGCCGCAGCGCCTCCGTCGCCTGCGCGTACGCCGCGCGTGCCGCGTCCAGTGCCTCGATCACCGTGTCGCTCATGCGCGCCATCCTGCCGCCCGGAGAGTCAGGCCGGGGCGAGGGTCTTCCTGCCGGAGTACGCCGCGAGCCGGTCCAGGGCGGAGGCACCCTCGCCGGGCGCGAGCTCGTCGGCGAACGCCGAGCCTCGACCGCCCTCGATCAGCTGGCCGGCCAGCCCGGCGACGTACGCGACGACCTCGTCGGAGATCTCGATCGAGTTCCCGCTGCCCTGTGCGAGGTCCCACCCGTGCAGGAGGAGCTCGACGTCGATGATCGCCGGGCCGAGTGCCGCGGGGAACTCGCGACCGCCCGGATCCGAGACCATCCCCTCGAGCCCACGCGCGTGCCAGGCGGACAGGGCCCCGTCGGCCAGCGTCGACACCTTGGTCTCGAGCGAGCCCTCTGCCGGGATCGCGAGCTGGACACCAGCCATCGCGCCGAGGCTGACCATCGACTCCATCAGGTGGACCGCGACCTGGTGACAGCTCATCTCGGTGCACGGCGTCGGCTTCGGCTGGTCGTCCGGGGTGAGCCGCCGCAGCATCGGCTGGATCGTGGCCAGCACGGCGTACCCGGCGACGACGGGGTCGAGGTCCTCCGGCGACCAGGCCCACTCGTCCCGGCCCGCGTCACCCTTCACCGCCAGCCGCTCCAGCCGCTCGAGGTAGTGGTCCCAGCCCTCGGCGTGGCCGTCGACCTGTTGCTGGTTCGGCAGCCCGTCGTGGGTGAGCGTCACCCGGCTCCCGGTCTCGCTCGGCTCGACGGTGACGGTCACCGTCGAGCTGTCGGGCGGCAGCGCGGCGTCGTCCTGCCACCCCCAGCCGAGCACGACGCGGCGGCCGGGGTCGACCTCGCGGATCGTGCCGCCCGCCGTGTGGCTGGGGGTGACGTGCCAGCTCCACGCCCCGCCGGCGCGGAGCTCGACCGTGGCGCAGACCGACGACCAACGACGCAGGCGGTCGGGCTCGGTGACGAGGGCGAACGCCTCGTCGGGGCTGACAGGCAGCTCCACGCTGGAGCTGTAGGCGGTCACGTCGGTGGTCGTGTCGTTCACGGGTTCTCCTCGGGTGTGGGCGTGGGTCGGGTACGACGCGCGCCGGCCAGGCGGTCGGCGTCACGGACGAGCTCGTCGAGCTCGTGGGTCCAGAACGAGGCGATCTCCGCCTGCAGCCGCGCGATCCCCGAGCCCTCGATGCGGTACAGGCGCTGCCGTCCCTGCTGCTCGGCGCTCACCAGCCCGACCTCCGTCAGGAGGCCGAGGTGCTGGCTGATCGCCGACCGGGTGACCTCGAAGCGGGCCGCGATGTCACCGGCGTACATCGGACCGGGCGCCAGCAGCTGCAGGATGCGGCGCCGGGTCGGCTCCGCGGCGGCTGCGAAGGCATCGGTCACCCCAATACGTTAGCCGTCACTAAACTATCGGACAAGGGGGTTACGATCCCGAGCACGACGCGGCCGAGTGAGCGGTGTCGACACCGTCGGGGGGATCGTGACCATCGAAGAGCGTCTGCACGGCACCGTCCACGTGATCGGGGCCGGGCCGGTGGGGCTGCTCCTGACGGCCCTGCTCCAGTCCGTCGACGGGCAGCGGATCCGGCTGTACGAACGGCGGTCGGAGTACACCCGGACCCGGATGGTGTCCCTGGCCAGCTTCCTCGTCGCGGACTCGATCGAGGGCTACAAGTCCGACGCGATCGACGGGCAGGACGTGGAGGCGATCTTCGACCCCGCCGAGCTCGAGTACCGCCTCGCCTATCGGCGTACCGTCGCGCCGGACCTGCGGGCCCTGCTCGAGGAGTGGAGCCGGGGCTTCGTGGCCCTCAACACGGTGGAGGACACGCTCAGCGAGCTGATCGACAGCCGCGCGACCGGGACCGTCGAGCGCGTCCCGATGAAGGTCGATGCGGATGAGGTCCTCGCCGGCGTCGAGCCGGGCGACGTCGTCGTGGACTGCACCGGCACCCGCTCCCTGCTCCGCGACCGGTTGCTTCCCGGCGCCGTCGAGCCGGACGGGAACACCAAGAAGTTCCACCTCGAGCACGCCCTGGTCGTCACGTTCCTCTACGGGCAGCACTACGTGTGCAACGAGTACTGCAAGTACTACAAGAACCTCGAGAACGCCGGCTACAAGTTCATCCCGGCGGTGCATCGCACCTGCTACGACGACGGCGTCACCCACGTGACCGGCATCGTGACGATCAGCGAGGAGGAGTTCGACGCGATGCCGCCGAAGTTCGACGGCGCCTGGCTCCGCGAGCACTTCCCGAACGTCGCGCTGTCCATGGACGGCTTCATCGAGCGGATCAAGATCGAGACGAACGGCGAGCTGGTCGGCGACCTGGAGATCACCCGCATCCCGCTCGACGTCTACCACGCGTGGAACGTCACGTCGCGGCGCTGGCACAAGTCAGGGCTCGACCACCCGATGGCGCGGACGCCGGTCTTCCTCCTCGGCGATGCGGCGATCGGATCGCCGTACTTCCAGTCGATCACGCTCGGCTTCGAGTGCGCCTTCCACCTGGCCGGCCACCTCGCCAACCGCACCCTGCCGATGCCGGAGATCTTCGACCGGTACGAGCTGTTCATGTACCAGCAGTGGCTGCGCGTCTACATGCGGAGCCAGATGATCAAGCACAACAAGGACCTGCTGCAGGTGGTCGACGACACCGACGCGCTGCTCGCCCAGCTGCACGTCTACTGATATCTCGCCGGAGAGACGCCGAACCACTGACCGAACTCGAGGTGCTGACCAGGGTTCACGCGGCGCGGTTCGGCTTGCGACCCACTTCGCTCAGTAGTTCGCCGAGATCGACGGCGGACGCCAGGATCCGGCCGACCTCCTCGGGGTGGAGCATGACGTCCTCGTAGCAGAACCGCAGGACCATCCAGCCGCCGACGACCAGCCTGTTGTAGCGGCGCGCATCGGCCGCGAGAGCCGTGCGCTTGCCGTGCCACTCGAACGAGTCGGCCTCGAGCACCAACCACAGTCGCTCGTCCACCAGGTCCGGACGGACCGTGAAGGCGTCGCCGGTGATGACCACCTGAGGCGTGACGCTGAGACCGGGCACGTCGTGGCAGATCGCTCGGAGGACCGACTCGAACGGGTTCGCCGCTCGGGCATCGGCCGCGGCGCACACCCGGCGGATCTGAGGCGCACCCGGGCCTCGAGCGTCTTCGGCGATCCGGTCCAGGACTCCGCGTCCGACCCCACATCGCAGGGCGGAGTCTGCCACCGCGAGCGCCTCGTCGTAGGGCAGGCGCCGCAGACACTGCAGGAGTGTCAGCTGCGGCGCGGTCACTCCCGGCGGTGCGTCGCCGATGTGGACATGTGCGATCGCCTGAGCCTCCCGGGAGACCTTGCGCCCCCGGCTGACCAGCACGTGGGGCTTGTCGGGCACCGTCTTCACCGGCCAACCATGAGCCAGGGCGGCACTCGTGAGGCACAGCGCACCGCCGAGCCGTGCGGCGATCCGTCGCGCCGTGTCGGCCTCGGGGAGGGCGTAGAGACCTCGGGCGTCCCGGACGACCTGACCCGCGCCCAGTGCTCGCTCGAGCTGGCCGCGGTCGACCACCCGCAGCAGGGTCGACCGGCGGGCTACTCCGCCCAGGTCGCGCAGGAGGTCCGAGATGTCCACCCGCCGAGCCTCGCAGCGGCAGCCGGCACAGCGGGCCGGCTCTCCACAGCTCAGGAGTTGGCGAGGAACGCCAGCAGGTCCTGGCGGGTGAGGACGCCGACGGGCTTGCCGTCCTCGTGGACGAGGACGGCGTCGGCGTCCTCGAGCATCGCGACGGCCTCCTGCGCGGACTCCGAGGAGCCGATGGTCGGCAGCGGCGGGGACATGTGGTCCTCGACGCGGTCGTTGAGGTGGGCGGCCCCGGTGAAGAGGGCATCGAGGAGGGTGCGCTCGGAGACCGACCCCGCGACCTCCGCCGCGACGATCGGCGGCTCGGCCCGGACGACGGGCATCTGGGAGACGCCGTACTCCTGGAGGATCGCGACGGCCTGGGCGATGGTCTCGTTCGGGTGGGTGTGCACGAGGTCAGGCAGCCGGCCGGACTTCCCGCGCAGCACCTCGCCGATCGCCTGATCCGTCGCGTCGGAGCCGGTGGCGAAGCCGTACTGCGCGAGCCACTCGTCGTTGAACACCTTGGTCAGGTAGCCGCGTCCCGAGTCCGGGAGCAGGACGACGATGACGGCGTCGGCGCCCTCCGGCGTGCCGGCCAGCTCCTGGGCGACCTGCCGTGCGGCGTACGCCGCCATCCCGGACGAGCCGCCCACGAGCATCGCCTCCTCGCGGGCGAGACGACGGGTGAACGCGAACGAGTCGGCGTCCGAGACCTCGATGACCCGGTCGGCGATGTCGCGGTCGTAGGTCTCCGGCCAGAAGTCCTCGCCGACTCCCTCCACGAGGTAGGGCCGGCCGCTGCCGCCGGAGTAGACCGAGCCGGCGGGGTCGGCACCGATCACCTGGATGTCGGGCCGCTGCTCCTTGAGGTAGCGACCGACGCCGCTGATCGTGCCGCCGGTTCCCATCCCGCACACGAAGTGGGTGATCCGTCCCTCGGTCTGCCGCCAGATCTCGGGGCCGGTCGTCTCGTAGTGGGAGCGGGGGTTGTTCGGGTTGGAGTACTGGTCGGGCTTCCAGGCGCCCGGCTCGTTCGAGAGCCGGTCGCTGACGTTGTAGTAGCTGTCCGGGTGCTCCGGGGCGACCGCGGTCGGGCAGACCACGACCTCGGCGCCGTAGGCCTTGAGGACGTTGCGCTTGTCCTCGCTGACCTTGTCGGGGCAGACGAAGACGCACCGGTAGCCCTTCGCCTGGGCCACCATCGCCAGGCCGACGCCGGTGTTGCCGGAGGTCGGCTCGACGATCGTGCCGCCCGGCTGGAGCTCGCCGCTCGCCTCCGCCGCCTCGATCATCCGCGCCGCGATCCGGTCCTTCACCGACCCACCGGGGTTGAGGTACTCGACCTTCGCCAGCACCAGCGGTGCGGAGACGGCGTCGGTCGGAAGGTCGAGGGTCGTCGACAGCCGGACGAGCGGCGTGTTGCCGACCAGGTCGAGCAGCGACTCGGCGTACTCCATGTCGGTCAAGATATCCGCGTCGAAAGCGCTTGCGTACATCGGCGACGATGAAGCGGTGGACGTCGACAGCCCGGCCAAGCCGGACCGCCCTCGGGGCCGCCCGCCATCGAGCACTGCACCAGCTCCTCGAGGCCGGGGCGGTGTTCTCCGACCCGCTCGCGGTACCGATCCTCGGACTGCCGGAGACGGACCTCCGCGCGCGTGACGCCGACCGGCGGATGCGGCTGTTCATCGCGGCGCGTCAGCGGTACGCCGAGGACGTGCTCGCGGACGCCGTCTCGCGCGGGGTCGACCAGCTGGTGGTGCTCGGGGCGGGTCTGGACACGTTCGGCTACCGCAACCCGTACGCCGGGTTGCGGGTCGTGGAGCTCGACCACCCGGCCACCCAGGCGTGGAAGCGCGAGCGGCTGGAGGCGGCCTCGATCGCGGTGCCGCCGAGTCTCACCCACGCGGCGATCGACTTCGAGCGGGACGACCTCGAGACGGTCCTCGCGGAGCACGTCGACACGGAGCGGCCGGTGCTCTTCTGGTGGCTCGGCGTCACGCCGTACCTCACGCTCGAGGCGATCACCACGACGCTGAGGACACTGGGGTCGCTGCCCCACAGCGCGGTGGTGCTCGACCACGGCGCGCCCAACCCGGACGCGACGCCCGAGGCCCGGGCCTGGTTGGAGGCGCGGCGGGACCGGGTGGCCTCGCTCGGCGAGCCGTGGATCACTCAGCTCGCGCCCGAGGACCTCGCTCGGCTGCTGACCGAGTGCGGCTTCGAGCACACCCATCTCGAGGACGAGGTCGCCCTCATCCGGCGGCTGCTCGGCGTCCCTCCGGCGGCGGAGCGGCGGGTGACCCACCTGGCCCTGGCCACGACCGGTTGGCCGGCGCGCCCGAGGGCGAGGGTTGACCGACGGTCAGGGCGTAGAGCCGGTGCTCGGTCGCCCGCCGCCGCCAGAGCCGCACGGGGGTTTCAGCGCTGGCGACGACGGGCGGGCCCAGCCGGTCGCGGTCGATCGCCGCGGTCAGGCCGCGCGGTCGTAGCGGGTGGTGAGCTCGGGCTGCGGGTTGAAGGCCCACAGGGTGTAGCTGTCGATCCGCCGGATCAGGTTGCCGGTGAACGTGCGCATCTCGGGGTCTCCTCTCGTTCGGCTGCTGTCACCTGGTTCAATGCGCGCCGCCGTTGGATCGTTCCAAGAACGGTCGTGATCCGAGTCACGAGTGCGGACCCGGCCCGAGGCCGGTGGGTGCCACCGCCTAGGTTTGGCCCCATGGGGAAGGCCGCTGCGGCACGCAAGCTGGCCTCCGCCGCGGCGTTCGGGGGCGGGGGTCTCTCCGTCCTGGGCATGAGCCTGTACGGCGTCCTGCGCGGCGAGGCTGCGCTCGCCCGGCGGATGATCGGCAACGCCGGCGACGAGCCCCCGCCGGACTCGACCGGGTGGTACGGCCGCGGACGCCCGGGGCCGGCGATCAAGGTCGCCCTGCTGGGCGACTCCAGCGCCGCCGGGTACGGCGTGAACCGCCTCGTCGAGACGACCGGGGCATTCTTCGCCAGCGGTCTGGCCAAGCAGGCCGACCGTCGCGTGCACCTGCGCACCTACGCCCAGGTCGGCGCCCAGTCCTCCGACCTCGAGGAGCAGATCGACCGCGCCCTGCCGAACGACCCCGACCTCGCGGTCATCCTGATCGGCGCCAACGACGTCACCCACCGGGTCCGGCCGTCGCAGTCGGTGCGCTACCTCGCCGAGTCCGTACGCCGGCTCCGCGCGGCCGGCACCCACGTGCTCGTCGGCACCTGCCCCGACCTGGGCACGGTCAAGCCGATCCCTCCCCCGCTGAAGCAGGTGGCGCGCTCGATGTCGCGCCGGCTCGCGGCCGCGCAGGCGATCGTCGTCGTCGAGTCGGACGGTGTCGCGGTGTCGCTGGGGTCGATCCTGGGCCCGGACTTCGCGGCGGCGCCGGCGGTGCTCTTCGGGCCCGACCAGTTCCACCCGTCGGCCGAGGGCTACCGCGCTCTGGGAGAGGTGCTGGTGCCGTCGGCCCTCAACGCCCTGGGCTTCGGCACCCACGAGCCGCACCGGCGTACCCCCGACGAGGGCACGATGCCGGTCGCCGCCGCGGCGGTGCGCGCCGCCAAGACCCCGGGCACCGAGCTGGGAGACAAGAAGGGCCTCTGGGTGGAGCTGCGCCGGCGTGCCCGGCTGCGCTCCGACCCGGAGGCCCCTGCGGACGTCGACGAGGACGCCGACGCGGTCAGCGACGCATGATCGCGAGGATGCGCAGCAGGTTCGTGTAGATCCAGACCAGGCTGACGGTCAGGGCGAACGCCGCCCGCCACGACTCGCGCTCCGGGAGCCCGGCACGGATGCCGTTCTCGACGAAGTCGAAGTCGAGGACCAGCATGAAGATGCCCAGCACGAGGCCGGCCACCGAGAACAGGAGACCGCTCAGCCCGAAGCCGTAGAAGCCGAGCCCGCTCCCGAACAGGTTGAGGATCACCTCGAGGAAGCCGAGACCCACCATCCCGAACACGGCGGCGATGACGCCCATCCGGAACTTGTTGCTCACCTGGATGTCGAAGAACCGGTAGGCCGCCAGCGTGCCCGCGAAGGCCGCGAAGGTGCCGATCACCGCCTGGATGACGATGCCGCCGCCGAACTGGTACTCGAAGAACTTGCTGAACGCGCCGAGCGCGACGCCCTCGGCGGCGCAGAAGAGCAGCACGAACGCGGGGCTGATCACCCGCTTGAAGGAGTTGAGCAGAGACAGCCCGAACGCCGTGAGGCCGCCGATCGTCATCGCGGCGTACAGCTGCGAGATGGCGCTCTGCGAGAGCGTGCCGTTCTCGGTGATGGCCGGGGTCACGACCCACGTGGCGAACGCCGTCACGATCACCACGAGGAGCGCCAGGCCGGTCTTCTGCACGACGCTGTCGATCGTCATCGGGCGGGTGTCGGCCTGCCGGCCGTAGGGCTGGTGCGTGCCGGGCGCGCCGGGCGTTCCCACACCCCAGGTCGACGGGTCGGGGGCGGTCGAGGTGCCGTAGCCCTGGTGGGCCGCACCGCTGCCGCCGTAGACCTCGTTGCCGTAGGCGTTGGTCCCCCGCCCGTTGAACTCGTCGGAGTTCCGGAAGACCGGATTGTTGCTCTGCATGGACTCGCTCCCTTGCCTGGCTCGAAAGCCCGCGTCCCGTCGGCGTGACGGCCCGTTCAGGAAGATCGTAGCCAGTCACGGTGGCGTATCGGAGGGGTCGCGGTGGAAGCACAGCCTCCGCTCAGGTGCGGATCACCGCCTCGTGGGCTCCCTGGCGCCGGCTGTCCGCGCTGTCCGTGTCCGGCGCTAGCGTCGACGCATGCGCTTCGCCCTGAGTGTCCCGCCGTTCACCGACCCTGCCGTCGTCGTGCGGTGGGCGCGCGCGGCCGAGGCCAACGGGTGGGACGGGTTCTTCCTGTGGGACCACCTCCGGTGGGACGACCAGGTCGACGTGCACGACCCCTGGGTCCTGCTGGGCGCGATCGCCACCGCGACCGAGCGCCTCCGCATCGGCACCATGGTGACCCCGCTCTCTCGCCGGCGCCCGGCGGTGGTGGCCAAGCACGTGATGACGCTCGACCACCTCAGCGGCGGCCGGGTGACGCTCGGCGTCGGCCTGGGCGACCCGCCCGACCTCGACTTCTCCGACTTCGGCGACGAGCCGTCGTACGCCGTGAGGGCGGCCATCACCGACGAGGCGCTCGCCGTGCTGTCGGGACTGCTCGCCGGCTCGGCCTCCCACCAGGGCGAGCACCTACGGGCCGAGGCCACGATGCGTCCGGCCACCGTCCAGCCGCACGTCCCGATCTGGATCGCGGGCCGGGCGCCGAACGCCAAGCCGCTCGAGCGCGCGCGGCGGTGGGACGGCTACGTGCCGATCGCGAGCCCGTTCCTGACCCCGGACGCGCTCGCGGCGTACGTCGGGGAGCACCCGCACGACGACTGGGACCTCGTCGTCCAGTGGCCCGAGGGCACCTCTCCGGACGAGTACGCCGCGGCCGGCGCCACCTGGCTGGTGCGCTCGACCTGGCCGCACGAGGAGGGGTGGCGCGACGAGATCGAGGCGCTGACCTCGGCGTCACCCGGCTGACTGGTCCTCGACGAACTTCATCCGGATCTCGTAGACGCCGGCATCGGACTCCATCCGGAGCGCGTGGCCGGCGCCGCGCCGGAACACCTTGAGCATCGCCGGGTTGCTGACCAGCACGTCGGCGGTGAGACCGCGGACGCCGTGGGACCGCGCGTACTCCACGGTGCGGGCGTGCAGTGCGGTCGCCAGGCCGTTCCCCTGCCACTCGGGGTCCACCATGTAGGCGACCTCGGCGAAGGAGTCGCGCGGGTCGCGGTAGTAGCTGCTGGTGGCGATGATCTGCTGGCTCTCCGGCGGTCCGACGACGACGGCGAACGCCATCTCCTCGTCGTAGTCGACGTTGCAGAGATGGTCGGCTGCCTGGTCGGTGAGCGAGGTCAGCTTGTTGAAGAACCGGGTGGCGACATCCTTCTCTGGCAGCCGGTAGAACAGCTCCTGCATCTCGTCCCGGTCGCCGGCCAGCGTGGGCCGGACGGTGACCCGCCGCCCGTCGCGCAGGTCGAGCTCGCGCTCCTCGTGGACCGGGTAAGCGCCCTTGCTGCGCAGCTGCTGGTCGGGCTGGACGTACTGGCGCTCGCGAGCCTGCTGCAGCAGCGCCTCGCGGTCGTCGGGGTGGGCGATCCCGATCAGCTCGACGGCGCGCTCGGCCAGCGAGCGTCCGAAGAGGTACGCCGTGCCGTACTCGGTGACGACCCAGCGGACGAGCCACCGGCCCAGCCCCACCGGCTCGCGGTCACCGAGCTCGATACGGAACGCCGGCTTGCCGCTCGGGGTGCGCGAGGTCAGAGCAGACGATGGGGACGCCTCGCGTCGCAGCCAGCGCCCCACGGTGGAAGACGGGCCCGGTGGAGATGCCGCCGTACAACCGGCCGTCCAGTCGTTCGGTGCAGGCCTGCCCGGTCAGGTCCATGGTGAAGGCCTGGGTCACCGACACCATCCGGTCGTGCCGACCGATCACCTCTGGATCGCAGATGTACTCGATCGGGTGGAGGGAGAACCGTTCGTCGGTCGCGAGCCGCTCGTAGAGCCTCCGCGTCCCCATCGCCCAGCTGCCGACGACCGGACCGGTGATGACGCCCGCGTCCACGAGGTCGACGACAGCATCGGTGATCACGTCGGAGTGCACCGAGAGGTCACGACGGTGGTGGAGGTGTCGGAGCATCTCGTGGGGGACACGACCGAGCCCGACCTGGATGGTCGCGCGGTCGTCGACCAGCCGCGCGACGTAACGGGCGATCTTCTCGGCCGCTCCCGTGATGGGCTCGTGGGTGTACTCCGTGACGGGAGTGTCGACCTCGACCATGTGGTCGATCCGGTCCACGGGAATGCGGCTGTTCCCACGCGTGCGCGGCATCGCGGGATTGACCTCGGCGATGACCGTGGTCGCCGCCATCAC
This sequence comes from uncultured Actinomycetota bacterium, assembly GCA_963812055.1. GTDB lineage: Bacteria > Actinomycetota > Actinomycetes > Propionibacteriales > Nocardioidaceae > Nocardioides. The sequence goes on from CAWEUA010000025.1 coordinate 256,788, forward strand.
CGCGGCACGGGTGATGTCGACGGAAACGCCGAGGCTGCAGGTGCCGTCCTCGTCGGGTGGCGCCACCTGCACCAGCGCCACGTCCAGCGGGAGGTGCCCGTTCGTGAACAGGTCCGGCACGTCCGCCAGCGAGATCGGGACGTAGTCGACCAGGCCGCTCTCGGCGAGGTCACGGACGTCGGCGCCGTTGTAGAAGACGCGGTGGCGGTACGCCGTGCGCGGCGGGTCGCCGATGCCCACCCGGTCGGTGAGCCCGTGGACGAGGATCACGCCGGGGATCGGGATCGGCAGCTCCTCGAGCGCTCGGACGAGCGTCCGCGGTGTCGCGCACGCCGAGCCCACGAACACGCGCTGCCCGGGCTGGATCAGACGCACCGCGTCCTCGGCCGTCAACGCCCCCGAGTCCTTCACGGCTCACGAGCGTAGACCCGGTGCCCCGGCTGGGGGTCGAACCCAGACTGAACCGCTTTTAAGGCGGCTTCCTCTACCGGTTGGGATACCGGGGCCCTCGCGACGTCATGCGTTCCGAGCCCTCGATGGCTCTCTCCGTATGACGTCCCGCATTGTCGCAGGGGTCAGCGGGCCGGGATGCCGGCGAGGTCGCGGGCGGTGGTGAAGAGGTCGTCGAGCATCGCCGGGGTCAGTCGGCCGGTGAACGTGTTGTGCTGCGACGGGTGGTAGCAGCCGAGCAGCGTCACCTCGTGGTCGTCGCGCGTCAGGCCGACCGAGGCGGCGTGGCCGAACCGGGGGCGGGGTCGCGGGACGCCGTAGCCCGCTCCGGCGAGGGCACGCAGGGCGCCGTCCCAGCCGTAGGCGCCGAGCGCGACCACGACCCGCATCGTGGGCGCCAGCAGGGCCAGCTCGCGGTTGATCCACGGCATGCAGGTGTCGCGCTCGGCGACCGTGGGCTTGTTGGCCGGCGGCGCGCAGCGAACGGTCGCGACCATCCGCGCGTCCACGAGTCGCTGACCGTCGCCGGCGTGCTCGCTCGTGGCCTGGGTGGCGAGACCGACGCGGTGCAGGCTGGCGAAGAGCCAGTCACCCGACGAGTCGCCGGTGAAGACGCGGCCGGTGCGGTTGCCGCCGTTGGCGGCCGGTGCGAGGCCGACGATCACCAGGCGTGCCTCGTCGCCGAGCCCGGTGGTCGGATCACCCCACCCGGCGATCGGGCGGCCCCAGTACGGCTGGTCGGCGAACGACGCCCGCTTGTCCCGGGCGACGTCCTCACGCCACCGCACCAGCCGCGGGCACGCCGAGCACACGCTCACCCGGGCATCGAGCTCGGCGAGGTCGTCGGTGGCCGCGAGCCGGCGTACGGCGGCCGGCGTGCGCGCGACCGGCGTGTCCGCCGAGGCCGGGTCGTCCGGCCAGCCGGTGCCCGGCGGCACCGGACTGGGGTACGGCGTGCCGGTCACCGGGTGCGGGAGGAGCGTCATGCCCGGTCCATCGTCGAGGCGATGCCGTAGAGGATGTCCGCCTCGGAGACCGTGAACGCGGCGACACCCGACCCGGCCAGCACCTGCGACCAGATGAGTGCGCCGGCCCCGATCACGTCCGCCCGGCCGGGGTGCATCGACGGGATGGCCCGGCGCTCGACCACGGTCATCGCGACCAGGCGCTCGACGTACGCCCGGGTCTCGGCGACGCCGAAGCGGGAACCGTCGACGGCGTCCCGGTCGTAGGTCGGCAGGTCGAGCATCCCCGCGGCCAGGGTCTTGACCGTCCCGGAGGTGCCGATGACCGACCGTGCGTCGGCGAGTGGCACCGGACTCGCGGCGAGGTGGGCGTCGATGTCGGCAAGGCAGGCGGCGACCTGGTCGGCGGTCGGCGGGTCGTCGTACAGGTGCCGCTCGTGCAGCCGGACGGACCCGATGTCCATCGACACCGCGGCGTCGGGGTGGTCGTGGCCGAGGACCAGCTCGGTGGAGCCGCCTCCGATGTCGACGACCAGCACCGGCTCCTCGACCGGCGCTCGCAGGTGCCCGACGGCACCCTCGAACACCAGGGCCGCCTCCTCCGCACCGGTCAGCACCTCGGGCGTCACGCCGAGCCGTTGCCGGACGCCGTCGGTGAAGACCTGGGCGTTCCGCGCGTCGCGCGTGGCGGACGTGGCACAGAAGCGCACCCGGGCGACGTCGTGCTGCCGGATCAACGCGGCGTACTCGTCGATCGCCGCGAAGGTGCGCGTGAGGGCCTCCTCCGCCAGCACGCCGGACGTGTCGACGCCCTGGCCGAGGCGGACCATCCGCGACTCGCGGACACTCACCTGGGGCGGTTCGCCGATCAGGATCTTGATGGAGTTCGTGCCGCAGTCGATCGCGGCGATGCGCTCACCCATCCGAGGCGCCCGGGTCCTCGACACACGGCCCGTCCGCCCACCACTCGCCGATGCGCTCGAGCACCTCGTCGCCGAGCGGGTTCACGCCGGGACCCGCGGCCAGCGCGTGCGCGGCCAGCACGTGCAGGCACTTGACCCGGTCCGGCATCCCACCCGCGGAGACTCCCCCGAGCTCCGGCACGTCGCCGAGCGCGCGACGGTCGGCCAGGTAGGCGTCGTGCGCCGAGCGGTACGCCGCCGCCAGAGCAGGGTCGTCGCGCAGCCGCGCCTCCAGCTCACGCATCAGTCCCGAGCCCTCGAGCGTCCCGATGAGGGAGGTCGCCCGCGGGCAGGTCAGGTAGTACGTCGTGGGGAACGGCGTGCCGTCGGGGAGCCGCGGCTCGGTGACGACCGTGTCGGGCAGGCCGCACGGACAGCGGTGACCGACGGCGTGGGTGCCGCGCGGAGGTCGACCCAGCTGCAGCGCGACGGCCGCCAGGTCACCCCTGTCGACCGGCGGGGTCACTGGTGCTTGCCACCGAGGTACTTCAGCGGCTTGTCGTCGCGCGTCGGGTCCGGCGGGTTGCCGGCCAGCTGGACCGACCGCCACTCGGTGGTCCACCAGGCGGTCGGCGTGACCGAGGTGTTCGTGCGCGGGTCTGACAGCGTCGACTGCGCCGCGAGCGGCTTCCCGTCCTCGCCGACCACGACGTACGACGTCTGGCCGGGCATCAGGTAGCCGAAGCGGGCGCGCGCCTGCTCACGGACGTACGCCGGGTCGTTCCACCGGGCCTTCTCGGACTCGAGCCGGTTGATGTCGCTCTCGCTGGACGCGATCTGACCGCGCAGCTGCTGGATCTGGCTGTGCTGCTGGAAGTACGCCTTGAGCGACGAGGCGTAGGAGATGGTGAGCACCGAGACGACCAGCACGAGCACCATCGCCCGGCCGGTGAACCGCGACTGGCGTCGCTCACCCGCCGGGACGGTCGGCGTGGACGAAGCCGCGCGGGCGCGCGGACGCTGCCGCGGGCCGCCCGGACGGGCGCCCGGACGACCGGACGGTGCGCGACGCGGCTGGACCATCGGTCGGCCTCAGCCCTCGAACCGCGGGAAGGCCCGGGCTCCGGCATACCGGGCGGCGTCGCCGAGCTCCTCCTCGATCCGGAGCAGCTGGTTGTACTTCGCCGTCCGGTCGGTGCGCGCCGGGGCACCCGACTTGATCTGGCCGCAGTTCACGGCCACCGCGAGGTCCGCGATCGTGGTGTCCTCGGTCTCGCCCGAGCGGTGGCTCATCATGCAGCGGAACCGGTTGCGGTGGGCCAGGTCGACGGAGTCGAGGGTCTCGGTGAGCGACCCGATCTGGTTCACCTTCACCAGCAGCGCGTTCGCCTGGCCGCCGTCGATGCCGCGCTGCAGCCGCTCGACGTTGGTCACGAACAGGTCGTCGCCGACCAGCTGGGTGCGCTCGCCCAGCTCGTCGGTGATCGTCCGCCAGCCGTCCCAGTCGTCCTCGTTCAGCGGGTCCTCGATCGAGACGATCGGGTACGCCGACACGAGCTCGCCGTAGTACGCGGTCATCTCCGCGGCCGACTTCTTCTGGCCCTCGAAGTCGTAGCTGCCGCTGTCGAAGAACTCCGAGGCGGCGACATCCAGGGCGAGGGCGATGTCCGTGCCCGGCTTCAGCCCGGCCGAGCCGATGGCCTCGACGATCAGGTCGAGCGCGTCTCGGTTCGACGGCAGGTCCGGGGCGAAACCGCCCTCGTCACCGACACCGGTCGCGAGGCCGCGCTTCTTCAGCACGGCCTTGAGCGCGTGGTAGACCTCCGCGCCGTGCTGGACGGCCTCGCGGAACGTGGCCGCGCCGATCGGGGCGATCATGAACTCCTGGATGTCGACGTTGGTGTCGGCATGGGCGCCGCCGTTGAGGATGTTCATCATCGGCACCGGCAGGAGGTGGGCGTTGGGCCCGCCGAGGTAGCGGTAGAGCGGCAGTGCGGCCGAGTCGGCGGCCGCCTTCGCGACCGCGAGCGAGGCACCGAGGATCGCGTTCGCGCCGAGGTTGGCCTTGTTGGGCGTGCCGTCGAGATCGATCATCGTCTGGTCGACGAGGCGCTGGTCGTCGGCGTCCAGACCCTCGAGCGCCGGGCCGATCTGCTGGACGACCCCGGCCACGGCCTTCTGCACGCCCTTGCCGCCGAACGGGCCGTCGCCGTCGCGGAGCTCGACCGCCTCGAACGCGCCGGTCGACGCGCCGCTCGGCACCGCCGCCCGCGCATACGTGCCGTCGTCGAGGAGCACCTCGACCTCGACCGTCGGGTTGCCCCGGGAGTCGAGGATCTCGCGCCCGCCGACCGCGTCGATGATCGCCATGCGGTCACCCTAACCGCGGACGCCGGTGCCGCCGGGCAGCACCCGCGGGCCGACCAGGCGATCGATGACGAGGCCACGACGCTGGTTTCGCGGCGACTCCGTGGACGGCCGCCGAGCTCCGGGCAGCCGTCGGTGCGGAAAGGCCCTCGCCCGCGCGCCCGGCGCTCGGTCATCGACCCGAGCTGACCGCCCGGCGTACGGCGTCGCGCAGGGCCTGCTCGGGGTCCAGACCGCCGGCAGTCGCCTCGGCCACGAGGGCGAGCAGCCGGTCGCCGAGGTCGGCCGCGGCGTCTCCGGCGTCGGGGAGCTCGGCACGGGCGTCCGGCACCCGCTCGAGGATCTTGGTCGCGAGCAGGAGCGCCGGCAGGCCGGCGGCGATGCCGTCGTACGCCGAGGGCTCGCCGTCGTGCAGCCGGTCGAGGCGCTCCTCGGCCTTGATCTCCTGCCACTGCGCGTCGACCTCGGCGGCCGTCAGCTCGGTCGGGCCGCCGTCGGGCCCGAACACGTGCGGGTTGCGCCGATGCATCTTGTCGCCGATGCCGCGGGCGACGTCGTCGAGCGAGAACGTGCCCGTCTCCTCGGCGATGACCGCGTGGAAGTACACCTGCAGCAGCAGGTCGCCGAGCTCCTCGCACAGGTGCGCCGCATCGTCGGCATCGATCGCCTCGATGGTCTCCGCCGTCTCCTCCTGGAGATACCGGGCAAGCGAACGGTGGGTCTGCTCCCGCTTCCACGGGCACTCGCGCCGCAGCCGGCGCATGTCCTCGAGGAAGTCCAGGAGCGGCTGGCCCGTCGACTGGCCGGACGAGGTCACTGGCAGAGCTGGGACGCCGGCAGCGCCGAGGTGTAGGAGGCGGGCGGGCCCTGCTGGCTGGTGCCGGCCTCGACACCACCCTTGGCGAGGGCGCTCACGGCGTACGACGTCTGGGCACGTTGCCCGGTGGTGAACTTGCCGCCGTCGACGGAGATCCCGTACACCGGGTCGATGTCGACCGAGTGGTCGTTCAGCCAGTCCTGGGTCGCGACCTCGCCGCGCTGGAGCTGGGCCTTCGTGTCCGCATTGGTCTGGCCGGTGTTGCCGGTCAGCTTCTGCCCGATCGAGACCTGGACGTTCTGCAGGTAGGCGTCGGCGGCGGCGACCTGGACGACCGCAGCGAGCTGATCAGCCGGGGCCGTGGCGAGCGCCTGGTGGTACTGCGCGACCGCGGCCTGGTAGCTGGACGCCGGCTGCACGGAGTACTCGTCGACCAGCTCCTGGCCGAGCATGCGCTTGGACAGGCTCGAGGCGACGTAGGAGCGGAAGGCGCCCATCGGGATCGGGCCCGACTGGCCCTGCTGGGAGGTCTGCGACTGCGCGATGTACGCCTTGCAGAACGAGATGGTGGTGTCGTCGATCGTGCTCATCGACACGGTGCGGTCACCGACGGTCGCGGCGGCACCGGGGTGGACGCCGAGCGATCCGCAGCCGCTCAGGAGGAGGCCGGAGAGGGCGGCGGCGGCCGCGACGACGGGAGCCCGTCGCTGTCGGGTCAGGATCACGATGACTCCCTGCTGGCGGTGCTGGTGACACTGCTGGTGTCGCTGCTGGTCGGTGCTCGATCGGGATCGATCACGGCGTCGATGACCGTGCGAGCCCATTCAAGCAGGGCCACCCCGTCGATCGGACGGCCCCCGATCACCTGGGCGTCCGCCGTGGTGTGCGGACGCGGGACGAGCAGGGTGCCGATCTGGCTCTTGACGATGCTGCGCGGGAACATCCGGTTGAGCCGGACGACCCGTGACTCCGGCAGGTCGACCGGGGCGAACCGGACGTTGCGGCCGGCGATCGTCACCTCGGAGATGCCCGCCCGACGGGCCCGGGCGCGGAAGCGGGCGACCAGCAGCAGCGACGCCACCTCGACCGGCGGCTCGCCGTACCGGTCGTCGAGCTCCTCGAGGATCTGGTCGACGTCGTCATCGGTGCGCACCTCGGCCAGACGTCGGTACATCTCCAACCGCAGCCGCTCGCTGGGGATGTAGGTGTGCGGCAGATGGGCCGCGACCGGGAGCTCGATGCGGACCTCGCCGAGATCGTCGGCCCCGGCGCCGTCGGAGCGGAACTCCGAGACGGCCTCGCCGACGAGCCGGACGTAGAGGTCGAAGCCGACGTCGGCGATGTGGCCCGACTGCTCGCCCCCGAGCAGGTTGCCGGCGCCGCGGATCTCGAGGTCCTTCATCGCGATCGCCATGCCGCCGCCGAGGTCGGAGTGCTGCGCGAGCGTGGCCAGGCGCTCGTGGGCGGTCTCGGTGAGGGGCTTCTCGGCCGGATAGAGGAAGTAGGCGTAGGCGCGCTCGCTCGACCGGCCGACCCGTCCCCGCAGCTGGTGGAGCTGGGAGAGGCCGAGAGCGTCGGAGCGCTCGATGATCATCGTGTTCGCGTTGGACACGTCGAGCCCGGACTCGACGATCGTGGTGCAGACGAGCACGTCGAAGCGCTTCTCCCAGAAGTCGAGCATCACCTGCTCGAGCTGGTGCTCGCCCATCTGGCCGTGCGCCGTGGCGACCCGCGCCTCGGGAACGAGCTCGCGGATGCGCGCCGCGGCCTTCTCGATCGACTGGACGCGGTTGTGGATGAAGAAGACCTGGCCCTCGCGGAGCAGCTCGCGCCGGATCGCCGCGGTCACGGTGCGGTCCTCGTAGCCGCCGACGTAGGTCAGCACCGGGTGGCGCTCCTCGGGCGGGGTGGTGATCGTGGACATCTCGCGGATGCCCGTGATGGCCATCTCCAGCGTGCGCGGGATCGGGGTCGCGCTCATCGACAGCACGTCGACGCTGGTGCGCAGCCGCTTCATCTGCTCCTTGTGCTCGACGCCGAAACGCTGCTCCTCGTCGACCACGATCAGGCCGAGGTCCTTCACCCGGATGTCGGGGTTGAGCAGACGGTGGGTGCCGATCACGATGTCGACCGACCCCTCGCGCAGCCCGTCGGCGACCTCGCGGGCCTCCTTCTCCGTCTGGAACCGGCTGAGCGCCCGGATCGTCACCGGGAAGGCGCCCATCCGCTCGGCGAACGTCGTGTAGTGCTGCTGGACGAGCAGCGTCGTGGGCACCAGGACGGCGACCTGCTTGCCGTCCTGCACCGCCTTGAACGCCGCCCGCACGGCGATCTCGGTCTTGCCGTAGCCGACGTCGCCGCAGACCAGGCGGTCCATCGGCACCGTCTGCCGCATGTCTTCCTTGACCTCGTCGACCGTGGTGAGCTGGTCGGGTGTCTCGTGGAAGGGGAACGCGTCCTCGAGCTCGCGCTGCCAGGGCGTGTCCGGCCCGAAGGCGAAGCCCTGGGTGGCCTGGCGGGCGGCGTACAGCTTGATCAGCTCGGCGGCGATCTCGCGGACGGCCCGCCGCGCGCGGTTCTTCCGCTTGCCCCAGTCGGAACCGCCGAGCCGGTCGAGTCTCGGCTGCTCGCCGCCGACGTAGCGGGTGACCTGGTCGAGCGCGTCGGCCGGGACGAACAGCATGTCGGCCGGCCCGCCCCGCTTGGACGCGCCGTACTCGAGGACGAGGTACTCGCGGGTGGCACCTTGCACGTCGCGCTGCCGCATCTCGACGAACCGGCCGACTCCGTGCTGCTCGTGGACGACGAAGTCGCCCTTCTTCAGCTCGAGCGGATCGATCTGCCGCTTCCGGCGGGTGGGCATCCGGCTCTTGTCGCGGGTGGCTCCGCGCTGGCCGGAGAGGTCGTCGCCCGTGACCAGCACGAGCCCGAGGCCGGGTGCGACGAACCCGTGGGCCAGGGTCGCGCAGGTGACGGTGACGACGTGGGGCTCGGGCTCGACGTCGGCGTCGGGCTCGACCAGACGGGCAGGGATGTCGTGCTCGGCGAGCACCTCGACCATGCGCTCCGCCGGCCCGTGGCCGGGATGCGTCACGACCACCCGCGCGCCCTCGTCCAGCCAGCCACGCAGATCGGCGACGGCCCGGTCGACGTCTCCGCGATAGCCGTCGACGGGCGTCGCCGAGACCGTACGGTCGGCCTCGCCGGTGATCTCGTCATCGAGGCCGAACGGGCTGACCGTCCACCACGACAGCCCGAGCTCCCGGGCGTGGGCCACGACGTCGTCCAGCTCGCGGTACGACGCGGCGCCCAGGTCGATCGGCGCCGTGCCCCCGCCGGCCGCGGCCGCCCACGAGGCGCCGAGGAACTCCTCGCTCGTCGCCACCAGGTCGTGGGCGCGGCTGCGGACACGCTCGGGATCGACGACCAGGACCTGGGTGTCGTCGGGCATCACGTCGACGAGCAGCTCCATCTCGTCGACCAGCACCGGGGCCAGCGACTCCATGCCCTCGACGGCGATGCCGGCCGCGAGCTTCGAGGTCATCTCGGTGAGCTGGGGATGCGCCTCGCCCAGCGCGGCCGCGCGGCGGCGGACGTCCTCGGTGAGGAGCAGCTCGCGGCAGGGCGGTGCCCACAGCCGGTCGACCTTCTCGATCGTGCGTTGGTCGGCGACGGCGAACGAGCGGATCTCGTCGACCTCGTCGCCCCAGAACTCCACCCGGATCGGGTGCTGCTCGGTCGGCGGGAAGACGTCGACCAGGCCGCCCCGGACGGCGAACTCTCCGCGCTTCTCGACCAGGTCGACCCGCGTGTACGCCGCGTCCGCGAGTCGCCGGGTCACGTCGTCGAGCTCCGCCTCGTCGCCGAGCACGAGCTCCACCGGCTCGAGGTCCCCGAGTCCGCTGACCTGCGGCTGCAGGATCGAGCGCACCGGCGCGACGACCACGCGGAGCCGCCCGGTGACGCCGTCGGCGCCGGGATGGCGCAGGCGACGCAGCACGGCCAGCCGCCGGCCGACGGTGTCGCTGCGGGGACTGAGCCGCTCGTGCGGCAGGGTCTCCCAGCTCGGGTAGTAGGCCAGCGAGTGGGGGTCGACCAGGGCGCCGAGCTCCTCGGTCAGCTCCTCGGCCTCGCGTCCGGTGGCCGTCACCAGCAGCACCGTCCGGCCGGCGCGCACGAGACCCTCGACCAGGAACGGCCGCACACCTGCCGGCGCGGTCAGGTCGAGCCGACCGAGCCGGGGGGCGTCGGCGAGTGCCTGGGCCAGCGAACGCTCGGCCAGCAGGGCGTCGGAGAGGGAGGCGAGGAGCACACAGGGCCTTTCACGGGAAGCAGCGGACAGCACGAGAGCCCCCAGCCGGCGAACGGTGGGGGGTGAGGACTCGAGGATAGTCCGGCCCACGGACAGGCCTCGCGCTGCGGCCCCGCTGTCGGTCAGCCGCCGTCGATGCCGACCTTCTCGCGCAGCCGTTGCAGGGTCGCGTCGTCGGGGAACGGGACGCGACCCTGGGCCGCGACGGTCTGCACCACCGCCACCAGCGCCGCGGAGTACGCCGTGGAAGCGCTCTGGCGCTGGACCAGGGAGAAGTGCCAGGGCGAGACGACCACGCCGTCGCAGAAGCGGTCGGCACGCTGCACCCGGGGCAGCACGCGCCCCGCACGCGTCGACATCAGGTCGGCCAGGTGGAGCTCCTGGACCCGGCCGCTCGGCGTGAGCGTGGGCTCGAGGTAGTTGGCGACCAGGCCGAGGCGCCGCTCGGTGTACCCGGTGGCGACGCGGAGCAGGTGCTCGCAACGGTCGACCCGGGTGGCCTCCCGCGAGCGCATGGTGCCGTCCACGACGACGGCGGCGATGCCGACCAGCAGCACCAGCGACAGCGCCACCCACCATCCGGGGTGCCGCAGGCGGGCGGTCCCCGGGCGGGGATCCGCCGCCGGCTCGTGCAGCCTGGGCAGGCGCACCGGCTCGTCGCCGAGGAGCTCTCGCTCGACGACGGGACCCGTTCGGGGCTCCATCACCCCAGTGTGCGCGCAGTCGAGCCGTTCTGCGTAGGTCCGGACGGGATCCGTCTCAGGAGCGCCCGCCGAACTCCTCGAGGTCGGCGTCGCGGCGCAGCGTGCGCAGCGACGGGTCGTCGAGGTAGGAGGTGCGGCCGTCGGAGGCGACCGCACGCAGCTTGGCGGCCAGGGCGGCGGCGTACGCCGTCGTGGCATCGCGTCGATCCTTCAGCGAGAAGTGCCAGGGATGGACCGTGACCCGCGCACACACCTCATCGGCGCGGTCGACGTCGGGCAGCAGGAGACGCGCGGACCTCGCCATCAGCCCGGCCAGGCCCAGTGGGTCTCCCTGCGAGGACGCCAGCGGACCGTGCGTCGTGGTCGCCACCGCCAGCATCTGCTGGTCGGACGTGACCGCGGCGCCGTGGAGCTCCCGCCGGCAGGTGTCGAGCGCTCGGGTCTCCGCCGCCCGGCTGCGCTGGTCGGCGTACACCGCGATCGCGACGACCACGAGGACGAGCGCGACCACGATGAGCAGGCGTCGTGAGGGTCGCCGGAGGCCGCCGGGGCCGACGTCGAGAACCTCGTGATCCACGGCATCAGTGTGCGCGCCCCTGGGATTCACGAGGAAGTGCGGTCGGCGTACGCCTTGGAAGCGTCGTACACCGCGCGGACGTACGGGTTCGAGTGGTTGTAGGAGTAGACCGCGGTCGACCAGCCCGACCCGGTGGCCAGGTCCTCGCCCGACGCACACAGGTAGTGGGCGGCTGCGAGAGCCGCGTCGTCGACGTCCTGCGGGTCCTCGACGCCGTCTCCGTCACCATCGGCGGCCCAGCGCTCCCACGTCGACGGGATGAACTGCAGCGGCCCCAGGGCCCGTTCGTACCCGCCACTCTGATCGGGTACGGCGGCGACATCGTCCGAGCCGTCCAGCTCCACCCCGAGGATGTCGCGGTCCGGGCGGCCGTCGGACCGGAGCCTGCGCCCGCCGATGGTGCCCTGCTGCGACTCGACCCAGCCGATGCCGGCCAGGGTGGTCCACCCGAGATTGGGACGAGGGGTAGTCGGCGACGCTGAACTCCTACCCCGCCCGGCACATCCGGCAGGTGAAGACGCCCACCTCACGCCGGAGAGCGACGAAGCTGTTGGAGTGCCAGCGGATGCGCACGGAGTCCTTGATCAGCAGGCCCGTGGTGTTGATCCTGCCGATGTTGTTGTGGACCACGCGCACCCGCTTGCTGCGCCACAGGGCGTGGTGGTTCCAGTGATCGGGCCGGCTGGAGGGCGCGATCAGGATCCCGGCCGAGTCCGGCCGCCGGATCCGGTCGTGCCGGATGAGCACCCGCCTGGCACCGAGCACCGAGATGCCACGGCCGAGCTGCTGGCCGTTGGGATCGTTCGCCCAGCCGAGGATCCGGTTGCGCACGATCCGGTACTGCACGCCGGACGGCTCGTGGTAGGTGGGCGGGGCGCCGATGATCGCGATGCCGTCGTCCCCGACCCGCCGGATCACGTTGCCCTCGACCAGCACGCGGCGGCTGTCGTGCTTGAACCAGCCGATGTTGATCCCGTCACGGCCGGAGTTGTGCACGAAGTTGTCGCGGATGCGCACGCTTCGGTTGCCCTGGAGCAGCATCGAGATGCCGGGCGCGCGGGAGATCTCGACGTGGCGGATCCGCAGGCCGTGGACCAGCCGCATCCGGATGGCGGGGACGTTCGGCAGGCGGTTGCCGGCGCTCAGGCCGACCGGCCGCCCGGTGCCTGCGCCCTCGATGTGCAGCCGGGCCACCGTGACGTGGTGGTTGCCGTGGTTCTGGTCCCGGTTGCCGACGTAGTAGCCGTCGTTCTGGTGGTCGTTCTTCCGCCAGTGGAAGCGGATCACCGACGTCGAGCCGGCGCCGACGAGCGTGGACCCGTTCACCAGCCGCAGCCAGTGCCTGCTCTGGTACGTCGCGTTCGCCGCGAGCCGCACGGGCACCCCGCGCTGGGCCGCCACGTCGATGGCCCGCTGGAGGGCGCGGTAGTCGTTGTGCCCGTCGTTCGGCACCGCCCCGAACTCCTCGGGGCTCACCCCCGGGAGCGTCGCCTGCGTGCGGTGGTGGCGGTGGTGGCCGCGGACGTCCCGGGAGCCGTCCGACGTCCGGGTGGCGGCCGTGGGCGCGATCACCGGGTGGTGGAGCGCCTCGTCCGGACCCTGGAATGGCTCACCGGCGACCCCCAGCGAGGTCCCGAGAGAGGTGAGTACTGCAAGAGCGGCGAGGCCGTGAACCCGGGGCATCAGGAGAGGATAGACCGGTTTCGTAAAGGGGCCGTACCCTAGGGGGGTCTAGCGCGCGCCGGTCAGGGACCGCAGCGCGCCCGGGGGTTCGGGGGGACCGTGCGCATCGTCCAGGCTCACAACAGGCATGCCACGCGCGGGGGCGCGGACGACGTGCTGGACCGCGAGGCGACCCTGCTGCGCGACGCCGGGCACGAGGTCGAGCAGCTGCTGGTGGAGCCCGGCGGCACCCGCGACCCGCTGGCGGAGGCCACCGCCGCGGTGTGGAACCGACGGGCCGTGGCCGACCTGGAGAGCCTGATCGCCGGCTTTCGTCCTGACGTCCTGCACGTCCACACGCCCTTCCCCGTGATGTCGCCGGCGGTGTTCCGGGCTGCCCACCGCCGGGGCGTCGGCACCGTGGCGACCGTCCACAGCTTCCGGTACTCCTGCATCGTCGGCACCTTGCGGCGAGACGGCCGCATCTGCGAGGAGTGCGTGGGGAGCTTCGCCAAGCTCGCCGGGGTCCGTCACCGCTGCTACCACGGCAGCGTCGCCGCGAGCGTCGCCCTGACGACCTCCCTGGTCGCCCACCGCGGCACCCTGCGCCAGCACGTCGACCGGTTCCTGCCGCTGACCGACTTCTCGGCCGGCATCCTCGAGCGCGACGGCATCGACCGGTCGCACATCACGGTCAAGCCCAACTGCGTGGACGACCCCGGAGAGCCGGTGCCGACGGACGAGCGCGGGGGTGGGGCGTTGTACGTCGGGCGGCTCGTCGAGGAGAAGGGCGTGGAGGCCCTCCTCACCGCCTGGCGCGACCACCATCCGGGGACCCCGCTCACCATCGTCGGGGACGGCCCGCTGCGCGAGGCGGTCGACCGGGCGAGCGAGCAGACCCCCGACGTCCAGGCGCTCGGCTGGCGAGACCCCGCCGAGGTGCAGAAGCTCCAGGCACAGGCGGACGTCGTCCTGGTCCCGTCGGAGTGGTACGAAGCGGGTCCGCCGCTGGTGATGCTGCAGGCGCTGGCCTCGGCGACCCCGGTGGTGAGCTCGAACCTGGCCAACATCAGCGCCTCGGCCGAGGCCGCGGGAGCCGCGATCGTGTTCCCTCCGGGCGACGCCTCGGCGCTCGCCTCGGCCGTCGCCCGGGTGGCCGGGGACCGCGACCTGCGAGAGCGCGTGGGCGCGGCCGGTCGCGAGCTGTACCTGCGGGACCACACGCCGCACGGGGTCGTCCGCACCCTGGAGACCGTCTATGCGGAGGTCGTGCGATGAGGATCCTGCACGTGGCCGAGGTCGCCTACGGCGGAGTGACGACGCTCGTACGCGAGTTCAGCCGGATGCAGGAGGCAGAGGGCCACGAGATCCACGCGCTGGTCCAGCCGGAGGTTCCGGTCGACGAGGCGACGGTCCACACCTGGGAGCCGCGCCGCCGACAGCTGTGGCGCTACCCGGCGTACCGGCGTCGGCTGCGGGAGGTCGTGGCGGAGGTGCGCCCCGACGTGGTCCACCTGCACTCGTTCTTCCCCGGGGTCTTCGGGCGACTCGGGACACTGCCGGGTCGGCCTGCCGTGGTCTACCAGCCGCACTGCTGGGCCTTCGCCGCCGCGGGTCGCGGCGCGTTCCTGGCGGTGGCGTGGGAGCGCCGCTCGATCCGCCGGTGCGACGTCCTCGTCACCAACTGCGAGGACGAGACCGCGGAGGGCGAACGCCGCGGGGTCAAGGTCACGCGGAACCACATCATCGGCGTCCCGATCGACGTCGACCGGTTCTCACCGGACAGGCCCGGCCCCCTGCCGCTCGACGCCGAGGACGGGTCGAGACTCATCGTCTGCCCCGGCCGGATCTCGTGGCAGAAGGGGCAGGACCTGCTGGCGCAGGCGTGGGAGCGCTCGCCGGTGCCGGGAGCGCGCGTGGCGCTGGTCGGAGAGGGTGACCCCGAGGTCGTCCGGGAGTGGAGCCCGAGCCAGCTCGGCCACACGGTGCTCACGCCGGGTCCGACCGACCGGATGGAGGACTGGCTCCGCGCGGCCGACGTCGTCGTCCTCCCCTCGCGCTGGGAGGGACAGTCCGTCGCGATGGCGGAGGCCCTCGCCTGCGGCACGCCCGTGGTGATGACGCGCGTCAACGGCGCGCAGGAGGCGGTGGCCCCGGCGGGCGAGCCGGCCGCCGGTGTGGTCGTCGAGGTGGATGACATGACCGCGCTGCTCGACGCCTGCCGCGTGCGCGTCGACGACGACCGGCTCCGGGCGGAGGAGTCCCGGGCGGCACGCGAGCGCGCCACCCGGCTGTTCTCCCCCGACGTCGTGGGGGCACGACTGATGGACGCCTACCGCGACGCGCTCGGGCAGCCCCGGACCGAGGTGGCACCGCGATGAGCTGGGAGCCCACGTTCGTCATCGCCGGAGCGGCGCGTGCCGGGAGCACGGCGCTCAGCGAGACGCTGCGCGCTCATCCGGACGTCTGGCTGACCCAGCCCAAGGAGCCGCACTACCTCGCTCTGGCCGGCGAGACGGCGGCGTTCTCGGGGCCGGGCGACTCCGAGACCATCAACCGCGTCGCCGTCACCGACCCGGCGGCGTACCGCGAGCTGTTCCGCGGCGCCGAGTCGTTCGCTGCGCGGGGGGACGCCTCGGTCTCGACGTTGTACTACTCCTCGACGGCCGGCCCGCGGCTGAAGGCGCTCAACCCGGACGCCCGGGTGATCCTGGTCCTGCGCGACCCGGTCGACCGTGCCTTCTCGAGCCACCAGTACCTCCGCAACCGGGGCTTCGAGCCGGAGCCGGACTTCCTGGCCGCGGTCGCAGAGGAGCCCCGCCGGATCGCGCAGGGCTGGCACCACCTGTGGCACTACACGGGGATGAGCCGGTACGCCGACGACGTCCAGCGCCTGCGCGAGCAGATGGGGCCGGACAACGTCGGCATCTGGTGGTACGACGACGTCAGCGACCCGGGCTCGGGTGCCCTCGAGGACATCCACGCCTTCCTCGGTCTCGAGCCGGCGACGGGCGACGACGGGATGGCGCGGGTCAACGCCTCGGGACAGGAGCGCAGTGCCGCGGCCGCCGGGATGATGCACGCCGCGTCGCGGAGCCGGGTCCTGCGTACGGCGGTCAAGGCCGTCGTCCCCTTCGGCGTGCGCGAGAAGGTGCGCAACCTCAACCTGAAGCAGTCGGGGACCCCGCGCGCGGTGCGCACGGCCCTGCTGCCGGTCCTCGGGCCGGACCTCGACCGGCTGGAGCAGGTGACCGGACGCGACGTGCCGCGCGCCTGGCGCCAGTGACCTCGCCAGTGACCTCGCCAGGACCCGCCAGAGATCGGGTCTCAGGTCGGGTAGTACGTCGCGGGTGAGTCCACGTGGACGTCGTTGGCGACCACGGCCACCGACTTGGCACCGAGCTGGTGCAGCCGCTCGAGCAGCGAGGACATCTCCCGCCGGTGCGAGCTCCCCGCCCGCACGACCACGAGCACCAGGTCGACCGAGTCGAGGAGCTCGAAGCCGTCGGCCACGATGGCGGGCGGAGCATCGAGCACCACCAGCTTGCTGCCGCGGGACAGGCGCTTGATCGTCGCCTTCATCCGCGCGGACGCCAGCAGCTCGTTCGGGTTGGGCGGGCGAGTGCCGGCCGGGAGCACCTTCAGGTTGTCGATCCCGACCTCGATCGTGTTGTCCTCGGTCGCGAGGCCGGCGACGCTCTCCGCCAGGCCGGGGAGCTCGGAGTCCAGGCCGAACATGTTGGCCACGTGCCCGCGCCGCAGGTCGGCGTCGGCCAGCGTGGTCTTGACCCCCACCTTGGCGACACTGATCGCCAGGTTGGTGGCCGCCGTGGTCTTGCCCTCCTGGGCCCGGGGCGACATCACCAGCACGACGGCGGACCGGCTCCCCTGCATCTCCTTGGCCAGCAGGTAGCGCACGTTGACCGCCAGGCCGGCGAACGCCTCACCGGCCGGCGAGTGCGGATCGGCGTCGGCAGGAAGCACGCCCTGCGAGGACGCGAACGTCGGGATCTCGGCGACCACGGGCCACCGACCGGCGTTGAGCCGCACGGCATCGGGGTCGTAGATCACGTCGTCGAAGCGGTCGCGGAGGAGTGCCACGCCGATGCCGACGATCAGGCCGATGATCATCGCGATGATGGTGTTGAACACCACCCGCGGCGAGAACGGCTTGGCCGGCGGGGTGGCCTCGCTGATGATCTGGCCCCCGCCTCCGGGGCCGGCCTTCAGGGAGCGGAAGGTGGTCAGCTGGGCCGAGACGTCGCCGAGCTGGCTGACGAGGTTCTGCTTCTCGGTGGTGAGCTGGGCGTTCTGCGGGCGATGGTTCAGCTGCCGCTGCACGTCGGCGAGGCGCTTGGCGAGGTCGTCCTGCTGCTGGATCAGCGTGGTCGTGGTGGCGTCATACAGCTGCTTGGCGACCGCGCCGCGGTTGGCCAGGTAGGCGGTGGCGACCGCGTTGGCGAGGTCGGCGGCACCCTTCGCGGACTTCGAGGTCGCGGTGATCCGGATGACGCGGGAGACCCCGACCGGCTGCGCGGTGATCTGCTTGGTGAGGTTGGGACGATCCGACATGTTCAGGTCCTGCTGGACCTGATCGGCCACGCCGACCGAGCTGACCAGCTGCACCTGGGTGGCGATGTCGATCGAGTCCAGTGCGTTGTTCTTGGTGATGTCCGCGGCGGTCGGCTCGAGCTCGACGTCGGTGTGGGCGCGGTAGCTCGGCGACTGCGCGAGCGACAGCGCGAGCCCGATGCCGGCGATCACCACCGTGACGATCAGGACCGACAGCCAGCGACGGCGTACGGCGTGCAGGTAGGAGCGCAACCTCAATCGGTCGAGCATCTCCTCATCGGAAAACGCCGGCACGGCCCCCCCTTACGTGTTGGCCGTGCGGATTCCGGCCTGCCTCTCTAGTATCACACCCCCGGTGAACCCGTGGTCCCGATCGGCCAAGTGCCCCGAACCTCTCCCCATTAGTGGGGACGTGACCCTCTGGCAACTCGCGCAGAATGCAGGCCAGACGGGCCAACACGCGGGCGCGTCCACGGGGGAGGTAAAAAGAGTGAAGCGTCTGTGGCGTCTTGCCGTACTGCCGGTGTCGTTGGGTCTGCTGTGGTTCGGGATGCCGGCCGCGAACGCGGACTACGCCACGACCCCGCAACCCGGGTGGTACGCGAACAACGGAGTCGTGTACTCGATGTCGGTCGAGAACGGGGTCGTCTACATCGGCGGCAGCTTCACGTCGCTGCGCAACTCGGTGACCAGCCAGACCGCCTCGCGCGCCCATCTCGCCGCCTTCGACGCCACCACGGGTGACCTCCTTCCCTGGAACCCGGGCGCCGACGGCACCGTGCGGGCGCTCGACGTCGGCCCCGACGGCACGATCTACGCCGGCGGCGACTTCTCCCACGTGGCCGGCGCAGCCGATGACAGCATCGCGGCCATCACGCCGTCCGGCGGCGCTCTGGGCACCTGGAACGCCAGCGCCAACAACACCGTCCGGCAGATCATCGCCACCGCCAACGGGGTGTACATCGCCGGCAACTTCGCCCGCGTCGACAACTTCGCCCAGGTCGGTCTCGCGCTGCTCGACTCCGCCACCGGCGCCCGCAACACGGCCTTCAACGCGCGAGTCACGGGCAGGGTGCGGGCGATGACGCTCGACGGAACCACCCTGTACGTCGGCGGTACCTTGACCGCGCTGTCCGGTCAGGCCCGCGCCTTCGCCGGCGCAGTGGACGCCTCCACGGGCGCGGTCACGCCCTGGTCACCGGCCGCGGTCTGCGACGGCTGCCAGGTCCTCGACATGGACAACGACGGCCCGAACGTCTTCGCTGCCATCGGCGGCCCCGGCGGAGGCCGCACCATCAGCTGGGAGAAGTCCGACGCGAGCCGCAACTGGCAGCGCCACAGTGACGGCGACGACCAGGCGATCGTCGTCACCGGTGGCCTCGTCTACGTCGGCGGTCACTTCGGCCCCGACTTCAACGGAGCGACCCGCCACGAGCTCGCCGTACTCGACGAGAACACGGGCGACCTCGAGTCGTACTCGCTGCCCTTCACCGGCAACGACCACCCGGGCATCTGGGCGCTCAGCGTCGAGCCGAACCAGCTGCGCATCGGCGGTGGAGGCACCGCCCTCGTCGGCACTCAGATCCGTCGGTACGCCGTCTTCCCTACGATCTGAGGTGAAACGGGCCGGAGGGCACGCTCCGGGCCGATAATCTTCACATCCGACAGAGGACGGGAACCTGATGGGTGTTGCATCGAAGGCGAAGAACCTCGCGCCCGAATGGGCGAAGGAGGCCGTCCGACCGGCGTTCCGGCTGGCCGGCCAGGCGACCAGCCGGCTGCGTCCGTTCCCGGACTACCTGATCATCGGCACCAAGCGCGGCGGCACGACGTCGATGTACAAGTACCTGCTGCGCCACCCGAACATCGTCCCGATGTGGCCGGGAGTGGAGAACGCGAAGAAGACCCACTTCTTCGACCAGAACTTCGACCGTGGCGAGCTGTGGTACCGCGCTCACTTCCCGACCTCGATGCAGCGGTCGCGGGTCGCGCGTCGTACGGGTGCCCCGGCACTGTCGGGCGAGGCCGCGCCGTACTACTCCTTCCACCCGCTGGTGGCCGACCGCGTACGCCGGACCATCCCCGACATCAAGCTGATCATGCTCGTCCGCAATCCGGTGGACCGGATCTGGTCGCACCACCACGAGCGCGTCTACAACGGCACCGAGCCCCTCTCCTTCCGGGAGGCCCTGGACGCCGAGGACGAGCGCCTGAGCGGTGAGCACGACCGCATCGTGAACGAACCCGGCTACTACAGCGAGCGGCATGACTTCTGCAGCTACCTGGCCCGCGGTCGCTACCTGGAGCATCTCGAGCCGTGGCTCGAGCTCTTCCCGGCCGAGCAGCTGCACGTCGTGCGCAGCGAGGACCTCTACCGCGACGCGAACGCGGCTGTCGGCGCGGCGTACGCATTCCTGGGCGTGCCCGAGACGGCACCGCTGATCCCGCACCGGTTCAACGAGATCCGGTCCTCCAAGATGCCCCTCGAGGAGCGCGAGCGTCTCGCCGCCTACTACGCACCCCATGTGGACGCCCTGCAGCAGCGGCTCGGTCGCAACTTCGGGTGGGACCTGGTGAACGGCGGGCTGCTCAGCGACCGCGCACGAGCGTGAGCTCGCCGTCCGCGGCCGCCAGGTCGCGGATCTCCGGGCGGAGCTTCTCGTTCCACCCGGCACCCTGACCGGCCAGCTGCGCAGCCCGGGTCAGGATCTCGATCAGGTACGCCGACACCACGAGCCGCTGGTGCTCGGCGGGTACCCCGACCTGGCTCAGCTGCGACGCGTTCCGCCAGGCGGCCTCCGCAGCGACCGACAGCGTGCCGTCACTCTTCGCCAGCCGGCTCTGGAAGTGCCAGTGCACGAGGTCGAAGCCCAGCGGGGCCGACGGGGCGCTGTACTCCCAGTCCCAGGCGACGGTGGTGTCGCCGACCTTGCCGAGGTTCCACGGGATCCAGTCACCGTGCCAGCGCCCCATCTGGAGGTCGGCCTCGGCACCCGGCAGCCGGCAGAGGCGGCGTAGCCAGTTCAGGAGGGGCTCGGCCTCGACGACTCCCTCGGCCCGGGCGCGCTCCAGTCGCGCGCTCGTGTCCTCGGCGTACTCCGAGCCGGCCAGCGGCACCGACCGTACCCACCCGGTCGAGGCCACGGCCCGGATCGCGGTGGGATGTCCGGACTCTCCGGACCACGGCCGCACCCCCGCGGGGAGTGACCGGGCCAGGTGGAACCGGTGTCCGCTCCAGCCCCCGGAGGCGGCGACCGTAGGCGTGGTCACCGGACCGACCCGGCCGTCGAGGGAGACCAGGGTCTGCGTCTCGTTCTCGACGAGCTCGTCGGTCGCCTCGGACCAGCCCAGCTTCAGGTAGCCGAGAGCCAGCCCGTCCTGGCTGAAGACCCGGGCGGTGGGCTTGGAGTTCGGCATCTGGCGGCGGATCGCGATGATGCCGTAGGCGGGCACGTCCAGCTCACGGGCGAGCCGGGACAGGATCAGCCAGTCGGCTCTCCGCTCCTGCGGGATGCGGCGGTCGATCCCGATCCGTAGCCGGTTCGTGGAGACCCGGCCGAGCATCCCGAGCCGGGCACCCGAGGCCACCATGACCCCGAGCGCACGGGAGCTCGCCTTCGCCGTCGCGAGGTGCCCGGTGAAGGCCGCGGACACGGCCCGCGGTGCGGACACGGGGACCAGGTAGCGCGGCCGCGCCAGCGACGGCAGGACGAGGTACTCCTCGACGAGCTGGTGGGTGGATGGCAACTCGCCGGTGGTGGCCACCACCGGCGAGTCGTCGTCCTCGGTGTGCCAGAACCGGTCGACCAGAGTCGCCAGTCCGGCACGGAGCAGGGTGTCCTCCACTACGCCTTGAGGAAGAACAGGCCGCCGCGCCAGTCGACGCCGTCGGTCGCAGGACCGCTGACGGTCGACGCCGCACTCGACGGAGCCCCGTTGCTCCAGCTCATGCTTCGGACGTTACCCGAGGTGTCCCGGACGTAGAGCTTGCCGCCGGCCACGTAGGCACCGGTGACCGAGCTCCAGTTCTGACCCGACACGGCGTCGGAGACCTGGAACCTCAGGCCGCCCACGGTGTTGCTCTGCGTCGTGAAGTACCGGTAGTAGAGCGCGTTGCTCCCGGCGAGCGTGAAGTACAACCGGCCGAGGTCACGGTCGAAGAACATGCTCGTCATGGTCTTCATCTCGGTGGAGAAGTTGGTGAGCCCGTAGAGGTCCACGAGCGCTTCGCCACCGAACTTCGTCCCGTTGAACGTACGTCGGGCCATGACACCGTCGGTCCGGGCGTAGTACATCTTCCCGTCGACCATGAACGCCGCCCGCATCGTCGCGGGGTCGAACGCCGTCTGCGAGGTCGACGTGTCACCCGTCACCGACGTACCGGAGAAGTCGATCTTCCGGACCGCCGTGGCGTCACTGGAGTTGCCCAGCAGGTACGTCGATCCCGGCAGCGACCCGGTGTCGTCGGCCGGCATGGCCGCACCACCCACCATCGGGAAGAACGCGATCCTCGATCGGGGCTCGTTGGCGGTGACGTCGGTGTCGCTGCCCATCCAGAGCCCGTCGGGAGTCGCCCGGAAGCCCCAGACGCCCCAGCCGCGGTCACGCGTCGGGTTCCACGTCAG
Source organism: uncultured Actinomycetota bacterium (assembly GCA_963812055.1). GTDB lineage: Bacteria > Actinomycetota > Actinomycetes > Propionibacteriales > Nocardioidaceae > Nocardioides. The sequence continues at coordinate 278,741 of CAWEUA010000025.1, forward strand.
CGGCAGACCGTTGCGCGGGTCGAGCGCCGCCAGACCCTTGCGCCGGACGCCGCCCGGACCCTTCTTGTCCGAGGCGGACGGGTTGTTCATCCAGCGGAAGTGGCCGCCCACGTAGATGGCGGTTCCGGTGGCCTCGACCGAGACGAAGGTGTCGCCACCGCTGTACTCGACCCAGCTCGGCTGCTGGCCCGAGCCGGTGCGGCCGAACTCCCACCGCGAGGCGGCGTCACACAGGGTGCCGGCACCGGGACCACCGGAGTAGGCGCCCGTCGTGACGACGACGAAGTAGGAGCCGTCGGGAGACGAGTCCACGTCGTACATGTAGGTCTCGAAGTGGCTGCTGCACGTCTTCGCGAAGCCGGTCGTCGCCCAGGAGTCGAGCGTCGCGGGACCGTTGCCGACGTCGACCATGGCGATCTGCGGACGGGACTGGCCGTTGACCTGCGTGAAGTTGCCGATCACGACGAGCTGCGACCCGTCGGGGCGCATCGTCATCTCCTCGATCCGGCCCTTGCCGCCGTTCCAGAGGCCGCTGAACGTCAGGTTGATCAGTCCGGTGTCGGCGCCGGTCGTGGCGTCGAGTGCCGCCAGGTAGGTGCGGGGCACCCCGTTCACCTGGGTGAAGTAGCCACCGATGTAGAGCGTGTTGCCGAACAGCTGCAGGGTCTTGACCCGGTTGTTGATCCCCGGGGACTTGAACGTCTTGTCGACGACGCCGGTGTGCACGCTGATCTTGAACACCCGAGCGGTACGCGGCAGGCCGTTCACGTTGGTGAACTGACCGCCGACGATGACGTTGTCACCGTCTCCTGCGGAGATGACGTCGAGGATCTCGTCTCCGGTGGGCACGGGGTTGAAGTAGTCGAGGATGTGACCGGTCGAGTCGAACGCGAAGATGTGCTTGCGGTCCAGGACGGTCGACGACCCGGCCTCCTCCACCTGGGTGAAGTTGCCGACGGCCACGGTGATGCCGTCGACGGTGGCCATCGAGTTGACCTGACCGTCCAGCACGTTCGGCGTCCAGTCGTCGGGGTTGCTCGAGACGATCTGACTCTGGGCGATCGCCGCCTGGGTCGGCGGGGTGACCAAGGCGAGCCCGGCAACCAGAGAGACGCTCGCGCCGAGCGCGACCAGCCATCTCGGTGCCGAACGGGCTCTCTTCCGGACCCCCGTCGCGCGCATGTTCCTCATCGCCCCGTCCCCTTCAGTAGTGCACTCGCCGTGCGCATCATGATTTTCACGTCGAGCCACAGAGACCAGTGCTCGATGTACCAGTTGTCGAAGTACGCCCGATCCTCGATCGAGGTGTCACCGCGGAGGCCTTCGACGGCCGCCAGTCCGGTCAACCCGACCGTCACCCGGTGCCGGTAGGCATAGGTGGGGAACTCCTGCCCGAACTTGTCGACGTACTCCGGCCGTTCGGGCCGAGGGCCGACCAGGCTCATGTCCCCGCGGATCACGTTCACCAGCTGGGGAAGCTCGTCGATGGAGTAGCGGCGGATGAAGGCGCCGGTGCGGCCCGTGCGGTCGGCGTTGGCCGCCCACTCGGAGCCCGTCTCGGCCGGCAGCGGACGCATCGACCGCAGCTTCATCAGCTGGAAGCGACGGCCGCGCAGGCCGACCCGCTCCTGGCGGTAGATCGTCCCGGGGCCCAGCTCCAGCCGCGTGGCCAGAGCCGCGAGACCGATCAGCGGGCTGACCGCGACCAGGGCGAGGCTCGCCAGCACGACATCGCTCGCCCGCTTGACGCCCATCCGCATCCGTGAGCGACGCTGCTTGAGCCGCTGCAGCGGGACGCCCCACACCTCGTCGTCCGTCGACATCGCGAGCTCGGGGAGGCGTGGCAGGACGTAGATCTCGGTGGAGACGTCGACGCAGAGCCGCAGCGCCTGGACGACCCGTAGCTCGTCCTCCGACGAGGCGTCCCCGACGATGACGGTGTCGATGGCGCCGGAGTCGATCAGGTCCGGAAGCATGGAGACGTCGCCGACGACGGCCGGCCCGGCCAGCCACGTCCGGTCGGCGCCCAGGACCCCACGGACGCGCAGGCCGGTCTCGGGGTGGTGGGCGATGCGCGACATCAGGTCGGCTGCGCGGGTGCCGGCACCGACCAGCACCGCGTCGCGACGGAGGAGCCCCTGGGAGCGCCAGTGGCGCACGAGCGTGTAGGACCCGATGCGCCCGAGCACGACCAGACACCCACCGAGCGCGGCCGCGACCACGCACTGGCGCACCTGGTCGGCGTCGACCAGCGCCAGGGCGGCCAGCCCGACCACGGAGCTGAGCAGGATCCTCGGGATGTCGTTCAGCGCCGAGAGGCACAGGCGGTGTCCGTAGAGGCCCATGACGGCGAAGCTCGTCAGGACGACCACGGCCCAGAGGGCCGCGGGCGCCCCGGACGGGCGGACCACGGCGTAGGTCACCGCGAGCGCGAGCACGTCGGCACACATGCGGACAGCGGCTTCGACGGACCACGAGCGGAGACCCAGCAGGGATACCCGCCGTCCGCGACTCTCCAGCCCCGTGACGGTGTGGCTGGTACCGATGTCAAGGGTTGCGCTGTCAGCCACGGCCAGATCCGAGATCTCAGCCATGGGCAGGCGCAGCTCTACATGTGTGCTCATTAGCACGTCCCCCCCGGAACGTTCCGACGCCGCGTTGATGGTGCTTACGTCGGGGCCCGTCACACCGCCCACAAGGCGCGGTGCCACCCCCTCGTCGATCCTCGATCAGCAGGCCTCAGGTCGGCTTACCCAATACCTGGGAAATCGCCGAGTTCCTTGCTCGAAGGGGGTCCGGACACGGCCGTCGACAGGCCTCCGAGACCCCTCCGAACGAGGGCGTCCAGAGGGGTCCGCGAAGGCCTTGCAACGCCCGTTCGAGATCGCCGTACGGACAAGAGTTCGCCGCCCGCCCTGGGGGAGGAAACGGGCGGCGAAGCACTTCTCCCCTTCGGAAGACTCGGGCGCCTCGCTAGGCGCTGGCGCGCGGCGCCGTGAGCTCGGCGGCTTCGCGCACCCAGCCCCCGGACCCGTCGTTCGCCGGGGCGCGCCAGCTGGCGCGGTACGCCAGGCCGACGGCCGTGAGCTGCGAGTTGACCTGCAGCTTGCTGAGGACGGACTTCACCTGGGTGCGGACGGTCGACTCGGAGACGAAGCTCCGGCGGGCGATCTCGCTGACCTGCCGCCCGACCATCAGCTGACCCAGCACCTCACCCTCACGCGTCGTGAGGAGCTCGAAGCGCGACTTGATCTCGCGGTCGAGCTCGCCCGCCTCGCGCCCCCGCGCGAGCAGGCGCTCGCGCTCCTGCTTGGACATGGCCGGCAGCCCGTCCCGGAGCCGCATCAGCGTGTCCAGGATCTGCTCCAGCGGCAGCGACTTCGAGATCACGGTCTTCGCGCCCGCTGCCAGGGCCGCGCCGATCTGCACGGGGTCGGAGTTGCCGGTCACCACGACGACGTCGGGTGAGCGGTCCGACAACCGGGCCAGGAGGTCCGTGCCGTCGCCGGCGTCACCCAGGTCGAGGTCCAGCAGGACGACGTCCGGCTTGCCCTCGAGGATGCGCGCGGCCAGCCCGGCCGTGGACGGCGTGTTGGCGAGCGGATCGACGCACCACGCGTCGTACCCCCGGTGGGCCAGGGCGACCACGACGGCCTCCGCGAACAGGACGTGGTCGTCGACCACAGCCACTCGATCTGCACTCATGCGAATCCCCCCGCCAGCCCCCACGGGAGCTTCATCTCGAATACTGCTCCGCGGTCCGGCGCTGCGTCGGCCAGGTCCAAACTGCCCCCGAGCCGGCCCGCCAGACCCCTGGCGACCGACAGCCCGATGCCGTCGCCGCCCGTCGGGCCCTTGATCCCACGCTCGAAGATCTCCGGTCGGAGGTCCTCGGGGACGCCGGGCCCGTCGTCGCTGACGACGATGCGCACCTGGTCGCGCTCCTGGCGCACGTCGATGTACGCCGGTGTGCCCGACGCATGCCGCGCCGCGTTCGTCAGCAGGATGTTGAGGATCTCCACGACCTCGTCGCGCCGCGCATGAACGCGGAGACCCGTCCGATTCCACGAGACCTCGTGGCCCGCCAGGCCACGAGCGATCACGACGGACTCCACGATCTCGTCGAGCTCCAGCTGCTCGGTCGTCAGCACCGTCTCGGTGCAGGTCGGCGCCGTCAGGCGCTGGAGTCGGTCGAGTTCGGCTCGCAGCATCCGCTCGATGCGGCGGCGTTCCTCGCTCCCGAAGGGCAACATGTCGCCTTCGAGGACCCGGGCGGCCCCGGCCACGGCGGCCAGACTCGCGCGAAGCTCGTGGAGCTTGTTCTCGTATTCGGATTTCTCATGTTCCGACACGGACTGCGCAACGGATGTGAGAACCGTCGCCGGACCCTCATCCGGCAGGAACCCATCACCTTCGCGCTGGTCCGTGCGTGTGCCAAGCACGCTCATTTCAGTTATCCCCCCATGCCGGCGGTCCCCCGAGGACTCCGACCGCGCCACCCCCCTGATGACGCGTTCCACGAGGTTCCCCAACCTCGTGGACCCAGCTCTTACACCTTATCCACTACCCCTGCCCAAGAGCGACACACCCGCTGCCTCCACGTCATGGAAATGGCCCGAGTGGACTAGTACGCCTAGGGGTTCTCTTTACCTCCCCGCTGCTGACGGGTCCGAAACCCGGCCGACGAACAGCGGAGTGCCGTGCCGGGTGTCATGGACGACGAACAGGAATGGCCGGTCGAGGACCAGCTCGTTCTGGGTGACGGGCATCGAGGTCTCGCCCATGACGACGGCCGTGGCCGCGGCGGCCTCGGTGCCCGCCTCGTCCACGGCCACGAAGGTCTGGTGCAGCACGTCGGTGATCGCCAGCCGGGCCTCGGCGGTCATCCGGCTGAAGTCCGCGTCGTCGCCGAAGGCGACGGACATCCCGAGGGCCTTCAGGGGCTCCTTCAGGTCGGTCGCCACCCGGTACGTCCAACGCGGCATCTCCAGCCTGAGGCCGCTCGACCCCTGGCCCGTCAGGCCGGTGCGGAGCAGCTCCCGCAGGGCCGCGGACTCCGAGCCCCGGGGCAGCGCGACGGTCATCGCGAGGCTGTCGTCGGCGTACCGGAGGCGGGCTCCGGCGAAGTGGGCCCCCGCGACGTACGTCGGGCCCTCGTCAGTCGTCATCAGCTGCGCCTGGACCGACGAGCCGTCGGCGCGGTGGAAGGCGCCCGGGTTCGTCGCCCCCTTCTCGAAGGGGGCCGCCCACGGCGCCTTGAAGTACAGCGCGTTGACCAGGACCAGCCGGGTCGCGGCGTTGACGCTGCCCCGCGGCAGGATCTCGGGAATCCGCTCGTGCGTCTGCTGGGAGGTCCACTGGTTGACCAGGGTCCGCGCCTGCTCGGCGGCCTCGACGAAGTCCACGGTCCGCATGCCGGCGCCGTACATCTTGGCCAGGACCGTGAGGAACGCCTGCTGGAAGTGGATGCTCGCGTCGCCGAAGAGCTGGTTGGCGGGAGCCAGGTCGATCTCGCCCTTCTTCCCGTTCACCTCCACCGGGCCGGCGAGGCCGACGAGCTCCTGCGTGAGCGCGGCCAGGCCGGCGTTGTACGACGCCAGGGAGCTCACGTGCAGCACGTCGTCCATCGCCCGGGCGGTCACGCCACGGGCACCGTTCGCGGTCATCGCCAGCGCGACCGAGATGGAGTACGGCGAGAGCGCGAGGTTCTGGTCGGCGGGCAGCTGGGACCAGAGGTCGAGGGTGAAGTCGCCCATCGCGTCGACCACCCCCGCCACCGCGGCGGGGTCACCGGCGCTGCGCTCGACGTCCGCCTGAACGAGGCGGAGGTCGGACCCGTCGAGGTCGGCCTGGCTGGACCTGTGATCGCCACAAGCGCTCACGAGAGGCGCTGCCACACCGGCCGCTCCGAGGGCACGCAGGGTCTGGCGTCGCGTCAGCATGGCCTTCAGACGGTCGCGAGCGACGGGTGGTTCCTGGTCCCGTCGTACGTCGAGACGCGGTCACCCGCGCAGGCGCAGTGGTCGCACGGCAGGTAGTGGTGTCCGCTGTGTGCACACCGGGGGCATGGCAGGTCGTGTGAGAGAGGTGTCGAGCTCTCGGTCACGGTGGGTCACGTGTCCCACATGGCTGCCTCCTTCCCTCGCGGCATGTTGGCAAGAGGAGGCGCCGCCGACGCCTCAGATACCGAGCGGCCGGTCCGAGCGACGCTGCGGAAGGCCGCGAGATGCACGAGGGCGCATCACAGACGGCAGACCAGCACCACGACCGGGTCAGTCCGTGCCGTGGCGGGCGACGAACTCCAGGATCTGCGTGGAGAGCTCCGGTCGGCACACGATCAGGTCGGGCAGCGACACGTCGTCCTGGTTGTACCTCAGCTCCGAACCGTCCACCCGTGAGCAGAAGAGCCCGGCGGACCGGGCCACCGCGACGGGTGCCGCGTTGTCCCATTCGTACTGCCCGCCGGCGTGGACGTAGGCGTCCGTCACGTCGCGCACGACGGAGATGACCTTGACCCCGGCCGAGCCCATCGGCACCAGCTCGGCGTCCAGCTCCTCGGCCAGGGCCTCGACGAAGGCCGGAGGCCGGGTGCGGGAGACCGCGATCCGTGGCCGGCCGGCCGTCCGCGGAGGTACGACGGGCGGGTTGCCGGTGTGGAAGGTCTCGTGCAGCGCGGGCTGGGCGACGGCTCCCGCCGTCAGCTCGCCGTCCTCCCACAGGGCGACGTGCACGGCCCAGTCCTCACGCGGGGGCTCGGAGAACTCCCGGGTGCCGTCGAGCGGGTCGACGATCCAGACCCTCGAGGCGCTCAGCCGACGCTTGTCGTCCTTGCCCTCCTCGGACAGGACGGAGTCGTCGGGCCGGTGCTGGGCGAGCAGCTCGACCAGGAGGTCGTGCGCCGCCAGGTCGCCGGCGTCCTTGAGCTCCCGGCCGGTCAACCCGGACTCGCGGACCTCGAGCAGTCGCTCGCCCGCGGTCTGGGCCAACCAGGCGGCCAGGGCGTGGTCGTCACGGTCGACGCCGGGCTCGGGGCTCATGCCCCGAGCCTAGTGGCGTCGATCAGGGTTGGTGCACGTTCGGGGCGCAGTCCGCGATGCTGTTCGGGTGCTTCTTGCAGTTGCACGGGTCGAAGTCCGGGAAGAGTCACAGTCGGTGACGACGATCTGCCCGTTCACCGAGTAGGTGATCGTGGCCGTGCGCTGCGACGAGGCGGTGCTCGTGACCGTGACCAGGTACGGCGTCTGGCCGGGCACGAGACCGGTGACGGTCTTGGGGACCGTGAAGCCGGTGGTCGCCTTGCCGTCGATCTGGAACTTGGTGATGATCACGTCCTGGTTCGTCGCCGACGTGTTGTCGAACGTGATGACCATGTTGTATTCCTTGGGGTCACCCTGGCCGCTGTTACCCGACACCTTGCAGCCGGATCCGACGCCGAGGATGACCACGGGCGGCGGCGTGCCGGTGCCGGCGAACGCCGGTGCGGCGGCAGCGGTCGCCACGACCGGCACCGCCCATACGCCTGTGCGGACGACTGCGCGCCTGCTGGGCTTGTTCATGAATGCGTCTCCTGTTCCCTGTGTGCCCCGAACCGATCGGTCCGCAGCATGTTCGGGCGGGAGGTACGCCGCGCGGCTATCGACCGGGTCACGGACCGGTCAGAACGCGAGACGATAGGAACGGCAGTCGGCCGTACGACGATCGCGCGGACGCGCACCACAGGTGCGGCCGTCGCCGGATGAGTCCTCGGCATGCATGAGGATTCGAGCATCACGATCTTTCCCCCATCGGGACCCCTTCGAGTCCCGCCCGTGGTCGGACGCTTTGGTATCGACTCCCCCGAGTCGACGTCCGGCCAGGACCCATTGTGGGGAATGGACCCGTCCGAACGCCAGTCCGCGATGCCCTCATTTACGTAAATTCCTCGTGGTTCCGAAGGGCCAGGGGGCAGGTCCGTTCGGATCCCGTCGCCGGAAGCCACGCTGGGGACCGGGTCAGGAGTTGAAGCGCGACTGCGTGCGCTCGAGGCCGTCGGTCACCAGGGACTCGACGGCGTCGGCGGCCGTGATCACCTGCAGCGGAAGCGCCTTGCGCTCGCTCGCGGAGTAGTCGGAGAGGACGAAGTCGGCGGGGTCCTGCCGACCCGGCGGGCGCCCGATCCCGACGCGCACGCGGTAGAAGTCGCCGGTGCCCAGCGCTCCGCGCATCGACCTCAGGCCGTTGTGCCCGTTGTCGCCGCCGCCGAGCTTCACCCGCATGGTGTCGAACGGCAGGTCCAGCTCGTCGTGGACCGCCACGATCCGCTCCGGCAGCACCTTGTAGAACTGCGCCAGCTGCTTGACCGCACCGCCGGACTCGTTCATGTACGTGCGGGTGCGGACGAGCACGACGCGAGGACCCGGCGTACCCGGCGGCGTCAGCCGACCCTCGACGACCTCGGCCCGGCCCGACTTGTGGGCACGGAACGGCGAACCCATGCGGTCGGCCAGCTCGGCGGTCACGAGATGGCCGACGTTGTGCCGGTGACCGGCGTACGACGGCCCGGGGTTGCCCAGGCCGACCACGAGCCACACCTCACCCGGCTCGCCCATGTCGCCCACCTCGCCCATCTCGCCGGCCTCGGAGGTCGCACCCGCCCGGGCCACGCCGCGTCGCAGCCAGCCCGGGAGGTGCGGGATCCTCACTCGGCGGAGTCGCCCTCGGCCGATGCCTCGCCCTCCGCGGACTCGCCCTCGGCGGTCTCGCCCTCGGCGGCGGCCTCGGTGGCCTCGTCCGTCTCCTCGTGGACGATGCCGGCCTCGGCCTCGGCCTCGGAGAGCTCGGCCTCGAGCGCCTCGGCGCTCTGCTGCTGGGTCACGTTGACGACCAGCGAGTCGGGGTCGGTGAGCAGCGTGGTGCCCTCGGGCAGGACGAGGTCGGAGGCGTGGATCTGGGTGCCGATCGCGGCGCCCTCGACCGAGACCTCGATGCGCTCCGGGATGTTCGTGGCCTCGGCCTCGACCTGGATCGTGGAGTGCTCGGTCACGACCAGGGTCTCCGACTGCGCATCTCCGGTCACGTGGATCGGGACGTCGACGGTGACCTTCTCGCCACGACGCACGGCGACGAAGTCGATGTGCTCGAGCACGCGGCGGATCGGGTCGACCTGCACCTGCTTGGTCAGTGCCAGCTGGCTCTTGCCCTCGATGTCGAGCTCGAGCAGCGCGTTCGCGCCGCCGTGCTTGAGCGCCATCATCGTGTCGTGGCCGGGCAGGGTCACGTGGACCGTCTCGTTGCCGTGTCCGTAGATCACGGCCGGGATCTTGTCGTCGCGTCGGATCCGGCGCGCGGCGCCCTTGCCGAACTCCGTGCGCGTCTCCGCGGTGATCTTCTCGGGCATGGTCTGGTCTCCTCGTTCGTCGTGCGCGGGGCCGGGGGCCCGGTGGTCTGTCGGGTACGTGTGTGCTCCGGGCCGCCTCGCACGTCCTGGGAACGACGAACGCCGCGCGACCGGGTCAGCGCGGCGTGGAGTGCCGGGCCCAGTCGATCACGGACACCCGAAGGTTCCCTCGCCGAGGCAGCAGCCTGAGTGTAGACAGCCATCCAGAGCCGGAGCCAATCGGCATGGCTCGGGCTCACGGCCTCCCTTAGGGTCGACGACGTGTCGCTCACGTACTCGGAAGCCGTCGCCCGCGCCGCCCAGGTGTCGGAGGTGACCTACGCGCATCGATCTCGACCTGACCTCTCGCGAGACCTTCGGCTTGCGCACGACCGTGGCCTTCTCCCTCGCCGACCCCCGCGCCACCACCTTCCTGGAGCTGACCGACGCCACCGACCTGCGCCTCACCGTCAACGACTCGCCGGTCGGCGACCCGGCGTACGACGGCCAACGGATCACGCTGCACGACCTCGAGCCGCGCAACGAGGTCGTGGTCGAGGCGCGGGTTCCCTACGTCAACGACGGCGACGGCATGCACGTGTTCACCGACCCCGCCGACGACGAGACCTATGTCTCCGCCCTGCTCGGCATGGACATCGCCCGGAAGGTCTTCGCCTGCTTCGACCAGCCGGACCTCAAGGCGCCGATCTCGCTGACCGTGACGGCTCCGGCCGACTGGACCGTCGTCGCCAACGGTCGCGAGACCGGCCGCGACGGCGACGTCCGCACGTTCTCGACGACGCCGCCGATCGCGACGTACCTGTTCGTCGTGTGCGCCGGGCCCTGGCACTCCCGCACCTGGGAGCACGCCGGCCTGCCGTTCGGCTGGCACATCCGCCGGTCGTTGGGGTCCGAGCTCGACCGCGACTTCGCGGACATGAAGCACGTGACCGAGGCGTGCTTCGACTTCTACGCCGATGCGTTCGACGAGCCCTACCCGTTCGACTCCTACGACCAGGTCATGCAGCCCGGCCACAACTGGGGGGCGACTCGAGACGGCCGGCTGCGTGACGTTCCGCGACGAGTACGTCCCGCGCAGCGAGCCCGACGCCGGGGCGCTCGTCGACCGCTCGACCGTGATCGCGCACGAGATGGCGCACATGTGGTTCGGCGACCTGGTCACGATGAAGTGGTGGCAGGACACCTGGCTCAACGAGTCGTTCGCCGACTTCATGGGCTTCCACGTCGCCCACGAGATCGGCGTGGCCGGCTCGTGGCCGGACTTCTCGCTGAACCGGAAGCCCACCGGCTACGCCGCCGACCGCCGTCGCTCGACGCACCCGGTCGCCGAGGACCCCGAGCACCTCGTCGACGTCGACACGGCGTTCAACAACTTCGACATGATCACCTACGCCAAGGGCGCCTCCGTCCTGCGCCAGCTGGTCACCTGGCTGGGCTGGGAGACCTTCCTGGCCGGCACCAACCGCTACCTGACCCGGCACCGCTTCGGCAACGCCGAGCTCGCGGACTACCTCGAAGCCCTCGACTCCGTCGCCGATCGGGACGTCCGGGGCTGGGCCGAGGCCTACCTCCGCACCACCGGCTTCGACACGATCCTGGTCACCCGTGAGGGCGACGTACCGGTGCTCGCCCGCGACGGGTCACGACCGCATCGGTTCAGCGTCGCTGCACTGAACGGCACGGGCACCCTCGACAGCCGCATCCTCGACGTCGGCGACGACCCGGTCGCACTCCACGACCTGGCCGGCGCGGTGATCCTGCCGAACGCTCGCGACGAGGCCTACGCCGCCGTCCACCTCGACGACGTCTCGTGGCGGCGCATCGTCGACGACCTGTCGTCGCTCCCCGACCCGCTGCTCCGCGCGGTGACCTGGACGAACGCGATCACCCGCGTGCGCCGCGGTGCGATGCCCGCGCGCGACCTGATGAGCCTGGTCGAGCGGCACCTCGCCGCCGAGACGGACCCGGTGGTGTTCGACGGCGTACTCCGTCGTCTGACCCGGCTGGTGCTCCCCCTCTGGACCGCACCGGAGGACCTCGGTGCAGCGGAGCGGGTGATCGCGGGCGCCTGCACGACGGCGCTCGAGGCCGGCGACCGCGACCGGGGCCTGGCCGCCATGCGACGCGTGGCGATGATGTCGGACGACCTGTCCGTCCTGCGCCGCTGGCTCGACGTCGGCGAGGCGCGCCCGGGCCTGTCCGTCGACCGGGACACTCGCTGGATCGTCGTCCGCCGCCTGGTCGAGCTGGGCGTCGAGGGCGACGCGCTCGTCGACCGCGAGGCCGCCGCCGACCGGTCGTCGAGCGGTCACCAGTCGGCGCTCGCCGCGCGGGCGAGCCGACCGGAGGCGCGGGCCAAGGAGGAGGCGTGGAACCAGCTCCTCGACCCCCACGTGTCCAACCGCGACTTCGGCGCGATCGTCGCCGGGCTCTGGTCCAGTGGCCAGGAGGAGCTGGTCGAGCCCTACCTCGACCGCTACCTCGAGGACGCCCCGCGGATCGCCCGGCGGGGTCAGGCGTTCGCCGCTGACGTCGCCGACGCCGCGCCCAGGGTGCCGATGGCGCTGCCCCGCTTCGAGCGCTTCCGCGACGACCTCGAGGCCGCCGCCGGCCACACCGACAACACCGTGCTCCAACGCGGCTGGCGCGACACGGTCGACGACTACGACGAGGCGCTGCTGGTCCGGCGCGCCGGCTGACCGTCGTGTCTTGCCACTGCTTCACCACGAGCTCGTGGCACTGCTTCACCGGTTCACCATGTGAACGTGGTGAGCCGGGACTTCTCACGGTGAACCCATCATGTGAAGCGACGGTTCGCCCACTTCACATGATGAAACTGCCGACCACCCACCGCTTCACCATGTGAACGTGGTGAAGCAGGACTTCCCACGGTGAGCCCACCATGAGAAGCGACGGTTCGCCCACTTCACATGATGAAACCGCCGCCGACGATCACGCCTGTCCGTCGAACATCTTGGTGACCGACCCGTCCTCGAAGACCTCCTTGATGGCCCGGGACAGCAGCGGGGCGATGGACAGGCAGGTCAGCTTGTCGAACCGCTTGTCGTCGGGGATCGGCAGCGTGTTGGTGACGACGATCTCGGTCACCGTGCTGTTCTTCAGCCGGTCGACGGCCGGGCCGGAGAGGATCGGGTGGGTCGCGGCGATGACCACGCCGGCGGCGCCGTCGCGCGACAGGGCCTCGGCGGCGTGCACGATCGTGCCGCCGGTGTCGATCATGTCGTCGACCAGGACGCAGATGCGGCCCTTCACGTCACCGACCACGCGGTTGGCCACGGTCTCGTTCGGGCGGTCCGCACGACGCGTCTTGTGGATGAACGCCAGCGGCGCTCCGCCGAGGCGGGCCGACCAGCGCTCGGCGACCTTGATCCGGCCGGCGTCGGGGCTGACGACGGCGAGGTCCTGGTCGCCGTACTTCTCCTTCACGTGCGACGCCAGGATCGGCAGCGCGAACAGGTGGTCGACCGGGCCGTCGAAGAAGCCCTGGATCTGGTCCGCGTGGAGGTCGACGGTGATCAGCCGGTCGGCGCCGGCCGTCTTGAACATGTCGGCGACGAGGCGCGCCGAGATCGGCTCACGACCGCGGTGCTTCTTGTCCTGGCGGGCGTAGCCGTAGAACGGCATCACCACCGTGATCCGCTTCGCGCTCGCGCGCTTGAGCGCATCCACCATGATCAGGTGCTCCATCAGCCACTCGTTGATGGGAGCGGTGTGACTCTGGATCACGAACGCGTCGCACCCGCGCACCGACTCCTCGTAGCGGACGTAGGTCTCGGAGTTCGCGAACTCGTAGGCCTGGGTCGGCACCAGCTGGATCTCGAGCGCGGTGGCGACCTCCTCGGCGAGGGCCGGGTGAGCCCGTCCGGAGAAGACCATCAGGTGCTTCTTGGTGGTCCTCTTCCTCTTGGAGATCACAGGTCAGGATTCTCCCTCATCGGTGGCGGCATCTCCCACCGAGGTCTGCTCCGGATCGCGCGGCATCCGGCGGTCGAGGTTGCGCTGTGGTCCGCCGGAGACCGCGAGGTTGCCGGGCGGGACGTCCCGGCGTACGACGGCACCACCGCCGGTCATCGCGCCGTCGCCGATCGTGACCGGCGCGACGAAGGTGTTGTTCGCCCCGGTCTTGGCGCCCTTGCCCACGCTCGTGTGGTGCTTGTGGTTGCCGTCGTAGTTGGCGAAGATCGTGCCCGCCCCGATGTTCGAGCCCTCGCCGATGTCGGCGTCGCCCACGTAGGACAGGTGCGGCACCTTGGCACCCGCCCCGATCTGGGCGTTCTTGGTCTCGACGAAGGTGCCGATCTTGCCGCCGCTGCCGAGCTCCGTGCCGGGCCGGAGGGAGGCGTAGGGGCCGACGTTCGCGCCGTCGCCGATGACGGCCAGCTCACCGTGCGCGCGTACGACGCGGGCACCGGCCCCGACCTCGCAGTCCTTGAGCGAGGTGTCGGGCCCGATCACGGCGTCCTCCCCGACCACGGTCGCGCCGAGCAGGTGGGTGCCGGGCAGCAGGATCACGTCGGTCGCGAGCTGGACGTCGGCCTCGATCCAGGTCGTGGCGGGGTCCATCACGGTGACGCCGTCGCGCATCCACTGCTCCACGATCCGCTGGTTCAGCTCTCGTCCGAGGTCGGCGAGCTGGACCCGGTCGTTGGCTCCCTGGGTCTGCGCGACGTCGTCGATCGGGAACGCCGTCACCGTCAGCCCCGTCTCGCGGGCCAGGCCGACGGCGTCGGTGAGGTAGTACTCACCCTTGGCGTTGTCGTTGCCGATGCGGGGCAGGACGTCGACCAGGAACTCGGCGTCGAACGCGAAGATCCCGGAACCGATCTCGCGGATGTCCCGCTGCTGCGGGGTCGCGTCGCGCTCCTCCACGATCGACTCGACGTCACCCTCGTCGTTGCGAACGACCCGGCCGTAGCCGAACGGCTCGTCGACGACACCGCTGAGCACGCTGACCGCGCTCTGGGCGGCCTCGTGCTCCTGGGCGAAGTCGCGCAGGCTGTCTCCGTTGAGGAGCGGGGTGTCGCCGTACACGACGAGGACCGTGCCGCTCGACGTACCCGCGGCCTCGACCGCGATCCGGACCGCGTGGCCGGTGCCCTGCTGGTCGTCCTGCACGGCAAGGATCGCGTCGGGCCTCAGCGCCTGGATGTGCGGACCGACCTGCTCGCGCTGGTGACCGACGACCGCGACGACCTGCGAGGGCTCGAGCGCCCCGACCGCGGCGAGGACGTGACCGACCATCGAACGGCCGCCGATCTCGTGGAGGACCTTCGCCGTCTTCGACTTCATGCGGGTGCCACCGCCCGCCGCCAGCACGATCACGGTGAGGTCGCTCGCCATGAGGTCCAACGTAGCCCCCACGACCGGGGCCTCTGCCATCGTCCGTGCGGCTGATCCTGGTGGTCGATCCGGGCTCGGGTCCGAGCGAGGACCGTCCGACTCGGCGAAGCCGAGACGGACGACCGCAGCGAGCGGCCAGCGCGCTCGCGCGCAAGCCGGCCCTACGCTTGACCACCATTCCCCGGTTGGTCTGCCGGGCCAAGGTGCTGCCCCGCCAGGCGGGCCCTAACCTCATACGCAATCCCCGGTTGGTCTGCCGGCAGGGCCCGCCTGACTTTGAATCAGGACTAGCGACGTAGGTTCGACTCCTACCCGGGGAGCCACTCAGGGGTCCGCACGGCCGCTAGTGTTCCTGCGTGCTCGTGCCGCTGCTCTCCTTCACCGCGGCCTCCGTGCTGATCGTGCTGCTGCCCGGTCCGGACAGCCTCGTCGTGGTGCGTGGGCTGGTGCGCGGCGCGCGGCGCGGTGGGGTGCTCACGGCGGCCGGCGTGCTGTGCGGACTCCTGGTGTGGGTCACCGCCACGGCGTTGGGCGTCTCGGCGCTGCTCCGCGCCAGCGAGGTCGGGTACGACGTGCTCAAGGTCGTCGGTGCCTGCTACCTGACGTGGCTCGGGGTGCGCTCGCTGCTCTCGGTCCGGCGTACGACGCACGAGACCGTGGCGGTCGAGGCGATCGAGACCATGCGTTCCGGGTTCTGGGCCGGCTTCCTGACCGACATCCTCAACCCGAAGGTCGGCGTCTTCTTCGTCAGCTTCCTGCCCGGCTTCGTGCCCGCGGGCCAGTCCGTCGGCTGGATCACCCTCGGCTTCGGCCTCTGGTACGCCGTCCTCACCGCCGCGTACTTCGCCGCGCTGGTGGCGGTGTCCTCAACGGTCGCGACCTGGATGAGCACCGCGCGCATCCGCCGGCGGTTGGACGCCCTGACCGGGATGGTCCTGGTCGGTTTCGGCCTCCGGCTGGCGACCGAGGCCTGACGAGACGCCCACAGTGCCGGGCTGGGTCGCCGGCGGCCCAACGGGACCTACGACGGACCACCCGAAACGGAGTAGCCGAACCGCTGGCTCATCACGCCGTAGCGCAGGCCACGGTCACTGACGACGAGCGAGCCCCTACCGAGCAGGCGCAGGACGGTCCGCACGATGCACGCACCAGCCAGGATCACCTCCGCGCGGGCGGGCTGCAGGCCGACGACCTCGCGGCGCTGGTCGGCGGTGCGCGTGCGGTACAGCTCGATCTGCCGGTCGATCTCGTCGGTGTCGAGCACGGTCCCCTGCACGACGTCCGGGTCGTACGTCGCCAACGCGTGCCGAACGGCGGCGAGGTTGGTCAGCGCACCTCCCAGGCCCACCAGGGTCTCCGGCGTCGCGCGGCCGTCGAGGCGACCGAGATCCTGCTCGATGGCCTTCAGCGCGGCATCGAGCACGTCCGGGGAGACCGGGCCGTCCAGCGCGAACTGCTCGGTGAAGCGGACGGCACCCACGTCGACGCTGAACCGCTCCTCGACCTGGTCGCCGTCGCCGAACGTGAACTGCGAGCTGCCGCCCCCCGTGTCGAAGACCACCCGTGATCCGTGTCCGGTGAGTCCGAGCCCGTCGACCGCGGCCAGGTAGGCGAGCCCGGCCTCGTCCTCGCCCGAGATCACCTCGACCTCGACGCCACACCGCGCTTGCACCTCGTCGACGAGCTCCCGGCCGTTCGGTGCGATCCGGAACCATGCCGTCCCGACCGCCGCGATCGCAGCGACCCGCTGCGTCTTCGCCTCCTCGACCATCCCGGCGACGGCCGCGGCGGTCCGGGCAATCGGCTCGGGCTTCAGCCGGCCGGTCTCGTCGAGCCCGTCGCCGAGGCGCGTGACCTCGGCGCGGTCGACCACCGTCCGCCAAGCGCCGTCCGTGCCGCGCTCGCCGATGTGGAACTTCACCGAGTTGGTCCCGACGTCGATGACGGCGCACCGCTCGACGCCGAACCTCGCCAGCACCCGAAGCGCACGGGCGTAGTTGACATTGGGCCGCGGCAGCAGCCCGATCCGACGGACGGCTGCCACGACCTGCTCCGCGTTCTCCGACTCCACGGCCACGGTGCGGGTGGACCCGTACGGGGTCGTGACGCTGGTCAGCTCGGCCGTGCATCCGTCGAGGGTGAAGCGGCCGCGCTCCTTGTGCACCTCGACCGTCATCAGGCCGGGATGTGGCTCGATCACCTCCGCCAACACCTCTGCCCACGAGTACGCCGCGCGCTCCAGCGGGGCGACGGGCTCGACGCCCAGCGCCACGAGTACGGCGTCGACATCGGACGATGCCAGCGGGAAGGGAGCCTTCATCACCGGAGACCACTGCTCGAGCCCGTCGGCGTCCACCGCGTGGAGATGCTTGACGTCCATCAGTCCGCCGCGGACCTTGACCATGTCGCCGTCGGTGGCCGGCACGATGTACAGCTCGGAGCTCTCCACCCCCCGCTCGGGGACACGCGAGAGGACCTCCGACTCGGGCAGGCGGATCTCCTGGTCGAAGGTCCGCCACTCCCAACGAGGGATGATCTCGGTCACGCTCCTACCGCCTTCCGCACGGCGGAGCCTAGCGCCGAGGGCGCGGCTAGGGTCGCTGGTATGGATCTCCCCGTGATGCCACCGGTGCGCCCGATGCTCGCCAAGAGCGTCAAGGGGATACCCGATCCGGCCAAGCACACCGTCGGCGACATCACCGGGCTGAGCTTCGAGCCGAAGTGGGACGGCTTCCGCTGCCTGGTGTTCAAGGACGGCGACGAGGTCGAGCTCGCGAGCCGCAACACCAAGCCCCTGAGCCGCTACTTCCCCGAGGTCGTCGCGGCGATGCAGGAGCAGCTCCCGGCGCGGTGCGTGCTCGACGGCGAGGTGTTCGTCGCCCTCCGCGACGAGAACGGCGTGGACCGGCTCGAGTTCGAGACCCTGCAGGAGCGCATCCACCCCGCCAAGAGCCGCATCGACATGCTCGCCGAGAAGACTCCGGCCGGCTTCGTGGCGTTCGACCTGCTCGCGCTGGACGACACGTCGTACGTCGACCTGCCCTTCGCCGAGCGCCGCGCCGCCATGGAGAAGTCCCTCACCGGCCTCGACGGCCCGTGCTTCCTGACCGCGACGACCACCGACCCGGCGCAGGCCGAGGAGTGGTTCACCCAGTTCGAGGGTGCGGGGCTCGACGGAGTCGTCGCCAAGCCCCTGGGCGCGCCGTACGTCGAGAACGCGCGGACGATGCTCAAGATCAAGCACGAGCGCACCGCCGACGTCGTCGTCGCGGGCTACCGCGAGCACAAGACCAGCACGCCCGAGCGTCCCCTGCTCGGCAGCCTCCTCCTCGGCCTGTACGACGGTGGGGAGCTGCAGCACATCGGCGTGAGCGCCAGCTTCACCGAGGCCCGGCGCGCGGAGCTGATCGAGCAGCTCCAGCCTCTCGTCGTCCCGATCGAGGAGCACCCGTGGGGCCGGTGGGCGGAGTTCCTCACCGCCAACCCCGACCGCGTGCCGGGCACCCAGAGCCGCTGGAGCCAGGGGAAGGACCTGAGCTTCACCCCCCTGCGTCCCGACCTGGTGATCGAGGTCGCCTACGACCACATGGAGGGACGGCGCTTCCGGCACACCGCGCACTTCCGGCGCTGGCGGAGCGACCGCGACCCGGAGAGCTGCGGCTACGACCAGCTCGACGAGCCGGTCTCCTACGACCTCGCCGACGTGCTCGGCGCGCGGCCCGGTGGCTAGGGCAGGGGTGTCACGCCCGACTAGGCTGCCGCCACCGACTTCGGGACCGATCTTCGAGCACGGGGAGCCCAGATGAGCGAGACCTACACCGTGGTCCTCCTGGTCGAGCAGGCGCTCTCGGTCGCCGACGCCCGCCAGGTGCGATCGCTGCACGAAGCTCTCGACGACCCCACCCAGCACGTGACCTACCACGTCCTGCTCCCGGTCGAGGACGCCGCCGCCCGGATCGAGGCCGCCATGGGCGCGGTCAGCGGCGACACCATGATCTCCCCACGCATCCCGCTCGACCCGGAGACGATCGAGACGGTGCGCGACGAGAGCGAGCGGGAGTCGTCGGACGCGCTGGCGCAGACACTCGCCGCCTTGCGTGAGGCCGGAGCCACCGCCGACGGCAGGACGGTCGAGGACGACCCGATCGACGCTCTGGCCAAGGCCGTCGCGGAGGTGGACGGGCGGGAGGCGATCATCCTGACCCGCTCCCACGTGGTCTCCGAGTTCTTCCACGTGGACTGGACCTCGCGCGCACGCCGCAAGATCGGCGTCCCGCTGCTCCACCTCCTCGAGCACGAGAACTTCGACGAGCAGGCCGGCAGCGGCGAGGGCGTCACCGGCTTGTGACCGCGGCCGGCATCTTCCTGACCCATCTGGAGTCACCGAGGATCAGGCGACACTTCGAGCGTCTGGTCGCGGAGACCGGTTCCCTCATCACGTGGCACTTCGTGCTCAGCCGCGACCCGTTCCCGCATCCCGAGGTGCCGTACACCTACCCGGACCCCGCGTCCGTCCTTCCCGCCCGGTACGCCGCGATGACCGAGCACGGCGGCGTCCAGGGCGGCTACCTCGACACCCTCCTCGTGCCGGTGCTCAGCGGTCTCGACGCCGACCAGCTCTGGCTCTGCGAGTACGACGTGGACTTCGCCGGGCGCTGGGACGAGCTGTTCGGCCGGATCGCCGACCGCGACGCGGACCTGCTGACCACGACCCTGATGTATCGGCACCAGCAGCCGAAGTGGCCGTGGTGGCGCACCGCGGCGTCCCCGCTCGACGTACCTCCGGAGGGGTGGGTGCGCTCCCTCAACCCGCTGCTGCGGCTCACCCGCCCCGTCCTCGACGCGTACGCGCGTGCGGTCGCCGACCCACGGTGGCAGGGCCACTACGAGTTCATCCTCCCGACCGTCGCGAAGCGGGCCGGCCTCCGGGTCGAGGACCTCGGGGGCGAGGGGTCGTTCGTGCCGCCCGGCCGCGAGCGCTCGGTGTACGTCGGGAAGTCACCGCACGGGACGTCCGCCCGACCTGACCTTCGGGTTCCGTCCGCCGCGGCACGACTACTTCCACGAGAAGCCCGAGACGTTCCCCCAGCACGGGATGCTCTACCACCCGGTCAAGCCCGGGGTCCCGGCGTGGACGCGCGAGACCCGGAACATGTCTGAGCGAGGACCGTCCGACCCGGCGGAGCCGGGGCGGACGACCGCAGCGAGCGACGCAGCGCGCTTGCGCGCAAGGAATCCCGACTCCGGCTAGGCACGCGCAGCCTCGCGGTGTCGCCGAAGGTTGGCCCGCAGCATCCGCCGGAGCTTCTCCGTCGCCGCAGCGTCCACGGCGTCACCTCGCTCACGGAGCACGTCGAGGAACGTCTGCGTGCGCGGCTTGAGGCGCGGCGGCTTCAGCACGAGGTCGATCAGCAGGCGCGCCGGGTCGGCGCCGTCCCCGGCGTGGGTGAACTCCCTCGAGGAGTCCTCGGGGATCCATCCCGACGCGTTGCCACCGTGGAGCCGGTGGTCGATCAGGGGCTCGGGCAGGTTCTGGCGCTGGTCGAACGCCGTCGCGAGCAGCGCCACCCAGAAGTCGTGCGAGACCCGCGACTCCGGCGGCGGCCAGCCCCAGGTGTCCACGAAGGCGCGGGTCACCGCCATGCTGCAGCCCTTCAGGGCCGCGACCGGAGGGATGCCGCGCTCGGTCAGGAGGTCGTAGAACGAGTCGGCGAAGCGACGCCCCTGGTCGTCGATCAGGGCGAAGTCGTGGAACACCGCCATCGGCGTGCGGCGGCGTACCCGGTCGGCGACGGTGGCCAGCTTCGTGGGGCGCCACACGTCGTCCTGGTCGGCGAAGAAGACCAGGCTCCCGCGGCAGGCCTGGCTGGCGGCGACGAAGTTCTGGGCGTAGCCCAGGCGCCGGTCGCCGGCGACGACCTCGACCCGGAAGGGCACCCTCCTGGCGAAGGCGTGCAGCAGCCCGACCGTGCCGTCCTCGGACGCGTCGTCGCGCACGATCAGCTCATCCGGCGGCCGCGTCTGGGCGGCCAGGCTCTCGAGCATCTCGGGCAGGAAGCGCTCGCCGTTGTACGTCGCCATCGCCACCGACACGACCGGGCGACCGGTCAGCGTGGACCGCAACGACGCCATGTCCCAAACCTAGAGGGTCGATCCAGGCCCGGACCCGCCCTAACGGGCGACCCGCCAGATGGGCTGGTCGAGGCCCTCGCTCGCCACCTTCACCGCGTGGCTGCCGCGGGTGAACCCGATCGCCTCACCCTGCCGCTCCTCCGGGAGCTTCACCACCCGGGCGTGACCGCCGATCTTCTTGTAGAAGTAGGCGTAGTTGTGCGTCCGGAGGACGAAGCGCCGGCCGTTCGGCGCGAAGTCCCCGCCCGTGACCAGCACCGGAGCCGAGGCCACGCGGTGCAGGACGTTCATATGCCGCGCGGACAGGTGCTTCGGGGCGCGGTAGATGCCGCCGCCGGCGCTCGACTTGGTGACGACGTACAGCCGCCCGCTGTGCGGGCGGACCAGCAGTGCCTCGGCGTTGTGGGGGCCGTCGGCGTACCGGAACCGGAACGCCTTGCTGCGCACGGAGCGGCTGCGCATCTCGCGCGGCTCACGGACCCGGTAGACGGAGATGTCGTCGCGCCGGCTGGCGTTGTCACCGATGTCGCCGAACCACAGCCTGTGGTCGGGCCCGGCCGCCATGTCCTCCCAGTCGCGAGCGCTGGCGTGGCGGACGTTGAAGACGGCCAGCGTCTGGCCTCGGTGTCCCACGGCGAAGAAGCGGGGACTGTCGCCGCTGTCGTTGTGCAGGAACACCAGCTGGCGGTGATAGGTGCTCCGCGAGATGCCACTCGCCTCGCGGATGCGTTGGTCGTCGACCGTGCTCCAGCGAGACACTCTCGTCCAGCGCTGGGCGGCGGTGCCGGAGCTGGTGGTGGGGATGAGGGTGGCCGCCATGGCCACCGCGACGGACAGGACTATTCGGGACCGGAAGGTCACGCCAGAAAACTCCTTGTGCGGGGGTCCCCGAGAATTCAGGAACCCTACCAACCGGACGACCAGCAAGGCTTCAGTCGGCGATGCGGTTGCCGTCCTCGTCCCAGTGCGCCGCGACCTTCTTGCTCGGCTGCACGCGCGGTGGCTCACCGGGCATCTTGGGGTAGTCCGGCGGGTAGTTCAGCTCGACCGCGCCCTGCTCCTCGAACAGCCGCAACAGCGGCTCGAGCGAGTAGTGCTCGTCGTCGATCGTCGCCCAGGGGTCGCCGTCCGCGACCCGCTCCGGGACGGTGAAGAGGTTGTACTCACCGGGGTCGGTGACGTCCTTCAGCTCCTCCCACGTCATCGGCGTCGAGACCGGCGCACCCGGGATCGGGCGCAGTGAGTACGCCGAGGCGATGGTGCGGTCACGGTTGTTCTGGTTGAAGTCCACGAAGATCCGCTCGCCCCGCTCCTCCTTCCACCAGGCCGTGGTGACGCCGTCGTCGCGCTTCTCCAGCTCGCGGCCGAAGCCGATCGCGGCGTGGCGCAGGTCGACGAACTCCCAGCGCGGCTCGATCCGCACGTAGACGTGGACCCCGCGGTTCCCGCTGGTCTTCGCGAACCCCCGGAGCCCGAGCTCCTCGAGGAGCTCCTTGGCGGCCAGCGCGACCCGCACGGCGTCACTGAACGTGGTGCCGGGCTGGGGGTCGAGGTCGATCCGGAGCTCGTCCGGGCGGTCGACGTCGTCGCGGCGTACCGGCCAGGGGTGGAAGGTCAGGGCGCCCATGTGGGCGCACCACACCGGCACGGCGATCTCGGTCGGGCAGATCTCGTCCGCCGTACGCCCGGACGGGAAGGTGACCTGCACCGACTCGAGGTAGTCGGGAGCGCCCTTGGGCACGCGCTTCTGGTAGAACGCGTCGGCGTCCTTGTCCATCGGGCCGGTGGCCAGCTTCATGCCCGGTCGTACGCCGGACGTCCAGCGCTCCAGCGCCGTCGGCCGGTCGCGCAACGCTCGCATCAGGCCGTCCTCCACGCTCGCGAAGAACTCCGCCACCATCAGCTTGGTGACCTCGGGCGTGCGGTCGGTCTTCTCGTAGATGACCCGGTCCGGGCTGCTGACCCGCACCGACCTCTCGCCTGCCTGTACCTCCGCTGCGGGCGTCTTCGGCATGCGGCCAGGCTAGCCGTACGCCGACGGGCGGGCCGACCATCAGACTGCCGCCACAATGACCGTATGGACCCCCGACTCCGGGCTGCGGTCGACGCGAGCGTGTCCTGGTATGACGACGTGTTCGCCCTGCACCACATCCCAGTGCGGCGGGAGGACGGCCTGTGGTCCGCTCTCGGCCGGCCGCCGCCCTGGCACTCCGCGGTGAAGACGCTGCGACCGGGGATCGAGACCGAGCGGGTTGCCCGGGCGATCCGCGGTTTCGAGCACGGCACCGTGGCCGACTCGTTCGGAGATCTCGACCTGGCGCATGACGGGTTCGAGGTCCTGTTGGACGCGACCTGGCTCCATCATGAGCCGGATGCGGGGACCGGAACGCTTCCGGAGTCCTGGTCCGTCGTGGACACCGCCGTCGAGCTCGATGACTGGGCGAGGGCCCACGACTACGCCGGCGTGCTTCCACCCGCGGTGCTCGACGACACCCGCTTCCGGATTCTCGCGTGCCGCCGGCACGGCCGGCTCGTCGGCGGCGCCATCACCCACGCCGGTCCTGGCACGGTGGGGTTGTCCAACGTCTGGGGTGCGGAAGGGGTGGCCGTCTTCGACGAAGTGATGGTGGCGGTGTCGGCGCTGCACCCGGGCCTGGCGGTGACCGACTACGCCTGGGGCGATGATCGAGATGCCATGGTGGCGGCGGGTTTTACGCCGGTCGGCCCACAGCGGGTCTGGAGCCGCTGACCGTGTCACCATTTCGTCACGGGCGAGACTCGATCGCGCTGGGTTCGCCGACTACCGTGGAGGCATGGGTTACGAGGTGGACAAGACCGACGAGCAGTGGCGCGAGGAGCTCTCGGCCGAGGAGTACGCCGTGTTGCGTCAGGCGGGCACGGAGCGGCCGTTCGTCGGTGAGTACACCGACACCGAGACCAAGGGCGTCTACTCGTGCAAGGCGTGTCACGCCCCGCTGTTCGAGTCGGACACCAAGTTCCACTCCGGCTGCGGCTGGCCGAGCTTCTACCAGCCGAAGACCGACACGGTGGAGTACATCGAGGACTCGTCCCTGGGGATGAAGCGGGTCGAGGTCCGCTGCGCCAACTGCGGCTCCCACCTGGGCCACGTCTTCCCCGACGGGTACGGCACCCCCACCGGCGACCGCTACTGCATCAACTCCATCGCCCTCACCCTCGAGCCGGCCGACAAGCCCGTCGAGACCAGCTGATCCAGCGGCGTCAGGGCAGGCGCGCGAGGAGGTCGGCGACCGACGTGCGGGCGCCGGTGTAGAAGGGGATCTCCAACCGGACGTGGCGCCGGGTCTCCGAGCCACGGAGATGACGCATCAGGTCGACGATGCGCGCCAGGTCGTCGGCCTCGAAGGCCAGGATCCACTCGTAGTCGCCGAGCGCGAAGCTGGCAACGGTGTTCGCTCGGACGTCGGGGTACTCCCGCGCCATCTGGCCGTGCTCGGCGAGGAGCCGCCGACGCTCGGCGTCGTCGAGGAGGTACCACTC
This sequence comes from uncultured Actinomycetota bacterium, assembly GCA_963812055.1. GTDB lineage: Bacteria > Actinomycetota > Actinomycetes > Propionibacteriales > Nocardioidaceae > Nocardioides. The sequence continues at coordinate 303,129 of CAWEUA010000025.1, forward strand.
GTAGGAGCGCACGAACGGGTAGACGCACACGTGCGCCCGCGCCTCCTCCTCGGCCAGGAACGCCGGGAGGTGGCTCTTGTTGAACTCTGCCGGCCGGTGCAGGGCCATCTGCGACCACACGGGCCCGAGGCGCCGGCCGAACGCCGTGCCCCGCAGCCGGTTGTACGCCGACTGGAGCTGCTCACTCGTCGCGGCGTGCCACCAGACCATGACGTCGGCATCCGCACGGATGCCCGAGACGTCGTAGGTGCCGCGCACGACCACGTCGTCGGCCGCCAGCTTCCCGAAGAGCTCCTCGACCTCCGCCGCCTCCGCCGCCCGGTCCGCTCCGCCGTCCGCGGGCCCCAGGGGTCGATCGAGCCGGAACACCGACCACATCGTGTAGCGGATCGTGTCGTTGAGCTCGCGGGTCCGCGCGGCGTTGCTCTGGTGGTCTCCGTGCTCGTCTCCCTGCCCGGCCATGGCTCCATTGTGCCGGTCGGCCCTGACGCGAGATCCGCGCGGGTGTCATCCTGACGGGGCCGCTCGGACGACTGAACAGGTGTGACGATGGATCGCATCGGAGCGGAGGTGACGGGGCTCGACCGGTTGTCGACCGCCCCTCCGCCCTTCGAGGACTTCTACCGGGCCGAGCTCGCTCGGCTGGTGGTGCTCGCCCGCGGTCTGTGCCCGCCCGGGGTCGCCGAGGACGTCGCCCAGGAGGCGATGCTCGTGGCGTACCGCAAGTGGCGCACGGTATCGGCCCTGGACCGACCCGACCTCTGGGTACGCCGCGTCTGCGTCAACCTGGCCGTCTCGACGTTCCGCCGGAAGATGTCGGAACTGCGCGCGGTCACCCGGCTGGCCGGCCGACGCGACGTCGAGCCGCTGAGCGGCGACACCGAGGAGGTCTGGACCGCCTGCCGGTCGCTGCCGAAGCGTCAGGCCCAGGCGACCGCGCTGCGATTCGTCTACGACCTCCCGATCGCGGACATCGCCTCCGTGCTCGGCTGCTCGGAGGGCACGGTCAAGCAGCACCTGAGCCGCGCCCGGGCCTCCCTGCGCGAGTCCCTGCACCTCGAGGACGAAGAGGACCCGTCATGAACCTCGACACGCGCTTCCGCGATGCCATCGGCGAGACCCTGGCGACACCCGTCGATCCGAACGCCGGCCTGGTCGCACTCCGGCGAACCCGACGGAACCGGGCGGTCGGCCGCTTCGGCGCCTGCGCTGTGGTGGTGGCGCTCGTGCTGACGGGCGTGCTCGTGCGACGACACGACTCGCGACCCCAGCCGGCGCCGACGCCCGGACCCGGACGGGGTGGGATCGTGCTGAGCCTGAGCCTGGGTGGAGCCGTCGAGCAGGTGGGGAGCCCGCGGCTCACGACCCTGCCTCCCCGGGTCAACAGCATGGGCCCCTTCCAGTTCACCTCGGACGGCCGACGGCTGATCTACTCCTGGCAGCGCGAGGTCCTCATGCGCGACCTGACGACGGGAGAGGACCAGCCGCTCGAACACTGCCCGAACCGCTACTGCTTCGTGTCCATCGATCCCGCCGGCACGAGGGTCGTTGCCGGGCACGATCATCTGCTCACTGTGCGCGACCTGACCTCAGGCGAGCGACGCCACTACGACATCGGTCATGACTTCGGTGTCGTGACCTGGTCGGCGGACGGACGGACGATCGCCCTGGTGACCCACCGTCAAGGCAAGGAGTCGTACTCGGTCCTCGACCTGGACTCCGGTGGGGTCACTCGAGTCGTGCCGCTCCCCGATGGCCTGTTCACGCTCCCGGCCCTGTCGCCGGACGGGACGCAGCTCGCCTACCTGCGCCGCACGGACCACGGTCATGGGATGGCCCGTCTCGCACTTGTCACGGTGCCGACGAACGGCGGATCGCCACATGTCCTCCACGCGACCGGCCGGTGCTACTGCATCCGGTACTTCCCGGCCGTGGCCTGGTCACCAGACGGGACCCGCATCGCGGTGACTCTCTCGGGGACGCCAGTGCGTAGCCAGGTCGGTGGCTCGGTCTACACCATTCGCACCGACGGGACCGACTGGCGGCTGCTCGCCAACGGGCACTACCAGGACCGTCTCGCCTGGCAGCCCGTCGTCACCCCTGGAGACTGACCAGCGACGCCGCCGCCCGGCGGGCCGAGCCGATCACGGCCGGGATCCCGACGCCGTCGTACGCCGCACCGCACAGGGCGAGCCCGGGTACGCCGGCCACCGCACCCCGGATGCGCGCGACCCGGTCGAGGTGACCCACGGCGTACTGCGGCAGGGCTCCGCCCCACCGCTGCACGTGCGTCTCGACCGGCACGACCGGCTGCCCGGTGGCCTGGGCGAGGTCGGCGACGACGCGGGCGACGAGCTCGTCGTCAGTGGCCTGCAACGACGCCTCCTCGCGATGGCGACCGAGCGAGGCGCGCAGGATCCGGAGGTCCGAGGCGGCACCGATCCACGCCCACTTCGAGAAGGAGTACGTCGCCGCCTTGATCTGCCGGCCATCCACGGCCGGCACCAGGAAGCCCGACGACCCGCCGACCTCGAGCTCGCGGACGGCGAGAGTGACGATGGCCATCGAGGCGTACTCGACCCCAGCGAGCTCGGCCGCCGCCGCCGGAGCGACGTCGGTCAGCAGCCGGGACGTCGGGGCGGCGGGGGTCGCCAGCACCACGCGATCGGCCTCCACGGTCTCGGGCGTGCGCGCCGAGCCGAAGGTCAGCCGGAAGCCCGACCCGGACCGGGTCAGCTGCCGCACCGGCACCGACGTCCGCACGGCGATCGCATGGTCGTCGGCGAGCAGGCGCGGCAGCCGGCCCAGGCCGCCCTCGATCCCGGCGAACACCGGCTCCGCCGAGGCGGGTGGAACCGCCGCCGCGGCCGCGAGCAGCGAGCCGTGCTCACGCAGCAGCGAGACGACCTGGGGGATCGCCGCCTGCGCCGAGAGGTTGCTCGCGTGGCCGGCGTACACCCCGCCGAGCAGCGGCTCCGCCAGCCGGTCGACCACTTCCTGCCCGAGGCGCGAGCCGAGGAGCTCGGCGACCGAGACGTCGGTGTCGTCCAGCGGCCGAGCCGTCTCGTGGCGCGCGCGCTCGAGTCCCTCGTCCGTCAGCACGCCCGACGCGGCCAGGCCGTCCAGGTCCAGCGGTACGCCGAGCAGGGTGCGCGGCAGCGGGCGGAGCGCGTCGCGCGTCCACAGCTGTGCGGACCCGGAGGCCGGGTGCACGAGGTCGATCCCGAGCTCCGCGGTGAGGCCGACCGCCTCGGGCCGGCGCGCGAGCATCGACTCCGCGCCGACGTCCACCTCCACGCCCGCGACCGTGGCCAGCCGCAGCTTGCCGCCGACGGTGGTCGACCCCTCGAGCACCAGCACCGACAGGCCCGCGGCCACGAGATCGCGAGCGGCCGTCAGGCCGGCCAGGCCGCCGCCGACCACCACGACATCGGGTCGGACATCGGGTCGGACATCGGGTCGCGACTCGGGCACGCCCGCCACTCTCCCACCTGCGAGAACGCACGTCAGGAGCGGTCCCCCGCACCTATGCTGAGCCGGTGCCGAGCGCGCCGTTCGTGGTCCCGCCGCTGCTCCTGATCGCCGTCCTGGTGGTCAGCGGGGTGGCCAAGCTCCGCGTCCCCGCGGACACGGCGTCGGTCTTCGACAAGCTCCGCCTGCCGGCCTTCCTGGACACGCTGCAGGCGCCTCGCCTGCTGCCGTACGGCGAGCTCGCCCTCGCGGCGATGCTGCTGCTCCTCCCCGACGGCTGGTACCTCGTGGCGACCACGCTCTCCCTGCTCCTGTTCTCGGTCTACCTGGTCGTGGTGGTGCGTGCCCTGGGGTTCGGCTACCCGATCACCTGTGGCTGCTTCGGCAAGCTCGGTCTCGGCTGGATCACCCGGCAGACCGCGGTACGCAACGCGGTGCTGCTCGGCGTGGCCGCGATCGCCTGGGTCGACTCCTGGCGCGGCGAGGGCGTCCTGCAGCGGATGACCGATCTCGGGACGGACGTCTGGTGGTTGGCCGGCGTCGTGCTGGCGGTCGTCACCACGGCGCTCGTCGTCCGCGAGAGCAAGATGCCGCCGCTGGTGTCGCTGCCCACCGACGAGTACGTCACCCGGCCTATCCCCTACCTCGTGATCGACGGGCCCGAGGGTCCCGGGTCGTTGTGGCGTCTCAGCGACACGGCCGCCCGGCTCCTGGTCTTCTGGGACCCCACCGCCGAGGCGACCGCCGAGCTCCCGGAGATCCTGCCGGAGTGGCGCCGGCAGCTCGCGCCCGTGCGGATCCACCTGGTCACGCAGTCCGAGTGGGCTCAGGCCGCGGACGTCCGCCCGGACCTCGCCGGCGACCTGCTGGGCGATCCCGAGGGTGAGGCGCGCAAGCGGCTCGGGGTGTGGACCATGCCCGGCGCGGTGATCCTGGGCACCGACCGGCTGCTGGCCGGCGGACCCGCCGAGGGGATCGAGGAGATCGAGGAGCTGGTCGCTGCGGCGGCCGAGGAGCTCCAGGCCGCGGCGGCCGTCGAGACCGGCGATCGCGCCGCTCAGTAGCCCTGCACGAACTCCGTCAGGCGCTTCAGCTGGTCCGGGTCGGTGGACGGCAGCACGCCGTGACCGAGGTTGAACACGTGCCCCTTGGCCGCGCGACCCGCCTCGATGATCTCGCCGGCGCGCGCGGTCATCACCTCGGGCGGCGCGAACAGCAGCGTGGGGTCGAGGTTGCCCTGAACGGCGCGGTCGCCGACCCGCGGGATCGCCTCGGCGAGCGGCGTACGCCAGTCGACGCCGACCACGTCCGCTCCGGCCTCGGCCATCAGCGGGAGGAGGCTGCCCGTGCCGACGCCGAAGTGGATCCGGGGGACGCCGAGGTCGGCGACCGCCGCGAGCACGGACGCGGAGTGCGGCATCACCGAGCGCCGGTAGTCGCCCGGCGTCAGGGCTCCCGCCCACGAGTCGAACAGCTGCACGGCGGAGGCTCCGGCCTCGACCTGCACGCGGAGGTACGCCGCGGCGATGCGCGCGATCTTGCCCAGCAGCGCGTCCCAGAGCTCGGGCGCGCCGAACATCATCGCCTTGGTCGCCGCGTGGTCCTTCGACGGCCCGCCCTCGACGAGGTACGACGCCACCGTGAACGGCGCGCCCGCGAAGCCGATGAGCGGCGTGCCCCCCAGCTCACCGACCAGTGCGCGGATCGCGGCCGTGGTGAACGGCACGTGTTCAGGAGTGAGGTCCGGGATGGCCGCGACGTCCTCGAGGGTGCGGACCGGGTGGGCCACGACCGGTCCGACTCCCGGCACGATGTCGAGGTCGACGCCGACCGCCTTGAGCGGCAGCACGATGTCGGAGAAGAAGATCGCCGCGTCCACGGCGTACCGCCGGACGGGCTGCAGCGTGATCTCGGTGACCAGGTCGGGATCCATGCAGGACTCGAGCATCCCGATCCCCTCGCGGATCCGGAGGTACTCCGGGAGGGACCGACCCGCCTGTCGCATGTACCAGACCGGGGTGTGGTCGACCGGCTCCCCGCGGGTGGCGCGCAGGAAGGCGCTGTCGTGGGGGCTCGTCATGGGCGCATCGTCCCAAATCACCCGGCGACGGCGTGCATCGCCCGGCGTGTGTGCCCGGTCCCGGCTGCATGCCGGGGCCTACTGTGACCCCATGGCCGTGGGTAGCGAGGCTCGCCCGGGTTCGGGTGCTCCGCCTGATCCCCCGGCGTTCACCGAGGCGGTGCGCGCCATGAACGAGGCGCGCCTGCGGCCCGAGGTGCTCGCGGAGCCGATGCCCGCGCCCCAGCGGATCGCGCCGTACGCCGCAGCCCTGAGCGCGGACGTCACCGTCGACGGGAACGACCTCAGCACGGGCCGGATCATCCTGCTCCACGACCCCGCGGGGAACGACTCGTGGGACGGCACGTTCCGCTGCGTCGCCTACGTCCGCGCCGAGATCGACCTCGAGATGATCACCGACCCGGCGCTGGCCGACGTCGGCTGGTCCTGGCTGACCGAGGCACTCACCGCGCACGGAGCCGAGTACGCCGCGGCGTCGGGGACGGTCACCAGGGTCGCCACCGACAGCTTCGGCGCGATGGCCGACGACTCCGGCAGCGCGCAGATCGAGATCCGGGCCTCGTGGACGCCGGCGCTGGACGACGAGCGCCTGGATATCTCGGGTCACGTGGAGGCATGGGGCGAACTACTGTGTACGGCGGCTGGTCTGCCGCCGGTCCCCGAGGGCGTGACCGCCATGCCGAGCCGTCGTGGTCGGCGCGGCGCCGGTCACTGACGACTCATGACACCTGACTCGGACGACGCCGGACACGAGGACGAGGGCCTCGCGACGCCGGACGTCGAAGGGAACCCCGACGAGGTCGTCGACGAGGAGCCGGAGGCGCCGCCGCCGCCCTTGCTGGAGCTGCGGGACGGTCTCCCCCCGCTCACCGAGACCCCACCGGCGCTCGCCGACGCGTGCCAGGCGCTGGCGGCAGCGAGCGGTCCGGTGGCCATCGACGCCGAGCGGGCGTCCGGCTACCGCTACTCGTCGCGCGCCTACCTGATCCAGCTGCGCCGCGAGGGCGCCGGGAGCTTCCTGATCGACCCGATCGGCTTCGACTCCTCCCTGGAGTCGTTGCAGGAGGCCCTGGCCGGGACCGAGTGGATCCTGCACGCCGCCACCCAGGACCTCCCCTGCCTGAACGAGGTCGGCCTCGCGCCGGCGGCGCTGTTCGACACCGAGCTCGCCGGGCGCCTGCTCGGCTATCCGCGGGTCGGCCTCGCGACGCTGGTCGAGACGCTGCTCGGGTACCGGATGAAGAAGGAGCACTCGGCGGCGGACTGGTCGACGCGGCCACTGCCCGGGCCCTGGCTCGAGTACGCCGCGTTGGACGTCGAGGTGCTGATCGAGCTGCGCGAGGTGCTCGCCCGCGAGCTGCACGAGGCAGGAAAGGACGAGTGGGCCCGCCAGGAGTTCGACTGGCTGCGCGGCTTCACGCCGTTCGTCCGCACGGAGCCGTGGCGGCGTACGTCGGGGTTGCACCGGGTGCGCGGACGCCGGCTGCTCGGCGCCGTCCGCGAGCTCTGGGAGGAGCGCGACGAGCTCGCCCGCTCGCGCGACGTCTCCCCGGGCCGGATCATCGGCGACAACGCCATCGTCGCTGCCGCCATGGCCGACCCCGCCACCCGGGGCGACCTGCTGTCCACCAAGGGCTTCCACGGCCGCGGCGCCCAGCGGTACGCCGACCGTTGGGTCGCGGCGCTCGCGCGGGCCCGTGAGCTGCCGGAGGACGACCTGCCGGTGCGTGCTCCGCGGACCGACGGCCCGCCGACACCGCGGGCCTGGGCCGAGCGAGACCCGGTCGCCGCCCAACGGCTGACCCTCGCCCGGGACGGGATGGCGCAGCTGTCGGAGCAGCTCGAGGTGCCCGCCGAGAACCTCCTCACCCCCGACACCGTCCGGCGCGTGATGTGGGAGCCCGCGGGCGCGGACCTGCCCGCCCTCAGCGACCAGCTCCGTGCCCTCGGCGCCCGCGAGTGGCAGATCGAGCTGACCGCGCCGATGCTGCTCGAGTCGGTGGCGGGGGCTCAGTCGGAGGACTGACTCGGGCCGGCGGTCGGCCCGAACTTCGGCCCCAGCACGCGGTACGACGTGCGGTCGATCTTGCGGGTCATCCGCGGCACCTCCTGGGGAGTGCCACGCAGCATCCGGTCGAGCAGGGGGTTGACCGCGAGGTCGAGCTGGTCGGAGTCCGCCACGATCGGGGGGTACTCCAGGCTCTTGACGCTGAAGCTGAACACGGACGCGTGGTGCGGCCGCAGCCCTGGCTGCTGGAAGGCGTCGGACAGGGCCACGGACTGGTTCGCGGGCTGGAGGTAGCCGGCGTAGGACACCAGCGAGAGCGCACCCGGCGTGTTGGCGTAGACGAGGAAGTCCGCGGCCGTGGCGACGTCTCGCGGGTTCGCGGACAGGCACATCCCGGTGAGGGCCCCGACCGTCGAGGACGAGTCCAGTCTCGGCATCGGCATCACGTCGAAGTGGACCCCCGAGGCACGCAGGTCGGGGACCATCCGGCTGGAACCCTCGAGCATCGCCAGCCTGCCGTGGGCGAACCACTCCAGCGGCGAGTGTCTCTCGAGCTGCTGCTCCGACAGGTTCGAGCCCGGCTCCTGGAGCGCTTGCACCGTCTGGGTCAGCGAGTCCACGTTGGGCTCGTCGCTCAGCGCCAGACTCGTCGGCGAGGTGTCGTCGTCGAACGGGTCGCCACCGCCGGAGTACACGAACGGCGCGAGGCCGAACAGGGTCGGGTCGAGGTGGATGCCGGCGACTCCCGGGTGGTGCCGGACAGCCCAGCGGCCGGCCTGCGCGAACTGGTCGATGGTCCAGCCCTGGCCGGCGCTCGGGGGGTCGTTCTTCATCTGGTCGAACCGCACCAAGCGCGTGTTGTAGAAGATCACCGACGGCTGGATGTCGTACGGCAGGCACTGGAGCCGGTTGTCGTCGGCGAACGCCGTCAGGCTGCTGCGGGGGTACTCGTCACCGAAGTCGAAGCCGCGGTCGTCGAGGAGCTGGTCCACGGGCTGGATGAGATGTTGCTGGACCAGGAAGCTCAGGTGACGGCGTGAGGCGAGGAACACGTCGGGCACGCGCTCGCCCGCCTTGATCGCCGCCATCATCGCGGCATCGTCCGGCCAGGACTCGACCTTCACCGTGACCTTCCGCGCGGCCGAGACGTAGCTGTCGGCCATCGTGCGGTACTGCTCGACCTCTCCGGGCGAGCCGATCACGCCGAACGTCATGGTCGTGGGCGGCAGCAGCGGGGCCGACGAGGTGGCGCTCGACGACGGCTCTGTCGGTGACGAGCTCGGGCTCGACGACGCCGAGGACGAGGACGAACCGCAGCCCGCCAGGGCTCCGGTGCCGAGGAGGGCGGCGGCGGCGAGGAGCGTGGTTCCCCGCTTCCGCCCGGCCCAGGATCGCACGGCGGAAACCCTAACGGCTGGGGCGTGACGCCCTGCTCGGGGGCAGTGGGAGGGACGACGCGATGTGTGTGCCGGACCGGGAGCGCCTCACGGCGCGTGGCCGCTCGTAGCGGCTGATTTTGGGACCCGGGGCTGCCGCGGCCCGGCACACACCGACATTGTAACGAGAGGTGGCGTCCGTCTGTTCCGTTGTGCACAGCCACGCCGATCTGTTCGGTCCGGTCCAGACCAGGGTTGTCGTGGAGGCGCGGTCGATGTAACACGCTGTCCGCGTGGCTTCCACGCCGTTGCAACGGCGTGGAAGAGCTGTGGACAGCGTGTTACAGCCGGCAACCGGTGCTCGCCCTACGCGAGCTTGCCGGCGAGCTCCAGTCGGGCCGCACGGTCGAGCTGGTCGGCGACGGCCTGGATCCGGGCGGCGGCGAGGGTGTCGCCGTCCGGGAGCTCCACCCGGCCGGTCGCCACGACGCGAGCGAAGGCGGCTGCCCGGAGGAGCACGTCGGCGAAGTCGCTGGCCGCGATGCCGCGGAGCACCTGGTCGACCATCTCGCGCAGCTCGTCGGGCCCCGGAGGATCGGCGACACCGGCGACGACACCGTCGACGGCGGCGGTCAGCCGGCCCGCCTCGAACTCCCGCGCGACACCGACCGGGTCGGCGTACACCCAGGAGCGGAGGAGGTAGAGCCGCCACAGGCACCCGGCGATGGTGTCGGCCGGCCGCTTGGCCCAGGCCTCGGCGATCGCCTCGATCCCCTCGGTGTCGGCGAGGTGCAGCACCCGGTCGGCCACCTCGCGGTCACCGGAGTCGTGCGCACGGCGCACGATGACGTACGCCGCGCGGTCGGCGGCCTCGGCCACGCGCAGCGGATCGGCGGCCCCGGACTCGACGCCCTCGAAGAACCGGTCGCCCGGAGCGAGCGGGCGGTGGTACGGGCGGTCGGTCACGCCTCCACGGTAGTCCGGAACGTCACCCGGCGAGGACCTTCCGGATGCGTTGGTCGCTGACCGGTCCGTCGGTGCCCAGCTGCTGGGCGAACAGCGAGATGCGGAACTCCTCGAGCATCCACCGGGCCCGTCGCAGGTGCTCGCCCGGCGGCCGGCCGGCCTGCAGGGCGGCGACCTGGTGGAGGTAGGCCTCGTCGAGCGGCCGCACCTGGTCCATCTGCTGCCGGTCGCGGGCGACCCGTTCGTCGAGCTGCTCACGCCGGCGCCGGATGCCCAGCAGGTACGTCGGGAAGCGGCGCAGCCGGTTCGCCCCGGCCTCGCCCAGGAAGCCGCGGCCGACCAGCCGGGCGAGCTGCTCACGCATGTCCTGGAGGGCGGGCAGGGTGAGCAGCTCGGCGCGGCCGCTCAGCATCCGGTCGGTGTCGCGCCAGTCGGCCAGGACGCGGAGCACCTCGAGCACGACCGGGTCGCGGCGCGACTCCAGGGCCTCCCGGCCGGCCGCGACCAGCGCGGCGTACGCCTCGGGCGTGCGGGCCGGGGGCTGCGCGTCGACCACGTCGGTGAGGATCGCGGCGCGGACGTCGTCGAGCAGCTCGACGACGGTGGGGTACGGCGACCCAGCCAGGCCGAGCTTCTGGGTGGTGTCGAGCCGCGCCGTGGGGTCCTCGGCGAACGGGAGCGCGAGCAGCAGCAGACGGCGTACGCCGAGGCGGTGGCGCGCGACCGCTTCCTCGGCCGAGCCGAACACCCCCAGCCCGACCGTGTCGCCCTCGTCGAGCAGGGCCGGGTAGGCGAGGACCTCGTGGCCGGCCCTTCGCTGGGCGATCTCCTCCGGGAGCTCGCCGAACGTCCAGTCCGTCTGGCCGGTGGCGGCGTACCCGCTGTCGTCGGCGACCGCGGCGAGGGCAGCGTCGAACTGCGGCTCCAGCGGCGCCTTCAGCGCGTCCAGGTCCTTGCCACGGGCGGTCTCGGAGCCCGCGTCGTCCAGTACCCGGTAGGTCGGCTGGAGGTGCGCGGGGACCTTGCTCCAGTCCCAGACCTCGCGCGGGACCACGACACCGGTCGTCGAGCGCGCCCACCGCTCCAGCGCGTCGAGCAGCGGCTCCTCCCCCGCCGGCGTCGCGGCCAGGAACTCCCGCGCCTTGTCGGGTGCCGGGACGAAGCTGACCCGGAGGTTCTTCGGCAGGCTGCGGATCAGGCTGGTCACGAGCTCGTGCCGGACGCCTGGGACGTTCCACGAGAAGTCCTCGGCACCGACCCGGTTGAGCGTTGCGACCGGGACGTCGATGGTGAGGCCGTCATCGGCGGCGCCGGGCTCGAAGTGGTAGCTGATCGGGAACGTCAGCCCCTGGCTCTGCTCCCACTGCTCGGGGAAGTCCTCCTCGCGCACCTCGACCGCGGAGTCGTGGGTGAGCATCGCCGGGTCGAAGGTCAGCAGGGCGGGGCGCTCGCGACGCTCCTTCTTCCACCAGGTGTCGAAGTGCGCGCCACTGACGACCTCGGCGCCGATGCGGCCGTCGTAGAAGTCGAACAGCGTCTCCTCGTCGACCACGATGTCGCGCCGTCGCGCGCGGTGCTCGAGCTCCTCGGCCTCCTCGAGCAGCCGCTGGTTCTCGGCGAGGAACGGGTGATGAGTGGCCCACTCGCCGTAGACGAGGGCGTGCCGGATGAACAGCTCGCGGCTGATCGCGCGGTTGACCCGGCCGAACTGCACCAACCGGTCGGTGGCCAGCGGTACGCCGTACAAGGTGACCCGCTCGTAGGCCATCACCGCGGCCCGCTTCTTGGACCAGTGCGGCTCGCTGTAGGTGCGCTTCGCGAGGTGGTCGCCGAGGCGCTCGGCCCACTCGGGCCGGATCGCGGCGTTCTGCCGGGCCCAGAGGCGGCCGGTCTCCACCAGCTCTCCCGCCATGACGTACGCCGGGTTCTTCCCCCGGAGCCCGCTCCCGGGGAAGATCGCGAACCGCGTGCCGCGGGCGCCGAGGTACTCGCGGGGGCCGCGCGGGCCGCGCCGGCGGTCGCCGCCCGAGGCACTGCGGTCGCGCTCCTCCAGCAGGCCGATGTGGGAGAGCAGTCCGGACAGCAGTGCCTGGTGGATGCCGTCGGCGTCGGGGACGTCGCCGCGCCCGGGTCGAGCTGGTCGGGGCGCCCAGCTCGATCTTCAGCTCGCGGGACACCTGGCGGAGCTGGGACTCGAAGTCCTGCCACTCGCGGACCCGGAGGTAGTTGAGGTACTCGCGCTTGCACATCCGCCGGAAGGCGCTGCTCGACAGCTCGCGCTGCTGCGCCCGCAGGTGGCGCCAGAGGTTCAGCCAGGTGAGGAAGTCGGATGTCGGGTCCTTGAACCGCGCGTGGAGCTGGTCGGCCTGCGCCTGCGCCTCCAAGGGGCGCTCACGTGGGTCCTGCAGCGACAGGGCGGCGGCGATCACGAGGATGTCGCGCACGCACCCGAGACGCTCCGCCTCGAGGATCATCCGGCCCAGCCGCGGGTCGATCGGCAGCCGGGCCAGCCGCCGGCCCAGGCGGGTCAGCCGCTGCCCCCCGTCCGTCGGGTCCTTCGCCGCGTCGAGGGCGCCGAGCTCCTCGAGCAGCTGGACCCCGGAGGTCACCTGGCGCCGGTCCGGCGGCTCGACGAACGGGAAGCGGGCGATGTCGCCCAGCCCGAGCGACGACATCTGGAGGATGACCGAGGCGAGGTTGGTCCGCAGGATCTCCGGGTCGGTGAACTCGGGGCGGCTCTCGAAGTCCTCCTCGGAGTACAGCCGGATCGCGATGCCGGCCTCGACCCGCCCGCACCGGCCGGAGCGCTGGCTGGCCGAGGCCCGGCTGATCGTCTCGATCGGCAGTCGCTGCACCTTGGTCTTCATCGAGTAGCGCGAGATGCGCGCGACGCCGCTGTCGACGACGTACCGGATGCCGGGGACGGTCAGTGACGTCTCCGCGACGTTCGTGGCGAGCACCACCCGTCGCGTGGTCTGGGGGTGCGAGGAGAACACCCGGTGCTGCTCGGCGGCGGAGAGCCGGGAGAAGAGCGGCACCACCTCGAGGGTGCGGCCGGGGTCCGGCTTCAGGTCGCCGAGGGCGTCGGCGGTGTCCCGGATCTCCCGCTCGCCCGGCAGGAACACCAGCACGTCGCCGGGACCCTCGTGCGCGAGCTCGCGGACGGCGTCCACGATCGCCTCGGTCTGGTCGCGGACGACGACCTCGCCCTCGTCGTCCATGTCCCCGTCGTCGGTCAGAGCTCGTGGCGACCAGGGGCCGGTAGCGGACCTCGACGGGGTACATCCGTCCGGACACCTCGATGATCGGGGCCTGCCGTCCGCGGTCGTCGGCGAAGTGCCGGGCGAACCGCTCGGGGTCGATGGTCGCCGACGTGATGATCAGCTTCAGGTCGGGGCGTCTCGGCAGCAGTCGCCTGAGGTAGCCGAGCAGGAAGTCGATGTTGAGGCTCCGCTCGTGGGCCTCGTCGATGATGATCGTGTCGTAGCGGCGGAGCTGCCGGTCGCGTTGGAGCTCGGCGAGCAGGATGCCGTCGGTCATCACCTTGATCCGGGTGTCGCGCGACGTGCGATCGGTGAAGCGCACCTGGTAGCCGACCTCGGTGCCGAGCTCCGTCTTCAGCTCCGAGGCCAGGCGCTCGGCGACCGAGCGGGCGGCGATCCGTCGCGGCTGGGTGTGCCCGATCAGGCCCCCGCGACCGCCCTGTCCGCGGCCCAGCTCGAGGCAGATCTTCGGCAGCTGCGTGGTCTTCCCCGAGCCGGTCTCGCCGGCCACGACCACGACCTGGTGATCCCGGATCGCGGCGGCGATGTCGTCGCGCCGGCCGCTGATCGGCAGCTCGGCCGGGAAGGAGATGTCCACAACGACGGAGATTGTCTCCCACCGGACCGGTGCCGATCCCACCGAGTTCCGGCAGCAACGACACGCGGCGCGCGCCGCACAGTCAGGTTCCGGTCAGGCAAACGACACCGCGGACCCACCGCTCTCACAGGTCCGGCACAGGAAGCCGACCGCACTGTGGACGCATGACCCCCTTCCAGCGCAGCAGACGACTCCAGGCAGGACTCGCCGGACTCGGCGTGCTGAGCACGCTCGGCGCCGCAGTCGGGTTCGACCTGGCCACCACCACCCACCACGCCGCCCAGACCGGGAGCGCGGGCAGCTCGAGCGGCACCGGCTCCAACGGCACGGGCTCGAACCCCAGCGACTCCGAGGAGTCGGGCGAGAACGACGACGGCGGCCGGGCGACGTCGCAGAACCGGGCCAGACGAGTGGGCAGAGCCCGGTGACGCCCCCCAGCACGAGTACGCCGCAGGCGACCACGAGCGGGTCCTGACCCCATGGACGCGACGTACCGCTTCGACGTGTGGAGCACCAGCGCCTCGGTCGTGGTGACCGACGCGGCTGCACTGCGCGCGGTCGTCGAGATCGTGCGGGCGGGCCTCGACGAGATCGACCGCGCGTGCTCGCGGTTCCGCCCCGACTCGGAGCTCTCGTCCCTGACGCCGGGCACGCACCGCCTCTCGCCCCTGCTGGCCGACCTGGTCGGGACCGCTCTGGACGCCGCCGAGGCGAGCGGCGGGCTCGTCGACCCGACGGTGGGCGGCACGCTGGAGACCCTGGGCTACGACCGCAGCATCGAGCTCCTGCCTGCGGACGGCGCGGCCGTCCGAGTGGTCCGCACCGTGCCGGGCTGGCGGCGGGTGCAGCTGCACGGCGACCGCCTCGAGCTCCCGGACGACGTCGTGCTCGACCTGGGGGCCACCGCCAAGGCCCGCGCCGCCGACCTGCTCGCTGCGCGCGCGGCGTCGACGGCGGGCGTCGGCGTCCTCGTCGAGCTCGGCGGAGACATCGCCACCGCCGGACCTGCACCCGTCGGCGAGTGGCAGGTCGCCGTCAGCGACAGCGCGGAGGATCCCGCCTGCCAGGTCACCCTGACCGCCGGCTCGGCGATCGCCACCTCGTCCACGGTCCGGCGTACCTGGCGCCGGGGCGGCGTCCGGCTCCACCACGTGGTCGACCCGCGCACCGCCGCACCCGCCGCCACCGTCTGGCGCAGTGCCACCGTCGCCGCGCCCACGTGCGTGGAGGCGAACATCGCGGCCACGGCCGCGATCGTGCTCGGCCGCAAGGCGGCGCGCTGGCTCGACGAGCGTGGTCACACCGCGCGTCTGGTCGACGAGCAGCACCGCGTCGTCCGCGTCGGCACGTGGCCCAGGGAGGTGGCGGCATGACCAGGCCGCTGCTCTCGACTCCGCACTCTGGGCGTTCGGACGCGGCGCCGGCGTCACCGCGCTGGCGTTGTTGACCCTCTCGATCGTGCTCGGCATCGTCGCCCGCTCGGGTCGTCGCTGCCGTGGCTGGGCAGGTTCGGCACCAGCGACCTGCACCGCACGGCCGCGCTGACCGGGACCGGGCTGGTCGCGGCCCATGTCGGCGGACTGTTGTTCGACCCGTACGCCCAGCTCCGGCTCGTGGATGTCGTGCTCCCCTTCCTGGCCGGCTACCGGCCGGCCTGGCTCGGCCTCGGCACCCTGGCCCTCGACCTGATCGGCGTCATCACCGTGGTCTCCCTGCTGCGTCATCGGGTCGGGCCTGCGCGTGTTCCGTACCGTGCACTGGGCGACGTACGCTGCTGTGGCCGACCGCTCTCCTGCACGCCCTCGGCAGCGGCACCGATGCCGGCACCCGTGGTTCCGCACCTTCGCCGCGATCTGCGTCGGCTGCGTCGTCACCGCGGTCGGCTGGCGCCTCACCCCGTCGTACGCCGGCCGCGGCTGGGTCCGTCATCCCCGGAGGACGGCAGCATGAGCCACCCAGCTCGGCCTGCCGACGGTCGGGCCGCCGGATCCTCGAACGGCGCCGGCGCCGACCACGACGGCCCACCTCGCGCGGTAGGGCCCGCTGCCCACCCTCAGCCTCGACTCCGTGCTCCGGGCCGTGCGCGACAGCGGCTTGACCGGGCGCGGCGGCGCCGGGTTCCCCACGGCGATCAAGGTGCGGGCCGTCGCCGATGGCGCGGCGTCGGCCCGTCGTGGTCGGGAACGGCATGGAGGGCGAGCCGCTGAGCTCGAAGGACGCGGTCCTCCTCACCCGCAACCCGCACCTCGTGCTGGACGGTCTCGAGGTCCTGGCGTCGGCCATGCGGGCGCGTCGCGGCGATCCTGGCGCACCGGGCCGGACGTCGACGCCGGCGCCGGCGCGGGCCGCCGCCCGCCGCCGTCGCGTGGACGTCTCCCGCTCAGGGCGGCTTCGTGGCCGGCCAGGAGACCGCGCTGGTGAACCGGCTCAACGGCGGGGCGCGGTGTCCCGCGCGACCCGTTCACCCGGGTCACCGAGTCCGGAGTCGACGGACGGCCGACGCTCGTGCTGAACGCCGAGACCCTTGCCCGCGTCGCCCTCGTGGCTCGGTACGGCGCCGACTGGTATCGCGTCCGCCGGGCACCGCCGAGGAACCCGGCACGTCCTTGTTCACGATCAGCGGTGCGGTCGACCACCCCGGCGTCGTGGAGGCGCCGCGCGGGAGCTCGCTGCGCGACGTACTGCACGCCGCCCGGCCCCGGGACCCCACGGCCGTGCTGGTCGGCGGCTACCACGGCGCCTGGGTGCCGGGGTCCGACCTCGACGTCCGGCTGACCCGCGAGCCGACCTCGCGCCGTACCGGGCCTCGGTCGGCGCGGGCGTCCTGCACGTCCTGGACGACACGACGTGTCCGATCGGGTTCGCCGCGGACGTCGTGGACTACCTCGCGTCGGAGTCCGCCCGGCAGTGCGGGCCGTGCCTGAACGGTCTGCCGCGGATGGCGCACGACCTGAAGCGACTGGCGGCCGGCGTCCGCGACCGCAGCCTGCCCACGGAGATCCAGCGCATGGCGACGCTCGTCTCGGGCCGCGGCGCCTGCGCGCACCCGGACGGCACCGCCCGCTTCGTCGGCGTCCACGCTGGACGTGTTCCGCGCGCACGTCGCGGCGCACCTGGACGGCTGGTGCCCTGCTGATCGACGGGCGGAGCGACGGAGGGTGGTCTCGTGACCACGCGCCTGCACATCGACTGGACGAGGTGCGACGGACACGGCAGCTGCGCCGAGCTGCTGCCCGACGTGTTGTCGGTCGACGACTTCGGCTTCCCGGTGCCGCGGTCACGCGACCGTGACCCCGTCGTCCCGCGTCGCGACGAGGTGGCCGCCCGGCACGCCGTTCGGAACTGCCCGCTGATGGCTCTGCGGATGTACGACGCTCCGAGCTGATACCTAGCGCAGGTACGGCGGCAGCTGGATCCGTGGGTCGGCGGCGGCGCCGAGGAGCTGGTGCTGGGTGAGTCCGAGGCTGGGCGTCGACGTGCCGTTGTTGCCGAAGGACGCGCTGGCGATCAAGGTGACCACCGTGCCGTCATCGTGCTTGACCGACACGACGACGTCGTCGCCGACGGTGCTCACCCGAGCCTCGTCACCGTCGTACGTCGTGGGCTGCATCCCGGCGTTCTCGAGGAGGTAGAAGCCCATGGCATCCGACCACCGGGTGCCGACGACGACCTCGAGCATGCCGCCGTGGTTCCAGTCCAGCTTGGTGCCGAAGCTGCCGCCACCCACTTGCTCGTTCTGCGCGAGGTGCAGCTTCGTGCCGGTGGGATCGAGGTGCTCGGCCAGGACGTGGTGGTAGGTGACGACCGTGGCGTCCGTCCCGGGGGCGTTCAGCTGCGCGCGCGTCCGGTCCTTGAGCCGCTGGATCCGAGCCGGCGGGGGCCCCACCCGTGGATGGTGCGTCCGCTGGGCGTGCGGCTTGGCCGACGCGTGGGTGGTGACGGTCGAGCGGTCGGCGAACCCCGCGGACGCTCCGGGGGACCCGTTCCCGCCCTGGAGTGCGGCCACCAGGGCGACGACCGCCGCGGCGGACACGGCGGTCCCGCCGGCCTGCCACACGCGTCGGCGGCGGAGCGCGCGATCGCCGCGAGCGACGTCGTCGCCGACGTCGACGGTTGGCGTCTCGATCCGCTCCAGCAGGTCGTCGATCTCGTTCATCGGGCGGGTCCTTCCTCGCGCTGCGGCGCCAGCAGCTCTCGGAGCCGGCGTACGGCGTCCGCGGTCTGGCTCTTGACGGTGCCCGGCGCGATGCCGAGCTCGGCAGCGGTCTCCTCGACGGAGAGCCCCCACAGGTGCCGCAACGCGACCGCGCGTCGTTGCCCCGGTGCGAGCTCGGTCAGCGCCGCGCGAAGGTCGAGCTCGGAGTCGTGGTCGACCTCGCGGGCCGGCTGGTCGAAGCCCTCGAGCCCGGCGGACTCGCGGCGTCGGCGTACGCGGTCGAGGTTGGCGTTGACCAGCATCGTCCGGACGTAGCCGTCGACCGAGTCCATCCGCGCGACCCGCGGCCACGCGACGTAGAGCTTGGTCAGCACGTGCTGGACGAGATCCTCGGCCTGGTGGTGGTCGCCGCACAGCACCCACGCGGTGCGGTACATCAGCGGCCGGCGTGCGACGACGTACTCGCTGAAGCCCGTCCGCTCGGCCATCCGACCCTCCCGCCACCCTGCCGTGGAGAAAACCCTTGCCGTCAAGTGGAACGCGGGCAAGGGCCGGTCGGTTGGGTCAGCGTCCGCTCTGGCCCTGGCCGAACGGGTCGGGAGCACCGTGGGGGCCGTGGGGGAAGCCGTCCTGGCCACCCGGGAAGGTGCCGCGCTGTTGGACGAAGCCGCCGGGCCCGCCGAAGCGTCCGCCATCGGTGCCGGCGGCGTGGCCGAGGATCCAGCCGCTGAGCCCACCGATGACCAGGCAGGCGAAGGCGACCGCCACGACGGCGCGCATGCCGAGCACCTGGTCGACGAACCTCGGCCGCTGCTGTCCGGCGTACGCCGGGTAGCCGGCGGGCAGTGGCGCCGGTGGTGGCATCGCGTACGTCGGTTGCCCCGCGGCGTACATCGGCGGGCTCGGCTGCGGTTGGGCCTCCTGGGCCTCCGGCGACTCCGGCTGCGGCGGCGGCGCGGGCGCCTCGGGCTCGATCGGACGTGTCTCGTCGTCGCTCATGGCCGCAGTGTGGGCCTGCCGTCTGTGGCGAACCTGTGCGCGGGATCTGAGCCGGTCGTGCCCCGCCGACAGCGGGCTCACAGGAAACGCACAGTCCTACCGCGCAGACTGATCCCATGGAGCTCACCCGCCCGGACGGCTCACCCCTACGCGTGCTCGTCGTCGACGACGAGGTGAACATCGCCGAGCTGATCGGGATGGCGCTGCGCTACGAGGGCTTCGACGTCTCGGTCGCCCACACCGGGGCGAAAGCGGTGTCGACGGCCCGGACGGTCGCTCCCGACGCCGTCGTGCTCGACATGATGCTGCCGGACTTCGACGGCCTCGAGGTGCTCCGCCGGATGCGCGCGACCGATCCCGATGTGCCGGTGGTGTTCCTGACGGCCCGCGACGCGGTCGAGGACCGGATCGCCGGGCTCACCGCCGGTGGTGACGACTACGTGACCAAACCGTTCTCGCTCGAGGAGCTGGTGGCCCGGCTGCGCGGGCTGTTGCGGCGTACCGGCGCTCGACGCGCGGAGTCCGGCTCGGTGCTGACCGTCGGCGACCTGGAGCTGGACGAGGACAGCCACGAGGTTCGCCGCGCCGGCAGCGACATCAGTCTGACCGCGACCGAGTTCGAGCTGCTGCGCTTCCTGATGCGCAACCCGCGCCGGGTGCTGTCCAAGGCGCAGATCCTGGACCGGGTGTGGAACTACGACTTCGGCGGCCAGGCCAACGTCGTCGAGCTCTACATCTCCTACCTGCGCAAGAAGATCGACGCCGGACATGAGCCGATGATCCACACCATGCGCGGCGCGGGGTACGTGCTGAAGCCGACGTCATGAGGCGGGTGTTCGCCTCCCTGACCTCACGGTTGGTCATCACGGCCGTGGCGCTCGTCGCGGTCGTCGTCGCCTTGATCGGTGTCGCGGCCACCCTGGCGTTCCGCGGATACCTGTCGGACCGCCTCGACCAGGACGTCACGTCCTCGTTGAATCGCGTCACGGCAGGGCCCCGGGCGTTCGGTCCTCCCGGTGACGGAGACGACCGTTCCTATGCCGTGCCAGAAGGATCCGTGACCGCCGGAAGGACGGCGAGCCAGTCCGGCGGGGAGCTGTCGACCGAAGGCGGGCGTCGGTCGCTGTCGACCGACCAGGTGCGAGCGTTCACGTCGGTACGCCCGGACGGGCGGCCGCACGAGGTGTCCGTCCCGGGTCTCGGGGAGTACCGGGTCGCCGCGGTTTCGGGACCCATCACGTTCGACCTCGGCCGCACGAGCGCACCCGGGGTCCTCGCGGTCGGACTGCCGACGTCCACGGTGGACGGGCCCATCTCACAGCTGGTCGCGTGGGAAATCCTGTTCGGCCTGGCTGGGATCGTCGCGGCCGCCGGCGCCGGCACCTACGTCGTACGCCGTCAGCTACGTCCCCTGCGTCAGGTCGCCGCGACCGCCAACACGGTGGCCGGTCTTCCGCTCGCGGAGGGCGAGATCGCGATCGCGCCACGCGTACCCGAGGAACTCACCGACGTCCGTACCGAGGTGGGCCAGGTCGGCTCCGCCCTCAACACCCTCCTGGTGCACGTCGAGAACTCGCTGGCGGAGCGCCACCGCAGCGAGCAGCAGGTGCGGCAGTTCGTGGCGGACGCCTCGCACGAGCTGCGGACACCGCTGACGACGATCGCGGGGTACGCCGAGCTGGCGCGGCGGCGTCCGGACGACGAGGGTGCCGTGCGGACCGCGCTCGGGAAGGTCGAGGAGGAGTCGGCCCGGATGACCTCGATGGTCGAGGACCTCCTGCTGCTGGCCCGGCTCGACTCCGGTCGACCACTCGCGCGCGACACCGTGGACCTCTCGCGGCTGCTCGTGGAGGCGGTGTCCGACGCTCGGGTCGTCGCGCCCGACCACCGGTGGCGGCTCGAGCTCCCCGAGGAGTCGATCGAGGTCACCGGCGACGCCGACCGGCTCCATCAGGTCGTGACCAACCTGCTGACCAACGCCGGCAAGCACACCCCACCCGGGACCACCGTGACCGTCATCGGCCGCCTGGGCGGTCCCGGGCTGGGCTTCTCGGTGCGCGACGACGGCCCCGGCTTCCCGCCCGAGCTGACCGGGACGGCGTTCGAGCGCTTCGTCCGCGGCGACGCCTCCCGCACCCGTGCCGTCGGCAACGGCACGCCCGCGTCGAGCGGTGCCGGTCTCGGACTCTCCCTCGTCGACGCCATCGTCACCGCCCACGGCGGCACGGTCACCCTCGACTCCCACCCCGGCTCCACCACCGTCACGGTCTCTCTGCCGGGATAGTCCCCGACGTTTTGGTCGGGTTCTCGGTGGACAACCCGACCAGAACGTCGGGGACTATCCCTTCACAGACACCCCACAGCGGGGCGAGGGGGCCGTGCCAGTCGGGGTCGCCACGGTGGGGACATGACCTCCGAGACGTCGGCACTGGCTCGCGACAGCCACCCCCAGGACCGTCCCCGGCCGACACGGCCGTTCACACGCCGGGGACACCAAGCGTCGGG
Organism: uncultured Actinomycetota bacterium; assembly: GCA_963812055.1. Taxonomy (GTDB): domain Bacteria; phylum Actinomycetota; class Actinomycetes; order Propionibacteriales; family Nocardioidaceae; genus Nocardioides. The sequence continues at coordinate 324,551 of CAWEUA010000025.1, forward strand.
AGCCCGGACCGGACGGCTTCACGTGCCGGCCGACCGGGCGGCCCTCGCCGGCCTGCTCGTCGCCACCGGGCTCCTGTACCTTGTTTGTGTGTACGCCGTGTTCGCGACCGTGCCGTGGCACCGCCGCCTCCTCCACCTCCTCGCCGCGGCCGCGGGACTGGTCGTCGCGGCCGGGTGGTGGCTGGGCATCGTGATGCTCTGGCCGGCAGCGTCGCGGCCCTACATCGGCGGCTCGCAGCACAACTCGATCCTCGAGCTGACCCTGGGCTACAACGGGCTCGGCCGGCTCGACGGCTCCGAGACCGGGTCCGTCGGTGGCGGAGGCCTCGGCGGCGGAGGGCAGTGGGGTGCCACCGGGGTGCTGCGCATGTTCAACAGCGAGGTCGGTAGCCAGGTCGCCTGGCTCCTGCCCGCTTCGCTGCTCCTCGGGGCCGCGGGTCTGTGGTTCGCGCGGGGCCGACGCGCGGTGCAGGCCGGACTCACGCTCTGGCTCGGCTGGCTGGTCGTCACCGGCCTGACCTTCAGCCTGATGGCCGGGATCTTCCACCCGTACTACACGGTGGTACTCGCCCCGGCGATCGGCGCGCTCGTCGGGATCGGCGCCTGGGTGCTCTGGCAGCACCGCGCCTCGCTCCTGGCCACCGGCGTCCTGGGGCTGACCACCGCCCTCACCACCAGCCTCGCCTTCGAGCTGCTCGCGCGCGACGCGTCGTGGCACCCCTGGCTGAGGTACGTCGTGGCGACGGTCGGCTTCGCCGCCGCGCTGATGATCGTGGGGGTGCGGCACCTGCCGAAGCGGGTCGCTGCGGCAGTCGCCGTCGTCGCGCTGCTCTCGGGACTGACCGCCCCGGCGGCGTACTCGCTGGCGACCGCCGCCACGCCGCACACAGGGTCGATCCCGAGCGCGGGTCCGTCGGCCGGCACGGCCAGCGGCAGCCGGACAGCCGAGCGGCGGCAGCGCAGAACGGGGCCACGATGGGCCCCAACACCGGCACGACCGACGGCGCCAACCCCGGCGGCCTCCTGGACGGCAGCACCTCCAGCGCCGCCCTGACCAGGCTGCTCGAGGCCGACGCGTCGTCGTACACCTGGGTGGCCGCGGCCGTCGGCTCCAACAGCGCGGCGGGCTACCAGCTGGCGACCCAGCAGCCGGTGATGGCGATCGGTGGTTTCAACGGCAGCGACCCGAGCCCCACGCTCGCACAGTTCAAGGCCTGGGTGGCGGCCGGGAAGATCCACTACTTCATCGGCGGCGGGAACGCGTTGGGCGGTGGCCCCGGTGGCGGCTCCGGCACCGCCTCGCAGATCACCAGCTGGGTCGAGTCCACGTTCACGGCGCAGACAATCGACGGAGTCACCGTCTACGACCTGACCAGCGGCGTCTGACCGGATAGTCCCTGACGTTCGGCACCCGGCACGCCGGGGAAACCGTGCCGAACGTCAGGGACTACCCCTCCACGGCCTGCGAGCAACTCCACACGTCGGGGGCGGCCGATTCGGCTACGGTCGAGCGACATGAGCCTTCCGCAGCAGGTCGACCACCTGATCGTCGGCTCCGGCTTCGCCGGCCTCTGCGCCGCGATCCAGCTGACCGAGGACGGCGAGACGGATTTCGTCGTGATCGAGAAGGCGGACGACGTCGGCGGGACCTGGCGCGACAACACCTACCCCGGCGCCTGCTGCGACGTCCCGAGCCAGCTGTACTCGTACTCCTTCGCCCGCAACCGCGACTGGAGCTCGTCGTACTCGCCGCAGCCGGAGATCCAGACCTACCTCCAGCGCGTCGCCCGTGAGTACGCCGTGACCGACAAGATCGTGTTCGGCACCGAGCTCGAGCGCGCGACGTGGGACGACGAGGCCCAGGTCTGGCGCTGCCGGACGACGTCGGGTGACGTCGTCGCACGCACGCTGATCACCGGCACCGGCGGCCTGTCCGAGCCGCGCCTGCCGGAGATCGAGGGCATCGAGTCCTTCGCGGGCTCGCTCTTCCACACCGCCCGGTGGGACCACTCGATCGACCTCGCCGGCCAGCGGGTGGCGGTCATCGGGACCGGCGCGTCGGCGATCCAGATCGTCCCCGAGGTGCAGCAGGTCGCGGCCCACCTCGACGTCTACCAGCGCACCGCCCCGTGGGTGATCCCGCGCAACGACCGGCGCTACCCGCGGATCGAGCGCCTCGCGCTCCGCCGCATCCCTGCCCTCGCGAAGCTCTACCGCACGGGCATCTACTGGGCGCACGAGGGCTACGTGCCCGCGTTCACCTGGCAGCCGAGGCTCGGCGCGCCCGCGGAGAAGGCCGCGACGATCAACATCCGCCAGGCGATCAAGGACCCGGACCTCCGGGCCAAGGTCACGCCGACGTTCCGGCTCGGCTGCAAGCGGGTGCTCCGCTCGAACACCTACTACCCCGCGCTCGCCGCCGAGAACGTCGACCTGGTGACCGACCCGATCTCGCGGATCACGCCGGACGGCGTCGTCACCGTCGACCGCGTCGAGCACCCGGTCGACGTCATCGTGGTCGCGACCGGCTTCTGGACCACCGAGCTGCCGATCGCCGAGCGCATCGTCGGGCGCGACGGCCGGACCCTGGCCGAGGAGTGGTCCGCCGGCGGGATGGCGGCGTACAAGGGGACGACCGTCCACGGCTTCCCCAACCTCTTCATGATGACCGGCCCGAACACCGGCCAGGGTCACACCAGCGTCGTCTTCGTCATCGAGTCGCAGGTCGCCTACCTCCGCGACGCACTGCGGACGATGCGCGCGCAGGGGTACGCCGCCGTCGAGCCTCGCGCGGATGCCCAGCGGAGGTGGAACGCCGACGTGCAGCGACGGATGAGGCGCACCGTGTGGAGCCGGGGCGGCTGCTCGTCGTGGTACCTCGACCGCCACGGCCGCAACACCGTGCTCTGGCCGAAGTCGACGTTCACGCTCCGCCGCAAGCTCGCGGCGTTCGACGCCGAGGCGTACGACGTGCAGACCGCGCGGCCGGACCGCGAGGCGGTGGCCTGAGCCGGTGCAGACGCTGGTCGACAAGGTCGTCGTGATCACCGGTGCCGCGTCCGGCATCGGTCGCGCGCTCGCCGTCGACGTCGCGCGGCGCGGGTCGAGGCTCGCGATCTCGGACGTCGACGACGCAGGCCTGGCCGAGACGGTGGACCTGGTCAAGACGGCCGGAGCGCGGGAGGTGCGCAGCGACCGGCTCGACGTCGCCGACCGCGCCGCGTTCGCGGCGTACGCCGACGCCGTCGCCGAGCACTTCGGCCGCGTCGACGTCGTGGTCAACAACGCCGGTGTCGCCCTGGTCGGTGACGTCGAGGACCTCGAGTACCGCGACATGGACTGGATCATGGCGATCAACTTCTGGGGCGTCGTCCACGGCACCAAGGAGTTCCTGCCTCACCTGGTCGCCTCCGGTGACGGGCACCTGGTGAACATGTCCTCGCTGTTCGGGCTGCTCTCGATCCCGAGCCAGTCGATGTACAACGCCGCCAAGCACGCCGTCCGCGGCTTCAGCGAGGCGCTCCGGGAGGAGATCCTGATGGCCGGGCACCCGGTCGGCGTCACCGTCGTCCACCCCGGCGGCATCAAGACCGCGATCGTCCGGAGCGCCCGCACCTCGGCCCGCGAGGACCACGGCCGGATCGCCCGCCAGTTCGACGAGCGGATGGCGCGGATGGAGCCCGAGGAGGCCGCGCGGATCATCGTGGAGAAGGGCATCCTCGGTGGCAAGGCCCGGCTACTCGTCGGCCGCGACGCCCATGTGCTCCACCACTTCGCCCGGCTCACCGGCTCCCGTTACCAGGACGTCGTGGCCGCCGTCGCCCGGCGCACCAAGCCCCCGAAGCGGTGAGCGGGCAGGATGGGTCCGTGGGGTTCGAGCTCGGCGATCCGGTCCGCATCGAGATGGAGAAGTGGGGCGGCCGACCGCACTGGCACATCCCGGGGCGTTGGCTGGGCAGCGACGAGCACGGGGACTGGATCGGGATCCCGGCCGGCACGCTGATGGTGCGGCCAGGGGCCGAGGCCGTCGCCTCGCACGACCAGGTCGGGCTGGTGCCGCCGCCCGTACGTCCGGACAGCGAACGGGGCTGGCTCGCGGCGTTCCACGCGCCCGGCGCCGAGGCCTGGGTGTACGTCGACATGACCACACCACCGGTCTGGGACGGACCCACCCTGCGCGCGGTCGACCTCGACCTGGACGTGATCCGGATGCAGAACGGGTGGGTGCTCGTCGACGACGAGGACGAGTTCGCCGAGCACCAGGTGGAGCTCGGCTACCCGGACGACGTGATCGCGCTGGCCGAGGAGACGCGCGACCGGGTGCACGCCGCGGTCCTGGACGAGGCCGCGCCGTACGACGGATGCCACCTGCGGTGGCTGTCCGTCCTCGCCGACCTCAGCGCACGAAGCTGAACAGCTGCTGCGGAAGCTCCTGCTCGACGACCTTCTTCTGGTGCTCCACGCCGACGCGGAACGTCGCGTCCTTCGGCCGGACGAACGCGATCTCGACGAATCCCACGGCCTCGAACCGCCCGCGGACCCAGTCCGCCGGGTCCACGCCACGATCGGTGGTCTCGTCGGGCACCCGATGACCCCGCGTCCAGATGACGGCGCCGCCGGTGGCGACCATGAGCCGGGCGGCCGCGACCGTACGGACCACGTCCTCATCGGAGACGTTCCCGAAGACCCCGCAGAGCATCAGCAGGTCGACGGGCAGCCGGTCCTCGAACGTCGCCACCTCACCGGCGTCACCGGTCCGCACCTCGAGGGCGACGCCCGCTTCGGCTGCCGCGCGACGTGCGCCGTTCGCGAGGTCCGGGTCCAGCTCGACCAGGCAGGCGTCGACGTGACGACCGGACTCGGCGAGGACCGGGATCGTGTCGCGGCCGTCGCCGGCGCACAGGCTGAGCAGCCGTACCGGCTCCGCGCCCTCCTCCAGGAGGCCGGCGAGCAGTGAGCGGACGACGACCAGCCGGCGCGACAGGGACGACGAGGGGTCGGCGTACGCGTCGTGCCAGGCCTGCCACTGCGGGACCTCGCTCATCGCACGTAGCCTTCCTCGGGCTCCACCATCTCCAGTCTTACCCCGAGAAGGCGCACGGGGCGGTCGTTTTCGACACGTTCGAGGAGTGAAATCGCTGCTTCCGCCAGGGTTGCCACGTCGTTGGTGGGCTCCGGGAGCGTCAGCGAGCGGCTGACGGTGGTGAACGGCCGGTACCTGACCTTGATCCCGACCCGTGCCGCCGGACGCCCCTCCCGGTCGATGTCCTCCACCACCCGGGCGGTCAGGGCGCGCAGCTCGGCCGGTACGACATCCCATTCGAGGTCGGTCTGGAACGTCTCCTCGCGCCCGTGCGCCCGCGGCGTCCAGGGCGTCGCGTCGACCGGGCTGGTGTCGGCGCCGCGGCCGAGCCGGTGGTACCACGGCCCCATCGTCGGGCCGATCGCGTCGGCCAGCATCCGGGCGTCGCTCTCGGCGAGCTCGCGGACGGTGTGGATCCCGAGCGCGGCCAGCCGCTTGCCGATCTTCGAGCCGATGCCCCACAGCGCGGTGGTCGGCCGGTCACCCATCACGTCGTACCACTCGGCCGCGGTGAGGTAGCCGATCCCGGACCCGTCACCCTCGCCGGTCTTGCCGAAGGCGGTGGCGATCTTGGCGCGCAGCTTGTTGTCACCGATGCCGACACCGCAGGTCAGCTCGGTCGCCTCGTGCACGGTCTCGCGGATGTGCTGCGCGAAGGCCCGCGGGTCACCCAGGTCGCCGTGGTCCGGCCCGGGCCCGACGAACGCCTCGTCCCAGCCGAGCACCTCCACCACCACCGGGGCGCCGCTCCACTCGAGCGAGCGCAGGGTGTCCATCACCCGCGCCGAGGCCTCGTCGTACGCCGGCTTGTCGACCGGCAGGAAGACCGCGTCGTCCGGCAGCTTCCGCGCGGCGACGCGCAGCGGCATCCCGGACCCGACGCCGTGCTCGCGGGCGGCGTACGACGCGGTGGCGACGACGCCACGCTCCGTCGGGTCGCCTCGCCCGCCCACCACCACCGGCCGGCCGGCCAGCTCGGGCCGGCGCAGCATCTCGACCGCCGCGATGAACTGGTCGAGGTCGACGTGCAGCACCCACTCCGTCCCCGGCTCGGTGGGGTCCGGGCTCATCAGTGCCGCACCGGTGGGATGGCGTCGGTGGCCTCGAAGCTGTCCATGCCGGTGAGCAGCAGCAGGTCGGCGACGATGGACCGCAGCTGGGCGAGCACCACCTCGGCGGAGAGGTCGTCGCTCCGCTCGACCTCGCTGGTGGCGATGCCGACACCGATCAGCGCCGGCTGGGCCACGGTCGGCATCCGGTCGGCGTCCAGCTCGAGCGCCACGACCTCGACCGCCGCGGCGAGCTCGGCGGTGATCACGGCGTACGGGTGCGGGACCGGCTGTCGTCGGTACGCCGCGACCGCGCACTGCCGGACCAGCACGCGGGTGCTGCGCAGCGCCCGGTCCAACGGCTCCACCAGCTCGGCCATCTTGCGCAGGCCGGGGCCATGACGGATCCGGAAGGGCGAGGACGCCACGACGTCGAGGCCCTCGTCCGCGGCGTCCTGGAGCTCGCGGATCAGCGGATCCGTGGCCCGCGCCTCCGCGAGCAGCTCCACCGCGCGCTCGACCTCACCGTCGACCATCACCTCGCTGGCGGCCTGGAGCAGGTCGCGGATCTTGCGGATGACCTTCGCCGCCTGCTCACGGGGGCGCCGAAGCGGTGCGGCGGGCACGACCGTCGCCGCGACCAGGGCCACGCCGCCGCCGATCAGCGCGTCGGTCCAGCGGGTGAAGGCCTGGCCGGGGCCCGGCTTCAGCGCGGTGATCACGATCGACTGCACCGCGGCCTGGATCAGGAACACCTGACCGTTGTCGAGGAGCAGAGCCGCGCTCATCGACAACGCGACCACGAGCATGATCACCCACGCCTCGGTGCCGAACACCCGCACGATGAGGTCGGCGCCGAAGACGCCGAGCGCGACCCCGACGGTCACCTCCGCGACCCGTCGCAGGCGCTGGCCGTACGACGTACCCAGTGACACGACGGCGGCCACCGGGGCGAAGAACGGCGAGACGTGGTGGAACACCTCGGACGCCAGCCACCATGCGACGCCGGCGGCGACCGCGCACTGCGCCACCGCCCACCGCTTGGCGCGCCACCGGTCGAGCCGGACCGCCACCGACGTACGGCTCCGCACCCAGGCGCCCTCGAGCGGGTGGGCCTCCATGGCGCCGATCCTCCCACCCGCTTGTCCCCGCTCCGGGGAGACACCAGGATCGACGGCATGGTGCATCCCCTCGAGCCGACGGCCGCCGCCTTCCTGATGGCCGAGAACCGCCGGATGCCGATGCACGTCGGTGGGTTGCAGCTGTTCGCGAAGCCCGAGGGCGCCGGGCGGAACTTCGTGCACGACCTCTACGGACAGTTCCGCGAGTCGGACGACATCGCGCCGCTGTTCCTCAAGCACCCGGTGCGGTCGGTGCGCACCGGCGGCCAGTACGTCTGGCGCGAGGACGACGAGTTCGACATCGAGTACCACGTACGCCACAGCGCGCTGCCGAAGCCCGGTCGCGTCCGGGAGCTGCTCGAGCTGTGCTCGCGGCTCCACTCGACCCGTCTCGCCACGGAGCGGCCGCTGTGGGAGTGGCACCTGATCGAGGGGCTCCGCGACGGCCGGGTCGCGATGTACGCCAAGCTCCACCACGCCCTCGTCGACGGCGTGTCGGCCATGCGCCTGCTGCAGAGCATCTTCACCACCGACCCGGATCGCACGGACATGCCGGCACCCTGGGAGAACCGGCCGTCGACGGGCCAGTCGACCAGCCAGTCGACCAGCAAGGTGCGCGAGGCCCAGGAGCAGGCCGAGCAGTCCCTGTCCGACGTACCGATGCAGGCGCTGCGGAGCGCCCTCGGCATCAGCGCCGAGGCGGCCGGGCTTCCGGGGGCGCTGATCAAGACCCTGCGGAAGTCGATCCGGAACGAGACGTCGGCCCTGGCGCTGTACGCACCCCGCACGATCCTCAACCAGCCCATCACCGCCGCCCGGCGCTTCGCTGCTCAGGACTGGCCGCTGGAGCGGTTGCGCGCCATCGGCAAGGCCAGCGGGACGACGCTGAACGACGTGGTCCTGGCGATGTGCAGCGGCGCGATGCGCGCCTACCTGCTCGAGCTCGACGCGCTGCCGGACAGCACGCTGGTCTCGATGGTCCCGGTCGGGTTGAAGGCGAAGGAGTCGCACCTGACCTCGGTGCACGGAGGCAACGCGCTCGGGTCGGTGATGGTGAAGCTGGGCACCGACCTCGACGACCCGGCCGACCGGCTCCGGCTCGTCCACGAGTCGATGATCGACGGGAAGCGCGGGCTCGCCGAGATGACGCCGGTGCAGATCCTGGCGATGAGCGCGCTGGGTCAGGCGCCGGCGATCCTCGCGCCGATGCTGCGGATGGGGGGCCTGGTGAAGCCGCCGTACAACCTGATCATCAGCAACGTGCCGGGCCCGCGGACGACGCAGTACTTCAACGGCATGCGGCTGGTCGGCACCTATCCGCTGTCGATCCCGATCGACGGGATGGCGCTGAACATCACCTGCAACTCCTACGCCGACCAGATGGCGTTCGGCCTGACCGGGTGCCGGCGTACCGTCCCGCACCTGCAGCGCCTGCTGGTCCACCTCGACACCGAGCTCGGTGCCCTGGAGAAGGCCGCCGGCGTCTGAGCCTTCCACCGCCCGCGATGTCGGCGTGCGTGGCTATGCCGGGGCGGTCGCCTCGAGGTGTGCCGGAGCGGCCTCGAGCAGGGCCTCGAGCAGGGCGTGGTCGCCGGTGATGGTGACTCCGTCGAGGCAGCGGTCCACGAACAGGGAGTAGATCCCCTCCGGCTCGCCCTCGACCACGACGTCCGGGTCGTCGATCGAACCGTCCAGGACCTCGCCGTCCACCAGCGAGGCCGTCTCGGGGCCGGCCCGGAACTCGAACCGTCCTGGCGGCGCCAGGGGTGCCATCGCGATGTCCATCGCGCTCGACAGCCACCCCGTGAAGAGCTCGTCGGCCGCGGTCGGCGGGCCCAGGGACCGGGCCCCCCACAGCGCAAGCTCGCGCAGCGCCGGTCGCAGCTCGCGGCCGTAGTCGGTCAGCTCGTAGACCTTCGACGCAGCGGGGGGCGGGAGAGTACGCCGGGCGACGATGGCGTGGCCCTCGAGGTCACGGAGCCGCGCGGCAAGGATGTTGGTGCCGATGCCGGGCAGGTGCTCGACCAGGTCGGTGTACCGCTTGGGGCCGTGCATCAGCTCGCGAACCACGAGGAGCGCCCATCGGTCGCCCACGAGGTCCAGGGCATGGGCCATCGGGCAGTACTGCTCGTAGCGCTTCGCCATGCCAATAGGTTACCACTGAATATTGATTCTGAAGAACTTGCTTGCAAATCTGAAGTAGAGGCTGTTACGGTCGATCACATGACTTCAGAAATGCAAGTGACAGCGGGTGTGTCGACATCCGACCGCCGCAGGTGGCTGGCTCTCGCGCTCCTCTGCGTCGTCCAGTTCATGGTGGTCCTCGACATCGCGATCGTGAACGTCGCGCTCCCGTCCATCCAGCTCGACCTCGGGTTCTCCCAGGGCGACCTCCAGTGGGTGATCAGCGCGTATGCCCTGGTGTTCGGCGGGTTCCTCCTGCTCGGTGGCCGCGCCGCCGACATGCTGGGGCGGCGCCGGATCTTCCTGGGCGGCATCGTGGTCTTCACCGTCGCCTCTCTCCTGGCCGGCCTGGCCTGGTCCGAGGCGTCCCTGATCAGCGCGCGCGCCGTCCAAGGACTCGGCGCCGCGATCATCACGCCGGCCGCGTTGTCGATCCTGTCGACGACGTTCGCGGAAGGCCGGGAGCGCAACATCGCCCTCGGCGCCTGGGGAGCGGTCGGCGGCTTCGGAGCCGTGGCGGGCGTGCTGCTCGGTGGCGTCCTCACCGACGCCCTCAGCTGGGAGTGGATCTTCTTCGTCAACGTCCCCGTCGGCGTCGTCGGCTTCGTGCTGGCGCCGTTCCTCCTGCGGGAGAGCCGCGACGCGCGCGTCAACAGGTTCGACCTGCCGGGCGCCGTCCTGGTGACCAGCGGCCTGTCGTCCGCGGTCTACGCGATCACCCAGGCCGGTCAGAAGGGCTGGCTCGCGGCGGAGACGCTCGGCGTCTTCGGTGCCTCCCTCGTGCTGCTCGGTGCCTTCGTCGCCTGGGAGCTGCACCACCCCGAGCCGCTGATGCGCTTCGGGATCCTCCAGACGCGCACCGTGAGCGGGGCGAACGTCGCCGGCTTCATCCTGGGCACCGCCTTGTTCTCGATGTTCCTGATGCTGACGCTCTACATGCAGCAGGTCCTGGGCTACTCCGCGATGAAGACGGGCCTGGCCTACCTCGCCGTCGCCGGTACGGCGATCGTGTGGTCGGGTGTCGCGGGCCAGCTGGTGACCCGTGTCGGGGTGAAGCCCGTGCTGGTGGTCGGGATGGCGATGCTCACCGCCGGCCTGCTGTGGTTCACGCAGGTCTCGGTGGACGGCAGCTACGTCACCGACCTGATGCCGGGCTTCCTGATCATCGGCGTCGGGATCGGGTTCTCGTTCGTGCCGATCTCGATCGCGGCGCTGGCGGGAGTGAAGGCCGCCGAGGCGGGGCTCGCATCGGGTCTGATCAACACGTCGCAGCAGATCGGTGGCGCGCTCGGCATCGCGGCCCTGTCCACGATCGCGACGTCGAAGACCCAGGACTCCGTCAGCAGCGGCTCGGCCCTGCCGGTCGCGCTGGTCGACGGGTTCCAGTCGGCGTTCCTGGTCGGCGCCATCGTGGCCGCCCTCGGGGTGGTCGCGGCGCTGACCCTGATCCGCCGCGACGAGCTGGTGGTGGAGACTGCCGACGAGCTCGTGCCGGAGGCGGTGCTGGACGCCGCCTGAGCCGAGCGGCGTACCGAACGAAGAGGGGCGGGTCCTGGTGGACCCGCCCCTCTTCGCTGCTCGCGGGTCAGGAGTACAGCCGGCCGATCACGGCGTCCAGCGCCCGGTCCGGCAGCAGCCGGCGCGCGGTGACGACGGAGCGGGCGCCGCGGCCGACGGGGTAGCGGGTGCGCGGCCGGCGTGCCGTGGCCGCCCGGGCGATCTTGCGCCCGACGACGTCGGGACCGCTCATCATCGGACCGTCGCCGGCCTCCATCCGGGCGCGCACCCCCTCGGCCTGGTGCTCGTACGGCGTACCGGCGCTGCTCGAGACCAGGTGCGCCCGCGCGAGCTCGTTCCACTCGGTGCGGATCGGCCCGGGCTCGACGATCACCACCCGGACGCCGTACGGCGCGAGCTCGAGCCGCAGGCTGTCGCTGAACCCCTCCACCGCGAACTTGGTGGCGTGGTACCAGGCGCCCAAGGGCTCGTAGAACTTCCCGCCGACGCTGCTGACGTTGATGATCCGGCCACTCTGCTGCGCACGCATGCTCGGGGTGACGAGCTGGGTCAGCCGGGCGAGACCGAACACGTTGACCTCGAACTGGCGACGCGCCTCGTCGATCGGCACGGTCTCGACCGCGCCGTACGAGCCGTAGCCGGCGTTGTTGACCAGGACGTCGACGCGCCCGTGCTCTCCGAGGATCCGCTCGATGCCGGTGGTCATCGAGGCGTCGTCGGTGACGTCCATCGCGAACGTCGTGACGCCGGCCGCTTCGAGGTCCTTCATCCGCTCGACGCGGCGAGCCACGGCGTACGTCGTGAAACCGGCCTCCTGCAACCGGATGGCGGTCCGCTCCCCGATCCCGCTCGAGCCTCCGGTCACCAGTGCCACGCGCTCAGCCATGCGGTCATCATGGCGCGTCGCCGTCGGCCGTGACCGGATCGGTATGTGCCGTTCGGGTCCGGACGCCTCGTACGGGCTTACCGTGAGCCGTGGTCTTCTACAGCGTCCTGGGCGTGATCGGCCTCGGGATCGTCGTAGCGCTGCTCCGGTCCCCCGTGTTCTGGCACCTGTTCCGCGGGGAGGGCGTCGACCCGTCGCAGTTCGGAAGCTGGCAGGACCACCTCGACGACCTCGGCCTCGGCGTCTCGTGGCGCAACGACGGCCGGGGCGGCCGACGCGAGTCGCGCGTCCTCTCCCGCCACATGCGCCGCCGAAGGTAAAACGCCGAGTCGGCGCAAAGAGACGCCGAAATCACGCCGAGTCGTCACATGACGACTCGGCGTGATGCGCGGTCACACGTCGTAGCGGTCGAGGTCCATCACCTTGGCGAAGGCGGAGGCGAAGTCCCGGGCGAACTTCTCGCCGGCGTCGTCCGAGGCGTAGACCTCGGCCAGCGCCCGGAGCTCGGAGTTGGAGCCGAACACCAGGTCGACGCGGGTCCCGGTCCAGCGCACCGAGCCGGAGGCGTCGCGACCCTCGAAGGTCTCGGCGTCGTCCGAGGTCGGCGTCCAGGTCGTGCCGAGGTCGAGCAGGTTCACGAAGAAGTCGTTGCTGAGCACCCCCGGCCGGTCGGTGAGTACGCCGTGCGACGACTCGCCCGCGTTCGCGCCCAGCACCCGCAGACCGCCGACCAGCGCGGTCATCTCCGGAGCGCTCAGCGTGAGCAGGTTGGCGCGGTCGATCAGCTGGTACTCACCGGGGAGGCGCAGGCCCTTGCCCCGGTAGTTCCGGAACCCGTCGGCCGCCGGCTCCATGGCCGCGAACGACTCGACGTCGGTCTGCTCCTGGGTCGCGTCCGTGCGCCCCGGCGTGAACGGCACAGTGACGTCGTACCCGGCCTCCCGCGCGGCCTTCTCCACCGCCGCGGAGCCGGCCAGCACGACCAGGTCGGCGAACGACACGCGCTTGTCGTCGTCCCGGTCGTTGAACGCCTCGGCGATGCCCTCGAGCGTGCGGACGACGGTGGCGAGCCGGTCGGGGTCGTTCACCTCCCAGCCGCTCTGCGGCTCGAGCCGGATGCGACCGCCGTTCGCGCCACCGCGCTTGTCGCTGCCGCGGTACGTCGACGCCGACGCCCATGCGGTCGAGACCAGCTGGCCGATGGACAGCCCCGAGTCGAGCACCTCCTGCTTCAGCGCCGCGACGTCCGCCTCCTCGATGACGGCGTACGTCGCCTCCGGGACCGGGTCCTGCCAGACCAGCACCTCGCTGGGCACCTCGGGCCCGAGGTACCGCTGGATCGGGCCCATGTCGCGGTGGGTCAGCTTGAACCAGGCGCGGCGCGAACGCGTCGGCGAACTCGTCCGGGTTCTCGTGGAAGCGCTTCGAGATCTCGGCGTACACCGGGTCCATCCGCAGCGCCAGGTCGGTGGTGAGCATCGTCGGCGGACGCGACGCGCCGCCCTCGTCGGGCGCCGGGATCGTGCCGGCTCCGGCGCCGTCCTTCGCCACCCACTGATGGGCACCCGCGGGGCTCGACGACAGCTCCCACTCGTAGCCGAAGAGGTTGTCGAAGAAGCCGTTGCCCCACTGGGTCGGGGTCGCGGTCCAGGTGACCTCGAGGCCACTGGTGATCGCGTCCTTGCCCACGCCGGTGGCGAAGGAGCTCTTCCAGCCCAGGCCCTGGAGCTCGAGCGGCGCACCCTCCGGCTCGGGGCCGACGTGCTCCTCGGGGTCGGCCGCACCGTGGGTCTTGCCGAAGGTGTGGCCGCCGGCGATCAGGGCGACGGTCTCCTCGTCGTTCATCGCCATCCGGCGGAACGTCTCGCGGATGTCGCGCGCCGAGGCGAGCGGGTCGGGCGTGCCGTTCGGGCCCTCGGGGTTCACGTAGATCAGGCCCATCTGGACGGCGGCCAGCGGCGACTCGAGCTCGCGGTCGCCGGTGTAGCGCTCGTCCCCGAGCCAGGTCTGCTCGGGGCCCCAGTAGACGTCCTCGTCGGGCTCCCAGACGTCCTCTCGCCCGCCGCCGAAGCCGAAGGTCTCGAAGCCCATCGACTCCAGGGCGACGTTGCCGGTGAGCACGATCAGGTCGGCCCACGACAGCTTCGAGCCGTACTTCTTCTTCACCGGCCACAGCAGCCGGCGGGCCTTGTCGAGGTTGCCGTTGTCCGGCCAGGAGTTGATCGGGGCGAAGCGCTGCTGACCGCCGCCGGCACCGCCGCGGCCGTCACTGATCCGGTAGGTGCCGGCGCTGTGCCAGGCCATCCGGATCATGAAGGGCCCGTAGTGGCCGAAGTCCGCCGGCCACCACTCCTGTGAGGTGGTCAGCACGTCGGCGATGTCGCGCTTCACCGCGGCGAGGTCGAGGCCGGCGAACTCCGCGCCGTAGTCGAAGCCGTCGTCCATCGGGTTCGAGACCGGCTGGTGCTTGGCCAGGATCTTGAGGTTGAGGCGCGTGGGCCACCAGCCCTGGTTGCTGTTGCCGCCCTCGGTCGGGTACGTCGCCTGCGCGACCGGGCAGCCTCCCGCTGCCGACCGTCTCCGTGTCGGAGGTGTCGACGGGTCCTTCCGCGGACTCGTCGTTCATGTCGCCGACCTTGGCGTCGTGCTCCTGTGCCATGGGGTTCCTTCCGATCTCGGTGTCAGACGTGCGCGGGTGTACGGGACGAGCAGGCGGGGCAGACGCCCCAGTAGACGACCTCGGCCTCGTCGACGACGTAGCCGTGGTCGTCGGACGCGGTCAGGCACGGGACGTGGCCGACGGCGCAGTCGACGTCGGTGATCTGGCCGCAGGTGCGGCAGACGAGGTGATGGTGGTTGTCGCCGACGCGGGCCTCGTAGCGCGCGACCGACCCGGTCGGCTGGATGCGCCGGGCGAGCCCGGCCGCGGTCAGCGTGCGGAGCGAGTCGTAGACCGCCTGGTGCGAGACCTCCGGCAGGTCACGGCGTACGCCGGCGATCACCGACTCCGTGTCCGCGTGTGAGAGCTCGATCAGAACGTCGAGAACGGCGAGCCGCTGCCGCGTGACCCGCAGACCCGCGTCGCGCAGCAGCTGCGGGAAGTCGGGTCCTGGGGGCACCCTTCGATCCAAGCCCGTTCTCTTGAACGAGTCAAGAATTCTCCGGTCTCAGGGTCGCCCGCGTCCGTCCCGGGCTCGGCTCACGATGCGGGCTCGAACCACACCGGATCGGTGGCCAGGTGCTCGACCTGGGCCATGGAGAGGACCGGCGCATCCCGGGTGGGGTCGTTCTGCTCGACGTAGTTCGTGGCGTAGACGGACACGCTGGTGCCGTCCGCGTAGATGACCTTCGCGCTCGAGGCGAGGGCGCTCCCCGCGGCGTTCTCGATGTCGGGCCGCGATCGATCGACGAACATCCAGCCGTTGGTCAGCCGAACGCACGTCGACGGCGCGTTCAGGTGTGCGACCATGGCGCACTTCTGGGCTGCGTCGCCGATCTCCTGCTTCGACAAGGACGGCCCCACCAGAAGGCTCAGCGTGACCGAACCGACTCCCGCACGGTCGGGATCGACGGTGCGGTTCACGACCACCATGCCGTGCGCGTCCGAGGCCGATACGAGGTCGCCGGGCACGGGAAGGCGCTTCGCGAGTCGCGCATCGGTCAGCTGGGCGGTCGGCAGCCGAGGGCGCGCGTTCCCGGACGGGGCCCGTGGTCCGATCGCCCTTACTGTGCCCGGCGCCGGCGGATGGGGGAGGCTGGCTGGCCACCGACGTACCGTCGGCCGTGCCCGATCCCGAGGAGTGGAGGCTCGCGCCCACCACGACTGCTCCGACCGCCAGCACCCCGACGCCGGCGCCGAGGCGGCGGCGCTGTTCACGACGTCGTCCACCCGCCACGGCACGCTCGATCAACGCCTCGCTGTCGAACGACACCGTGCCGATCACCCGGTCCAGGTCTTCGAAGGTCTCCATCAGCTTGCGCTTCCTTTCGTCGTCGGGGTTGCCCGGTGGGTGTCGGTCCCCAGGGCGGCCCTCACTTTGGCCAGGGCCCGAGTCGCCCGGCTCCTGACCGCCTGCGGAGTCATCCGCAGCTCGGCCGCGACGCTCGCCACATCGCTGTCGAGGAGGTACCGGTGGGCGACGATGACCCGCTCGACCGGCTCCAGCTCGTTCAGCGCAGCCAACAGCACTTCTCGCAGAGGTACGTCGTTCTCGGGCGCCTGCGTCTCCGGGATGTCGGCCACCGGGATCTCCCGGCTGCTCATCTTCCGTACGCCGTCCAGGAACAGCCGAGCCTGCATGGTGCGGACGTAGGCCACCGGGTTCCCCGCGGCCTGGACCTGCGCCCACTTCACGTACGTCCGTGTGAGCGTCGCCTGGACGAGGTCCTCCGCGGACGCGAACTCGCCCGTCAGCACCATCGCGGCACGCATCAGGTCCTGGCTACGGGCTCGCGCGAAGTCCTCGAACTCGGCTTCGTCGCGACGATTCACGTGGGCTCCTGTTCGGCCTCTCATCAACTAGACGGGGTGAGCGGTGGCTTTTGTGTCGCGCGATCGGGCGGGGGCGGCCCGGCATGTCTCCGATCGTGGCCCGGTCTGGTGCGCGAGTCGAGCAGAGAGCTCGAGCGGCCTCATCGCCGCAGGTAGCCATACGGGGGCGCCGCGGGCGGATTGGTGCCCAGAGATGAGGTTTCAGGTCCTGAGCGGCAGGGTCGACGCCTCGACGTCCTCGAAGCCACCGCCGGCCACGTCCGCCACGGCCCGCAGCCGTGCCCGGGTCACGTCGGAGACCCGCTCTAGACCGGCGAGATCGGCGTTGGACCCGGTCCGCACCGGCTCCGCCACGTTGACCGAGACACAGGTACGCCGACCCCCGTCGACGACGTTCTGCAGGGCCACGGCGTGCCCCGTGGTGCCGCTCCCCGCGAAGGGGTCGAGCACGCGCGCGTCGTCCGGCATCGTCTCCAGGATCCGGCGGAGCAGCCCGGTCGGCTTCGGCGACTCGAAGAGGTGCCCGACCAGCGCCTTGAGCTCGGCCACGGCGGTGTCCGTCGAGCCGATCTCCTGCGCGAGCCAGATGGTGCGCAGCTTCTTCCGGCGCCCGTCGTGCAGCCAGTCACGCTGGAACACGTCGGCGCGGCGCCGCTCTCCCGTGCCGACCCACCGGCAGACCAGGTCGCCCGGCTGCGCGTCGATCTTGGCCACCGACCAACGCCAGACCGCCGGCGTACCGTCGCCGAAGACCGGCTTGATCTCCAGCGCGTCCGGGAAGGGATCGCTCGAGACCTGCCCGGTCTCGGGTGAGCCGAACACCGCGAAGTGCATCGTCGGCGCCGTCACCGGGTTGAACTTCTTGTTGGTGTTGCGCAGGGGCAGGCGCCGGAAGCGCCGTCCGTCGTCGGCGGTCAGCGGGAAGTCCCGTGGGTCGACCAGCGAGGGACTCGACGCGTCGAGCACACACGCGGACGCCGACCGCGCGTACACCAGCAGGTACTCGTGGGACGTCGCGAACCCGCCCCCGAGCTGACGCCCCTTGGGGTTGAGGTTCACCACGACCTGCGCGAGGAACTGGTCCTCGCCGAACACCTCGTCCATCAGCAGCCGGAGCCGGGCGACCTCGTGGTCGTCGATGCTGACGAAGACCGCACCCCGAGGCGTCATGACCGCGCGGACCGCCTCGAGCCGGGGCCGCATCGTCGCGACCCAGGCATCGTGCCGATCGGCACGCCGACCGGGCGTCTTGTCGTTGTAGGCGAACGGGTTGCCGGTGTTGTACGGCGGGTCGAGGTACACCACGTCGAACGGGCCGTACGCCGGCGCCAGCCGCGGCAGCACCTCGAGGTTGTCGCCCTCGACGAAGGTGTTCCACGGCTCCACCCGCCTCACGCTAACCGTCGTCGGCCTTGTAACACGCCGTTCACCCATCCACCACGCCGTTGCAACGGCGTGCCAGTGCACTGGACGGCGTGTTACAAGGGGCACAACCAGGCGACAGGGTCAGTCGCGGGGCAGGACGGCGACGGCGACGGTCGTCACCGCGGCCAGGCACTCCTCCAGCGGGCTTGCGACCTTGTGGGGGACGAGCCTGATGTCTCCGGCGGAGTCGGCCATCACGTCGACGCCCGGTGGCCGGTCGCAGCCGACGGCCACGATCTGGCCGACGACGTCCTCGTCCGGCCCGTGCTCGACGTCCCGGAGGGCCGACTCGACGCGACGCGCCATCGCCGGCACCTGGAACTGCTCGGCGAAGGCCCGGATGTCGGGTCGCGAGTTCAGCAGCGTGGCGGTGGGCTGCGCCCGTCCACCGGCCCCGGTCATCGAGATCAGGGGCAGGACGTGGGCGCCCTCGACCAGCCCGGGGCTCCGCGACGGGACCCCGGCCGGGTCCGAGGCGGGGCCGTCCCCGGGGTCGGTCGCGGTGGACGAGGAGTCGCCGCAGCCCGTGGTGACCATCACCGCCAGCACGGCGACCAGGATCCCGAGTGTGCGTCGCATGGGGATGGGACGGCGGGTGGGGCTCGCGGGTTCCCGGATCATGCCCCCGGCCCGTCCGCCCGGGCCGGGCGGAGCTCGAAGCCGGTCAGCGACTCCAGGCGGGCCGCG
Source organism: uncultured Actinomycetota bacterium (assembly GCA_963812055.1). Lineage (GTDB taxonomy): Bacteria > Actinomycetota > Actinomycetes > Propionibacteriales > Nocardioidaceae > Nocardioides. The sequence continues at coordinate 342,996 of CAWEUA010000025.1, forward strand.
ACGGCCAGGGTGCGCAGGTCGGCCCAGCGGGGACCCATCACCTGCAGCCCGACCGGCAGTCCGTCGGCCGACAGGCCCGTCGGTACGGCGGTCGCGGGCTGCCCGGTCAGGTTCGCGGGGAGGGCCAGCGCGCACCAGTCGTCGAAGAAGGGATCGACGGGCGTCCCGTCGATCTCCGTGGGCCCGGTGACGTCGGTCGAGAACGCCGGCACCGGCATCGACGGCGCCAGCAGCACGTCGTACTGCTCGAAGAAGGTCTCCCAGGTCCGGGTGAAGGCTCCTCGCCGGTCCTGGGCGTCGAGATAGTCCCGTGCCGTGGCCGCACGGCCGGACTCCGTGATCTCGCGCGTGGCCGGGTCGATGCCGGGGTGCTCCAGGAGCGGTCCCTCCGAGGCGAAGCCCTCGGGCAGGGCGATGTCGTTCCACAGCTGGGTCGGCGGCCCGGCGTCCGGATGAGCCTCGACGACCCGGGCACCGTCGTCGGCCAGCCGGTCCACGGCGGCCAGGAAGGCGGTCCGCACCTCGGGGTCGACCGGCGCCCAACCGAGATCCGCCGACACCGCGACCCGCAGCCTGGTCCAGTCCAGCGGGACCTCGTCCCCGAGCGGCACGGGCCAGGAGAGCGGGTCGGCCGGGTGCGCTCCCGCCACGACCCGCAGCGCGAGCACGAGGTCACGGACCGACGACGCCAGCGGGCCGTCCACCGAGAGGCTCGGCCAGCCCCGGAAGCCGGGCAGCTTCGGGACCAGCCCGAACGACGGCTTGTGCCCGGGTACGCCGCAGAACGCCGACGGGATGCGGATCGAGCCGCCGCCGTCGGTTCCCAGCGCGACCGGAGTCGCGCCGTAGGCCACCGAGGCGCCCGCCCCGCCGCTCGAGCCACCCGGCGTCCGGTCGAGCGACCACGGGTTGCGGGTCAGCCCGAACACCGCGTTGTCGGTGTACCCCCGGTAGCAGAACTCCGGGTTGTTGGTCTTGCCGACGATCACCGCCCCCGCGTCGCGCAGGCGCGCCACCGGTACGGCGTCGACGTCCGGCACGAAGTCGCGCAGCGCCGCGGAGCCGTTGGTGGCCGGCTGCCCCGCCATCCAGATGTGGTCCTTGACCGAGACGGGGACCCCCGCGAGCGGCCCGTACGCCGACGGGTCGCGGTCGATCTGCCGCGCCCGCGCGACCGCGTCCTCCCCCAGCACGACCGTGAACGCGTTGACCTCGCCGTCCCAGGCGGCGATCCGGGCCAGCGCGGTCGTGACCAGCTCCTCGGCGCTCGTCGTACCGTCGCGGACGGCCGCCGCCATCGCGGTCGCATCGTGTGGGAGGCCCGGCACCGCCCGTCAGCCGTCCGTGCGTTCGTGCGCCATCGCCTCGCGCTCCAGCACGTCGGCCTGCTCCTCGGCCAGCCGTGCCTCGGCCTCGGTGTCGATCGATCGGCACAGCCACCAGTAGAGGACGCCCGCCACCGGCAGACCGACGAACAGCGAGTAGTCCGCACCGTGTGCCGCGTTGGCGACCCAGCCGGAGTAGTGCTCGGTGCTGAAGAACGGCGTCATCGCCACGAACCCGACGAGGTACGAGACGATGCCGCGCCACCCCCACCGGCCGTAGATGCCGTCGGGCTTGAAGATCTCCGCGATCGCGTAGTGGCCGCGGCGGACGATGAAGAAGTCGACCAGGTTGACCGCCGTCCAGGGGATGAAGAAGTAGAGGACGAGCAGCAGGAAGTTCGAGAAGTTCGCCTGGAACGAGTCGTTGTTGGCGACCGCCAGGGCAATGACCAGCGAGAGCGCGGCCGTGAAGCCGATCATCGACAGCCGGACCCCCAGGGTCGGCCGCACCTTCTTGAACGAGTCCAGCGCGCTGATCAGGGTGAGCGAGCCGCCGTACATGTTGAGCGCGGTGACCGACAGCAGTCCGAGTGCCGAGTAGATCAGGATGATCCCGCCGAAGCCGTCGAAGAACTTGTTGCCGACGGCGTGCAGCTCGGCGATGCCGGTGCCGCTGAAGCTCAGTCCCGCCCAGGCGGCGAGTGCCGAGCCGATGAACATGATCCAGGCCGCGCCGAGCGCCGAGCCGCCGTAGGTCCAGAGGAAGGTCTTGCGGATCGTGACCTCGGGCGGCAGGTAACGCGAGTAGTCCGAGACGTAGATCGCCCAGCTGATCTGGTAGCCCGCGACGACCGAGAACTGGAGGAGGAACGGTGTCAGGTCGAAGTTGCTCATGGAGAACGAGCCGGCCGGGTAGTGGAGGGTCAGCACGATGACGGTGAGGATCCCGAACAGCAGCAGGAAGCCGTAGGTCAGCGCCTGCTCCATCCGGTGGATGAGGTCGTAGCCGTAGATCGCCGCTGCCGCCGCGAGGGCCGTGCCCACGACCAGCCAGAGCCGCACCTGACCGATCCCGCCGCCGGTGACCGACGTGACCGACTCCGAGGCGAGCAGGGTGTTGAAGACGTTGAACCCGGCGTACTGCAGGTAGGCGAACAGCCAGACCAGGATCGCGCCGACGTATCCGAACTGCGGGCGCGACTGGATCATCTGCGGCAGCCCGAGCTGCGGCCCCTGCGAGCAGTGCGCGGCCATGAAGAAGGTGCCGACGACGACGCCCAGCAGGATCGCGATCAGCGACCAGACCAGGTTGCCCCCGGCGCCGACGCCGAGCACTCCGACGGCGAGGGTGGCGATCTGGGCGTTGCTCATGAACCAGAGCGGTCCGAGGTGCCAGAGCTTGCCGTGGCGTTCGGCGAGCGGCACGTAGTCGATCGAGCGGATCTCGACCGCTCCACGGCGGGGTTCGGCGGTGGTGGTCATCGGCGTCCTTTCCGAGTGATGCGACGACGGCTAGTGCCCCGCGGGGCGCGGGTCACGCCTGCTGCGAGCGGGTCAGACGTCCGGGAACACCTGACCCTTGCCGAGCACGGTGAGCCCGTCCTCGACCATGAATCCCCGTTGCGCGTCGAGCTCCGGGTCGACGCCGACCTTCGCGCCGGGCGGAACCCGCACGGCCTTGTCCAGGATGGTGTTGCGAACGACGGCACCCGCGCCCACGAGCACGCCGTCCATCAGGACCGAGTCCTCGACGACCGCGCCCTGCTCGACGCGGACGGCGGGCGACAGGACCGACCGGCGCACCTGCCCTCCCGTCACGACGGCCCCTGGCGAGAGCAGCGCCTCCTCGGCGACCGGCACCGAGCCGTCGGCGCCCTTGGCGAGCTTGGCCGGCGGCTGCGGGCCGTACGCGGTGAAGATCGGCCAGGCGCCGTTGTAGAGGTTGAAGACCGGGAGCGGCGACACGACGTCCATGTGCGCGTCGAAGAAGGAGCGCATCGTGCCGACGTCGCGCCAGTAGCCGCGGTCGCGGTCGGTGGCGCCGGGCACCTGGTTGTCCTTGAAGTCGTAGACGCCGGCCTCCTGTCGGCGGACGAACGCCGGGACGATGTCGCCGCCCATGTCGTGCTTCGAGCCCTGCATGTCCGAGTCGCGGGTGACCGCCTCGTCCAGCGCCTGGGCGTCGAACACGTAGTTGCCCATGCTCGCGAGGACCTCCTCCGGGTTGTCCGGGAGACCCGCCGGGGCCGTCGGCTTCTCCAGGAACTCCCGGATCGACCGCGGGTCCTCCGGCTGGACGTCGATGACCCCGAACTGGTCGGCCAGGGAGATCGGCTGCCGGATCGCCGCCACGGTGCACGCGGCGCCGCTCTGCACGTGCTGGTCGACCATCTGCGCGAAGTCCATGCGGTACACGTGGTCGGCGCCGACGACCACGACGATGTCGGGCCGGTCGTCGTGGACCAGGTTGAGGCTCTGGTAGATGGCGTCGGCGCTGCCGAGGTACCAGTTCTTGCCGACCCGCTGCTGCGCCGGCACCGGCGCGACGTAGTTGCCGAGCAACGTCGACATCCGCCACGTGGTCGTGACGTGGCGGTCGAGCGAGTGGGACTTGTACTGCGTCAGCACGACCACCCGCAGGTAGCCGCTGTTGACGACGTTGGAGAGCGCGAAGTCGATCAGGCGGTAGATCCCGGCGAACGGCACCGCCGGCTTCGCCCGGTCGGCCGTCAGCGGCATCAGCCGCTTTCCTTCGCCACCGGCGAGGACGATGGCCAGGACCCGCTTGCGACCGGTGGCGCTCATGCTCGCACGGTAGTCACTCAACCGGTGGTTGAGGAGGTTCCGCCCACTCGGTGGTTGAGGAGCGAGCTCTGCGAGCGTCTCGAATCCGGTGGTTGAGGAGGTCGCTCTGCGACCGTCTCGAAACCACCCGGCAGACGAGACGGTTTCGAGACAGGCGCCAGGGCGCCTTCCTCAACGGCGACCGTGACCGTAGCGTCGGAGCCGTGCGCGTCGACATCCTGACCAAGGAGTACCCGCCCGCCATCTACGGCGGGGCCGGGGTGCACGTGGCCGAGCTGGTGCGGGCGCTGCGCGATCTCCAGGAGCTCGACATCCGGGTGCAGGCGTTCGGTGAGCCGCGGGACGAGGCCGGTGTGTCGGCGTACGCCGACCTGCCGGAGCTCGTGGACGCGAACGCCGCGCTGCAGACCCTCGGGGTCGACCTCGCGATCGCCGCCGGCTGTGACGGCGCGGACCTGGTGCACTCCCACACCTGGTACGCCAACCTCGGCGGCCACCTCGCCGGTCTGCTGTACGGCATCCCGCACGTCGTGACCGCCCACTCGCTCGAGCCGCTGCGGCCGTGGAAGGCCGAGCAGCTCGGTGGGGGGTACGCCGTGTCGTCGTTCGCCGAGCGCACGTCGTACCTCGGCGCCTCGGCGGTGGTCGCGGTGTCGTCGGCGATGCGCGACGACGTGCTGCACGCGTACCCCGACGTCGACCCGGACAAGGTGCACGTGGTGCACAACGGGATCGACACCGAGACGTGGTCACCCGTGGACGACCCGGATCGGGTCCGCTCGCACGGCGTCGACCCCGACCAGCCGTCGGTCGTGTTCGTCGGCAGGATCACCCGGCAGAAGGGCCTGCCGCTGTTCCTGCGCGCCTGCCGCGAGCTGCCGCCCGACGTCCAGCTCGTGCTGTGCGCCGGCGCACCGGACACGCAGGAGATCCTGGCCGAGGTCGAGGCCCTCGTCGCCGAGCTCGCGCAGACCCGCGCTGGTGTGGTCTGGATCCGCGAGATGCTGCCGCGAGCCGACGTGGTGGCCCTGCTGTCCGCGGCGACCGCCTTCGTCTGCCCGTCGATCTACGAGCCGCTCGGCATCGTCAACCTCGAGGCGATGGCGTGCGAGACCGCAGTGGTCGCGACCGCGACCGGGGGCATCCCGGAGGTCGTCGTCGACGGCGAGACCGGTGTCCTGGTCCCGATCGAGCAAGCCACCGACGGCACCGGCACTCCCCTCGACCCCGACCAGTACGTCGCCGACTTCGCGGCCGCGCTCGTCGCCGTGGTGAGCGACCCGGAACGAGCGGCCCGGATGGGTCGCGCCGGGCGCGAGCGCGCGATGGCGGCGTTCTCGTGGAGCACGATCGCCGAGCGCACCCGTCAGATCTACGACGCCGTCAGCTGAGCCTCACTCGTCGCCGCGGGTCTTCTCGCCGTAGTAGTACCCGCCGCCGTTGCCTGGGAAGCGGCCCTCGGCGCCGGTGTTGCCGAAGCCCGGGTCCTTGCCGCTCCGCAGGTGAGCGCGGAACAACGGGGTGCGGACGAACCAGATGATCACGCCGATGGCGACGACGATGTAGACGGCGATCCACATGACGACCTCCTCGTGGAACTCGCTCGAGGGCTCCGGTCTCAGTCGTTCTTGCGGAAGTACGCCGACGAGTTGTCCATGTAGGGCATCGCGTGACCGGCGTCCTGGCCGGGATTCTTGCCACGCCCCTGTCGGTGGTGCCGGAACGTCGGCGTCCGGACGAACCAGACGACGAACCCGATGAACGCCACGATGACGATGCCGTAGAAGATCATGACCTCTGCCCCGTTCTGCCTGGCGTCACCGCAGCGTCGGCGCCGCCGTTCCACCCGAGCATGGTGCTCGAAGAGTACGCCCCTCACGGCCCCAGCACCCGGATCGCGCCCGTGAGAGGCACCGGACCAGGACCTCTGGTCCTCTGCTGCCCGATCAGTTGCCGCCGCCGCCTCCGGCGGGGCCGCCCCCACCGTCATACAGGCCGGCATTACCGCCCGGGTCGCTGGCGGAGCCTGCGCGGTGGACCGGGTCGTGCGCCCGGAGCTTGTTGCGGAACAGGTTGGTGCGGCTGATCCAGAGGGCCAGGAGGGCGATCACGATGGCCGCGGGAATGTAGAACCACATGGGGAATCCCCTTTCCCCGAGACGTTCCACGGTACGCCTGTCCGGCCGCGACCGGTGCCCTCAGACGGGGCCGATCTGCGGCACCGTGCATATGGCGCACTCTTGCCCGTCGTCACAAAGGGGGCATACCTTGTCGGCCATGGAGCTGCTCCCGTCGGCCCACGTCGACACGTTCTGCCGTGACCATCTCCCGCCGGCCGAGCAGTGGCCCGAGCTGGCCTTCGACCTGCCCGAGCTGCAGTACCCCGACCGCCTCAACTGTGCGACCGCCCTGCTGGACGACACCGCTGCCCGCCACGGTGCGGACCGGCCGTGCCTGCACCAGCCGGGCGAGCCGACGTGGTCGTACGCCGAGCTGATCGCGGCCGCGAACCGGATCGCTCACGTCCTCGTCGAGGACCTCGGCATCGTGCCGGGCAACCGGGTGCTCCTGCGCGGGCCCAACAACCAGTGGCTGTCCGCGGCGTGGTTCGGCGTGCTGAAGGCCGGCGCCGTCCTGGTCACCACCATGCCGCTGCTGCGCACGGGTGAGCTGCAGACCATCCACGAGATCGCCCACCTCGACGCGGCCCTCGTCGACCACCGCTTCCTCGAGGCGGTCGAGCCGCTCGGCGTCCCGATGGTCGCCTTCGGCGACGACGCCTGGTCGGAGCGGCTGGCGGCCAAGGACCCGGCGTTCGACGACGTGCGGACCTCCAGCGACGACGTCTGCATGCTCGCCTTCACCTCCGGCACCACCGGTCGCCCGAAGGCGACGATGCACTTCCACCGCGACGTGATGTCGATCTGCGAGACGTTCTCCCGGCACGTGCTGCAGCCGTCGGCCGACGACGTGTTCACGGGCACCCCGCCGTACGCGTTCACCTTCGGGCTCGGCGGCGTCCTGCTGTTCCCCCTGCATGCCGGCGCCTCGACGCTGCTGGTCGAGAAGGCGACGCCGGTCGAGCTCGCCGACCTGATCGACGAGCACGGTGTGACGGTCTGCTTCACCGCGCCCACGGCGTACAAGGCGATGCTCGCCGCGGGCAAGACCGTCCCGACGTTGCGGAAGGCGGTGTCGGCGGGCGAGCACCTGCCCAAGGCGGTGTGGGAGGCGTTCCGCGACGGCGACCGGCGTCGAGATCATCGACGGCATCGGCGCCACCGAGATGCTGCACATCTTCATCTCGGCCGCGGGCGCGGACATCCGGCCGGGGTCCACCGGTCGCGCCGTCCCGGGGTACGCCGCGACGATCGTCGACGACCTCGGCCGGGAGCTGCCGCCCGGGCAGCCGGGTCGTCTGGCCGTCCGGGGTCCGACGGGATGCCGCTACCTCGACGACGGCCGCCAGGCGGCGTACGTGCAGAACGGCTGGAACCTGACCGGCGACACCTTCACCCGCGACGACGAGGGGTACTTCTGGTACCAGGCGCGCAGCGACGACATGATCATCAGCTCCGGCTACAACATCGCGGCGCCGGAGGTCGAGGAGGCGCTGCTCAAGCACGCGCTGGTCGCGGAGTGCGCGGTCGTCGGCATCCCCGACGAGGCGCGCGGGATGCTGGTCAAGGCGTACGTCGTGAGCGCGGCGAGGTCACGGCCGCCGAGCTGCAGGACTTCGTGAAGGCCGAGATCGCGCCGTACAAGTACCCGCGGGTGATCGAGTTCGTGACCGAGCTGCCCAAGACCGCGACCGGCAAGCTGCAGCGCTTCCGGCTCCGACAGGCTGCCGCCGCGGATGCCTGAGCACTCTCCGCGGCACCTGATCCTGTCGCTGTTCGGGCTGTACGCGCGCGACGAGGCGAACTGGCTGTCGGTCCGCTCCCTGATCGCGCTGATGGCGGACCTCGACGTCGACGCCACCGCGACGCGCTCGTCGGTCTCGCGGCTGAAGAAGCGCGGCGTCCTCGAGCCCGCCAAGAGCGACGCGCAGGCGGGCTACCGGCTGTCGTCGTCCGCGGTCGCGGTGCTGCGCGAGGGCGACGCCCGCATCTGGTCGCGGCCGCGGGCCGAGGTCGGGGACGGGTGGCTGATGGTGGTGTTCTCGGTGCCCGAGGCCGAGCGCGGCAAGCGGCACGAGCTGCGGTCGCTGCTGACCCGGCTCGGCTTCGGCACCGCCGCGCCCGGGGTGTGGATCGCGCCCGGCACGGCGTACGACGAGACGTTGGCGGCCCTGGACCGGGCCGGGCTGACGTCGTACACCGAGCTCTTCCGGGGCGCCTATCTCGGCTCGGGGCCGGCCGACGTGCGCGTGGGCGAGTGGTGGGACCTCCCCGCGATCGCCGCGCTGTACGACGAGTTCCTCGGCGACCACCGCGCCCTCACCCGACTTCGCTCCCCCGACCCCGCGCGGGCCTTCACGGCGTACGTCCCGATGCTGACCGCCTGGCGCCGGCTCCCCTACCTCGACCCGGGCATCCCGCTCGACCTGCTCCCCCACGACTGGCCGGGCATCGGCGCCGGCGAGCTGTTCACCGACCTCGACGGCCGCCTCCGCGACCCCGCCGCGAAGCACGCCCACGCCCGGCTCGGGGCTGGGTAAGGCTTGGGAGCGGTTTCATCATGTTGAGGTGTCGAACCTGCGCTTCTCATGGTGAGCTCACCGTGTGAAGCGGAGGTCCACCCACTTCACATGGTGAAACCCTCGATCGACGAGCCCTCAGAGGACCGCGTACCCCTGGATCTCCACCAGCGCGTCGGCGTCCCAGAGCCGGGTGACGCCGATGCCGGCCATGGCGGGGTAGTCGCTGCCGGCGAGCCGCTTCCAGACCTCGCCGATCTCCCGGGCGTGGGCGCGGTAGTCGTCCATGTCGACGATGTAGATCGTCAGTGCCGCGAGACCGTCGGCGTACCCGCCGGCCCCGTCCAGGGCGGCGAGGAGGTTGCCGAGCGCCTGCTCGAACTGCGCGACGACCCCGCCCGCGACGATGGCACCCGAGGCGTCCGTGCCGGTCTGCCCGGCCAGGTGGATCGTCGTGCCGCGGGCGACCACGGCGTGCGAGAAGCCCGAGGGCTTCGGGAGGGCCGGCGGGTTGATGCGTTGCAGGTTGGCCATCAGCTCTGCACCGATCCTCCGTCGACGTTGATGCCTTGACCGTTGATCGCGGCGTTGTCGACACACAGCATGACGGTCGCCGCGACCTCCTCGACGGTGACGAGGCGCCCGATCGGCTGCATGCGCTCGAGGATGGCGCGCGCGTCGTCCTCCGAGCGACCGGTGCCGGCGGCGATGTTCGCGACGGACTCGTCGGTCATCGGGGTGTCGACGTACCCGGGGCAGACGGCGTTCACCGTGACACCGCTCGAGGCGACCTCGGCGGCGGCGGTGCGGACGAGCCCGAGGACGCCGTGCTTGCTCGCGGTGTACGCCGCGATCCGCGCCGACCCGACCTTGCCGGCGACCGACGCGATCACCACGACCCGGCCGAAGCCCGCGTGCGTCATGGCGGGCAGTGCCCGGCGCAGGCATCGGAACGGCGCGGTGAGGTTGAGGTCGAGCATCCGCTGCCAGTCCTCGTCGGTGGTCCGCACCAACGGCGCCGACATCGACGCTCCCGCGTTCACCACCAGGACGTCGACCGGTCCCCACTCCTCCTCGACGCGCGCGAACGCGGTGTCCGGAGCCGCGGGGTCGAGCAGGTCAGCGGGTACGACGAGAGCCTCGCCCGGCAGCGTCTCCGCCACCGCTCGCAGCGCGTCGGCGTCACGCGACACCAGGGCCACGCGATGCCCTGCCTGCGACAGCGCCAGCGCACACGCGGCGCCGATGCCCTTCGAGGCACCCGTGACGAGCGCGATCATCGGAACGCCGGGATCCCGGTGAGCTCGCCACCGACGGAGAGCAGGTGCATCTCCTCGGTGCCTTCGTAGGTCATCACGGTCTCGAGGTTGTTCATGTGCCGCATCACCGCGTGGTCGAGGGTGATGCCGGCGCCGCCGAGCGTCGTCCGCGCCTCGCGGGCGACGTCGAGCGCGGCGCGGACGTTGGAGTACTTGCCGTAGGAGACCTGGATCGGCGTCAGCGTTCCGGCGTCCTTGAGCGCCCCCAGCCGCCACGCGACGAGCGCGGCGTTGTTGACCGCCACCGTCATCAGCGCGAGCTTGCGCTGGGTGAGCTGGAACGACGCGAGCGGCTTGCCGAACTGCTCCCGCTCGCCGGTGTAGGCCAGCGACTCCTCCAGGCACGCGCGGGCCGCGCCGACGACGCCCCAGACGATGCCGTAGCGCGCCTCGTTCAGGCAGGACAGCGGCCCCTTGAGCCCCCGCACCTCGGGGAACGCCGCGTCCGCCGGCAGCCGCAGGTCGTCGAAGGCGAGCTCGGCCGTCACCGATGCGCGCAGCGAGAGCTTGCGCGGGATCTTGTGGGCGCTGAAGCCCGCCGTGTCGGTGGGTACGGCGAACCCGCGGATCCCGTCATCCGTCTGCGCCCAGACGACCGCGACGTCGGCGAGGGTGCCGTTGGTGATCCACATCTTGGAGCCGTTCAGCACCCAGTCGCCACCGTCGCGACGCGCCCGCGTCTTCATCGACCCCGGGTCGCTGCCGGCGTCGGGCTCGGTGAGGCCGAAGCACCCGATGGCGTCGCCCGTGGCCATCCGCGGCAGCCACTCCTCCTTCTGCTCCTCGCTGCCCCACCGGTGGATCGCGTACATCGCCAACGACCCCTGCACGCTGACGAAGCTGCGGAGCCCGGAGTCGACGGCCTCCAGCTCGCGGCACGCCACGCCGTACGCCGTGGCGCTGGTGCCGGCGCAGCCGTAGCCCTCGAGATGCATCCCGAGCAGGCCGAGCTTGCCGAGACGCGGGACCGAGGTCGTCGGGCAGCGTGCCCTCGTCGTACCACTCGGCGATGTGGGGAGCGAGCTCGCTCTGCGCGAAGTCGCGAACCGTGTCGCGGATCGCGCGGTCCTCGTCGGTGAGCAGGTCGTCCACCTGCAGGAAGTCGTGGCTCATCGGCCGGTCCATTCCGGGGGTCGCTTGGCGTTGAACGCGGCGTGGAACTCCGCGTGGTCGTGGGTCGTCATCAGCAGCGCCTGGGTCATCGCGTCGAGCTCCATCGCGGACCCGAGCGGCATGTCCAGCTCGCGGGTGATCAGGGACTTGGTCTGCTGCAGACCGAGCGTGGGGCCGTCGGCGAGGCGCCGGGCGAGCGCGGCGCAGGCGTCGTCGAGGTCGCCCGCGTCGTCGAGGAGCTGGGTGACCAGGCCGTACCGGTCGGCGGTCGCGGCGTCGATGGTGTCGCCGAGCATCAGCAGCTCGGTCGCCCGGCCGTAGCCGACCAGCCGCGGGAGGAGGTACGCCGCGCCCATGTCACCGCCGGACAGCCCCACCTTGGTGAACAGGAACGCGAACCTGGCCTGCGGCGTGCAGATGCGGAAGTCGGCCGCGATCGCGACCACGCTGCCGGCACCGGCGGCGATCCCCTGGATGCCGGCGATGATCGGGATCGGGCACTCGCGCATCGCCCGGATGACGTCGCCGGTCATCCGGGTGAAGCCGATCAGGCCGTCGGCGTCCATCTGGATCAGCTCGCCGATGATCTCGTTGACGTCACCGCCGCCGCAGAACCCCTTGCCCTGACCGCGGATCACCAGCACCTTCGTGTCGCCCCGGTGCGGGAGCTCGGCGAGCAGGTCGCGGAGGTCGGCGTACGACTCGAAGGTCAGCGGGTTCAGCTTCTCGGGGCGGTTCAGGGTCACCGTCGCGACGCCGTCGGTCACCGAGAAGTCGAAGTGCTGCCAGTCGTCGGTGAATCCGGCGCTGGCCCGGTAGCGCGTCATGCATCCCCTTTGATGAGTCCGCGGGCGATGATCGTCCGCTGCACCTCGGAGGCACCCTCGTAGATCCGCGGCGCCCGGACCTCACGATAGAGCCGCTCGAGCAGGTGGCCGCGCTGCAGCCCGCGGGCCCCGTGGAGCTGGACGGCCTGGTCGACGACCCACTGCGCGGTCTCGGTGGCGAACAGCTTCGCCTGGGCGGCCGTCGTCGTGATCTGGTGGGCCTGCGCGCCGGCGTCGTACGCCGCGGCAGCGCGGCGTACCAGGAGACGGCCGGCCTCGACCCGGGTCGCCATCTCGGCCAGCGTGTGCTGGGTGGCCTGCTGGTCGATCAGCTTCCCGCCGAACAGCTCCCGCTCGCGCGCCCACGTCAGGCTCGCCTCGAGGGCGGCCTGCCCCATGCCGACGGCGAACGCCCCGACGCTGGGCCGGAAGAGGTCGAGCGTGCGCATCGCGACGGCGAACCCCTGGTCGACGTCGCCGAGGAGGTCGTCGGCGGTGACCGAGACGCCGTCGAAGTGCAGGGTGCCGAGCGCGTGGGGGGCGACCATGTCGAGGCGCTCCCCCGTGAGTCCCGGGGCGTCGCCGGCCACCGCGAACGCCGTGACACCCCGCGCCTGGGTGCCGGCGGTGGTGCGGGCGAAGACGGAGTAGACGTCGGCGTCGGGGGCGTTGGAGATCCAGGTCTTGGTGCCGTGCAGGGTCCAGCCCTCCCCCGCCCGGCGGGCCTCGAGGGTCAGCGCCCCGGCATCGGAGCCGGCGTGCGGCTCGGAGAGGGCGAACGCCGGGACGACGTCGCCGCTCGCGACGCCCGGGATCCAGCGGTCGCGGGTGGCGTCGCTGCCGGACTGGAGGATCGGGTAGGAGCCCAGCCCCTGCAGGGCGAGCGCGGTCTCGGCCTCGGTGTTGACGGTCGCGAGCATCTCGCGGAGCAGGCACAGCTGCATCGCGGCCGCATCGCGCGGCGCTTCGTCCGCCTCGCCGCCGAAGAGCCCTCGGAGCAGTCCGGCCTCGCCGAGCGCCTTGACCAGGGGCCGGTTCACCGCGCCGTGCACGGCCTCGATGTCGTCCAGCGAGCCGGCCACCGACCGCACCCACGCGGCGTACTCCCGCTGCGCCGGGGTGAGCCCGAACGACGACACGGGGTCGACCGACGTGTCGCCGGCTCGATCTGGCCTCGATCCGCTCACGCCGCCGACCATACCGGCGACCGTATTGCGCCTTGACAACGCCCGTCAAGAAGACGCTATGTTCAGGGGTACTCCCTGACGTTTTGGACGTCCCAGGCCCCCCGAAGGCGACCGGAACGTCAGGGACTATCCAGCGAGGGCGGAGGCAGCGTGCGGATCGCGGTGATCGGTGGTGGCCCCGGAGGTCTCTACTTCGCGGCCCTCGCGCAGCAGCTGGCGGCAACGACCGGGCAGCGGCACGAGATCACGGTGTGGGAGCGGAACGCCGCGGACGACACCTTCGGGTTCGGGGTGGTGTTCAGCGACGAGACCCTCGGCGGCATCGAGCACGCAGACCCGGCCGTCTTCGCCCGGATGCAGCGCGAGTTCGCGATCTGGGACGACATCGACGTCCACTTCAAGGGCGAGACGATCACCAGCGGGGGTCACGCCTTCGCGGCGATGAGCCGGCGGCGGCTGCTCGAGATCCTGCAGGAGCGGTGCCGCGAGCTCGACGTCACGCTCCACTTCCGCACCGAGGCACCCGCCATCGACGAGCTCACCGCGTCGTACGACCTGGTGGTGGCCGCCGACGGCCTCAACTCCGCCGTCCGGCAGCGGTACGCCGACACGTTCCGGCCGTCGCTCGACGTCCGCGACTGCCGCTACATCTGGCTCGGCACCGACCTGGTCTTCGACGCCTTCAAGTTCGACATCCGCGACACCCCGCACGGCGTGATGCAGATCCACGGCTACCCGTTCGACGCCACCGGCTCGACGTTCATCGTCGAGATGACCAGCGAGGTCTGGCGACGGGCGGGCTTCGCCGACTTCGCCGACCGGGACTGGGCGCCGGGTGAGTCCGACGAGAAGTCGATCGCGCTGATCCGCGAGCTGTTCGACGACATCCTCGGCGGCCACGAGGTGATGGCCAACAACTCGCGCTGGATCTCGTTCACCACCGTCCGCAACGAGCACTGGGTCCACGCCGAGCCCGGCAAGGGCGCCGTCGTGATCCTGGGCGACGCCGCGCACACGGCCCACTTCTCGATCGGCTCCGGCACGAAGCTGGCGATGGAGGACGCACTCGCCCTCGCGGCCTGCCTGCACGAGGAGCCGGACACGACGGCGGCGCTCGCGACGTACGAAGTGGAGCGCAAGGCCGTCGTGCTCTCCACCCAGCGCGCGGCGCAGGCCAGCCTGGAGTGGTTCGAGAACCTCGCGCAGTACGTCCACCAGGAGCCGATGCAGTTCGCCTTCAACATCATGACCCGGTCGCGGCGGGTCACCTACGACAACCTGCGGGTGCGCGACCCGGAGTTCGTCGCCCGGTGCGAGGCCTGGTTCGCGGAGCAGCCTTCGGTGGTCGAAACCGCCGAGCGCCGGCAAGGACGTGTCGAGACCCACACCCCTCCGATGTTCCAGCCGGTCACCCTGCGCGCGTCAGAGGGCCCCGGCCTCACCCTGAACAACCGGGTGATCGTCTCCCCGATGGACATGTACGTCGCCGAGGACGGCGTCCCGACGGAGTTCCACCTCGTGCACCTCGGCGGGAAGGCGCTCGGCGGCGCGGGCCTGGTGATGACCGAGATGATCTGCCCGTCGGCGACCGGGCGGATCAGCCTCGGCTGCGGCGGTCTGTGGACCGACGAGCAGCGCGACGGCTGGAAGCGGGCCGTCGACTTCGTGCACGCCAACACCTCGGCGGCGATCGGCTGCCAGCTCGGCCACTCGGGCGCGAAGGGCTCGACGAAGCTGATGTGGGAAGGCATCGACGAACCGCTGCCGGCCGACAACTGGGACGTCGTGGCCGCCTCACCCGTCGCGTACTCCGAGATCAACCAGACACCGCTCGAGCTCGACCGCGCCGGGCTCGACCGGATCCGCGACGAGTTCGTCGCCTCGGCCCGCCGCGCCGCCGAGGCCGGCTTCGACCTGCTGGAGCTGCACTGCGCGCACGGCTACCTGCTGTCCGGCTTCCTCTCGCCCGTCACCAACCACCGGACCGACGAGTACGGCGGCGACGTGGCCGGCCGGCTGCGGTTCCCGCTGGAGGTGTGGCACGCGATGCGCGAGGTCTGGCCGGCGACGAAGCCGATGACCGTGCGCATCTCCGCGACCGACTGGGTCGAGGACGGCCAGTCCCTCGAGGACGCCCTGGCGGTGGCGGCGGCGTTCGCGGAGGCGGGCGCGGCCGCGATCGACGTCTCGACCGGGCAGGTGACCAAGCGCGAGCGACCGGCGTTCGGGCGCAGCTACCAGACGCCGTACGCCGACGCGATCCGCAACCGTCTCGGCATCCCGACGATCGCGGTGGGCGTGATCTCGTCGTACGACGACGTGAACTCGATCCTGATGGCCGGCCGCGCCGACCTCTGCGCGCTCGGCCGGGTGCACCTCTACGACCCGAACTGGACCCTGCACGCCGCCGTCGAGCAGGACTACGACGGCCCCGGCGCGGTCTGGCCGGACCCGTGGCGGGCCGGACGGCGCAAGCCGCAGGCCGGGCGCAGCGACGGCCCGAAGCCGCGGCTCGAGCTGATCCGGTCGGGTGCGACCGGCACCTCCCACCGCCGGTGGCGGCCGACCCGGGCCGACGAAGGGCGCTAGATCGCCCGCGAGATCGTGCGGCGGTGGCTGGACAGCTCGATCACGTTGGTCTCCGGCCGCTCGGGCGCCTTGCGGAGCGTCCGCCGGCTCACCCGACCCTCACGGACGGTGAGGGTCACGAGCTCGCGCGTGGTCGTGTTGTACGCCGCGACGACGCCCTCGTAGGTGCGCTCACCGGCGTCGAGGGCGATCAGGTTGCGCAGCGACCCGATGCACTCGTCGAGACCGAGCCCGCCCCGTGGTCGGATCGTCTGGCCCTCGCGGGACGGCGTCCACCCCGAGCCGCGTACCCAGTCCTGGGCGCTGGCCCGGAACGGTGGCGTGACCTCGATGGCACCGGCGTACTCCATGCCCCTAGCCTGCCCCTTTCCCGGGACCGGCCTCTTCCCCCGATCCGGGTACGCGGCACCTTCGATTTGTCCGAACTGTGGACAGCCGTCAGAGCCAGCCGTTGCGTCGGGCGAGCAGGGCGGCCTCGGTCTTGTTGCGCGTCCCGGTCTTGCCGATGGCGTCGCTGAGGTAGTTGCGGACGGTGCTCGCCGAGAGGTGCAGGCGGGCCGCGATATCGGCGATCGAGGATCCGTCCTCGGCCGCCGCGAGGACGTCCCGCTCGCGACCGGTGAGCGGGCTGGCGACCGTCCGCAGCGCCTGGCCGGCCAGCTCGGGGTCGATCACGGTGGCCCCGGCCGCGACCTTGCGGATGGCGTCGGCCAGACCCTCGATCGGGCCGTCCTTGACCAGGAAGCCGACCGCACCGGCCGCCATCGCCCGCTGGAGGTACCCCGGGCGGCCGAACGTCGTCACCATCACGACCCGGCAGGCCGGCAGCCGCTCGGCGAGCTCGGCGGCCGCATCGAGCCCCGACCGGCCGGGGAGCTCGATGTCGAGCAGCGCGACGTCGGGCGTCAGGTCCAGGGCCGTCGGCACGATCTCCGAGCCGTCCGCGACCTGCGCGACGACCTCGAGGTCGTCCTCCAGGTCGAGCAGGAGCGCCAGGGCGCCGCGCATCATCGCCTGGTCCTCGGCGAGCAGCACCCGGATCACCGGCCGCCTCCCGGCACCGTCGCGACGAGCCGGAACCCGTCGCCGGGGCGCTCGACGACGAGCTCGCCACCGGCCGCGGCCAGCCGGTCGCGCAGACCGGCCAGCCCGCCGAGGCGGACCGAGGGCGTGGTCGGGGCGCCGACCCCGTCGTCGGCGATGGTGAGCGCCAGGCGGTCCCCGCGCTCCACCAGCTCGATCCGGCAGACGCTGGCTCCGGAGTGGCGCATCACGTTGGTCGCACCCTCCCGCAGCACCCAGGCCAGCACCTCGTCCGCCGTGCCCGACGGGTGCTCGGTGGTCCAGTCGACGGTCGTCGAGATGCCCGCGGCGTCGAGCGCACGGCGTACCTCGTCGAGCTCGCCGGCCAGGGTCGGCGCCCGCATCGCGTCGACCGCCTGGCGTACGTCGCCCAGCGCCCGGCGTCCGATCTGCTCGATGTCGGCCGCGTGGCCGACGACGGCGTCGGGGTCGGTGGCCGCGAGCCGGCGTACCGCCTGGGCCTTGACCACCATCACCGAGAGGGTGTGGCCCAGGAGGTCGTGCAGGTCGCGGGCGAACCGCTCCCGCTCCTCCGCGACGGCGACCCGCGCGAGCTCCTGACGCGTACGCCGGAGCTCGGCCACCGTGTCGATCAGGGCCGCGAAGGCCGAGCTGGCCGCACCGGCGAGCAGGACGACGAACCCCTCGGCCCAGACCCGGCTCGCCTGGTGCGGCTCGACGACCGCCGCGGCCCACATCGAGCCGGCGGTCACGAGCGGGATCGCGACCAGCAGCCGACGGCCGCGGACCACCGCGGGCACGACGTTGGCGAGCAGCACCCAGGTCGGCAGCCACTGGCTGCTGTGGTGGGTCGCGCCGGCGAAGGTCGCCGCCGCCATGGTGGAGAGGGCGATCTAGCCGATCGGGTCGTGCTCCGACCGCGCCCCGGCGACCGCGGCGACCAGGGCGGCCGCCGCGATCACGACGATGAGGGTCAGCTGGAACGCCTGGTCGCCCGGGCTCCCGTGCAGGTCGAGGATCGGGGCCAGGAGCAGCGGCAGCGTCCAGACGAACGCGGACGCGTTGCGGTGCCATGCGCACCTGAGCCCGTCCCACACGGCGATCACGCTACGCGGGCGTGCCGGAGCCCACCCACCACCACGGCGCCCACGGCGAGGTGCATCGTCGCCAGCACCAGGCCCGCTCCGAGGCTGGTGGCCGACAGCGGTCCGAGGAACGACAGCGCCCACGCCACCACGGCGACGATGGTCCACGTGCGGAGCCCGCTCTTGGTACGACGTTCGAGCAGCCGCAGCAGGGCGGCGGCCACGAAGCCGACCACGATCGGGGTCACGATCACCGAGCCGAGCACGACCTGCGTCGTACCGGACCCCGACCGCACCTCCAGGTCGACACCGGCCGCCTTCGCGACTGCCCAGACCACCACGGCCAGCACGGTGGCGACCACGACGACCTTGGCGTCGGCACGCTTGGGGGTCGCCGCAGGCGTCTCCTGCTCGGGTCTGGTCTGCGTCAGGTTGTTCATCTCTCCACTCCTTCTCGTCCTTCTCGCCCGGGTCTCGGACGACGCGTTCCACGCTAGGAATCGCGAGGCGCGGGGAGCAGGGGACGATGTGGACGGTCTCCGGTGACAAATGTCCGACCGCGCGGCCCCATCCACAGCCACGGCCCGCGCGGGTGCCGCCGGGGCCGTGAAGTGGGTACCGTGAGCCCCACATCGGCAGCCGTCTCGGGAGGCACCGCTTCGATGTCCGTACGACGCGAACTCGCCGGCACCCTCGTCGTGCCGCTGCTGATCCTGTCCGCCTGCGGCGGAGGCGACGACTCCATCGCCGACCCGCCGATCTCGTCCGCCCCCACGTCGTCCGCGACCGGTACGCCGCAGCGCGAGAGCGCGGAGCACTTCATCCGACGCTGGACCAAAGAGGAAGCAAGCGATGGAGAACACTGGCGAGACGGACGTCTACCTCAGCCTCAGCCAAGGCTGCGACGCTTGCCGGACGCTCGCTCGAAAGGTTCGTCAGTACTACGCCGCCGGCGGCTTCGTGCATTGGGGAGGGTGGCGAATCCTCTCGATCGACGTGAATTCCAGACACGGGAGACGCGATCATCTACGCCGTCCGCAACCGCTCTATGCCCACGCGTTACAAGGCGTCCAACACGGCTCCTCTCCGTCATTTCCCCGGCGGGGTCACCACCGAATTGCTACGATCAAGCGGACCGAGGATTCGTGGAACCTGGCGAGCAAAGCCGAGCTCGCGTCGTGAAGTGGTTGCTTGTAGCGGTCGTCGCTCCTATCGTTCTCGCTCGTTGCACCCGCCGCGGCGGCTGACGGGGATGGGTGCCACACAACTACCGACCTCGGCGACACATCTAGGGCTGTGTGAAGTCCGGCTCGGAGACCAGCGGCTACATCGCCGGGCACTCCGACCACACCTACTCGATCCGTCCGGCGTGTGAGGTGGGCGGGCTCCTGCTCTGCTCCGACCCGGCGACGTGCACGATCGAGGGGCACGCGGGCTACCTGTACAACGTGTACGAGGACAGCGACCCCGACCCGCTCGACTGGCAGGCGTGCCTGACCAAGCAGGAGGCCCAGCGCCTCGGCGGGCTGACGCCCGGCATGGTGCAGCGGGCGTTCCAGCGGCTCAGCTGGCCCGCCTCCGAGCTGGTCGTGCAGCCGCCGAAGGGCCGCACGCTGGTCAACTTCGACACGAACTTCTACACGACCAACACCCATCCCTCGACGCAGACGGTCACCCTCGTCGGCCAGCCGGTCACGATCGAGGCGACACCGACCTCCTACACCTGGCACTTCGGCGGACGACGGCGATCTCACGACCACGGACGCCGGCGCGCCGTACCCGGACCTCCGGGTCACCCATCGCTACTCCCGCGTCGGCGACCTCGAGCCGAGCGTGGACACGACGTACTCCGGTCGCTACCGCGTGGGCAACGGGAGCTGGCAGGCCATCCCCGACACCCTGACCGTCCCGGGCACGCCGGTCGATCTGCAGGTGGTCAGCGCGACGCCGCACCTCGTCGGCTACTGAGCACGCCTCAGGCGTCGATCCAGACGCTCGGGAAGCCGCGCTCGCGCCCGTTGCGGACGGGCTGGGGGCAGCGGCCGGCCACCGCGAAGCCGGCGCGGACCACCTGCGACTCCGCCGACCGCGAGCTGGGCGGGTCGCCGTACTCGCTCGCGAGCAGCCGCCCACCCGGCGCGACGACGTGGTCGAGCTGGTGCTGCAGCAGCTCGTGGTGCCGCTCGGGCGGGATGACGTCGAGCAGCACGTGCACCAGGTCGAAGCGCTCGCCTTCGGGATGCACCCAGTCGAGCGCGTCGCCGACCCAGAAGTGCGTCGCCAGGTCGGGGTGGTCCGCCCGCGCGCGGTCGACCAGCTCGGGTGCGATGTCGACGCCGTACGGGTCGACGGTCACGCCGCGCTCGGCACCCCAGGCGACCATCGAGACGGCGAGATGGCCGTTCGCGCAGGCGTGGTCGAGGAAGCGGACCGCGGAGCGGGCGGGATCGAGCGCCTCGGCCAACGTGCCGCGCGCATCGCGCCACTCCTCGTCGCTGCCGCCGAAGCCGGAGGCGCCCTGCGGGGTCGAGGCGGAGAGGTAGGCGCCGACCAGCGTGCGGTGGATGTCGGCCGCGCGGCGCTCGTAGGACATCGTGCGGCGGGAGTCGGCTGCGGCGGCGACGAGCCCCGCCAGCGCACCGTCGCCTTGCGAGCCCAGCAGGGCGACAGCCTCGTCCACCGACCCGGTCCACCACGGGACGTCGGCACCGGTCATCCGCGTGCCGGCGTACTTGCCGCCGGTCACCCAGAAGACGACGTGCCGCCGGTCGTGGTCGAGCGCGAACGGGTGCGTCTCCTGCCGCCGGAACCCCATCGTTCCCAACGGGATCCGCAGCACCGAGTCGTCCCAGACGTCCTCGCCGTCCTCGCGAACGCCGGTCGGCGTCACCCATCGCCCGTCGCGTTCGTGCAGCACCACCAGGACGCCGTCCTCGACCGCTGGATCCTGGATGAGGCACACCACGCTGACCCGCTCGACCCGCTTCCAGTCGACGTCATCGGGATCCTCGACCGGCACGAGATCCGGGGAGTCGATCACCCTCAGCTCCTTTCGAGGCGGCACTCACATCCGCCACTGCTTCACCATGAGATGTAGACCGAGCGGCACTTCACATGGTGAATTCAGCGAGGGAAGTGCTGGTTCACCTACATCACATGGTGAAGCGACCAAACGGCGGACGAGCCGACCACCCACCCGGCAGACTCGCCGCATGCTACGACGTCGCCGCGCGACCCCCTGGGCCATCGCGATCGCCGGGGATGCCGTCGCGATCGTGGTGTTCGCCGTGATCGGGCGCGCGAACCACGACGAGTCCACCGGCCTGCACGGTGTCTGGCACACCGCGTGGCCGTTCCTCCTCGGCGCCGCGCTCGGCCTCGCGGCCACGGCGTACGCCCGGGTCTCGCCGACCGCCGTCCGCTCCGGCGTGCGGGTCTGGGTCTGGACCCTCGTGATCGGGATGGTGGTACGCGCGGCGACCGGCGGGGGTACGGCGATCGCGTTCGTCATCGTGGCCGCGATCGTGCTTGCGGTCTTCATCGTCGGCTGGCGGGCCGTCCTCCACTGGCGCACCTGGCACTCGCGGTGGCGGAACATCGCGCGCTGAGGCGTGCCCAGACGACGTGCGTACAAACCACCTTTCAGGATGGACCGGGCCACCTCGCCTGCGACCTACCCTGACGCCATCGCCAGTCGGACCCCTCACTCACGGGAGACACGCTCGGTTCGTGTTCGAGGGTTACCGGACTCGACGGCGAGGTGATCGAGGGCCCGGCCACACGGGGTGACCGGGCCCTCGACATCAACCATGGGAGCGCGGCTGGGCTCAGCCCTCCTGCGACTGGTCGCCCGACAGCTCCGGGCTTCCGGTGCTGATCTCGATCCGCTGGCCCTCCGTCTCGGCGTACGCGCCGGTCACGCGGACCGTCAGCACGCCGGCGTCGTACGACGCGGAGACGGCCTCGGCGGTCACGCTCGGCGCGAGCCGGAACGCCCGGGTGAAGCTGCCGTAGCGGAACTCGCTGAACCGGCGGCCGGTCGACTGCTCGGCCTGCTCCTCGCGCACGTCGCGGCGGCTGCCGCTGACCACGAGGTGACGGCCCTTGACCTCGACGTTCACGTCGTCGGTCGAGACGCCGGGCAGCTCGAGCCGGATGACGGCGTCGTCGCCGTCCCGATGGGCTTCCGCGGCCGGGCTGAAGCCGTTCTGCCGGGAGAGGCCGGTGGACGTCGCCGGACCGAAGGCGGTGCGGACGAGGTTGTCGAACTCCGCGAAGAGAGGATCGCGGCGGCGGGAAACAGTGCTGGTCATATCGGGTGCTCCTGGGATGCGGGTCCGCCCTTGCGGACCGTTCTCCCACATAACTTGAGTCGGGACGACTCAATTCCCGGATCGCCGAGATCGTGTTCGCCGGCAGCGAACCGCCGCGCCGCCCGGCAGGCGAGCGAGCCACGGACAGAAGAACCTCCCCCGGTCGTCCGACGACCGGGGGAGGCTGTAGGAGAAACCAGATCCGCTGACGCCGACGTGGGTCAGCGGAGAGCGGCCGCCAAGGTGCGCAGCGAGAGGTTCTGCGGGTAGTTGATCGTGGTCGCGTCGCGCGAGATCTCGGGCTTGATCGGCGAGTGCATCCGCACCCACCGCCGGTACCCGATCCCGGTCATCGACTGGTAGTGGAAGCTGCGCTCGCGAAGCCCGCGCTCGACCTCGAGGCTGAGCCCGTCGGCGATCAGCATCCCGTGGACCTCACCGGGACGACCCTCGGCCCGCAGCCAGTCGACCGACAGTGCGAGCTGGTCCAGGGCGCCGATGCCCACGGCGGTCATCTTGTTCTCGACGACCAGCCAGTCGTCGGCGGAGCCCTTCTCACAGTCGTGGGTGAAGCGCAGGAGCAGGTCGGCCCGGCGACCGTCGACGAACATGTGCTGCTGCCCGCGGACGTCGTCCATCTCCTGGTTGGCCAGGCGTACGGCGTACCCGAGCTTGTGCAGGACGTCGAGCCGCGCGAGGAGCCAGCCCTCGAACGCGTCCCGGTTGGGCAGCGCCCAGACGTTGTACGGGCTCGGCCGGCCCTCGGCGTCCGGGCCGAACTGCGCCAGCCAGGCGTCGAGGATCTTCAGGAACCGCTCCGCGTCGGCGTCCTCGATCATGAGCCGATCCATGGCCCGCGTCAGCAGGCCGAAACGGCCGATCAGCGGATAGCGCGCGATCGTCTCGATCGGCAGCACCAGCGTCTCGGCGAGCTCTGCCTCCGTGACGTCGACGCTCTCGGGCAGCTGCCACTGCCCGTCACCGAGCCGCAGGAGAAGCCGGTCGAGGACCGGGCAACCCAGACGGCCGATGACCAGCGGTGGTGCCACCACCGAGATGTCGTCGGTCAGGCACTCGTCGACTGTCTCATGCGCGATCGACGTGAACGTCGAGACCTTCTCGTAGGACTCGCCGGTCGCCTGCATGACGGCGTTGATGACCTTGTCGGACTCAGCCATTCGCCACACCCCCCCAGATGTCGTGGGAAAAGGTTAGTGAACGAACAACGGAAAACACCTGACCCACACGGGCCAGGGGCATTTCTTTACCTTTCGGGCTCGATCCCGTGCCGTGCTAGCCGCGGTAGGTCCGACAGGGCTGCGACCGCAACGAGCGGCACGGCGGCGCCTTCCTCGGCACGTGGATGCCCGGCACGGTCGTCAGCACGAACGACGACGGGTGGTGGCGGTCGGCGCCGACCGTCACCCGTTGGCCGTGGTCGAGCGTGCGGAACGCCCACAACGGCTTCGCCCCGCCGGGCGCGTCCAGGGTGATCCGCAGCCGGTCGCCCCGGCGGAACGGCTGGGCGAACGCCGGGATCTCGATCCGCAGCAGCTGGTACTTCCCCGCCGGCATCCGCCGGGCGTCGCGCCGCAGGTCCGTGTGCACCGGCCGCAGGGTCGTCGAGGTCTTCGCGAGCGTGCGGTGGCTGGCACGCAGCCAGCCGCTCTGGACGTAGACCTCGCGGCCGCTCCGGCGTACGTCGCTGACCGTCGCCTCGAGGTCGACGTCCTTGGCCCGCGTCTTCACCCAGACGTCGAGCGAGCCTCCCCCGACCACGACCTTGGTCCGCTTCATCGGCGCCGTGATCCACCCGAGACCGGTGCCCTTCGGGATCTGCTTCCAGTGGTACGCCGGATGCGGTGCCCAGATGCCGCCGCTGCTGCCGCGGTAGTCCGTCTTCGGAAGTGCCGACGGGTCGGCCGAGAACGAGCGCGCCCTCCCGAGGTGGACCGGATGGGTGGCCAGCCGGCCACCGGGCGTCAGGAAGTAGCGCACCCGGTGCCGCGACGGCGGCGGCCACGACGTGAAGGAGTGCTCGAAGCGCGGCAGGGGTGCGCCCGAGGGCTCACCCTTCGCGGCACCCTCCTCGAACAGCACCCGGATGTGCTTCTGGGCCTCGAACTTCCGCTTCGCCTGCCGGTAGTTCAGGCCCGAGTAGCTCGGCCCCGGCGGGAGCGAGAGCCCGGACACCCCGGTGATCGACTTCGCCAGCACCGGCGCGACGAACTGCTTGAGCACGCCCGGCACCCGATGGGCGACGTAGATGTCGATGAAGTCGCTGTAGCGGCCGAACTCACCGAGGCTCAGCGCCTCGGTGTGGGAACCGTTCGACATGGTCGCGTAGAACTGCGGCGACCGGCGGAACTTGCGCAGGAACGCCGGGAAGTGGCCTCCGGTCTGCTCGTCCTGCCAGGCGCCGGCGAGGTAGACCGGCACGTTGATCCGGTGGACGAACCTGCTCGGGTCGATCCGCCGGTAGTAGGACCGGTTGTAGAACGGGTTGTCCTCGATCAGCGCCACGGGGTCGGGGTTCTGCAACCGCACCAGCTGGTTCGCGTCGCACTCCGGGCTGTTCACGCCGTGCTCCCAGCCCTCGCCGAACGGCCGCGCGTCGGAGGCGCGCTCGGAGGCCCACGGCTCGGCGAAGCCGGTGTTGAGGATGCCGCCGGGCCACAGGGTGCCGCGGTAGCTGTCGTCGATGACCGAGAGCGGCGTGATCGCCGACAGGTGCGGTGGCCGGGTGCGCGCGACGTACAGCTGCTCGATGCCGGGGTAGGAGATGCCGACCATCCCGACCTTGTGGGACTTCACCCACGGCTGGGCCGCGATGGTCTCGATCGCGTCGTACCCGTCGAGGCTCTGCACCGGCTCGAACGGCAGGAACGAGCCGCCCGAGCAGCCCGTGCCGCGGATGTTCACGCCGACGTAGGCGTAGCCGAGGTTGTTGAACAGCTGCGCGAAGGCGTTGGGGTCCTCCTCGGTCCCCGGGCGGCTCGGGTCGTAGCCGCTGTACTCGACCACCGTCGGGTAGGGCGGGGAGCCGAACGACGGGAACGACACGTCCGCGGAGAGCGTCGTGCCGTCTCGGGTGGTGATGAAGCCGAAGCCGTCGTCGAGCGTCTGCGCGTCGTAGAAGGACTGGGGCGGTGGCGCGGCGTTCATCCCGGTCACCCGCACCGTGCCGCTCGTGTACGACGCGTCGGTGGTCTGGACGGCGTACCGACCCGCCGTGAGCCGGCGCCACATCAGGCTGCCCTGGCTGTCGACGGTGCCGGTGTGGACGATCGCGCCGTGGTGCAGCAATCGCAGCCGGAGGCCCGGCGACGCGTCGAGCACCTCGAGCTGCTGGGTGCCGGGGCGCAGGGTGAAGGTCGGCGGTGGGGTGGCGGACGCCGTCCCGATCAGGGACTGCGCGCTCAGCGCGAGACCGAGAACCACGAGAACGGCCAGAAGTGCGCGCCGCAGCGGCGTACGTCGAGGCATGTCCGGATGGTGCCACGAGGCCTCGACGTCCGTGCCGGTCGCCCGGCGGGAATGGCGCGCGCCGGGCGGCCGGTTGCCCGGATATGAGTGACAAGCAGGTCCTCGTCCCGGGCCCGGACCACCCGATCACCATTGCTGGCGCCGGCACCACCGTGACGGTGACATGGGGCGACCGGGTGATCGCCAAGACCGACGACGCACTGGTGCTGCAGGAGTCGACGTACCGCCCGGTCTACTACCTTCCCCTCGACGCGGTGGACGCCGACGTGCTGGCACCGTCGAGCCATCAGACCTACTGCCCCTACAAGGGGGACGCGTCGTACCACTCGCTACGCGACGGCGAGCAGGTCACCGAGAACGCCGTGTGGACCTACGTCGCGCCGTACGACGCGGTCTCCGAGATCGCGGGCCGGGTCGCGTTCTACCCGCACCTGGTGGAGATCACCGCCGACTGAGGCGCCACGCGATCCGGGCGTTGCACAATGCGGGAGTGAGCGAGCACGCGCGCCGGCGTGGCTGGTGGTGGGTCTACGTCCTCGTGGCCTTGGCGGTCTTCTTCCTGTGGGCCGGGTACGCCGAAGGGTGGGCGTGGACGGGACTGTCGAGGCGGGTCACCCTCTGGGACTGGCTCGAAGGTCTGGCTCTTCCCGCCACCGTGGCCCTCGTGCCCTTGCTGGTGCGACACCGAGGGCATCTCGGCCCGAGCCATGTGACGACCGGTGTGATCGCGCTCGCCCTGTTCGCGGCGCTGGTGCTCGCGGGCTATCTCGTGCCCTGGGGCTGGACCGGCTTCACCGGCAACACGATGTGGGACTGGCTGAGCCTCGCCCTGCTGCCGTTGGTGATCGCCACCTCGACGTTCTGGCGTCCACCCCCGCGCTGGACGGCTCGCCACGCGACGGTCGTCGCGATCGCACTGGTCGTCAGCGGATCGGTCGTGCTCGCCGGATACCTGGTGCCGTGGGCGTGGACGGGCTTCACCGGCAACACGGCGTGGGACTGGCTCAAGCTCCTCCTGCTTCCCCTCCTGCTTCCCACGCTGGTGCTCCCGCGCCTCCTGGACGCCGCCGAGGACTGGATGGCTCCGAGTCCCCCGGCCGACGAGGAGATCGCCGAGTCGGCGCAAGGAGACACGGAAAAGACGTCGAGTCGGCGCGAAGAGGCATCGAAATCGCGCCGAGTCGTCACCTGACGACTCGGCGACGTCCCTCTTCCCCCTAGCCATGCGCGGGTCTATGTTCGGTTCGCCGCGCGCCCTGCTCTCGGCGGAGCGGGCGGGGCTCAGTCGGGGCTGAGCCAGGAGTGCCGCGGCCGATTCCGCGGCCCGAGTGTTCCGGAGCGTCCGTTGAGCCACGCCGCCGATCCTGCCGAATCCGCCTCTGCCCACACCGACGCGGACGATGCCCGCCTGGCCAGCCTGGGGTACCAACCGCAGCTGCGTCGGGTCCTCGGCCTGTTCGCCAACTTCTCGGTCGCGTTCACCTACCTGTCCCCGATGGTGGGGATCTACTCCCTGTTCGTGCTCGGCCTCGGCACCGGTGGGCCGGCGTACATCTGGCTGAACTTCATCCCGATCATCGGGATGCTGTTCGTCGCGCTGGTCTTCGGTGAGCTCGCGAGCCACTACCCGGTCGCGGGCGCGCTCTACCAGTACTCGAAGTTCTCCGTCGGCGCCGGCTACGGGTGGTTCGTCGGCTGGTTCTACGGCTTCGCTCTGCTGATCACCGTCGCCGCGGTCGACACCGGGGTCGTCAGCTACTTCGCCGCGCTGACCCACAACTGGTTCCACTGGAACCTCGATCCCGCCGATCACTTCACGATCCTGTGGATCACGGTGCTGCTCCTGGTGATCCAGACCATCCTCAACATCACCGGCGCCCAGGTGATGGGGCGGGTCGCCCAGTTCGGGGTGTACGTCGAGATCGTCGGCACCTTCGGGATCGCGATCATCCTGGCGATCCACGGCTTCCACCACGGCTTTGGCTACCTGTTCTCCACCCAAGGTGTGCAGCACGCGGCAACCAACCCGCTCGCCCTGAACTTCCACGGCAGCTGGCTGGCAGCCGCGCTGATCGCGGTGCTCGCACCGGTCTACATCTACTACGGCTTCGAGTCCGCCGGTGACATCTCCGAGGAGACCAAGGATGCCGGCCGCCAGGTGCCGCGTGCCATGCGCCTGGCCGTGATCTGGGGCGGCATCGGCTCGCTCGTGCTCACGGCAGCGCTGCTGCTCGCCATCCCCGGGGACGGCGTCAAGGGCGTCGGCGACGCGGTCGGCGGCGGCGTGCCGTACATCCTCGGACAACTGCCGTCCGGGGTGCAGGACTTCCTGCTGCTGATGATCATCTTCGCGTTCTTCTCGTGCGGCACGTCGATCCAGGGCGCGGGCAGCCGGTTGCTGTTCAGCTACTCCCGCGACGAGGCCCTGCCCGCATCGAAGTGGATCTCGCGGGTCCACTCACGCTTCGGCACGCCGGTCAACGCGCTGATTGCGGGCGCGACCGTCACCGCGCTCTTCGTGCTGCTGGTGTTCGCCTCACCCGCCCAGGACAAGCACTTCCTGTTCATCACCTACCCGGGCGGAGTCAACGCGCTGGTGGCGCTGGTGTCCTTCGGCGTCAGTGGCATCTATCTGTCCTTCCTGATGACCGTGATCGCCGCCTGGGTGGCCCGGGCCCGCGGCTGGGTGCCCGAGGGCCGGTTCACGCTCGGCCGTTGGGGCACCACGGTGACCGTGATCGCGACGCTCTACCTCGGGCTGATGCTGATCAACGTCGTCCTCCCCTCCGGGTTGTCGTCGCCACGGGCGTACTTCAACCTGGACTGGATCACCCTGCTGGTGATGTTCGTGATCGCGGTCGTCGGCGCCATCTACTTCTTCGCGGCCCGGCCCGACCGCGGCGTACGACACCACCTGCACGACGACCTCGAGCCGACCGGCGCCGAACGCGAGCTCCCGCCGCAGGCGTAGGAGCACCCGGGAGTCCACGTGTCGGAGGCCGTCGAGTCCGTCGTCCGCTCCATGCAGGAGCGCCTCCACGGACTGGCGCCCGAGCAGGCCTACCTCCGCGAGTTTCTCGGCACCTACCAGCGGACGACGCTGGCCGTCGGGAAGGCGGTCGACGCCGGTGAGTTCGAGGACCCGGGGTGGGTCGAGCGCTGGGACGTCGCGTTCGCCGAGCTGTACGTCGTCGCCCTCGACGCACACCTCGGCGGCGGCGCTCCCGCGCGACCCTGGCGGCTCGCCTTCGACGCGCCGCCGGACCTGCCCGCGCTGCGCCACGTGCTCCTCGGCATCAACGCGCACGTCAACTACGACCTGCCGCAGGCCCTGCTCGCCGTCATCTCCGACGACGACTTCGCGGACGCCTCGCTGATGGCGTCGCGGCGCCGAGACCACGAGCTGATCGACGGCGTGCTCGCGGGCCGGGTCGCCGCCGAGGACGCCGAGCTCGCCGTGCGCGGGCGCTCCCTCACCGACCGCGCTGCTCCAGCCGTTGAACCGGCTGTCGTCCAAGCGCTTCCTGCGCGAGTCGCGGATGAAGGTCTGGCACAACACCGTCGAGCTGCAGCGGGCCCGGCTGGCCGGCCCCGAGGCGTACGCCGTCCGGCTGGGCGAGCTGGAGGTCCTGAGCGCGGCTCGGATCGCCGATCTGCTCGCGCCCGGACAGGTCCTGCTCCGACTGGCGGTCGCCGGCTTCGGCGTGACTCTCCCGCCACCCGGTTAGGTCGGGTGCGCGTCCCGACCCAGGTCATCGATGCCATCGGGCCGCGCCGCTCGAGAGTGGTGTTCGTAGGTCGCCCAGAGGTACGCCGATCCCGCCAGCATCCCCAGGCTCCCGAGCAGCAAGGGCCAGGACAAGGGTTCGGACCGTAGCTCGTCGTGCGCGCGCACGGCGGCGAGGAGTATCAGCGAGAGCATGAGCGTCTCGACCTGCAGCATGATCCGCGCGGCGCTCCACCGCGGGTCGACGCAGACGCCGGCCAACGCCCCGCCCAGGCAGAACGTCGCGCCGACCACTCGGCAGCTCAGGTCGGTGAGCGGCCACGGCCAGATGTCGGTCATGCCAGCGGGCGCCAGGAACATCACGATCCCGGTGACCAGGGCGACGCCGCCGACGACGGTCAGCGCGGCGCGCTCGACCGGTCGCAGCAGGACGTCGCCGGCCGCCGCCGGCGCGGCGTACCTCCGGTTGGCGAGCCAGGCGCCGAGCACCAGGAAGGGCGCGACGAAGTACAGCCCCGCCCACAGCCAGAACGCCAGGTGGTCGTGGGCGAACAATTCCCAGTGCAGGATCGTCGCCACCCCCAGCAGGCTCGCGAACGTCGTCACCGCCAGGAACCCGGTGCCGACCTCGTGCCAATGGCGCGACCGGGCCACGTGCACGAAGAAGTACGCCCCACCGAGGTACGCCGATGCCAGCGTCATCGAGGTCATCGTGATAGGGATCGTCCATGCCCAGAGCCGGGCGGTGTGGGTTGGGAAGAGGTAGAGGATCACGAACGCGACCACGAGGAACGGGACGATGAAGAGCGAGACGCCGCGGGTGTACGCCAGCACCCGGTCGTCCCGCCGACTGCTCGCTGCGCCCACCGGCACCTCCCAGGCCTATGGCCCGAGACGTCCGACGGAGCGAAGCTCCGGCGGACGTCGAGAGTAACGAGGTCACGCTCCCCTCACCAGGGCCGGATGGCGCCGGACGTCACCCACCGATCGAGACACGGAAGTTGACGGAGCGAAGCTCCCGCGGACGTCGAGAGTAACGAGGTCACGCTCCCCCTCACCAGGGCCGGATGGAGCCGGACGTCACCCACCGATCGAGACACGGAGGTCCGACGCGAGCCGAAGCTCCCCGCGGAGGTCGGGACCCACGAGGTCACGCTCCCCTCACCAGGGCCGGATGGCGCCGGATGTCACTCCGGGTCGAGCGACCCGGGGTGGACGGCAGCGCCGTGAGGGCGTCGATCACCCGGACCATGTCGTCGTTCCCGTGGCCGAGGTCCTCGGTGGCGGCGAACAGGGATCCGCAGACGCGCAGCAACGGCATCGACAGCCCTCGGGCCTCGGCCGCGTCGAGGATCAGGCGGTTGTTGTAGAGGACATCGGAGACGGCAGCCTGGGGTGCATGGTCCCCCTCGACCAGCTTCGCGAGCTTCACCCGCGACAGCGCGCTCGCCATCGTGCCGGCGTCGAGGACGGACCGAAGGATCTCCGTGTCGAGCCCCCGTCCGCGCGCGAAGTGGACCGCCTCGGCCAGCGCCGTGACCATCCCGATCAGGAAGACGTTCGCGGCGAGCTTGGTCTCGATCGCCCGGGGGACCTCGCCACA
The DNA here is from genome assembly GCA_963812055.1 of uncultured Actinomycetota bacterium. Classification (GTDB taxonomy): domain Bacteria; phylum Actinomycetota; class Actinomycetes; order Propionibacteriales; family Nocardioidaceae; genus Nocardioides. Next base: position 374,058 of record CAWEUA010000025.1, read on the forward strand.
TCGGAACGTGGCCGCCGCCATCGGCGCCAGCACACCCTCGACCAGGTCGAGTACGTCGTCGTCGCCCGCGAGCATCGCGACCAGGGCCCCGGAGAACGCGGGCACCCGAGAACCCGAGACCGGCGCCTCGACGAAACGCGCGCCGTGGGCGTGGAGGTGGTCGCCCAGGGCCTGGGAGTACTCCGGTGAGACCGTGCCCATGTTGACCACGATCCGACCCGCGACCGGGAGCTCGAAGCCGGCGGCACTCCGGCCCAGGACCGCGTCGGTGACCGGACCGTTCGCCAGCATCATGAGCACGATGTCGCAGCTCTCGACGACCTCGTACGCCGATGCAGCCACGGCCGCACCGGCGGCCCGCAGCAGCTCGGTCTTCTCGGGACTGCGGTTCCACACCGTCAGGTCGGTGCCTGCTCCGGCAAGACGGGTCGCCATCGGCTCGCCCATGTGGCCGAGCCCGAGGAACCCGACCCGCGGTCGCTGGGTCGGTGGTGCGGCGCGGTCGTGCTCCATGGGCAGCAATGTCACAGCCCATGGACGGCGGGTCGACGTCCAATTCCGATCCAGTGGACCGTTCCGGCTGGGTCGACCCGGTCGGGCGTCAGCCGCGCCCGGTCACGCGATCGAGGCGGTTTCCTCGGACGTCCGAGGAAACCGCTCGGACCCCCAGCTGAGGTAGGCGAGCTCCAGGATCTCGGCCAGCTCGGGCCGTTCCGGGTGGCCCTCGTCGGTGACCAGGTCCCAGTAGCCGAGCTTCGTGCCGTCGGCGCGCGCGACGTACAGCCGATCCCGCCCGAACTTCCGCCAGCGGGCGATCGTGACGTCCGGTGACGTCTGCATCATGAGGGAACCCCCGTTCCTGAGCATTTTCTACGGCCTCAACGGGGTCTATGTCAGGTGAATTCGGCAAAGTTCAACCGAACGGCTGGGTAAAGAATCCCTTCGGACCCGGTGATAATCCGGGGTAGAAGACGCCCGATTCGGCCAAGGGAGGTGCAGGTCAGTGACCCCGGAGCGGAACGTTCTCGGAGACGAGCTCGACCCGTGCGGCGGCGAGCCGATGACCGGCTTCTACCGCGACGGCAACTGCTCCTGCGGCGAGGAGGACATCGGCCTGCACGCGGTGTGCGCGGTGGTGACCGAGGAGTTCCTCGAGCACCAGCGGTCGGTCGGCAACGACCTGTCGACGCCGATGCCGGAGTATGCCTTCGCGGGGCTGCAGCCCGGTGACCGCTGGTGCGTGGTCGCCGCCCGGTGGTTGCAGGCCTACCACGACGGCGTGGCCGCGCCCGGTCGTCCTCGCCTCGACGAACGAGCGGGCCCTCGAGGTCATCTCGCTGTCGGTGCTCCGAGAGCACGCCGTCGACGTGCCTGCCGGACCCGAGCGCCTGGTCTGAGCCTCAGAACCCACCGTCGCCGCACGAACTCGCGCACCTCGGTGGCGCTCTCGAGCCAGAGCGCCTGCTTGGCCACGACCTGGCACTGCTCGAGGTCGAGCTCGCGCACCCGCGCCTTCACCCTCGGTACGGCGTGCGGACCGACGCTCAGCTCGCCCACCCCGAGCCCGACCAGCAGCGGCACAGCGGCCGCGTCCGCGGCGACCTCGCCGCACACGGCAACGTCGACGCGACCGCGAGCCGCCTGGCAGACCCGGTCGACCAGCTGCAGGACGCCGGGTCGAGCGCGTCGGAGAGCGCCGCGACCGCCGGGTTACCGCGCTCCGCCGCGAGGGTGTACTGGGTCAGGTCGTTGGTGCCGATGCTGACGAAGTCGAGCATGCGGGAGGAACGACTCGATCTTCAGGGCCGCGGCCGGCACCTCCACCATCATCCCGACCCGCAGACCCGCCGGGAGTCCGTCTCGGCCGGCCGCCGCATCCAGCGCCTCGCGGGCCCGCCGCAGCTCGGGGCGGTGGACACCATCGGGAACATCAGGCTGGTCGGCGAGCGTCGCGCGCCAGCAGACCGCCACGAGCTGGTCGGCGAGCAGGGCGGGGCGGTCGAGCGCGAGCCGGAGGCCTCGCAGACCCCAGGAAAGGGTTGTCCTCGGGCGGCATCGGCAGGTAGGACAGCGGCTTGTCTCCGCCGACGTCCAGCGTGCGCAGGGTCGACCCGCCGGCCGCCCAGGGCCTCGGCGATCGCGACGTACTCCCGCTCCTGCTCCTCGACGTCCGGGGCGCTCGTTCCGGCCGAGGAACAGGAACTCGGTGCGAACCAGCCCGGCCTCGTCGGCGCCGGCGGCGAAGGCGGCACGGGCGTCGGCGAACGAGCCGAGGTTGGCCGCGACGAGGACGTGCGTGCCGTCGCGGGTGTCGCCGGCTCGCTGGCGCGCGCGAGGTCGCGGGTACGCCGTGCGGCGAGCTCGGCGGCGCGCCGCCGGTAGTCCTCGACGCCGCCGGGTCGGGGTCGACATGGATCTCCCGGTCGTACCGTCGATGACGATGCGGCGTGCCCTCCGGTACGGTGAGCACGTCACGGCCGGCCGAGACGACCAGCGGGATGTCACGGGAGCGGGCCAGGATCGCAGCGTGCGACGTGGCGCTCCCGGCGGCCAGCACGATCCCGTGCACCGACGAGGTGTCGAGCGCGCGGCCTGGGCAGGCGTCAGGTCACGCGCGACGAGGACGCCCTCGTCCAGCGTCTGCTCGGCCGCGGCGCCGGCGAGCGCCCGGCGTACCTGGTCGCCGACCGCACGGACGTCGGCCGCGCGCTCACGGAGGTAGGGGTCCGGAAGGCGCGGACCACTCGCGCTCGATCTCGGTCAGGCAGGCCGTCCAGGCCGCGAAAGCCCCGACACCCTCGGAGATCCGCCGCTTGACGTCGGCGAGCATCTCGGAGTCCGCGAGCAGCGCCAGGTGGGCGTCGAAGATGGCGGCCTCGGCCTCCCCGACCTCGCGGACGGTGAGCGCGCGGAGGTGCTCGGTGTCGCGGCGTACCTCGGCGACGGCCTCGACCACGCGCCGCCACTCGCCGCCGGCTCGCCGACCTGGGTCTCGTCGACCTCGACCGGTGCGACGGTGAGCCGCCGTACCGGGCCGATCGCGATGCCGGGCGACGCCGGCGGACGGGCCCGGCACCGGCGCGGGCTCGACCGTGGTGAGACAGCGGTCTCGTCGAAGTTCGGGCGGCCAGGGCGAGCAGGTGCTCGACCGCCTCCTGGGCCTGCGGACCGGAGGCGCGGATCTCCACCTGGTGCCCCTGCTGGGCGCCGAGCGTGGCGACCCGGCTGAGGCTCGGCCGGCACCGGGCCGGTGCCGGTGGTGGTGTTGTGAGAGGTCACGGCGGCGTCGAGACCGCTGACCTCGGCTGACCAGTCGCGCGGCCGGCCGCGCGTGGAGCCCGTGGCTGTTGTCGACCGCGAACACTGCCGATGACCTCCGCCGAGACGCCACGCGGTCTCGTCGGACGTGCCTCATCGGGAGGGACAGGTGGGCGGCCTTGCCGAGCAGCGCGTTGCGGGCCTCGGCGGCGACCTCGGCCCGGCTCGCGCCGCCCGACGCGGCGACCGCGGCGACCACCAGCCCCTCCACGATCGGCGCGGACGACAGGGTGACCCGGCTCGCGGGTCGTGGGGTCGTCGAGGAGGTCGAGGGCCAGCTCGGCGCTGAGGACGGCGCTGCCGAGGTCCATCAGGACGACGACGCCGCGGGGCCGTCGACCGCCTCGATCGCCTGCTTGACCTGGACGGCGTCGGTGCCGAACGTCGTCTCGTCGAGCCCGGCCGCGAGCTCGATCCGGACGGGGCGGCCGTGCAGCATCTCGTCGGCGAGTGCCAGCGCGGCCCGTGCCAGTGCCCGGCTGTGTGAGACGACGACGATGCCGACGCCTGCCCTGAAGTCATGGTGTCTCTCCTTCAGGCGAGGGCGTCTGCGGCTGCGGCGACGAGCAGCGCGACGCTCGTCGCCCCGGGGTCCTGGTGGCCGACGCTGCGTTCGCCGAGGTAGCTGGCGCGGCCCTTGCGGGCCAGCATCGGGATGGTCGCGTCGCGGCCGGCGTCGGCTGCGTCTCGAGCCGGCCCAGCGCTTCGCCGAGGCCGAGCCCGTCCTTCAGCCCTGCCTCGAGCGCGTCCACGGCCGGGGCCAGCGCGTCGTACATCGTCTTGTCCTCGGCCTGCGCCTTGCCACGCGCGACGACGCCCTCGAGCCCGGCACGGAATGCGGCGCAGACCTGCTCGGGAGGTACGTCGTCACGTCACCGAACGCGTGCCCATGCGCAGGAAGAGCGTGCCGTACAGCGGCCCGCTCGCGCCACCGACCGTGGACACAGCGTCATCCCGACCTTGGTGAACATCGGTCCGGCGCCGGCCGGCCCGAGCTCGTCCAACGCGGCCACGGCGGCCTTCATCCCCCGGTCCATGTTGGTCCCGTGGTCGGCGTCGCCGATGGCGGAGTCCAGCTCGGTGAGGTGGTCACGCTCCTGCCGACGAGCGCGGCGAAGCGCCGTACCCATGCGTCGAGGGCCGCCGTGGTCACGTCGTCGGTCATCGCGTCAGATCCCCCACCTCAGTGCTGGAGTCCTACCGGAGCGTCCCAGAGCGAGAGCAGCTCGTCGTCGACCTTGAGCAGCGTGACCGACGAGCCGGCCATCTCCAGCGACGTGATGTAGGACCCGACCAGCGACCGAGCCACGCTCACGCCATGCTCGACAAGATCTTGTGAACCTCGTTGTACATCACGTAGAGCTCGATCAGCGGCGTGCCACCCAGGCCGTTGACGAAGGCGATGACCGCGTCGCCCCGCCGAACGGCAGGTCCGACAGGATCGGCTCGACCAACATCTCGGCGATCTCCTTGGCCGGCGCCAGCGGGACCGCTGGCGGCCCGGCTCGCCGTGGATGCCGACACCGAGCTCCATCTCGTCCTCACCGAGCTCGAACGTCGGGCTCGCCCGCCGCCGGAACCGTGCACGAGGTCAGCGCGACGCCCATGCTGCGGCCTGAGCGTTGACCTTCCGCGCCATGTCGGCCACGGCTCGAGGTCACGACCCTGCTCGGCGGCGGCTCCGGCGATCTTCTCCAGGAGCACGGTGACCCCGACCCCGCGCCGTCCCGCGGTCCAGGTGGAGTCCTGGACCGCGACGTCGTCGTCGGTGACCACCGAGACGACCTTCGCTCCGGTCTCGGCCGCGGCCATCTCGGCGGCCATCTCGAAGTTCATGACGTCGCCGGTGTAGTTCTTCACGACGTGGAGCACCCCGGCTCCGCCGTCGACCAGCTTGGTCGCGGCCAGCATCTGGTCGGGCACGGGCGAGGTGAACATCTCGCCCGCACAGGCCGCGTCGAGCATCCCGAGCCCGACGAAGCCGCCGTGCAACGGCTCGTGTCCCGAGCCGCCGCCGGAGATGATCCCCACCTTGCCGGGCTTGGGGGCGTCGCCGCGGTAGATGATCTTGTTGGCGTGGTCGACCTGGAGGTCAGGATGGGCGGCCTCGATGCCGAGCAGGGCCTCGACCACGACGTCGTTCGGGTCGTTGATGAGCTTCTTCATGAGTCTCCTCTCGGTTCTCGGCCGGTCGTCAGGCCGTGGCCTGGGTGAGGGGCGCTTCTTCAGGATCCGCGAGGTCGATCCCCGGGGCAACGGCCGCCTTGTCGGCGGGCGTGTGGGCGATGAAGGCGTAGCAGAGCGCGGCCAGGGCGCCCGCGAGGAGCTCGGCGGCCAGGTAGACCGGGAGCTGCTCCCACTTCACGTCGCCGCCGGCGATCTGCTGGACCAGCATCGGGCCGAACGTGCGGGCCGGGTTGATCGACGCGCCGGTGGCCGGGGCGACCGGGATGATCGCGGCGAAGACGACGAGACCGATAGCGACGCCGGCGAAGCCGGCGGCGGCCTTGCGGTAGATGACGCCGAAGATCGTGAACACCAGGATGAAGGTGCCGACGAACTCCGCGGTGAACGCCGGCCCCAGCTGATGTCGCCGTACGACGCGACCCCGAGGCCGACGTCGCTGGCCTTGTGCCCGAGGACGCCGATGATCGCGGCGGCCCCGACCACGGCGCCGACGACCTGCGCGGCGATGTAGCCCGGCACCTGCGACCACGGGAACTTGCCCGAGACGGCCAGCCCCAGCGTGACCGCGGGGTTGATGTGGTTGCCGCCCACGTGCCCGAGTGCGTAGACGGTGGCGATCACGATCGTGCCGAACGCCAGGGAGATCATCCCGAGGTCGGCCATGGTGAACGGCGCGTTGCCGTTCACGATCAAGGTGGCGGGCACCGAGCCGACCCCGATGAACACCAAGAACGCGGTGCCGATGGCTTCCGCGGCGAGCTTCTGGACCGTGGTGGTCTCGTCGAGCATGTCGAAACTTTCCTGCTCGAGTCTTCGAATGACATTCGACATAGTCGAATGTGATCGAAAAGTACCCCTGTGTCCCCTGACACAGCAAGACGTTTCGCATACTTTGTGCCCACCGCTCTCCCGCTCGGTCGCAAGCTCAGGAGGCGCTACGGTGATCCAGTCCGTGGACCGCGCGATCCGGGTCCTGATCGCCCTCCAGGGGGCGCGGCGGACGAGCCTCGCCGAGCTCCCGTGGAGCCTCGAGCGGCCGCCGTCCACCATGCACGGCATCGTGCGGACGCTGGTCGCGCACGGCATGGTGTCGCAGGAGCGCGGCACCAGCCGCTACCGGCTCGGCCCGGCCGGCTCCGACTGGGCAACGTCTACCTCGACACCCTCGAGCTGCGGACTAAGCGATCCCCGGGGCCGAGGACCTGGCCCGCCGCACCGGGCTGGCGGTGCGCAGGCGTGCTGCTCCTCGACGACGTCGTCATGATCCACCACGAGCCGAGTGCGGACGGCAGCCGGCAGATGCCCGAGGTCGGGATCGTGATCCCCGCCCACGCAAGCGCGCTCGGTAAGGCCATGCTCGCGTTCCTGCTCGAGACGCGCCGACCCGATGTCGCCCACGGCGTGCGCCGCAGCATGACGGGCGAGACGCTCACCTCGCCCGACGACGTACGACGACAGCTCGAGGGAGACCGTGGCCACCGGCATCGCCCGTCGAGCAGGACGAGGCGGTGCTCGGCGAAGGAGCTCGCTCGCGATCACCGGTCTTCGACTCGTGGGGCGGGGTCGTGGGCGCGATCGGTGTCGTCGTCTCGGGCTCGACCGAGACCGATGCCGGCGACCAGGTGCGGGAGACCGCCCGGTCGCTGTCCCGCGAGCTCGGTGCTTCGAGCTGGCCGCCGCCGTCGGCCTAGCACCTCCCCGCGGGCGACCTTGATCCTGGTTCGTGCCCCGGGATCCGCTCCACTGCCCACGTTCGTGCCCAAGTTCTGGCGAGCGCCGGCACGCGGTCGCATGGCAGCATCGGCGCGTGCCCCACGACGCTTCTGCCTACCGCGACCTCGCCGAGCGCTCGTGGGCGTGGGCGCAGACCCGGGTGCAGTCCGGCGACGACGGACCGTGGCTCCCCGAGCAACCCGGACGAGTCGGAGCCCGGTGAGTACGCCTACGGGATGCACAGCGGCGTCGGCGGCCTCGCCCACCTCCTCGCCGAGATCCGGTTGACCCGCGAGCTCACGGCCCACGAGCGCGCCCTCGCCGACGGCATCGCCGAGACCCTGGTCGGCCGGATCGCGCACCAGACCGAGTTCGACTACTTCGAAGGGCTGGTCAGCACCATCGGCGCCCTCACCGCTCTGGGCGCGCCCGGCGCCGACCACGCCGTCGCCCGGTTGCTCGAGCTGGCGACTCCCGACGGCTGGCAGCCCTCGTTCCTGGATCCCGTCCGGTACGTCCCGGAGGGGCGCTGCAACGACGTGACGCTCGGCAACGCGGCCGTAGTCTGGTCGGCGCCCTCTGGGCCCTCCGGTACGACGTGCCGGGCGCGGCCGAGCTCGCCGACCGGGCGGTGGACGTCGTCCTGGCCGAGAAGGAGGAGCTGCCGACCGGCCTGAACTGGCTGTTCGTGCCGCAGCGCTTCATGCTCCAGCCGAGGGGAGAGATGCCGAACTGGTCGCACGGCCTGGCCGGTATCGCCGGCTCCCTCGCCGCGGCCGGAGCCGCCCTGGACCGGCCGGAGCTGACCGAGGCGGCCCGCCTCGGC